>JAPZTO010000017.1 GCA_027532775.1 Beijerinckiaceae bacterium
ATAGTTACTAATTCTGTACGCAAATATTGCATCTAGAATTAGCTTTGTACGCTTTGACCCGTACTGGGTTAACTACGAACCTCTCTATCGGATTCCCGCTAAAGGCGGCCTCTCCGACTACCTTTCTTCCAATATTTAAGGAACCATTAATATCTGCTCCATAGAAATAACCCGACGAGCTTCTGAATAGTCCTCTTTTAATTCTCTTGCCTAAATAGCTTTTTTGCTTTTGAATAGACTCTAAGTCTAAGAAACTACATTTAGAGGTATAGCTTTCATTAGTTGTTTTGACCTCTATTCCTACTAAATTTGCTTTATAGGTAAGTTGTTCGATAAACCTTGAATGAGGAATATTTACGAATGACTGGTTATTTCTATCTCCAATATTAATGTTTTGTTTCCAGCCTTGATTATGACCAATAACTAAAAGGTTAATTTGATGAGCTAGTAATTTATCAATAATATATTTACTAGCGGTGTGGAGGTAATAATCCACCTTGCAATTACGCTTTAAAGTTAAACCTTGTATTCTTTTACTGGTCTTCTGTAGACTGGGTAATTCCGATTTGAGTTTAGCTAGTGTCTTGTTGTACTTTTGATTGCAGGATTTTAAGGCTTTTCCACATACTAAAGTTGGCTGAAATTCGGGAATATTAGAGGTAACAGCAGCTAGGTTATTTAAGCCTAAATCGATAAAAGCATATCTTTCTCCCTCTTGACTTGATGAGGATGGTTGTTCATAGACAATCTCTAAACAATAAGCACCCAATTTAGGAATAATCCTGACCTCTAAGACTTTCTTTAAATTAGTTTTAAATTCTAAATTAGTCCCTGATAGCTTGATTAAACCTTGCTTCAACGCTTTTTTAGAAATGGCTTGATAGTTATAAGTTAAAACGTTTCTACCTTTTTCCTTGTCTTTGTATCTTGGCAACTTAGGCTCTCCTGTAAATTTATCTGGCGATTTTTTGTATTGTTCTTTCGCTTTTTGGTAGGATTTAAAGGTTTTTTCTACTTGCTTTAATACTAACTGACTTACTTTGGCGGGTAAGGCTTGATAATCTGGACTCATTTTTAAGGCATGATGTAACTCAGTCATTGTTAAAAATGGTTGATGTGAAAAGAAAACTTGACGGTTTAAATAAACAGCACAATTATACAGATTCTTCGATAAAAATCCTAATTTATCAATTACTGAATAATTTTTGTGATTAAATTTAATTAGATGTTTTTGAACTAATTTCATCATTCTCCTCAAGGCATTTAATTAAACATTCTGTCTTTCTATTTCGTCGTCTTAATGAGTATAATCGAGCGCAAAATGAGGTAATTATGCTCACGAAGTCTTCCATTAAATCGTCTTTTCTTTCTTCTGCTAGATTCACGACCTCTATATCTCTATTTGTTTGATTTAAAAGAACTTTCAGATAATTAAACCCTACTCTGCTTAAACGATCTTTATGTTCTACGACAATCAAATTATAATCAGTTTGTTCTAGAAGTTTTAATAATAGCTTTCGATGATCATTGACTCCACTTCCTACTTCTTTAACTACTCGAACAATTTGATAGCCTTTCGCAATACAATAAGCTTCCAATCTTTTTGCCTGAGTCTCTAAGTTAGATTTATTTTCTGAACTAGAAACTCGCGCATAAATAGCTACTTTATTTTCACCGCAAGAACGGTCATCTTCAAAAATAATAATTGTTCCTGTAGGAAGACGTTCTCCTTGTAACTGCCCTCGATTCCACATTCTCCAAGCAGTGTCATAACTGATCCCTTTTTTCTTAGCATAATCTGATAGTTTCATGTG
>JAPZTO010000016.1 GCA_027532775.1 Beijerinckiaceae bacterium
CAGTGGAAGGAATTAATAATAAACTGAAGGTGATTAAAAGGAGAGGCTATGGATTTAGAAACTTTAAAAACTTTAGTCTTAGATGTTTATTAAATTGGCATTTTGCTAGTTGATTTTACATGGTAAGTTCGGAAGAACCGGAATCGATAAGTTATCTATCTGCTTTTGACAGGCCTGAGCCAGACAAAATCGAATGTGTTGCGACCGTTTTATTGGGAGCTTGGTATTCAATAGATACGTCAGAAGTTTCGGTGAGCGAGCTTTTACACAAAGCCCAAACTACCCAGCCATCATACATCCGATTGTTTAGTTCGGATATTGAGCTAGATCCAGGAATGCGAAGTATTTTGGATCGGATTCCCAGATTCCAGTATAATGTCTCTAAGGGATTTTTGCATTGGGATTATGCTGATGGTTTAGATACGGGAACCATATATCATGATATAGAAAGTTCAAATTTCAAAAAAATTCAAGATTTAATCAAGCAATTTCAGCCCACCTCTTTTGAAGACTTGGAGAAGTTTTTAATATGACCAGACAAACATCTAATTTTGTTAACAATGATCGCACAATCCTTACCTACCTTGAAATTTTAGCAAATAAAAGTATTGAACCTGAAAGGTATCGTGAAGTAATGGAACAACTCGGTAATAAGCTCGGGCAAATAATTTTAAATAGAGTTATCGATAGCTCACCCCATAGCCTATATTTAGCCTCTACCGTTGAAGATGCTGATTTTTTAGCAAAAGGCATTATCCTACAGTTAGAGAACCATTTTTCTAACATAGGATATGCTTGTTTTTGGAACAAAAGATTTTCTCCTTTTGGAATTAGCGACTTAAAAGTAGCTCCAATTCTAAAAAAATATCAGGAACCCAGCCCCAGCAATATCGATTATTTGATTATTGTTAAGTCTATTATTTCTGGAGCTTGCGTAGTCAAAACAAACCTTGTCAATTTAATTCAAAAAATTAATCCAAATAAAATTTTAATCGTAGCTCCAGTAATGTATATTAATGCAGAAGAAAAATTAAAAATTGAATTTGAACGAGAAATATCTAATAAATTTGAATTCATATATTTTGCAAAAGATGATCAGCGAACGTCAGACGGTGAGGTGATACCTGGCATTGGCGGCTCTGTGTACGAAAGGCTTGGTTTTCAAGGACAAGATGACAAGAACACTTATATCCCAGAACTGGTTCGCTCTCGACGAGCTAGATTAGTCAGCGCTTAGAATTTTTTATAAGGTTTACTACCCTAACCCCGATTAGCTCTGAAACATTTCTCAAGGGTAAAATGCCCAAAAATACGCAATTTTTTCGGTTTTGAGTTTTGAGTATGATTAGTGATTAAGTTGCAATCGCCAAAAGCTGATTAAGAAGCTTATCTCTTATCGGAATAGGTATAAATCCCCATAGGGCGGCCCACTGATTGCGATCGAGTACCTCTAGGATGTTCCCAAATTCCGTTAGGAGTGAGTCCTCACTAGCGGCCTCTAGGTAAACCGTAGCATCATTAATTAGGTCTGTGTCGGTCTGGGTAAGGGTTTCAGCTTGGCCACAATTGCTATATGAATCCTTTATAGTAAATGTGGCCAAGATTTCATCCAAAAATTCCCGGCATCGATTGACCGTAGTCCGTGCCATGCCGGTTACAGTAGAGATCGCACGCTCGGTTATTTTTTGTCCAGATTCCCACAACCGATTAGCAGCCTCACCTATTAGCCGTTTAGTCCGTTCGCTGACACTTTCAGCGAGAGGGGTGATTTCATGCGCTTTACACTGCTTAATCTGGTTAGGGGGGATGAGTCCACTAAAATCATAATCGGTCAAGAGAACAATCTCGAAAATTCGATCCCGGTAAAGATTAGCCCGCGGCCTCCCTGTCTCTTGTTTAATGACTCTCAAAATTTGATGGTGAACATAGCGGTTAAAACCCTCACCATAGGGGTCATTGCCAGTGCCAATAGCGTAATCATGCCGTAGGGATTCTAGATTATGGCATGGTAAACCATCAATGATTAGACGGGTAACACCATCGATCGCATTCGTTCCCTGAGAATTGACAAAATGTCTTAGGCTTGTCTCATCCCCATCATCCTTACAGTGAGACTGGAATCTGATAAAAGCCGTGTTATCGGGGTCGTCTTGCCGGTAATAGTCAAGGATAGCCTTAACCATTCTTTTTTGCTGGTTTCCCCGGCTTATCCCATTACGGCCAAGGTCTGACACTTGGATAAACCTGATATTCTCTGGAATCCCCCCCCCGGTAGTAATTAGATCAATTTTTAGCCCGGTTCGGGCCTCAAGGTTTTCGATCGATTCCGTGGCCGATAGGAAGATGACCTTAGCGGCCTCATTTATAATCGCTTGTAATCGAGAATCAAGGAAAGATACCGATAAAACACCATGATTAAGCGATAAATAGCCTTTACCCTGTAAAGCATTGATTAATTCAGGTAGCCACTGCTTTAAAGCTTGATTTTCGGCTTTTTCCGCTAAATTGCTATCCTTTTCAGCGAATGCCTTGCGGACCGATGCCGGCATATCAGCTATTGATTCCCCCATTTCACTAATTGGGTCAAGAAAGCTTAAATCGGGGGTTAATGCTTCTTTTAGGCGATTTAAATCGAGATTGCTAGGAATTAATCCTAAAAGCTTCTCTCTTAAGGTTTTACCATCAAAACCATAGCGATTAGACTGCTTTTCCGAGAGAAGCTTCTCAACGGCATCCAGTAAAGACCTTAAGGATAGGAAAAGATCATTATCTTTTTTTGCTAAGGCTGCGATCGAGGCTGTAATATCTTTTTCCCCTACCTTAACTATTTTCGTGGTGTTACAGCTTAACTCGCTTTCCTCGAAAATTAGGGTCGTATTCCCATAATCGAAACCATTTTCAGGATCGTATGACTTAGGATTAGGTAAGCTTGCCGGGTGAGCTATTAACCGTTTAGATTGCAATGCAATCGCACGCTTTTGTAGGTAGTCATAATCCCCTTTACCAGACCGGCATAATTCAAGGAATTGGCAACCCTTGCAGATAGTCGATGATTCTATTCCGTGGCTTATATTTTGATTGGCTAAGGCCGCATGGGTAAAGGGTCTAGCACAATTAGCCCTTAAATCTTTTTCCTGATAGCGATCGAGTGAGTCTTTCCTTTTTCTGGTTCTCACTTCCCCCAATGGGTTACGGGATAGCCCGGCGTGACGGCCCTCTAATATTGGCCAATCTTTTAACGTTGGGGTTGAGACATTTCGAGGGTCGCTGGTAATATAAAATAAATCTGTAACTCCCATCATCTCAGGGGTTGCCTTGCCAGCATCGTAAGATTTACCGCTTCCAGTTGGCGAAGTATCTAAGATATATTTACCCGATGCCCATTCATTTAATCGATTAGAGCGGTCATAGATTTTTGCCTCTCGTTTAGTCGGTAAGGGTGAGGGTAAAGGTTTTCTGGTTTTTTTCCGATCTTTAAATGCTAATCGCTTTACCTTTTCCCAGAATGATAAATCTTTCTTAGCTAATTCAAAGAATTGGCTAGGCGTGATAAATTCGATTGATTCCAGATTCCCTATCTCATCAATATCACCGATTTTCTTGTCAAAACCATGACCCCAATAGGCAATCTGGATCGGTAAAATGTCAGACAGTTTACGATACTGGTTAGTAACATTCTCATTAACCAAACTACCCGCGTCGGGGTAAAGGGTCGCGACCGCGCTAGGGTTCCCTAATCTTTCTTTTATTGCCTTGATCGCATTTAGTAAAGATTCCTTACTACCCGCAAAATTCCCCCCCGATGCTCCGATGAAGGGTATCCCCAATCTGTCAGCAGCTATAGCAGGTTTAAGCTCTAACCCTTCACAGATTCCTATCTGGTCATGGTGTTTTAATTGGCTAGGCCAATAGATAGCTATGGGTAGCTCACCATTTTGTAGTTTTGGGTCAACCCCCCGCACACGGGAAGACAGCCATATATATTTTCCTGTGTCATTTTCTTTACTATTGGGGTTATAGAGTCTTAAACTGACAAATAAGCCGTTATGGTCTGGAATTGGCACCATAATCCCATTAATGGGATTATTTAACTTCCCACCGTCCCAATTAACCCCTGACAGACCGGGAGAGACTGCCGGGGTTAATTTTTGCCATTGTTCAACGGTTCTAAAGTTGGCTATTCTGTCATCGGTCAAATACTCGCGGTTTTTTAGCAGAATGCGATCACTATCAGATAGAGTCAGTTGATTTAAGATTTTCTTAATCTCTCTATCCCGTTCTATGGGGGACAAGGATCGAGCGTGTCTTTCCCGTTCTAATTGCTTTTCGCGCTCTCGCTGTTCCCGATATTCCCGGCGCTTCTCATCATTCCAGTTGTCAGCATCCGGCTTGAATGCCCACATATTAAAGCCGTTGCTATCTATCCCCCTATGGATGTAATCGGGGGGGTTAGCATCCATATCCCGGCAATGAATTAGATTAGTTAGCAAGGATTGCCGGCAGTCCCTACGAGCGCCGTTACAGATCGGGCATCCTTTTTTTAGGGGTTGAAAGCTTCTACTCATTCCACACCCCCATCAAAATCAAAATTTATCCGAGATTGAAGCCGATCAAGCTTCTCACAGATAGCCTGTAAGTGTTTACGGTCACATCCGATGATTTTTGCCGCTATCCGGTAAGCTTCTCGCTTTTCCCGTCGGGTTTCGCAGTATTCCCCGATATGGGCCGCTGTTAGGGCTATTAACTCTAATTCCCCAAAAGTCTGCGAGAATTCATTGAGTGCTTTTTCTAGGGTGATTAAATGATTAGGGGTCATGCTACACCCCCAGAAAAATTGATTTTTTGTACCGTGCCTAACCCTACCCGTGCCACAAAATTAAGGGTATTCTGGCTTATTTTGCCAAAATTAGCCTTTATTCTGCTTAGTAAAGCTTCTATTGGGCTGGTAATCTTTCTATCGCTTAATCCCGTGGCATTCAGGGAAACTCTTGACTTTTGTGGTGTTTTGATGGTATTATTCATCTCATTAAGAATATAAGTTTTGACCACTCCCGAAGCTTCGCAGGCTAGGGAGTGGTTATTTTTTAGGCTGTTTCTAGCTTGTCTAAGGATTCTCGGATCATCTCTCGCATCACCGTGGCTGCCGTATCATTCCTTTTTTCAGCAATTTCAAAAATTTGACGCTTCATCTCAGGGGAAACCTTGGCCACTAGGGAGACGTTTTTTACTTTCATCTTTGACCTCTCTTTTCTTTAATAGTAAGGTAACACATAATGATTAAAAATGTACCTAATTCATACTACGAAAATATTAAAGTTTTGTGAAGTTCCCAAAAATCACAAGCCCAAAACCTTAAAACCCAATCAGGGTAAGGGTTACACGGGATACAATTGATTGATACTTACAAAAAACTTACAATTAACTTACAAAAAACTTACATATCTTCTATCTCATCAAATAGCTCCCCCCACAGATACCAAAGTCCCACAAAATCCCAATCAACCCGGTCAAAATCGGCAATACCTAGAGGCATTAAGGGGGTGAGGGTTTCCTGAGTTTTGGCTAAAATAACCGTTAAATCCCCGCCGGTTTCTAACACCAGTTCTCTCATAAAATGCCCTGATTGGCCTAAAAAAGAACGGCAATCAAGGGAGTTAATGTACCAATATCGATTATCATCGCCAAAGTAATTAAGAACCGCTAAAGTGTCGGGGTCTGTGGGTTTTTTGGCACTCGAAAGCCGTTGGTAATATTGTTCTTTTGTGGTCATTTTGATTACTCCTATTAATGGTTTTTTACTGATAACTGATAACTGATTACTAATCCTCTATCTCCCAATCTACATAGTCGATATTGTCTCGCCAATCGATTAAATCAGGTATATTTTCCCCATAGCTAAGCGAGATAGCCGGGTAAATTTCATTTAGCAATTCTAGGGCTTGTTTTTTGCTTTTTGCGGGTAGAGTTACTTCGAGATTAATTGTGAGTATTCCAGTGTATTCCTTAAGTTTTGTCATCTTTTTTACTCCTAATTTAGGAGGGGAATTAATCCCCTCGATTGCTATCTGTTTAGAGCGAGAATTTCTTTTGAGTGCTTAGATAGAGGGTAGTAGCAATAGCGCGACGGTCTTCACCATCGACTCCTAACCCGTCAGCTTGCTGTAAACAAAACCCGTAAAGTTTAGCCATTTCTTGGATGTATTGGGCTATTTCTCGCTTCTGAGAGGGGTTTAGGAAAGATTGCTCACTCTCGCTAGGTTTCTCGCTGTTTTGAGCGATAACGTGATTGGTATTATGTAGAGGCCGCACGGGTACGGGTGACTCTGGAAGGGGTTGACCTAAATTAGTTAACGCCGGGTCTTCGATCAAGTTAAATTTTCCTTTGGAGTCAACCCCCACAGTTAAAGGGGAATTTTTGATCACATAGCGACGGCTGTAGTCGTCATCAACCCCGCGCCATATAGGGAAAGTCTCACCGGTATCGCGGTTACGGCAGTCGATAACGAGACGTTGGCCAAACTTTGTTTTTACTTCGCGGGGACGATCGAGCGCTATTGCTTGAATGAGTTTCATGATGTATCATCAACTTTGTTAGGTTTACGAGAGAGAAGCGATCGCACTAAGTGGTATTGGGCGCGTTCGCTTTTCTCTATATCTGTATAATAATCTATTAGTAGATACTTGTCAAGAGATTAATCTTAAGTTACTATAAGAATATATTGATAGTAGATACTTGAGTAATAACTAATGACTATATCAAAGATGAAGATCAGCGTTACCCGTGTTTATGAAGTTGAGGGATTAGGCGATCGCATTCGCCGGGAAAGAAAAGCCTCACCCAAAACCATTACTCAATTAGCTGCTGAGGCCGGGATAAGTGTAGCTTACTGGAATCGAATCGAGACTGAGAAGCTTGTAAGCTTACCGATCGAAACCCTTAGAGCCATTGAGAAAGTGCTAGAGGTATCGTTAGGCGTGTCCATAGATTGACATATATAGGTATCCCTACCCGTGAACCCCACGGGTTTTTTACCGTCGCTGACTTGGTAATTCTGAAACTTTACCTAAGAATGAAATGCGATCGCAACGGCCAAGCGAAAATACTGACAGATAGCGAGATTACCGCTATATTTAGCCTTTTTTCCGAGAGGGATAGGGCTGTGTTTGCTATCTGTCTTTATTGTGGCTGTAGAATCAGTGAAGCGTTATCTATCAGATTTTCTGACATAGCCGGCGGGGTGATTACTCTCAGGAAAGCGAATACTAAGGGGAAAAGGGGGACGCGATCGCTTCCCATATCCCCTAGACTTGAAATAATTCTCAATGATTACATCGACTCGATCGCATCTCCGAACGAGTTTCTTTTTCCCGGTAGGGACGGCACTAAACCCCTAACTACTGCCTATGCTGATCTAACGCTTAGGCAAGCTTGCCAGAAATTGGGGATTAAGGGAGTATCTACCCATTCTTTTCGCCGAACTGCTTTAACCCGTATGCACGCGCGGGGTGTTCCCCTCCGAACTATTCAGAGAATCTCAGGCCATTCATCCTTAGCGGCCTTATCGGTTTATTTAGAAGTCACCGATGAAAACGTCCGGGACGCGGTAAATCTGATTTAATGCGATCGAGTGCCAATTCTTTAGATAGAGTGCCAATTCTCAAAGTGTCCACTATTGGCTAGACAATGACTATACAATTGGCTATCTTATGAATAGACAGATAGACAAAAGGATAGACAACTATGGCACGCGATAAACTAATCACAATCAGGATCGAAGGGGACAAAAGACAAGCTTTTGGAGACTTGGCAAAAAGCCAAAACACTGACACAGCCTCACTTCTATATGATTTTATCTCAGGATGCCTAGACGGTAGGATAGACATTAAGCTAGTCACTGGTAAGGGGAACCGGATAGACAATCAGATAGACACTGACCGGATAGACAAATTAGAGATGACTACTCAAAAAATAGATGAACGAGTAGGCCAAATAAGCAAAAAGCTTAATGATTGGGTAGTCGCTTTTGATGATCGCCTAAATGATTGTGATCAAGGATTATCGGAAAAAATCACTAGCCTAGAGCATCGACTAAATGCTCTCGCTTCTCAGTTGGATAGTAAAGAGGATAGACAAGGGGAAACCCCCGATATGGAACCCTTGATTAAAGAAGCATTGAGGCTAGATTTTATGGATGATCAAAAGTTGATCGACTATATTGAATCTAAAATAGAGGATACGGAAATAGATAAGCCTGATCATGAGTCAGTCACTTCCCCCCTTCCTACCGTTGCCACGGTTGAGACTATGGAACCTGACTCAATCGTTGAACCGGACAAGGTCGCGATCGGTCCCGTCCCGGGTGACACTGTTTCAATTGAATCAGTAACGGGTGAGGGTACAGTAAGCAACCGACAAGGCTTAACCAATGACCAATTAAGTAAAAAGATAGGCATACCAACCTCAACTATCGAAAAGTGGAAGGGGAAAATTCGCGAAGGGAAAGAAATCACGTCAACAAAATACCCTAAATTTTTTAAACAGTGGACACTTAATCTTGCTGATAGCCTTTGGTATGAAGTCTAATCACTTCCCAGTAGGAAAATGCCTAATATTAAGTCCTCAAGAACAACGAGATAGCTCTTTTAGGTTCTGTGTGATAAGTTTAACTTACATAGGATCGATCTTTGTGTCCTTTGTGTCTTTGTGGTTCGTTCCACCCCCTTGCTAGGAGGAATGTATCTTAGAATACATTTTACCTACCAAACCCAAGAGAACCACAAGATAAAGAAGTACGGTGAATACAGCATCCATCGCCTAGTTCTAGAGGCTTGGGATTCAATGAAATAATCAAATAATTTCTTATTTTTCTGAAAAATTATGTACACAGACGAATTAATTCAAACAATTTTTGGTGAAGATGCCTTAACGTATATCAAAAATAAAAATAGAGGAGGAACCAACAATAATAAGGGAAAAGAATACGAGGATTTTTTTGCCATATACAAATTGAGCGAAATAGCTAAACAGATAGTTGAAGAAGGCATTGATGCTAAATTTTTTAGTCAACTCAAAACTTTTGTAGATGATTTAGTAATTGATTTTCCAAAATTACGAATACATTATCAATTAAAAAACAAAGAAAAAGGTATTTCTTGGGGAAATTCCGATACATTAAAATCTATCGCTTATGATTTTTACTCGCAGTACAGAATTAATGAAACAATAAAGTTAGAAGAAACTCAATTATGTTTAGTTACCAACAACGAAACACAACAAATTCATCTTAGTAAAACCATTCCTAGCGAAATAAAAAACTACACTTCTGTATTTTATTTTTATTATTCAAAAAACATAAATGAAATAATAGAAGCAATGCCTGATTTTAAGGAATCGAGGCTCTTCCGAACTTGTCATGTAAAATTAAATAAAAAACAGACAATTATTGCTGACCAATAAAACAATAATTTATCTTTAAAAGCTCACTATGCTTGCAATACAGCAATTTATTGGTTAAAATATAAACAGCCAAGACCA
>JAPZTO010000007.1 GCA_027532775.1 Beijerinckiaceae bacterium
GTCGACGAGGTCGACCTTGTTCATGAACACCACCAGCGCCGGAACGCCGACCTGGCGCGCCAGAAGGATGTGCTCGCGCGTCTGCGGCATCGGGCCGTCAGCCGCCGAAACCACGAGGATCGCGCCGTCCATCTGCGCCGCGCCCGTGATCATGTTCTTCACGTAATCCGCGTGGCCCGGGCAATCCACATGCGCGTAGTGGCGGTTCTTGGTCTCGTACTCGACATGGGCCGTCGAGATCGTGATCCCGCGCGCCTTCTCTTCCGGCGCCTTGTCGATCTGGTCATACGCCGTGAACGTCGCACCACCGGACTCGGCAAGAACCTTCGTGATCGCCGCCGTCAGGGACGTCTTGCCATGGTCAACGTGACCGATCGTCCCGATGTTGCAGTGCGGCTTGTTCCGAGAAAACTTTTCCTTGCCCATGAGGCGTCCCCGATTTGAATGGCAGCGTTGGACCCATCGCGCGGGAACCCCCTCGCGAACTGCCGCGCCGTTTAGGCGGGATTGGCGGCAATTTCAAGGGCGAAATTCCGCCGGGCCCGCCCCGCTTCATCCCATCGCGGCCAACAGGTCTCGGGCGAACTTGCAGGCGATCACCAAAGCGGAAATGGCGGTGGCGATGGCCGCGCGGCGGTTCATGGCCTGCGTGCGGTTGATCGCGGTGATGATGCGATTGAGATCAAGCGCGTTGAGTTCCTCGTATTTCGAGACCCGTCGCACGGAATGGTTGCTGGCGCGGTACCAGAGCCATGCAGCAACCAGCGCGCTCGCCAGGGCCAGAAGGTCAAGCAGGACGTTGAGCATGGGGGCTGGGAGACTCTCGGGCGCAGGCTGGCGCGAAATTCGGGGGAGAAACCACACAAAGGCTTGATCGGCATGCGAGATCATTCGGGTATAGGAAGGATGACGCTCCTGTCCAGCCCTGGTCCTCCTTCAATGCTATCCCCCTCCCCGCGCAGGCCCCGTCAACGGAACGGGCATTGGCAGGCTGATCTCTGCGTGATCGGCGCCGGGCCGGGCGGGCTCTCGGTCGCGGCCGGCGCGGCGCAGATGGGCGCCTCCGTCATCCTTGTCGAGAAGGGCGAGATGGGCGGTGATTGCCTCAATACCGGCTGCGTGCCCTCCAAGGCGCTGATTGCCGCGGCCTCCTGTGCGCAGGGCTTCCGCGAGGCGACGGGCTTCGGCATAACCCCGGTCGAGCCCGCAATCGATTTTGCCGCCGTCCAGGCGCATGTCCGGGGCGTGATCGCCGGCATCGCCCCGCATGACAGCGTGGAGCGCTTCGAAGGCCTCGGCGTCGTGGTCCTTGCCGGCACCGGGCGTTTCCTCGACAGCCGCACCCTCGCCGTTGGCGAAAGCCGGATCACGGCCCGGCGCTTCGTCATCGCCACAGGCTCCCGCGCCGCCATCCCGCCGGTTCCCGGCCTGGCCGATATCCCCTACCTCACCAACGAAACGCTGTTCCACCTCGATACCCGCCCTGACCATCTGGCGATTCTCGGCGGCGGTCCGATCGGCATGGAAATGGCGCAGGCCTTCGGCCGGCTTGGTGCGCGCGTCACGGTACTCGAACAGGGCCGAGTTCTCGCGCGCGAGGATGAGGCCGCCGCCGCTCTGGTGCGGGACGCATTGCAGGCGGAGGGCGTGATCATCCGCGAGGGCATCCGCCTTGCCCGGGTCGAGCCGGCACAGGCCGGCCTCGTCCTCCATCTCGAGGGCGGTGAACATCTCGAAGCGAGCCATCTCCTCGTCGCTGCCGGCCGGCGCCCCAATGTCGAAGGGCTTGGGCTGGAGGCTGCCGGCATCGGCGTCCATCCCGCCGGCATTACGGTCGATGCCCGTCTGCGCACCGGAAACCGCCGGGTCTTTGCCATCGGCGATGTTACCGGCGGCGCACAATTCACCCATCTCGCCGGTTATCAGGCTGGCATCGTCCTCCGCAACGCGCTCTTCGGATGGCCGGCACGCGCGAGCCTCGCCTCCCTGCCCCGCGTCACCTATACCGAGCCGGAACTGGCGCAAGTCGGCCTCGACGAGGCTACGGCCCGGGCGCGCCACGGCGAAATCCGTGTGCTGACCAGCCCCTTCGCCGAGAATGACCGCGCCCGCACGGAACGCCGCACCGGGGGCTGGGCGCGCATCCTCACCGACCGGCGTGGCCGGATCCTCGGCGCGACATTGGTCGGCCCGCATGCCGGCGAACTGATCGGCCTCTGGGCGCTGGCGCTGCAGGCGGGGCTGCGCATCGGCGCCATTGCCGGCATGGTCCTGCCCTATCCCACCTTGGGGGAGATCTCGAAACGCGCCGCCGGCCAATTCTATACGCCAACCTTGTTCGGCGCCGGCACGCGCCGCCTTGTCGGCTGGATCCAGCGGTTCCTGCCATGAGCGAGGCCCCTGCCCGCCCGCTCTGGACCAGGCTCTGGCCGGTTGCCCTGCTTCTGGCGGGCGCGGTGCTGGTCCATGCCTCGGGCCTGACGGGCTATCTCTCGCTCGACAGCCTGCGCCAGCATCACCAGCTCCTGTCGGGCTGGGTCGACGGGCATCGCGCGCTCGCCGCGATCGCCTTCGTCGCGCTCTACATTACCGCTGTCACGTTCTCGATGCCGGGGGCCGTCATCCTGACGCTGGCCGGCGGGCTCTATTTCGGGGCGGTACCGGGAACGTTGCTCACGCTGCTGGGCGCGACGACAGGGGCGACGCTGATCTTCCTCATGGCAAGGCGCGTCTTCGGCGGCAGGGCGATGGACCGGCTCGGCGCACCGGCGGCCCGGATCGCCGAGGGCATCCGGCGGGATGCCGTGCCCTATCTGCTGACCTTGCGGCTGGTGCCGGTCTTCCCGTTCTTCCTCGTCAATCTCGTTCCTGCCTTCGTGGGCGTTCCGCTGCCGGTCTATGTCGCGACGACGGCCCTCGGCATCATTCCCGCCACCGCCATCTATTCCACCGCCGGCGCGGGGCTGGATCGGATCCTCGACAGCGAGGCGCCGGTCTCGCTCGGCATGATCCTGACGCCGGAAATCCTGATCGGCCTCGGCGGGCTGGCATTCCTTGCGCTTGCATCGATCCCGATCCGCCGCCGGCTGGAAAGCCGGCAGCCCCGGCCCTGAGGCGATGGCGCGGCACCTCGTCCTTCTCGGCGGCGGCCACAGCCATATCGGCGTCCTGCGCGCCTTCGTCCGGCGCCGGCCCGCCGATACCCTCATCACGCTGGTCAGCGAGCGGCCGGCCTCACCCTATTCCGGGATGCTGCCCGGCCATCTCGCCGGGTTTTACCCGCGCGAGGCGCTGGAAATCCCGCTCGCGCCGCTTGCCGCTGCGGCGGGGGCGCGCTTCGTCGAAGCCAGAGCCACCGGCATCGACCGGGCCCGGCGCAGGCTGCTCCTCGCCGACCACGAGGCTCTCCCCTATGACTGGCTGGCGGTGAATATCGGGATCACGCCCGATCTTGCCCCCATCGAGGGCGCGCGGGAATTCGGCTTTCCCGTCAAGCCGATCAGCCGCTTCCTCGACTCGATGGACACGGTTTGCGCTGCTCTTGCCCGGCCAGATGGCGCTCGGAGCCTTGCCGTGATCGGCGGCGGGCCGGCGGCGGTTGAACTCGCCCTCGCCTTCCGGCAGGTGGCGAAGAGGGTGGCCTCCGGGCCGGTCGCGATCACCCTGCTCGTCCGGTCGGGGCTCGTGCCCCGCCTCAACCGCCGCGCGCAGGCGCTGGTCCGCGCTGCCCTCACCCGGCACGATATCCGCCTTGTCGAGGCCTTCGACGCCATCCGCATCGACCCGCAAGGCGCCACCGCGCGCGATGGCCGGCACGAGGCGACAGAAGCGGTGATCGTGGCGACGGGTGCCCGCGCTGCGGGCTGGCTCGCCACGACCGGGCTGCCGGCGGCGGCGGATGGCTCGCTCCTGGTCGGGCCGGATCTGCGCAGCCTCGGCGATGACCGCCTCTTCGCCTCCGGCGATTGCGCGACGATGGCAGATTCCCCGCATGAAAAGGCCGGCGTTTTCGCCGTGCGGCAGGGCCTCGTCCTCGCAGAAAACCTCCTGCGCCTTGCGAGTGGCATGCCCCTGGAGGGCTATCGCCCGCAATCGGCCTCTCTCGCCCTGCTTTCCACCGGTGATGGCCGCGCAATCGCCGCCCGGGGCGATTGGCTGGCCCTCGAAGGGCGCTGGGTGATGCGCTGGAAGGACTGGCTCGACCGCCGCTTCGTTACCGGCTGACCCCGTGTTCGGCCAGAGCCCGGCGCCCGAGGAGATGGGATTTCGGATCGTTGAGCGAATCCACCGCGATCAGCCGCTCGTCGCGGAAATAGCGGATGGCGAAGCGCCCGGAGGCGGGATCGCCCTCGGTTTCTGTCCGGTCGAACCCTTGGCTGAGCCCGGCAATCTGCAGCTTGGTGTCATACTGGTCTGACCAGAACCACGGCACCGGATCATAGGCCGGGTCGCCCCCCAGCATGGCCGAGGCCGCCACTTTCGCCTGGTCGATGGCGTTCTGCACGCATTCCAGCCGGATGCGGCGGCCATAGAGCCGGCTCTCGAACGCGGTGACATCGCCGGCGGCGAAAATGTCGGGCGCGCTGGTCCGGGCCGCGCCATCGACAACGATCCCGTTCTCCACGGCAAGGCCGGCTGCTGCCGCCAGTTCGACATTGGGCAAGGCGCCGACAGCCACCAGCACGAGATCGGCCGGTATCACGCGGCCATCGGCGAGTTCGACGCCGGTAGCGCGGTCCGGGCCACGGATCGCCGCAACGCCGGTGCCAGCGAGCAGCTTGACGCCCTTCTCGCGGTGCAGTCGGTCGAGGAAGGCAGCGGTGCCATCGGCGACAACGCGGGCGAGGATGCGCGGCGCGGCCTCGATCACCGTGACGTCGAGACCAAGCGCCCGCGCCTTGGCGGCCACTTCGAGGCCGATATAGCCGCCGCCGATGATCGCCAGCCGCAGGCCGGGTGCGAAAGCTGCGCGCAGGGCATCGACATCGGCAATGCCGCGCAGATGGTGGATCCCCGCAAGATCGGCCCCCGGCAGGGCAATCCGCCGGGCGCGCGTGCCGGTCGCGAACAGCAGCTTCGCATAGGAATGCGCGCGTCCGGCCTCGTCCTCGACGTGCCGGGCCGCCGGGTCGATCCGGGTGATGCGTCGGCCGAGATGAAGCTGGACGCCGCGCTCCTCGTAGAAGGCGCGCGGGCGCAGTTCCAGCCGCTCGGGCGTGATCTCGCCGGTCAGGTAGGCCTTGGAGAGCGGCGGTCGCTGGTAGGGCAGGAAAGGCTCGTCGCCGAACAGCGCAATCTCGCCCGCATGGCCATCGGCACGCAGCGAGGCCACGGCTTGTGCCGCGGCCTGTCCGGCGCCCAGAATGATGATCGGTTCGGCCATTGTCCCTCGTCGTCGCGGCCCGCAGACGAGCATCCTCGCCCGCCTAACGTGGCGCCAGGCAAGCCCGGCGGCAACCCTCGACCGGGCTCAGAGCACGATCAGCGGCCAGCCAGCCAGCGCCTGCGCGAACACCGCCAGCGTCAGCACCGCATAGACCAGCGCGGCAAGCCGGGTAAAGCCCCTCGCTCGGGCGGGAGAAGTCCGGTCACGCCACAACCCGACCAGCGGCAGCACCTGCATCGCATGAAGCGACAGGAAATGAGCGGGCCGGAGATCCCCCGTCACGCCGGACCAGCCGAAAAACGGCAGCACCGGCGCACCCGGCGGGTGGATGCCGGTGAAAGGCCCGGTGCCTGTCGAAAGCTTGCCGGCAATGACAAGGGTCAGGATGCTGCTCGCAAGGAAGCCGAGCCAGATTCCCTCCCGAAGGCCCGGGCCAAGCCGGGCGCCCTCATCGCGGCGGGCGATCCAGCCGATGATCCCGATGCCGAAGACCAGCGCCAGCGCGCCACCGCCCATCACGCTGCGATACATGAAGGCGTGAAACGGTGTCGAGAGGTTGAAATGCGAGGCCTCGCCGCGTGCCGCTTGCCAGATCAGCCAGGCCATCTCGGCGAGGAAGGCCGCAGCCATGACAAGGCCGGTCAGCCGCCAGGCCCAGCCCTGCCGGGTCCTCACAGTCAGGCGCGTCTCAACGAGCGCCAGCGTTCCGAACAGGGCGGCAAAGCTGATCGCGAATTTCATCGGTTTCAGGAAAACCGGCACGCCGGCGATCTGCCTGGCCTCGAAAGGCATCCAGAGCAGGCAGAGCAGCGAGAGCGCGAGAGCCAGAGCCGTGAGGGCCTGGAAGAGCGGCACCCGCGCAGCCGGTGCGAGCGAGGCGGTCGGGGTCGAAAACGGCAGGCTGATCATGGGAATTCCTCGAGGTCAGGCGGCGGGTTGGCCGGAGGCGAGGCGGGCCGGAGCCCGCAGGAAAAGCTCCGTCAGCAGCGCAAGCAGGAAGCCGACCGGGCCGAACAGGAAGACGAGGAGGAGCAGCGGCGCCTGCAGCCACCGGGCAAGGCCGATGGTATCGAGCCGCCGGGCAAGCATGGCACCGATAGCGAGGTCGAAGGCGAGGTAATGTACCCAACCGGCCAGCAGGGCCCAATCCGAGGAGAGGAGTTGCCGCACCTCGGCCAGCGAGCCGTATCCGCCTCCGGTCGGGGCGAAGAAGGCGAGCGCCAGCCCGCTATAGAGCGCGGAAAGCAGCGCCGGGATGCCCCAGGCCGGCAAGGCCTGCCAGAAGGCGCCCCGCCTCGGCCCGAGGATCAGCACCGCCCACCCGGTCAGGGCGAGGGTGCCGGCATGGCCGAAAAGCAGATCCGGGGACATCGATCTCTCCGTTGGAAATTTCCAATGGAAATATCTGATAGCGGATCCCCTTGCTAATGCCAAGTTGAAAATTTACATTGGAAACATGAGTGCATCTCCCTCTCCCGCCGGGCCTCGCCCGTATCACCACGGCAACCTCAAGAAAGCTCTGGTCGAGGCAGGGCTGGCCCTGCTGGAGGAGCGTGGCCTCGGCGGTCTCTCCCTGCGCGAGATCGCCGCGCGGGTCGGTGTCAGCCACACCGCGCCGAAGAACCATTTCGGCAACCTGAAAGGCCTGCTGACTGCCATTGCCGCGGAAGGCTTCCGTCGCCATGCCGCGGCGCTCGAGGCGGGGCTCAAGCCGGCGGACGGGCCGGTCGAGCGGCTGCACGCTGCCGCCGAGGGCTACATCCGCTTCGCGCGGGAAAATCCGGCCCTGTTCCGGCTGATGTTTTCCGCCGATCTCTGCGACTTCGAGGATCCGGACCGTTCGGCCGCCGCCGCCGCAAGCTATGCCATCCTCGCCCGTCTGGCCGGATCGCTGGCCCCCGGCAATGCCGATGCCGGCGAACGCCAGACCCGGATGGAAACCCTGCTCTGGAGCATCGTCCATGGCTATGCGACGCTCGCCAATGAAGGCCAGCTGGCCACCGGGCCGGAGGGGGCGCAGCTCCATGGCATCGCCGACCTTTTCCGGCACTGGCCGCGCTTTGTGTAGCGGCTGTCGCCGAACCTCATGAAAGTGCGCCGGCTGTTACCGTCCTGTCATGAAGCCCGCCTAGGCGAAGCGCTTCAGGAGGTGCAGCCGTGACAATTCTGATCCAGGGTGGAAGCGCCCTCCTCGAGAACGGGTTCGAGCCGGCGGATGTGCTGGCCTCGCGCGAGGGGCTCTCGCTTGAGCCCCGTGGCCTCGGCGCGCGCCTGCGGTTCGATGCGGCGGGCCTGCTCGTCCTGCCCGGCATGGTCGATATCCACGGCGATGCCTTCGAGCGGCAGATCATGCCCCGGCCCGGCGTCGGCTTTCCCGTGTCGATGGCCCTGCTCGATACCGATCGCCAGCTTGTCGCCAACGGCATCACCACCGCCTGCCATGGCGTGACCTGTTCCTGGGAACCCGGCCTGCGGGGGCAGGAGAACGCAAACGCGCTGATCGAGGCGGTGGAGCAACTGCGCCCCGACTTGATGGCGGATACGCATATCCATCTCCGGCACGAAACCTTCAACCTCGATGGCGAGGCCATGCTGGCCGGCTGGATTGCCGGCGGGCGCCTCAAGGTGCTGGCCTTCAACGACCATATGGAAGGCATCGTCAAGACGACGACCGGCAAGAAGTCGAAACTGGGCCGGATGGTGGAACGCTCGGGCCTCGACGAGGCCGCCTTCGTCACGCTGGTCGATGCGCTCTGGGCCCGGCGCGACGAGGTGGCGGGTTCCGTGCGGCGCATCGCCGGCATGGCGCGCGATGCCGGGCTCATCATGCTCTCGCATGACGATCGTTCGCCGGCCGAGCGGCAGGCCTACCGCGCCCTCGGCTGTGCGATCGCCGAATTCCCGATGACCGGGGATACCGCCGAGGAGGCTGTCCGCGCCGGCGAGGCCACCGTCTTCGGCGCACCGAACGTCGTGCGGGGCGGCAGCCATACCGGCTGCCCGGCCGCCGCGGAGATGGTGGCAAAGGGCCTCGCAACCATCCTCGCCTCGGATTATTACTACCCGGCCATGGCGCAGGCGGTCTGGCGGCTTGACCGGGAAGGCACCCTGCCGCTCGCCGAGGGCTGGGCACTGGTCTCCCGCAACCCGGCCCGGCATCTCGGCTTCACCGATCGCGGCAGCCTCGCCGAAGGGCTGCGGGCCGATCTCGTTCTGGCCGAACCTTCCGCCCGCGGCCTCAGGATCGTCGCGACCTTTGCCGGCGGGCGCCTCGCCTTCTGCACCGACGCCCACCGCATCCGCGCGAACTGAGGCAAGCTTCACGCAAACCGGGGCATGCGGGGAACCGCTTCGCCTTTTTCGGCTCCGGCGGAGGACGCGCCGGTTGCCCGCTCCCTATTCAGGAGAAAAGACCGGGCCTTCGGGCGCAATATCGCCTTCTTTGCACGATTTTTCATATGCTTTTCGAGAAAACTTCGTTCGGGCCAACCCGGCTTCTGGCTAGCCTCCGCTCATTCGCAATCGCTGAAGGAGCGCTTCATGCCATTCCTGACCCGCCGCCAGACGCTCGCCACGGGGCTCGCCCTCGGCGCCTTCCCGTTTGGCGGAGCGGCCGCACAGGCCCAGGCCATCACGCTGTTGAACGTCTCCTACGATCCCACCCGTGAATTCTATGTCGAGTTCAACGCGGCCTTCGCGAAGAAATGGGCGGCGGATAATCCCGGCAGCACAGTGACGATCCGCCAGTCGCATGGCGGTTCCGGCCGGCAGGCCCGCGCGGTCATCGACGGGCTGGATGCCGATGTTGTCACACTGGCACTCGCCTTCGATGTGGATGCCCTGCACCAGACCCGCCAGCTCATCCCGGCGGACTGGCAGAAGCGCCTGCCGAACAATGCCTCGCCCTATACCTCGACGATCGTCTTCCTCGTCCGCAAGGGCAATCCGAAGGGGATCAAGGACTGGAACGATCTCGTGCGCCCGGGCGTCGAGGTTGTCACGCCCAACCCGAAAACCTCGGGCGGCGCGCGCTGGAACTACCTTGCGGCCTGGGCCTATGCGCTGAAACAGCCCGGCGGCTCGGATGCCACGGCGAAGGATTTCGTGGGCAAGCTGTTCAGGAACGTCAAGGTTCTCGATTCCGGCGCGCGTGGCTCGCTTACCTCCTTCACCGAGCGCGGCATCGGCGATGTCTTCATCTCATGGGAGAACGAAGCCTTCCTCGCCCTGCGTGAATACGGGCCGGACAAGGTCGAGATCGTGGTGCCCTCGCTTTCGATCCTCGCGGAGCCGCCGGTTTCGGTCGTCGATCGCGTGGTCGAGAGGAAGGGCACGCGAAAGGCAGCGGAAGCCTATCTCGCCCATCTCTACACGAAGGAAGGGCAGGAAATCGCCGCGCGGCATTTCTACCGCCCGCGCGACCCGGAAGTGGCCGCCAAATTCGCCGACACGTTCAAGAAGGTCGAACTGATCACCATCGACAATGTGTTCGGCGGCTGGACCAAGGCCCAGACCACGCATTTCAACGATGGCGGCGTGTTCGACCAGATCTACGGGAAGTGACGCCATGCCCCGGCAAGGATTCCTTTTTCCCCGTCAGGCCCGCACCAGCAACCGAATCCTCCGGAGGGCCCGCAAAACAGAAACCGTCCGCCGACCATCCGGCCTAGGAATGGGGGCGCATGCCGGAGATCCCGGCTACGCCGCTTCGGGATATTCCATGGTTCTCACCCGCCTTCTCGGCCTGTCCGGCCTCGCTGCGTCCAGCCTGATGATCCTCTGGATCGTCCTTTGGCCCGCCGGCCCTCACCGCGCTGCCTCCGATCCGGCCCTTGCCGGATGGCAGATGCCGGTCAGGCCATGATGACCGCGACGGCCTCGCGCAGGGTCCTGCCCGGGTTCGGGCTGACTTTGGGCTTCACGATCCTCTACCTGTCGCTCGTCGTGCTCATCCCGCTTTCGGCGGTCTTCCTGAAGACGGCGACGCTCAGTCCCGAGCAGATCTGGAACCAGATCAGCGCGCCACGCGCCGTCGCCTCCTACCGGCTGACCTTCGGCGCCTCGCTGCTGGCCGCCATGGTCAATGCGGTTTTCGGGCTGATCCTCGCCTGGATCCTCGTGCGCTATTCCTTCCCGGGCAAGAAACTGGTCGATGCGTTGATCGATCTCCCCTTCGCGCTGCCCACTGCCGTTGCGGGTATCGCTTTGGCCGCGATCTACGCGAAGAACGGCTGGATCGGCCAGTTCCTCGAGCCGCTGGGCATCCGGATCGCCTTCACGCCGGCCGGCATTCTCGTCGCGCTGATCTTCATCGGCCTGCCCTTCGTCGTCCGCACGGTGCAGCCGGTGCTGCAGGATCTCGATGCCGAGTTCGAGGAGGCCGCCGCCAGCCTTGGCGCCACCCGCTGGCAGAGCGTCACGCGGGTCGTTCTTCCGGCCATTCTCCCCGCCCTGACCACGGGCTTCGCGCTCGCCTTCGCCCGCGCCGTCGGCGAATATGGCTCGGTCATTTTCATCGCCGGCAACATGCCGCTGGTTTCCGAAATCACGCCGCTGATCATCATCACCAAGCTTGAGCAATATGATTATGCCGGCGCCACCGCCATCGCCGCCGTGATGCTGCTGATCTCCTTCGCGCTTCTGCTTGTCATCAACCTGCTGCAGGCCTGGTCGGCCCGTCGCGGGCGGAGGGAGGCGTGATGGCCGGCGCAACCTCCACTTTCCCGGCCAGCCATCGCTTCGAAACCCGCAGCGCCACGCGGGATCACGGCCTCGTCCGGGCCCTTCTGCTGGCCCTCGGCCTCGGCTTTTTCGCCCTCTTCCTTATCCTGCCACTGGTGGTGGTGTTCGCCGAAGCGCTCCGCAAAGGCTGGGAGACCTACTGGGCCGCCCTCACCGAGCCGGATGCCCTGTCCGCGATCCGCCTGACGCTGCTGGCTGCCGCGATCGCCGTGCCGCTCAACCTCGTCTTCGGTGTCTCGGCGGCCTGGGCCATCGCGAAATACCAGTTCCGCGGCAAGGCCCTGCTCACCACGCTGATCGACCTGCCCTTCTCGGTTTCGCCGGTTATTGCCGGGCTGATCTATGTGCTGGTCTTCGGCGCGCAGGGCTGGTTCGGCCCCCTGCTCGAAGGCTACGACGTCAGGATCATCTTTGCCGTGCCGGGCATCGTGCTGGCGACGATCTTCGTCACCTTCCCCTTCATCGCGCGCGAATTGATCCCGCTGATGGAGGCGCAGGGCTCGGAGGAGGAAGAGGCCGCGCTCGTGCTCGGTGCGAGCGGCTTCCAGACCTTCTGGCGCGTCACCTTGCCCAACATCAAATGGGGCCTGCTTTACGGCGTCATCCTCTGCAATGCCCGCGCCATGGGCGAGTTCGGCGCCGTCTCGGTCGTCTCGGGCCATATCCGGGGCATGACCAACACGATGCCGCTGCATGTCGAGATCCTTTATAACGAATACCAGTTCGCCGCGGCTTTCGCCGTTGCCTCGCTGCTGGCGCTCCTCGCCCTGTTCACCCTCGCGGTGAAGAGCTTCATCGAGTGGAAGTCAGCGCAGAAATCGGATCCCGGAATCCGACCGGAGGAGTCCCTGACATGAGCATCCGCGTCGAGAATATCGACAAACGCTTCGGCACCTTCACCGCCCTGAACGATGTCACCCTGGATTTCCGAACCGGCGAGCTGACCGCGTTGCTCGGCCCCTCGGGCTGCGGCAAGACCACCCTGCTGCGCATCATTGCCGGGCTGGAAACGGCAGATGCCGGCCGCATCCTGATTGCGGGCGAGGAAACCTCGGACAAGCCGGTCCGCGAGCGGCATGTCGGCTTCGTGTTCCAGCATTACGCCTTGTTCCGCCATATGAGCGTCTTCGAGAATGTCGCCTTCGGCCTCCGGGTGAAGCCACGGCGCGAGCGCCCGGGCGAGGCCGAGATCCGCCGCCGCGTGATGGAGCTGCTCGATCTCGTCCAGCTCGCCTGGCTGGCGGAGAGGATGCCCGCCCAGCTTTCCGGCGGCCAGCGCCAGCGCATCGCCCTCGCCCGCGCCCTTGCGGTGGAACCGCAGGTCCTGCTGCTGGACGAACCTTTCGGCGCGCTCGATGCGAAGGTCCGGAAGGAGTTGCGCAGCTGGCTGCGGCAGCTTCATGAAACGCTGCACATCACCTCGATCTTCGTGACGCATGATCAGGAGGAGGCGCTTGAACTGGCCGACCGCGTCGTCGTGATGAACCGCGGCCGGATCGAGCAGGCGGGCCCGCCCCAGGCGGTGTACGAACATCCGGCCAATGCCTTCGTCCATGGCTTTCTGGGGGCCTCGAACATCCTGCGCGGCACCATCCGCGACGGCCTTTTCCACGCCGAAGGGGCCAGCCTGCCGGCCCGGAACATCCATCAATCCGGCGGCGAGGCCGTGGCCTATCTCCGCCCGCATGAACTCGCCATTGCAAGGCGTCCCGATCCGGCGGGCATCCCGGCGGAAATCCGCCGCATCCTCGCCTTCGGGGCGCTGGCGCGGATCGAGCTCATCACCCTAGCCGGGCGCGTGCCGCTGGAAGTGGAACTGCCCCGGCACGATCTCGCCGGGCTGGCGTTGAACCCGGGCGAAACAGTGCATCTCGTGCCGCAGGGCGTGAACCTCTTCCCCTCCGCCGAAGCCGGCACCCTGCCGAAGCCGGTCCTCGCCAAGGCGGGGTGAGCCCCCGCCGCCCTCAGAAATGCCGGAGCCCGAACCGGGCCAGCAGCGGCACGATCTCGTCACGCACCCGCCCGCGATGGGCGCGCGCGGCAACGAGCGCGATGTCCGGATCGCCCGCGCAGATCGCGGCGATGATCGCGCGATGCTCCGGCACGGACCGCTCGATATTCGGCCGCAGCTGTACCATGAACACCTGCGCCCGCGCTGCCTGGCTGTTGACGGTCTTCATGATGCTGGCGAAGCGGGAATTGCCACTGGCCTCCACCAGCAGCGTATGGAAAGCCATGTCGGCAAGGCTCCGCGCCTCGAAATCGGCCGCAGCCTCCATCCGGGCGGTCTCCGCATCCAGCATTTCGGCAATGGCAAGACGCTCCGGTTCGGGCAGCCGGGCGATGCGGGCGGCGGCATCCCCCTCGATGGCGATGATTACCTCGTAGATCTCGCGGATATCCTCCGGCGACAGGGCGCAGACGAGAATGCCCTTTTTCGGCAGGATGCGGACAAGCCCTTCCTCCTGCAGGCGGAGGCTGGCCTCATGGATCGGCGTGCGGCTCGTGCCGAAACGCAGCGCCAGTTCCTGCGCGGAAAGCTGGATGCCCGGGGGGAATTCCGCCCGCACGATCGCCGCCTTGAACGCGGCATAGGCCCGCTCGACCAGCGAAGGCCGCGCCTCCCCCGCTTGCATCGTCCGGCGTCGCGCTACCCTGGCCATGCGGAATCCTCCTCCGGTTATCCATATCATCTTCCATGGAAGCTGCAATGGAATATTGACAAACCCGGCTGCCAGGCGCAGACAAAGCGCGGTTTCATACCATCCCGGGCGCAGCTTGCGGGGGTGGCCAATCCGGCAGGGAGAAAGTCATGGCACGGTCCAACACCTATCGTCTCGCGGTGATCCCGGGCGACGGCATCGGCAAGGAAGTCGTGCCCGAGGGGATCCGTGTGCTCGAGGCCGTCGCAAGGAAGCGCAGATTCTCGCTCGATCTCGACCGGTTCGATTTCTCGAGCTGGGACTATTACGAGAAGCACGGCAAGATGCTCCCCGATGACTGGAAGAGCCAGATCGGCAGCCATGACGCGATCTATTTCGGCGCGGTCGGCATGCCGGACAAGATCCCCGACCATATCTCGCTCTGGGGTTCGCTGCTGATGTTCCGGCGCGAATTCGACCAGTATGTGAACCTGCGCCCGGTCAAGCTGATGCCGGGGGTGCCCTCCCCGCTGGCCAACCGAAAGCCGGGCGACATCGATTTCTACGTGGTGCGCGAGAATACCGAGGGCGAATACTCATCGGTCGGCGGGCGCATGTATCCCGGCACCGAGCGCGAGATCGTGCTGCAGCAGACCGTGATGAGCCGCACCGGCGTCGATCGTATCCTGAAATACGCCTTCGAACTGGCCATGAAGCGCCCACGCCGGAAGGTCACCTCGGCCACCAAGTCGAACGGCATTTTCATCGCCATGCCCTATTGGGACGAGCGCGTCGCCGAGATGAAGAAGCACTACCCGGATGTGACGCTGGACCAGTATCATATCGATATCCTGACCGCGCATTTCGTGCTGAACCCGGACCGGTTCGATGTGGTCGTCGCCTCGAACCTGTTCGGGGATATCCTGTCGGATCTCGGCCCGGCCTGCACGGGTACGATCGGCATCGCGCCATCGGGCAACATCAATCCGGAGCGGAAATTCCCCTCGCTTTTCGAGCCGGTCCATGGCTCGGCGCCGGATATTGCCGGCAAGGGCATCGCCAATCCGATCGGGCAGATCTGGTCGGCCGCGATGATGCTTGACCATCTGGGCGAGCCGGAAGCGGCGGCGGATATCGTCCGGGCGATCGAGGAGGTGCTCGGCAAGGCCGAATACCGCACGCGCGATCTCGGTGGAAAGGCCAACACGGTCGAATGCGGCAAGGCCATCGCCGACGCGATCTGAGCGCCGGGATGGCTTGCGCCGGTCCTTCAGGGAAAACGCTGGCGGCACAGTACCGCCAGCGCGCGAGGCTCAGAACCGCTGCGTGATCGAGATCGCGTAGGCCGGCTGCCGCTGGGTGAACAGCGGATCGTCGGTCGGGCCGGCAAGCCCGTCGGCGAGGTTGGTCGGATCGAAGATCTGGCCGTCGCAGGTCTCGTTCTTTTCCAGCCCGGCAATCGTCAGCGTGGCAACCCGCACGGTCGGGCGCTTGTCCTCGTCCGGCCATTGCTGCGTCGCCGGCAGCTTCGCCTCCTCGGCCGTGCCGGTAATGGCCAGCACGTCGAAGCCCGCCGGCTGCTTCGCGGCGATCCGCCCGGTCAGCTCCTCCACCAGGAAATCTGCCGGCTTCGCCTTGGCCTCGTCATCCGTCAGCCCGGCCTCGCCGCCCTGCGGCACGAGCCGGAACTTGACCACCTGCTTCGCGCCCTGCGCGTTGGTGAAAGTGTAGGGATGGATCGCCCAGTAGCTGACGCCAACCCAAGAGGCCGGAACCGGCCGCCCGGCGAGGAACTTGCCCTGGTTGGTCGTTTCCGGATTGGCCTCGGTAAAGGCCTTGATCTTCTCGGCATCCGGCTTGCCATCCGCCCCCGGCAGTCGGGCCTGAAGGAAGGCCAGCATCTGCTCCGGCGACTTCACGAAGTTCACCGGCGCATTGACCATCACGAACTCGCTCTGGCCGGGCCCGTTCGGGTCAATCCGCAAGGACAGCCCGCGATTGACCGTCTTGGTGGCATCGCCGACCTTGGGATTCCCGCCCCCGACCGAGAACCGGACGATGGCCGTGGATTCCTTGGCAAAGGCAGCGGATTTCGTCAGGGCGCGCGCCTCCGGCGTTGGCGTGAACCGGGCCGTGAAGCATTGGCCCTTGGCACCGCTTGGCCGCGCCTTCTGCTTTCCAGAAAGGGTACGCATCGTCTCGACGATCGATTCGGTCGTCGACGGGCTCTGCGCCATGGCCGGCAGCGCGGGCATGGCAAGGCCGATCAGGGCATAGGCGGGCAATCGGGCAGTCTTGTGGAAAGGCATCCTGGGCTCCCAAGTCTTGTTGTGGCCCGGAATCGATACCATTGCGGTCAATCAAGACGATGACACGGTTCCGGCATCGCGATGTTATCGCGCCGCCCGGCGGGCCCACGCTCAGGCGCGGCCGGGCCGGATGCGGCGGCGGAGCAAGACCCAGGCCCGGAGGTCCAGCACAGCCTTCAGCGTGGCGAGCAGGGCGAACAGGCACAGGGCGGCCTTGGACCATGGCTCCATCGTGCCTTCGACGAGCAGCGCATGGACAACGCTGCCGACCACGATCACCAGCGCCAGCGCCGTATGGCCGAGGCGCCAGAAGACAGGGCCGAGCCGAAGCCGCTCGCGCAGCATCGCCAGCAGCGCCGTCGCGAAGATCGCCCACATCGCCACGACGCCCCAGGGCGAGAACGGCGTCGGCGAGGCGAAGAGCAGCGCGTCGATCACATCCGGTGCGCTGGTGAGAAACAGGCCGCCGACATGGGCGAGGATGAGCCCCACCAGCACGAGCCCGAGCCAGCGATGCACCTTGCGGCCAGGCCGCGCAGGAAAGCCCGGCAGGAGCCCCGCCGCCAGAAGCGGCTGGAGGAGAAGCAGCGCCATGGCCGCGATACCCGCAAAGCCGGCGGCCGTGTAGATCGCCGGTCGCCAGGCGATGAACGGGCTGGTTGTGGCAAGGGCCACCGGCACCACGATCGCCAGCGCAAGGGCAGCCCAGATCAGCCCGGCACGCAACGGAGGCACGCGGTGTCAGGCCGGCTCGAGCACGAAATGGGCACTCAGGCTCTTGTCCCGGGCGCTGGCCATGAGCGGACGGAGGAAGACCGTCTTGAAGCCGGCACCCTCATAGGCGAGATGGCCGTGCGGCTGGCCGAAAATCGGGATGATCTGCGGCATTTCGAGGCGGAATGTGCCATCGGCGGCGGTCAGCGTCGCGCCATGGCTGTGCTTGTCATCCTCGCGGCCCTCCGTCGTATGCGCCCAGATCTGGATGCGGACACCGGGCAGCGGCGCGCCATCCCCGGCACGGCGCACGGTGCCCGTCATCCAGAAACCGCCGCCGCCGATCCGGCTGACGACGGGCGCGCCGGGCATGTAGTTGTTCGAACCGCCCCGCATCGAGGGCGTCGGCGCAAGGCCCTGCGCGCGGGAAGGAAGGATCAGCGCAGGGGCGGCGGCGATGAAGGTGGCACCGGTCAGGCCGGCTTTCAGGATGGCGCGGCGGCTCGACGAATTCGGGGTCACGGCGGTCTCTCCTTCTGGGATCACGACAGGTCGGTTCTTCCGCAACCGTCTGCCGCGTAAATAGGGCAGGCCTGCGGCAGGCAAGAGCAGCAACCGCGCGGTGCGGCATCGCGGACACGCCCACGCGTCAGCGTTCGGCGATCACCTGGTTCATCACATTCCGGAGCGCGCGGACAAAACTCTCGGCATAGGTCGAGAGCGCGATATCGCGGCGCTTGGCGATATAGGTCTGGAATTCGGTCGGCTCGTCGATCCGCAGGATGCGGAGGCCGGGCATGTCGCCCTGCGCTACCGTGAACTGGTCGATCATCGCGATACCGAGCCCCGCCTGCACCAGCGAGCAGACCGTGGTGCCGAACCGCGCCCGGATGGCGATGTCGTAATCGAGGCCATGCCGCGCAAAGATCCGGGCCATGATCCCGCCATAAGGGTCGTTCGGATCGATCCCGATCAGCGGATGCTTCACCATCTCCGCCGCACTGATCACCTCGCGCTTCGCCAGGACATGCCCGGCCGGCACGATGCAGAAAAGCTGCCCCTTTGCCAGCGGGATGAACTCGATGGCGTTGTTGTCCAGCTTGTAGCTCATGGCCACCAGCTCGCCTTTGCCCAGCAGGATATAGTCGATCGCCTCCTCCAGCTTGAGGACGTTGATGTCGATGCGCAGACTCGGAAAGGAACGGCGGAGGGTCCCGATCGCGCGGGGGACCATGACATTGCAGATGCTCGGCACCGAACCGATCTTCAGCTCGAACGGATCGCCGTTCCGCATCCGGCCGATCATGGATTGCAGGTCATCGACCCGCTTGTACACGCTGTTGACCTGTTCGAAGATGTCCTTGGCCTCGGTCGTCGGCACGAACCGGCCCTGGCTCCGGTCGAACAGGCGCAGCCCGACGCTGCGCTCGGTATATTTCATCAGGCGGCTGATCCCGGGCGCGGAAACGCCCAGCAAGCGTGCCGCCCCGCTGACGCTGCCGGCGACCATGACGGCCCGCAGGACCTCGATCTGTCGGAGCGTCAGCATCGCAATTCCGTTCGCTTCCCTCAGTCAGGCACGCAAGATCGTAACATCATGTTCAAGTCCGATGCAATCTTGGTACTTGACGTTACATCCCCTTATCCCATTAGCTGGCAAGGCGTGAAGCGCGGTGGCCGCAGGCCGGCCGCGCCCGAACAAGCGTGCAAGAAACGTCGTCCCTTGGGAGGGAACATGATGAAGAGAACAGCTATCGCGGCGCTCCTCGGGCTGGGGATCGCCGGCAGCGCCATGGCGCAATCCTATCCGTCGAAGGAGATCCAGGGCGTCATCCAGTGGGGTGCCGGCGGGTCGACCGATGTCGTGATGCGCGCGGTGACACCGCATGCCGAAGCCGTTCTCGGCGGCAAGGTGGTGATGCAGAACGTGACCGGCGGCGTCGGCGCGATCGCGCTCAACCGCGTCGCCGACGGGGCAGCCGATGGCTACACCCTGCTGATGGGCGCCGAGAACCCGCTGCTCTACAAGGTGATGGGCCTCGGCCAGAAGGATTATTCGGACTTCACCCCGATCAACATCATCGCGCGCGGCATCCCGATCATCGTCGCGAAGCCGGACGCGCCCTTCAACACGTTCCCGGAGATGATCGCCTATATCAAGGCGAACCCGCGCGCCGTGAAATTCGGCTCGACCGGCCCGGGCGGCCTGCCCTCCGTGATCACCGCGATGATCAACGCCAAGCAGCCGATCCAGGTGACGGCAGTCCCCTATGACGGCGACGGCCCGGCCCTCACGGCCCTGATGGGCGGTGCCATCGACGTGATGCCCGCCGTGCTCGGCGCGGCGATCGAGAATATCCGCGCCGGCCGCATGAAGCCGATCGCGATCATGGATGTCGCGCCCAATGCCGCCCTGCCGAACGTCAAGCCGGTTGTCGAGACCAACCCCGAGTTCCGGCAATACCTGCCCTGGGGCCCGTTCTTCGGTGTCTTCGTCAAGAAGGGCACGCCGGCCGACATCGTCACCAAGCTCCAGGCGGCCTACAATACCGGCGCGAAGAACCCCGATTTCCAGAAGCTGATGGATAATCGCGGCTTCCTGATGATGAACATCGCCGGCAAGGAAGCGGATGACTTCCTCGCGAAATGGCAGTCGACGACGACCTGGCTCCTGCAGGATGCGGGTGTGACCAAGGCCTCGCCGGCCCAGTTCAACATTCCGAAGCCCTGACGCCTGACGCGGCCGGCCCCCTTGCGCCGGCCGCATCCCGCCCCATCTCCCGGAGGACCCACCATGCGTGAAGGGCAGACCAGACGCCCCGGCGAAGCCGTGTTCGTCGCGTTCCTGGCGCTTGCCAGCCTCGGCCTGCTGGTCAAGGCCTATGGCATTGCCGGCTTCGAGGCGCTGAGTTCACCGGGCGCGCTTCCGATGGCGGCCTCCGCCGTGATGCTGGTCTCGGCGGTCATCATCATCCGCCAGACGATGCAGGCACCGGCCATCAAGACGGAAACCATCCGCGAGCACATCCTCCCGCCCGCCGTCGTGGCCGCGATCATCGCCATCACCGCCTATGCGTTCCTGCTCGAACCGCTGGGCTTCCTGATCACTTCGTTCCTCTTTCTCGCGGTGCTGATCCGGGTGCTGAGCGGGCGCAGCCTGTTCTTCTGCGTCTGGTCCTCGGCTGCCTGCGTGCTGCTGATCTATGTCGTCTTCCGCATCGTCTTCAGCGTGCTGATGCCGGAAGGCATCGTCCCGGAACGTGAGATCCTGGCCCGGATCGGCCGGCTCTTCAGTGGAGCGCGCTGACATGCAGGCCGTTTCAGCCTTCCTCATCCCCTTCCTCGATATCCAGCTGCTTGCGCTTGTCGCAGCGGGCACCTTCGCCGGCATCTATATCGGCGCGATTCCCGGCCTCTCCGTCACGATGGCGGTGTCGATCCTGATTTCCTTCACTTTCGCCTGGCAGGTCTACCCGGCCCTCGCGCTGATGATCGGCATCTTCATGGGCGGGGTCTATGGCGGCTCGCGCACGGCGATCCTGCTGAACATTCCCGGCGCCCCGGCGGCCATCGCCACCGGGTTGGACGGCTACCCCATGGCAAAGAAGGGCCAAGCGGGCGAGGCGATCGGCATCACCACGGTGATGTCGTTCTTCGGCGGCGGGGTCGGCATTATCGTACTGGCCGTTGCCGCGCCGATGGTCTCCGAATTTGCGCTGAAATTCCAGCCGCGCGACTACATGCTCCTTGCCGTTCTCGGCATCCTGCTGGTCGGCTCGCTCTCGGGCGAGAGCCTGATCAAGGGCATCTTCGCCGGCGCCTTCGGCATTCTGATCGGCACGGTCGGGCTCGACCCGCTGACCATCGCCGACCGCTTCACCTTCGGGTTCAGCGAATTGCGTGGCGGCATCTCCTTCGTCGCGGTGATGATCGGGATGTTCGGCATCTCCGAGGCGCTCCTGCAGCTGCACGACGTCAACAAGGCCGCGGTGCGCCAGCAGATCAACCGCATTGTCCCGTCCTGGAGCACGATCACGAAATACCTGCCGCTCTCGCTGCGCTGCTCCGGCATCGGCGTCATCATCGGCGCCCTGCCCGGCACCGGCGGCGATATCGCCGCGCTCATGGCCTATGACCATGCCAAACGCACCACGAAGAACCCCGAAGTCCCGTTCGGCGAGGGCGCGCGCGAAGGGCTCGTCGCGCCGGAAACCGCCAACAACGCAGCGGTCGGCGGCGCTTTCATTCCCATGATGACCCTGGGCATCCCGGGCGATGCCGTCACCGCCATCATGATCGGCGCGCTGTTCATCCACGGGCTCAACCCGGGCCCGATGCTGATGATCGACAAGCCGGACATGTTCTGGTTCATCGTCGGCGCGCTGACCCTCGCCAATGTCTTCATGCTCATCTTCGGCCTGACCGGCATCCGCTTCTTCGTGAAGGTGGTGGAGACGCCCCGGAGCGTGCTCATCCCGGTCATCATCCTGCTTTCGATTGTCGGCGCCTATGCGGTGCAATCGTCCCTTGTCGATGTCTACTGGATGCTCGGCTTCGGCGTGCTCGGCTATTTCATGAAGCTCTATGGCTTCCAGCTCGGGCCGGTCATCCTCGGGGTGATCCTGTCCCGCCTGCTCGACGATAACTGGCGACGCGCCATCATCTCCGATCAGGAGAGCCTGCCGATGCTGCTGAAAGGCATCGTCACCAGCCCGCTCTCGCTCGTGCTGTTCTCCGCCGTCCTGTTCATCCTGCTGGCGCCGCTCTGGCGCATGGTGAAGGCGCGGCGGGCGGCCTGAGGGGCGCAAGCGAGCGGCTAGCCGGTTCGATCACGAGGCCGGAAAACGGGCTGGAGCGGGTGAAGGGAATCGAACCCGGATCTTCTGCCGATCCGCTCCGGGCAAAGCCCGACCGCGGATCGGAAATCAAAACGAGGGTTCGATCACGAGGCCGGAAAACGGGAGGGAGCGGGTGAAG
>JAPZTO010000009.1 GCA_027532775.1 Beijerinckiaceae bacterium
GATCAGCCCAAAAATGACAGCATTTACGTTTTGTCATTGATGCTAAGACAGACTCCCGGCACTCGCTAATTTATGAAGCTTTTTTAGTTCAATAACCTGTTAACACCTTATGACGGGCGAACACGCCCGGATTAGGATTAAAACTTGCTGTGAGGGGAGTCTGAGGGGATACATCCCCTCAGTCCTTTTTTGCCCCTCCCAGACACTTGGAGACAGTCTGTCCCTTTTTGTTGTCAGACTGACAACGACACTGCTGACAGCCTGACATCACCCTGACTCGTTAACGCTGTATGCAGAGTGCATACAGCTTTCTCTGCAACGGTGTATGCAGGCTGCATACAGCCATCTCTGCTGCCTGCTTTTATGTGTGGTTAATGCGCTGTGCAATTAGCAAAACCTATGGTTCTGTATCAACACTAGCGAGTATTACTGGCAGCTTACTGGTGGACGCAGCTTAACCACTAATCAACCCTGTACTACTCTGATGTACTATATAAGTTATATCCGAAATTAAGTTTGTAGTATATATGTAATTCTTATATACCGGTCTAAAACCCTTGCTATATCTTGATTACAGCGATTGAGTATCTGGCATAAAATCAAGAGGCCACGAGAAAATTTTCTTAAGGCTGCGCCCTTAATAGATCTATATATAAAGATACAAGAAGGGAAAAAAACTGGAATCCTTATGGTGTAAGGATTCCAAGAGATAGTATAGTGTTTCCCAAAACACGCTATCATGTTTGAAGAAACACTAAACAAAACCAGTGCTATGATGACAGATAATGATCGATCAATCACAATCGAAGTACCACAAGACGTTCACGCGGTTTTCTACAGTTGGGAGAAAAGGCACTTGAAAGGCAAGGGAAGTTATATCCGGGTATTCCAAGATGTTCTCTTGGAAATGGCCAAGGACAGGGAGTTAAATCTAACTGACCATCGGGTATTGCTGCTAATCCTAACCAAGCTAGGCTATGAGAATTTTTTCAGCCTGTCTCAAACAGAGATGGGAGAATTGTTAGGGATTGATCGAGCTAATATTTCTCGATCGCTACAGAAGCTAGAAGGCCGTGGCTTTATAACCTTGCTTGACACGCCGGGACGCAAAAAGGTTTACATGGTTAACCCTCACATAGTTTTCAAAACCAAGGCCAAAGACTTAAAGGAACTAGAGGAAGATTGGGCGTTGGTCAACTCAGAACATCATAAAACTTCAGCTTAGAGCTAAGGACTGAGGGGATGTATCCCCTCAGACTCCCCTCATAGCAAGTCTTAATCCTAATCCGGGCGTGTTCCCAAAAGGTGTTAACAGCTTTTATCTTCTGGTAAAGGCATATCAGGAGAGTTCTTTGTTTTAAAGTTCTCATTAGCCTTTTCTAACATTTTGAACCACCCTTCAATGTTAAATGTTTTGAAATCGCGTTCTAACCAGTCTTCTTTGCAGTGTTCTATTAAGTAATCAGCTAACTCCGGACCCATCCGGATCCAAAAATACCGTTTATTTGACAAGTCTTCCATTGCTTTACTCTCCTAACAGCTTAATGTAAGGCCTTTTTAGCCTTGAGGTAATCTGCGATAATCTCATCCACAACTTTATCAGAGATCGCATTGGGTATATCTTTGGTTGCCAATTCATCCACACAAATTTTAAACTGATTGCTTGATAGAAAGA
>JAPZTO010000011.1 GCA_027532775.1 Beijerinckiaceae bacterium
CAAGACGACCGGAAATCGTGGGCTGGGGGGCTCGGGCCCGCCCGTCGTCTTCAGGGCACGCGGGCTCACCAAGACCTATGGCTCTGGTGACACGGCGGTCCATGCCTTGCGCGATGTCGATCTCGACATACCGGAGGGCGAGTTCATCGTCCTGCTCGGCCCCTCGGGCTCGGGGAAATCGACGCTTCTCAACATTCTGGGGGGGCTCGATGCGCCCACCAGCGGCGAAGCGCGGTTTCGGGATCACGAACTCACCGGAGCATCAGAGGATGAGCTAACCGCCTATCGCCGCGAGCATGTGAGCTTCGTTTTCCAGTTCTACAACCTGATCCCCAGCCTGAATGTTGCGGAAAACGTGAGGCTGGTTGCAGAAATCGCCACGAATCCGATGGCTGTGGAGGACGCGGTTGCGCTTGTAGGCCTCACGCCGCGCCTGCATCACTTCCCGTCCGAGCTGTCCGGTGGCGAGCAGCAGCGTGTTGCGGTCGCGCGCGCGATCGTGAAGCGCCCGGATGTGCTGCTCTGCGACGAACCGACCGGCGCACTCGACAGCGAAACCGGCCGGCTGGTGCTCGGGGCCATCGAGAAGGCCAACCGGGAACTGGGCACGACGACCGTGGTTATCACCCATAACTCTGTCATCGCGGGAATGGCCCACCGCGTGCTGAGCCTCCGGGACGGGAGGATTGTGGATGTGTCGATCAATGCCGAACGCAAGCATGCCGGAGAACTGTCATGGTGATCTTCGGCGGAATGCTCAATCGCAAGGCGTTGCGCGATTTCTGGGCGTTGCGCACGCAGGTCGTCAGCATCGCGCTGCTGATTGCGAGCGGTATTGCCGTTTTCGTCATGTCCGCATCGAATTATGCTACCCTGCTCCGGGCTCGGAACGAGCACTACGCGGCCGAGCGTTTTGCCGATGTCTTCGTTTCCCTGAAACGCGCGCCGCTTGCGATAGCGGAACGGTTGCGCCTCATCGACGGCGTGGGGGTTCTGGAAGCGCGCATTGCCGCCACCATCCGGATCGACGATCCTTCCAGCGCATTGCCGGTGACGGGGCGCATGATGTCTCTGCCCCGGCATGGCCAACCCGCATTGAACCGGCTGGTGTTGCGCAGTGGCACCTGGCCGGATTCCGCGCGCACGGATCAGGTCTTGGTCAACGAGGCCTTTGCCGCCCGCCGCGGCTTGCGTCCCGGAGACAGCCTGCGGACGACCCTGAACGGGCGGCTTCAGAGATTCATTATTGCCGGAGTGGCCCTTTCACCGGAATTCGTGTTTGCCACGCGCCCCGGTGATCCGCTGCCGGATGACAGCCATTTCGCTGTGCTCTGGGCCCAGGAACGCACCCTGGCCAATACCTTCGACATGTTCGGCGCCTTCAACGATCTGGTTCTCACGCTGGCCCCGGGCGCGAATGGACTGCGTGTCCTGGCCGAACTCGATGAGGTGCTGTCGCGTTTCGGCAGTACCGGCGCCATCCTGCGGCGGGATCATGCGTCGGACCGCTTTCTGTCGGACGAGCTTGTCGAGCAGCGCACGCTCGCGGTGCTTGCGCCTGCGATCTTCTTCGGTGTCGCAGCCTTTCTGCTGGCTGTCGTGGTCGGGCGGCTGGTTGAGGCGCAACGCGACCAGATCGCCTCGCTGAAGGCTTTGGGTTACCCCACCGGGCCTATCCTTCGACATTACTTCCTGCTGGTGAGCGCGATTGCGGTTGCCGGGGCCGGAATCGGAATCGTGGCCGGCCATGTCCTCGCAATTTGGGTCGTGGAGGCCTATCGCGGATTTTTCCGGTTTCCGGTGATGGAACATCGCCTCGAAATCTGGGCGGTCCTCGCTTCATTCGGCGTCAGTCTGCTGGTCGTCCTCGGGGCGGTCACTCGATCCGTCACGCGGATCGTGTTGTTGCCAGCGATGGTCGCCATGCGTCCCGCCCCGCCACAATTTCGCGCGGCGGCATTGCCCGATTGGCTGGGCCTCGTCTGGTCAACCCGTTCGCGCATGGCCCTGCGCGGCATCATCGGCCGGCCCGTGCGATCGGCGCTTTCAATGATCGGTGTAGGGCTTGCGATGCCGCTCATCGTGCTGGGGCTCTTCTGGTTCGATGCGCTGGATTACATGATCGACATGACATTCGAGCGCATCCAGCGCGGTGACGTTTATGTTGGCCTCACGGAGGCACGGTCTGCCTCCGCGCTTGAAGAGTTCCGCAGGCTCGAGGGCGTCATGATCGCCGAAGGGCAGCGCATCGTTCCCGTCATCCTGCGCTCGGAACACCGGACTTACCGCGCCTCGCTTTCCGGCCTTCAGCCGGGCGGTGAACTCAATGTCGCGCGGAAGAGCGATTATACGCGGCTTCCCATCCCCGAGGAGGGGCTTCTGCTGGGCCGTCGCCTCGCGGAGAGGCTGGGCCTGCGGATCGGCGACAGCGTGACGGTGGAGGTGCTCGAAGGCAGACGGCTCGTGCGCGAGATCCCGCTGACGGCCATTGCCGACGATGTGCTCGGCATGAGCGCGACGCTCTCGATTGCCGCGATGAACACCCTCCTGCGCGAGGGTGCCCTGATCAATGTCGTCGCATTGCGGGTCGATCCTGCGCATCGCGAAGCCCTGTTCCGCAAGCTCGCGGATAGGCCTGCCATTGCCACGATATCATCGAAGCAGGCCTGGCTCGCGCTCTTCCGCGACCGTGTCATGGGGTTCATTGTCGTCAGCGCCGGGGTACTGACGCTGTTCGGCATGCTGATTGTCGTGGGCGTCGTCTACAACGTGGCGCGGGTCACCTTTCACGAGCGCGCGACCGAACTCGCGAGCCTCAGGGTCCTGGGTTTCACCCAGAGAGAGGCGGCGGGCATCCTCCTGACGGAACTCGGCGTGATCGTAATGGTGGGAACGGGGATCGGCATCGCCCTGTCCGGCTGGGTCGTCAGGGTCCTGCTTTCAGCCCGCAGCACGGAGAGTTTCGAGATTCCGCCCGTCATCGCCACATCGACTTATGTCATTTCGGTGCTGGCGGTTATCGTGACATCCGCCTTGAGCGCCTGGCTCATCCGCGGGAGAGTCGATCGCCTCGATCTCGTGGCGGTGCTGAAGGCGAGGGAATGAACATGCGCCCTGGTCGGATCCTGTTCTGGCTCATTTCGGCAGCAATCGCCACGATCGCGGCATTCTGGCTCCTTCGCCCCGCGGCAATCGTGGTGGAAGCCGCAACGGTCATGGCAGGGCAGTTCGTGGCGAGTGTCACTGCCGATGGGCGAACCCGCGTGCGCGAACGTTATGTGATTTCCGCGCCCGGTGCGGGGCGCATCGAAAGGGTGAGGCTGAAACCCGGCGACCGCATCGCAAAGGATGCGCCCGTGGCGGTGCTGCGCGCAGCGCAGCCGGCGCTTGTGGATGCACGCGCCCGTGCCGAGCTGGAGGAACGGCTGGGCGCTGCTAAGGCGCAGGTCGAGGAAGCGGACACTCTGCTGGCAAGAGCACGCATCGTGCAGGAAAAGGCCATGGCCGACCTGGAGCGCACACGCCAGCTGCTGGCACGCGGTGCCGTTTCAGGCACAGCGCTGGAACGCGATCTCGCTGCGGCGCAGCTGGCCGGGCGCGACATGGCGGCTGCCGAACGGCGTTTCCATGCCACAACCCACCTAAGAGCACAGGCGGCAGCCGCCGTGCGGCGCAGCGTGGAGCCCGGCGCTTCTGATATGATCGAGATCACCGCTCCGGTTGCGGGTGTCGTTCTGCGCGTGGTCGTGGAGAACGAAACGGTGGTGCAGGCGGGCACGGCGATCCTCGAACTCGGGGATCTTGCCGATCTCGAGATCGTGGCCGATGCCCTGACCGTCGATGCCGTCCGGATGCGCGCCGGCGCGCCGGTCATCATTCAGGGATGGGGCGGGCCGGCAGACCTGCGCGGCATCGTCCAGCGGGTTGAGCCCGGCGGTTTCACGAAGATCTCGGCCTTAGGGGTCGAGGAGCAGCGGACGAATATCATCATCAACCTTGTTTCGTCGGTCGAGATGCAGGAGGCGCTCGGGGACAATTACCGCGTGGAGGTGAAAATCCAGATCGCAGAACAGGATCGAGCCATTCTTGTGCCGGCAGGTGCGTTGTTCCGGCGCGCTTCGGGCTGGTATGTCTTCACCATCGTCGATGGCCGAGCGCGCTTACGCCGGGTGGAACTTTCGGGTCGCTCGGGCGAAGTCGCGGCAATCGGCAGCGGCCTCGAACCTGGGATGCCCGTAATCGTCTTTCCGCCCAGCCAGCTTGAGGAAGGCATGGAAGTGCGCCTCAAGTAGGCGTAGTTCGCTGCGCTTTTGCCATCATGCAGGCACTGTCAGAGGAAAATTTGCGGTCCACGCTTCGCCGCCCCGATCGCTATCGATTGGGCACGGAGTACCCTGCCTTGAGGTAGAACCCCTCAGAAGATGGTAAAGCGCTGGCGACCGGGCGATCAAAAGGTCAACCCCGACCCGATCGACTGCAAGCCCATTTTCTATCTGACAGTGCCCGGGCGAGGTCTTGAAGTACCGGAAAATACGGGCGTTGCTCATCGGGTCCGGCTAGCCGCCCTCCCCGTTAGCGGCAAGCCGATTTTCCTCTGACAGTGCCCATTGCCAACCCGCTCGCTGCAATCACAGGGATGAAACAAATGAAACGACCGAAACCCGCAGTATCTCACCTTAGAAAGCCAAGCGAACGATCAATACCGTCAAAGGAGAACACTCATGGTCTACCGACGAATGATCGCCGCTGGAATTTGCGCAGGAATAATGATGCTTGCCTCGGCAACGCAATCCCAGGTGAGGTTTGATACCTGCACGGTCTCGAGGACGGCGGACGGCTTTGTTGCGCTACGCGAGCGGCCCAACGTCAAGAGCCGCCTGCTTGCTCGCGTGCGGCCTGGCGAGACGCTTGCACTGATCAAGTTTGGTGACGGCGGCGAGGTTTCAGGACCCTGGCAACTCGTCGAATACTTCCCGGGCGAGATCATGCCGGATCGGGCGCATGCCGATTTCAGAAAGGTGCGTACCGGCTGGATTTACGCTCGCTATCTTGACGAATGCGGCTGATTTCGCCCGTCCAGAGCGGCCTTCTTAGTTATCAGAACCAAGGGACATCCGTCATGCAGATCAAAATCGTAGGAGGCATCCTCGCTGGCTGTATTCTCTGCCTTGCTTCCACGCAGGCATCAGCGCTGCCGCAACAGTTTTTAGGCCTTTGGGCGAATGACATCGCCTCCTGCAACGACCCGCTTTCGGACGGACGTGCGACGGTTGGGCCAGGCGAGGTCGAGTTCTATGCGTCGAGCTATTCGATCCGCAAATGGAGCCGCCGCAACGGAGTCTGGGAGGGTCGAGGACGCCTGTTCGATGAAGGCGAAGAGGGCTCGCGACCAGGACGCATCACGCTCCAGTTGGCGCCGGATGGCCGCTTGCACGTCAACACCGGTGGAGAGAAGTCCATGCTCGTTCGCTGCGAAGGTGGCCGATAGATGCTTGGGCACTGTCAGAGAAAAACTTGCGGTCGACGCTTTGCCGCCCCCATCGCTATCGATTGGGCACAGAGTACGGCGCTTTGAGGGAAAACCCCTCAGAAGATGGCAAAGCGCTGACGAGCGAGCGATCAAAAGGTACAACTCAGACCTGTTCTTCCGCAAGCCGATTTTTATCTGAGAGTGCCCCTTCAGACGCTTGGCTTCCGAAACGTCCATGCCGCCGAACTTCGCCTTCCAGGCGTAGAACGTGGCGCTGCTGATCCCGTGCTTGCGGCAAACATCGGCGGTCGAAACACCCGCCTCCTGCTCACGCAGCACGGCAATGATCTGCTCTTCCGTAAACCTTGATCGCTTCATGGTCCGGTCCTTCCTTCGGTCCGGACTCTAGCCTCATCTGGAGGACATCGCAGGGGTCACAGCACCCCCGCTCGTGGAGCAGGTCCTCGACGTTCCGCAGGGACAGCGGGTAGCGGACATACATCATCACTGCGAGGCGGATGATCTCGGGCGAGGTCTTGAATTAGCGGAAAATGCGGGCGTTGCTCATCCGGTGCGGCTAGCCGCCCTCCCCGCCAGCGGCAACCCGATTTTCCTCTGACAGTGCCCTTGGGAGTGTATTGGGATGCAAGGGTACTGTGGCGCGCTCGCCAATGGGCGAGAGTGTCTCAAAGTGTCATTCTCCGATTGCGCACTCTGGCAGGTTTGCGGCGCCATGTCGGCCGGCATCCCTCGAGGGCATCGAGGCGGGATCGTTGAATTCACCGGGGTCAGCCGCTTATCGGCCAATCGCGATCCGCCGCCCGGGAGAATTGTCGTGTAGCAGTGACCCGCTCGCGCAGCGCAATCGGAAACTGACTTTCCCGATCGGGAAAATGAAGGCTAGGCGCCACCCCAAGTCTCTGTGGGCTCCTCGCGTTGGTGCTGAGGCCGATGGCGGGCGGAAAGGAGCGCGATGCCCCACAGCCGAATGAGAATGGGGTCCTCTTCCCATAGGGAAAGAGGACCCGCATGGCTCAGGACGAGGGAATGAGAACCTTGTCGATCACATGGATGATCCCGTTATCGGCCTTGATATCCGCCTTGATAACCCGGGCATTGTCCACGGTCACACCGCCACCCTGGCGACGGACGGCAATGGAACGATCGCCAGCCATCTTCAGGGTCCGGACATGGGTGCGCTCGGTGGGGATTTGCGCGGCCGGGATGGCGCGGCCGACGACATGATAGCTGAGGATGGCAACCAGCTTGTCCTTGTTCTCCGGAAGGAGCAGCGACTCGACCGTGCCAGGTGGCAAGGCCGCGAAAGCGGCATCGGTGGGCGCAAAAACCGTCAGATGGCCCTTGTTGGCTAGAAGATCGGCGAGGCCGGCAGCCTTGGCGGCAGCGATCAACGTCTTGAACGTGCCGGCACTGTTCGCCGTCTCCACGATGTTTGCAGCGAAAGCCGGCGCCGAAAGCGCAAGGCTGGCAAGGATGGTGGCGGCTTTGAGGGTGGTCTTCATCTTGATCTCCTTCGTCCTCTGGAATGGTTGGGACAAGAATGATACGGAGCGTTTCTCGGGAAGTTGCAGGCACGCCAACAAGCATGGGGCAAACTTAACGTGAACGCGGCGGCGTGATCTATTTTCTGCGCAAGATCGTAGCGCTGGCGGGAAGATCTATGTCCGAGGAAGGCTCGGCCGCAGAACAGCCGTGGGAGGAAGAATGCGGATGCTGAAATGGGGTGTTTTGGTAGCCGGGATCCTGGCGCCGGCTCTGCTGCGAGCGGAGGAACTTCCGGACCTTGATGCGCGAATCTTCTGTGTCTCGACCGGAAATGCCGGCTGTGTCCAGGACGAGGCGCGCAGGCGAGGCCAACTCTCGGAACGCTGGAACTCATACCCGGCGCAGCGCAAGCACTTTTGTGTCCAGTCGGTGCGCTTCATGCGCGAGGATCGCCGATCCTATTTGCGGCTCGCCTCTTGCCTTAATGATCCCCTGATCAGCTGATCGGAGACGCGCGGCCGCTTCCCCCGGATATCCTAGAACACGCGAAGCTTGCCATGGGCCAGCACATCACCGCGCTCCTCACGCGCGGGCGGTGTGTCGCCGGGCTCAAGCGTCACCACCAGCCCTGATCCAGCCGTCATCCCCGACGCGAGCGCAGCATCGATGGCGATGATCGTCTCGCCCGCAATCCGCAATGGGCCGAGATCAACCGGTTCACCAACATCATCCGGGACCATCCAGAGCCTATGCGTTCCACTGCCCGGCAGCGGCTCGGCCTGCGCCGAGACAACCACCAACTGCCGGGTCTGGGGATTATAAACGCCAAGGTAGAGCGCCGAACCCTCGCGCGGCAGCAGCGAAGCCACGAGGGGCGGCGCTGATGTAGCCTGCACGATGCTTGGTGGCGCGTCGGGGCGCGCTCCCGGAACCGGTGCGACGGTACGCGGCAACAGGAGAAGCGCAAGACAGGCAGCGACGGCTCCCCCCGCGAATAACCTCCAGAGGGCCAGACTGTCGAACAATCGTCTGGGTAGCGAAGGCCTTGGCTCGATCTGCGCCCTCAAGGCATCCCATAACCGCGGATCGGGCGGGCGCGGCGGAAGATCGTTGGCAAGGCCGACAAGATCATCCTCCCAGGCCTCGACGGCCAACCGCAATTCGGGATCGTCACGGCGCGCGGCCTCATACGCCTCGCGGCCATGGAGACCGAGAGCCAGCTCTGCCGCGAGGATCGATTGTTCCTCGGATCCGAAGGGTTTCTGATCGGCCGTCATTGACGTTGATCCAGGCATTGACGAAGCTTGGCGAGGCCTCGGCGGATCCAGCTTTTCATCGTACTCAGCGGCACGCCGCGCCGTTTGGCCAAATCGTCATAGGTAAATCCCTCGTAGAACGCAGCCATGATCATGCCTCGCTGCCGCTCCTCTAGGGCTTCGATACAGGACCGCAACGCCTGACCCTTTTCGTGTTCGAGCATAGCATCCAGCGGTAGGAGGCCATGATCGGCGACATCGATGTCTTCGATCGGCGTGAGAAACGGGGCAGTGGTTCGGTTCAGACGCAACCGGTCAATAGCACGGTTCCGCGCAATCGCGATCATCCATGTCATGGGCTTGGCACGCGTACTCGAATAGGACTGGCTGCGGTTCCAGATGTTCAGATAGACCTCCTGGAGCACATCCTCGGCCAATCGCTCGTCCCTCAGGATCCGGGTCACGAGAGCATTGAGGCGCGGCGCGGTCAGCTGGTAAAGCTGCAGGAAGGCTGCCCGATCCCGCGCTCCGGCTACACGCGCCAGAAGCGTGGCGATCTTTTGCTGGAAAGGGTCCCAGTCTTGGTTTTCCGGGGTCACGTTTGGTTTCCCGAGAACGGTTCTGAGGGATGCCGCAGGCCACGGATCGGGGGATCGGTAGCCTGCGGCTGTCTGAAAGAAAGCCGTGTCCCCCTAAAGGTCAGAAGGCGTAATTCAGACCGGCCCGGATGATCTGTCCGGAAGTCTTGATCCGCGCATCGTAAACGACGCCCGGAACCGCGGCAGCGGCCGCAGCATTCGGCGTGGTTCGAACGGTCTGCCGTCCAAGGTCGTAATAAAGATATTCGCCCTTGATCGACCAATTCGCTGTCAGCCTGTACTCCGCTCCGGCGCCAAGAGCATAACCCGCCTTGACCTCGCTTTTCGAGCCGTTCCAGCTGAGAGCCGGAGCGAGGACGCCATTGACCGAGGCCCGAGAGTCAACACCACCATAGGCAAGACCGCCAGTCACGTACAGGAGGACATTTTCCGTGGCCAGGTACCCCACCCGGCCGCGCAACGTCCCGAGATATTCGAGCCTCGATCGCGCAGAAGTCGTGAGCGGCGTGCCAAGAACCGGGTTTCCAGTAAAGCTGGCGCTCTTTCCAGCATCGAGAATCTGGATGTCGGTCTCGAGGCCGAGGACGAAGCTTCCCGTCTGGATATTGTAGCCAGCCTGCACACCTCCGATGACGCCTTCACGTCGAAGCCTGAGCTGGCCGGGCACAATCCCGCCGGGGATGAGCCCAACGAAACCGGGGGTCCCGATGGTATCCGCTATGTCGGAGCTGCCGAATGCGTAACCGATATTGCCGCCCAGATAGGCTCCGGTCCAGTTTTTGACGGCAACGGGATTTCCCATAACCTGTGCGCCCGACCGCTCGCGCCGAAGATCGGCCGCCTCGACCGGTTTCCAGGTAGCCGTGCCGAAGGCGACGAGCAGGCCGGCAATCAGGATGCCTTTTCCATTCGATGTCATGAGCCATTCCTCATTTGTGGTCACGACGCGCAATCCCACTCACGGATGGGCGTCATTAACGATACGGAACGGCCTAGGAAAAGACGCAGCGAAACAGGAAAGCGAAGCTGGCAGAGCGGTCAACGAACTTGCCAAAGTCCGTAAAGCGGGCGACGTGAAGATCAGAAAAGCTTCTCACCTCTTGGATATCAAAAACGGCAGAGGGTCATGCTACGCCGCGACATCCGTAAGGGGGTGCTGTCAGACTAAACAAAAAAGTCTCGGAATGCGCCCTACCCCGGCATGGATCAGGCCGCGCAAAGTTGACGCCATTCATTGAGAGCGGCGGCTCTTCTTTCCTCGAATGCTGGTCTGGATGAGTGTGCGTTCCTGGTTGAAGTGGTTGTCGATCGAGCCGTGGACTGCGGCGAATTTCTGAAGAATTCGCTTCGCAGACCTTCGGTTCGCATCCGTCGGAACCGGAGCATCGCCCGCTCTCTTTGTCGAAACGGCTGGTGCGAATTCTCGACGCGATTGTTCAGCCAGCGCCCAACCTCGCGTTTGTCGATGGCACCGATGGCTTTCAATGCCGCGCCGTATGAAGCAAAGCGATCCGTGACGATCGTCTCGGTCGGATCATGCATGCGCAGCGATTTTCTGAGGAATTTCGCTTCGCGGACCTCCGGTTCAACGCCGCCTTCTTGTCTCGACGCTTCGTGACGAAGCTTTCGAGCACCTCGCCCTTGTGATCGACAGTGCCCCAGAGATAGTGTTTCACGCCGTTGATCTTCACGAAAACCTCAACGAGGCGCCAGCGCCGATGTCAGAAATTCCGCATCGCCTGGACCCGACTCCGGCGGATCTCGGCCGCGAAAATCGTCCCGAAGCGGTTCCACCAGAATCGCACCGTCTCGTGGGTGATGTCGATGCCGCGCTCGTGGAGCAGGTCCTCGACGTTCCGGAGCGAGAGCGGGTAGCGGACATACATCATGACCGCCAGGCGGATGATCTCGGGCGAGGTCTTGAAGTACCGAAAAATGCGGGCGTTGCTCATCCGGTCCGGCTAGCCGCCCTCCCCGTCAGCGGCAAGCCGATTTTTAATCTGACACTGCCCCCCGTGGCGACACTGCCGGCTGATCAGCTCGCCAGCGCCGGAAGAATGCCAATCGTCACTGGCTTCAGCAAATCATCGATCGAGGGGCCATAGCCTTTCTCGAAGAACCGGCCCCTTACCCTCGTGTTCGTATCAGTATTCTCAAGAATCCAATTGGCGGCGTAGGCATCATCTTCGAGGAATGACTTGAATTTGGCGTCATCCTTCAGAAGCTCGGAAAGTCGGCTGGGAATGACCAGCTCCTGGTAACGGCGCGCATTGTCGCCACCAAAGCGCTTCTTGAACAGGTCATAGCGCTGCTTGATGGCTCGGTTCCTGGGGTCCGTTTCGAGGCTTTTCAGCCACAGATCCCCAAAACGCCGCATGTAGTCGAAACGCTCGCGAGAAATGAAGTCACCGGCATAAGCGGTAAACTCCGTGTAGGAAAAAGAAGGGTTCCTTGCGAGATAGGCACCCATGACATAATTGAAGAAAGACTCTTCATCCTTTGCGTAGATGTCCTTGTAGTTGGCGGGCATGTAAATCATGTACTCGCCGAGAGCGCCATTCCAGATGCCTTCGGAATACCAACTTGTTCCCTCGCGGAAGGCTTTGATATCCTCCTTCCTTTCCTCGGGCGTCTTCTGTGCCAGAAGCTTAATCGACGAGCTCGCCTGACCAATGTCTACGTTCGCGCAAGCCTGAAGGCCCACAACCAACGGGATTGCCAGCACGAAACCCAGATAACGGGCAGGGATCCGAAACGTCATGACGACATCCTCATGATTTGCAGCTGGGTAACGGCGGGCTTTGAACGGTCAATGGGTGCGCCGTTGCTCGCCCACATGGACGTCGTGCAGCGCAGTTCAAAACTTGTAGGAAGCGCCGAGCGTCGCCCGGCTGTAGCGCATGCGCTGATTGGAGAGCCAGGTCGTGCCCTTGGCCGTGATCTCCCAGCGTTCCGTGAGCATGTAACCAGCGCCGATCTGGGCCGTGAACCAGCTCTCGTCGAGCCCGCGTTCGGCCGGCGCGATCTTTTCCTGGAGGACCTGATTGACCGTCAGGCTGGCAAGAAGCCGAAGCCGCGTCGTGAGGTCGTAGGTTGTGCTCAGGGTCAACATCCCGATGGTTGAGCCAAAGTGGGCGACAGGCGGGATGTTTGTCGGGTCGTATTCCTGCCGATGGCGCGATGCGAGTATCGCGGCATCAAGGTTGACCGACCATCTACCCGTCGCGTAGGTCGCGCCAACAAAGCCGCCATAGCGGAAGCTGCCACTCTTGGCACCGACCGGGGCAGCCGCCACGCCCACAAACTGGTACGAGCTGCTGCCCGAGCCGACGCCGGCAAGCACGCCAGCCCGCAGGAAGGGAACCGGCGCAATTCCGATGACGGCGTCAAAGCCCAGCGCATCGGCGCCAGCATCCATGGAAAGCGGAAAGGCCAAGATGGTCGATTTGATATTCTCACGGGAGTAGCTGCCGGTGAACGAGGCGAAGCCGATCTGCCCGATCCCGAATGAAAGACCAAGCTGGCCGCCGACGCTCGACTGGCGGAGCCGGGTGGGTTGCCGACGCTTTTCGGTGAGGGAATAGCCAGCTTCAACGGACAGTTTGAAGTCGTGCAGGAAGCCGGGGTTCGGCTCCCTGTACAGGCGCGGCAGTGGTGGAAGTGGCTTCACCTGCGCTAGTGTCGGCAGGCGCAGGGATGTCCCTTGCGCAACAACAGGACTGCCTGTGAGCAACACAAAAACACTACACAATGCCAATCCGCCGCGACGCATTGATACCCACCCCATTCCCAAACGTTAACAGGGCATTAGCATTCCGCCACGCCGGCGGTTAGTCGCTCCGTCTCAAGGTTCGTTCACTCGTCTCGTCGGTGAAAATCTCTCCAACCTGTGATCTGTCGGTGACAGTCCGAAGCGACGACGGAACTGGCGGGAGAAATTCACCGTATCGAGAATGCCGCATTGCAAGGCAATCTCCGAGATACTGACGTCGCGGGGTGAAGACTCGAGCAGTTCCTTCGCCTTTTCGAGCCGCGCATCACGAATCGTCTGCGCGATACCGCCGCCCTGTTGCCGGAAGGCGCGGTACAAGGTTGCACGAGAGATCCCGAGCGCCTTGGCGACGCGCTCGGGGTTGAGGGAGGAATCCCGCAGGTTCTGCGCGATGTACGTTCTGGCAGGCTCGACCAGCGATGACAGGGGCAGGTTACCCGCCAGCCCGTTCCCAAACGTCACGATGGCAAGAACGACGAGATCGACGGCCTGATTCAGGATGAAGGCCTGCTGTATCGGCGTCAGTCGTGCAAAGTGACGCGCCATCGACAGGAGATGTTCCCGGATCAGGGGGCCAACAGGCGATGTGGCAACCCTCGTTGCAAGGAGCGGCGCATCGAGGCGCGCGTCCCCAACGGCGGCAACGAGATGTTCTCTACGGATGGCAAGATAAAGCGCACGATCCCTTCTGGATCGAAAACGGCCAGGCCGGGCGCCTTCAAAGACGAAGAACTGACCGGCGACTGCGCTATCGGTTGTTACACCAGCGTTTTCCGAGACCCGGCCGCCTTCGACAATGAAGCCAACGGACAGATAATCGAGTCCGTCCGCGTCGATAAGATGCCTGTTCCGCATATCGGACACGGTTTCGGCGCGGGTATCAAAGAATTCCGCGCACCGCCAGCCCTGCCCGAAGATGGTAGTGCGTAATGCAAGCCGCACTTCCTTTGTTGGATCATTCGACGTGAGATCCGTCGCGGCGATTTCCCGCCAGAATTCGCTAGCGTCCTTCATTACAAACGGCTGTTGCTTTAGGCTGAGATCATGCGGACGTTCATGCAGGATGTGCTTTGTTTTTCCCGCTTTGCGAGGATGTGACGCCGTCCGACTGACGATGTTTCAACATGCTTTTCCCCCGGCTCCCAACGCTGGCGAAAGGCAAAGAGAATGTCTCAGCGATACAAGCTGTGACTACACTGGGGCCGAGGATCAAAGCGTCATTTTGCCGCTCTTCCATGCGTTGGTCGCGTCAGATTAAGCAGCAAGGCTAGGAATGGCTCATTGCGGCATGCTAGACTTGAGGTTCCACCCGTTTGATCGCTCAAGGAACCTGGCCACGATACCAACGTAGAGATCGGAAACTCCGCTTCGCCTCGACCAGGTTGCGACGGATCTCAAATGTTACAACGATTGTAAAGCGGCTCCTCCGGAACCGGACTGTCTCAAAGGCTGCTGTTGATCCCGTGCTCGTGGTCATGGGCTCCTGACGGCGATCCGGCTGCTTGTGCCCGAAATGTCACAGACCCAGAATTCGCATGCCCCCTGAGACGGCACGAAGAGTGCTGAGACGCGGAGACGACCTTGGACGCTCCACGTTTGGTATGGTCCGGCGTATCGGGACCCACGCTGCATACTCCTGCAAACTTGTGTTGTGAGAAGAGGCAAGCCTGAACAATGCATCCGACCGGAAAAGAATGAGAGCGAACTTCATGCCGTCCCATCCGAGCCGTCGCTTCATCCTCTCCACTGGTTTGATGGCCGGTGTGGGGATCATGATCGCGGGGTGTGCAGACTCCATCCAAATCCAGACACAACTTTACCTCGGGGCGCCAAAAGCGAAGCGTAAGGAATTTTTTGACGGGTATGTCACCCAGTTCGCCAATGATGATGGGGCTTGGTATGATCTTATTGGCGATGACTGGATGTTTTTGAGCGCAGAGGACAGAGCCGAAGCCATCAAGGATCAGGACACGTTCCTCAAAACAGCATTGGGCGCGCACCTGGCCCAGAAGAACTACAGATATGAGGACATGCCAGAGAATGCCCGTGCCGAATTTCCCCGCGAGGTCTTCGATTATTACAAAGGCCACGGTCAAGCTTGGCTGAAGGCGCGTGTCGACTTACCGCGCAATGCCGGACTCAAGGCAAGACGGGAATTGTATTATCGACGCATGAATAGAGTTGATCATTTTGCGAAACCAAGCAGTCTTCGCGCGCTGCTCCTTGATGATGCGAGTTTTACAAAATTCTTGACCGACAACAATTATGCCGCCCTTTGGATCATGCAGAACGTCGACGATGACCGCAACAATAGCTCTCAACCCTACCCGGACATCCGCCATTTGGGGCCGACTCTGACCGGCATTCTCCCTGGCCTCGCCAGTTGAGCTGCCTTTCGGAAGGGCGCTGTCGGGGTGCTGCCAGACTAACCAAAAAAGTCTCGGAAAGCGGCACTGTCACAGGAAAACTTGCGACCCAAGCTGCGCCGCCCCCCTCGCTATCGATTGGGCAGAGAATATCGCGCTTTGAGGGAAAACCCCTCAGAAGATGGCAAAGCGCTGGCGATCGGGCGGTCGAAAAGTACAACTCCGACCCGATCATCCGCAAGCCCGTTTTTTATCTGACAGTGCCATTTTCGTAAGAATTTCAATGCCGCCTTCTTGTCGCGACGCTTCTTAACGAAGCTCTCGAGAAGGCACTGTCAGAGGAAAACTTGCGACCCAAGCTTCGCCGCCCCCATCGCTATCGATTGAGCACAGAGTATCGCGCTTTGAGAGAAAACCCCTCAGAAGATGGCAAAGCGCTGGCGCCCGGGCGGTTAAAGAGTACAACTCCGACCCGATCATTCGCAAGCCCGTTTTTTATCTGACAGTGCCCTTCACACCGTTGATCTTCACGAAAACCTCATCGAGGTGCCAGCGCCGATGTCGGAAATTCCGCATCACCTGGACCCGACTCCGGCGGATCTCGGCCGCGAAAATCGTCCCGAAGCGGTTCCACCAGAACCGCACCGTCTCGTGGGTGATGTCGATCCCGCGTTCATGAAGCAGGTCCTCGACGTTCCGCAGGGACAGCGGGTAGCGCACATACATCATCACCGCGAGGCGTATGATCTCGGGGCTCGTCTTGAAGTAGCGGAAAATCCGGGAGTTGCTCATCCGGTCCGGCTAGCCGCCCTACCCGTCAGCGGCAAGCCGATTTTCCTCTGACAGTGCCCTCATGCGTGATGTCGATGCCGCGCTCGTGGAGCAGGTCCTCGACGTTCCGCAGCGAAAGCAGGTAGTGAACGTACATCATGACCGCGAGGCGGATGATCTCGGGCGAGGTCTTGAAGTACCGGAAAATGCGGGCGCTGCTCATGCCATCGAGGGTAGCCGCGCACGCGCAGGCGGCAAGCCGATTTTCCTCTGACAGTGCCCTCATGCGTGATGTCGATCCCCCGTTCATGAAGCAGGTCCTCGACGTTCCGGCGCGATAGCGGGTAGCGGACATACATCATCACTGCGAGGCGGATGATCTCGGGCGAGGTCTTGAAGTAGCGGAAAATGCGGGCGCTGCTCATGCCATCGAGGGTAGCCGCGCACGCGCAGGCGGCAAGCCGATTTTTAATCTGACACTGCCCTTCCGTCGGCTCTCGCTCACGGCGAGGCGTTCGGCAAGGCGCCAGAATTGATCGGGCCAAGATGGTGCAGGAAATCGATCATATGCCGCTCTTTCACAAAGCCCTGCTGCAGTACAGATTGGTTCCGGGCCAGCCACGTCGCGGCCATGCGGTCATCGGTGAGAAATGTCCGGAACTCGGCATCATTGCGCAGCAGCTTGTGCACCTCGGCCCAGTTATGTGCGTCATCGCCGTAATTGCTTGAGCCGGTGCGGGCCTTGAACAGGGCGAGGCGCTCGGTCAGGTAGGCGTTCTTCGGATCATTGACAATGGATTTTCGCCAGTTAGCGCCGAAAGTCTTGTAGCGGTTGAAGGTGGCTTCATCGACATCGACATCAAGCGCCTGAACCTGAGCGTAGGTCACATTGTCGCGCGACAGGTGAACGCCGAGAATAAGCGCCAGGACGGACTCGCCATCCCGCTTCAGCATCGCTTCCCAGCCATTCGGCAGGTAGACCAGTTCCGGCCCATAGGCCACGGCGATCATCCCGGTCAAAAGATCGGGTTTCTTCGGATCCGTCAGATCCGCCAGAAAGGCGGCCTGTGCCGCCTTGTCGCCTTTCAGGGCCGCCGGCACATTGGGAAGCTTCAGGATCTGATCATAGGTGCAGCCTGCCAGAACCAGCGTGGCGGCCAGCATGGTCATGCGGATGAAGGAGGAAACAATCTTGTTCATGATGCTGCCCCCGCTCAGAACCGGTACGACAGGCCAAGCCCGCCGCTGGTGTAGTTGTAGCGGCTGTTTGCCACCCATGTCTGGATGCGCGCATTCAGCTCCCAGTTGGCCGTGACGCGATAACGCGCGCCGATCTGCAGCGTCACCCAGCTGGGATCGAGCTTCGGCTCGTTGCCAGCCACCTTCTGCGACATGACAAGGTTGAACACTGTGCCGGCCCAGACATTGAACCGGTCGGTGACAGCATAATTCACTGTGCCGCCGATCATGCCGAGGTTGGCCCCCCAGCGCGCCGAGGGTGGGTTGTTGCCGGGGTCATAGCTGGCGAAGTTGCGGGCGGCGAGAACGGTTGTATCGAGCGTGAACAGGAACCGGCCCATCGCATAGCTGCCGCTGGCAAAGGCCCCGATGCGATGCGTGCGCCCGTCGGAACCGATCCGCGCCGCCGCGATGTTGGTGAAGCCATAGGAGCTGTCGCCCCGGCCAATGCCGCCCAGCACGCCGAAGCGCAGGAAGGGCAGCGGCGCGATGCCCACCATGGCGTCGACGCCGTAGGATTCGGTGCGGCTGTCCACCGGCAGGTTGAACGCCGCGATGTTCGAGCGGCTTTCATGCCGGGTGTAGCTGGTGTTGATGGCGGCAAACCCCATCGTGCCCATGCCGAAGCTGACGCCGAGCGTGGGCGTGTAGCTCTTGTCGGTATGAGTCGTGGCGCTCCGCTTGCGGCGGGTATCGCCGTAGATGAGCCCGGTGCTCACCACGAGATTGTTGATGAAGCCGAAATTCCGGCCCCCGCCACCGAAGCCTGGCACCGGCTGGACATTCGCCAACTTCGGCAAACCCGCATTGCGCGGATGCGTTTGCGCATCCACTGACGCCACCGGCAGCACAAAAACGCCCGCAGTTAACACGAAACCGAGCGCACCGCGCATGAGAGCCAGCCCCTTAACCCATTGAGCATCCGTTACGTTATCCGGACGCGCCCGATTATTTTTTGCTTTGCTTGAAACCCGTATCCACCACATCATGGCCGAGCAAGCGCGGGAATGGACTAGTCCATGCAATCAAGAGTGACGCTGCCTCCAAGTTTGGTGCTGTCGGTGCGGTGCTGTCAGACTGGCACTGTCAGAGGAAAACTTGCGACCCAAACTTCGCCACACCCATCGCTATCGATTGGGCACAGAGTATCGCGCTTTGAGGGAAAACCCTTCAGAAGATGGCAAAGCGCTGGCGACCGGGCGAGCAAAAGGTGCTGTCAGACTAACCAAAAAAAGTCTCGGAAAGCACCCTACCCCGGCATGGATCAGGCCGCGCAAAGTTGACGCCATTCATTGAGAGCGGCGGTGCGGCGTTCCTTGAATGCTGGTCTGGATGAGAGGTGTCGTTCCTGGCTGAAGTGATTGTGGATCGAGCCGTGGACTGCGGCAAACTTCTGCAGACTTCGCATCTGCCTAAAGCGGAGCATCGCCCGTTCTCGTCGTCGGAATGGCTGGTGAGAATTCTCGACGCGATTGTTCAGCCAGCGGCCAACCTGGCGCTTGTCGATAGCGCCCAAACTCTTGAGCGCGGCGCCGTATGAGGCCAATCGATCCGTGACGATCGTCTCGGTCGGGCCATGCATGCGCAGCGATTTCCTGAGGAACTTCAACGCTGCCTTCTTGTCGCGGCGCTTCGTGACGAAGCTCTCGAGCACCTCGCCCTCGTGGTCGACAGCTCGCCAGAGGTAGTGCTTCACACCGTTGATCTTCACGAAGACCTCGTCGAGGTGCCAGCGCCGATGCCGGAAATTCCGCATCGCCTGGACCCGACTCCGGCGGATCTCCGCCGCGAAAATCGTCCCGAAGCGGTTCCACCAGAACCGCACCGTCTCATGCGTGATGTCGATCCCCCGCTCGTGCAGAAGGTCCTCGACGTTCCGGAGCGACAGCGGATACCGGACATACATCATCACTGCGAGGCGGATGATCTCGGGGCTGGTCTTGAAGTAGCGGAAAATGCGGGCGCTGCTCATGCCATCGAGGGTAGCCGCACCTGCTCCGGCGGCAACCCGATTTTTAATCTGACACTGCCCGCGCATGAACCATTGGGCTGAAAACATTGCCAGCAGGTTTGCCAGCATGATGCCGACCATGACGGCCAGAATGGCCAACCGGTCCACCATTTCAGGGAAGTAACTGGCAAACAGGATCAGAATGGCGACACCCATCGGCGTGACGATTCCCGGAATCGCAATGGGCGCCAGCGCGAGAGCCTCGCTTGCTGGTTGAGCAGCGCTCGATTGCGGCGAACCCGAGCCAAAGATGTTCCGCAGGGCCGTCAGCGTCAGGATGACGCCGGACGCGATGATCAAGGAGGAACGCGACGTGCCAGCCGATTGCATGATCGCTGCTCCAACAAATACCGCAACCGCCAAGGCAAGAGTGGCAAAGATCGCCGCACGAACCGCGATTGTCTTTTGAAGCCTTGCGTCAGCACCCGCTGTTGATTTCGCAAAAAGGGGCAGCAGGCCAATCGGTCCCATCATGCTGAAGAGGAGCGAAGCCAGAAGCGGGTGCTGTCAGACAAACCAAAAAAGTCTCGGAAAGCGCCCTACCCCGACATGGATCAGGCCGCGCAGAGCTGACGCCACTCGGTGAGTGCGGCGGTTCGTCTTTCCTTGAATGTTGGCCTGGATGAGAGGTGTCGTTCCTGGTTGAAGTGGTTGTGGATCGAGCCGTGCAAGGCGGCGAATTTTTGAAGACTTCGCATCCGCCGGAAGCGGAGCATCGCCCGCTCTCTTCGTCGAAACGGCTGGTGCGAATTCTCGGCCCGATTGTTCAACCAGCGGCCGACTTCGCGTTTATCGATGGCGCCCAAACTCTTGAGCGCGGCGCCGTATGAGGCCAATCGATCCGTGACGATCGTTTCGGTAGGGCCATGCAGGCGAAGCGATTTTCGCAAGAATTTCAACGCTGCCTTCTTGTCTCTACGTTTTGTGACGAAGCTCTCGAGCACTTCGCCCTCATGATCGACGGCGCGCCACAGGTAATGTTTCACCCCGTTGATCTTCACGAAAACCTCGTCGAGGTGCCAACGTCGATGCCGGAAACTCCGCATCGCCTGAACCCGGCTGCGCCGGATCTCGCCCGCGAAAATCGTTCCGAACCGGTTCCACCAGAACCGCACCGTCTCATGGGTGATGTCGATGCCGCGCTCGTGCAGCAGGTCCTCGACGTTCCGTAGCGACAGCGGGTATCGGACATACATCATGACCGCCAGGCGGATGATCTCGGGGCTGGTCTTGAAGTAGCGGAAAATGCGGGCGTTGCTCATCCGGTCCGGCTAGCCGCCCTCCCCTTCAGCGGCAAGCCGATTTTCCTCTGACAGTGCCGAATTTTTTATCTGACAGTGCCAGCGCGACTCATCCGATCCGGCCAGCCGCCCTCCCCTTCAGCGGCAACCGGATTTTTAATCTGACACTGCCATCAGTTCTGACAATCTCACAACGAGGTGATCGAATGTCGTACGCATCCTCGGGTTGCGTGGTAAATCATCATGAGCAACGATCCATAACGGAATGGTCGCGACAACCAGATCGGGAAGGATCGGGATGAGGTCCGGATCCCGGTTCGCGATACAGGCCAAGGCGGGCCCAATCCCTGCGCCGACACGCAAGGCCTCGTACTGCGCCGACATCGAGTCGGATCGAAACCGCACGTTCTTTTTGGTCAGGGCCAGTTTGTTGGCACTTGCAAAAGCAAGGGCACGATGCGCGTTCCCTTCGCCAATTATGACATGACCTTCGAGATCACCAGGTGTATTCGGTAGTGACGTTCCGACACGGTTGAAATAACGGCGACTGGCAAAGAGACCAACCGACAGCATTCCCAAGCGCCGCGCGATCAAATCATCCTGCTGGGGCGGGAACAGCCGGACTGCGATATCCGCTTCGCGGCGAAGCAGATTTTCAGACTGGTCATTGATGGAGAGTTCGACCTCCAAACCAGGATGTTCGACGAGCAACTCGGTCAAGATCGGCGGCAAAACACGCATTCCGAAAAAAACTGGTGCCGTAATGCGGACGGTTCCGACCAGGTCCTGTGAACCACCCCCCATGGAAAGCGTGAAGGCCTCGATCGCATCATCAAGACCGGCGGCCTTCTCGTACAATTCAGTCGCTCTGGCGGTCGGGCGAAAACCCTCTCCTGTCCTTTCGAAAAGGATTTCTCCAATCCGGCTTTCAAGCTGACGAATGTGGCGGCCGATGGTCGGCTGAGTTGTTTTGAGGGCCTTTGCTGCCCGTGTCAGATTGCCGGTCCTGACAACGGCTGTGAAAGACCGAACCAAGAGCCAATCAACGGAGGAGAGTGAGTACCGGCCAGCGGTCGATCGTTTTGGCATGCATGCATGCATGCTTCACATACAAATTTTGTCAAGTTTCAAACGAATTTGGTGCGGCTAGCATCCTCGGCATCTTCAGGGTCCGATGCGGAGTGCGCGTGATCACAAACTACCTCTTCGCGATTGCCGGTACGTTGATGATGTCAGGCTGGGCGCTCCTGATCATCAATGTCCTGACGCGACGCTTCGAGTTCCTTCGAAACTCGATCGCGAGGTTGCTGATTCCGCTTGTTCTTTCAGGGCTCTACACAGCACTGATGGTGGGCTTCTTTGTTCAGGGGCCCGGCGGCTATGGCAGCCTTCAGCAGGTCATGCTGCTCTTCACGACGGAAGAGATCGCTCTGGCCGGTTGGATCCACTACCTCGCCTTCGATCTCTTCATGGGAACCTGGCTGGTTGAACAATCCCAACGGGATCGGGTGCCCAGCTTGGTCATGCTGCCTGTGCTTTTCTGCACATTGATGTTCGGCCCGTCAGGTCTGCTTGCCTATTACGCCATCCTTCCGCTTGTCCGCCCTGCGCATGCTCAGATCGGAGTTGTCCATCATGATTAGTCAATTGTTTGATCGTTCCGAGAGGCTATCAAAGCGGGTTATCGAGCGATTTGGGGCAGCATTTCCAGAGCGGAATCTGCGAGCTTGCGCTCTTTTCCTGCTGGTTCTCTGCCTGCCTCTCTTCATCCTCATCCAAGGTGATGCTCGTACTGTCCATGGTGTTTCTGTCTGGCTGAAGCCGTTCAAGTTTTCGCTTTCGCTGGGAGTCATGCTCGGGACTTTGTCGTGGTCTTGGCATTGGCTCGCTGCGCGATCCAGGGATGGGTGGGTCGCCAGTATCCTCGTGCGGTTACTGATCGGAATGTCACTGTTTGAAGTTGGCTACATCGCCAGTCGCGCGGCCGTGGGCGAAGACTCGCACTTCAATCTTGCAACGCCCTATTCGGCATTCATGTTCAGGTTGATGGGAATTGGTTCGGTCACGTTGGTGACCATCCTTTTGATCCTCGGAATCATGGTTCTGAAGTCGCAGTCAGCAACTCGGAATCCAGCGATGCGGCAGGCCGTTGGGCTTGGGCTTGTTTTCTCGGGTGTGATCGGGCTCGTCACGGGCGTGATCTTGGTTGCCAATGCCGGCGCCCTGGTTGGTACGCCGGAGAGCCAGGCCAACATCATTCCGCTTTTTGGATGGTCGCGAGATGTTGGCGATCTTCGCATCCCACACTTTCTCGGACTGCATGCGATGCAAATCTTGCCAATTGTGGCTTGGCTGACGAAATCGTCACCACACCAGATCATGATCATCAACGTCGCCGCCATTTCCATTGCGGTGATGTCTGCTCTGGCGCTCACGCTCGCTGCACAGGGCTATGCGATCCTATGACCAACAAAGGCAATGATTATGTATGGCATCGTGATGCCCGATCACCGGGAAAGATATTGGCGCTCGTCATCACTTGGGGGTTTCTCATTTTTGCAATATCTGCATCAGCTGCATGGTGGCTATACCCACCGTTGATTTTCGCCGCCGCCGGCATGACGATCATTGTTTCCACAACCCGAGCATCGGGAATGGAAATCACCGATTCTGTTCTCGTCTTTCACACGCCATCTGAGAGCAGACGTATTCAACTCTCTGGCATTGATCGGGTCCTTGTTCAAAAGTGGACCGACGCGCCGGATGTAACAATCGTCCTCACGAATGGCGAAACACTCGATCTGCCGGCCATCGCGCGACCTCCGACGGCAACGCTGACCGAAGAATTTATGAAGCGTGGCGTGATTGTCAGGGTTGTCTGAGAAGCCTCTTATCGTTGCCCTTGTGAACAAAACCCTTGTCCAACTGGAGTTGTTCCGGCCTTGCACAGCACCGAGATGAGCCCCCACGGGCTCACAGCTTGACAAGTTTGCTACGCGTTCTCAATGCAGGCAACAATGCAGAGAGGGCCAGAAAATTCATCAATCAATTCAATTGGGCAGCTTAGACAAACTTTGATATCTAATTTCGTTCACGTTCAGAGTCCAAGTATTTTCTAAGTTCGGCCAGTACAGGAACGATCGCAAGAAGCTCTTGTGCCAATGCCGTCTGGCTCAACTCAAGGACAACTTGGTTTGCAATCTGGATACAGGATTCCCGCATCTCTCGGCCGGCGCTCGTCAAGAAGACGCGCTTCGCACGACGGTCATGCTCATCCGCAGTGACGATGACGAAGCCGCGTTCTTCAAGACGATGGATCGTGTTGGTCATTGCGCCCTTTGCGACCTGGAATGCGCGGGCAATCCTGACAGGTAGTACGCCATCCCCGACCCGAACAAGGTGGTTGAGGACACTGAATTGGGAAACTGTGAATCCATTCGGAAGTGCGCGCTCAAACTTGTTCCGCGCCAAATGTTCGATAATGCTAATCTCATTGAAGAGATCAAATAGCGTAGTCTTTCCAGAAACTGCAGACTGGACCTGCGGCCGCTGGATGCCTTGTTTGTCGGCAGCCAGACTTTTGCGTCGGCCTTGGGTGGCCGACGTCTGTCTTGGATCTTTCGGTTCCTGGCTTTTGACGCTCATCAAGTCCTTAGTCGTGTTTCCAATGGCCAACGCGGCGACGGAACGGCACGCGGTGCGTATCCGATCCGGCCCAACATTTGTATGCGTCCCTTCCTGGCGTCGAGCAAGTCGTGAACTTCATCCAACAATTGATACATTTCCGGATATTCCTGAAGCGTAGCGCTTTGCGGATGTAGTCCCAAGCCCATGCTTGTGGCCATAAGGTTGAGGCGCACCCAGTCGCGACCAGCTGCCAACTGGGAAACCCGACGATTATCTGGCGTTACCAGCCAAACGAAAGCAGGCGTCGCCCGAACCGGTGCTTCAGTGACCGCAAGGAATTGTTTGAAAACCGGCGTATCCGGAGAGGCCATCGCGCCCCTGGTCAAAATGCCTTGCACCACAAGCGCTTCCAGTTCAGGCGCATCGAGAGAAATGCCGTCTGGGTTCGCCGTGACTTCTGCCCGCCCGAGGCGCATCAGGTTTACACTCTCCATGTGGGGATCGTGAGTCATGGCTTCCATCTTGAATGCAGCCCACACGAGGTCTCGGAGCTTAGCAGTAAGCTTGGGCTCTGACGAAGAGAAGACCTGCCCTGGGGCAAGACTGGCCGAACGTACGGACGCGAGGACTCCCTCGTCTACAGCCCGGGTCATGTCAAATGGACCGCGATTGGTGCGCCGCGCCAGGACATGTTGAAACAGGGGGTCTGCTTTGATCAGTGGATTCTTTCGGAAGATCACATTCGCGATCGGGCGCTCGTCCAACCTGTTGCCCGGCTCACCTTGCGGAAATTCCGTAATCAACGCTTCGTACCCCAGCTTGGAAGCAGCCATTCGCAGGAGTTCCAGAAACGCGCCAAACCCGATTGTGATCTGACGATCTAACGGGTCAGTCGCGGGCAGCCTGCGTTCCAGTTCACAGCTCACGATCAGTTCCGCGTCTCCCTTCAAGTCGATAAGCCAGGGCTGGCGATTATGAGGGTTCGGCGCGAGAATGGCATAAGCGAGCGCTTGCAGGCGGGGGTCACTGCTCGTCGTTGCATCCGGCGCATTCCATGCTGCACGCGGGTCCTTCCGGGTTTGGGCAATCAAACGGCTTCCTCCGCATGGCAGGGAAAACATGGCCAGGGCAATGGATCCCGAAGCGGTTGAGAGAAAGGATCTGCGTGAGATCGACATTTTTGGGCTCCAGACATGAGGCTGCTGACTGCGTTCGCCTTGGCACTCCGGCGACGCAATGGCGGCGGGATGAAGGTTTCTCAATTGGACTTATCGGCGGATCGAGAAGTCGAAGGCGTAGGAGATGCCGAGCCCAGCTGCGAACTGGTTCTGTGATCCGTTCGGTCCTTTGACCAAGGGCGCAGCGGCCGCATCGCCGACCAGACGATCGAACTTGGCAAAGCCCGTCAGCGTGATTTTTTCCGTTGCTCGATAGGACGCTGAGGCAGTAACCCCGATTGAGCGAATTCCGGCTTGCGCCTTGTATTGCGACAGGCCGGAGCCAGCAGATTGCTGGGCATTCACGCCAAAATAGGTCGACATGTACTCATTGTCGCCCCAGGCGAGGCGAGGTCCAATGGACAGGGTGAGCGGAGCAAGCGGCTTCAGCACAACATCTGCACCGATATCTCCGACAAGCCCCTCGTGTCCTGTAAGGCCGCGGCGTACTTCGCTCCGGACTCTCAGCCATTCCGTAGCCCAGTATTCTGCGAAAAGACCGGCCTCAACCGCCAGGTCAACATCACCAAGGCCGCGTGTTGCCTTTTCGCTGCCGTCACGCGCCGGCTTAAGTCGGCCAGCAACGCCGATCTTGAAGTTGTTTGTACTGAAAACGGGAAGACCAAACCCATCATCTGGTGCACGGAAAGCAGCAGGTGTGCCAGTGCGGCGAATGCCGAAGATTGGTACGGGGGAAAACAGAAGTCTGTCGGACCCCTCGAAGCTCGGTGTCATGTTTCCTTGCGCTCCAAGTGTAACGGTCCAATTCCCTTCGATCCACGAGAGCGGTCGCCAATCCTTGACAACCGGCTCAACCGTTTGGGGACGCGAAGCCTTTTTCAAATCTGCCGCCCAAGTCGGTGCATTCAGCGCAAGCATGCCGCACAAGGTCGTGCCCGTCAGCAGGATCAACGCATTCAGCTTGGTGGGTGCGGGAAACCTTGGTCGAATTCCGTTGGGGATTTGTAACCTGATGCCCGATGGATCAAATCGGAAGTTGGTCGAGAGCGCCGTCTGCGACACTGGATGGGATTTTGAACGCGCGATCATAAGAGCACCTATATGGTTTAACGTTGAACCTTATTAGTTCAACGTTAAACCATATGCAAGTACTGAATCTCATCGAAGATACGCGTGATCGGCCTGATCTGCTCCCGCCAAACTGGACCGTTTTTGGTTAGAGTTTTCCGTGCCATTTTTCCCATGGCTGGGAGGAGCGGAAGACGATGAAGGCGAGCAAGTTTTCGGACGCCCAGAAGGCGTTCATTCTCAAGCAAGGCGCTGACGGCGTGCCCGTGGCGGATATCTGCCGGAAGGCTGGGATCAGCCAGGCGACCTACTTTAACTGGAAGAAGAAGTACGACGGTCTGCTGCCGACCGAGATGCGACGCCTGAAGTTGCTCGAGGACGAGAACGCCAAGCTGCGCAAGCTGGTCGCGGACCTCTCCCTCGACAAGGAGATGCTCCAGGACGTTATCCGCCGAAAGCTCTGAGGCCTGCTCGGCAGCGCAAGCTTGTCGATGTGATCTGCGTGGAATGGGACGTGTCGATCCGGAGGGCCTGCGAGGCTCTCGAGGTCGAACGCTCCACCTACCACTACCGGTCGCGTCGCCCCGATCAGGCCGGCCTTGAATCCCGGATCAAGGAGATCTGCTCAACCCGCGTGCGGTACGGATATCGGCGTGTCCACGTTGTTCTCCAACGCGAGGGCTGGGCTATCAACCAGAAGAAGGTCCGGAGGATTTACAATGAGTTGGGTCTTCAACTGCGTAACAAGACGCCGAAGCGACGTGTCAAGGCGAAGCTCCGCGACGACCGTGCGCCAGCTGTTCGGCCGAACGAGGTCTGGGCGATGGACTTCGTTCATGACCAGCTGGCGACGGGGAAGAAGATCAGGGTCCTCACCGTCGTCGACACATTCAGCCGGTTCTCTCCGATTATCGATCCGCGGTTCAGCTACCGTGCCGAGGATGTCATCCGTGCTCTTGACCAGGCTTGCTCGGTGCTCGGCTATCCGAACGCAATCCGGGTCGATCAGGGGTCGGAGTTTGTCAGCCGGGATCTCGACCTCTGGGCTTATGCCAACAACGTCGTCCTCGACTTCTCCCGGCCCGGCAAGCCGACCGATAACGCCTTCATCGAAGCCTTCAATGGGCGCCTCAGGGCCGAATGTCTGAATGCCCATTGATTCATGACGCTTGCGGACGCGTCCGAAAAGTTGGAGGGTTGGCGCAATTACTACAACACGGATCGGCCTCACGGCGCGATTGGCAATAAGCCTCCGATCCTGTTGCAAAAACCCGGTAGCGCACCCAGCCGGCTACCGTGACCAAGGCCCGAAAACTCTACCCTCGGGCGGTCCAGAGAATGGTCTCGGAGCAAACAACACAAGGACTCTCCCCATAACCGGAGGAAAGTCGGGTCTCAGGTCACAGGTCCTCCACGTTCCGGAGCGAAAGTGGATACCGGACATACATCATCACCGCGAGGCGGATGATCTCGGGCGAGGTCTTGAAGTAGCGGAAAATGCGGGCGTGGCTCATCCGGTCCGGCTAGCCGCCCTCCCCTTCAGCGGCAAGCCGATTTTCCTCTGACAGTGCTCGTTAGTGTGCTCTGCGGAACCCTCTCAACACGACGACACTTCCCAACTGTGCCAAGGGCGGCCTCGGTGTTTCCCCGGATCGGACGGAGGCGTCTGTTCTATTCCGTGTTGGACGGGCCCTACGTCCACCGGGATAAAGCGAGAGAACAGCCCATAGTCCCTCAACACGTTCCCGGACCTCGTCAGCATCGACACCCCACCGTCGCCCTAGCGAGTTGCAGAAGTGGTTATAGTCCCCGCCAGCAAGCCTATGGTGCTCGGTGGCAACCTTGAAGAAACCCGTGAATCCATCCCTCCAGACCACGGCGGCATCAGTCATGTCGCCCTCGACAAGCTGGGCATGAAGACTAGCTAGAAGTATGGTTTCCTCACGTTTCACGGACGGGCCGTGCGTCTCCAGCTCAGCGGCAACATCGTCAAGCGTCGGTCGGCGACGCCGGGGTATGCAGGTACGTAATCTGTAGATCTGCTCGGCCCGCCCGGAGGTGCCGTTGACCTTAGCCGCTTCCGCTAAGGCGCCGTCTAAGGAGGCTATAAATGCCGCCCCGTCAGCAGGGTCGATCCGCGGCAAGGCCGTAAGCTCCAAACCGGCGGCCCAAGCGTCAGCGCCCCCAGCCGGTCCCTCCGCTAGCGCCCTTCCAACACCATTCAGGATCGCGATAGCGATCCGGCCGTCCCGGCCCAGCGGCAGCCGATTTTGACGGGCTGCGTTGAGCAGAAGACCGAAGGAGAATATGCCGGCACCCTCCAGTCCTTCGCGTGCGCGCCGGACCGGGAACGCGTAGAGTGGCCGCTCGAGGATCTCCTGCGGAGTGGCATCGAGTGCTGGGTGCAGATCCGGACCAGGAACGGGCATCCTAACACCGTCCGCGAGTATAGCGATTGCAAGTGGCATAAACGGCGCCAGTTTCCCGGCGGGGAGGCTCCAGACCTCTTCCAATTTGCGTTCGAACTCATGATAGGCGAGCTCGGCAATATGCTCAAAGTGTCGGGCGGCGCGAACCCAGAATTCCTGGAAGCTCTCCCGGAACTGGATAGGCATATGCGACTGGTCGTCGTTGATCAGGGCGTCGGATAGGCTGTCCAAAAGACGGACTTGCCGTTGCCGAACGCGCTCCCGCGTGATGTCGAACTCAATTCCGATCGCCTCAAGGGTCACCCGCTCGGCGCGCGGTCGGCTGATACGTTCCGAAAGGATAAGCCGATCCATCGCGCTCTCGTAAGCGCCGACGACCGTCGCTATCACCTCAGGTAAAGCTGCGAGGAAGCCGTCGCTATCAACAACCGGTTTTTCGGGTGTTAAGGTGAACCCCCAAGACGCAGCGATTTTATCCCAGTCCGGCTTGCCGCCGGTCTCCGTCACAATGTTGCGGATGGCGGTAATCCGCTCCGGTATCAGCCGCGCGGTTTTCGGCCCAATTCCGGGTATTCCCAACAGTCGGTCGATGACGCCTTCCACCGCGAGATCGCCGAGAGTATGGAGGCCCGCATCATGAAGATACCTCGCCTTCGTACCGAGCCTGAGTACCTCGACGGGGCGCGCCTGCACTGCCTCGTCGAGCGGTGGCAGCGCGGCGGTCTCGATCGGGCCGGACGAGATCCCGGCCCAAATCTCGTCGAACCCGGCCCAGTTGGCTACGCCGGCCGCATCGACGAAACTCTCGAGCGAAGCTAGCCGCTGGCTCAGCATCTTGACAGCTCCCTGCCCTAACCCGTCAACTTGGAAGACTGTACGGAAGTGGTTATCCCGGTCGTCCAATAAATCGCCGATGGTCTCCAAACCGGCGTCTCGCAAGCGCGGTGCCCGGCTCCCAATGTGGAGGACTTCAACCGGTCTTGCCCGATCGTAGGCACTAAGGATTAATCCGTCCTCCGGCAGAGTCTCAGGATTAAGCCCGCACAGGCGTTCGAAAACGTCCCAGTCGACGGAACCGTCGGTGAGAGCCGAGGCCGCGAGCGCCGCAAGTCTCTGCTGGATCGTGAGAACAGATTTGATGCCCATGCCCGAAATAGAACGAAGGATTGGATATCCGGCCAAGGCGTCATCAACGAGGGCACCCACGGTTCCGAGCCCACCCTGCATTAGTCGTGCCTGCTTCCGGTCGGGGTGTAGCGCAGCAACAGGTCTTGCACGATCCAGTGCGCCCAGAGCGGCCAGTTGCGCCTCCCCGCCGATCAATGGACGCGCCGCCATCCAGATAGCCTAATCACAGTTGTGAGCTTCGGCTGCCCTGCCGCGTCACCAGTGGCAGCTGGCAATGCCGGAGCGATCGCTATTCGATATCGTCCATTGAAAGCGGTCGCTTTGAAGACCAAGGAGTCCCCTACCTTTGCACCTGCTTCACGAAGGTATCTCGTCAGATGGGTTAATCGGTACTCGTTGCGCGTCCCGTTCTCCGCATGGAGCTTGTTGTTGTAGTAGATGTAGCGGAGACTCCACACACGTCCGTTTTCATCTTCAACCTCAATCCAAGCGTCAGGGTTCTGGATCTGTGCATCCAGCGGCGGGAAGAAGGCTAGAAGTGCGAGGTCGCCCTTGGGTACAAGAATTCCTGCCTGGTGCCCCCCTGTCGCTCCGATATCGTTGGCGCTAAGGATCTTGGCAAAACTTTCGGGGGTCATTGCTGCGGCCTCATTGAAAGGGCTCTGGCTAGATCAGCGCTTTCTGCGCCGCTCTTCGGCACAGCCTCTGCGCCCATTTCGCGCCGTCTCTGGGCACGTTCCATCATTACCTCTTCCACTGTATCTACATAGTACATGTGGTAGATTGTTACCGGCTGCGTTTGCCCGCGCCGATGAGCACGAGCGCTTGCCTGCTGCTCAAGCGCCGGATTCCAAACTTGGGTATAATGGATCACTAAAGAAGCCGCGGTGATATTCAGTCCTGCTCCGGCAGCGCGTGGGTTGAGGATAAGCACGGCCGGACCTTCGTAGGCCGCGAAGGCGTCTATGATAGGCTGGCGATCGCTGCCTAGCGTCCCCCCGTTGATAGTGCCCCAAAAGGCTAACGGCAAACCCTCACTATCCGCTGCTTCACGCAAAATCCCCGCACAGGCGTTGAAGTTGACAAAAATTAGCACTTTGTGGCCATGGGCAAAAGCCTCCCGAAGAAGCTGTAACGTTCGCTCAATCTTCGGGGTTACGAGTGCTTGTCCCGAATAACGAGCGATTTCAACGCGATCTTCCCAGTCGGGCGCAAGCCCATGAGGGCTGCGCAACCAGGGATGAGCACAGAACAGCTGCAGTTGACCCGTTGCAACGAGCGCCCCCGCAGCCGGATATCGCTCGAGCGTTTCCTCTAGTACCGCGTCGTAACGACGCGCGAGATCGGCGCCCAGCTCAATGGGAACCGGAACATCTCTACGTTCCGGAAGGTCCTTGGCAACGTCGCGGACCATGCGCTTGAGCACGATTGGAGCGGTAATTTGCGAAAGTACTCTCGCAGCGTCGTCAGTGTCCGGAAACCGGCGCTCGAACAACGCCCTAGAGCCTAGCAGTCCGGGGACAGCAAGGTCGGCGAGGGACCAGAGATCTAGCAGATGGTTCTCAACCGGGGTGCCCGTGACCGGGATCGTCCGCTGACGAGGAATGGCCGCGACTGCAACACGACGCCGGGAATCCGGGCTCTTGACAGCCTGCGCCTCGTCGAGAACCAGCCAAGACCATTCCACAGCGCGAAACAGCACGAGGTCGTTGACCGCAGTGTCATAGGTCGTAATGACGACTTGAGACCTCTGGAGATCACGGTGAAGCCGTGCGCGATCGGCACCGCGATGCACTACGATCGTAAGAGACGGTGCGAACCTTTGCAGCTCGCGCACCCAATTGGCGATCAGCGACGTAGGGCACAGTACTAGGGCCGGTGAGGTGTTGGCAGGCGGGGCGAGCAGCATGGCGCCAATTATCTGGATCGTTTTGCCGAGCCCCATTTCATCGGCAAGAATTAGACCGCCCGTGCGCTGTAGCGTCTCGGCCATCCATGCCACACCGTGAGCTTGGTAAGGAAACAGCGTAGCCTGTAGCCCCGGCACGGCCGCGTTGGGGTCCATTCTGCCCGCCGCGACATTGCCGCTTTCAAACACGGATGGATCGAGGACCACTTGAAGTTGGTCATCGGACCCTCGTTCGAGCGCTAGAACCTCAGGGAAAGTCAGGTCGTCCGCTTCCATTCCTGCGAGACGGCCCGCGACTACCTCGGTGACGTCGTTGGGCAGCGGATACATGTAGGTACCGTCGTGAACCCAAGCGAAGTCTAGTCCTGGAGCCGTCATAGCGTGCAGAACACCGCGGCTCCTCCGGCGCGCTTCAAGCGTGATCTCGTACCGGCCTTCCCGGCGACGCACGACCAAGATTGGATCAAGGATACTCTCGATCGCCAACATACCTCTAACGCCGTTGGCTACAGCGGTTAGGAAGTCACGGGGCCAATTAGAGTATGCGGGCATCGGCAATTCGCCTCAGTTCTTTCAATTCTTCGATAGTCCAAGGAACCGGTCGGCGGGTGTGGACTGCCCGATGGCAGTTAGGACAAAGAGGCACCAAATCTGTCGCGGGATCATAGGTACGTGGTGTTACAAGGTTCGACATCGGCTCAAGATGATGGACCTCGATAATGCTACCTGCCTCGCCGTAGAGTATTTCTGGCCTCACCTCGCAAACCACGCACTGGTGACCATGGATGGAGAGGCATAGAAGACGATTGCGCGGGCTGCGTTCACGGCGTGTAACCATCACCTCGGTCACCCTACCTTCAATGTCGAACTCAACGGCTTCCGTCTCGGCATCATCGTAGCCGATCAACTCCGCAAGCGTTGCCATCAGGGGCACCATAACCATTTCGGCAGTTTGGATAATCGCTTCCTCAGCAGCGGGCTCACGGACATTAGGGACGATGATCTCAACTGCGAATTCCGAGGATGTAACCGCCCATGTCTCAAGGTCCTGCGAAGGCGAGATAGTGCAATGGCCTACGGCCGCTGCCCTTCGCAGGAGCGCTCGCGCAACTGTCATGCGCTCTGCGGGCGCGTGCCGCATCTGGTCGATGCACTGCCGGGCAAAACGGCCGAAGCCGAGAGTAACCCTATGGCGATGCAACCCGGTTGGGAAGATGCTCACCACAGGGCCATTATTGACGCCCAGATCAGCGAAGCAGGCCGTAAGCCCACTGCGCCCGCCAGAGCTGCCAGTCTGCACAATGACAGCTGCCCCGACGCCGTGCTCCAGCACGCCCTTGAGTGCAGTGGTCCGCTCGGGGGTCAATCATCGCCCTCTACAAAAACAGCAGCAGCGGCTAGGTCCTCGAGATCCCTTTGGCTTGGCGCCGCAGTATCCTTCAATAACTTGCGAAGGCTTATCGAGATTTCCTCGCGGATATCCTCGAAAATCCGGGCAAGCTCTGCGTCGGAATTGTTTTGCTCTGCCGCCGCGAAGGCCCAGAGCAGGAAATCGATCCCCTCGACCGCATCCCCGAGGGCAGCAGCGCGCATATAGACTTTCTGGAAGAAGTCGTGGTGCTTGTTGATCCGCACACCGATCCGGTGACCAGTGTCGCTTGAACTGCGCATCGCCGGTTCCCAAACATGGCCGCTCGTGATGTCGTCGACAGCCTCGATCCACACAGCGTTTGGATTAACGTTGTTGTTGACAGGTATGTGCAGCTTGATGCCATAGCCCCGGTTGTTGTTGACCGTGACCTCCTGTGACGCTGCATCAACCTCGACGACGGCGGCTCTCTTGGGAGAGACCTTCTCGATCGTCCGGTTAGAGCTGGTGTGGTTCAGCGCGATATCTTGGGCAAGCTCCTTGTTTTTACGGCGGTAACGGTTGTTGGCTTCATTCCAGAACGGTGTGAGTGTCTTATGAAGCGCCTCCTCCAAGGCTGGGTCGAACAAGATACGGGATTTTTTGACATCAATCTTGAAAGCGTCGTCAAGGTGATGGTCGAAATCGAATTCGACACGCAACAAAGAGTAGTGGGGATCATCCGAGCGGAACACCCCAAGCCACCCGCCATGGTGGATGATCCGACCTTCCCGATGGATGTAAAAGCCTTGGCTTTGGCTCTTTATTCTCGCCTTCTCGCTGTTCTCGGCGTCGCTCATGTCCTTGCTGTGAGGCAGGATCCAGGCATTCATCGTCGCATTGTGAATTGTGCCATCCTCGAGCTGTATCGGGATGACCCGGGCATGGTCCGGCAAGACCTGTTCGGCGCGCTCCGGATAGAACGGATTGAACGGCAAGACAGCCTCACCATTGATTGTGATGCGCACGGTCGGGCAACTGGTCTCCGCTGGGTTCAAAAAGCGATGAAAAACGAGCGCCACATGCTCGCGGAGCTTATCGATGCGGCCCTTTATTGCTCGTTTCTCGGCCGAGCCGCCCGGCTCCTGATAGTCTTTTGAAAGAAGGCGGTCGCATTTCGACCAGACGACCAGTGTCCCCTTTTCCTCACCGCATAGCTCGCGATACCAATGTGCCTCCTGCTTTGTAATGGGCACCCGGAGCATCTTCCAATCGTTGACGTTGCCGACATGCTCAAGGTCCCACTCGAGCTTATGCAACTCTGTCTCTCCGGCTTGCCGTGAGACTAGGCCATAGCGAAGACAGATCGAGCTGGACGCAGTCTTCAGCCCCAAGCCGAACTTGCCGAGGCTCTTGGCGTTTGCGCGACGCGCAGCGCCGTAGCGCATCGCCCCATGAACCCCTGCGGCGTCCATGCCATTGCCGTTATCCCCAAAATAGACAAACTTGCGACCGTCCGGCTGGAGATCGACCCAGATGTTCACGTCGGTCGCGTCTGCGGCGATAGCGTTGTCGACGATGTCGGCGGCAGCGGTGTTGAAATCGTAACCGGTGTCCCGAAGTCCATAGATCAGTCGTGACGGGTCAGGATGATTTACAAGGTCATCAAGTTCAGGGTCGATTGGCATGTTGGCCCTTGCTTCCGGTTCAAGCGACGTTGCAGTCTGTGAATGCACGAGCAGACCCTGTTAAGTTTTAGCCCTACCCAGACTCACAAGTATTAATGATGACTTGGGTTCGACGGCCATGCAAGGGGAAGCCTCCCACCAGTCAGATCTTCGGGCGCGGTACGACAGGTCAGACGGTCTCGGAAAGCGCACTGCCGCGACCTAGATCAGGCCGCGCAGAGCTGACACCATTCAACGAGAGCGACGGTGCGACGGTCCTTGAAACTCTTCCGACTGATCAGGGTGCGCTCCAAGTTGAAGTGGTTGTGGATCGAGCCGTGAAGCGGGGCGAATTTCTCCAGACTTTGCATCCGCCGGAAGCGACGCATCGCACTCTCCCGTCGTCGGCATGGCTGGTGGGAATTCTCGACGCAGTTGTTCAACCAACGACCTACTTCCCACGTATCGAAGGCGCGCAGACTTCTGAGCGCCGCGCCGTAGGAGGCCAAGCGATCCGCAACGATCGTCTTCGCCGGGCCATGCCAGCGACGCGATTTTGTAAGAATTTCACTTCGCGGACCTGCGGTTCAAGGGTGCCTTCTTGTCAGGACGCTTCATAACTAAGCTTTCGAGCACCTCGCCCTCGTGATCGACAGCTCGCCAGAGATAGTGTTTCAACCCGTTGATCTTCAAGAACATCTCGTCGAGGTGCCAGCGCCGGCGTCGGAAACACCGCATGGCGTCGACCCGGCTCCGCCGGACCTCAGCGGCAAAAATCGTCCCGAAGCGGTTCCACCAGAAGCGTACCGTCTCGTGCGTGATGTCGATCCTCCGTTCATGCAGCTGGCCCTCGACATTCCACGGCGACAGCGGGTAGCTGACAAACATCACTATCGCGAGGCGGATGATATCGGGCTTGGTCTCGAAAGACCGGAAAATGCGGGCTTGAATCATGCCGTCGACGGTAGCGGCATCTATCCCCGCGGCAATCGTTTGTTAAACGGACACTGCCAGCCCTTCCCCTTAGCGGCAAGTGGATTTTCCTCTGACACTGCCCTTGGCACAGCTCTATGCCGAGGCTGTAACGGTCGAACCCTGAACGGGCGGATCCGGCATTGCCGGGAACGGGATCAGTCCCTCTTGCCCTCGACGACCCCCTCGGACGCCCCGCCCCGGATCCACGCGCCGCAGGCAGTGATGACCTCTCCGGGGGCCAGCTTCGTCCGCCCCTTGAGTGCGCATTCCATCACGCTGAGGTGCCGCCAGCCCAGAGCAGCAAGGGCGCCCCGCACCTCGGCATCACGCTCGACATTGCGGCTGATCTTGGCTTCCCAGAATTCGCGGCGCGTGCCGGGGATCCGGAAGAGGTGGCAGTCATGCCCGTGCCAGAAGCAGCCGCTGACCAGGATGACCGCACGGTACTTCGGCAGCACGATATCCGGATGCCCGGGCAGGTCCTTCGCATGAAGCCGGAACCGGTAGCCGGCCGCATGCAGTCCCCTGCGGATGATCAGCTCGGGGCGGGTGTCCTTTCCGCGGATGCCGGCCATCATCCGGCTGCGGACCTCCGGACTGACCGTATCAGCCATGGCTGCCGGCAAGGATCCTGTGGTCGGGACGGGTGACCGTTCCCTGGGGCGACGGCCGTTCCGCGAGCGCCCGGTCGGCGGCGACGGCAGCCTCGAGGAACGGCTTCATGGCCTCGGCGATGAAGCGCACGACCGGCACGACAACGGCATTGCCGAACTGCCGGTAGGCCTGCGTGTCGGAAACCCCGATCCGGTAGATGCGGCCATCGCTGTCAAACCCCATCAGGCGGGCGCATTCGCGCGGGGTCAGGCGGCGCGGGCGCTTTCCGGGCTGGTCAACGAGGATTTCCGATCCGTCCTTGTAGTACCGGGCCGAGAGTGTTCGGGTGACGTCACCGGGGCCGAACAGGCTGTATCCGAAGCCGTTGCCGGCGGCATTGTGCTTGGTCTTGTAGTCCTGCAGGTACTGCCAGAGCTTCGGAGTCAGGGTGTATTTCGGATCGACCTCGGGCTCCAGGATCGACCCGAGTTTCGGCCCCGAGCCCGGTGGCGGGACCTTCAGGGCATCGAGATCGAACCCGATCGGCTCGCGGAAGCCCACGATGAAGATGCGTTCGCGCTTCTGCGGCACCCACGGCTCGGAGCTGATCACACGCGCCTTCACATGATAGCCAAGCTCCTTCTCCAGCACATGCATGATGGTCGCGAATGTCCGCCCTCCGTCATGACGCTCGAGGTTCTTCACATTCTCGAGCACGAAGGCTGCAGGACGATGGTGGGCGATGATCTGTGCCGTATCGAAGAACAGGGTGCCCTGCGTATCGCAGAGGAAGCCATGCGGGCGCCCGAGTGCATTCTTCTTGGAAACCCCGGCGATCGAGAAGGGCTGGCAGGGAAAACCGGCCAGCAGCAGGTCGTGTTCGGGGACCAGCGCAGGGTTATCGGCGTAGGGGCGGATGTCACCGGCAAGGTCATGGTTGTCCGGGAAATTGAGACGGTAGGTTTCCTGCGATTTCGGATCCCATTCGGACGTGAAGACGCAGCGACCGCCGATCGGCTCGAAGCCGAGCCGCAATCCGCCGATGCCTGCAAAGAGATCGATGAAGCGGAAGCCGGCCGGTTCGCCCTGCAACGCTGCCTGCCTCTTCTCTGCAGCCCTGCGGAGCGTCTTGAGCTCGAGCCGCCCCGGCACGCCGGCTCCGCTCTCGAAGCGGTAGGCCGAGCGCTCGGAGATCTCGAGCAGCCCTGCGGCCTCTTCCAGCGTCAGCCCCGCCAGTTCACGCAGATGCTGGAATTCCGAACGTTGGCTCTCGCGCATGGGGGATCCGAATCGGTCTCGAGTAACTGTGTCGATTTTTGCCAGGCTGGCGGATTCCCGCACCGAAGGCAAGCCTTTGTTCGCTTCTTGTTCCTGTCTCCGGAAAGGTATCAACTGATCTGTCTAGCTGGCGTCGACAGCTTCGGCCATGCGAGCAGAAAACCGAGCAGCCCTAGCCGCCGCGAACGACTGCTTCGCTTAGCCACGCCGAACTATCGCTTGGCGGACGGCAGCTCTTCAGTTTACGTTTCCCCTCCATGAGGTTCCTGTCATTATTGGTTCTGTTGGTTTTCGGTGCGCCTGTTTACGTATCGGCGAATGAATTCGCTCAGAACGGCGATCGACGTTGGCTTGCTGTGGCCAGTACCCGAACCGAGGACGAGGCAATCGGCATTGCCAAGGCCTATCGATTCAGCTTCGCTTCGATCCGCGTTGTACAGGCCAGCAACGGTTGGTATGCCGTCGTTGCCGGCCCTGAAGGCCTCGCGAGTTTGCGCGCCAAACGTGAGCAGATGCTCAAATCCGGCAGCATTCCGAAGGACTCCCTGTTTTCTCGCGGCGACGGCTATGTCCGCCAGGTGTGGGCGCCGTCGAAACCATTGTTTGATTTGGAATTCAAGTTCGAGGGCGGTCGTCCTGTCTCTCGTAGGGTTGGTGACCTTGTACTGACGGTTTTGGGACGGGCAACGGATGGTACGACGATCCCCGTCCTCAGGGTCTTGCAGGACAGCCGGATAGTCTTCCAGACCGAGATTCAGGAAAGCGCGACGCCATCTGGCAATGCCGAAGTGCGTGTGTTGCGCCTCGACCCGTCGGCGTCCGAACCGCAGATCGTTTTCTCATCCTTCTCGGGTGGCGCACATTGCTGCACGGTCACGCGGATAGTGACCCGTATCGCAGGGCAGTGGCGCGCAATCGATGGACGGACTCTCGATGGTGATGCTGGCTACTCGCCTGAGGATATTGATGGCGATGGCGCGTTTGAACTGGTCAGCATTGACAACTCGTTTCTCTATCGGTTTGCTTCCTACGCTGACTCGCACGCTCCGACGCGCATTGAGCGCCTTGTCGGTGACCGAATAGTCGATGTGACGCGGGACCCACGATTCCAGGCATATCTGCGTCAGGACCTGTATCGACAGGAGCATTGGGCGGCGCTGCAGCCTGAACTCTGGCGGCGGAATGGCTTTCTGGGCGGCTGGTTGGCTGCCAAGGCACTGGTGGGCCAGTTCGACGAAGCCTGGAGCCGCATGACAGGTCTTTACGAACGCAATTCCGATTGGACTATGACCATCTGTTCTGTCGCAGAGCAGGACGGAAAGTGCCCAAAAGGACTGGAAAGGGACGTCGACTTTCCAACCGCGCTGCGGCATCACCTCGAGACAACCGGCTATATCCCTCCATTGGGCCGTCAGGTAACTCCACCCAAGGCGTCCACCACAGTCGCGCCGTCTGCTCCGCAGACAGCAGCTTTGCCGCCTGTTCAAGCCAACCCGCCACCATCCAGCCCGCAGCCAGCGCCAGAGCGAAGGGGCTCCACGGGGACTGGGTTTTTCGCCAGCGTCTCGGGGCATGTCGTTACCAACGCGCATGTTGTAACGGACTGCCGTGCTATCCGGATCAGACCATCGGGTGGCGCCGCCGTGTCTGCCCGCATCGTTGCAAGAGATGCTGTGAACGATCTTGCGTTGCTGGAAACCGAAGTCAAGGCAGCCAAGTTCGCGACGATCCGTTCGACGGCTCGGCTCGGTGAATCTGTGGCCGTGTTTGGGTTCCCCCTGTCGCAGGTTCTCGCAAGCTCGGGCAACTTTACGCTCGGGAACATCACTGCGCTTGCTGGAATTGGAGACGATACGCGCTTTCTTCAGATTTCCGCTCCGGTTCAGCCTGGCAACAGCGGCGGGCCTTTGCTTGATGAAAGCGGCAATGTGATCGGTGTGGTAACGTCCAAGCTCAACGCACTCAGGACGATTGCCGCCACAGGGGACGTGCCCCAGAACGTCAATTTCGCAATCCGGGCAAGCGCGCTCACGGCTTTCCTTGAAAGCCGTCGTATCACTGGCGGCAATGAGACCAAGACCGTTAAGCTGTCGCCACCCGATCTGGCGGACGAAGCCAATGCAATGAGCGTTCAGGTAGTGTGCGAGTAGATCGGGGAGCGGTCCGGGAGGCGTCATGACTATGGCTGAAGCTTTACAAGCTGATCTAGGCGCTCGCTTGAACAGCAAGCACCATGATCACAGCCTCCTTATGCACGAGAGCGACGGTAACCGGTATTGGTGCCCGTGGATTGAAGATAGCATGACCATTCACGCAGATGGCAATGTCACGTGTGGAGTTGACGACCCCTTCGCGCAAAGATCGTTTGGCAACGTAAAAGACACCAGTGTAGCCGATATTTTCGCGAATCCTGTCTATGAGCGCCTTCGTCAGGGACTTCGTGCCGGCCGGAAATGTTTCGAGTGTGGGCTTGCCCAGCGCACTTCTGGTCGAACTTCAGCGCGCGAAAACGCGAGGCCGAGATTGCCTCATACATTGGTAATTGAGCCAACCATTGTTTGCAACATACGCTGCAATAATGATACATGTATCGTCAATAACGATCCGTCGCTCAAAGTTCGAAGCTTTAATTTTCTTGAATTTGACGTTTTTGTATCCGTTATCAACCAGCTTAAAGAGTCTCTGAAAACAGTATATTTTTTCAACTATGGAGAGCCTTTTGTCCACCCAAAAGCGGAGGATATGCTTTTATATCTACGGAATAACTGTCCCGACGCGCATATCATTACAAGTACCAATGGAATACCTCTGGCAAAAATTGAACGCGCCAAACGCGTCGTCACCGCGCAACCGAATTTTATGGTGTTTACGATCGGTGGCATCACCCAAGAAAGTTATAGCCGATACCATAAACAAGGTCGTAGCGATCTGGCCTTGAAAGGCATGCTAAACGTACTTCTGGCACGCAATGATTTGGGACTGAATTTGCCAGTCATCAACTGGCGCTATCTTCTGTTCAACTGGAATGATAGCGACGAAGAAATATCGGAGGCCATTCGTATTGCAGAAGAAAATGGCGTAAATCAGTTTTCGTTGTATTTGACGCATGTGCCTGACGATGGAATTTCTTACAGATTCTCCCCAGGCAGCCCACTTTTTACAAAATATCGCCGGTACATAGCAAACTCATTGGGCTTTACTGATCGCGCAGGCACTCCTGATTCAGACGGCTTCTATCCGCTGGAAAGTGTGGCAGGGCTTGGACCCGCGCGTTGGACCGGCTGGCAAGCGAAACGCCGCATCGAGAAAGGATCCAGGTCGATCGACTTATCTCTTTCGACCACGCGCCCCCGAAGCAAAAGTCGGGTCACACACATGTTCATCGTGACACCGTGGAGTGTGCTCAAAGTTCGACTGATCTCCAACCGCTGGCGATCGATCTCAATTCGCGTTCCGACAGCCTTCGATCAGGAGGCATTCGATATATACCTCGTTACCGACAGCTATTGGTTTCCAAAAGTCGAGATGGGAGTCCCCGACTATCGGTGTCTTGGTGGCCTTGTTCGGGAAGCTCAAAGGTCTGTGGGTCCGATCGGCCGTTTCGTCTCCCGGCTGATGACTGGTCTTTTTTATCGCGCCTCGGCACGAGAGAAAGATCACTACAGGGCATTTAGGTTCAGCGCGTCCGATCCCCTCCTAGAAGAGAACAGTGGTCGCCTCGAGCGGCCGCGTGGGAGTTGAATGGACTGGTAGGCCATTGCGTCTCGGCTTCGGTTTGGATTGAGAACGTAGCGCATTGCGCCGGCCTGACGATCGACGCAGCTGGCAACCAATTTAGGGATCATCAACGCAATGACGGCTTCGCGCCCCCATTCGGTCGTTCGAACTGGCTTTGCGACACGCCAAAAGCGGACTCAAACTGAACCCTTGGTTGCATATAGGGTATGCATATGCTCGCGTTGGCGCCAGGTGCTAAGGACAACGGACCGGGGGGGATAAGTGCATGACGAGCACGAATGCGGCGGCCATAACGCGCAAATATAGACTGATCATTCTTGGCGCCGGGTTCTCTCGTCCTGCAGGGTTGCCGCTGGCATCTCACCTCTGGAACGAAATCCGTGAAACGGCTGCAGCGTACCCTTCAGACCTACGCGCTTCCAAATTCAACGCCGACCTCGAAAACTATATCGCGTTCCGTAGGGAAGCCGCAGGCGAAGACCTGACGCCCGAGACCGTAGATTTCGAAGATTTCATGCGCTTTCTGGATGTCGAGCATTTTCTTGGCCTTCGTGGCGGCGACACCTGGAGCCAAGACGGGAATGAAGGAACTGTTGTCACCAAATACCTGATCGGCAAAATTCTAGCGCGCCACCTCAATGCGTTCGAAACAGTGCCGGACCTCTACATCGAATTCGCGAAGCGCCTTGAGCCTGACGACTACGTTATAACCTTCAACTACGATACGCTCTTGGAACGCGCGCTCGATGCTGTCGGCAAACCCTACCGCCTGTATCAAACTCGGCTCAAGGAGGTGACGGAGTTTGGTGGCACCGTCGATAACGACAAGGACGAAGTTGTTATCCTCAAGATGCATGGCTCCATCGACTGGTTCGATCGTACAGGTTTCGAACGCAGAATTGCCACCCACGCCAAGATGGGAGCGCCACCTCCTCGCGATATCATATTTTCGGATGAAGCAGGCCTTGGCCTTGAAAGATTGACCGACGGTCCTCGCCCGCAGTCGGACCCTCTGAAAAATATCTACCGCGCGAAAAACCTGAGGGCGCTCTACGATAAAGAACTCCTGTTCATGGCCACGCCACGTATCCTCCCGCCATCTGCCACCAAGCTGCTTTACGCCACGCGGCTCAACGATTTCTGGGAGGGAATGGGCAATGGTGGCTACTACAACTACGGCATGGCGATAGTCGGCTTTTCGCTACCCGGGCATGACGAATACGCCCGGCAGATTCTGTACGGGCTGGTGACGAATTATCAGCGGTATAATTGGGATGAGGACGAGCTGGGCCGCAAAAAAAAGCCGTTGGCCATCGTTGACTTCTTTCCTGACTCAGCAGCGGAAGCCAGTTTTCGTGATCGCTATCGTTTCGTGGATTGGACGCGGGCAGATCTCAGTGGCACGGGTTTCGATATGGCGAGTTTGGACAATATATTTTCCTAGACAAGCGACGATTGGGATGCGTCCGCTGAAGCACTCCGCAGCGCCATGCCTAACTATGTGGCACGGCTTTGATTTTGTATAAATTTTCTTTCCGACTCGGATATATTGTAAAGAACGCATTTTTTGTAATTTTCGCTGGGATTTGTTGTCGTTAATGGCGCAGAGACCCCGAGGATGGCCGAGCAATAATGAAGACTGAAATAGACTACGCCCGCATACGTCCTCACGGAGGAAGTCGCGACAAGGGGTTTGAGGAACTGGTTTGCCAGTTGGCATCGCTTGAGCCGCGAGAAGCCTCCTCGTTCTTCCATCGCAAGGGGACCGGCGCTGACGGCGGTGTTGAGTGCTTTCTGCGCAAATCGGACGGCGCAGAGACCGGCTGGCAAGCAAAGTATTTCTTTTCGCTCGGCGCTCCTCAGATCGGTCAATTAGATAAATCGATCGAACAAGCCCTTGAGAAGCATCCAAAATTAAACCGCTTTATCGTTGCGGTCCCATTCGATCTGAGAGATGCGAGGGTTGGAAAACAACAGACTGAACTGGAGCGTTGGGAGTCCTGGACAGCACGCTGGCAAACGAAAGCGGCTAAGACCGGACGTTCTCTTGAGTTCGAGCTATGGGGTGCCGCCCAGTTGACGGAAAGGCTTAGCCGGGATCTTCCATTGTACCGTGGCCGAGCTGTGTTTTGGTTCGATGACGCTGTCCTCACTCCATCCTGGTTTCGACAGCGCTTCGAAACGAGCCGAGCGGCACTTGGCGCGCGCTATACACCCGACACCAATATCGCCCTGCCAATCAGACGTACGATCCAACAATTTTGTCGTGATCCGTCGCTCATGGCAGAAGTCGAAGAGTGGTCATTAAAGATCAACGAGCGCGGCTATCGCGCTATCGATCAACTGGCCCACTTCGATAACGGCAACGCATTCTCAACAGAGATCGAAGCGATTTCAACGGCATTACAGTCGGTGAATGCGCTTCTTAACACTTTTTCCCCCGAGCCCGACTACGAATTCCCTCTGGAAGTATTGTTGGAGAGCGTAGGCAATTTGCAGCGCGCAGGGAGCGATTCTGCCCGCGCCCTATGGGCATATGAACGAAAAGCCGAAGAGAAGCCTGACAGAGAACGATATACGGAGCATACCCTTTATCAACTGAGCGACACGCTCAGTGAAATCATTGAGGAAATAGAAAGCGACCGCTGGAAAATCGTTAATAGCCGGCGCCTACTCGTATCCGGGGATGCCGGTGTGGGAAAATCCCATTTGTTTGGCGACGTCGTACAATATCAGATAGAACGAGAGTGGCCTGCGATCCTCGTTTTAGGAAGCTCGTTGGTTGAGGGAGATCCCTGGAGCCAGATTATTGCCGTACTCGGCTTTCAAGGCTGGACGACTGATGATCTGCTGGGGGCGCTCGATGCGGCTGGGCAGGCGGCAGGCGTGCGGACTGTTTTGTTCATCGACGCGATCAATGAACGTCATGGCATAGACCTTTGGGCGCCACGAATTGCCGCCTTCCTCCGATCCATTGAAGGTTATCCTCATCTCGGATTAGCCTTGTCTTGCAGGACAACCTACATTCCTTACATCGCTCCTGAAGACCAATCCTTCCAAGGTCTCCAGCGTATCGATCATCGAGGATTCGCCGGGCGGCCGGACGCTGCAAACAAATATCTCGATCAGCGCGGCATCGTTCGGATGGCGGCGCCTAACCTGATTCCGGAATTCTATAATCCCCTCTTTCTCAAAACATGCTGCGACTTCCTCGAAAAGGACGGGCGTAAGGAGTTACCTCGCGGACTGACAGGGGTGACGGAGATATTCGGATTTTACAGCGATGCGGTAGCGCGATCCATCGAGGTACGACTAAAGCTCGACCGGCGGCGCAACATCGTTGCGCAAGCGCTGACCAAGCTCGCCACCGCTTTCGACGAGGGCTATCGCGGCTATACGGACATAGGAACAGCGATAGAGATACTCGACACACTTCTCCCGCCAGATGGAACAGTAGAAAAAAGCCTGTTGTCACAGCTGGAGAGCGAGGGTGTCATCGCAGTCGAGCCCGTGCGCAATGACGATGGGAAGTTAATAGAAACGGTCCGGTTCACGTTTGAACGCTACAGCGATCATCGAATCGCCACGCTGCTGCTTGATCGCCATCTCGACCCAGCTAATCCGTCAATATCCTTTGCGTCAGGGACACCTCTATATGAGGTCCTGACAGGCGACCGAGCGTACGAACGTGCCGGCGTTATAGAGGCCCTGGCAACGCAGCTCCCTGAGCGTTGCGGACAAGAATTGCCCGATCTTATAGCGCCGGCAAAACACTCGGATGGCTGGACGATCAGCAATGCCTTTATGGGTAGCCTGCTTTGGCGCAACCAGCGACACTTTACAAAGCGCACCCTCGAACTGCTTGAGGCCGCGTCAAAGTACACAGGCGAAAGCGAAGTGCTGCGAACGCTTATTGCCATTTCAACCGAGCCTGACAATCAGTTTAACGCTCGCTTTCTGGACAGTCGCCTAAGGCCAATGCCTATGCCGGATCGAGACGACTTTTGGTCGATGCGAATAATCGACGAAGGCGAGAACGATGATGGCCCTGTAGAAACACTTATCGCTTGGACGCTCCAAAACGGCTTTTACCCGATTGACGAACAGCGGTCAGAATTGACGGCAATTGCATTGAGCTGGCTTTTAACGACGAGCCATCGCGCCGTCCGTGACCGCGCAACTAAGGCATTGTCAACACTGCTAGCCCCTAGACTTGGGTTGGCAGCTCGATTGGTGCGTGAATTTGCGGCAGTGAATGATCCATACGTGGTGGACCGTGTGTTCTCGGCCGCCTATGGCGCCGCGCTGCAAGGTGTTGACAGCGCGGCACTATCCGAATTGGCTGGGAGCGTTTGGGACACTACGTTCGCGGAAGGCAGACCTCCAACTCACATCCTTATCCGTGACCATGCGCGAGGTATAATCGAATTAGCGGCGCACCGCGGCGTACTGCCGGAGAAAGTGGATTTAACGAAAGCACGGCCTCCCTATCAAAGCGACTGGCCGCTGGAAGAGGTGCCGGCTGAGTTGGTCGAAGAATATAAGCAAGATTATCCCGGGGGGCGCTACACGGACAGTATTGTCAGCTCAACTGTCAACGACGGTGATTTTGCTCGATACGTGATCGACTCCTGCGTCAGTGGTTGGACAGCATTCGGAATCGAATGCGCTGGCAAAGACCGAAGCTCGCTGTTCAAATCCTGGCAGCAGGATTTAGCTCACAAGAACGCTGCGGCCGCCAAGCAATTGACTAAGGTATTCGACGCAGCTGAAGCCTTGCGAGCTGCGCAAAAACATCGCTCGCTACGTATTGAAATCGTCCTTGTGTCGCCAGGCGAAAAAAAGCCGCCCAAATCGGCCAAATCAGCAGAAGAGATTGAAGAGGAAAAACTCGAGCGCAAGCTAAAAAGCGCCGAGAAAAAACTGCGCTCCGCAATGACTGATGAAGAATGGAGCGACTATCAACTCTACGGTCAAGCCAACGTATATGCTGACACCTACTCTCGGCGAGGCTTTTCATGGCCACCAAGACCGGATAGGCAGGCCATGAGGCGATGGGTATGCAAGCGGGCGCATGATCTCGGATGGACCTCTGACAGGTTCGCCAAGCAGGAGAGAAACATTGGCTCATCTGGGAGAATGGAGCATCGGGTCGAGAGGATCGGCAAAAAATATCAATGGATTGCCCTGCATGAATTGACCGCCCATCTGGCTGACCATCTAGCCTACAGTGAATATTTTGGCGAAGAGCTTCGCGTATTCGACGGTCCATGGAATATGCGCGGGCGCGACATTGATCCATCCCTTCTCGTGGAACAATCTAATGGTGACGGATGGCGTGCATGGGATCCGACGTGGTGGATGCCTGCAATTGTGCAGATGAAGTCAGTGCCTCCGGCGGCGAGGCTCGCTTGGCTCGACAGCGACGACGACTTTGTCAACAGCGAGACGATGATCCGCGTCAGGGACCCAAGCACAGGACGTTACTGGTTCGTACTTGAGGAGTTTGCAAGCTGGCACCAATGGGGAGTTCATCGAGGCGACAAGGAGATGGAGCGCAAAACGTGGTTTTCTCTCAAGAGTTTCCTTGTACGCGCAGCCGATGCGGAAGCCGTTGTTCAGCGCCTATCTGGGCGCGACTTGAACGGCAGGAATTTACCTGACCTGGAAATTCCTTGGCGCGGCTACCTGGGAGAGTACCCATGGCATCCTGTGTATTCCGACATAGAGCATTGGGTTCCCGCGGACCGACGGTATGGCTTACCTGCACCAGCTCAACCGACAGTATCGACGTATAGCGCCGAGCGTGGCGGTTACGATTTTTCTCTCAGCGACAGCCTTAGCTTCTTTATTCCGGCGCCCGGCCTTATCGCTGGGCTGGGCCTTGGCTTATCCAATGGCAGAGAACTCACATACGCCGACCGGAAGGGGGACTTATGCTTTTTCGATCCATCGACGAAAGAACCAGGTCCGAGCGCAGCTTTGGTGGATGAAGTGGCATTCACCAATTTTCTCAGGCGCGAGAATCTTGAGCCAATATGGGTAATCTCAGGCGAAAAAAGCGTACACGGCGGGCGCTCACATGGACGGGGCTATGGCGGCGCCCGCTCTTTCACTTCTATCTACAGGCGTGAGCGGGATGGCTTCTCCAGGCAAGATTTTTTCTACAGGCACGTTCCTTCTCCAGATCAACTCAATGAGTTGCTGGGATCTACTTCCTGAACTGAAATAAAGCGACCCCAACAGCGATAGGGCATAGCAAGGTCCGCCTTCGATGGCATTCGAAGCCTTCTCAACAAAGACATCATACGCCGACTTGAACATCGCCTTCGCTGCCGACGTTCGTTTTCTCCCATTCCTAGCCAAAACCTGCCAGTCCGCTTCCGGCCCCAAGGCTGACGGCTATGCCCCCGTTTCAGACACTCAAGGTTACATATGCAAACGCTGAAAGCCGATATGGATGAAATTCTATTGGCCTCCGGCGTTCCCGGGACAGTTCAATCCCGATGGTGGCAAAATCAAAGTAGGAATCCACCGAAGAACTGCCCCGAAACTGTTCAAACAAACCAAGTCAGCTCTCTATTTCAGCTCACGCGAGCGACCTAAATAATCGGCCTTGAAACGTCTAGGACAACAACTTCTATTCGCCCCCTTTCGCCTTCGCTCAGGCTCATTACTAATTCCTCACGCAATTCGTTAGGGCTGGATGGCATTACGCCGCCATTCTGTCTTGCGGGTAAATTCTTTCCACGCACGTTTCCAAACCAAAGAACCAGATAAATGCCACGACCATCCGTGCGCCAATCACGGCAATATCTCTCATCAAGCTGAGTTTTTGATGCATCCCAAATTTCGGGATGCCATTGCCCTTTGATCTCAATTGGTAGGCCTTGGCCGAGGATCGATGCATATATATCTACGCGCGTCTTGTCTGGCATCGGAAGTTCAGGGAACATCTCAACCGCGCCCCCAAGGCGCGGTCGCAATAGGTCAATCAATCGATCGCGACAGGTATTTTCTTTTTTTGGGCGGTCTGCGCTCCAAAATACTTCACATCCATCGGTGTCCGCATCTTTAATATATTTTTGTATATCAGCTATGCGATCAAGGATCACATTTTTCAAATCAGCGACACTCTGAGGACATGAGTTAAACAATATATTCTTTACGCTATCCATTGACGGTATTTTATATTCACTGTCTCGCCGGCTGCGTCTTTGTTCATGCGCTACGTGCCGAATATGATCGCGATATCCAGTTGTATTTAGCGATTGCTCAAGCCGCTCCAGAGCTTCGGTGCCTTCTGCTGTTCGGTCGTTGCCTATTGCATTTATCGCGTATCGAATAAATTCGCTGGCATCCCACGGGTTCTGATCGCCACTCCATGCTCCTGCAGGATGGCCTACCATTGGCCACTGATGCGCAAACTTCTCTACGATCGCAGCATACCTTTCGATGCTTAGTGCCAGTCCCGCCCGCTCTGTTCTATCTGGCAGCACTATCGACTTGATCGACCAAATCAATTTTTTTGCCATCAGTTTGGGATGTTGAGACAACGACGCCAATGTGGATGGAGCCACGCAGAATGCCGCGGCAACCCACAAATCCTTGCAGTCGTCATGTAGGGTTTCGAGAGTTGCAATCCTCTCAGCGATCAGCTCGTTCAAATCCGTCTTATCACCACCAGCTAGAAGAAGTTGGATAAGTTCGCTCTGGCTGTTGGATGATGCGCTTGGAAATTTTCGAAGCCATCTCAGCGCCAGCTTAGGGGAAAAGGTTCGAAAAATTGGCTCTCGGACTAAACGATAAAGCCCTGTTACGTACTGTTTGCTCGCGGCAAGCTGAGGCTCAATGATTGTGGTGACGAATTTTTCTGCACTCTTGTTGTCTCGAAAGACGCATTTTTCCAAGGATTTTTCTATTTCTTCACCGAGTTTTGTCGAGTTGAATTCCGGCATGTCCCACCAAATGCCGAGAACAGCGCAAGCAATATTTTGCGAAAGAATTTCAAGATTTTTCCCGGATCGGACGAGCTCCGAAACTCCTGCGAGCATGACGGGCTCCGCCGTCCACACTTTGCTCTCGGTACGAATTGAACAAATCTTCGCTAGATCTGGTAAATCCTCACGCTGAAGTGCGGCCACAAAGCCTTGAAGTGCAGCTTGGGCGACCTCTTCGCCGACCCATTCGACCAGCCTTGCGTGAGGATCAGCATCGCTTGGCAGGTCCGAGTATCGGTCCAAATAGGCACGTGCGAGCGAATTGAGCGCTCCGATATGATTGCCATTGGCAATCTCGGGCAGGTCTTTGTTAAATTGCGCACGATGCGCTAAAAATTTTGCCTTCCGTTTCGCTTCATATTGCTGTTGCCGCGTCCGCTCTTCCGCTTCATAGTCACGCGTAGGCGGCTGTGTTATCGCGTCGAAGACTGCGCCGAGACCTTGATGATTTTGAATACCTTTGTCGATTGAGGCCTGTAGTTTCTCATAAACATTACCGCGACGCCAAAAGGCACGGACTAAATCCTCCCAAAGCGATAACTGATGTGGGGTCGGCTGGGGCGTTCCGGCAATCTCCGTCAAGAAGAAAGCTGCGTCATCGACCGAAATTGCCAGTCCGGAAATCGCGCTCGATAACTCATGGACTATTGCCATCCATGGACCACCGTCGATCGTTTCATCGTATAAAACCAACCTCTGCACCTCACGGCGAAAGGCATCGTCGGCCAGCAGATATTTCCTGATTTTGTCTTTTTCCTCACTCAGATATCCGAAGCGGCCCTCGAGCCGGCCAACCCAAGACCAGAACCGAGCAGGGTCAACGGGCCCACTTTTGATTACGGATGCAAGCAAGCGCTCAATAACTGACGTCATGCTCCTCCCAGGATGCCAGTGACGTGCGCGTGGCCTCTCTGCAATCCGCTTGGCTATGCAATCAAGAACGGCCTTCCCAAGTTCAATCGGCGTCCTGGCTACCAGCTTGTAATCTGAGACAACAACCCGAGCTTCTCGTCGTTCCGACTCATTCAAGCCGTTCAATGCTACTAGCGCATCGGCAATGATTTCAGCCGAGAACTGGTCAGGACCGACGTCTCCGATGATCTCGACTGCAAGACGCCAGCTGTCGTGTTTTTTCTGCGTGAGGAGTTCAACAATCACAGCCTGCCAGTCGACCGTAAGGCCAGACTTCGCGAGCGCCTCGGACGCCGCGCTCCGTTCGACAAAAGGCGCCGCAGAAGCCTGTATGAGCGCCATTAACTCAGGCAAAATTTCATAAGTTAGAGCTGCCCCGGCCAATGATTCGAGTATCAAGGCGGAAAGTTGGATGTGTCGTTGCGGGCTGGTGATAAGCGAGACAATTTCGGCCTTCAGCTCCGGTCTCACCAATCCTTCCGTAGCTCGAATACTCCAGTCTTCGCTTCGAAAGTATGGATCATCATCAGCAAGTTTTGTTAGAGCTCTCAAGAGCTGGCGTGCACTTTGCGGCTCAAGTGCGCTCGTTTCGCCGTATCGAAGAAAGCCGTATGGGTCCGCGTCAATGCACCGACCGCGAACCTTCGGCGAGAAAAACCCAAGCCATGCATGCAGTCCACGAAGAGCTGAGGGCACTCCACTATTGAATTGTAAAAGCTGAAAAAGTCGTCTCTCGGAGAGGTTTTCTCCTAACTTCTGGCCTAGCCAGCGTGCGGCAAGGAATTCAGCCACAATTCGGTGGACGGGAACCATAAGGTCTTCTGCATCAGGCTTAAACAGCCGCGTTCGGACGACCGTCGAAGGGTCAATTGCTAGGTTGATATCATTGAATGATGCTAGAGGTATGAACCCGTCAGGCGTATTGCGCCTGTTGTTCGTTGCAATCCCGACCAAACCACTTAAGAGTAATTGTGCGAAAACGCATCCTGCAGACTGCAAAATCGATTGCGAACTAGCCTGCGCCTGTTTCGATTGATCGTGCGCAACGTTATCTTCGATGCATAGCAGCTGAGTAGCGCGGTCTAGTAGTTCCACCTTAGTTGCCGGTAGGCCCGCATCTCGAAGCCAGACTTCGGCCAAGAGAGAAAGCGTCAACGGATTTCCAACAAGCGCAGTAAGGTTTCGATGTTTGATTGCCGACAACAATTGGTCTGCATCTATGCTGGAGCCGTACTGAGTAAGGAATAATTTTGCCTGCTCCGAATTGAACGGAAGTATATGAACTGGGACAGGAGCAACACCATAATCGGCTTCAAATTTTGCTCGATTTGCCGCGCCAGTCCAATCAGCCGCTCTACAGGAAATTATTACGTTCGGATTTTTCATTCCGCTAAGACGATTAAGTACCTTGTCGATCGCGGGTTCCGCATTTGAAGCAGCAATTTCATCTAGGCCGTCGACAATAATCGGATTATTCGACGGGGTTATATATTGTGAGGTGTTCGAATTCCTACAAAATGCTCCAGCATCCACCCGTAGGGCACCCAGTGAGGCGCTAATCTGCTTCGTAAGTTCTGTTTTTCCAATCCCGGGTTCACCCAAAAGCACAACAACTCGCCCAAGAGCTGCAATGTCAGATTCTTTTACAATACGTTCATCCTTCGAGCCTTTTGCGGCGATCATTGTCCGGCAGATATACATGCCTCAATCCCCTCGATTGTATCGGCCTGAAGAAAACTTAAACACTTGGATCATTTCTGAGAAGGCAGCAATGTCACGGCAATGCGCCAACACCGGCCCTTCCGGTTCCGGCCCCACAGCCGCCATTCCGGGACGGCACCCGCCCCCGCTCAGGCAACCGCGCTAACAGTTCTCACTTCCGTTTTGTGAGCACCTTGCGTTCCTTCGAGGCCCTGTGCTGGTGGATCGCCATGGGGTCGCGGTTCGGCCAGATGCCGATGGTATTGACGATCCTGTCGCGGAACCCGGTCTCGTGCCGGATCTGCTCTTCAAGGATGCGGCGTGTCCTGGCATCCGGTGCAGCCTTTAGATCTTCCCTGAGGCCTGCGATCTCCTCGTCCGATTCATCCCGGCGCTCGGCAAGCCAGGTCCACGCCGCCTTCTGCTCCTTGGTAAAGGGTCCGCGGAGGATGACTTTCCCGGTATTCATGTCGATCTCGATATCGTCGGGATGGGGGAGCGGCTCGGGTGCCACAATCCCCAGTCGCTGACGACGCTCGAGCTCGCGTTCCCATTCGACCTTGTATTCAAAGGCCTTCTCGAGCCAGTTGTCGTGCTGCGCCTTGAGCGCGACTTCCGTCCGGTGAAGCATATCCGAGAACAGCTTCTGCGAGCGGTGCTGACCTTTCGCCGCATTGATGGCGATGGCGCGCATCACGGCCTGCGCCATCGGAACCGTGATCTGCCGGTCGCCGTCATTGACCTTGATGTCGCGATAGGCCTCGGCAAGGACGATGTCCTTCAGGCGCTCCTCGTTCATCGCGGGAAGCTTGTTGCGCGCGCCTTTCGGACGCCCGTTCGGATTGCCGGACATGCCCTTCCGGAACCGCGTCCCGGCTGGCGGTTTGCCATAGCCGACCTCGTAAGGTGCCGGCAGCGAGGACTTGCCGAGGCGCGGCGGCTTCCTCATCGGCGTTACTCCGCCGCCACCGGCTCGATGCTGCGGTTCGCCGCCCGCGGCCAGCCGCAGGCAAGCTGGACAGCATCATCCTTCGCGTAATGCTCCCAACGCGCGAGGATCCGGTCGCAATAGACCGGGTCAAGTTCCACAAGACGGGCGCGGCGGCCGGTCTTGTGGGCGGCGATCAGGGTCGAGCCCGACCCGCCGAAGAGATCGAGCACGATCCCGTTGCGCTTCGAGACATCCTTGATCGCGTCCGCAATCATCGCGACCGGCTTGACCGTGGGATGGAGCGCCAGTTCCTCCATCCGCCCGGACTTCAACGTGTTGACGCCCTTGTACTGCCAGACATTCGTCCGGTAGCGGCCATGCTGGCCAAGTTCGAAGCTGTTGATATGCGGCGCTGTTCCCCGCTTGAAGGCGAAGATCAGCTCGTGGCGCGAGCGGTAGAAGGTGCCCATGCCGCCATTGTCCTTGGCCCAGACGATGAGGTTCTTGAGCTCGCTGTAGACCCCCTCCCCGGCGTCCAGCATCTCGGCCATGTGCCGCCAGTCCATGCAGATGAAGTGGATCGATCCATCGACGCTGCCGGCGACAAGCTGTTCGAAGGCCTTGCGGAGAAAGGCGGTGAACTCCTCCCGGCTCATCTCGCCGGAGGCCTGCGCGAACTCGCGGTGCTTCACCTTGCCGAGCCCGCTGACATGGCCTTCGATCGGGACATTGTAGGGTGGGTCGGTGAAGACCATCTCCGCCTTCTCCCCCTCCATCAGAATGGAAAGGACGCCCGGGTCCAGCGCATCCCCGCAGACAAGCCTGTGCCGGCCAAGCTGCCAGAGATCGCCCGGGGCGCAGCGGAGCGGCGCGGTATCGGGCGCGGCATCCTCGGCCGGATTGCCCGGCTCCTCCGGAAGCTGGCCGTCGATCAGCCGGTCAACTTCCGCGATCGTGAAGCCGGTCACGCCGATATCGATCTCGAGACTGTCGGCAAGAAGCGCCTTCAGTTCATCCGCCAGGAGATCTTCGTCCCAGCCGGCATTGAGCGCGAGCTTGTTATCCGCGAGGATATAGGCCCGCTTCTCGGCCTCGCTCATATGGTCGAAGCGCAGGCAGGGCACCTCGGCCATCCCGAGCAGTTTCGCCGCCTCGACGCGGCCATGCCCGGCGAGGATCATGCCGTGTTCGTCAATCAGGACAGGATTGGTGAAGCCGAACCGCGTGATGCTGTCGGCGATCTGCCGGATCTGTTTGCGGGAATGGGTGCGGGCGTTGCGGGGATAGGGACTGAGCCGTTCGGGAGGGAGGTACTGGATCCGGTGTTCGGCAATCATGCATAGTCCTTTCTATCGTTTGCGCCGCTCTCCCTTCGTTGATCCCGACGGGCAAGCCCGCCGGTTGTGGTCGATGTTGAGCGCTTATTTTCGTGCTTTGTTCTGCGGTCTGCAAGGGTGCCCTCGGGGATTTCGACAGGTAAAATGCAGGCCGGTGTCCGATCCAGGATCCAGCCGATCCTTCGTGCGAGCAAACCGGCGGTCTGTTCTTCTTCCGCTGGACTTCGCGGCCAGAGCAAGCATGGCTGTGTCACGCCCGGTGACGGGCTTGTTCCGGTGACGGCGGCAATCGGACCGCCGCGCCAGAGAAGGAACAAGTCCATGCCCCGCGTGAAGAAGACGAACCCGGCCGAACTCCCATCCCCGATTGAACTCCCGGCCCTGCCCGCCCGCACCACCCTTCCCGCACCAAGCGAGGTCAGCGCACCGGCTCCTCGCGCGAGCAAGCTCGCCATCGTGATCGCGATGCTCGAGGCACCCGAAGGTGCGACCATCGCCGATCTCTGCGACGCCACGGGATGGCAGAGCCATTCGGTGCGTGGTGCCCTCGCCGGATCCCTCAAGCGTAAAGGCCATTTCATCACCTCGACCAAGCCGGCGGATGGTCCCCGCCGCTACCGGATCGAGGCCTCGGCATGACGCGCCGGTCTCCTGCCATCGAAGACGAGGTGCGCGCGCTCGCACCTCTCGATCTGGCCGGCCTGCGCGCCGCATGGGCGGAGCAGGGTAGCCCGGTCCCCAAGCTCCGCTCGGTTGATCTTCTCCGCCTGATGCTCGCGTGGCGGATCCAGGCCAAGGCTCTCGGGGCGCTCGATGCCCCGACCCGAAAGGCGCTCGCCCGCAGGAAGGCCGGGGCGGTCGAGGGGCAATCGCATGGCCACGGCGCCGTCTTCCGGCGGGTCTGGCAGGGACGGATGATCGAGGCCATTGTCGAGACCAACGGGTTCCGCTTCGAGGGTTGCCTCTACCGCAGCCTCTCGGCGGTCGCGGAAGCGGCGACCGGCACCCGCTGGAACGGGCCGCGCTTCTTTGGCCTGCGCGGGGACGCGATGATGCGGGACAAAGGCGACGAGGCCGGGCCATGAACGCGGCCAAACCCTCCTCCCGCCCGGTCCGACGCTGCGCGATCTATACCCGCAAGAGCTCCGAGGAAGGGCTCGATCAGGGGTTCAACTCGCTCGATGCCCAGCGCGAGGCCTGCGCCGCCTATATCACCAGCCAGAAGGCCGAGGGGTGGAAGGCGCTGTCCACGTTCTACGATGATGGCGGGTTCTCGGGCGGATCGATGGAGCGCCCGGCCCTCCGGCGCCTGATGGCCGATATCGCGGCGGGGCGGATCGATGTGGTCGTCGTCTACAAGATCGACCGCCTCACCCGCTCCCTCGCCGACTTTGCCCGCATGGTCGAGATCTTCGAGCAGCACGAGGTCAGCTTCGTCTCGGTGACGCAGGCCTTCTCGACCACGACCAGCATGGGGCGGCTGACGCTCAACGTGCTGCTCTCCTTTGCCCAGTTCGAGCGTGAGGTCACAGGCGAACGGATCCGTGACAAGATCGCCGCCTCGAAGCGTAAAGGTCTCTGGATGGGTGGCACCCTGCCGCTCGGCTATGACCTGCCCGACCTGGCGTCCCGCATCCTCAAGGTCAACGAGGAGGAGGCGATCCTCGTCCGGTCGATCTTCACCCGCTATCTCGAACTCGGCTCGGTCCATGCCCTCGAACGGGATCTCGCCGCACGCGGTATCCGGACCAAGGAGACCCGCCTCAGGGACGGACGGATACGCGGCGGGGTCGCGTTCAGCCGCGGCGCTTTGTTCCATCTCCTGCGCAACCGGCTCTATCGCGGCGAGATTCCCCACAAAAGCGAGTGCCATCCCGGCCAGCACGCCGCGGTCATCCCAGGGGACCTGTTCGAGGCCGTCCAGCACAGTCTCGACCGGCAGACCCGGCGGCGAGACCATGCCACCGACCCCGGCAAGGCCTCCTCGCCACTGACCGGCCGGCTATTCGATGCCGATGGCCAGCCGATGTCCCCAAGCTTTGCCTATGGCCGGCACGGCACGATGTATCGCTATTATGTCTCCGCCCCGCTCCAGCAGGGCCAGCACCGTGCGAAAGATGATCCCCATCCGCGCCGCGTCCCGGCCCGGCTTCTGGAAGAAGCTCTCGAGAAGGCCGTCACCGAAGAGCGTGGCGTCGATCGCCTTGGAGAAGACAGCGTCGCGCCCCTCGAGCGGATCGAGCGGGTCACCCTGGAAGCCCATCGGCTCGTCGTGATCCTTCGCACGGAGGACAAGGATCGCAGCAACACGCCCGGCACCCGGCTCATCGTGCCGTTCGAACTGGCAAAAGGCTCGGCCCGGGTCGATGCCATCGCCGGCGACCGGTCATGTCCCCGCCGCGACCCCGTCCTGATCCGCGCCCTCAAGCATGCCCATGCGCAGGTGCAGCGGGACGAAGCCGGCCTGCCCGTTCTCGATGCCGCACCCGACATGATCCGGGCCCGGCGCATCCTCCGTCTTGCCTTCCTCGCCCCTGATCTCCAGCGCGCGATCCTCGAAGGACGCCAGCCCCGCGCCATCACCCTCGCCCGGCTCATCGAGAGCGACATCCCCCTCCTCTGGTCCGAACAGCGGCGCCTTTTCGCGGCCCAGGCGTGAGGCGCGAGCCCTTCCCTGTTCATGCCCTGATCTTCCCTGTTTCCGGTCGCGCCGTTCCCTGATCGGGGTTATGAAATTCCCTGTTCCGCGAAGAACAGGGAATTGGCGTTTTCAGCACCGTAACCCACTGATTACACTGGACATCTGCAGGTGGCGTTTCATCGACAGGGCCTTCAGGCCCGCGAAAAACCATCGAATTCCCTGTTTATTCCCTGTTCCCGCGAAATCCGAGGCAAACCGACCGTCCTCTCCGGAAACCAGAGACGGCGCCCCGTGGCGCGCCGAAAATGCCCGCTCACAGGCGGAAAACCGGCGGCACGGAAACGGATTCGCGCCGGAAAGCGGCGTCATTCCCGCGACTTGCGCGGCGGATCAGGGAACGGAGACTTTTTGAGGGGGTGGGTGGCGGAGACGGAGGGATTCGAACCCTCGATACCCCTTTCGGGGTATGCTCATTTAGCAAACGAGTGCCTTCAGCCTCTCGGCCACGTCTCCAGCGCTGCCGAAGCAGCGAGGACGCTCTATGCCCGAGGGCGGGCCGGAGTTCAAGCCGCAATCCGAAGCGAAGCGGCCTGCCCGCACAGCAAAAGGGGCATCAGGAAACACCCCCTGCGTGGGCTTCGGGCCCATACCGTCAATGGATCGACAGCCATTCCCGGGCGCGGCGCTGGGCGGCGGCGATCTCGGCCGCGCTCAGCTCGGCGGCGATTTCCTGACGGCGCCGGGCGGCTTCCGTATCCCCGCGCAGGGCGGCGATGTTGAACCACTTGTGCGCCTCGACCAGATCGAAAGTGCCGGTCCGGCCGCAGGCATAGTTCACGCCCATTTCAAAGAAGTTCAGTTCCGGTTCGCCGGCCGCATTGATCTGCTGCGCCATACCCATGTTAGCCCCCTGTATCACTTCTGTTGACGACTGCCCTGACCGAAGGATCTGCTGGCCTTGAGCCATGTCGTTGCCTTCGATGCGTCAAATTTGAAGCAAACTTTCAAAGAACCCCTGAATCGATGTGCCTAATGACAGGTTGCCGGAATCGCCCGTCTGTCCGGCATTCATGCTCCGCTAAGGCTGAAATCCTGATTTCTCATTTGGAATCAAGGATTCAGCTTCAGGCAAGATTCCTTTCCGGAAGCTTCTCTCAACCATTCCCCGGATTGGCGTCCTGACGCGCCGTCCCGCCATCGCCGCACAGGGCTCTTGACGCTGTTTAGTTTATATGTGAACTAATGGCATAAGAACAAACCTGAACCGGGAGGAATTGACGATGCGAAACACTCACACAACGCTGCTGGCGGCTGCACTGGCTTCGGGCCTTGGCCTGATGGCTGCGCCTGCTATGGCCAACGAGATCCAGGGCACCTGGCAGCGTACGGATACGAATGCGAGCCGGGTCCGCTTTTCGAAATGCGGTGACTCGTCCTGCGGGTCGATCATCTGGCTGAAGGAGACGTCCGGCGCCGCGAAAGTGGGCCAGCGTGTCTTCTTCGACATGAAGCCGAATGGTGACAATCGTTGGGTCGGCAAGGCTTTCAACCCGGAAGATGGCAAGAGCTATTCCGGCAAGGTGCTGATCAACGGCAAGCAGATGGTCACCGAGGGTTGCGCGCTGGCAGGCCTCGTCTGCCGCAGCGTCAACTGGGTCCGCGTGGACTGAGCGCCCTCGGGAACCCCGTTCCCGAATCGGGCTGAACGGCTATAGAGGCGGGATGGAGTTCAGCCCGCAGCAGGATCGCGCGCTCGCCGCGATTTCCGATTGGCACAAGGCGGCCCGCCGGAAGCGCGGCGAGCCGGTCTTCCGCCTGTTCGGCTATGCGGGCACGGGCAAGACAACCCTTGCGCGACACATTGCCGAGGGTATCGACGGCGATGTGCTGTTCGCCGCCTTCACCGGCAAGGCCGCCGCCGTCATGCGCGACCGTGGCTGCGGCGATGCCCAGACGCTGCATTCCCTCATCTACCGCTCGAAGGACAGCGAGAACGAGGAACCGACCTTCGTCCTCAACCGGCAATCCGATGTGAAGAAGGCGGAGCTGGTCATCGTCGATGAATGCTCGATGGTTGATGCCGAATTGGGAACGGACCTGCTGTCCTTCGGCGTACCGGTGCTGGTCCTGGGCGACCCTGCGCAGCTGCCCCCTGTGAAAGGCGGCGGCTTCTTCACCGAGGCCGAGCCGGATGTGATGCTGACGGAAGTGCACCGGCAGGCGGCCGGCGATCCGATCATCCATCTGTCGATGCTCGCCCGGAACGGCGAGCGGCTGCCGGTTGGCGATTATGGCGACAGCCGGGTCATCCGTCGCGAGCAGATCGACGCGCAGCAGATCCTGGCGGCCGATCAGGTGCTGGTGGGCCGGAACGAGACCCGCCGGAAATACAATGCGCGGATCCGCGCCTTGCTGGGCAAGGTCGATGCCCTGCCGGAAAAGGACGAGAAACTCGTCTGCCTCCGCAACAACCGCCAGAAGGGCCTGCTCAATGGCTCGACCTGGACCGTGAAGCTGGTCGGAGAGCGTGTGGGAGAATTCGTCCATATGCGCGTGGCACCGGATGACGGGAATGGCCCGACGGTCAAGGTGGTGGTGCCGCGCGGCTTCTTCGAGGGGATTGGCGAGGAGATCCCCTGGGAGATCCGCAGGCATGTCGAGGAATTCGATTACGGCTATGCGCTGACCGTGCACAAGGCTCAGGGCTCGCAATGGGACCGCGTGGTGCTGTTCGACGAAAGCTTCGCCTTCCGCGAGCACCGCACGCGGTGGCTTTACACCGCAATCACCCGCGCGGCGAAGGCGCTGACCGTCGTCATCTGACGCCGGGACAATTCGGCACCACCGTCAGCCAGTCGGGGCTGGCCGCAGCATCATAAACATAGAGGTGGACGAAGCGATCCGGCTGACCGGCGCAGCCCGGAACCGGGCCCACCAAGCGCCCGACCAGCCGCCCGGTGCGCGCCTGATGGCTGCGCGGCTCGCCGACATTGTCGGCCACGTCGCAGAGCGGTTCGCAATGGGGGAATTTCGGCTCCGGCCCGGTCTGGACATAGAGCATCGACTGGGTCCGCGAGAAGCGGATGCGATAATGGTGGCGGGCAGGATCCGAGGCCACGGCCATGAAGGCCTCGCGGGATTCCAGGCAGAAATCGCCGAAACAGGCCCGCGTGATCTCGATGGATGCGGCCCTTGCCTCGAATGCCAAGAGCAGCAAGGCGAGGACCGCAAACCGCATCGATCAGGATTTCGGCTTGTTTCCGAACAGGATCTCCTGAACCTTGGGATCCTTCATGTTCTGTGAGGACGGGTCCCGCTTCTCGGAACCGACGGCGAGGCCTCGCTGCACGGCCGGGCGTGCGAGGAAGGCATCGAGCCAGCGCTTCACATGCGGGAACTCGGCAATGTCCTGGCCCTGCCGTTCCCAGAGCTTCGCCCAGGGGCCGATGGCGATGTCGGCGATCGAATACTCGCCGGCGACCCATTCGCGATCCTTCAACCGCTTGTCGAGCACGCCATAGAGCCGCTTGGTCTCGTTGGTGTAGCGGTTGATCGCGTATTCGATCTTCTCGGGCGCATAGATCCGGAAATGATGCGTCTGGCCGAGCATCGGGCCGAAGCCGCCCATCTGCCAGAACAGCCACTGGTCAACCTCGACGCGCTTGCGCTCGTTGACCGGGTAGAGCTGGCCAGTCTTGCGGCCGAGATACTGGAGAATGGCGCCGCTCTCGAAAAGCGAGATCGGCTCGCCGCCGACCGTGTCGTAATCGACGATGGCCGGCATCTTGTTGTTCGGGGCGATTTTCAGGAAATCGGGCTGGAACTGCTCGCCCTTGGTGATGTCGACAAGGTGGACCTCATAGGGAAGACCCATTTCCTCGAGGGCAATGGAAATCTTCCAGCCGTTCGGGGTCGGCCAGTAGTGAAGATCGATCGGCTGCATGAAGCGCTCCAGCTTTCGGAATGTGCCCTGTCATATCGTGATGCGCCGCGCGCCAACAAGGGGGGCGCCCCGAGAAGGCCGGGCACAAAAACGTGACGGTGCCGGGAATGCAACGTCCGCTTGCTTTACGGGCAAGGCAAAGCGGCGCAGCATGCTGCTGTTCTTTCAGTCATATTTCAGGGTTTACGAATGCATCGGCGTTTCCAGGTGGCCATCGCAGCCCTCTCCCTGCTTGTCCTGCTGTCGCCCTCACCTGGCCTGCCGGCCCAGGCGCCCGGGCAGCATCCGCTCCGGCCCGGGGACAATGCCGGCCAGCCGGATGCTGCCGGTCCCTTCATCCGGCCCCAGCGAAAAGCCAGCGAGCGGCAGCGAGAGAGCCTCGCCCGCACGCGGCAATGCGGGCAGGAATGGCGCGCCCTGAAGGCGGGCAGACGCAGGGGCGAGCAGGATTGGCGCGCGTTCAGCCGGGAATGCCGGGAGCGGCTGAAGGCGCGCGGTCACTGACCGGCGAGAGCTTTGCCGAAGCCCTCGTGGCGCTGCACGTAGCCGAGGTTGCGGTAGAATCGATGCGCATCGACGCGCTTCTTGTTCGAGGTGAGGGTCACTTCCGTCGCGCCGCCCTGCAAGGCGATGGCCTCGGCGGCGGTAACCAGCCGGGCACCGATGCCCATGCCCCGGGCAGCTGCCGCAACGAAGACGGAATTCAGCACGACCTTGAGGCGCCCCTGCGAGGGCAGGCCACGAAGGAAGTAGAGGTGCACGAAGCCGAGCACCCGGCCGCCATCGCGCGCGACGATCACGCGGTGGTCCGGGTTGGCAAGGATCGCCTCGAACGCTGCCCGGTAGCCCGGCGCAAGATCCTCCGTCCAGGCATCACCCTTGCCGCCGACTTCATCTTCCGCGAGAACCTGCACGAGCGCCGGCAAATCTGCGGCCATGGCCCCCTCCACAACCGGCTGTTCCTGCACCATGTCTGCCCCTGTTCCGCCTTCCGGCATTCGTTCTTGCGCCTCGATTACCCATAACCTGGCACGGGCGCTAGACGGGGCCTTCCGGTCCCGCTAACACACCCTGCCCCGCTGCCTCTCGAACCCCGGTTCCCATGGCCATTGAGATCGAAACGTCCCGGATCCTCGCGTTCGTCCAGGCCAACCAGTCCATGGCACCTCTCGCCATCTTCCTGATGGCGATGGGCGAGACCATCGTGGTTGTCTCGGTGTTCATTCCCTCGACATTCCTGCTTTTTGCCATCGGCGGCATCATGGCGGCGGCCGGGGTGCCATTACTGCCTTCCCTGCTTGCGGGCTGGCTCGGCGCCTCTCTCGGCTTCTCGATCATGTATCTGATCAGCGCCTCGATGGGTGACCGGATCCTGACCTTCTGGCCATTCCGCACCTACACGGAGACGGTGTCCAAAACGATCGCCTTCTCACGCAAATGGGGCGTCTGGGGGGTGATGATCGGCCATTTCAGCGGGCCGCTGCGCGTGCTGATCCCGATCGTTGCGGGGATCTCGCGCATGCCGCCCCTGCCCTTCATGGTGGCGAACCTGCTCGGAGCCCTCGGCTGGATCCTGACTTTCTTCGCGCCGGGGCATCTCGTCGTCTCGTCGGAATGGTTCCGGGGCTTCTTCTCCGGTTTCCTCAAATTCACCTGAAACGAAAAACCCCGCCTTTCCGGGGCGGGGTCTCGAATTCATTCCGGTTTGCCTTGCCTGGGCATCATTCGCAGACGCGGCGGGTCACGCGCACCCAGCGGCCACGATAATCGTCCCAGACGCGCTCACGGACACGATAGCAGACGGGCTCCTCGACATAGGTGGGGCCGGGGCCATAGTAGACTGGAGCACCATAAGCCCGCGGGGCGAGCAACGCGCCGCCGATCAGGGCGCCGCCCACGAGGCCGGCTGCCAGAGCGGCGTTACGGCCGCGACGGGCTTCGGCTTCCTGCACCGGCAGAGCCGCGAATGTCAGCGCGAGCGCTGCGGCGGCGAGAGCCGAGGTCTTCTTGAAAGAGATCGCATTGATCATGGTCATTCTCCGCTGTTGGTCGAAGCCTGCGGGGCACCGCCCCTTCCTGCCAATCGGCTTCGTCGATATACCCATATCCTTGCCGCTCGGATGCAAAAGTGCGCTTTCGCACCTGTAGGGAAGCTGAATGAACCGGGGCAAGATCGAGGCAGAGGCCCCGACCGAGGGCAAGCCCCGCATCCTTCAAAGCATCTTGATAAAATGATACTCTGAAGTCTGCGAAATGTCACCCAGATCGCGGGTCTGTCCGGTGGCCTCGTAGCCAAGCCGGCCATAAAGGCCATGGGCGGAGGTGAAGCGCGTGTCCGACCAGAGGATCATCCGGCGGGCTTCGTCGGAACGCGCGAGAGCCTCGACATGGCGGACAAGCCGCGCGGCGATGCCCTGTCGCCGGCAATCCGGCCGGACATAGAGCCGGTGCAGCTCCGCGATGCCGGGCTCCGGCAGGTCATAGGCAATGGAGGCGCAGATCCGGCCGCGCGCATCTTCCAGCACAAGAAAGGCCCCGCCCAGCGGAACAGGGCGGCCATCCGGCCCCGGCCGCGTCCGCTCGAGCCAATGCCCGGGCTTCACGAGATCGGGCAGATCCTCATGCGGATCGACGAAGCAGCCGGGATACTCGGCAAAACACAGGGCCAGCAGGCCGAACAGGTCCTGCGCATCCTCATCACGGGCCGGGCGCAACGTCCAGAGCGGCAAGGAAGCCTCGAGAACCAGATGGGCAATGCCCGCCTCGGTATCTCCACCGCAGGCAACGCCTGATGAAACAGGCAGGAAGCCATGCCGCCGGTAGAAGCCCAGCGCGCGGGCGTTCCGTGGCTCGACCTCGAGCCGGGCATGGCGGGCCGCCGGAAAGGCCGCGAGCAGCTTTTGCAACAATCGCCGGCCCAGGCCATCGCGCTGGAATTCCGGCAGGATATAGATGCGGCTGATCTCGATCCGGTCTTCCGCGCGAAGTTGCGCGGAAGCCGTGGCGATCACCCGGCCATCCTTTTCGGCAACAAGGAAGGCGCGCTGGCAGGGCTGGGCCAGCATGTCATCCATCTGGCGCTGCAACACTTCGGGCGAATGCCAGCGCGCGGTCATCTCGGCGACCTTCGCCGCGCCGAGCGCCTCGTCATAGGTCGCGTGCCAGGTCCGGACGAGCACATCCCGGACCGCGGCGAGATCCTCCTGCCGGACGGGCCGGATGACAGGCGTGTTCACTCGATCCCCAGTTTCGACTTGAGCAGGTCGTTGACAGCCGCCGGGTTGGCCTTGCCGCCGGAGGATTTCATCACCTGCCCGACGAACCAGCCCAGCAGGGTCGGTTTGGCCTTTGCCTGCTCGACCTTGTCCGGATTGGCGGCGATGATCTCGTCGACCACCTTCTCGATCGCACCGGTATCGGTGACCTGCTTCATGCCGCGCGCCTCGACGATCCCGGCCGGGTCGCCGCCTTCCGTCCAGACGATCTCGAACAGGTCCTTCGCGATCTTGCCGGAAATGGTGCCGGCGCCGATAAGATCGATGACACCCCCGAGCTGGGCCGCGCTGACCGGGCTCTCGGTAACGGCGAGGCCCTCCTTGTTGAGGCGGCCGAACAACTCGTTGATGACCCAGTTGGCGGCGATCTTGCCATCGCGGCCCTTGGCCACGGCCTCGAAGAAATCAGCGCTCTCGCGTTCCATCACCAGAACCGAGGCATCATAGGCCGTCAGGCCGTACTGGCTCATGAACCGGGCCTTCTTGTCGTCGGGCAGTTCGGGCAGACCGGCCTTCAGCCCTGCGACGAATTCCTCCTCGAGCAGCAGCGGCAGCAGGTCCGGATCGGGGAAATAGCGGTAATCATGCGCTTCTTCCTTCGAGCGCATCGACCGGGTTTCCCGGTTGCCCGGATCATAGAGGCGGGTTTCCTGATCGATCTTGCCGCCATCTTCGAGGATCGCGATCTGCCGGCGGGCTTCCACCTCGATAGCCTGACCGATGAAGCGGATGGAATTGACGTTCTTGATCTCGCAACGCGTGCCGAAGGGCTCGCCCGGGCGGCGGACCGAGACGTTGACGTCGGCGCGGAGATTGCCCTTCTCCATGTCGCCATCGCAGGTGCCGAGATAGCGCAGGATCTGGCGCAGCTTCGTCACATAGGCCTGCGCCTCCTCGGCCGAGCGAAGGTCCGGCTTCGAGACGATCTCCATCAGTGCGACGCCGGCGCGGTTGAGATCGACGAAGGAATTGGCAGGGTCCTGATCATGGATCGACTTGCCGGCATCCTGTTCGAGATGCAGGCGCTCGATCCGTACCGTGATCGGCTCGGCTTCTCCCGGGATGTCGACGACCACCTCGCCCTCGCCGACAATCGGTTCGGCGAACTGGCTGATCTGGTAGCCCTGCGGCAGATCCGGGTAGAAATAGTTCTTCCGGTCGAACCGGGACTTGCGGTTGATCTGCGCCTTCAGCCCGAGGCCGGTCCGCACCGCCTGCGCCACGCATTCCCGGTTGATGACCGGCAGCATGCCCGGCATGGCGGCATCGACGAAGCTCACATGGGCGTTGGGCTCGCCGCCGAAGGCCGTCGAGGCGCCGGAGAAGAGCTTGGCCTTCGAATTGACCTGGGCATGGATCTCCATGCCGATGATGATTTCCCAATCGGCCTTGGCCCCTTTGATCCAGTATTTCGGCGGGGCAGAACGGATATCGAGCGACATGGTGCGGCTTTCACGATCGGTGGAGGATTCGCTTTTCGCGAGGGTCGCGGCCAGCGTCAAGCGTTTAGGACGTCCTGGGCGTTCGGGCTAGCGCGTATGACGGGAGAGAGCCTTCCGCAACAGGCCGGCAGCAAGGCCTGTCGCGAGGAAGATACCAGCCCCGATGAGGGCCTGCCACCAGCGGATCGAGAGGTCGGCATCGAACAGGCTGCGGATGGCGACCATCACGAACAGGGCGGCGATGGCGAAGCTGAGCACCCGCATCGCGATCAGCACCGCCAGCATGATCATGGTGGAGATCGGCATTTCAGGGGCCCAGCCAGCGCTTCAGGCGCGCCACGCCTTCGATGATATCCGCTTCGCTGCCGGCATAGGAGAGGCGCACGAAGCGATGGCCCTCGCTGCGGTCGAAATCGAGGCCTGGCGTGATGGCGAGGCCGGCCTCGTGCAGGGCCTTTTTCGAGAAGGCCATGGAATCGTTCGAGAACCGGCCGATATCGCAATAGGCGTAAAAGGCACCGTCCATCGGCAGCGGCTTCAAGCCAAGTGCGGGCAGCGCCTCCATCAGCACGGCGCGGTTGCGGGCATAGCCGGCCTTGATCGCTTCCAGTTCCTCCCCGGCCTCGAAAGCGGAGATTGCGGCGATCTGGCTGAGATAGGGCACCGAGATGGCGAGGTTCTGCGCGAGGCATTCCAGCGCCCGGACCATCCGCTCCGGCACAACGAGCCAGCCGATTCGCCAGCCGGTCATGCAGAAATATTTCGAGAAGGAATTGACGATGATCGCCTCGTCCGAGCTGGCGAGCGCCGTCGCTTCCTCGCCCTCATAGGTCAAACCGTGGTAGATCTCGTCCGAAACCAGCCAGAGGCCGAGTTCACGGCACGTTGACGCGATAGCGGCAACCTCGCCGGCCGGCGTCAGCACGCCTGTGGGATTGGCGGGGCTCATGATCAGCACGGCATCGAGCGGTGTGCGGGCGTGGGCCGCGCGGATCGCCGCAGCGGAGAGCACGAAGCCGGTTTCCGGCCCGGTCGGGATCTCGACGGCTTCGATGCCCAACGCCTGCAGGATATTGCGGTAGGCGGGATATCCCGGCGAGGGAATGCCGATGCGCCCGCCCTGATCCAGCATGGCGAGAAAAGCGAGGATGAACCCGCCGGAGGAGCCGGTGGTCACCGCGATCCGCGTCGCGGGCACGGAAATCCCGTAAAGCCGCCGGTAATGAGCGGCGATCGCCTCACGCAAGGCGGGCAGGCCGAGCGCCTCGGTATAGGCGATCCGGCCGCCTTCGAGTGCCCGCATGGCAGCTTCGCGGACCGGCCGCGGTGACGGCGCGCCCGGCTCGCCGACCTCGAGATGGATGATGCCGGGCCGGCCGTTGCGGGCCGCCTCGCGGCCGAGATCCCGCGCTTCGCGCAGCACGTCCATGGCAATGAACGCGGCGATCTGCGAGCGGCGGGAAAGGGTCGGGCTCGGCATGGCGGCTCCTCGGGCTCAGGCGCCGGGCCTTCTCCGCCGTTCCTTCCCGCAAGTCAATCATCACCAGACAAGCCGGACAGGCGCCGCGCCATCCATCACAAGACCGCGACCCCGGCTGCCCAGAATTGACCGCATTGCTGCCTATAGCCTATGCCGGTTCGATCTGCGGAGAAGTCATGGTGGTGGACGCGCTGCCCTCACATCCTGAAGCCCGGCCCCGCCCTTGGGCCCGGAAGGTGCTCTCGCTTGTCATGGCGGGTGTGATCGCCCTTGGCTCGCTCGTCCCGGTCGAGGCGCAGCAGCGGAGGATCAGCTTCATTCGCGATGCCGAGATCGAGCAGGTCATGCGCGAATATCTCGATCCGATCCTCGGGGCCGCGGGCTTGCGCAAGGGCTTCATCCGCGTCGTGCTGGTCAATGACCGGAGCTTCAATGCCTTCGTCGCCGACGGCAAGCGGGTCTTCGTCAATATCGGCGCGATCATGGATTCGCAGACGCCGAACCAGATCATCGGCGTGCTGGCCCATGAGGCCGGGCATATTGCCGGCGGCCATCTCGCCCGGCTGCGCAACGAACTGGAAAAAGCGCAGGCCATCGCCATCATCGGGACCTTGCTCGGCGGCGCGGCGCTGATCGGCGCGGCGCAGTCACGGCAGGTCGGCAGCAATCCGACCGGGGCGATGGGCGCCTTGCTGACCGGGCCGGAAATGGCCCGCCGCTCGCTGCTGGCCTATCAGCGCGGCGAGGAACAGGCGGCCGACCGTGCCGCACTTTCCTTCCTCGAGAAGACGCGGCAATCGCCGAAGGGCATGCTCGAGACGTTTGAACGCATGTCGAACGACATGCTGTTCTCGTCAACCCGGCTCGACAAATACACCCAGAGCCACCCGCTTCCGCAGGATCGTGTCGCCTCCCTGCGCGAGGCGGCGGTGAAATCGCCCTTTTTCAACGAGAAGGATTCGCCGGCCCGGCTGATGAAGCACGAGATGATCCGGGCGAAGCTCTATGCCTTTACCGGCAATGCCGGCGAGATCGCGCGGCGCTATCCCGGGCATAACACGTCCCTGCCGGCCCGCTATGCACGGGCGATCATCGATTACCGGTTCGGCCGGCCGGATGCCGCGATCAAGGCGATTGACGCGCTGATCGCCGAGCAGCCGGCCAATCCGTATTTCTGGGAGCTCAAGGGCCAGGCCCTGCTCGAAGGCGGGCGGGCCAGCCAGGCGGTGGCGCCGCTGCGGCGGGCTGTATCGCTGGCGCCGAACCAGCCGCTGATCCGGACGATGCTCGGCCATGCGCTTGTGGCGACGGACACACCGCAATCGATCGCCGAGGCGATCAAGGAACTGACCAACGCGACCAGCCGGGACCCCGACAATTTCGAAGGGTTCCGCTATCTCGCGCAGGCCTACAGCCGCAAGGGCGACGAGGGCAATGCGGCCCTTGCGGCCGCGCGCGGTGCCCTGATCGAGGGGCAATTCCAGGATGCGCAGCGTTTCGCGCGGCGCGCCATGCCCTTGCTGCCGCCGAATTCCGCCGCCTATCTCGCCGCCCGGGACATTGCCGAGGCAAAACCCGAGAAGACCAATTGATATCCCGCTTCCGCAGCCCAGAAGGAACGACCATGCGCCGCCTCCCCCTCTCCGCCCGCATCCGGATGCTCGCGGCCACCAGCATCCTGCTGGTCGCCAGCCAGGGCACGAGCTTCGCGCAGGGCACGCCGCCGACCACGCCGCCCGTTGATCGGGGCGCCATCGAAGCCATCGTGAAGGACTATCTCCTCAAGCATCCCGAAGTGATCCAGGAGGCGATGGTCGAACTGGAGAGGCGGCAGAAGGAGGAGGAGCAGAAGGCGATCAAGCGCATCACCGCCGATCCGCAGAGCCCGCTTTACGTATCCGAGCATCACACGGTTGTCGGCAACCCGAATGGGGATGTGACGATTGTCGAGTTCTTCGATTTCAACTGCGGCTTCTGCAAGCGCGGCCTCGCCGACATCCAGAAGATCCTCGACACCGACAAGAATGTCCGCGTCGTGATCAAGGAATTCCCGATCCTCTCGCCGGGCTCACGGGATGCCGCTGTTGTCGCCCTGGCGCTCCGCCAGCAATTCGACAAGGACAAGCTCTGGAAATTCCATGCGAACCTCCTCAACACGCGGGGGAATGTCGGCCGGGAGCAGGCGCTTGCGGTGGCCAAGGATCTCGGCGCCGACATGAAGAAGCTGGATGTCGCCATGGCCTCGCCGGCCATTCCGCTGGCGCTCGAGGAATCGCGCGGGCTGGCGGATGCCCTCGGCATCAACGGCACGCCGAGCTACGTCGTGGCCGAGGAGTTGATCATCGGCGCCCGCGGTTATGACGAGCTGGTCAAGCGGGTGCAGGCCTGGCGCCAGTGCAAGAAGGCGGAATGCTGAGGCCGGATTCGCAGCCTGCCCGGAGTTCTCAACAAAGGGCGTTTCCGTTTTGCGATCTTTTGGGCTAGAGAGAGCGCCCTTGCGTTACGCAAAATGTGGCGGGCAGGCAGAAGCATGCGTCAGATTCACGTCCTGAACGGACCCAATCTCAACCTTCTCGGCAAGCGCGAGCCGGGCATCTATGGCTCGAAGACGCTCGAGGATATCGAGGCTTCGCTCCAGTCCATCGCCCAGCGCGAGCATATCCAGCTCGTGTTCCGGCAGACGAATTTCGAGGGCGGGCTCGTGACGCATATCCACGAGGCCGGCGAGGTCATGGCCGATGTCATCCTCAATGCCGGCGCCTATACCCACACTTCCGTGGCTGTCCGCGATGCGATCAAGGCGGCCAAGGTCCGGGCCATCGAGGTGCATCTGTCCAATGTGCATGCCCGCGAGGAGTTCCGGCACCATTCCTACATCGCACCGGTTGCCATCGGGGTGATTGCGGGCTTCGGCGCGAGCAGCTATGTGCTCGCCCTCCGCGCATTGCTCGATATGCCGCCTGCGGTCTGACACAGCGAGACGACGAATTCATGAAAGCCCCATCCATGGCCAAAGACCTGACCATTGATCCCGATCTGGTGCGCCAGATCGCCCTGCTGATCTCGGAAACCGACCTGACCGAGATCGAGGTGGAGAAAGGGGATCTGCGGATTCGCGTGGCCCGGCAGATTACCGTGGCGCCCGTCATGCAGACGATCGCCGCCGCTCCGGCCGCTGCGCCGGCCCCTGTGGCTGCAGCCCCGGTTGCTGCTGCCGCCGCTGCCGACAAGCCGGCGGATCTCGGCGCCCATCCCGGTGCGGTGCGCTCGCCGATGGTCGGCACGGCTTATCGCCGGCCCTCGCCAGGCGCCACTGCCTTCATCGAAATCGGCAGCCAGGTGAAGCAGGGCGAGAAGCTGCTGCTGGTCGAAGCGATGAAGACCTTCAACGAAATCGTTGCGCCGCGGGCCGGCACCGTGACGCATATCCTCGTCGAGGATGGCCAGCCGGTCGAGTATGGCGAACCGCTGGTGGTGATCGAGTAACATGTTCGACAAGGTCCTCATCGCCAATCGAGGCGAGATCGCGCTTCGCATCCTCCGCGCCTGCAAGGAACTCGGGATCGCCACGGTCGCGGTCCATTCGACGGCCGATGCGGATGCGATGCATGTGAAGCTCGCCGATGAAAGCGTGTGTATCGGCCCGCCCTCGCCGCGCGATTCCTACCTCAACATTCCCTCGCTGATCGCCGCCTGCGAGATCACCGGCGCCGATGCCGTGCATCCCGGCTACGGATTCCTGTCGGAGAATGCCCGGTTCGCCGAGGTGCTGGAGCAGCACAAGATCGGCTTTATCGGCCCGAAATCCGAACATATCCGCACGATGGGCGACAAGATCGAGGCCAAGAAGACGGCCGTTCGCCTTGGCATTCCCGTGGTTCCCGGCTCGGAAGGCGGGATTACCGAGGATGAGGAAGCCAAGCGGGTTGCGGCCGATATCGGCTTCCCCGTGATCATCAAGGCGGCGGCCGGCGGTGGCGGGCGCGGCATGAAAGTGGCCCGGACGGAAGACGACCTGTCCTACGCACTGGCGGCGGCACGCACCGAAGCCAAGGCCGCTTTCGGGGATGATGCGGTCTATATCGAGAAGTATCTCGAGAAGCCGAGGCATATCGAGATCCAGGTTCTGGGTGATGGCAAGGGCGGGGCGATCCATCTCGCCGAGCGCGATTGTTCGCTCCAGCGCCGCCACCAGAAGGTGTGGGAGGAAGGCCCCTCGCCGGCCCTTAATGCCGAGCAGCGCGAGAAGATCGGCGGCATCGTGGCGAAGGCCATGTCTGAACTGGGCTATCTCGGCGCCGGAACGATCGAGTTCCTCTACGAGAATGGCGAATTCTATTTCATCGAGATGAACACGCGCATCCAGGTCGAGCATCCGGTGACGGAGATGATCACCGGGATCGACCTTGTGAACGAGCAGATCAAGGTGGCGGCGGGTTCGCCGCTCTCGGTCAGCCAGAGCGACATCAAGGTGTCCGGCCACGCGATCGAATGCCGCGTCAATGCCGAGCATCCGGCCACGTTCCGGCCCTCGCCCGGCATGGTCACCTATTTCCATCCGCCCGGCGGCCTTGGCGTGCGGGTGGATTCGGCCGTCTATCAGGGCTACCGGATCCCGCCGCATTACGATTCCCTGGTGGCGAAGCTGATCGTCCATGGGCGGACACGGAATGAATGCCTGATGCGCCTTCGCCGCGCCCTCGACGAGTTTGTCGTCGACGGGATCGAGACGACGCTGCCGCTGTTCCGGACGCTGGTCCGGAACCAGGACATCCAGAATGGACTCTACGACATCCATTGGCTGGAGAAGTTCCTGCGCGACGGCGGCATGGGTGAATTGACCTGACGGCATGCGCCGCCCCGGTGGCGCGGAACCACGCCAGCCGCTTTCAGGAAACGGGCCGTACCGATGCAGGATGCCGACCAGGATCTCCCGATCACTCCGGATATCCTGCTGCGCGCCTATGCGGCCGGTATCTTCCCCATGGCGGAAAGCGCCGAGGATCCCGGCCTTCACTGGGTCGAGCCGCAGAAGCGCGGCATCCTGCCCCTCGACAGGTTCCATGTCGGCTCCCGCCTGATGCGGCTGGTGCGGCAGCAACGCTATCGCGTGGTGGTGGACCATGATTTCCCAGCCGTGATCGAGGCTTGCGCCGCACCCCGTCAGGAGGAAGGCGCGACCTGGATCAACCGGCCGATCCGGCGGCTCTATGGCGCGCTGTTCGAGCAGGGATTCTGCCATACCGTCGAGGTCTATGACGGGGAGGCGCTGGTCGGCGGTCTCTACGGGATCGCGCTGGGCTCGGCCTTCTTTGGCGAAAGCATGTTCCACCGCGCGCGGGATTGCTCGAAGATCGCGCTGGTCCATCTGGTCGCACGGCTCCGGGCGGGCGGCTTCACATTGCTGGACACCCAGTTCGTGACGAACCACCTGCAGCAATTCGGCGCGACCGAAATTCCGAGGAAGACTTATCGCGCCCTGCTTGATGCGGCTCTGGACCGGCAGGGCGATTTCCGTGTCTGGCCGGCCGAGGGACCCGGCGATATCGGCACGGTGCTTGCCGCGCTCGGGCCGGCAAAGCCCGACTCACCGTAAAGCACGCGGGACGAATTCAGTTCCTCGGGCCGGGATCATAGGCGGCGCCACCCCGGGCGGGACCAGCCGTTGTCGGGAAGAAGCGCTGCTGCGGCTGGGCGCGCGGCGCAACACCCGCCGGCGGAACCGGCGCGCCAAGGCCGGTGCTGTCCGGCAGGCGCAACGGCGCATTGGTGGCGGCCTGGCCGGGCCCACGCTGGATCGGCGAAACGGGCTTGGGCGGCTGCTTGCGATCGGCGGCGAGCGGCGGCGGCGTTTCCTCGACCTCGTCGGCTTCCGGCGGGGTCTTGATGATCTCGGTCCCGCCCTTGCACTCCGTCAGCCAGACATCATAGACCGGGTGCTCGATGGCGTTCAGGCCGGGGCTGGCCGCGAACATCCAGCCCGCGAAAATCTTCTTGTACTGGTTGTCGGTGCTGACTTCCTCGACCTCGAGGAAGGTAGTCGTTTGCGGATTCTCGTAATCCGGCCGGGAGTAGCAGATGCGCGGCGTCAATTGCAGCGAGCCGAACTGCACCGTCTCGTCGACAGCAGCCTCGAAAGCGATGATCCGCCCGGTGATCTTGTCGAGACCCGCGAAGACCGCGGTGGGGTTCTTGATCTTGTCGGCAAGGGCCGGAGCCGCCATGAGGCCTGCAAGGCTCAGGCCGACAAGCGGAAGCAACCGAAAATGCCGGATCATGGTGTTCCTTCGAATCCCTTCCCGCGCCTGCGCGGCAACGGCGCCTGCACTACCATTGAAATCCGGACGAAAAAAGGGCGTTACGGACGCCAGGGCTCGTATTCGCCGCGCGTGCCGGCCGGCTGCCCCGGCGCCAGGATGGACCCGGCCGGGCGATAGGCCCCGGCTGTGCCGGTCGGGTTGCCCTGATGCGGCAATTCCCATTCCCGCATTGCGTATTCCTCCTGCGAGGGCGGCATCGCGACACGGTGGTGCATCCAGCCATGCCAGCCGGGCGGGATCATCGAGGCATCGGCCTCGCCGTTATAGACCACCCAGCGGCGTTCGTGGCCGAGGGCCGGATCCTTGGCGCCGCCACGCGTGCGGTAATAGATGTTCCCGAACTGGTCGGTCCCGACCTTCTCGCCCTTGCGCCATGTCCAGAAGCGGGTGCCAAGGGTCTGGCCGTTCCACCAGGTGAAAATCTGCAGGAGAAGGGTCTTCATCGTCATCATCCGGTTTTGCGAATCGCTGGCGCGCGGACTGTGATTCGTCCGCCGGCTCCAGCAAGCGCCGCATGACGCTGCTTCTCGCAAATTTGCTGGCCGAGGTCCAGTGATTCCAGGCGCCGGGACCGGGATTCCCGCGTGATTTCAGGGCCCGGGACGGGCTTCGGGCCTTGTGCCTTGCCTGCCCTGAGCCCCAACATCTGGTACCAGCCCCACGAGGCCCGAGGGGGAATCACCCCCTGAAATCTTTGCCGGCTGAACCCGCCAATGCGACGAAATTTGCCGAAGATTCCGCTTGATTTTTTGCCGGTTCAGGAGGCCGCCGAGTCACCCGCCGAGAAAAATCCAGACTCATCATACCGTTGCGAAGAATCGCCAAATTGTCCCCACGATTCACAAGTTAGTCACCAGATGTTGCGACCATCATGTGGATACCCAACTAGATGTTGACGGCCTCGAAGCGGCTGTCCTAGCTTGGGGATCTTCGCGACAGAGGCCGCCGGGCCAGATCCGGCGTCAAAAAAACGGGGTTCGGGATACGGCCGGGGGGCCGGCTGCCAGGGCCACCCAAAGTCTCTTCCGCAAACAGGGTCGGGGGTTCTGGCACGTCAAACGGAGCAGGCGGGGGCCGTGAGTTTTCACGGCTCGATGCGTATTCGCCTCTCCATCGCGGTTCGGGCGCTTCGCAAGAGCAAGGTCAGTGGTGCCGAGGCACCCAAAAGGGGACGAGAGATGAAGTTCGAACGGCTTTACACCCAGGCAGGCCAGACACCCTATGCGGGCCTGGCCTTCCACGAGACGCGGTCGGAGATCAAGAATCCGGACGGCTCGGTGGTGTTCCGACTCGAGAAGCTTGAGGTTCCGGACAGCTGGAGCCAGGTGGCTGCCGATGTGCTGGCGCAGAAGTATTTCCGCAAGGCCGGCGTGCCGGCGGTGCTGAAGCGCGTCGAGGAGAACGATGTCCCCTCGTTCCTCTGGCGTTCGGTGCCGGACGAAGCCGCCCTTTCCCGCCTGCCCGAAAAGGAGCGCTACGGCTCGGAAACATCGGCCAAGCAGGTCTTCAACCGGCTGGCCGGCTGCTGGACCTACTGGGGCTGGAAGGGTGGCTATTTCACGTCCGAGGCCGATGCCCAGGTCTTCTATGACGAGCTGTGCTACATGCTCGCCACCCAGCGCGTCGCGCCGAACTCGCCGCAATGGTTCAATACCGGCCTGCACTGGGCCTATGGTATCGACGGCCCGGGCCAGGGCCATTTCTATGTCGATTACAAGACCGGCAAGCTGACCCGCTCGAAATCCTCCTACGAGCACCCGCAGCCGCATGCCTGCTTCATCCAGGGCGTGAAGGACGATCTCGTCAACGAAGGCGGGATCATGGATCTCTGGGTGCGCGAGGCGCGCCTCTTCAAATATGGCTCCGGCACCGGCTCGAACTTTTCCGCCCTCCGCGGCGAGGGCGAGAAGCTTTCGGGCGGCGGCCGCTCCTCGGGGCTGATGAGCTTCCTCAAGATCGGTGACCGCGCTGCCGGCGCGATCAAGTCGGGCGGCACGACACGCCGGGCCGCGAAGATGGTGGTCGTCAATGCCGACCATCCGGATATCGAGGCCTATATCGACTGGAAGGTGAAGGAAGAGCAGAAGGTCGCCGCGCTCGTCACCGGCTCGAAGATCAATGCCAAGGCGATGAAGGCGATCATGCGCGCCTGCCTCAATTGCGAGGGGGATGGCGATTCCTGCTTCGATCCGGAGAAGAACCCGGCCCTGAAGCGCGAGATCAAGGCCGCGCGCCGCGTGATGGTGCCGGACAACTACATCAAGCGGGTGATCCAGTTCGCCAAGCAGGGCTACAAGGATCTCGAATTCGACATCTATGATACCGACTGGGATTCGGAAGCCTATCTGACCGTTGCCGGCCAGAACTCGAACAATTCGGTCTCGCTGACCGATGATTTCCTGCGTGCCGTGGAAGCGGATGGCGAGTGGAACCTCATTCGCCGCATCGACGGCAAGGTGGCGAAGACGCTCAAGGCCCGCGATCTGTGGGAGAAGATCGGCTATGCGGCCTGGGCTTCGGCCGATCCGGGCCTGCACTTCAACACGACCATGAATGATTGGCATACCTGCCCGGCCTCCGGGCGGATCAATGCCTCGAATCCGTGCTCGGAATACATGTTCCTCGACGATACGGCCTGCAATCTCGCATCGATGAACCTGCTCCAGTATTACGATGCGGAAGGCCGTGAATTCGATATCCGCGCCTACGAGCACACGATCCGCATCTGGACGCTGGTGCTCGAGATCTCGGTGCTGATGGCGCAGTTCCCGTCGAAGGAAATCGCCGAACTCTCCTACGAGTTCCGCACGCTCGGCCTCGGCTATGCCAATATCGGCGGCCTGCTGATGACGATGGGCCTGTCCTATGATTCGGATGCCGGCCGTGCGCTCTGCGGCGCGCTGACCGCGCTGATGACCGGGATGAGCTATCGCACCTCGGCGGAGATCGCCTCGGAGCTGGGCCCCTTCCCGGGCTACAAGAAGAACGCGTCGCACATGCTGCGCGTCATCCGGAACCATTCCCGCGCGGCCCGTGGCGAAAGCTCCGGCTACGAGGCGCTGGCGGTCAATCCGGTGCCGCTCGACCATGCGAATTGCCCGATCCCGGCGCTTGTCACGCATGCCGTGGCCTCGTGGGATGGCGCGCTCGCGCTGGGCGAGAAACATGGCTACCGCAATGCCCAGGTCACCGTGATCGCGCCGACCGGCACGATCGGCCTCGTGATGGATTGCGACACGACGGGCATCGAACCCGATTTCGCCCTGGTGAAGTTCAAGAAACTGGCCGGTGGCGGCTATTTCAAGATCATCAACCGCGCGGTTCCGGCGGCCCTGCGCACGCTCGGCTACAGCGAAGCCCAGATCGGCGAGATCGAGGCCTATGCGGTGGGCCATGGTTCGCTCCGGCAGGCGCCGGGCATCAACCACAGCACGCTCCTGGCCAGGGGCTTCACCGACGAGATGCTCGAAAAGCTCGAGAAGGGTCTTCCTTCGGCGTTCGACATCAAGTTCGCGTTCAACCGCTGGACCTTCGGCGACGAGGCGATGGCGGCGATGGGCGTCAGCGAGGAACAGCTCAATGACATGAGTTTCGAGCTGCTGCCCTTCCTCGGCTTCTCGAAGAAGGAGATCGAGGCCGCCAATGTCCATGTCTGCGGGGCGATGACGCTGGAAGGCGCGCCGCATCTCAAGCAGGAGCATTATTCGGTCTTCGACTGCGCCAATCCGTGCGGGCGGCTCGGCAAGCGCTATCTCTCGGTCGAGAGCCACATCACCATGATGGCGGCGGCGCAGCCCTTCATCTCGGGGGCGATCTCCAAGACGATCAACATGCCGAACGAGGCGACCGTCGAGGATTGCAAGAGCGCCTACCTGCTCTCCTGGCGCCTGGCGCTGAAGGCCAATGCGCTCTACCGCGATGGTTCCAAGCTCAGCCAGCCGCTCAATTCCGCCCTGATCGAGGACGAGGCCGAGGAGGCCGACGAGGCGGTCGAGGCGCTGGTGGCCCTGCCGAATGCGGCGCGCGTCGCCCAGATCTCGGAAAAGATCGTCGAGCGCGTCATCGAGCGGATCGAGAAGGTGCGCGAGCGCGAGAAGCTGCCGGGCCGCCGCAAGGGCTATACCCAGAAGGCGATTGTCGGCGGGCACAAGGTCTATCTGCGGACCGGCGAGTACGAGGATGGCCGCCTCGGCGAGATCTTCATCGACATGCACAAGGAAGGCGCCGCCTTCCGGGCCATGATGAACAACTTCGCCATCGCCATCTCGCTCGGCCTGCAATATGGCGTGCCGCTCGAGGAATATGTCGATGCCTTCACCTTCACCCGGTTCGAGCCGGCGGGCTTCGTGCAGGGCAATGACGCCATCAAGTCGGCCACGTCGATCCTCGATTACGTGTTCCGCGAGCTGGCCATTTCCTATCTCGGCCGCGAGGATCTTGCCCATGTGACGCCGGATGATCTCGGCGCCACGACCCTGGGCCGGGGCGACGATGCCGAGGGCCTGCCCTCGGGCTCGACGCCAGCGGCGCGAGTGGTCTCCAAGGGCCTCGTCCGCGGTCGCGCCACCAACTATCTCGGTGTGGTCGAGGGCGGTGCCGGCGGCGGGGCGCTGGCGGCCACGGCCACCAGCACCACCACGGTCTATGCGATGGCGGGCGCGACGGCGCTGAAGGCGGATACCTCGATCGCCGAAGCCATCGAGAGCCTCGGCTTCGCGGCTCCGGCGGCCAGGCCGACCAGCGCCGCCGCGGCGGAAGACATCGCCACCAAGCGCTCCATCGCCAAGATGAAGGGCTATGTCGGCGAGGCCTGCCCGGAATGCATGAACTTCACCTTGGTGCGGAACGGCACCTGTCTGAAATGTGACACATGCGGCTCGACGACGGGGTGTTCGTGATCGACTCTCCCCTTGTCTGATCCATGAGACAGAAAGCCCGGCTCCGGCCGGGCTTTTCCGTTTCAGTGCTCTCCCCGTCATTGCGAGGAGGGCGAAGCCCGACGCGGCAATCCAGACGCCTGCCGGAACGGGCGGCCTGCCTGACGTGTGGATTGCTTCGCCGCTGCGCGACTCGCAATGACGATCACTCTCCGTGCCCTGAGCTCCCCCCCCTTTGATCCCGATCATGGCGAGGGAACGCGATGCCCGCCATGCTGGTTCCATCAGGCCCGGAACGGGCCGAGGAGGAGACCAGCATGAGTATGTTTGCCAAGAGCGCGATGGAGTTCTTCTACAATACCGGCCGGCCGAGCCGGAACGTGACCGGGGCGGTGCGGCTCGAACGGGACGAGATCACGGTGGAATATCCGGGCGAGCACGGGCAGGAGCGCTATTTCGGCAAGGCGCTGGCGCCGGGGCATTACGAGCTGCGCTGTGTCGAGATCGGCGGACGGGCCACGCTCCACCGCTTTCCGGAGAGCGATTATCTCGAGGGGTACTGGAGCCAGGACCATCATTACGGCATGTGGCGGATCCAGCTGATCAACGAGGAGTGACCGCCCGGATCGCCGCAAGGGCGAGCAGGCCGAGAACCGTGGCATTGAGGAGATGCCAGAGGAAATGGAGCCCCCAGGGCCAGGCGCTGCAGAGTGGCCGGTCCAGGGTGCGCAGGGCCAGCGACAGGGTGAAGAGCCCGCCGGCGAGCAGCAGGGCGCGGGCAATGGGCCGGGCGGCATCGCCCGTCAGCCCTGCCCGGGCCGGTTCGGCCCGCCGGCTGCGCGCGGCAAGTGCGAGGCCGAAGCCAAAAAGCGCCAGCAAGGCCGGGACATAGCCGATGCCGCCGCGCAGGGTGTTCGGGCCGGCAACCTGCACAAGCCCGGCCGAGGCGACGAAAAACAGCACCGGACCCACCCATGCCAGCCAGAGCGGCGCGCCGAGGAACCGCCGGATGGCGAGGCCGAAATAGAGCAGGATGAAACCCTGGATGGGCAGGACATCCATCAGCACTGTCCGCCGGTTGGGGATGGTGTGGAACAGGAAGCTGCCAATGCCGATGGCGGTCATCAGCAGGATCAGCACGAGGCCGGCCACATCCCGCGGGTGGCGCTGCCGCCAGAGCCAGAAAGCCATGCCTGCCGCCAGCACGAAGCCGGCATTGGTGAGCGCGTTGAGCGGCTCGGCCCAGAAGGCGGGCGAACCGAGGCGCTCGCAATAGGCCATCAGGAAGCGGGCTTCCGGCTGCATCCGAGAACTCCTGTGGGCGGCGGGAAACGGCTGTCCCCGCGCGGGCGATTCGCGCTACACATGCGCACATGATCATCGCGACCTACAACGTCAATTCGGTGCGGCAGCGTGAAGCGCATCTCCTGCGCTGGCTGCAGGCCCGCCAGCCGGACATCGTCTGCCTGCAGGAACTGAAATGCCTCGACGAGGCCTTCCCGCGCTCCGAGATCGAGGCGCTGGGCTACAATGTCGAGACGCATGGCCAGAAGACCTTCAACGGCGTCGCCATCCTGTCGAAACACCCGATCGAGGTGGAGAATCGCGGCCTGCCCGGCTTCGAGGACGAGCAGGCGCGCTATATCGAGGCGGTTGTCTCGGTGCCCGGCGAGGCGCTGCGGATCTGCGGGGTCTATTTCCCGAACGGCAACCCGGCGCCCGGGCCGAAATATGACTACAAGCTCGCCTTCATGGATGCGCTGACCCACCATGCCCGCACCTTGCTGGCGCTGGAGGAAAAGCTCGTCATTGCCGGCGATTACAACATCATTCCCGATGCGCGTGATGCGCGCGAGCCGGCTGCCTGGGCGCAGGATGCGCTGTTCCTGCCCGAAAGCCGGGCCGCCCTGCGCCGGCTGCTCCATCTCGGATTTACGGAGGCCCTCCGCGCCACCACCGATGCCAGCGGCCTCTACACGTTCTGGGATTACCAGGCCGGGGCGTGGCAGCGGAACAACGGCATCCGGATCGACCATCTCCTGCTCTCGCCGCGCGCGGCGGACAGGCTGGCCGAAGTGGGGATCGACAAGGACCTCCGGGCCGAGGACAAGCCCTCGGACCATGTGCCCGTCTGGGCGCGGCTCTCCTGAGCGGAGCCGCCCCGGCCATTACTGGAACATCCGCCCTTTCGGGCCTTGCGGGACCCGGCCGGGATAGCGGCCGCCGGAGCCGGGGAAGCTTGGCCGGCCGAAACCGGGCCCGATGATCAGGCCGGGAATGACCGGGACGAGCGCCGGATAGGACGGCCGGCGATAGATCGGCTCATCGATGATCTCCTCTTCCTCGATCACCACGCGGCGGGGCCGCTGCGGACGGGGCGGCGGCGCTTTCGGCGGCGTGGCGCGCGGTGGCCGGGCGGCCGGCGGAACCGTCCCGCCCTGCCCCTTGATCTGCGGGGTGCAGCGGTCAACCACGCAGAAATCGCCGGTGCATTGCGCCGAATAGACCGGCAGGCGTGAGGACAGCCGCTGCGGCAGGGTCACGCCCCGCCCATCAACCGAGACATAGGTGCAGGCCTGGGTCAGCTCCATGCAGCGGCCCGAACGCGTGCAGACCTGCGCCGCGCCTTCATGCAGCGAGACATAGGTCCGGTTGTTGATGACGCTGACTTCGACCGTGGTGCCGCGCAACCCCACGGTCGCGACCGGGGTGCGGATGATATAGCTGCCCTTCGGGCCATTGCCCGAAACGAAGCGCATCGCGCCGGTGGAAAGTTCCATCGCGGCGTTTTTCTCGCCCGAATAGACGAAGGCATCAAGCTTGATGCTGGCCTTCGGGCCGAGGCGAAGATCGGTCTCGTCCTTGAAGCGGAGGCGGGCCTGAGCCTTGTCCTCGGTCGTCACGCGCTCGTTGCGGTGGACGGGATCCGGAACCGCCAGCGGCCTCGGGGCCTCGCCCTGCTGGCCCAGCACACGGTTCTCGATGGTTTCGGCCTTGCCGATCACGTCATTCGCGAAAGCGGGCAGCGGCAGGGCGGAAGGCAGCAGGACGAGGAGTGCCACGAGGGAGGCACGGGCCCTCCGTCCGGAGGGGCGCGGGTCAGGCGAGAAGGGCGGGCAGGACTGGACCAAGGCCATGGCAGGAACTCCGTTTGCGCCACCCTAGCGCAGAATCCATCCATTGCCGTGCGAAAGAGCACAGGACATCGCGTCCTGTCTTGTCTGCCCTTGTCTTATCTGCCTTTGCCACCGCCGCCGGAAGCACCGGCCCCGCCAGAACCGCTGGCCGAACCGCCTGCGGGGTCATAGCCACCGGGCGAAGGTGCGGCTGGGCCGGGCGTTCCCGGCGTACCGGCTGCGCTGGCGGTGCAGCCGCCGCTGCCGCAGGCGGCACCGCGGCAGGCGGTGTTGAAGGTCGGGATGTTCGGCGTCAGCCGCTGTGCCGGGCGGACCTGCCCGCCCCCGGCCTCGACATAATCGCAGCGATTGGTCAGCTGGCTGCAGCGGTTGCCGATGCAGACCTGCGCCGCCCCCTCGACAAGGGTGACGAAGGCCCGCCCCTGCCGGAGCACGATATCGACGGTGGTACCCCTGAGCCCGATCGTCGCGACAGGCGTGCGGATCTGGTAGGTGCCGACGGGGCCGTTGCCGGAAACGAAACGCAGGGCGCCGCGGGTAAGCGTGACGGCCGTGCCCGCCTGCCCGGTATAGATCGCGGAATCCAGCCGGATCTGGGCCGAGGGGCCGAGGCGGAGATCCGAGCGGTCGGAAAAGCGCAGGCGGGTGCTGGAGGCGGCCTCGGTGCGGATCAACTCGCTGCGGTAGATCTCGGCCTCGGGCGCCAGCTGGCGACGGATGCCGGCAACCTCGCCGGAAACCCGGTTTTCGACAATCTCGGCCGCCCCGATGATCTGCGCCGGCTGGGCCACAAGCGGGCCACAGGCCAGCGTGGCAAGAATGCCGAAAACAGCCTGAAAGGACCGGATATGATCAAGCAGAGGTTTCACGGACGGCATGGTCATCTCCCCTAGCGGGAAAGACCTATCCGAGATCGGCGGGCGAATCCACCCGGCCTGTCAGCGGACGCCCTTGCCCCGCTTGCGCAGGAAGGCTTCCGACAGCTTGCGCTCGTCCTCGGTGGCGATTTCCCGCGCCCGTTCGTTCAGTTCGACCACCCATGGGTCACGGGTCGGATCCACCTGTTCGCGGGCGAGTTGCATCCACATCAGGCCACGCGGCGCCTGGCGCGGCACGCCATCACCGTTGAACAGCATCTGCCCGAACCGGGCCTGCGCGAAGGCATGGCCCTGCTCGGCGGCGAGGTAGAACCAGCGCGCAGCCTGCTGCAGGTCCTTCGTGCCGTTGAGACCGTCGGCCAGCACACGGCCGAGATGATACTGGGCATCGGCATCGTTGTAATACGAGGCCGCGTAATGGAACATTTCCGTGGCGCGGCCCGGATCCCGGCGGACGCGGGTATTCGGGATGCCGGTCAGATGGTAGCTGCCCAGGGCCACGAAGGCCTGCGCCACCATGCGGGCATGCGGCGAATCCGGGCTTTCATCGGCGCGCAGGTTCACGATCTGCGAGAAATTCTGGTAGGCCTTGTAATCATCCCGGCGGACGCCCTCGCCCTCGCGATACATCTGGCCGAGCTTCCACTGCGCCGCGACATTGCCCTCGCGGGCGGCAAAGGTCAGCGGTTCGACGGCGGAACCGGGATCACCGCTGGAGAGCGCACGCAAGCCCGCGCGCAGGGATTCGCCCACCGACTTGAACAGGGTGCCCTTTTCGGCAGGGGCAGGCGGAGCTTCCTTGACATCGAAGGCCCAGGCCGCGGGAATGGCCATGGTCACCGCCATCAACGCGCCAAGCACGCTGCCCGACCAGCGGGCGCCGACCGGGGCGAGGCCGGTGCCCCGGCTCAGGGTGTGCTCACAGATCTGCATAGCAATGCTTCTCGGCAACGCCGCCCGGATGGGTCACCGCGCCATCGCGCGCAGACCCGACCGTTTGGGCATATTTCCATAATGCGCCAGAGGCGTATTCCGTCTCTCGCGGCTTCCAGTTCCCACGACGCGCTTCAAGTTGGGCATCGGTAAGGCGAGTTTGCAGCACCCCCGTGACCGCGTCGATTTCGATGATATCGCCATCCTCGAGCAGGGCGATCGGGCCGCCGACAGCCGCTTCCGGGCCGACATGGCCGATGCAGAAACCGCGTGTCGCACCGGAAAACCGGCCATCGGTAATCAGTGCCACCTTGTCGCCCATGCCCTGGCCATAGAGGGCGGCGGTGGTGGACAGCATCTCGCGCATGCCGGGGCCGCCTTTCGGCCCCTCGTAGCGGATAACCAGCACCTCGCCCTCACGGTATGCGCGCTTCTTCACCGCCTCGAAACAGGCTTCCTCGCTGTCGAAGCAGCGGGCCGGGCCAGTGAAGCGGAGGCGGTCCGGCGCCATGCCGGCGATCTTCACGATGGCCCCGTCGGGCGCGAGATTGCCGGACAGGCCCACCACGCCACCGGTGAGGGTGATCGGGTCATTGGCCGGGCGGACGACATCCTGCTCGTCGTTCCATTTCACGGAAGCCAGGTTCTCGGCCATGGTGCGGCCCGTCACGGTGAGGCAATCGCCGTGCAGGAAGCCGTGATCGAGCAGGGTCTTCATCATCAACGGGATGCCACCAACCTCGAACATGTCCTTTGCGACATAGCGGCCACCGGGTTTCAGATCGGCGATATACGGCGTTTTCCTGAAAATTTCGGCAACATCGAACAGATCGAACCGGATGCCGACCTCATGCGCGATGGCGGGCAGGTGCAAGGCCGCATTGGTGGAGCCACCGGAGGCTGCCACTACGGTTGCAGCATTTTCCAACGCCTTGCGGGTGACGATGTCGCGCGGGCGGATGTTCCGGGCGATCAGTTCCATCACCATCTCGCCGGCGGTCATGCAGAACTGGTCGCGGATCTCATACGGCGCCGGAGCGCCGGCGGAATAGGGCAAGGCGAGGCCGATCGCCTCGGAAACCGTCGCCATCGTATTCGCGGTGAACTGGGCGCCGCAGGCCCCGGCAGAGGGGCAGGCCACGGATTCGAGCGTCTCGAGATCCTCGTCCGACATGTCGCCGACAGAATGCTTGCCGACCGCCTCGAACACGTCCTGCACGGTCACGGGCTTGCCCTTGAAGGAGCCCGGCAGGATCGAGCCGCCATAGATGAAGATCGACGGCACGTTGAGGCGCACCATCGCCATCATCATGCCGGGGAGCGACTTGTCGCAGCCGGCAAAGCCGACCAGCGCATCATAGCAATGGCCGCGCATCGTCAGTTCGACGGAATCGGCGATCACGTCGCGGCTGACCAGCGAGGATTTCATGCCCTGATGGCCCATGGCGATGCCATCGGTGACAGTGATCGTGCAGAATTCACGCGGCGTGCCGCCGGCGCTCGCCACGCCCTTCTTCACCGCCTGGGCCTGGCGCATCAGCGCGATGTTGCAGGGAGCTGCCTCGTTCCAGCAGGAAGCCACGCCCACGAAGGGCTGGCGCATCTGGTTCCGGGTCAGGCCCATCGCGTAGTAATAGGAGCGGTGCGGCGCGCGCTCTGGCCCTTCCGTCACATGGCGGCTGGGCAATCTCGACTTGTCGAATACGCGATGATCCATGATCCGACCCTGTGCGACCCCCGGGGCTCCCGATCCGGGCCTGTCCCGGATGCCATGCAAGGCCCCGATCGACAATCCGCCCGGCCGGATGAATTCCCGACATGGTTGACGGGGAACCCCGCCTGCCCCGCCTTGGGAAACCACCCATTTTCGAAAGCTTTGGTGCCCCGAGCTACACGCTTCTTTGTGGCGCAAAAGCGGCGCATCGCGGCAGGCGCGTCGACCGATCCGGAATCATTCCGCGTTGTTGCGCAACGGACACAATGATGCGCCCAGGCCATGGAACAGGCGGACCGGAAGACATGCACGCTGAGGGCTGCGTAAACCGACACGTCAGCGGCAAAACCCCGGTCGGACCAGTTACCCCAGACGGGCCAGAGCCTCGTCGATCTTCGCCATGCGCGCCTCGGCCTCGGCGACACGTTCGCGGTTTTCCTCGACCACCTCTTCCGGGGCGCGGGCGAGGAAATCCGGGTTGGTCAGCTTGCGCATCGTGCCCTCGACATCCTTGACCAGCTTGTCGCGCTCGGTCGTCAGGCGCTTGCGCTCGGCAGCGAAATCAATGATCCCCGCCAGCGGCAGGCAGGCAACGATCCCGCGCACGACGAGCTGGACGCTCTGGCCCGGCGCAGCCGGCGCGAACTGCACCTCGGACACGCGCGCAAGCCGCTTGAGCACATCCGTCGCGCGGCCGACGCGCGCCTCCGCCGTGGCATCGAGGCCGACAAAGACCAGCGGCGCGAGCGTTGCCACAGGCACGTTCATTTCGGCGCGGGCGGAACGGATCTCGGTGATGAGATCGACCACGAAACCGATCTCGGCCTCCGCAGCCGAGGCATCGCGGCCGACCGGCGCGGGCCAGGCCTCCACGCAGAGCAGGCCCGGCTTCTGCCCGGCCCATTCCCCGAAGACCTGCCACAATTCCTCGGTGATGAAGGGCATGAACGGGTGCAGCATTGCCACGATACGGTCGAGCAGGAAGGCGGTCGTCGCTTGCGTCTCGGCCTTGAGGGGCCCGTCCTCGCCCTGCAAAACCGGCTTGGCCAGTTCGAGATACCAATCGCAGAAGGTGTTCCAGGTGAATTTGTAGGCCGCCAGCGCAGCCTCGTTGAAGCGATAGCCCTCGATTCCGGCCACGATGCCGGCCAAAGCCTTGTCCGCCTCGCCGATCGCCCAGATGTTGAGCGCGCCGGTGACGGCGGCCGGATCGAAGCCGGGCGCGCGCCGGCAGGCATACATTTCCGCGAGGCGCGAGGCGTTCCAGAGCTTCGTGCAGAAGTTGCGGTAACCCTCGGCGGTCTTCAGGCCAAGCTTGGGGTCGCGCCCCTGTGCCGCGAAGCTGGCAATGGTGAAGCGCAGGGCATCGGCACCCATCGCCTCGATCACCTCGAGCGGATCGAGCACATTGCCGACGCTCTTGGACATTTTCCGGCCCTTCTCGTCCCGGACGAGGCCGTGCAGATAGACCGTCCGGAACGGCACATCGAGGGGCTTGCCCTCATGCTCGAGCGCGGCGGAGGCCATCATCATCCGCGCCACCCAGAAGAAGAGGATATCCGCCCCGGTCACGAGCACGGAGGTCGGGTAATACTTCTCCAGCTCGGCTGTCGAATCCGGCCAGCCCAGGGTAGAGAACGGCCACAGCGCCGAGGAGAACCAGGTATCGAGCACGTCGGGATCGCGGGTCAACGCCACCCCGGCACCCCACTTCGCCTCGGCCTGGCGGCGGGCATCGCTCTCGCTTTCGGCCACGACATAGCTGCCATCCGGCCCATACCAGGCCGGAATCTGGTGGCCCCACCAGAGCTGGCGCGAGACGCACCACGGTTCGATATTCTCCATCCAGCGGAAGAAATCGGCTTCCTTGTTCGCCGGCAGGATGGTGATCGCTCCGGAACGCACCCATTCCATGGCCTTTTCGGCCAGCGGCTTGACGTTGACATACCATTGCTCGGTGAGGAACGGCTCGATCGGCACGCCGGACCGATCCCCATGCGGCACCTGCTGGGCATGCGGCTCGACCTGCCGCAGCACGCCCGCCGCCTCGAGGAAGGCGACGATCGACTTGCGCGCCTCGAAACGCGGGCGCCCCGCCAGAGCCTTCGCTTCCGGCGAGAGACCGGCGGCGAAAGCGGGATCCGAGAGGTCGATCCGGCCTTCCTTGTCGAGCATGTTGACCATGGCGAGGCCATGGCGCTTGCCGACATCGAAGTCATTGAAATCATGCGCGGGCGTGATCTTCACCGCGCCGGTGCCCTTTTCCGGATCCGCATATTCATCCGCGATGATCGGGATGCGCCGGTCGACCAGCGGCAGGATGGCATGGCGCCCGATCAGGTGCTTCAGACGCTCGTTCTCCGGATGCACCGCGATGGCGGTATCCCCCAGCATCGTCTCGGGGCGCGTAGTCGCCACGGTAATGAAGGTCGCGGGATCGGCCGGGTCGAACGACATCCCCTCGATCGCATAATCGAGATAGTAGAGATGGCCGCCCGGCTCGCGGTCGAGGATCTTGCCGAGGGCGGAAGCATCGAAGCCGCGCGGATTGCCCTCCTTGTCGGTTTCGCCACGCTTCCAGGCATAGCTGCCCTTCACTTCCTTCTGCTCGACCTCGAGATCGGAGATCGCGGTCAGGAGCTTGGGGTCCCAGTTGACGAGGCGCTTGTCCTTGTAGAGCAGGCCCTTCTCGTGCAGGCGCACGAAGAAGGCGAGCACGGCGCGGGAAAGCCCCTCATCCATGGTGAAGCGCTCGCGCGACCAGTCGCACGAAGCACCGAGGCGCTTGAGTTGGTTGATGATCGTGCCGCCGGATTGCGCCTTCCAGTCCCAGACCTCCTGCAGGAAGGACTCGCGGCCGAGCGTGCGGCGATCCGGCTTGCCTTCGGAAGCCAGCTTGCGCTCCACCACCATTTGCGTGGCGATGCCGGCATGGTCGGTGCCCGGCTGCCAGAGCACATCCCGGCCCTTCATGCGCCAGTAGCGGCAGAGAATATCCTGCAGCGTATTGTTGAGCGCATGGCCCATATGGAGCGAGCCGGTGACATTCGGCGGCGGGATGACGATGGTGAAGGGCTCGGCATTCGCCCGGCCGGCTGCCCGGGCCCGGAAGGCATCGGACTGATCCCAGGCGCGGGCGATGCGCGCCTCGATCTGCTTCGGGTCAAACGTCTTTTCCATCGTCCATCACCGGCTGCGGTCCACATCCCGGGGGAAGGGCCATTGAAAAAGGGCGCCGGTTCGCGCCCTTGTCTCTGGTTTCTGTAATTCGATGCTGCCGCGGGTTCAAGCTCCCGCATGCCGGCGCGAGGGAGGCTGGCGCCCCTCAGCCGCGGGCGACTCGCTCGATCTCGGCCTTGACCATCTTCTCGACGATGCCGGGCAGATGCTGGTCCATCCAGTCACGCAGCATCGGACGCAGGATCTCGACAACGACATCCTCGATCGAACGGCCGATCGCCGGCATGGCCGTATGGCGGGCCAGCGTCTGGAACGCCTGGCCGACCAGCACGCCGGTATTGTCGGAGACGATCCGCTCCTCGAGGGCAGCGACGGTATTCATCGGGGCACGCGGCGGCTGCGGCATGGCCGGGGCGGGCTCGAACATCACTTCGGGCATCGGCTCCATCTCCGGTTCCGGCTCGACTTCAACGACCTGCGGTGCGCTCGCGACCGTCGCCACCTCGGCGAGATCAAGCACTTCGGGCTCTTCCTCGACCACAGGCTCGGGCTCCGGCGCAGGGGCCGGCGGCTCCTTTTTGGCGACCGGCTTTTTCTGGACCGGCTCGTCCTTCTTCATGCCGAGGCTGTCATCCGCGATGATCTTGCGGATGGAGGCCAGGATTTCTTCCATCGACGGTTCGTTTTCGTCCCGGTTCTCCGGCAGGGAAGCGGATTTCGAGGACATGACAGACGCTCCATCGTTGGGAATACAAGACCATTGGGATACAAGGCGGCCCGGGCTGCGCCCCGAGGGCACCGCGCCCGCCAGAATCACACCGGATGAGCATGAGTATGGCAGCGCCAGCCTTGCGATCAAGCCAGCGTTGTCAGGCAGTTGTGCTTGGATGGGGACAACCCGGCCACCGGCCTTGCGGCCGGCGGGACATCACTCGCCGCTGGGTGTGCGCAGGCCGAGCCAGCTGTCCTTGACCTGCTCGAAATGCACCTTCGGATCATAGGTCGCGACCTTGAGGCCGAGCGACCGCGCCGAGAGCTGCCCGGTTGCGGAGAGCAGGGCATAGGAGGCCACAACCCGGTCACGCTGGGCCGTGACCTGCGAGACCCGGGCATTCAGCAGTTCCTGCTGGGCATTCAGCACGTCCAGAGTGGTCCGCTGGCCGACGCGGGCCTCTTCGCGGACACCGTTCAGCGCGATTTCCGCGGCGGAAACCTGCGCATTCGCGCCTTCGATCTGGAAGCCGGTGGCCTCCATCAGCGCCCAGGATGCAACCACCGCCTGGATCACGCGGTCCCGGGCCGAATCAACCTGCAGCCGCCGCTCGCCAAGGGTTTCCTTGGCCGCGCGGGTGCGGGAATAGGTCGAGCCGCCATCATAGATCGGGATCGACACTGTGCCGAGCACCGAGCCGACATTGCGGCTGTCGCCCTGCGCGTTGGTATCGTACCGGCGCGCCAGCGAGCCCGTGAGTGCGACGGTCGGGTAGAGTTCACCCTCGACGATCTTCACCTGAAGCGACTGCGCATCGACACCATGCAGGGCGGCGGAAATGGCCGGGTGATCCTTGATCGCGCGGTTGACCGCCTCGCCCTGGTTCTTCGGAAGCCGCGCGGCGGGGACGGGTTTCACCGCGCCCAGCCGCTTGGGTTCCATGCCGATAATCTGCTTGAACCGGGCCACCGAGCCCCGCAGGTTGGACTGCGAGAGCGCAAGATCGGACCGTGCGCCGGCGAGCCGAGCTTCGGCCTGGGCGACGTCGGTCCGGGTCACTTCGCCGACATTGAAGCGGTCCTTCGTCTGCCGGACCTGCTCGGCGAGAACATTCACGTTGTTCTGGCGGAGTTGCAGGATCGCCTGATCGCGGACCACGTTCATATAGGCCGTAACGCCGTCAAGCAGCGTGTTCTGCTCGGTATTCCGCAAGGTCTCGCGCGAGGCGAAGATGCTCGATTCCGCCTGGCGGATGGAATTGGAGGTGCGGTTGCCGTTATAGATCGTCTGCGTGGCCGACAGCGTGACGCTGCGCGGCATCAACTCGGTCTGCGAGCGGTTTCCGCCTGTCTTGGCGTCGATGCTCGTATAGCCGGCCTCGCCCTGCAGGGTGACGCGCGGACGATTGCCCGATTTCGCCGTGGGCACGCCTTCATCGACGCTGCGGGTATTGGCCCGCTGGGCGTTGAGATCCGGGTTGGACATGTAGGCATGCGCGAGGGCGGCATTCAGATCCTGAGCGCGGATCGGAGCGGCCACAACGAGACTGGCAGCCACAAGGGCCGCCGTCGCAACGCTTCGAAAAACCTGACTCTTCATGCTCAAGCTACCCAGAAATTGACCACATGCCCGGCACAGCACAGACGCATGCCTGCCGACCGGGTAGAGCCCATCCGGGCCATCGCGCTGACACAGACACGAAATTGCATCGTTTGCGACTCCGCATTCCCGCCACCGGAACGATTACTAGCGGCACCCGGGCGGATGTAAACCTCGGGTTAACCCGTGGCCCGAGGTGGAAAACAGAAAAGCGTGCGGGTGAGACGAAAAGGTAACACTGCTGACTAATTGACAAGGTTCGTCAGCAACGGGGACCCCGCCACGCCAGGCTTGCTTCAGAATTCGAAAGCCGGCTTCCGGTCAAACCCAGGCAGGACCGCCGCCTGAACATCGAAAATCCGCCGCCGGCCGATCGTTCCACCCGACTTGACATAGAGCATGGCGCGGGAAACGCCGTTCTCGCGCAGGATGACAGCAAGGCGCCCCCCTTCGGCAAGGAGCGGAAACAGGCCGGCCGGCTCGACTTCCGTTGCGCCGCTGAGGAGGATGCAGTCAAAACTGCCCGCCGGAAGCGCGACACCCGAGGTCGCCGTCAGCCCCGGCATGGCCGGCGCAAGGACAACGGACGTGCCGGCAGCGGCAAAGGCCTTGCCGGCTGCCTCGAGATGGCCGGCTTCGGCTTCCAGCAGCGTCGCGTCCAGCCCCATCGCGACCAGCAGGGCGGCGGCATAGCCGGCTCCGCCAAGGACATCGAGCGCCTTTTCACCCGGACGCGCCTCGAGCGACTGCAGCATGCGGGCAAGGATGAGTGGCGGCAGCATCGGCCGCGCGGCCAGCCCCGTTCCGACCTGCAGCGGCCGATCGGAATAGGCGATCCGGCGGTCGGCCGGCGTGACGAACAAATCCCGCGGCACGGTCTCGAAAGCCAGCAGGACGGCCGGATCCGTGACGTCGAAAGTCCGGATCTGGTTGTCCACCATGACACGACGGGCGTTGCGCATCTCGTCCATTTCAGCCCCCCGGGAATCCATCGCCGCCATGCGGCACCACTCCCGCGCTTTTGCGCGAGACGCGGCGCGAAAGCAAGCCATCTCGACTCTTGCGGAGCGCTCCGCGCGACGGCCGGAGACCGCCTGCTTCATGCGGCGGACGGGCGCCTGCAAAAGCGAACCCCGATCGACCGGAGCAGATATCCAGAGAAGGGCGGGAAAATTGGAGGCCTCGGAGGGAATCGAACCCCCGTACAAGGATTTGCAGTCCTCTGCGTAACCACTCCGCCACGAGGCCTCGCGGGAAGAGGTGCGGCTATAACCCTAGTTGCCTGCCCGAAGCAAGCGGCGGGGCGCACGTGACGATGAAATTTGCGCCCTGTTTGCGGCATGGAACCGGCATTCAGAAAATTTTAGGGGGACCGCGCGAAAACAGGTTTGCGTTCCCTGCGGATTTTGCTACACGGCACGCCTCATTCCTCGATAGCTCAGTTGGTAGAGCGTTCGACTGTTAATCGAATGGTCGCTGGTTCGAGTCCAGCTCGAGGAGCCATTTCCCTTCCCGCTGTCACCGCCGCCCTCCTCTTCAGGGCCTGGCCCATTCCGCGAATTCGGGAAAGTCGGGCTTGCGGCCCTGCGCTGCGGCGAAAGCCACGAAATCGCGGGCGATGATGGCATCGAGATGCGCCTGCGTCTGGACGACCATCTGATAGCCGCGATCAAAGATCACCAGCGTCTCCCCGCCCCGAAGCACAGACCGCATCAGTTCGGGAATGACCGAGCCTTTCCAGAGGTCGGGCCGGTCGGGATCGACGAACAGCACCACCGCCTTCTCGACCGGATCCCGGTGGAAATAGGCTCCGGCTTCAAGGGGATGAGGAATTCGGTTCCGGTCCGGGCTGTCGCTCAGGCGCGCGGACAGATAGGCGCAATTATAGCTTATGCAGGCGGCGGGCCGCTCCGGCTGCCCGAACAGGCTGCAGCCCTGGTCGCGGATATGGCCACAGCGCCGGTACATCGGCTTGTCGAGGGCCATGATCTTCGGCAGGACGCAGCAATAGGTGCATGTCCGGCACCAGCTGATCCGCGTGCCGGCCTGCCGCTTCTGTTTCGCCTGTCCCATGCGGTGCTCCCCGAACCCTGCCGCCTGAACCTTGCCGCGCATAGGCGAAGCCGGGCGCCGAGACAATCGGGATTCGCGTCCGGCTCCCCGCTTCCGGGCGGTCCAGGGAGCCGGACCTCGGGTCTGGCCGATCAGGCTGCGCGGATGCCCGCGAGGAACGACTCGACATCCCGCTGCAGGCGCTCGCTCTGCGAGGCAACATCGGACGACGCCGTCTGCACGGTGGATGCCGCCTCACCTGTGACGCTGGCGCCCTGGCTCACCACGGTGATGTTGGAAGACACCTCGCCGGTTCCCTTGGCCGCTTCCTCGATGTTCCGGGCGATATCGCGCGACGTGGCGCTCTGCTCTTCCATGGCCACCGCGATGGAAGTCGTGATCATGGAAATCTCGCTGATGGTCTTGCCGATATGCTCGATCTTCGTGACCGAATCGAGCGTGGCAGACTGCATGGCGCGGATCTGGGCGGCGATCTCTTCGGTCGCCTTCGCGGTCTGGCCGGCCAGCGCCTTGACCTCGGAGGCAACGACGGCGAAGCCGCGTCCCGCCTCGCCGGCGCGGGCGGCTTCAATGGTCGCGTTCAGGGCGAGAAGATTGGTCTGCGCCGCGATGTTGTTGATGATCTGGACGACATTGTCGATGCCGGTCGCCATGTCGGCCAGCATCTTGATATCGTTGATCGTCGCTGCGGCTTCCTGCACCGCCTTCCGGCCGATCCCGTCGGATTGCTCGACCTGCTTGCTGATCTCGCTGATCGTGGAGGTCATTTCCTCGGCAGCCGCTGCGACGGAGGAAACATTGATCAGCGCCTGTTCGGATGCGGCCGCCACCGACGCCGATTGCTGGGTCGTTTCCTCGGCCGTGCGCGCCATGTTGGAGGCGGTGCTGTTGAGCTCTTCCGAGGCGGTCGACAGGCCCTTCAGGGCGATGGTCACTTCCTTCTCGAACTCGGCAATCAGCCGGTCCACATTCCGCTGCCGCGCGGCCCGCTCATCGAGCATGGCTTCCTGATAGACCGAGATGGCGATATCCATGTCGAGCATGACGGCGCTGTTGACGGCCCCGAGCGCCGCCCGCACCTTGGCCGGGCGCCAGCGGAACTGCGACACGACGACATCGTTCAGCCGGGAGAGGACATAGGCATAGCCGCCGATATACCAGCGTGGCTCGAGCCCGATCTTGTTATGGACGGCGCCGATGGTGCGGACACCGTTGATGTATTCCGCATCGAACCGGCCGTTGAACAGCCGCTCCCAGTGACTGCCCTGGACCTTCTTGAGCCGCTCGACCTGCGTTCCCAGCATGCCCGCGAGCTTCTGCTCGCTCGTCACATGGCGGTAGAAGCCCTCCAGGACATCCGGCATCGCCCTCGCCACATGCGGCCAAAGCTCGCGGAGCAACGCGCTGGTCTTGCTGTCAATGCGCAGGAAGCGGAGACGGATGTCCCGTTCCTGCATGTCCATAGCAGTTGCCGTCGCCACTTTCATGCTGGCCCCCTCTTGATCCCATGATGGCTGGTTTGGCTATGCTTACTCCAGGTTGCTAAATATTCGTGAAACTCGATGAAGTTTCTGATGTTCGCGATAACCGGATTTACGACAAGATTATTGATTTATACAATGTCTGTTGTGTCAAATATCAAACGGATGGTCCCCGCCTGCACCTGCCATGGGCGGGACAAGGATGCCCGGGCAATCAGGCCGGCGAGAGACGCGTGATGCGGCTGGGATTGGCTTCCGCAAGCAGCAGGGAGCCATCGGGGAGGCCGAAAACGCCGTGCGCGCCATTGAGCATCGGCCGGGCCCGCCCGATCCTCTGGCCATCCGGCGCGAGGCAGGTCAGGCTGGGTGTCTCGTCGGTCACGTAGAGGCGCCCTGCGGCATCGCCCCAGATCGCGACGGGGCGGCGGAACCCGCCCCATTCGGCCAGATAGCGGCCCCCGGCATCAAAGACCTGCAAGCGGTGGTTGCAGCGATCGACGACCACCACCCGCCCGTCCGGCAAACACCAGAGCGCGTGCGGCTCGGCGAATTCACCTGGCCCCGTGCCGAAGCCACCCCAGGTGGCGAGGTGGCGGCCATCGGGCGCGAAGCGGTGGACATGCCAGCCGGCATAGCCGTCGGAGACGTAGAGATCGCCGGATGGCGCCACTGCAATATCGGTCGGGTGGTTGAACGGCCGGTGCGGGACGCCGCGCGTTCCGATGCCGCCGAGCCGCACGCCATCGGCCGAGAAGATGACGATCTCGTGCATATCGCGGTCAACGACGAGGATCCGGCCATCGGGATGGGCGGTGAGGCAATGGCTGTCGGCAATCTCCCGCCCGCCGAAGGCGCCGAGGAAGTCTCCGCCCGGCGCGAGGATGATCACGCGCGGATCGTCGGGGTCGACCAGCGGATCGTGGCGCAGCAGCACATAGATCCGGCCATCGGCCGCGACCGTCACATCCGAAACCTTGCCGCTATTGGCCGGCCAGATGCCGAAAGGCCGCGTGACCGTGAACACGCGCTCGCCGAGGGCGACAGCCAGCGTATGAAGCGGAGGCGTGCTGCGCGTCATCGCTCAGGATCCGGGACAGGGATGAGTTGCAGCCCAATGGCGGGCAATATCCAGCCGGCGGGTGATCCAGACGCCCTCATGGCCCTGGACGTAGTCGAGGAAGCGCTCGAGCCCCGCCGCCCTGGCGGGATGGCCGATGAGGCGCATATGGAGGCCAACCGACATCATTTTGGGCTGGGTCTTCCCCTCGCGGTAGAGCATGTCGAACGCATCCTTGTGCCATTCGAAATAGTCATTCGAGGTGGCGAAGGCACCGCAGAACTTGCCGTCATTATTGGCGAGCGAATAGGGCACGACGAGATGCGGCTTGCCCGAAACCGTCTTCCAGTACGGCAGTTCGTCGTCATAGGCGTCGGAATCATAGAGGAAGCCGCCCTCCTCCACGACAAGGCGGCGCGTGTTCACGCTCGGCCCGTAGCGGCAATACCAGCCGAGCGGGCGCTCGCCGAGCGTCTTGCGGAGGGATTCGACGGCGAGGCGGATATGCTCGCGCTCCTCCTCCTCGCTCAGCAGGAAATGCTTGATCCAGCGCCAGCCATGGCAACAGCAATCGAAGCCGGAGGCGCGGATGGCGGCCGCGGCCTGCGGATTGCGTTCGATGGCCAGGGCGCAGCCGAAAATGGTCATCGGCAGGCCGCGCTCCTGGAACAGCCGCATGAGCCGCCAGAAGCCGACGCGGCTGCCATAGGCGAACATGCCCTCCCCCGCGAGATCGCGACCCGGCACGCCCTGGTTGAGGCCATGTGCCTCGGTCAGGCCGATTTCCGTGAAATCCTCGCCATCCTGGATCGAGGGTTCGGAGCCTTCCTCGTAATTCATCACGAAATTGATCGCGATCCGCGCCCCGCCCGGCCAGCGTGGATCAGGCGGATTGGCGCCATAGCCGATCAGATCGCGGTCATCGATCATCAAAATCGCTCCGGTTCATGAGGATACGTCCGAGCCTCACATGCTCATGCGGCGGGTCAGGTTGGTCAACCGGTCCATAACGATCATCAGCACCAGCACGACGACGATCAGCGCGCCGGACATGGCCGCCACGCGGACATCGAGCGTGGTCTCCATCATGCCCCACATGCGGATCGGCAGCATGTTGGTGCGGGCATTCGAGAGGAAGAGCGAAACCGGCACGTTGTCCATCGAGGCCACGAAGGCAAGGAAGGAGCCCGCCGCGATGCCCGGCGCAATGATCGGCAGGGTGATGCGGCGGAAGGTGTAGAGCCGCCCGGCACCGAGGCTGGCCGAGCTTTCATGCAGGGCCGGGTCGAGCTGGGTCAGGCTGGCCAAAGTGGTCCGGAAGATAAAGGGCGCGATCACCACGATGTGCCCGGCAATCAGCAGGTTGAGCGAGGGCCGGAAGCCGAGGATGGAGAAATACATCAGCGTCGCGAGGCCGAAGGCGAGTCCGGGCAGGATCAGCGGCGAGAGGAAGCCGGCCTCCATTGCCCGGGCCGAGCGGCGGCTCGCCCGGTTGAGCGCGAGCGCGGCCAAGGTTGCGAGGATTGCGGCCAGTGCGGTGGCGCTCAGCGCGACCCAGAGCGAATTCGACAGGGCGACATGGACATGGCGCGAGCGGACTGGATCGATCAGCGCCTCGTACCAGCGCAGCGAGAAGCCGGGCGGGGGGAATTTCAGCACGGTCGAGGAGGTGAAGGAGCTGAGCAGGACGATGATGACCGGCACGATCAGGATGCCGAGGCCGATCACCGCCAGCGTGCCCATGACCAGCGAGTAGCCGCGATCCATCGGCGTATTGAGCTGCCGTGTCATGCGGTCCTCGCGAAGCGGCCGAGCAAGGCAAACAGGCTGACACCGGCCAGGACCGCCACCAGCAGCGTGACCGAGGCCACGGCAGCGAAGGGCCAGTTATAGACCACCATGGCCTGCTGCCAGATCAGGGTCGGGAGATAGACAAGCCGCGCACCGCCGATCACGGTCTGCGAGATGAAGGCCGTGGTCGCCGAGGCGAAGACGAGCGTGGCACCGGCAATCCAGCCCGGCAGCGAAAGCGGCAGGATGACCTTGCGGAAGGTCCGCCATTTCGAGCCACCCAGGGCCCGCGAAGCATCGGAGAGGCTGGGGTCGACCTGTTGCATGACCGTGATGAGCGGCAGCAGCATCAGCGGCATCTCGATCTGCATCAGCGCCATGACGAGGCCGAGTTCGGTCTGAAGCAGGTTTAGCGGCGCCGTGGTGAGACCAAGCGCGAGTAGGGCCTGGTTCAGAACCCCTTCCCGGCTGAGAATCGCGATCCAGGCGAAAGTGCGGATCACCACCGAGGTCAGCAGCGGCAGCAGCACAATGAAGAGCAGGAGCCGCTGGAGGCCCGGCCCACTGGCGATGAAGAGCAAAGCGATCGGGTAGGCGAAGAGCGTGGTCATGGCCACAGTGACGAGGCCGAGGCGCAACGTGTCCCAGACGACACCGCGATAGAACGGGTCACCCCAGAACTTGGACCAGGCGGCCAGCGAGAATCCGCCGAGATTGTCATCCACCGAGAAGGACATCACCAGCAGGATGAGGAGCGGGGCGGCGAAGAAAGCGAGATAGGTCAGGCCCAGCGGCGCCGCGAGGCGCCACTCCACTCCTGCCGTTTCTCCTGTTGCCGCCCCGCTCATGGCTGTTTCTGCCTTGCCTTTTTGACTGCCTTACTTCGTGATTTCCTTGTTGAAGCGCTCGATCCAGGCCGCGCGCTGCGGATTGATCACGTTCCAGTCATGCGTGACCATCTTCGCCACCTCGTCGAGGGACTTCACGTCGAGATTGTCGGAGAGTTTCACGTCCTTGTTGACCGGGATCATGTTGTAGGGCGAGAGCTGCAGCTTGGACTGCGCATCGGCGGCGATCACCGTGTCGATATACTTGTGCGCGGCATCGCGGTTCTCGGAACCCTTCACGATATGCAGGGTGGTCGAGAAGGTGATGGCCCCGCTCTCCGGCGCGAGGAAGGCGATGTCGACGCCCTTGGCCTTCAGCGTCGCGGCATTGTTGGTGTTGGTATACATGATGTCGATCTGCCCCTGCTGGAACAGGCCCGGCAGCGCGGCCGGCGTCGACACGGCCGCGACCTTCGGCAGCACTTCCTTCAGCTTCCGGAAGATCGGCTCGATATCCGTGGCCGAACCGCCGAAGGCCTTCGCCATCTCGACCAGCGAGACCGTGCCGAAAGTGGTCTGGAAACCGGTCAGGCCGAGGCGCTCGACATAGGGCGACTCGAAGAGCTGGGCCCAGGTCTTGGGCGGGTTCGGAACCTTTTTCGGGTTGTAGCAGATGCCGACAACCTGCACGTTCACCGTCACGGCATCCGGCGCGATCATACCCGCCGGGAGCTTCGAGGCATTGGTCAGCTTGGAGGCATCGATCGGGTCAAACAGGCCAGCCTGGCGTGCGGCGGCCGACGGACCCGGATCGAGCACGAAGCAATCGAAGGGCGGCACGCCGCGGGCGGCGCGGACCTTTGTCACCTGATCGACGGCCCAGAGCGTGTCGAAAGCCACGTCGACGCCGTGCTTGGCCTTGAGCTGCGGCGCGACGATGGCGCGATAGGCTTCATCCCAGGTGCCGGGATAGATCGCGGCGTTGAGCGAGGTCGAGGCGCGGGCGGGAAGCGGCAGCGCAGCGGCGGCGCCGAGCGCAGCAACGCCCTTGAGGGCTGAACGGCGGGTCAGATCGGTCATGTCGGCTTCTCCTTGTGACGTCGGGTGCCGCCTCATGCGGCGGTTTGGGGAAAGAGGATGGGCCTCGCATGCGGGGCCAAGGCACAATGCGTGGCGGCCATCGGGCTGACGGGCTCGCCCGGGCGGCGGCCAGCCGCGACCTTGAAGGCCTCGCCGGAGCGGGTTTCCACGTCATGGATCAGCTCGCCGCCGATCGGCAGGCTGAGCTTGAGCGTGACGGGAATGGTCCCCGCCGTGGCCTGATCGGTCAGGACGAGCTGCTCGGGCCGGATCGTGGCGATGACCCGGTCTCCCGGCGCGAAGCGCTTGCGGCTCGCCACCTGCCAGAGCGCACCGCTGGCGAGCCGGACAGCGTAAGCACCCTCGCCGGCGCTCTCGACCGTGCCGGAAAAGCGGTTCGAGGAGCCGATGAAATCGTTGACGAACAGGGTTTCCGGCTGGTCGTAGATCTCGACCGGCGATCCCAGCTGCTCGATGCGCCCCTTGCTCATGACGGCGATCCGGTCGGCGATCGACATCGCCTCGTCCTGATCATGCGTGACGAGAATGGCCGTCAGCCCGAATTGCCGCTGCAAGCGCTTGATCTCGATCTGCATGTCGAGACGGAGATTCTTGTCCAGCGCGGCGAAAGGCTCGTCGAGCAGCAGGATCCGCGGCCGCACCGCCAGTGCCCTTGCCAGCGCGACTCGTTGCTGCTGGCCACCGGAAAGCTGGCGGGGCTTGCGATCAGCGAAGCCTTCCATGCGGACGGTGGCGAGCATCTCCTTGACCCGCTCGCGGCAGGTTGCCTTGCTCTCGCCGCGGGCCTCGAGCCCGTAGGCGATATTCTCGGCCACCGTCATGTGCGGGAACAGGGCGTAGGACTGGAAGACGATGCCGACTTCCCGCCGGTTCGGCGGCAGGGTGTCAACCACCCGGTCGGCGATGACCACGCGACCCGAGGTCTGGTTGATAAAGCCGGCGACGATGCGCAGCAGCGTCGACTTTCCGCAGCCGGAAGGGCCCAGCAATGCGATCAGCTCGCCGGCCCGGACTTCCAGTGTGACCTCGTTGACCGCCAGTGCTTCGCCATAGCTGTGCGAGATGGCGTCCAGCGTCAACGGCTGGCTCTGGATATCCGGCGGGGCAACGGGAGCTTGCAGGGACACGCGATTCTTCCGGACGACACGACTGGCCGTCCGCTCACGCAACGCCCGTGCCACCCTGAAGCAAGGGGCCGGGAGCCTCGATCGCCCATTTCCTGGGCGATCTGTTGAATTTTTTATACAACATGCGCAATGCTGGCTAAAATACGGGCAGTCGCATCCGGGCGGCAGGAGCTCGAACCGGCACTGACCTTGCTTGATCCGGCCGGACGGCAGCTCTGCCTTGCCCGATGACCCGCCCCGCCAGCCCCTCCCGAGGCCTCAAATGACGAATGACCTGACCGGCTATGGCGGCAAATGGCCGGATTTCCGCTGGCCGAACGGCGCCCGGCTTGCAGTGTCCGTCGTCGTCAATTTCGAGGAAGGCGCGGAAATGCAGGTCGGTTATGGCGATCCGGCCAGCGAGCGCATGGGCGAGGTGATCAGCGTGGTCGAACCGGGCCGACGCGATCGCGGGCAGGAGCAGATCTTCGCCTATGGCATGCGCGCCGGCCTCTGGCGCATGCTCGATGCGCTGGATCGGCATGCCCTTCCGGCGACCTTCTTCCTCTGCGGCATGGCGGTGGAGCGTTCCCCTGCCCTTGCGGCGGAGGTTATCCGGCGTGGGCACGAGCCTGCCCTGCATGGCTGGCGCTGGCGGCCGCATGCCGACTATGCCAGCCGCACGGAAGAGGCGCGGGATCTCGACCGCTCGATCGCGGTGATCGAGGCGGCCTGTGGCACCCGGCCAACCGGGTTTTTCTGCCGCGGCGCCGAAAGCGAGTGGACGCGGAGCCTGCTGCGCGAGCGTGGCTTTGCCTATGCCTCGAACGCCTTCGACGATGACCTGCCCTACTGGGACCGAGAGGATGGCGCGCCCCTCCTCGTGCTGCCTTACGCGCTCGACACGAACGACATGAAGTTCTTCCATCCCAACGGCTTCGTCCGGGCCAGCGAAATGGTGGATTATGTCTTCGACGCGCTGGAGGTCCTGCTCGCCGAAGCCGATCAGGGCCGGCCAAGGCTGCTCAATATCGGCTACCATCTCCGTATCTGCGGGCGCCCCGCGCGTTTCCCGGCCTTCGAGCAGGTTCTCGCCCGTCTCGCCACCCTGGGCGACCGTGTCTATGTCGGCCGGCGCGACGCGATCGCCCGGGCCTTTGCCACTGCCTGCCCGCCATAATGACCACCCGCGAGGATCACCCGATGACCCAGGACCCCCTGCTCGCGATCGGCGACCGGATCATCGAAGGCTTCACGCCGGATGGCGCGCCACAGATCCATGAGGACGCTGCCCTCGTCATCGAAGGCGGGCGCGTGGCGGCGATCGGCCCGGCAGCGGCGATGCGGGCCCGCTATCCCGGCGCGCGGGAAATCGGCGGGCGCGGCAAGGTGATCATGCCGGGGTTGATCAATGCGCATCACCATGTCGGGCTGACGCCGTTCCAGCTTGGTTCGCCCGATCACCCGCTCGAATTGTGGTTCGCCTCGCGCCTTGCCCTCCGGGATGTTGACCTGCGGCTCGATACGCTGTTCTCGGCCTTCGAGATGATCGCGAGCGGCGTCACCACGGTGCAGCACCTGCATTCGCGGGCGCCGGGCGATGCCGAGGCCGTGCTGGGCGCAGCCCGCAAGGTGATCGGCGCCTATCGCGAGATCGGGATGCGGGCCTCCTATTCCATGGCCCTGCGCGACCAGAACCGGCTGGTCTATGCCGATGACCGGCTCTTCACCGAGAGCGTGCCCGAAGCTCTTCGCCCGGCCTTGCGGGCCTATTTCGAGCGCTTCACGCTGCCGCTGGACCAGCAGGTCGCGGTGTTCGACGCCCTGCGCGCGGAACTGGCAGCAGAAAGCCGCATCCGCCTGCAGATCGCCCCGGCGAACCTGCACTGGCTCTCGGATGCGGCGCTCGGGCTCACGGCGGAGCTTTCCGCGCGCCATGGCCTGCCGATGCATATGCATCTGCTCGAAACACCCTATCAGCGCGAATATGCGCGGCGGCGGACGGGTGGATCAGCCCTGGCGCATCTGGCGCGGTTCAGGCTTGTGCATGACCGGCTGACCCTCGGGCATGGAGTCTGGATGAGCGAGGCCGAGATTGATCTCTGTGCGGCGCATGGCGTGCGGATCTGCCATAATTGCTCGTCGAATTTCCGGCTCAAGAGCGGGATCGCGCCGGTGAACCGCTTCCTGGCGAAGGGCATCCCGGTCTGTCTCGGGATCGACGAGGCGGGCATCAACGATGATCGCGACATGCTGCAGGAGATGCGGCTTGTGCTGCGCGCCCATCGCGAGCCAGGCATCGACGCACCGCATCCTTCCGCTGCCGAGGTTTTCCGGATGGCGACCGAGCATGGCGCCGCGACAACGCCGTTCGGCGGGAAGATCGGTTCGCTGCGGCCGGGATCGGAGGCGGATCTCGTGGTGCTCGACCATACGCGCATCACCCGGCCATACCAGCATGCCGGGACGCCGCTGGTCGACGTGCTGGTTCATCGCGCGAAACCGGAGGCGGTCGAGGCCGTCATGGTCGCCGGCGAGGTGATCTATGCCGAAGGACGCTTCTTGCGGATCGACCGGGCGGCCATCCACGAGGCGATCCGCGAGAGCCTTGCCGCGCCGCTCACACCGGGCGAGATCGACCGCCGGCAGCTGGCCGAGGCGGTCTTCCCGCATGTGAAGGCCTTCTATGATCGCTGGCTGCCGGAGGAACCGGCGCCGCCGCACACGCATTACAACGCGCGCTGATCAGGCGCCCCGGAACAGCGAGAAGCCGAAGGGCGTGAACTTGAACGGCAGATGATAATGCTCGGCGACCTGCCGGACATGGAAGCGGAACGGGACCTGATCGAGGAAGGGCGCGTCTCGCCCAGCCGCCGAGAAAAACGCGCCAAGATCGAACCGGACCTCATACAGCCCTGCCGTAACGCCCTCTCCCGCGGCGGAAGGGTGGTCGAGCAGGCCATTCGGGCCGATCGTCCCGCGCGCGACAAGCGCCGGCGCGGGGTCGAGCCGGTGCAGTTCCACCGCCAGACCTGCCGCAACCCGGCCGGTCGAGACATCGACCGCGTGGATGGAAATGCCGCCTGCCTTGCCCATGGGTTCCGATCCGGTTTGCTGCCCCGAAACATTAGGCGAAGGCCTCGGCCAAATCCATCCCGCGCCGGTTCACGCCCAGGAGGCGATCAACGCCTCGGCATCTGTGATGACGGCCACGTTCTGCAACGCATAATTCACTGACGCCGTGTGCCATTCGGCATTCATGGTCGAGCAGCAATCCTCCGGCACCACCATGAAATAGCCCTTGTCGGCACCCGTGCGTGACGTGTGCTCGATGGACATGTTGGTCCAGGCGCCCGTCACCACCACGATGTCACGCTTCAGGGCCTTGAGAACGGTTTCGAGCCGGGTGCCTTCCCACGCGCTCATGCGCTGCTTCTCGACGATATGGTCGCCGGGCTGCGCCTCGAGCCCCGGAACCGGCGCGACGCCCCAGGTGCCGCGCACCAGCGCGCGGGCATCGGCCAGCCCCTCGAAGAGCGGCGCATTCATCGTCACGCCCGGGCAGCCGGGCTCGACCACGAACCAGACATGGATCACCGGGATGCCTTTTGCCCGCGCGGCAGCAGCGAGACGGGCGGCATTGCCGATGGCATTCTGCTCGCGGCAATGGACCGGCGAGCCGGATGCGGCGAAGGCCCCGCCCTCCATGACGACATCGTTCTGCATATCCTGGATGATGAGCGCACAGCGCCCGGGATCGAGCGCATAGCCCGGCGCGGCCTTTTTCGCGCCGTTCCGGGCGATACTGGCGCCGGCCTGCGGCGCCGCGCTGCTCCGGGCCGGAGCGTTGCGCATATAAGGCTCGCTGCGGGGACCGACCTTCGTATCCACCGCATAGACCGAATGGGTGGCGGTGAGGAACAGGGTGCGGAAATCCGGCCCGCCCCAGGCGAGATTGCCGACGAGTTCCGGCACGCGCAGCTTGCCGATGAGCCGGCCATCCGGCGCATAAACCCAGACGCCGCCGGGGCCGCAGACCCAGATATTGCCGAACAGGTCGCATTTCATGCCATCCGGCACGCCGGGCTCGCTGGCCGAGACGATACCGGAGGCAAAGACCCGGCCATTGGCGAGCATGCCGTTCGGCTGGACCTCGAAAACGCGGATCACATGCTGGACCGTGTCATTGATGTAGAGCTTGCTCTCGTCCGGGCAGAAGCACAGGCCGTTTGGCTGATCGAACATCATGCGCTCGACCAGCAATTGCGGCGCACCGCCGCCGGGCGGGATGCGATAGACGCCCTGGAAGCCGAGCTGGCGCGGCCGCTCGACGCCATAGACCGGCATGCGGCCATACCAGGGATCGGAAAAATAGATCGCCCCGTCGGATTTCACGACCACATCGTTCGGGCTGTTGAGCTCGCGTCCGTCGAAATGCGAGGCGAGAACTTCGCGGCGCCCGTCCGGCCGCTCGCGCACCAAAGTCGAGGTCGCATGCTCGCAGACGATCAGGTTCAGATCGGCATCATAGGTCAGGCCGTTGCATTTGTTGGCCGGCCGCATGACCTCGGTGATGCCGCTCCGGTCCCAGCGGCGACGGACATCGCCGGGCATGTCCGAGAACAGCAGATAATGGTCCCGCGGGTGCCAGACCGGCCCTTCGGTGAACTCGAACCCGGTGCCGATCTGGCGCAGGGGCGCCCAGAGATCGACCAGATCGGCAAAAGCCGGGTCAAGCGCGACATGCGTAGTCATGGGCGTTCCTCCGTCTTCCGGATCCTCGGGGGGGGGGGGGGGGGCGGGCCGGTGCCCGGGGGCGCCCCGGGCCCAGATACCCGGCGGGCCCCGCGGGCCCCAACGGCCCGGCCCCGCCCCGTCCACCCCCCCCCCCCCCACC
>JAPZTO010000012.1 GCA_027532775.1 Beijerinckiaceae bacterium
GATCAGCCCAAAAATGACAGCATTTACGTTTTGTCATTGATGCTAAGACAGACTCCCGGCACTCGCTAATTTATGAAGCTTTTTTAGTTCAATAACCTGTTAACACCTTATGACGGGCGAACACGCCCGGATTAGGATTAAGACTTGCTATGAGGGGAGTCTGAGGGGATACATCCCCTCAGTCCTTTTTTGCCCCTCTCAGACACTTAGAGACAGTCTGTCTCTTTTTGTTGTCAGACTGACAACGACACTTGATGACAGCCTGACATCACCCTGACTCGTTAACGCTGTATGCAGGCTGCATACAGCCTTGTCTGCTGCCTGCTTTTATGTGTGGTTAATGCGTTGTGCAATTAGCAAACCCGTAGGGTTTGTATCTACATTAGCCAGTATGGGTTAATGCAACGTGCTATTAGCAGCACCTATGGTTCTGTATCCACACTAGCCAGTATTACTGGCAGCTTGCTGGTGGACGCAGCTTAACTACTAATCAACACTGTACTACTCTGATGTACTATATAAGTTATATCCGAAATTAAGTTTGTAGTATATATGTAATTCATATATATCGGTCTAAAACCCTTACTATATCTTGATTACAGCGATTGAGTATCTCGCTTAAGATGAAGGTGCATGAGAGCATCATAGATAGAGCTAGTACATACGTTTTATCTGATGTTCTCTCAAGATACAAGAAGCAGCAAAAAAAAACCCTTACGGGGTAAGGGTTTCAAAACCTACAATATAGGTCAAGACCTATGATATTATAGGTTTACACACATATTAGATTAAAATGATTATGGCTGATAAAACGTTCAATTACCAGATTAATGTTCCGGAGGGGTGTATGGCAAAGACTGTCGTAACGCCTATAAAGATGTTAACAGATAAACCTCATGTAAGGATTTTTGCTGAAGGGCTTGGTCGTTTGGCTGTTGACAGAAGATTAACGCCTACTGATAAGAATGTACTGCTGTTTCTAATTTCCATTATGGAATATGAAAATCTTCTAAATGTTACTCAGAAGGAATTATCAGAAGGATTGGGGATTGTACAGCCAGAAATCAGCAAGTCTATTAAAAGACTGATTGAAAATGACTATCTAAGAATAGTGGACAAGAACGGCCGTCAAAATATTTATCAATTGAATCCTCACATAGGCTTTAAATCCCGAGCTAAAAATTACAATCTACTCTGCCAGCTATGGGATGAAGATCAGTCACAGCCTTTGGATGACTTAGAAGCTTAGAGATGAGGACTGAGGGGATGTATCCCCTCAGACTCCCCTCATAGCAAGTTTTAATCCTAATCCGGGCGTGTTCCCAAAAGGTGTTAACAGCTTAATGTAAGGCCTTTTTAGCCTTGAGGTAATCTGCGATAATCTCATCCACAACTTTATCAGAGATCGCATTGGGTATATCTTTGGTTGCCAATTCATCCACACAAATTTTAAACTGATTGCTTGATAGAAAGA
>JAPZTO010000010.1 GCA_027532775.1 Beijerinckiaceae bacterium
ATAATTAAAGGATCATAAAGAACATTATATCTATCCTGAAAATCCTCAAATCCTCAAAATCCTGATACTGGGATTGAGGATTAAGGGATTAACAAGATTAAGTTATTGGCAAGGAGTAGATAATTAAAGGATCATAAAGAACATTATATCTATCCTGAAAATCCTCAAATCCTCAAAATCCTGATACTGGGATTGAGAATTAAGGGATTAACAGGATTAGGTTATTGGCAAGGAGTAGATAATTAAAAGATACAGGGAATAGGACACCCACCCTCAACCCCATCCTGAGATCAGGATTTTTAGGATTAAGGGATTAACAGGATTAGGTGACTTGTGAAGAGTCTATAATTAAAGGATCATAAAGAATATTATATCTATCCTGAAAATCCTCCAATCCTCAAAATCCTGATACTGGCATTGAGGATTAAGGGATTAACAGGATTAGGTGACTTGTGAAAAGTCTATAATTAAAGGATGCAGGGAATAGGACACCCACCCCCAACCCTATCCTGAAAATCCTACAATCCTCAAAATCCTGATACTGGTATTATGGAATTAGACGAAATCACCTATAAAATTATTGGTTGTTGTATGAAAATCCATCGAACACTGGGAAATGGGTTTCAAGAAGTCATCTATCAAAGATGTCTCGATATTGAATTAGGAAAAACAGGATTAACCTTTGAAAGAGAAAAAGAACAACTTATCTTTTATGAAGGAATACAAGTCGGAACAAGACGCGCTGATTTTACCGTAGAAGGAAAAGTCATTGTCGAATTAAAAGCGGTAATTCGCCTAGAAGCTGTCCATCTTGCACAAGCAAAAAATTACGTCGTTGCTTATAATTTTCCTGTTGGTCTATTAATTAACTTTGGCGCAACGAGTTTAGAATACAAAAAGATATTTAATAATAGATAACAAATATCAGTATCAGGATTTAGAGGATTAAGGGATTAACAAGATTAAGTTATTGGCAAGGAGTACATAATTAAAGGATCATAAAGAACATTATATCTATCCTGAAAATCCTCAAATCCTCAAAATCCTGATACTGGGATTGAGGATTAAGGGATTAACAAGATTAAGTTATTGGCAAGGAGTAGATAATTAAAGGATCATAAAGAA
>JAPZTO010000006.1 GCA_027532775.1 Beijerinckiaceae bacterium
GCCGCGTGCTGGGCAAGCCGAGCGCTGAACTCCCGGGCCTGCTCGGCTACGAAGGCCCTGAAACCGTGATCCACCGCGACGACCTGGTGCTGCTGTGAGCCCCGACGACCATCTCCAGATCCGGGCGTGGGGGGGGGGGGCCCGCGCCGCCCCCCCCCCCCCGCCCCCCCCCCCCCCCCCCCCGCGCCCCCCCCCCCCCCCCCCCGGGCCCGGCGTCAGACCGGGAACCAGGTCCGCGTCGGCACGCTCTGGACCATCGGGCCGGGCACGGCCATGTCCAGCCGGCCCACCACCTGCCCGGCCTCGATCTTCGCGGGCTTGTCATGCACCGGCAGCAGGAAGCGCGAGGAATTGAGCAGCTTCTTGATTGCCGCCTTTTCCTGCCGCTTCGAGGTGCCGTGATTGCCGGTGACGCGTGGCTCGTCGGCATGGATCTCGTGATACGGATCCACGATCTGGTCGTTGAAATCATAGATCACATCGCCGCAGATCGTCGCCCGGCCCTCGGCCGTATCGACATGGACATTCATCGAGCCCTCGGTATGCGCGCCGGCCGCCTCGAGATAGCAGCCCGGGAACAGCTCGATCATGCCGCTCAGCTCGAGATCCTCGAGCCGCAAAGCATGCTTGGTGTGCAGGCGGTCGATCAGGTGCTTGATATCCGGCGCGGGATATTGCGGATGCATCAGCCCGGACACCGAATATTCCAGCTCGCGCCGGTTGATGATCACCGTGGTGTTCATCGGGAAAAGCTCATCCTTGCCGGCATGGTCGATATGCAGGTGGGTATGCGCGACATAGCGGACATCGCCCATGCGCACGCCATGTTTCAGGAGCTGGTTCTCGATCATGTTCTCATGGAACTGCAGGCCCCGCATGCCGAGGCTCTCCATGATCTGGTTATGGCGATAGCCGGTATCGACCACGACCGGCCACGGCCCGCCGAGGATCAGGAAGCCATAGGTATAGACGCGCTTGCGCTGGCCGCAGCCGCGGCCCAGCACGAGGAAGCTCGATTCCAGTTCGATGTCGCCATAGTCGAGCACCTTGATTTCCAGCGGCATGGGGGTTCCTCCTCGTTATGTCAGTCTGTAGGTCCGGCGGGCCGTGCCCGCGAAAATCTGCGCCCGGTCAGCCTCCGGCAACGATGCGGCGGCGGCCCGATGGGCGGCGACAAGGTCGGCATAGGTGGTCCAGAGCTTCTCGATCGGGAAATTCGAACCGAACAGGCAGCGTTCGGCCCCGAACAGCGCGACGGTCTCGCGCAGGATGAAAGCGATATGGGCGGGGTCGTTCTTCCGCAGGAAGGTGCCGAGGCCGGAGAGCTTGCTCACAACATTCGGCTGCCGGGCCAGCAGGGCCATGCCGGCGCGCCATGCCGTGATCCCTACCTCGGAAAGGTCTTCCAGCATGCCGGCATGCTGGAGCACGAAGGGGACATCCGGGCAGGCGGCGGCAAGTTCGGCCGCGCCCTCCATCTGCCCCGCAAAGACCTGCAGGTCGAAGCTCCAGCCATAGGCGGCGAGCGCCGCGACATTGCGCTGGAGCACGGGGTCGCGGGCGAGATCGGGGGCGGAGGCAAACCGGTAAAGCGGGTTCTCGTGCCAGTGGAGCTGCATGCGCACGCCGCGCACCCAGGGCTCGGCCGCCAGCACATCCAACGCGGGCCGGACATCGCCGGCGAGCATGTCGGCATAGGCGACAATCGCGACGGGGAAGCCGGCCCGCCGGGCGGAATCCGCCACGAAGCGCACCTCGTCCATGGCCCGGCCGGGTGCCCAGTTCGCCTGGACATAGACGGCACCGGTCACGCCGCCCGCTACGGCATCGGCGAGATACTCCTCGATCGGATAGTCGCGGCGGATCGGCTCGTAGGGGCCGAAAATGCGCGGCTGCATCGGTCCGACCAGCCAGGGCAGGTCGGCCTGCCGCCAGATATGGAAATGCGCGTCGATCATGCCGCCCTCCCCCGCTGGCCAGGCCCCTGGCCGAGCGCCAGCAAGTGCCGGCAGATCGCGGCGGTGGAATTGCCGTTGGCGAGGCTGGCCAGCATCGGCCGGATCGCCGCCAGGGCCTCTGTCTGCGGCTGGTAGGCCGGGTCGGCGGCCAGCGGCGAGAACCAGTCGATGCGGAAGGCGCGCGCGGCCAGACGACGGACGGCGCCGATCATGGCGGCGGGGTCACCGCGTTCGAGCCCGTCCGAGAGGATCGCCACCACGGCGCCGCGGGCATACCCGGCAAAGCGGGGCACGGCGAGGAAGGCCGCCAGCGCATCGCCGATCCGCGTGCCACCATCCCAGTCCGCGACGAGGCCGGAGGCTGTGGCAAGCGCCTGCTCGCGGTTCTTCAGCTTCAGCGGGCGCGTCACCCGGGTGAGCCGCGTGCCGAAGGTGAAGACCTCGACGCGCGGCGCGCTCTGCACGATCACATGGGCCAGCGCGAGATTGGCATCACTGCGCTGCTTCATCGAGCCGGAGACATCGATCATCAGCAGGATCGGCCGGGGGCGGCTGGCGCGGCGGCGGCGGCTGAGGGCCATCACATCGCCATCGGTGCGGATCGCGGCACGCAGGCTGCGGGCAAGGTCGATCGTCGCGCCGCGGCGGGCCCGGCGGTAGCGATAGCCCCGCCGGCGCGGCAGGGCGGCCGGCAGGTCACGGGCGAAGCGCGCCAGCGTATCGGCGGCATCGGGCGGCCGCAAAGCCCGTATGGCCAGAGCCTCGGCCTCGATGGCCTGCTGGCCGGTCTCGTTGATGCTCTCGCCGATCAGGATCTCGCGGCTGCCCTCATCCTCCTGGACCTTGAGTTCCTCGTCGGGCTGCCAGTCATCCGCCTCGCCCGGTTCGGCCATACCGCCGAGGAAATGGAAATCGAACAGGGCGTCGAAGGCTTCGCGCTGGTGCGGCTGCGGCGCCAGCGTGGCCCAGGCGGCCTGCCGGACCTGCTCGAGCGAGCGCGGCCCGAGCACGGTGATTGCCTCGAGGAAGGTCAAGGTCTGGTCGGGCGCGACGGCGAAGCCATGCTCGCGCAGCAGCGTTGGGAACGCGACGAAGGGGCGGCTCGCAACGGGGAGCGGGTTGGATGGCCTGTCCGTCATGCCGCCACCGACGCGATCAGGGAATCGAGCCTCGGCCGGAGAAAGGCGAGATCCTCCTCGTCCTTCAGCGCCGCACCGATTGACCGGCGGAACGCATCCGGCCAGGCGGCCCCGGTCCGCGCCAGCGCGGTCGCGGCTTCGGCCCAGTCCACCGCCTCGGCCACGCCGGGCGGCTTGGTCAGCGGCTCCTGCCGCAGCAGGCCAACCGCATGCACCACAGCGCGCGCGGTCTGCTCGGCCACAGCCGAGGAGCGGAGCATGATGATCGCCGCCTCGCGCGCCGGATCGGGATAGGCGATGTAGTGGTAGATGCAGCGCCGGCGCAACGCCTCGTGCAGGTCGCGCGTGCGGTTCGAGGTGAGGATCACCACCGGCCGTTCCGCCGCCCGCAAGGTGCCGCGCTCGGGAATGGAGATGGAGAAATCCGACAGGAATTCGAGCAGGAACGCCTCGAATTCATGGTCCGACCGGTCGATTTCGTCGATCAGCAGCACGGTGGAATCCGGCCGCCTGAGGGCCGATAGCATCGGTCGCTCAATCAGGAAATCGTCGCGGTAGAGATCAGCGCTTTCGCCCTCGCGGGCCTGCCGGATGGCCAGCATCTGGCGCGGATAGTTCCATTCGTAGAGGGCGGCGCTGGCATCGATGCCCTCGAAGCATTGCAGGCGGATCAACTGGCGGCCGAGAATGCCGGCCAGCGCCTTCGCCGCCTCGGTCTTGCCGACGCCCGGCGCCCCCTCCAGCAAGAGCGGCTTGCCCAGCGCCAGCGAGAGGAAGGCCGCCGTGGCGATGCCGTCATCGGCGAGGTAGAAGGCCGCGCGCAGGGCCTCCGACAGGGCTTCTGGACTGGAAAGGCCGTTGGGGAGCGCGCGGATCGTCATGGCTCAGAGCGCTCCGCCGCGACGCGCCTGCGGCTTCGGGCCGCCATTGGCCTTGAGGCCCCGCAGGATCTTCTCCGGGGTGATCGGCAGGTCATTCACCCGCACGCCGATAGCATTGTAGACCGCATTGGCGATGGCCGGCAGGACGGGGTTGGCGCACATCTCGCCGGGCCCCTTGCCGCCGAAGGGTCCGTCCGGCGCGGGTCGTTCGAGGATGGTGATGCTGTAGGGCGCGATGTCGCCCGGGCCGGGCATCAGGTATTCGTTGAAATCGCGCGGGCCATGATCCGGGTTGGGGTAATAGGGTTCCGGCGTTTCATACAGCGCATGGCTGATGCCCATCCAGGCGCCGCCGACCAGTTGCTGCTCGACCATTTTCGGGTTGATGACCCGGCCGAGCTCGTAGGCCGAATTCATGCCGAGGACCGTGACTTCACCCGTCTCGTCATCGACCTCGACATCCGCCACGAGGCAGGCATGGGCGAAGGCGGTGTTGGGGTTCATCTCGCCGGTTTCGGGATCGACCGCCGAAAGCGGGATCAGGAAGATGCCGCGCCCGGCAATCGTCTTGCCTTGCTTGAACTGGGCCGCCTGCGCGGTGGCACGGACGGTGATGGCCCGCGAGGGCGCGCCCTTCACATGGATATTGCCCTTGCCGTCGGTGACGAGATCGGCGGCATTGACCTCGAGTTCCTCGGCCGCCGCCTCGAGCAGAACGCCTCGGGCCTCGCGAGCGGCGGCAATCACGGCATTGCCCATGCGATGCGTCCCGCGCGAAGCGAAGGAGCCCATGTCATGCGGGCCGGTATCGCTGTCGGCGGTGTCGACATAGACATCCTCGACCGGCACGCCGAGCGTTTCCGCCGCGACCTGCCGGGTAACCTGCTTCATGCCCTGGCCGAGATCGATCGCCGAGAGCGCGACGGTGAATTTCCCGTCCGGATTGGAATGGATCAGCGCCTGGCTGGGATCGCCGCCGAGATTCATGCCGATCGGATAGTTGACGGACGCCATGCCGCGTCCCCTGAACCGGGCCATCTCAGCGCCTCCTTGTGCCGAAGACCGAGGAGAAGCGGTGCGCGCCATGCTGCGAGGCCGGTGCCGGGCTGGCTGATGGCGGCGCAGGCGATGGAGCCGGCGGCATTGGGGCCGGTGGCGGGGCCGCAGCGGAAGGCGGCGGTGCGGCAGCGGTCGGGCGGTAGGGCTCGTATTGCGGCACGGCAGGCGCCTTGGGCCGGTTCTCGGTCGAACCTTCCATGATCGGCTGCTTGGTCATCGGAATGCGCATCGTGCCGGCCGGCAGGGTTTGCGTGGGGCGGCCACCGCGCGTTTCCGGGCGGTTGATCCGGCCATTCTCGTCGATCGGTGTCGCGGGGATCTCCGCCCGCGCGCCGCCACCGCCCGCCAATGAGGATTGCCGCCGCGCCTCGTCCGAGAGCGGCCACCGCGCCTTTTCCGCCGCGACCTGCACGCATTCGATCAATGCCGTGTTCTTCGCCACGCGGCGATGGGCCTTCATGTCGCCATCGCGATAGGCGTTGAGGATGCGGAATTCCATCGGATCGAGCCCGCAGGCCTCGGCACCCTTGTCCATATGGACCTCGAGGGCGAAGTCAACGGCGGTGATGCCGAAGCCGCGCATCGCGGTGGAGGGGCAGCGGTTGGTGTAGACGACATGGATGTCGGAGGTGACATTGGGGATCGTATATGGCCCCGGCAGATGGGCCGTGCACTTGATCGCAGCATAGCTCGACAGGCGGGTATAGGCGCCGGCATCGAAATAGGAGCGGACATGCCGGGCAATGATACGCCCGTCGCGGGCGATGCCGTCCTTGATGTAGATGCGCTCGGCGCCGCGCGGGCTGCCATAAAGCATCTCCTCCTCGCGATCGAGCACATAGCGGACCGGGCGCCCCGTCATCATCGCACCAAGGATGGAGAGCGGCTCGGTCAGCGAATCCACCTTGCCGCCGAAGCCGCCGCCCACCGTGCCGCCGATGAAGTGCAGGCGGTTGGAATCGAGATTGACGATCTTTGCCGCCGTGCCGAGCGAAAAGAACAACCCCTGCGCGCAGGAATGCACGACGAAGCGGTCATTCTGCTCCGGTGCGGCGATCGAGCCGTTGGTTTCCGTCGGCGCATGCTCGATCGGCGACATCTGGTAGCGGTCCTCGACGATATGGTCCGCCATGGCGAAGCCACGTTCGACATCGCCGAAGCGCAGCTTCTGGTGGTCGTATTTCTCGTGATATTCGAAATAGTTGCCGGGATAGGTCTCGTTGATGACCGGCGCGCCGGGTTTCAACGCCTCCTCGACATCGAACACCGCCGGAAGCGGTTCGTAATCCACCCGCACCAAGGCCCGCGCGGCGAGCGCCTGCGCCTCGCTCTCGGCAATGATCGCGACAATGGGTTCACCCTTGTAACGCACCTTGTCCACCGCGAGGGTCGGCTCGTCATCCTTGCCGAAATTGATCAGCGAGAGCAGGGTGTTCTTGTTGACGGGCACATCGGCGCCACGAAGGATCCGCTTGACGCCGGGTGCGCGCTCGGCGGCGGAGATATCGATCCGGCGGATCCGCGCATGGTGATGCGGCGAGCGCACCACCTTGAGATGCAGCAGCCCCTCGAAGGCATGGTCGTCGAAGAAGGGCGAGCGGCCGGTGACATGGCCCGGCATGTCCTGCCGCTGCACACCCTTGCCGACGACATTGAGGTTGTCGTCGCGCTCGTTCTGGAAGAGGTCCTTGCGGAATTCCATGGCTGGTTGCCTCCTCAGGATCGGCGCTGCGCCGGCAGCGTCCGGGCGGCGGCGAGGATGGCCTGGATGATCGGCTCGTAGCCCGTGCAACGGCAGATATTGCCGGCAATGGCATCGATCACATCCTCGCGGCTCGGATCAGGGTTGCGGTCCAGCAGCGCCTTCGCCGCCGTCAGCATGCCCGGCGTGCAGAAGCCGCATTGCGCGGCGAAATGCTCCATGAAGGCGTTCTGCAGAGGATGCAGGTTCGGCCCGTCGGCCATGCCGGATACGGTCTCGACGCTCGCCCCCTCGCAGGAGGCCGCGAGGGTCAGGCAGGCGAGGCGCAGTTCGCCGTCGATCAGCACCGAACAGGTGCCGCAGGTACCCTGCCCGCAGCCATATTTCGGGCCGAAATCGTTGAGGCCACGCCGCAGCACGGTGAGCAAGCTGTCCGCCGGATCGGCGAAGGCGGCGCGGTCGGAGCCGTTGAGGCGGAACTGCACGGGAACTTTCGCCATCCTCGCCTCCTTCAGCTCTGGTTCGCCAGAAGCCGGCCGAGATGGACCGGCAGAACCTCGCGGCGATACCAGTCGCTCGCGATCGCGTCGGTGACGGGCTGGATGCCCTCCAGTGCGGCAGCACGGGCGGCGGCACCGCCGGCGGCATCGAGCGCCTTGCCTTCGAGCGCACGCTCGACCCCGCGCGCCCGGATCGGCACGGGGCCCATGGCGCCATAGGCGACCCGCGCCTGCCCGATCCGGCTGGCATGGCCCGGCAGATGGGTGGCGATGGACAGGACCGAAAGGCCTTTCGGCTTGACCCGGCTGACCTTGATGAAGCGGAAATCGCCCGGCGCAACAGGGCGGTTGAACTGGACCGACGCGACGAGGCGGGCCTCCCCGCGCGACCGGCCGGCGAGAAACTCCTCGATTGGAACAGCACGCGGGCTGCCATAGCCAGCGAGCACCATCACCTGCGCATCAAGCGCCAGCAAAGCCACGGCGAAATCGCCATAAGGCGCTCCGGCGAAGAGGTTGCCGCCGATCGTCGCCATGTTGCGGATGGCCGGACCGCCGACGGCCCTTGCCGCGGCATGAAGGAAGCCCAGTTCGCGATTGGCGAGGATCGCGGCCATGGTCGCGCCGGCACCGAGTTCGATCCGGCTGCCGGACACCTGGATCTGCCGCCAGACGGGGTCAGTCACCCGCAGCAGCGTGCCCTCGGTCAGGCGGCCCTCGTTGACATCTCGCATCACCAGAGTCCCGCCCGAGAGCAGGGTGGTGCGGGAATCCGCCGCTAGGATGCCGGCGGCTTCGGACAGGCTCTGGACCACGCGCAGCGCAAGGGGCATGTCAGGCTCCCGTCTCGAGAAGTTGCGGCATCTGGCGGACGGCTTCCATGCCGGCGACATAGACATCCTCGCCCACCATCCGGGCGAATTCTTCCTCGCGGCCGGCCGGGGTGGTGAAGCGGCTTTCCCAGTGCCAGAAGCTGCGGTTGCCATCGGTGACCGGCAGCAGCCGGATATGCGCGACATAGTTGAAAAGCGGAACCGGCGTATCGAGCAGGCAATAGGAGTAGCTCATCTCGAGATCCGAGAGGCTGAGCAGCTGCTCGCGCAACTCGCTGCCGTCGCGCAGGGTGAAGCGCCGCACGCAGCCGACCTTGTCCACCGGATGGCCCCGCTCGATCTGGCTGGTGGCCACGATCGGGTGATACTGGTCATGCGCATTGAAATCGCGCACGACGGCCCAGAGGCGGTCAACCGGCACATCGATGATCGTGCTGCGCACCACTTTCGGCATGTCAGCCTCCGAAAGCCCGCTTCAGCGCGTCGAACCCGCCCTGGAAGACGTTGCCGCCGATGCCCGAGACGAGATCGGCCTCCTTGTCCGGCGCGCAATCGAACTCGGCCGACCATTCGATGAAGGTGCGGTCCTGATCGGTGACCGGCGTCAGGCGCAGGGTGGCGACGTAATTGGTCAGCGGCATCGGCGAGTCGAGGATCGAGTAGGTGCAGAACATGTCGTAATCCGACAGGCCCAGCAGCTGCTCGCGGAGACGGTCGCCGTTCCGGAGCGAGAAGGCCCGGATGCAGCCGACCTTGTCGGCCGGCTCGCCATTCTCGATCCGGCTCTCGGCAATGGCCGGGTGCCAGTTCGGCAGGCCGTTGAAATCCCGCACCCGGGCCCAGACCCGGGCCGCCGGAGCATTGATCACGCTGGAAGCGTAGACGCGTGCCATGGGTCACCTGCTCACTTTACGAAACCTGATCACTTTTTCTCACCGCCGCCATCCTTGCCGCCGCCATCCTTGCCTCCACCATCCCTGGGCTTGGAAGGCTGGGCATCTTTGGCGACGCGCTGCATGTCGGAGGCCTCGCGCATCAGCCCGCCCATCTTGGCGAGGCTGCCGCCCTCGATGCCGATCTCCTTCAGCACCTCGTCGATCAGCGGCGCCTGGACGCGGTAGCGCAAGGCGCTCTCGATCACCTCGTCGGTCGGGGTGCGGCCGGATCCGGAACCGCCGCCGGACAGACCATCGACATGGAGGATCTTGATGCCGTCGATCTTCTCCATCGGCTTGACGCTCTCGCGCACGATACCCTCGATCCGGTCGAGCAGGCGGCGGCGGAACAGGCCATAGCGGGCGCCATCCGTCAGCACATTCTCGGCCTCGTAGAGCAGGCGCTGGGCCTCGGCCTCGACCGCGCGGCGGACCTTGTCGGCCTCGGCGGCGATACGGGTTTCGTCGGCCGCCTTCTCGGCCATCATGACCTCGACGGTGCGGCGGCGCTTCGCCGTCTCGCGCTCGCGCACGGTGGTGACCATCTCGGCGGCCTCGACTGCCTTGGCCTTGGCCAGTTCCGCCTGGGCAGCCGCGGCGCTTTCCTCGAGCGACTTGGTGTAGAGCGTGATCGCCTTCTCCATCGCCGCGTTCTCGACATCACGCTCGCGCTCGATCTCGAGCTTGCGCAGGTCGCGCTGGCGGCCGACACGCGCTTCGTCGAGGCCGCGATCGGAGGCGATCCGTGCGCGCTCGACTTCCTCGTTCGAGACGATCTGCGCCTCCTGCAGCGCCTGGACCCGGGCGATTTCCAGCTGCTCGATCACGCGCTTGCGTTCGAGCCGGGCGGCTTCCAGCGCCTGCTCGCGGGCGACATCGGTGCGCTCGACCTCCTGCTTGGCCACGATCTCGGCCTGACGCAGCGCCTTGTCGGCATCGGTACGTTCCGCCTTCTTGGCCGCGAGCGTGATGGCGCGGTCTTCCTCGGCCAGTTCGACGACGCGCTTCTGCTCGATCTGAAGGATCTCGCGCGTCCGGGCCGAGGCGATGCGCTCCTCGTCGATCTTCAGCTCGGCGGCGATGCGCTGCCGCTCGACCGCGTCGCGGCGCTGGATCTCGGCGGCTTCCAGTTCCTCCGTCCGGCGGATTTCGAGCCGACGCGTTTCAAGTTCCGAAGCGATCCGCTCGGCGGCGATGGCCTTTTCCTGCGCGATGCGGGCGGCTTCGGTGGCTTCACGGGCGGTAATCTCGGCCGTCTCGACCACCTTGTTGCGCTCGATCTCCAGCTTGCGGCGGCCTTCCTCGAAGCCGATCCGCTCGGCCGTCACCGCGTTTTCCTGAGCGATCCGCGCCTTTTCCACCGCCTCGCGGGCAGCGATCTCGGCCTCGTCCAGCGCCCGGTTGCGGGCGATCTCGAGATTGCGGATCTCCTGCTCGCGGCCGATCCGTTCGGCATTGACCGCATTTTCCTGCGCAATCCGGGCCTTCTCTGTCGATTCCCGCGCGGCGATCTCGGCCGCCTCGAGCATCCGCGTCCGCTCGATCTCCTTCTGGCGCGTCTCGAGTTCCGAGGCGATGCGTGCTGCCTGGATCGACTTGTCGTTATGGATGCGGGCCTTCTCGATTTCCTCGCGGGCGAGGATCTCGGCCGATTCCACAGCCTTGGTGCGCTCGATCTCGCGCTGGCGGACCTCGCGGTCCGAGGAGATGCGCGCCTCGCTGATCGCACGCTCATTGGCGATCTTCGCCTTCTCGATCTCCTCGCGGGAGAGGATCTGCGCCTGCTCGGCCTCGGTATCGCGGGCCGCGCGCTCCCGCGCCACCTCGGCGCGCTGCATGGCCCGCCGGATCTCGATCTCGCGCTGCTGCTCCAGCCGGGCGGTCTCGCTCTCGCGCTCGATATCGAGGGCCTGCCGCTCCGCCTCGAGGTTGCGGGTGCGGATGCGGATCATCGAATCCTGCTCGATATCGTTGCGGAGCTTCCGCTTTTCCTCGATCTCCTCGATGATCCGGGTCAGACCTTCGGCATCGAACCGGTTGGACGGATTGAAATATTGCAGGTCGGTCTGGTCGAGATCGGTGATCGCCACCGATTCCAGCACAAGGCCGTTCTGCTCCATCATGTCGACGGCAGCATCGCGCACGCGCTGGACATAGAGCCCGCGCTGCTCGTGCATTTCCTCCATCGACATTTCCGAGGCCACCGAGCGCAGGGCCGAGATGAACTTGCCGGAAAGCAAGGCATTGAGCTGGTCGGGCTGCAGCGTCCGCTTGCCGAGCGTGGCGGCTGCGATAGAGACCGAGGGCCTGTCCGGCCGGACGCGGACATAGAATTCTGCATCGATATCGACGCGCATCCGGTCCCGCGTGATCAGCGCGTCCTGGTTGGCCCGGGTAACGGCCATGCGCAGGACATTCATGTTCACCGGCGTGACATCATGGATGATCGGCAGCACGAAGGCGCCGCCATTGATCACCACCTTTTCGCCGAACAGGCCGGTGCGCACGAAGGACACCTCCTTCGACGAGCGGCGATAAAGCCAGTTCACCAGATAGACGATGATCGCAATGCCGATCACCGCCACGATGAGCCAGAGAATGAGGGTTCCGATCAGTTGCCCCGTCATGTCACGTTCCTCCCTCAGCCTGCCTGCCTCACGCCGGACCCGGCGCGCCGCCTGTGCGGCTGATTGTCTTGAAAGCCCTGGTCTGTTCGCGGATCGCCACTTCCACCGGCAGGCGCTCCATCGAGGAGGCGCCATAGAAGCCGTGGCAATGGCGGGTCTTCTTCATGATGAAATCGGCATCCGGCGGCTCGGCCACCGGCCCGCCATGGACGAGGATGATCGCATCCGGCTTGACGGCCAGAGCTGCCGCCGCCCAGGCATCGACAATGGCCGGGCAATCCTTCAGCTTGAGCGCGGTTTCCGCGCCGATCGAGCCGCCGGTCGTCAGGCCGAGATGGCAGACGATGATATCCGCCCCCGCACCGGCCATGGCGGCGGCATCCGCCTCGGAAAACACGTATGGCGTGGTCAGCAGGCCCTTTTCCCGGGCGAGCCGGATCATCTCGACTTCGAGGCCGTAGCCCATGCCGGTTTCCTCGAGATTCTGCCGGAACACGCCATCGATCAGCCCGACGGTCGGAAAATTCTGCACGCCGGAAAAGCCGATTCGCGCGACATCGTCGAGGAAGACATCCATCGAGCGGAAAGGATCGGTGCCGCAAACCCCGGCAATGACCGGGGTTTTCTTCACGACCGGCAAGACCTCGCTGGCCATATCCATGACGATGGCATTGGCATCGCCATAGGGCATCAGCCCGGAAAGCGAGCCGCGCCCGGCCATGCGGAACCGGCCGGAATTGTAGATCACGATCAGATCGATGCCGCCGGCTTCCTCGCATTTCGCGGAAAGGCCGGTACCGGCACCGCCGCCGACGATCGGCTCTCCCCGCGCGATCATCGCACGGTAGCGGGCGAGCAATTCGGTGCGGGCGAAGCGGGGCATGTCTCAGGTCCTGCCGGTAGCGCCCCGGAAGCGGCCCTGATGCAGCGCACGGAAATGCTGCACGAGGGCGGCCGCGAAGGCGGGGTCATTGATGTGATGGGGCAGCCGGATGAGCTGCCGGGTCGCGGTGACGCGGATTGTCGAGGCAATCGCGTCGAACAGCGCGGCATCGGCGGCGGGATCCCAGAAGGGCTGGCCCGGCGCATCCAGCGCGGAAACGCCGCCTTCCGGCAGCAGGAACCGCACGGGCCCCTCCATCTGGTTGAGGCGCTCGCCGATCCAGCGGCCCATACGGGCATTCTCCTCCGCTGTGGTCCGCATCAGGGTGATCTGCGGGTTATGCGGATAGAAGAGCCGCTGGCGATAATGTGCGGGCACGGTGTCCGGCGCGGCGAAATTGACCATGTCGAGCGCGCCGACCGAGCCGACATACGGGATCTTCGTGCGGATCACGGCGCCGAAGCGGTCCTCCGTGGCCGGGAGGATGCCGCCCATCATCATGTCGCAGATCTCGGTGGTCGAGACGTCGATCACGCCAGGCACGAGGCCGGAATCGATCAGCTTTTCCATCGAGCGGCCGCCAGTACCGGTGGCATGGAAGACCAGCGGCTCCCATTCCCGTTCGATCAGCCGCGTCACCTGCTGGACGCAGGGCGTTGTCACGCCGAACATGGTCAGCCCGACCAGCGGCTTTTCGGCCTCGGGGCGACGTGTTGCCGGCCCGTGCTGCTGCTCGTGGAAGCTCCGCGCCATGGCTGCCATGGCCTGCGCGGCATTGCCGAGCACTGTCCGCGAGACGCGGTTCAGGCCCTGAACATCGGTCACCGAATGCATCATCGTGATGTCGGTCGCGCCGACATAGGCCGCGACATTGCCCGAGGCCATGGTCGAGACCATCAGCTTCGGCACGCCGACCGGCAGGGTCTGCATGCCGGCGGTGGCAATGGCGGTGCCGCCGGAACCGCCTGCCGAGATGATGCCGATCACGCCCTGCTGGCGCGCCATCCAGGCGCGAAACGCCTCTGTCATGGCGGCGACAGCCTTGCCGCGATCACCCGAGGCAATGCCGGCGGAGCCGTTCGGCAGGGCCAGCGCCACTTCCTGCGCAGAAACATCCGCGCCCTGATTGCGGCCATTGGTCGAGAGATCGACGAGGCGGGTGCGCAGGCCAGCAGCCTTGATCGCATCGCGCAGGAAGCGGAGTTCCACGCCCTTGGTATCGAGCGTGCCGGCGATGATGACATGCGGATCCTGCGGCGCGCGCGCCGCAAGCGGCGAGACATCGCCAACGCGGCGGCCGTCGATCGTCGCGAGAATCGGCCGGGAGATGGTGCGGGCCTGCGCCTCGATCCGCGCAGCCGGCACATCCTGCGACCAGCGCGTCGGAACCGTGGGATTGGCATTGTAGACCCGGATCGGGCCCTGCGAGGCCGTGGCAGCGGGACGCGGCTCGCCGGATGGCGCCGGGCCCGGGCCAGCCTCGGGTTCCTCGTGGCTGTGCCGGCCGACGCCGAGCAGACGCTGCTGGAGATCGCGGTCAGCCGCGAGCACCGAGGAGGCGATGACGCGGTGGATCCGGCCATTGACCATGATGGCGATCGTGTCCGACATCTGCGTCGCGACGCCGATATTCTGCTCGACGACAAGGATCGAGACATCGCCCTCGGCCGCGAGGCGCACCAGCGTTTCCTCGACATGGGCGACGATGACCGGGGCAAGGCCTTCGGTCGGCTCGTCCATGATGAGCAGGCGCGGATTCATCAGCAACGCACGGCTGATCGCCAGCATCTGCTGTTCGCCACCGGAAAGCTGGGCGCCGCCGTTGCGGCGCCGTTCGGCCAGGCGCGGGAAAACCTCGTAGATGCGCTCGGGCGTCCAGGCGCCCTTCCCGCGGGACATCAGGCGGAGATGCTCGTCCACCGTCAGCGAGCGCCAGAGCCGCCTTCCCTGCGGGACATAGCCGATGCCCATCCGAGCGATCTCGGCAGGGGTGCGGCCGACAAGTTCCTCGCCCATGAAGCGGATCGAACCGGAGGAAACCGGCACGAGGCCCATGATGGCCTTGCAGGTCGTGGTCTTGCCCATGCCATTCCGGCCGACCACCGAGAGCACACCCGAATGGAGCGCGAGATCGACCCCCTGCACGGCATGCGAGCGGCCATAGAAGACGTTGACGCCCTGGAGTTGCAGGATCGGCGCGCCGGCGCCGCGGACGGGGCGCTCACTCATGGCCGCCTCCGAGATAGAGTTCCTGCACCTCGGGATCGTCCTCGATCTCCTCCGGCCGGCCTTCCTTGAAGATGCGGCCGTTATGCATCATCGTCACGCTCTCGACGACGCGCAGGGCCACATCCATGTCGTGTTCGATGATGATGTAGCCGATATGGCCGGGCAGCGTGGTGAGGATCGAGACAAGATCGCGCCGCTCGGTCGGCGAAAGGCCCGCCGCCGGTTCGTCGAACAGGATGAAGCGCGGCGCGCCGGACAGGGCGAGCGCGATTTCGAGCTGGCGCTGCTGGCCATAGGCGAGTTCGCCAACCAGCCGGTCTTTTTCGTCCGTCAGATGCACCGCCTCGACCAGCGTTTCCGCCGCGTGGACGAGGGCATCATCCCGCCTTGGGCGGATCAGCGAGAAGCGGTTCCGCGAGACGCCCCGGCAGGCGAGATAGACATTGTCGATCACCGACAGGCCGGCGAAGAGGGAGGAGATCTGGTAGGTGCGGCGCAACCCGCGCCGGATCCGCTCATGTGGCGGAAAGGTGGTGACGTCCTCGCCGAAGAAGCGGATCAGCCCGGCCGTCGGCAGGAAATCGCCGGTGATGCAGTTGAACAGGGTCGTCTTGCCGGCGCCGTTCGAGCCGAGTACGGCGCGGCGCTCGCCCGGACGGACCGAGAGCGTGACGTCGGAAATGGCGGCGAGCGCGCCGAACATCTTGGTGATGCCGCGCAGTTCCAGCGCATTGCCGGCGCTGACATGGCTCTGGCCGAGGGCGACCGGCCGGGGCGGTGTGACGGGGGCGTTCATGCCGCGCCTCCCCCCGACAGCTGATCCTGCTGCTGCCGGCGGCGCGCGCGCCAGCGGTCCCAGAGGCCCAGCACGCCATCGGGCGAGAACAGCACGACCGCGAGGAAGCCGAGGCCGATGATCAGCTTGAAGCGTTCGGCGGAGAAGCCGAAAAAGCCGAGGATATCCGGCGAGAAGACCTGCAGGATCACATAGATGAAGGCGCCGATGAAGGGCCCGAGTGGCCTTCGCATGCCGCCGACCACCGCCACGACGAGCACATCGATCGCGGCGGACATGCCGATTGTGCCCGGTGCAATCTGCGCATTCTGCCAGACCAGCAGGATACCGCCGGCCGAAGCGAAGACGCTGGCGAGCGCATAGGCCGCGACACGATGGGCGGTGACGTTGAAGCCGAGCGCGGCCATGCGGCGGGGATTGTCCCGCACGCCCTGCAGCGCCAGGCCGAAGGGCGAGCGCGAAACATAGACCACCGTGCCATAGGACAGGGCGGCCAAAGCGAGGCTGAGATAGTAGAAGGGCACGGGTTCGCGCCAGTTCACCCCGAAAAGCTGCGGTGGCAGGACGAGGTTGAACCCGGAATAGCCGTTGAAGATCGTGTAGTTCTGCCGCGTGAAGTAGAAGAACGCCGCCGCGATGGCGAGGGTGATCATGATCGTATAGATGCCCTCCGTCCGCACGGCGAGCGCGCCGGACACCGTGGCGAAGAGCGCGGCGATCAGGAAGGCGGCGGGCAGGACGATCCACCAGGAAAGGCCGAGGCTGACCGTGACCGTGCCGGAATTGCCGAGGATCGCGACCATGTAGCCGGCCATGCCGGCCACGGTCATCTGCAGCAGGCTGACCATGCCGCCATAGCCTGCAAGGAACATCAGGCTGAGCCCGATCATGCCGAGGATGAAGGTCCAGCCCATGACCTGGAACAGCCAGAAACTGTTGGCCACGACCGGCAGGAAGAGCAGAACCACCGCCAGCGCCCACCAGGGCGCGGGGATGCGCTCGAACCAGAGCTTCTGGTCGGCACGGTTGACGAAGCGGGGGGCGTGGTCGGTCATCGCCATGGGCTAGCGCCTCGCCCCGAGCAGGCCCTGCGGGCGGAAGGCCAGCACGGCCGCCATGATGAGGAAGGTGAAGACCACCGAATAGGTGGGCGCATAGACGAAGCCCATCTGCTCGGTGACGCCGATGATCAGCGAGCCGAGGGCCGCACCGACGATCGAGCCCATGCCGCCGACAATGACGACCACGAGGCTGGCCAGCAGGAAGCGCGTATCCTCGCCCGGCGAGAGCGACTGGAAGGTGCCGCCGATAATGCCGGCCATGCCGGCGAGGCCGGCGCCGAAGCCGAACACGGCGAGGAAGACGAGCTGGATCCGCACGCCGGAGGCAGCCAGCATCTCGCGGTCATCCACCCCGGCACGGATCAGCATGCCGAGCGCCGTCCGGTTCAGGACGAGCCACATGGCCACACCGATGACAATGGCGGCGATCAGGATCCAGATCCGCACGGCCGGGTAGCGCAGCCAGTTGGTGGCGCCGGTGCTGGCATTGATGGAGTTGATGATCGGCAGTTCCATCGGCCCGGTCAGGAAGCCGGGCGCGAGAATCGAGTAGGATTGGCCACCCCAGAGCCAGAGCATGAGATCGGCGAGGACGATGGAAATGCCGATGCTGACCAGCGTCTGCCTCAGTTCCTCGCCCTCCATCTTCGAGAAGATGAAACGCTGCATCAGCAGGCCGAGCAGGCCGACGACGAGGAACACAACCGGGAAGGCGATGAACCACGAGCCGGTGAGGCTGGCAATCTCGTAGCCGAGATAGCCGCCGAGCAGGAACAGCGAGCCATGGGCGAGGTTGACGACCCGCATCAGGCCGAAAATCAGCGTGAAGCCGGCGGCGACGAGGAAATACAGCGCTCCGAGCGTGATGCCGCCAAGCAGCGCATTCAGGAAGATCTGCTTGCGGCCCCATTTTGCCACCAGTTCCGGCGGCCACGGCGCGAAGACAAGCCAGAGGAAAACCGCGATCAGGATCGCGATGATCAGGCTCCGGAGCGGATTGCGCTTGATGATGTCATCCATCGCGGCGTGTCTCGGAAGACCCTGTCCTCGGGCCGGCATCCTGTCTTCGCAGGAATTTGCCGGACCCGGATGGCGCCCTTTCGCCACCCCTCTTCGGCAAGACTAGAATGAGCACCGGCCGGCACGCTTTCCCGAACGTCTTTTCTTTCGGGAAACGCGGAGCCTGCCTCAATGGACGGCCCCGAGCACGCTGCGCCGGTAGGCACTGGGGGGTACGACCCCATTGGCGATGAAGAAGCGCGAGAAGCTGGCCGGGGTGGCAAAGCCGAGATCGAGGCCGATTTCCGAGACCGTCTCCTCGCCGCGCGCCAGCCTCTCGATGGCGCGTTCCATCCGGAGGGCGTTGAGATAGAGCGTCGGCGGCAGACCCACCTGCTCCCGGAACAGCTTGAAGAAATGCGGCCGCGACAGGCCGGCCGCACGCGAGACGACGCTGAGGTCGATCGGCTCGCCGAGGGTTTCGCCAAGCAGGCTGATCGCCCGCCGGATCCGGAAATCGCGGAAGCCGAAGCGCAGCCGGTCCCCGGCCTGCCCCCCCGCCTGCCATTGCCAGGTCTGGTCGAAGGCGGCCTGCGTCAGGGCGCTGAGCCGGTCCTCGAAATTGCCATCGCCGTCGGAATAGGCGGCAAGCTGACGGGCGGTTTCGGCCGCAAGGCGGGCAATATGGTCGTCCATGCTGACGACCGGCCGGCCGAAACGCAGGATTTCCGAGGCCTGCCCGCTGGCCTCCACGAACCAGCCGGGGCGGATATAGAGAACTAGCGTCAGGGTCGCATTGCGCCGATCCACCGGCATGAAATAATGCGGCTGCCAGGGGCTGATCGCCGTCGCCTCGAGCGGATTGAGCGGATAGGCGCGACCGTCGATGACGACCTTTGCCGCCGGTCCACGGACATGGAAGATCAGATGCCCTTCCCGGTGGGCATGCGGCACCATCGGCCGGTCCAGCTCGTAGAGGCAAGCCCGCCCGAACGCACCATGTGCGACAGCGTGAGCGATGCTCATCGGTTTCCTCCCGCTTGTTCTTCTTCGCGGATTACGACGAATGTATAGGGTGCCGGATAACTGGCAACCGGTGATTGGGACGCAGGCTGCATCGGGCTCACCATGCGGCTTCGAGGATGCGCCGGCAGTCGCCCGGGGTCAGGCGGCGCGGGTTGGCAAGGGCGGCCGGGTCATTCGCCGCCATTTCGGCAAAACGGTCGAACCGGCGCCGGTCGATACCGATCTCGCGAAGGCTCGTCGGCAGGCCGAGGCCACGGGCGAAGGCGCCGATCTCGGTGCTGAGCGAGACTTGCCCGTCGCGCCGGGCCAAAGTCATGGCGAGGGCGGTGTAGCGATCCCCCACGGCCTGCGCGTTGAAATCCGCCATCGCCGCAAGAAGCGGGGCGTGCAGGTCACCCGGCAGGAAACCGGATCGCAATTCCGGTTCGATCGGAAAGGCCAGGGCATCGACCCCGCCAACCGCCTTTTCGAGCGCGAGGCCGGCAGTCATTGCCGCCGCCATGATCTCGCGCCTCGCCTCGCGATGGCCGGGCACGCCCAGAACCACCGGCAGCCAATGCGTCATGCGGCGCACGGCCTCGAGGGCGAGGCCATCGGCCGGAGGGTTGTAGCTCGGGCTGGCATAGGCCTCGATCGCATGGACCATGATTTCCATGGCCGAGGCGGCGATACGGCGGATCGGCACCTGTTCGAGCACGGTCGGATCAACAATCACCCGGTCGGGCCGCGGGCACGGGGCCGGCCGGCCATCCCGCGGCCGGACATGGCGACCGAGGCCGAGATCGAAGAGCCCGACCGGCACGGCGATGACCGTCAGCCTCTCGCCCTGCCGGGATGCCTCGGCCGCCACCAGCCGCGCCTGACCGACGGCCTGGGCCCCGCCGACAGCGAGCAGGGTCGACGTGCCGATCTGCCGCAGGCGGGCCAGCAATTCGCGGGTCTCCCCGCGCGAGGGTGCGCCGGGCGGAAGGGCATGGACGGTCAGCGGGATGCGGTCCAGTGCCTCGCTGACGCGGGCAAGGGCGGCGCGGGCGCCGGGCTCGTCATCCGCCAGCACCAGCGCCTCGGAAAGAACCCCGGTTTCCTCGGGCAGCGCATCCTCGATGGCGCCTTCCGCGAAATGGGTCCGGGTCAGATAGCCTATCAGGGTCATCGGCAGCACTCCCGGCGAGGGCGGTCTGTTGCCGCCCGTTCTTGTCTTCGCGAAGGAGAGAACGGCTGGCCCCGGGGGGCCAGCCGCATGTCGGCGTGTCGATGAGGAGGGCCGGTCAGCCGCCCGAGCGCAGCTTCGCGCAATCCACCACATTGCGCGACGGCAGACCGAGGGCGCGGAACTGCTCTGCCGTCATGCCGAGGGTCTGGGTGACGTTGTCGGACTTCGCCACCATCTTGGTGGTCATGTTGCCATCCGGCCCGTCAACCACCTCGTTGATGAACACCGTGCCGGTGGCCTGGCGGTTCTCGTTGAGCGTGATCTTGCCGACCGGGCTGTCCAGCTGGAGCTTGTTCAGCGCTTCCTTGAACTTGGCCTGGCCATTCGACAGGTCGCCGCCGGCCGCTTCCAGCCCCTTGATGGCCGCAAGCGTGGCCGTGTAATAGCCCAGCCCGAACAGCGAGGGCGACGGCAGGCGCTGGTTGGCCGGGAAGGAATCCTGGTAGAGCTTCACATAGGATTTCCAGGCCGGATCGGGATTGTCATTGGCAAAGGGCCCGGAAACCGGCGTGCCGAACAGGGCTTCCTTGGCCTTGCCGCGCGCCGTCAGCACGGTCTGGTCCGCCATGATCGTCCCGCCGATCAGACGGGTCTTCTCGCCGGCCTGCTGGTACTGGTTCAGGAAGTTGATCGCGTCCGTGCCGCCGAGACCGAGATAGATCGCGTCGACGTTTTCCGGCAGCTGGGCGATGATGCCGCCGAAATCGGACTGGCCGAGCGGCTGCCAGAAGCGCTGGACGATATCACCGCCCGCCTTGCAGTAATCCACCGCGAAGCCCATGAAGTTCGTGTAGCCGAACGAATAATCCGCCGCGATGGTGGCGATCCGCTTGAAGCCCTTGGTCTTGACCGCGTACGAACCGAGGCCGTAGCCCCACTGCGCGCCGTCAAGGTTGAACCGGTAGAAATTCGGCGCAGGATCGACCCAGGTGGTCTCCAGCGCGCCGGAAATCCCGTTGATCACCACCTTGTCGGGGATGGTCTTGGCGAAGTCCCGCATGGCGATGCCTTCCGAGCCGGAAAGCGGGCCGATGATGAGATCGACCTTGTCCTGCTCGATCAGCTTGCGCGCCATGCGGATCGTGGTGTCCGGCTTGGTGTCGGTCGGCGCGACCACCGTCTCCACCTTCTTGCCGGCAATGGTGTTGTTGACCTGCTTGAGGGCGAGTTCGACGTTGCGGACGCCATCCTGGCCCCCGGTCGCAAACGCGCCTTCAAGCGCGACGAGAATGCCGATCTTGATGGTTCCGCCCTGCGCCATGGCTGCGCCAGGCAGCATGAGGGCGGTAATCGCAACGGCTCCGAGCAAAGTCTTGCGCATAGGTATTCCTCCCTGTGACGCGGCAGGTCCCACCGGCTTTGACGCCGTGGCGGGCCTGCTCGCCTCGCAGCGCGATCTTCAGCCGCGCCTCGCTGAAGGCTGCCGTTCAACCCCGAAACCGCCCATATCCCAGCGTCTCATTTTATGGCGGAGGGCCGGCAAACTGCCGGCTTGACGCCCCGGGACGAACGGTTTCGACTGCACCGCCCCATCGTGGAGGCAGGAAAGCGGCTCCATGACACGCCTGCGTTTCGGAATGATCGGCCTCGGCATGGCGGTGGCGCCGCATGCCAGGAGCCTGCAGGACCTTGCCGGCGATATCGAGCTTGTCCATGCCTTCAGCCCCAGCCCGGAACGGCGGGCGGGCTTCTCGAAGGCCTTCGGGTTCCCGACCTGCGGGCGGATCGAGGACATTATCGAGGATCCGAGCCTCGACGCGGTGATGGTCCTGACCCCGCCGAACACCCATCTCGAACTGGTCGAGCGCATCGCCGCCACGGGCAAGGCTATCCTGCTGGAAAAGCCGCTCGACATCTCGACGCCCCGGGCAGAAGCACTCGTCACGGCCTGCGAGCGGGCCGACGTGATGCTGGCGATCATGCTCCAGCATCGGTTCAAGCCGGCGGCAGAACGCCTCGCAGCCCGCCTTCGCGAGGGCCGCCTCGGACCGCTGATCCGATGCAGCGCGGCAATCCCGCTCTGGCGGCCGCAAGCCTATTACGACGAGCCGGGCCGGGGCACGCTGGCACGCGACGGTGGCGGCGTGCTGCTGACGCAGGGCATCCATACGCTGGACCTGATGATCAGCCTGGCCGGGCCGGTGAGCCGCGTCTGCGGCGATGCCCTGACCAGCCCTGTCCATCGCATGGAAACCGAGGATCTCGTGACCGCCAGCCTGCGTTTCGCTTCCGGCGCAGTCGGCACGCTCGATGCCACGACGGCCTGCTTCCCCGGCTTTCCCGAGCGGATCGAGATGATCTTCCGCCATGGCACGGCGATCCTCGCCGGCTCCTCTCTCGACATCCATATCCATGATGGCGGGCATGAAACCGTCCGCCCGGACAATTCGCCCGGCGGGACGGGCGCGGATCCGATGGCCTTCCCGCATGATTACCACCGGGGCGTCATTGCCGACTTTGCCGCAGCTATCCGCGAGAAGCGGGCGCCACGCATTCCCGGCCGGTCGGTGCTGCATGTCCACCGGCTGATCGATGCGCTGCTGGAATCGGGCCGGACCGACCTGCCGGTCGAACTGGCCGGCTGAAGCCACACAATCCGGCGGCTATCGGGACTTCTTCTCGATGAGCGCGGCAATCAGCCCGAAGCCGCGTCGCCTTGCATGGTCGAGCGGCGTGACACCCTCGCGATCGGCGAGGCGTGGATCCGCGCCGGCATTGAGCAGGGCATCGACGATCTCGACATAGGCGGGGCCCCCATCACCCAGGATGACGGCCTCCAGCAGCGCCGTCCAGCCGAGACGATTGACGTGGTTCACGTTGATCTTCGTCTTGAGCAGCCGGTAGACGACGTCGACATGGCCGTAATGGCAGGCCGGGATCAAGGCCGTGCCGCCATAGCGGTTGGTCGAGGCGAGGTCGGCACCATGGGCCAGCGTCATCTCGAGGATCTCGAGCCGGCCGCTGGCGCCCGCCAGCAGGAAGGGCGAGTCGCTGATCGAATCCTTCGCGTTCACATCAGCGCCGGCCTGGATCAGGATCCGCGCCGCCTCGACATGGTTGCCCTGCACTGCCGCGAGAAGCGCAGTGCGACCGGTCCGGTCACGCGCATCCACCGGCACGCCGATGCCGAGAAACCGCGCAACGGCATCGGCATCGCCGGACGCGGCGGCATGGATCATGGCCAAAGCGGAGGCCTGGTCGCCGGCAAAAGCCGTCAGCGGCAGCAGGCACAGGGCACCGGCCGAAAGCGTGATCACCCGTCTCCGCGTCCTGATCATCGACGAGCCTCCCCGCAGCCCCATGGCCAGGTGCCAGAGACTAGCATGGTGGCCCGGCAGCGCGATTCACATTGCCGCGACAGCCTTCCCTTTGGGACGCAATGCGATATTTCGGAGCGATGACACGCCTTGCCTCCTCTCCTGTCGCCCCCGCCCTCGACCGGACCCTTGTCTGGTTCCGCAGCGATCTCCGCCTGACAGACAACCCGGCCCTTGCCGCCGCCCTTTCTGCAAAAGAGGCCCTGTTCGTCTTCATCGACGAGACGAATGACGGCCTGCGGCCACGCGGCGGTGCCAGTCGGTGGTGGCTGCACCACGCGCTGGAGAGCCTCGGGCGGAGCCTTGCGGAACGGGGGCAGAAGCTTTTGTTCCTCAAAGGGGATTCCCGGCAGATCATCCCCGAACTGGCCGAACGGTGCGGCGCGGGTCGCGTGGTCTGGAACCGGCGCTATGGCCAGCCGGAGCGGGATATGGATGCCAGCATCAAGGCCGCATTGAAGGCAGGCGGTATTGCGGTCGAGAGCTTCAACGGTGCCTTGCTCTACGAACCGATGGAGATCCGCTCGAAGGCCGGCGGCCCGATGCGTGTCTTCACCCCGTTCTGGCGGGCCTGCCGCACCCTGCGCGAGCCGGACCAGCCGGTCGCGGCACCGGAACGGCTTCCGGCACCCGCCGCTACGGTGCCGCTCGATATGCTCACGCTGGACGACCTTGCGCTGCTGCCGACGAAGCCGGACTGGGCCGGCGGGCTGCGCGCCAGCTGGCAGCCGGGTGAAGCCGGGGCCGCGGCGAAGCTGGCGGATTTCCTCGCCGGGCCGCTCCGGAATTATGGCGAGAACCGCAACCGGCCGGATTTCGTTTCCACCTCCCGCCTCTCGCCACATCTCGCATTCGGCGAAATCTCGCCGCGCCAGATCTGGCACGCGACCGAAGCCGCCCGCATGGCCGGGCAGGCTGCCGGCAACGCCGAGGATATCGACAAGTTTTTCTCGGAACTGGGCTGGCGGGAATTCTCGCATCACCTGCTGTTCCACTTCCCCACCCTGCCGAAAGCGAATTACCAGCCGAAATTCGATTCCTTTCCCTGGCAGGAGGATCCGGCCGGGCTTGCCGCCTGGCAGCGCGGCCAGACTGGCTACCCCATCGTCGATGCGGGCATGCGCGAACTCTGGCAGACCGGTTTCATGCATAACCGGGTGCGGATGATTGTCGCATCCTTCCTCATCAAGCACCTGATGATCGATTGGCGGCTTGGCGAAAGCTGGTTCTGGGATACGCTGTGCGATGCGGATCCGGCGAACAATGCGGCAAGCTGGCAATGGGTCGCGGGGTCCGGGGCCGATGCGGCGCCGTATTTCCGGATCTTCAATCCGGTCACGCAGGGGGAGAAATTCGATCCGGACGGCGTCTATATCCGTAAGTTTGTTCCGGAACTGGCCCGGCTTCCGGACAAGTTCATCCACAAACCGTGGGAAGCGCCGCATCCGATTCGGCAGGCTGCGGGTATCGTGCTGGGACAGACCTATCCCAAACCGGTCGTCCAGCACGAGCATGCCCGCCAGCGTGCGCTTGCCGCCTTCCAGTCCCTCTCCGGGGAGCCTCTTTGAAAGGACACGCCTTGCGTATTGCGATTATCGGGAGCGGCATTGCCGGCCACGGCGCCGCCTACCAGTTGACCAAGGCCTACGGAGCTGCCGCCGTCACCGTCTTTGAAAAAGAGAACCGCCCCGGGGGCCACAGTGCGACGGTCGATATTGTCTATGATGGAACGCCGATTTCCGTCGATACCGGGTTCATCGTCTATAACGAGCTGAACTACCCGCTGATGACGGCTTTGTTCGCCGAACTCGGCGTCGAGACACAGCTCTCCGATATGGGCTTCGCGCTGTCGCTGGATGACGGGGCGTTCGAATGGTCGGGTCAGGACAGGGACGTGCTCGCCTCGATGTTCGCGCAGCCGTCGAACGCGCTCCGCCCCACCTTCTGGCGCATGCTGGCGGACATGATGCGCTTCAATGCCCGGGCCGTGAAAGATCTCGAGGCTGGCCGGCTGGCCGGGCTCCGGCTGGGCGATTACCTCGCCGCCGGCGGCTATGGCGCCTGTTTCCGCGACAATTACATCCTGCCCATGGGCGCAGCGATCTGGTCGATGCCCTCCTCCGCGGTGCTCGATTTTCCGGCGCAGAGCTTCGTGGCGTTCTTCAACAACCACCGGCTGCTGCATATCGGCCGGCCGCGCTGGCGCACCGTGACCGGCGGAAGCCGGAACTATGTCCGGGCGCTGGTCGGCCGCTCGGGGCATCAGACGGTCTATGGTGATCCCGTGCTCGAAGTGCAGCGCGAGGGCGACGGCGTGCGCATCGTGCTGGAAAGCGGCCGCATCGAGCGTTTCGATGCTGCTGTCATGGCCACACACTCCGACACCGCTGCAGAGTTGATCGCCGCTCATTGGCCCGAGGAGGCGGCGGTGGTTGCCGATATCCGCTATGCCGAGGCCGATGTGTACCTGCATCGCGACCCCGCTTTCATGCCGCGACGCAAGCGGGCCTGGGCTGCCTGGAACGTGCTGAGGAAGCCCGCGCGCGATGCCGCACCGGTGACCGTGACCTACTGGATGAACCGCCTGCAGGGGATCGACCCTGCCCGCCCGCTCTTCGTGACGCTGAACCCGCCCGCGCCGCCAGCCGAGGGGACGGTGTTCGGCCATTATCGCTACGCCCATCCGCAATATGACCAGGCGGCGATCACCGCGCAGGGCCGGATGCCCGGATTGCAGGGTCACGGAAGGCTGTATTTCGCCGGGGCGTGGATGGGGTATGGTTTCCATGAGGATGGCCTGCGGGCCGGCTTTGACGCGGCAGCCCGGCTGATCGCGGACCATGCCGGCCATCGCGTGGCCGCCGATCAGGCTCTGGCCTGAAGGGAGCCCGATGACACGCGCCGACGCCATGGCCTTTCCGCCGCCGGATGTCCCTGCCGTCTTCTATGTCGGCCCGGTGATGCATGCCCGGTTCCGGCCGGTGCCGCATCGATTCCAGTATCAGGTCTTCTCGCTGCTGGTGGATCTTGACCGGCTGGACGAGGCGAACCGGCTGTCGCGCTTCTTTTCGGTCGGCCGTTTCAACCTGATTGGCTTCGACCTGGCGCCACACGGGCCGCGGCCCGGCGATGATCCACGCCGCGCGATCCCCCGTATGTTGGAGGAGGCCGGCTTGGCCGAGCCGGTGGAGAAGGTATTTCTCCTTTGCTATCCTAGGGTTATGGGTTTCGTGTTCAATCCGCTCTCCGTCTATTTCGCCTATGGCCGGGGCGACCAGCTTATCGGCATGGTCTATGAGGTGCGGAACACGTTCGGCGAGCGGCATTCCTATGTCGCGCCGGTGCAGCAGGGCGAGATCAGCCCGGCCGGCCTGCGGCAGAGTGCGAGCAAGCTGTTCTATGTCTCGCCCTTCCTGGACCAGACGATGCGGTATCTCTTCCGGGTGCTGCCGCCCGGCGGCGACCGGCTGAGCCTCCGGATCCTCGAGACCGATCCTGCCGGGCCGATGCTCGCTGCGACCTTTACCGGCCAGCCCGAACCGATCACCGACCGCGCCTGCCTGCGTCTGACCTTGCGGATGCCGCTGATGACGCTGAAGGTCGTGGCCGGCATCCATTTCGAGGCCTTGCGGCTCTGGCTGAAGGGAATACGTTTTTTTTCCCGCCCGGAACAACCGCCCGCGATCAGTCATGACGGGCGTTTTCTGGACGGCTATAATTTGGGGACGAAGCCCGGCAAAACCGGGCCAGGGGAGACTGGACATGCAGCCTGAAACACAGCAACCCGTTGTGCTGACGGCCGGAAATGTCGGCAAGGCCACGCGTGGCCTGCCGCGCACCATGCAGGCCGCCTTGCGCTTTGCCACGGGGATCCGGCGCGGCCGGATCGATTTCATCCTCCCGACAGGACATCATTTCCGGATTGCCGGCCCGGAGGCGGGGCCGCAAGCCGAATTGCATGTGCTGAACTGGCGTTTTGCCCGCCGCGTGATGTTCGCGGGCGATGTCGGCCTCGGCGAGACCTACCGCGACGGCGACTGGGACAGCCCCGACGTGACGGCTGTGGTTGCCCTTTTCGCGTCCAATGCCGATCTGGTCGACAATTTCCTCGAGCGATCGCCCTTGGCGCGGTTCGCCCTGCGGCTCCGCCACCTCGTGCTCAACCGGAACACGAAATCCGGGTCCAAACGCAATATTTCGGCGCATTATGACCTCGGCAACAGCTTCTATGCGAGCTGGCTTGACCGCGGCATGACCTATTCCTCGGCGATCTTCGAGCCGGGCGACAATGACCTGACGGCCGCGCAGGACCGGAAATACCGCATCCTCGCCGATGCGATGGGTGTCCGCCCCGGCGACCACGTGCTCGAGATCGGCTGCGGGTGGGGCGGCTTTGCGGAATTCCTCGCGCGGGAGCGTTCGGCCCGTGTGACCGCGCTGACCATCAGCCGCGAGCAATATGACTATGCCCGCGAGCGGATCGCGCAGGCCGGGCTGTCCGACAGGGTCGAGATCCGCTTCCAGGATTATCGTGACGAGACCGGCACCTATGACCGGATCGGCTCGATCGAGATGTTCGAGGCGGTCGGGGAAAGCTACTGGCCGCATTTCTTCCGGACACTCCGGGAACGGCTGAAGCCGGGCGGAACGGCCGGGCTGCAGATCATCACGATCCCCGATCATTTCTTCGAGGATTACCGCCGGAACGTGGATTTCATCCGCCGGCACATTTTCCCGGGCGGCATGCTGCCCTCCCCTTCGCGCCTCGGCGAACTGGCGCGGGATGTCGGCCTCAAGCTCGAAGGCGAGCGCGTCTTCGGCGGCGACTATGCCGAGACCTTGCGGCAATGGCGCGACAATTTCGAACAGGCCTGGCCGCGCCTGCTGCCGATGGGCTTCGACGACCGATTCCGCCGTCTCTGGCGCTATTATCTCTGCTATTGCGAGGCCGGGTTCGATGTCGCCACGATCGACGTGCGTCAGATCGTCTACCGCCGCCACTGAGCGAAACCGGCAAGCGCGGGAAGCCTCTCCCCGCCTTGCTCACGTTCGGGCGGTAATGCGCCCGGGACGATTCAGGGCTGCTTTCCCTTGTCGTTCCAGCCGGTCGACCAACTGACGAGCGGCAGGTACCAGCTGCGCGGCAACATGCGCAGGAACTTCAGGAAATAGGTGAAGCGCCGCGGGAAGGTGATCTCGAAGGCGCTGCTCTCCATCCCGTCCAGCACGCGGATTGCCGCCGGCTCGACATCCATCAGGAACGGCATCGGGAAGGGGTTGGTATCCGTCGCCGGCGTGCGGATGAAGCCGGGATTGACCACCTGGATCAGGATACCGGAGAGATCGCCGTCGAGCCGCAACGATTCCGCCATGTTGATCAAAGCGGCCTTGGTGGCGCCATAGCCGGCCGAAGTCGGCAGGCCGGAATAGCCGGCCACCGAGGCGTTGAAGACGATCTGCCCCCGGCCCCGCGGCACCATATGGGGCACCAGCGCATCGAGGGCATTGATCGCGCCTCCGACATTGACCGCGAAGCTGCGATGCATCTTGCCGGCCTCGAACGGAAACAGCCGCACGGGCAGGTAGATGCCGGCATTGAGGAAGGCGCGGGTGATGGGGCCGTGCTCGGCCTCGACCTGCCGGACGAGATCCGCCAGGGCGGCGGCATCGGTCACGTCCGCCGGTGCGGGAATGATGCGGCCGGGAAGCCCGGCGGCGGCTGCAGCCAATGTGGCGAGTTCATCGGGGCGACGGGCCGTGGCAACCACGCGCCAGCCGCGCCGGGCGGCTTCAAGCGCGACAGCATAACCGATCCCCGAGCTGGCGCCGGTGATCCAGAACAGCCCGTCTTCCGGTTTTGAAACGACCGGTTTCAATGGCTTACGAAGCGATTGACGAGGCGGCCGAAGGTGCCCGTCAGGCGCAACGGCGCATCCATCACGGCGAAGCAGATGCATTCCTCGTCCGGATCGGCCACGGGAACGTGGTCAAGATGCTCGTCGGCAATCACCATGTCACCCCGGCGGTAATGGCCGGTCTCGTCCGTAAAGCCGCCCTGAAGGACAAGCGTGACTTCCGCACCCTCGTGCGAATGCTGCGGCATCTTGCGGCCGGCCCGGATGCGGTAGAGAACAGCGCGGGTCTCGTCGTCGGTCTCGAGACGGAATTCCTTCACGCCCGGGAGGACGGTCCGGAAGGCCAGATCGTCGATCGACTTGCCGAAGAGATGGCGCAGGGCACGAGGCTCGAGCGCCTGGCGCTCGGCGAGAGCAGCCTCCACAGGGCCGGCAGAGAAGATCGCGTCCAGCCGGGCATCACGCCCCCGGATGGCGACAGGCTCCTGCGCGACAACATTGCGCGAGAGCCCGTCTTCCAGCCGGGCAACGAAGCCACGATTGACCGGAGAGAGCTCCAGATGGGCCCCGACAAGCGCATGCAGAGCACGGGGTAAGGTGCCGGCGGCGTAGCCTGCGAGCATCAGCTCCAGCGGCTGTCCATCCTGAATGGGGTTCATCGTTTCCACGAAGTCCTGCTCCTGCCCGTTCCCGAAAAGCGTCTCGCCAGAAAAACGTCTTGCTCGATTGACGACTGGGTGTCGAAGATCGTGCACCTAACTGTTCGCTCTACGCCCTGCAACCCATCTTGGATCATTGGCGGCGAGTCGTGCAGCTGGAAATAGGGCGTAATCCCGCCCGGGCCTTGTATGCAACGGGTCCCATTGCCGCAGAAAGAGGGGTGGACGGCGTTTCCGGCAAGGCTTCATTCCCGCCGGCGCTTCGCTATAGTGGAAAGCCATTCCCCCCCTGCCAGCGAGACCGGCCTTGAGCGAAACGTCCGAATTGCCGCCTTTTCCGCCGACCCGCCTGCTCTTCCGTGACGATGCCTATCTGGAAAGTGCCAAAGCACGGGTGATCGGCCGATATTCGGACTTCCTCGTTCTGGATTGCACCTTGTTCTATCCCGCTTCGGGCGGACAACCCTCGGATGCGGGGCTGATTGTCAAATCCGGTGGACACAACCTGCCCGTGGGTGAGTTGCGCTATCTTGACGCAGCGAAAACCATTGTCGGCCACAAGCTGCCCGAGGGCGAAGACCCGGCTGCCTGGGAGGGCGCGGAGATCGAGATGCAGCTGGATTTCGAGCGCCGCTACCGGTTGATGCGCGTGCATTCGGCCTTGCACCTGCTCTCGGTCGCCCTGCCCTATCCGGTGACGGGCGGCGCGATCGGCCTCGAGGATGGCCGGCTCGATTTCGACATTCCCGAAGCAGGGCTGGAGAAAGAGGCCATCACGGCCGAGCTCAACCGGCTGATTGGCCAGGAGGCGGAGATCACCTCGCGCTGGATCACCGACGAGGAACTCGACGCCAACCCGCAGCTTGTGAAAACCATGTCAGTCAAGCCGCCGCGCGGGTCGGGCCGGGTGCGGCTGGTCGAGATTGCCGGGCTCGACCTCCAGCCCTGCGGCGGCACGCATGTGCGCAACACGCGCGAAATCGGGCCGATGGTCGTCACCAACATCGAGAAAAAGGGCAAGCAGAACCGCCGCGTGCGGATCGGTTTTGCCGAACAGCAGGGATCTGCCCCATGATCAACATCTTCAAGGATATTCCCTTCGTCTCCACGGCGGAGGTCGCCGCGATGATCGGCAAGCCGGGAATCCGGGTGGTCGATGGCTCATGGCATCTGCCGCCGACAGGCCGCAAGGGCGCGGCGGAATACATGGAGGCCCATCTGCCGGGGGCCGTGTTCTTCGATATCGATGTCATCTCCGATCCGGCCAGCACCCTGCCGCATATGCTGCCGGAGCCAGCCTTCTTCGCGGAGAAGGCCGGCGCGCTTGGCCTTTCCGAGGGCGACACGATCCTCGTCTATGACCAGCTCGGCCTGTTCACGGCGCCGCGCGTGGCCTGGATGCTGCGCCTCTACGGGGCCCGGGATGTCCGGATCATGGAGGGTGGCCTGCCGCGCTGGAAGGCAGAGGGGCGCCCGGTGGAAGCCGGCATGGCCCATCCGCCAGCCACGACCTTCACCGCCCGGCTGGACCGGTCCAGCGTGGCTGATCTCGGCCGCGTGGCCGAGGCCCTGCAGAACGGCTCGGCGCAGGTTGTCGATGCCCGGCCGGCCGCCCGGTTCCGCGGCGATGCGCCAGAGCCGCGCCCCGGCGTCCGGGCCGGCCACATGCCGGGGAGCCTCAACCTGCCCTTCGATGCCATCGCCGCCAACGGGGCGCTGAAGGACCCGGAGACACTGCGCGCCGCCATCGCCGCGGCGGGGATCGACCTCGCAAAGCCGGTCATCTGCTCCTGCGGGTCCGGCGTTTCGGCCTGCATCATCGCCATGGCGATGAGCCGCGCCGATGTGCCCGTGGCGGCGATCTATGACGGCTCCTGGGCCGAATGGGGCAGCCGGGAGGATCTGCCGCTCGGAACGGGCGCACCGAAAGGTGCCTGACCCATCCCGGTCAGGGGACCGGCATAATAAAAAAGGGCGCCTCCGGGCGCCCTTTTTCGTTTCATTGCAGTCCGATCACCTCAATGCAGGATCTGGCTGAGGAACAGCTTGGTCCGCTCGTGCTGCGGGTTCTTGAAGAACTCGTTCGGCTCGTTCATCTCGACGACCTGGCCCTGATCCATGAAGATCACCCGGTCGGCGACCTGGCGGGCAAAGCCCATTTCATGGGTCACGCACATCATGGTCATGCCCTCTTCGGCGAGGCTGACCATGGTGTCGAGCACTTCCTTGACCATTTCCGGGTCGAGCGCCGAGGTCGGCTCGTCAAAGAGCATGATCTTCGGGCTCATGCAGAGCGAGCGGGCAATCGCCACGCGCTGCTGCTGGCCACCCGAGAGCTGGCCCGGATACTTGTTCGCCTGTTCCGGGATCTTGACCCGGGCGAGGTAATGCATCGCCACTTCCTCGGCTTCCTTCTTCGGCATCTTCTTCACCCAGATCGGGGCGAGCGTGCAATTCTCGAGGATCGTCAGATGCGGGAACAGGTTGAAGTGCTGGAAGACCATCCCGACATCGCGGCGGATCTCGTCGATCTTCTTGAGGTCGTTGGTCAGTTCCGTGCCATCGACCACGATGGAGCCCTTCTGGTGCTCCTCCAGGCGGTTGATGCAGCGGATCATCGTGGACTTGCCGGAGCCCGACGGGCCGCAGACGACGATCTTCTCGCCGCGCGTGACCTTGAGGTTCACGTCCTTCAGCACATGGAACTCACCATACCATTTATGCACGCCAACCATCTCGACCGCGGTATCATGCGTCAGCGGCGTCGGCTTGAGATTCAACAGAGCCATGAGGTTACTCCCTTACCTCTTGTCAGCCACGGAAAGCCGCCGCTCCATCGCGCGGGCGTAGCTTGCCATGCCATAGCAGAACAGAAAATAGACGATCGCGGCGAAGGCATAGCCTGTCGTCGAGGTTGTCGGCGCGGCCCATTGCGGGTCGATGCGGGCGGTCTCGATCGCCTTGAGGAAGTCGAAGATGCCGACGATGAGCAGCAGCGACGTATCCTTGAACAGGCCGATATACGTGTTCACGATATTGGGGATCGTGACCTTCAGTGCCTGCGGCAGGATGATGAGCCGCATCATCTGCCAGTAGCCCAGGCCCATGGCCATCGCGCCTTCATACTGGCCCTTCGGCAGAGCCTGCAGGCCGGCACGCACCACTTCGGCCATGTAGGCCGAGGCGAAGAGGCCGATCCCGACAAGGGCCCGCAGCAGCTTGTCCACCGTGATGTTGTCCGGCAGGAACAGCGGCAGCATCGTGTTCGCCATGAAGAGCACCGTGATCAACGGCACGCCGCGGACGAACTCGATGAACATCACCGAGAAGAACTTGATGACCGGCAGCTTCGAACGCCGGCCCAGCGCGAGCAGGATGCCGAGCGGCAGGGAGGCGACGATGCCGACCCCGGCCACGACCAGCGTGACCATCAGGCCGCCCCAGCGGGCCGTATCCACCGCCGAAAGGCCGAGCCAATCGGCCCCACCCAGCAGGTAGTAGGAGACGAGGGGCAGCACGACCAGGAAATAGATCATGCCGATATCGCGGCGCGGAGCCTTCAGCCAGAGCATCCAGGCCACGCCGATCGCCCCGAGGACGAAGAACACATCCACCCGCCAGCGCTGGTCGACGGGATAGAAGCCGTAGATGAAGAAGTTGACGCGCTCGCGCACGAAAGCCCAGCAGGCTCCGGGCACGACACCGTCCTTCGCGATGCAGGCCTCGCGGTCAGCCCCGGTCCAGACCGCATCGAAGATGAGGAAGTTCAGGAAGCCAGGGATGGAAATATAGGCCACGGCCGCGGCAACGACCGTGAGCAGGATGTTGCTCGGCGACGAGAACAGGTTGTCGCGGATCCAGGCAAGGGGGCCGATAAGGCTTCCCGGCGGCGGCAGAACCGCGGCGGGCTCCTGCCGGACATAGGCCTTCGACGAGGCAGAGACGACTTGGGTGTTCATTCGCTCCTCCTCAGCGCTCGACCAGGGCCTTGCGGGAATTGTACCAGTTCATCACCAGCGAGGTGAAAAGACTGATGGTGAGATAGACCGCCATGGTGATCGCGATGACCTCGACAGCCTGTCCGGTCTGGTTCAGCACCGTGCCCATGAAGACCTGCACGAGATCCGGATAGCCGACGGCCACCGCCAGCGAGGAATTCTTCGTGAGGTTCAGGTATTGCGAGGTCAGCGGCGGGATGATCACGCGCATCGCCTGCGGGATGACGACGAGATCGAGGGTTGGCCCGGGCCGGAGCCCGAGGGCATAAGCCGCCTCGGTCTGGCCCTTGGAAACGGCCTGGATGCCGGCGCGCACCACTTCGGCGATAAAGGCCGCCGTATAGATCACGAGGCCGAGCAGCAGCGCGACAAACTCAGGATAGACCTGAACGCCGCCGCGGATGTTGAAGCGGCCGAGATCCGGGATGTTGAAGCTCAGCGGCTGCCCCGCCGCGAAGAAGATCAGGAGCGGCACGACAATAACGAGGCCAAGCCCGACCAGCAGGACGGGCGATTGCTGCCCGGTCCTTTCCTGCTTCTTCTTTGCCCAGCGCCCGTAGGCGAAATAGCCCATGAGGCCGGCAGCCAGCGCCCAGGTGACCCAGGAGAAGCTGGCCCCGAAGACGGGCTCGGGCATGAAGAGGCCGCGATTATTGAGGAAGAAGCCGCCGGGCATGGCGACCGAATCCCGCACTTCCGGCAGGGCCTTCAGCACGGCGTTGTACCAGAACAGCAATTGCAGCAGCAGCGGCGTATTGCGGATCACCTCGACATAGAGGGCCGCCAGCTTGTTGACGAGGAAGTTCTTCGAGAGGCGCGCCACGCCGATGATGAAGCCGAGCATCGTCGCCAGGACGATGCCGATGCCGGCGACCAGCAGGGTGTTGACCAGTCCGACCCAGAAGGCGCGGCCATAGCTCGACGTAGTCTCGTACGGAATGAGACGCTGGCCGATATCGAAGCCGGCCGTATTGTTCCAGAAACCGAAACCTGTGGCGATCTTCTGCTTGGTCAGGTTGGTGATGGCGTTATCCGCCGCCTGATAGACCAGAAAGAAGACAAAAACGAAAAGTAGCGCCTGAAACAGGTAGCCGCGTTTTTCCGGATCGTTCCAGAAGGCAACGTGCGGCTTTTCGTCCCCGCCCGTTCCGCCCAGCTTCGGGGCATCGACCGAACTCATTGAAGTCTCCCCACTTCAATTGTGCGGGAGAGATGCATGCGCACACAACTTATGCTTGCACACCCGGCGACCAACCTGCCAGAGCCCATCTTTCAGGACCGTGGTGCTACGCCAGCGACCGACTCAACCGACAAACGGCCGATGGCAGTCGCTCTCCCCCGAAAACAATAAAAAGGGGGATGGCCGACAGCAGCCATCCCCCGGATTGGCGATCCTCAGCGGATCGGCGGCGCGTATTGCAGGCCGCCCTTCGACCACAGCGCGTTGACGCCGCGGGCGATCTTCAGGCGCGAACCGGCACCGACGTTGCGGTCGAACGACTCGCCGTAATTGCCGACGAGCTTGATGATCCGGTAGGCCCAGTCATTGGTGAGGCCGATTGCTTCGCCGAACTTGCCTTCCGTGCCGAGCAGGCGCTTCACGTCCGGGTTGGTGGACTTCAGCATCTCGTCGACGTTGGCCTTGGTCACGCCGAGTTCCTCGGCCGTCACCATCGCGTAATGCGTCCACTTGACGATATCACCCCACTGGTTGTCGCCATGGCGCCAGGCGGCACCGAGCGGCTCCTTCGAGATGATTTCCGGCAGGACGATATGGTCGTCCGGGGCCGTCAGCTTCAGGCGCTCGGCATAGAGGCCCGAGGCATCCGTCGTGAACACGTCGCAGCGGCCGGCATCATAGGCCTTGATCGTCTCGTCCGACGAAGCGAACGCAACGACTTCATACTTCAGCTTGTTGGCGCGGAAGAAGTCCGCGAGGTTCAGCTCGGTGGTCGTGCCCTGCTGGGTGCAGACCGAAGCGCCCGAGAGCTCCATCGCCGAGGCGATCTTCAGCTTCTTGCGGACCATGAAGCCCTGGCCGTCATAGTAGTTGACCGGACCGAACTCGAGGCCCAGCTGCGTATCGCGCGACATGGTCCAGGTGGTGTTGCGGACAAGAATGTCCACTTCGCCGGACTGGAGCGCCGTGAAGCGGTCCTTCGCGGAAAGCGGAACGAACTTGACCTTGCTGGCATCGTTGAAGATGGCCGCAGCGACCGCGCGGCAATAATCAACGTCGAGGCCCGTCCAGTTACCCTGCGCGTCCGGCTGGCCGAACCCGGCAAGACCGGTATTCGAGCCGCATTGCAGCACGCCACGGCTCTTGACCTGGTTGAGGGTTTGCGCGGAAGCCGAACCGGCCGCCATCACGAAGGCGGCGCCAACGGCAACCGACATCAGTACTTTCTTCATCAACTCGTCTCCCCGAGTGTTTCATTGCTCCTGTCGCCAGCGCTCGGACACGGCGCTGCCGGGTTTGTCCCAATACGACAGGAGATTTCATTGCAGGCGATCTTAGACCAAAGGTCAAGGGCAAATCCGGCAACTTTGCCCTGCCAATGTGCCAAATCCTGAAATTCCGGACCGTGATTTCCGGATTTCAGGATGCAATTGGTGAAAATTCGGCAGGGTGACAGCCAAAATGGCAATCCGACCAATTTCGAGGCGAAGGCCGGGTTCGCTTGAAAAAGTCTTGCCCGCTGATATGATCCGACATAAGAGAATTTTTCCGGTTCAGAACCTCAAATGAGAATAATGTTATGAAACTGATGTCTCCTGAAGAAAAACGATCCATGGGTGACGATACCCGGCTCGTCCTCGCCGGCCGCAACACCGCAGAGACGCACGGATTCGTCAACGTACCGCCGTTCCGCGGCTCGACGGTTGTCTATCCGGATGCAGAATCCTGCCTTGCCGGGCGCAACCGCTTCACCTATGGCCGCCGCGGCAATCCGACCATGGAGGCCCTGCAGCTGGCCTGGTCCGAGCTGGAAGGCGCGGCAGGCACCGTGATCTGCCCCTCCGGCGCCTCGGCCTGCTCGACCGCCCTGCTCTCCTGCCTCAAGACGGGCGACCACCTGCTGATGGTCGATTCGACCTATCGGCCGACCCGGGCACTCTGCAACGGGCTGCTGGCCCGCTACGGAGTGGAGACAACCTATTATGATCCGATGATCGGCGCCGGGATCGAGGCGCTGATCCGCCCGAATACCCGCGCGATCTACATGGAGAGCCCGGGTTCGCAGACCTTCGAGGTGCAGGATGTGCCCTCGATCGTTGCGGTCGCGAAGAAGCATGGGATCACCACGCTGATCGACAATACCTGGGCGACGGCCCTGTTGTTCAAGCCGCTGGATTTCGGGGTCGATCTGTCGATCAACGCCGCCACGAAATACCCGTCCGGCCATTCGGACGTGCTGATCGGGCTTGTCGCCGCCAACGAAAAGGCGCTGCCGGCCCTGCAGGCCACCCATGGCGATCTCGGGCTCTATCTTGGCCCGGATGACGTGTTCCTCACCCTGCGCGGCCTGCGCACCATGCCGCTGCGGCTGCGCGAACAGGGCGTGAATGCGCTGACCGTGGCGCAACATCTCGACCGGCATCCGCGCATCCGCCGCGTGCTGCACCCCGCGCTGCCCTCCTGCCCGGGCCATGAGTTTTTCAAGCGCGACTTCAAGGGCGCGTCCAGCCTGTTCGCAATCGTGCTCGACGCAACAACGGATGCGCAGGTCATCGTCTTCCTTGACCATCTGAAGCTCTTCGGCATGGGCTACAGCTGGGGCGGGTTCGAAAGCCTTGCCGTGCCGTTCGACTGCACGACCTACCGCTCGGCGACGCCGTTCAACCTAGGCGGGCGGGCGATCCGGCTGAATATCGGGCTCGAAACCCCGGCTGATCTCATCGCCGATCTTGATGCGGCGCTGGCGGCGATGCCGAAGGCGTAACCGGGTCAGGGCGCGAGCCAGTCCTTGCGGATGAGGGTCGCGCCTTCCCAGGCGAAGGTGGCGCGGCGGTGCCCGCCATGCGCGAGATAGAGCGTTTCCATCGTCTCGATGGCAATCCGCAGAACTGCGAAATTGGCCTCGCCTTCCGCCAGTTCGGGCGAATGGGAGGCAGGCAGGACGAAATCGCCGCCCGCAGCGATGGTCGTGCCCGGCGCCGGCCGCGTGCCGTAGCAGGCCTGGCTCATCGGCTGCGCGTTCTGCCAAGCCGTACGGGCGACCGGATCGCCGTGGCTGATCGTGGCGAGGCCCGTCATCCGGACCTGAAGCTTCATGCCGGGATCATAGACATGCACCGCCACGCGCGGCTTGGCGGCGATCTCGGCCACCTTGGTGCCGCGGATATCCGTGTGGAGCCGCAGGCGGCGGATTTCCAGCTCGACGCCGCGCAGGATCATGGTGCGCAGGCGCGGTGCGCCATCTGGCCCCGTGGTCGCGATGGTGGGGTGGTGGAAGGCAGAACGGCGTGTCGAGGCGCCTGCACCGAGGCAGCGCCAGACCTCCGCGAGGGTGGCGTCCAGATCGTCCCAGAGCCAAGGCGCGGGCTGCTGCACGGTCAATCCCCCTGCGAGGCCACCTTGCCGCGTTCGCGCCGTTCCTTCGCGATCAGGGCGAGGTTGCGGAAATAGATGAAGAAGCTGAGTGCCTGGCCGAGGATGATCACCGGGTCGCGCTTGTGGATGCCATAAGCCAGCACGATGGCCGCGCCACCGATCGAGAAGAACCAGAAGGCCAGCGGCACGACCGAACGCCCGGCCCGCTCGCTGGCAAGCCATTGCACGATGAACCGGGCGGCGAAGAGCAATTGCCCGAACACACCCAGCACCGCCCACCAGGTGAAATTGGTGATGAACACATCATGCAGGAAGGAATTGAGATGGGTCGAAAGCTGGATCAGCATGTCAGGCTCCCGGCGCCGCGCCGATCTCGACCACCGGCGGCGTCGGGCGCTTGCGCTTGATCAGCCACCAGACCCCGGCAAGATCGAGCACGCCGACGCGAAGGCGCCCCCAGAAGCCATAATTCGACACGCCCGAGCCGCGCGGCCGGTCGACCACATCGAGATGCGCCACCGCGTAGCCCTCGCGCTTGACGAGCGCAGGCATGAAGCGGTGGATCGCATCGAAATACGGCAGGGCAAGATAGACCTCGCGCGGGAACGCCTTGAGGCCGCAGCCAGTATCCCGCGTACCATCCTTCAGAATGGCCCCGCGGATCCGGTTGGCCTGCCGCGACTGCCAGCGCTTGAACGCGGTGTCCCTCCGCCCGACGCGCTGCCCCTGGACGATGCCGACCTTCCCCTCGCCCTCCTGCAGCAGGCGGATCATCTGCGGGATGAATGCCGGGTTATTCTGGCCATCGCCATCAAGCGTGGCGATATAGGTGCCACGGGCGAAGCGCACGCCCGACCGGATCGCGGCGGATTGGCCGCCGCCCCGCGCATGGCGCAACTGGCGCAATTGCGGGTAGGTGCCGCGCAGATTGGCGAGGATGGTCGGCGTCTCGTCGGTCGAGCCGTCATCGACGAAGATCACCTCGAAAGCCGGGCCGCTCTCAAGCGCGGCGACAATCTCCGCCAGAAGCGGCGCGACATTGCCCTCCTCGTTCCGCACCGGAACGACGACCGAGACCAGCGGCAAGGCCACCGTTGCGGCCTCCGTTTCCCCGGTGGTGCTTTCAGACTGGTCCACGCGGCGCTCCGTCGATTGGTTCAGCGGCGGACATACACGGCGATGTCGAGCACGCGCAACCTTCGCTGCTTGTCGAGGGCCGCATTGATGTTGACCCCGCGCACGCGTGTAACGAGGGCGGGCGCGGTGCGGCCCTGCAGGGCCGCGCGAAACGCTTCCTCGGAGGCGCGCTCGATGAAGGCAATGCGGCAGCCCTCGCCCTCGCGGTCGATGAAGGCAGCGGCGCCGGCAGCATCGGTCATCAGAAGGTCGGTCGCTGTGAGGAAGACAAGGCTCGGCTCGCGATAGCCCACGGTCGCATAGGCGGGGCTGGCACAGCCGGTAGCCCGCGCCGCCTCGGCAAGACGGGGTGACAGGTTGAAGGCTTTCAGCATCGGCAGGCCGTTGGGATAGGCCGCCAGAGTCAGCATCAGGCCGGCGGCAAGGCCGGCGACCAGCGCGCGAACGGGCCTGGCCTGCCGGACGAGCATCCAGGTTCCGTAGGCCGCGGCAGCAAAGGCAACGACGAGGAACGGCAGGGCGAGGAAAGGCAGGCGGAGAATGGTGAGCCCCTCCTCCAGCAGGAGGAACAGGCCCGGCACGCCGATCAGGAAGACCAGCGGCACGAGCAGCAGCAGGAACCCGGCAAGGGCACGCGCCCAACGCTGCTGCATCAGGCCCGAGCGCTCGGCCGCAATCATGATCAGGATGGCGATGGCGGGATAGACCGGCAGGACATAATGCGGGAGCTTGGTCGGCACCGCCTCGAGGATCAACCAGAACGGCACGATCCAGGCGAGAAGGAAGGCGACGCCATCATCGCGCCTTTCGCGCCAGGCGAAGGGAATGGCCAGCAGGGCCAGCGGCGCGGCCGGCCAGAAGGTCACCCAGAACACGCCGAGATAGGTGCCGGGCGGGGCACCGTGTTTCTCCTGCGCCGAGCCGACCTTGGCCAGCATGTCCTTGCCGAGCGATTCGGCGAAGAAGCTGCTGCCGGCCTTGGCGAGCATCAGCGACAGCCAGGGCAGCACGACCAGCGCGACGATCAGCAGGCCGAGCCCCGGCCGCATGCCCCTCGCCCAGCCGAGCTCGCGGTCACGCCAGACGAGGACGGCGATGGCGAGGGCCGCCACAAGCGGGGTGATCGGTCCCTTCACGAGAACCGCCGCGCCCATGGCCAGCCAGAACAGGACAAGGTGCCGCTGCGTCAGGCCGGGCGCGATACCCGGCGACCGGCTGGCGAGATAGGCGCGGGCCATGAAGCCGAAGGCGGCGACACTCAACGCGCCGAGGACGGCATCGGTCTTCGCAAGACGCGCCTCGACCCCGAGCAGCACCGAGCCGGCCATCATCAAGGCCGCCAGCAGGGCCCCCTCGCGGGAGAGGAAGGCCAGGGCCGCCCAGTAGGTGAGCAGGACCATGGCCATGGCACCGAGGAAGGAGGGCACGCGGTAGAGGCCGATCGTGCGGCGGGCATCGGGCACGCCCAGCCATTCGCCGATCGAAACGGTGGCGCTCTGCAGCCAGTAGATGCCGACGGGCTTCTTGTGGCGCGCCTCCTCCTGGAAGCGGATATCGACGAAGTCACCCGTCTCCAGCATCTGCTTCGAGGCCTGCGCGAAACGCGGCTCGTCCCGATCCATCGGCTGGAGCGACATCTGCCCCGGCAGGAAGAAGCAGGCCGAGACCAGCACGAGGGCCAGGATGGCGCGCCGGTGGGTACGCGTCAGCGCATGAAGCACGCCGCGCCAATCATGCTGGAACAGGGCCGAGACGGGATTGGGCATCAGCGGTCACTCGCTTGGCCGGCTCTCCGCGCCGGAGGGGCTATTCCCCGGGGCGCAGATGCCGCTCACATTTTGATTCACCAGCAAAATCAACGCGCCATCCGGCGTGGATCAGGTGGCTTCCGGACGCGTATGTGCGCCCTCTGAGATTTTGATTCAAGACGACAATGACAGAAAGTCGCTCCCGCCCGGTTGAAACCGAATCTTAACACCGCCGAGTCTATCTGCCCCGGCCTTGCGGGCCGGCTGATGGCACTTTGCCCCGGTTTTCCGCCGGAAACCGCACCGGAACCGGCTCATGCGGCACATGAAGCGCCGGAATCATTTTCTGAAGATATATGGATAACGCTTTGTTATTCAGAGTGTTTTGGCGACCCCTGCAGGGCTCGAACCTGCGACCTCATGCTTAGAAGGCACGCGCTCTATCCAGCTGAGCTAAGGGGCCGATCCGCGCAGGGCGCCGATCTCAATGCGTCCAGGTGCCGATCCGGTCGAAGCGGAAATTGTCGGAATAGGCCATGGGCCGGCGCGAGGCCTGGCGCGGTTCCTCGACGCGGTAGGCGAGGCCGTTGCGGGTCGCGTAGGCGATTGCCTCTTCCTTCGTGTCGAACCACAGCTTGACCTGCGACAGCGTGTCGGCGGAGCTGGTCCAGCCCATCAGCGGCTCGATGCTGCGCGCCTGCCGGGCTGGCTCGAATTCCAGCAGCCAGCGCCCGGTCTTCGCCGTTCCGGACTGCATGGCCGTCTTGGCCGGGCAATAGATTCTGGCGGTCATTGCGCAAGACCCTTCTTCAAGACACCGCCACAGGCGAACCCGATTCGCGGCCCGAGCTGAACCCGAGAAACGCTGGCCCATGTGCCGCGCAGGATCAACGGGATTCCGATGGTCAGGCGTTTGCACGCTCGCGCGGGGCGCGTCAACACAGCAATCACCCAAATCAAACTGGCAACCCTCGGATCGTGCTAGCCGATTGCCCCGCGCAGGGCATCAAGCATTCTCGATACGTTTTCGGTCGTTTCAACAATACTCAATCTCTTTTCTCGGGATCTATTGCCCAAATATATACCCCTATGATTCAGAAATTTAATAGCATTGCTCTTTTCGCCACAATGGGAAACAGAAACAGAATAACTTTCCGGCACTTCAAATTCGATATCAATCCTTGTTGGATCTTTGAAAATCTCCAACCTCTGGACCATTCCATGTCTCTTGAATTCGAGTTCGCCGATAGAATACCCCAATTCTTGAAACAACCGGATTTGGCTTCCAATCAAATCAACAAGCAGTGGGTAGCCCTGCAGCGAACCGGCAATCATGATTTCCCGCACGTCAGCCCGATACCAACTGATGGCTTCGATCGTGCCACAAGGTCAATGCCTTGGAAATGGTCGGGGTAGCAGGATTCGAACCTACGACCTGTAGTACCCAAAACTACCGCGCTACCAGACTGCGCTATACCCCGAGGGCCGGATGGCCGAGGCTGTCCGGCTACCATGCCAGCCGGGGCGCGACAAGCCGGCTTGCGGCTGCCTGCCCCGCCGATCAGCGGAACATCGGGTGGATGATCCGGTCTCCCGGTTTCAGGCCGAGCCGGTTGGCGACATTGGCGTTGAGTTCGAGCACCGCCCTCACCGGCACGCCGGAGGAAATCATCTTCTCGGATTCGGGCTCGGTCCGGCTCTCGATGCGATGGACGCGGCCATCGGCAAAGATGAAGATCATGTCGAGCGAGAGATAGGTGTTCTTCATCCACATCGTGACCAGCTGGTCGCGCTCGAAATCGAACAGCATGCCCTGGTCCTGCGGCATGGATTGCCGGAACATCAGACCGCGCGCGCGCTGGGCATCGTTCCGGGCGACCTCGACATTGAAGATGTGGCGCCTGTCCCCGGACTGGATCTCGAGCCGCTCGAGCTGGCCGGCACCGGCCATGCTGCCGCCCTGCCCGCTCGCACCTTGCGTGTTCTTCGCCGTCTCTTCCCATTTCTGGTACATGCGGTTGAGGTTGGTCGTCAGGGAAATACCGATCACGCCGACCAGGACAACAACCAATGCAAAAATGAAGACACGGGACCGGGCCTTGCCCCGCTCGACCGCCTTCGTGTGATCCAGCTTCTCGCTCATGTTGCCGACGCCGTTTCCCGGCGCCCTTTCCAATCCGTGTTGAACTCGGGCGGCGGCCCTTTCGGGCGCCTTCCCAAGCAACTATCCACGATTATGTTAAAAAATTAATTCAACCGTGCCGCGAGAACGCGGCCGAGGTCAATGCGACGCAGGGGGGTTTCCATCCTCTGCGATCCGGACCTCGGATGCCATCAGCCCCTTCGGCCCGTTTCCGAACCGGACATAGACCACCTCGCCGGGCGTCAGCTCGGCAATGCCCGTCCGGCGCAGGGTTTCCATATGGACGAAGATGTCCTCGGTCCCATCGCCCCTTGTGACGAAGCCGAAACCCCGCAGCCGGTTGAACCACTTGACCACCACGCGCTCGAAGCCACCCGTCGGCGTGACCTGCACATGCGTGCGGGCCGGCGGCAACTGGGAGGGGTGGGTGGCGGTGGAGACATCCATGGAAAGGATGCGGAAGGTCTGGTAGCCGCGCTGCCGCTCGATGGCCTCCACCACGATGCGCGCGCCTTCCGGTGCTGTCTGGTAGCCATCCCGCCGGAGGCAGCTGACATGCAGGAGGACATCCGGCATGCCGTTGTCCGGAATGATGAAGCCGAAGCCCTTGGAGACGTCGAACCATTTGATCCGACCGGAAATCTCGACCAGGTCGAGCGGCTGGTCATCCTGCCGCAGATCAGCCTCCCCGGCCGATCCCGGAACCAGGAAGCGATTGCCAAAACCCTTGGCGCCGAAATCTTCACCCATCGCAACACACGGCCCGCGTTAAGTTCGTTGTGCCTGTACTCTCCGAACGGGCCGGAGATCACCGACGCACAACGAATCTTTCTCCTGCGTTAACCATGCCTTCAACTCCGTGAGTTCGGCAATCCCTAAACATCACGCGGAAGCATCAGGAGCGATGAATATCCACGACCACTTTCGCTTTTGCCGATTTTCGCTTCAACCGGCGTCAATCTGCCTGAAAATCGGGCCGATCTCGCCGCGCCAGACGTGATCCGCCAGATCATCGAGCGGGGTCGGCTCGCGGTTGATGATCACCAGCGTGGCTCCGTTCTGGCGTGCAAGGACCGGCAGCTCGGCGGCGGGATAAACGACGAGCGAGGAGCCGGCCACGAGGAAGAGATCGCAGGATCGCGCGAGCTCCACGGCGCGGGCCATGGCGCCGGCCGGCATGCGCTGGCCAAAGGAGATGGTCGCGCTTTTGACCAGCCCGCCGCAGGCTTCACAGGCAGGGGCGTGGCCATGCGCCTCGAAATGGGCGCGGATGGGCGCGAGCTCATGCCGCTGGCCGCATTCGAGGCAGCTGGCATAGGTGCCGTTGCCATGGATCTCGACCACCTGATCCGGCGGCAGGCCGGCAGCCTGGTGCAGGCCATCGATATTCTGCGTGATCAGGCCGGCGAGGCGACCGGCGTGATGGAGTTTGGCGAGGGTGCGATGGCCCTCGGCGGGCTGCGCATCGCGGTAGAGATCATCCATCGTGAACTTGCGCCGCCAGGCCTCGCGGCGAGCCGCAGCGCTGCTGACGAAGGCGTCGAAGGGAATCGGCTTGTTCGCCATCCAGGGCGAGCCGGGCGAGCGGAAATCCGGCACGCCGCTCTCCGTCGACATGCCCGCCCCTGTGAAGGCAACGATCCGGCGCGCCTTTGCGAGGATATCGAGCAGGCCGGAAGGCGCCGCGCTCATTGCCCGAGGGCGGCCGCCGCCCGGGCAAGCGCCGTGATCTCGTCCCAGTGGCCGGCGGCGATGGACGCCTTCGGCACCATCCACGAACCGCCGATGCAGAGGACATTGCCGAGGGCGAGATAGGTGCCGGCATTGGCCGGCGAAATGCCGCCTGTCGGGCAGAAGCGCAGGTCGCCGAGCGGGCCGGCAACCGATTTCAGGTAGTCGACGCCGCCCGCAGCTTCGGCCGGGAAGAATTTCAACTCGTGAAAACCCATTTCCATCAGCGCGAGCATTTCCGACACGGTCGCCGCGCCGGGCAGGCAGGGAATGCCGCTCTCTGCCACAGCGTGGCCGAGCTTCTCCGAGGTGCCGGGCGTGACGAGGAAGCGCGCGCCGGCATCGCGGGCCTCGCCGATCTGCGAGGGTGTCAGGACCGTGCCGATGCCGAGCACGAGATCGGGGCATTCGCGGGCGATCGCCTCGCAACCGCGCAGGGCGGCATCGGTCCGCAGGGTAACTTCGACGACATCGATCCCGCCGGCCTGGAGGGCGCGGGCCAGCGGCACGGCATCCTCCACGCGGTCCAGCGTGATGACAGGAATGACACGGGCCTTGCCGAGGAGCGGGGAAAAGCGCGGGAGGACAGTCATGGGCACCTTGAGGGCTGGAAGCGCAACGCCAAGTGGGGCACAAAGCGTTATCCCCGAGCGCCCTCCCGGCGCAAGCATCCAGCTTGAGGAATGATCATGGAATATCTGCACACGATGGTGCGCATCCGGAATGTCGAGGAAAGCCTCCGCTTCTACCGCGATGCCCTCGGCCTTGTCGAAACGCGGCGCATCGACAACCAGCAAGGGCGGTTCACGCTCATCTTCCTGGCGGCGCCGGGCGATGTCGAACATGCCAAAGCCCACAAATCCAAGGAAGTGGAACTGACCTATAACTGGGATGCCGAGGACTATGCGGGCGGGCGGAATTTCGGCCATCTCGCCTATCGCGTCGACAATATCTACGAGACCTGCGCCCATATCCAGGCGATGGGCTACACGATCCTCCGCCCGCCCCGCGAGGGCCGGATGGCTTTCGTGAAGTCACCGGACGGCATCTCGGTCGAGTTGCTCCAGAAGGGCGACAACCTGCCCGTGGCCGAGCCCTGGGCCAGCATGCCGAATACCGGAAGCTGGTAACACCTGCCCCGAAAAGGCACCCCGCCGCGGAACGTTTCAGCTGCGGCGGGGAAGCCGTTCAGGCTGTTGTTTCGTGCAGGCTACTGGTTGGTGACCGTGGTCGTGCAGCGACCGTCGATGCAGGTCGTCGTCTCGATCCGGCAGACATTGTTGATGCAATTGCGCTTGGTCGAGGTGGAGCGATTCTCGCGCTGGAACGTGCTGGTATTCACATTGGCGGGGCGCGGCGGCTGGACAACAGCCGGGCGCACCATCGGCGCGGTGGTGGTCTGCGGGCGCGGTGCCGGGCGCGGCGGGTTAAGCGCCTGGATGAGTGCCTGACGGTTGCGTTCGGATTCGCGGCGGTCCGCCGCTTCCCGGCGCAGGTCATCGTCGGGGATCGGCATCCCGCGCGAGGCCAAAGCCGCGCCAGCTTCGGTGTTCCCCCAGCGGGCGGACTCGGTCAGATAATAGACGATGACATTCTCTTCCTGCGGGAAGCCGGCGACGCCGCGCTGATGGCATTGCGCCACGGCGTAGAGATAGGTTCCGGAGCGCGGAAAGGCCTTGGCGGCCTGGCACCATGCCGGCGAATAGGCCGGCTCCGTCTGGAGCTGGAGTTCCGGCGTGCACGCGCCCAGCGCCATGGCCATCGTGATGGCCGCGATCAGTTTCTTCATGGTTCGAACCCCTGTCCTTGCGCGGGATTGAACCAGCCATCATGCTGACAGACAAGCGGAAAAGCGCAGGCTTCACCAAAAATACCGCCTAGTCCATCCGGCGCTAGGACGGCATTCTTGCCGCCGCCGCAGTGTCGGAATCAAAGGCCGGTGGGCTGACGAAAATCGGATGCCTTGTCCACCGGCATGGACCATCAGCGGCGCCCGGCCAGGGCCAGACGCCGCTGACGGGATATCATTCCGCGGCTTGCGGCCGACCATAGCCGCCCGGGGTCGGCGTCTCGATGATGATCGCCTCGCCGGGCTGCAGCACGGTCTGGTCGCAGCCTTTCAGCACCACGATCTCGCCCGAAAGACGCCGGACGCTGTTCTTGCCGACAAGGCCGTTCGCGCCGCCCTTCAAGCCGAAGGGCGGAACCCGGCGATGACCGGAGAGCAGCGCGCAATCCATCGTCTCGAGGAACCGGATGCGGCGATGCGTGCCATCGCCGCCGCGCCATTGCCCGGCCCCGCCCGAGCCACGCCGGATGTGGAAATCCTCCAGCACGACGGGGAAGCGCAGTTCGAGGATCTCCGGATCGGTCAGACGCGAATTGGTCATGTGGGTATGCACGCCCGGCGTGCCATGCCAGCCGGGGCCGGCCGGCGAACCGGAGCAGATCGTCTCGTAATACTGGTGCTTGTCATTGCCATAGGTCAGGTTGTTCATGGTGCCCTGCGCGCCGGCCATCGCCCCCAGCGCGCCGAACAGGCAGTTGGTCACAGCCTGGCTGACCTCGACATTGCCCGCCACCACGGCGGCCGGGTATTTCGGCGTGAGCATGGTGCCCGGCGGCACGATGATCTGGATCGGCCGGAGGCAGCCGGCATTCATCGGGATGCTGTCTTCCACCATGACGCGGAAGACATAGAGCACCGCCGCGCGGGTCACCGGTTCGGGCGCGTTGAAATTGTCGTCCCGTTGCGGCGAGGTGCCGGTGAAATCGACCGTGGCCTCGCGCTTTTCGCGGTCGACCGTGATCTTCACCTTGATACGGCAGCCCTGGTCCATCTCGTATTCGAAGACGGCATCATGCAACCGGGCGATGACGCGGGCGACGCTCTCGGCGGCGTTGTCCTGCACATGGCCCATATAGGCCTGCACGACATCGAGGCCGAAGCCGTCGATCATTTTCTCGAGTTCCGCCACGCCCTTGGCATTGGCGGCGATCTGCGCCTTCAGGTCATTGACGTTCTGGACGACGTTGCGGACCGGATATTTCGCGCCGGTCAGCAGCTTCACCAGCGCTTCCTCGCGGAAGGTCCCCTCATCGACCAGCTTGAAGTTGTCGATATAGACGCCTTCTTCCTCGATATTGACCGCCAGCGGCGACATCGATCCCGGCGCGATGCCGCCGATATCGGCATGGTGGCCGCGGCTGGCGACCCAGAAGAGCAGCTTCTCGCCCTCCGGGTCGAAGACCGGCGTGCAGACGGTGATGTCGGGCAGATGCGTACCACCGTTATACGGCGCGTTGATCGCATAGACATCACCCGGCTTGATCACCGGATTGCCCTTGATGATGCTCTCGACCGAACGGTCCATCGAGCCGAGATGCACGGGCATGTGCGGCGCATTGGCGACGAGGCGGCCCTCATTGTCGAAGACGGCGCAGGAGAAATCGAGCCGCTCCTTGATGTTGACCGAATAGGCCGTGTTCTGGAGCGCCACGCCCATCTGCTCGGCGATGGACATGAAGAGGTTGTTGAAGATCTCGAGCAGCACGGGATCGGCCTCGGTGCCGATGGCCTTGGCGCGGCGGAGTTCCTCGCGCCGGGTCAGGACAACATGGTCCTTCGGCGTGACGCGCGCCTCCCAGCCCGGCTCGACCACGATGGTCTGGTTCGGCTCGATCAGGATGGCCGGGCCCATGAAGCGGGCGCCGGGCTTCAGATCGGCGCGGAGATGGATCGCCGCGTCCTGCCAGGCGCCCTGGCTGAAGAAGCGGGTCCGGTGCCGGGCGGCCGGGCTCGAATCCGGCGCGGCCACGCTCGGCTCCTCGAAGCCCGAGCCGCCGCCGATGGCCTCGACCGAGATGGCCTCGATCACCACCGGCTTGGCGCTGTCGGTAAAGCCGAACCGGGCGCGATGCGCGGTCTCGAAGCGCGAGCGGAGGGCCTGCGGTCCATCGCCCGGCTTCCAGGTGATCTCGATCGGGCTGTCCGTGCCGGCATAGCGCAGGTGAAGCTCGATCACGAGGCGGACAGCCTCACGGGCGATGCCCTGCCGCGCCACTTCCGACACCGCCTCGGCGCCGATGGAGGTCTCGGCCTTGCGGACATGCTCGGCCACGTCACCTGCCAGCGGCACTTCCGAGGCGACTTGCCGCGTCGCACGGATCGAGGCGAGGCCCATGCCGTAGGCCGAAAGCAGGCCCGAATAGGGATGGATCAGGATTTCTGTCATGCCGAGATGATCGGCCACGAGGCAGGCATGCTGGCCGCCGGCACCGCCGAAGCAGTTGAGCGCATAGCGCGTCACATCATAGCCGCGCTCGACCGAGATCTTCTTGATCGCGTTGGCCATGTTCATCACGGCGATCGCGATGAAGCCATCGGCGATTTCCTCGGCACTCTTGCCGGGCACCTTGGCGGCGAGTTCGGCGAATTTCGCCTTCACCGCCCCGACATCGAGGCGCTCGTCACGCTTCGGGCCGAAAATCGCGGGGAAGAAATCCGGGTTGAGCTTGCCGACCATGACATTCGCGTCGGTCACGGCCAGCGGGCCGCCATTGCGGTAGCAGGCGGGGCCGGGATTGGCACCGGCGGAATCCGGCCCGACGCGGAAGCGAGCGCCATCGAAATGCAGGATCGAGCCGCCACCGGCCGCAACCGTGTGGATGCGCATCATCGGGGCCCGCATGCGGACACCTGCGACTTCCGTCTCGAAGGCGCGCTCGAACACGCCGTCATAATGGGCGACATCGGTCGAGGTGCCGCCCATATCGAAGCCGATCACGCGGCCGAAGCCGGCGGATTTGCCGGTTTCCGCCAGCGCGACGACGCCGCCGGCCGGGCCGGACAGGATGGCATCCTTGCCCTGGAACAGCTCGGCCGCGGTGAGGCCGCCGGAGGACATCATGAACATCAGGCGGATGCCCGTCCGCCCGACATCCAGTTCCTCGGAAACCTGGCTGACATAACGCGAGAGGATCGGCGAGAGATAGGCATCGACCACGGTCGTATCGCCGCGGCCAACCAGCTTGACGAGCGGGGAGACCTCATGGCTGACCGAGACCTGCGGAAAGCCGAGGGCACGGGCCATTTCCGCGACCTTCCGCTCATGGGCGGGGTAGCGATAGGCATGCATGAAGACGATGGCGACCGCCTGGACGCCCCGCGCCTTCAGTGCTTCGAGCGCCTTGAGCGTGCCGGCCTCGTCGAGCGGGGTCTCCACCGTGCCATCAGTCAGGATCCGCTCATCCACCTCGACCACATCGGAATAGAGCAGTTCCGGCTTGATGATTTCCTTGGCAAAGATATCCGGCCGCGCCTGATAGCCCAGTTCGAGGGCATCGCGGAAACCGCGCGTGGTGATCAGCACGGTCCGCTCGCCCTTGCGCTCGAGCAAGGCATTGGTGGCCACGGTGGTCCCCATGCGCACCTCGCCGACAAGCCCGGCGGGGATCGGCGCGCCGGTCTCGAGGCCGAGAAGCTCGCGGATTCCCTGCACAGCGGCATCTCGATAGACGCGCGGATTTTCCGACAGCATCTTCCTGGCATGAAGGTTGCCAGCGGGATCGCAGCCGATCACATCGGTGAAAGTGCCACCGCGATCGATCCAGAAATTCCAGACTTTTTCGTTGCTTGACCTGTTCGTCGCGGACATCGCAGCCTCCCGGATTGCGCCATTCTTGTGGCACATATGTAAAACGTCGATAATTTGTTGACAAGATGAAAATGTGAGATAGCCTTATTCACAGGCGCCGATGATCGGCGAACCTCAACCGGCATCAAGACCGGGCAAACAGGAAGGGAGATCCGCATGAGCCATGCGGTGAGTTCTGTGGCCGAGGCGCCCCGGGCGCTGCCGGCCCATGTCCGGATTTCTGCCGAGGCCACGCGCCGGGCGATCCGCGACGGCGAGTTTGCCGGCCCGACCAGCGGCCTCGCGCCGGGCAAGGTGCAGGGCAATCTCTGCATCCTCCCGAAAGATCTCGCGGCTGACTTCCTCCGTTTCGCCCAGCTCAATCCGAAGCCCTGCCCGGTCATCGGGATGAGCGAGCCGGGCAGCCCATTCGTGCCGATGCTCGGCGCTGGCATCGACCTCCGCACCGACCTGCCCCGCTACCGCGTCTGGCGGAAGGGCGAACTGGTCGACGAACCGACGGACCTGATGGCGCATTGGCGTGATGATCTCGTTGCCTTCGTGATCGGCTGCAGCTTCTCCTTCGAGGAAGCGCTGATCGAGGACGGCATCCCGCTGCGCCATGTGAGCTGCGGCAGCAATGTCGCGATGTACCGGACCTCGATCGCCTGCACGCCAGCCGGACCGTTTTCCGGGCCGATGGTCGTCTCGATGCGGCCGCTCAAGCCGGCCGATGCCATCCGCGCGGTGCAGATCACCTCGCGCTTTCCGGCCGTGCACGGCGCGCCGGTCCATATCGGCAAGCCCGAACTGATCGGCATCGCAGACCTCGCCCGGCCCGATTACGGCGACCCTGTCGAGATCCACGATGATGAATTGCCGGTCTTCTGGGCCTGCGGAGTGACGCCACAGGCGGTGATTGCGGCCGCCCGGCCCGATTTCGCCATCACGCATTACCCGGGATCGATGCTGATCACCGATCTGAGGAATTCGCGGCTTGCCGCGTTGTGACGAACGGCCGGCCGCCTCCGGGCGGCAGGCCAAAGGCCGTTGACCGCAAGGCCGGCGGTGAAACAAGCTCTGGCATGCCGGCTTTCCCTGCCGGTTGCCACAAAATGGGAGAACAGGGATGAAGACGACGACCATGCTGCTGGCTTCGGCCGGCCTTGCCCTCCTCGCCGGCTCGGCGAATGCGCAGACGAAATGGGACATGCCGACCCCTTACTCGGATGGCACGTTCCAGACGGTCAATGTTCGTGAATTCGTGGCCGATGTGGCCAAGACCACGGGCGACAAGCTGCAGATCACCGTGCATTCCAATGCCAGCCTCGTGAAGATGCCGGAAATGAAGCGCGCCATCCAGTCCGGCCAGGCGCCGGTTGGCGAGATCCTCATCTCGGTCCTTGCCAACGAGGATGCGATGTTCGGCTTCGAATCCGTGCCGGGCCTTGCCCCCTCCTATGCCGAGGCGCGCAAGCTGCACAACCTTGCCAAACCGGCGATCGCTTCGCGGCTCGAGAAGCAGGGCATGATGTATCTCTACTCCGTCGCCTGGCCGCCGCAGGGCATCTACACCAAGGCGCCGATCAATGCGCTGGCCGACCTGAAGGGCACGAAGTTCCGCTCGTTCAACCCGGCCACAGCCCGGTTCGCGCAGCTGATCGGTGCCGTTCCGACCACGATCCAGGTGCCCGAAATCGCGCAGGCCTTCCGGACCGGCGTGCTCGACGCGATGATCACCTCGGGTGCTACCGGCGTGGACCAGCAGGCCTGGGACTATCTCAACCACTATTATGACACGCAGGCCTTCCTGCCGCAGAACCTCGTCTTCGCAAACAAGAAGGCGTTCGATGCGCTGCCGGCCGATGTGCAGAAGGGCGTGCTCGAGGCTGCTGCCCGTGCCGAGGATCGTGGCTGGAAGAAGAGCGAAGAGCTCAACGAAGGCTACAAGAAGACCCTCGCCGAAAAGGGCGTGAAGGTCCTCCCCGCCACGGCCGCCATGAAGGCCGAGATCGCGAAGATCGGCGAGACCATGGCCAAGGAATGGGCTGAAAAGGCCGGCCCGGACGGCGCCAAGCTGGTGGCCGATTTCAAGAAATAAGCCGCCTCTCTCCCGAGGCTGACCCTGCGGCGCAGCCCGTGCCGCAGGGTTGGTTCCCCCTTCCCTGACGATCGTTCAACGCGGAGGCCGCCATGCGACGCGCGCTCGATGCCCTATACCTTCTGACAGCCTGGATCGCGGCGACGAGCCTGATTGCGATTGCCGGCCTGATCCTCGCCCAGGTGGGTTTGCGAACCATCGGCTCGCAACTGCAATCCGCCGATGATTTCGCCGGTTTCGCGCTGGTGGCCACCACCATCGTGGGCCTCGCACCGACCTACCGCCACAACGCCCATATCCGCGTCAGCCTGCTGATCGAGCGCTTTGCGATCGGCACGGCAGCCCGGACCTTGCTCGAACGCCTCGTGACGGCGGTCTCGGCCATACTCGTTGGCTGGGCGGCCTGGAATTCGGTGCATTTCGTCTACGAGAGCTACATCTACAACGAGGTCAGCCAGGGGCTGCTTCCGATCAAGCTCTGGTACCCGCAAACGTTGATGGCCTTCGGCTTCATCGTGTTTTTCATCGCGCTGGTCGACGACCTCGTGACCGACCTGACAGGCGGCACGCAGAGCCATCTCGCCCATGCCGCGACCGGCGACGAAATGCCGGTCGAGAAGTGAGGCTTTCATGGATCCCGCAACTGCTTCCCTCTTTCTGATCGGCCTGCTGTTCCTCTGCCTTGCCACAGGCGTATGGATCGGCCTTGGCCTCGGCTTTGTCGGCTACTTTTCGCTGGCCTTCATTTCCGGCAAGGACCCCGGACTGTCCTTTGCCACCACCATCTGGGGTTCGATGAACTCCTGGACGCTGACGGCCCTGCCCATGTTCATCTGGATGGGCGAGATCCTGTTCCGGTCGTCCCTCTCGGACGACATGTTCAAGGGTCTCGCACCGTGGATGCAGCGCCTGCCCGGCCGCCTTCTGCATACCAACGTGTTCGGCTGCGGCATCTTCGCCGCGATTTCCGGCTCTTCGGCGGCCACCGCCGCCACGATCGGGCGCATGACGATCCCCGAACTGCGCAAGCGCGGCTATGATGATTTCATGAATATCGGCAGCCTAGCCGGTTCGGGCACGCTCGGCCTGCTCATTCCGCCCTCGATCATCATGATCGTCTACGGGGTGGCGGCCGAGGTCTCGATCGCCCGGCTCTTCATAGCCGGTGTTATCCCGGGCATCGTGCTGATGCTCATCTTCTCGGGCGTGCTGATGACCTGGGCGCTGATGAACCCGCACAAGGTCCCTCCCCGGGATCCTGTGATGACCTTCGGCCAGAAGCTCAACGAGAGCCGCCGGCTCATCCCGATCGTCGGGTTGATCGTGATCGTCCTCGGCTCGATCTATACCGGCATCGCCACGCCGACCGAGAGCGCCGTGCTCGGCGTCGTAGGCTCGCTGGGTCTGACGGTGATCACCGGCACCTTCTCCTGGAAGATGCTCAATGACAGCGTGATGGGCGCGGTGCGCACCAACGCGATGATCGGCATCATCCTGGCGGGCGCCTCCTTCCTCACGGTGGCGATGGGCTTCACCGGCCTGCCGCGTATCTTCGCGGAATGGATCAACACGCTCGGCCTCAGCCAGTTCCAGCTGATCATGGCGCTGATGGTGGTCTATATCATCCTCGGCTGCCTGATCGACGGCATCTCGATGGTGGTTCTGACCGCCGCCGTGGTGATGCCTGCCGTCAAGGCGGTGGGGATCGATCTCGTCTGGTTCGGCATCTTCGTGGTGCTGGTGGTCGAGATGGCGCAGATCACGCCGCCGGTCGGGTTCAACCTGTTCGTCCTGCAAGGATTGACGGGCCGGAGCATGGGCTATATCGCGCTGGCAGCCCTGCCGTTCTTCGTGGCGATGGTGGCCATGGTGTTCTTCATCATCCTGGTGCCCGAACTGGCGACCTGGCTCCCGAACCAGATGCTGGGCCAGAAATAACCCGCAAGGAGATGCGCCGATGGCGAACGAAAAGACCGCAGCACCGGAGCCACAGGCCCCGATCACCAGCCTGCTCGGTCCCATCGTGTCCTCGGCGCATCTCGCCTCCGGCGCCAGCCCGGCTCTGTCGGAATTCGAGTTCGGGCTCATCCTCGTCGGCCATGCCTTCGACCGCTGGATGGTGCGCTGCATGGCGGCGGCGGGGGTGAAAGACCTCTCGCCGCTCGATGTGCTGGTGCTGCACACTGTCAATCATCGTGGACGGGCCAAGAAGCTGGCCGATATCTGCCTCGTGCTCAACGTCGAGGATACGCATACCGTTTCCTATGCGCTGAAGAAGCTGGAGCGGCTCAAGCTGCTGAAGGCCGGCAAGGCGGGCAAGGAAAAGACGGTCATCATCACCGAGGCCGGCGAGAAAGCTTGCCTTGCCTATCGCGAGATCCGCGAGGCGCTGCTTGTCCGGGCCGTGCGTTCGCTGGGGCTGGACGAGGCGGTGCTCCACGATGTCGCCCAGCGTATGCGCGCGCTGTCAGGCCATTACGATCAGGCGGCCCGCGCGGCGGCCAGTCTGTAGCGGCGACGCTCACTGCATTCCGGCAATCGCCTTCGCCCTGCGTCTCCGACGGAGGAACACGACAATCGCGGCGATCAGCCCCAGCAGGCAGCCGAGCATCGGGCCAAGGCCGAATATGGCCGCCATCGCGCCGCCGCCATCGCGATCAAAGACACCGAAATAGCTGGTGGCGATGATGTAGGTGCCGACAGAAATTGCCATCCCGAGAGCAAAACCGCCGAGAAATCCCAGGAAGGTGAAGAACGCCGTGGCCATGCCCGGCATCTTGCCCGATTACAGGAACCGTGCAAGCGCAGGCGTCAACCCGACCGATGCCACGCCGTCCGGCTGCGGCGGCGGAACCGCAGCCGGCGGTGCCACGAGTGCGGCCGCAACGGCGCGGAACCCGGCCTCGACCGAGCAGATGACCGGCACGTCGACGAAGGGCTGCACCCGGGCGGCGAGGCCGATCAGCCCTGCCCCGCCGAGGATGACACGCTCGGCGCCAAAGGCCGACACGCAATGGCGGCAGGCTTCGGCGAGAACATCGCGGAACGCATCCGGATCCGATGCAATGGCGCCCCCGGTGGGCGGAATCGTGTGGATGCCGGCCAGAGTCGCATCGAGGCGGCGCAGGCGGACCATTTCCTCCAGCATGGGCCCCCAGCGCAGGCCGCCGGTGACGATGGCGTAACGCTTGCCGCCTGCCGCGGCTTCGAGGGCTGCCGCCTCGACGAGCCCGATCACGGGGACGGACGAAATCTCGCGCAGGGCATCGAGCCCGGGATCGCCGAAACAGGCCAGCAGAACGGCATCGCAGCCGTCGGCATGCTCGGCAAAGGCCTCGATGGCGGCATGACCTGCAATGGCGAAGGCGGCCCGGCTGGCAATGTAGAGACCGCCGAACCGCCCCGTGGCTGGCCGGATCCCGACCCCGGGCAAGGCCAGGCGGGCGGCATCGACGACCATGGCCGTCATGTCGGCCCGGGTATTCGGATTGATCACCAGGACGCGTTTCATGCCCGTCTTTTCCTCATAGTCCCATGAATTGCCCAAAAAACAGGCAATCCGTCCGATTGCATGCAGTTATCGACCCCGGTTCGGCCCGATTCTGCTCCGAACCCGTCGCCCTGCTTGCGGCATGCCATGGCATAGGCGTTGCTTTCCCATGCTCCACAGGCCGCCGCAAGAACGCATACACGGCGGCGCAGGGAGAACAGGATGCAGTTCAACGTCAGACAGATCATCACCGCCGGGCTGCTCGCCGGCTCGATGCTGGTCGCCCCCGCCATGGCGCAGGAAAAGGTCCTGCGCATCGGGATGACCGCCGCCGATATTCCGCGCACGCATGGCCAGCCGGATCAGGGCTTCGAGGGCAACCGCTTCACCGGCATCCCGATGTATGACGCGCTGACCGCCTGGGATCTTTCCTCGGCCGACAAGGCGAGTGTGGTCATTCCCGGCCTCGCGACGGAATGGGCGGTCGATGCGAATGACAAGACCAAGTGGATCTTCAAGCTGCGCCCCGGCGTGAAATTCCATGACGGCTCGGCCCTGACGGCCGATGCCATCGTCTGGAATGTCGAGAAGGTTCTGAAGCGCGATGCGCCGCATTTCGACGCGAGCCAGGTGGGCGTGACGGTCTCGCGCATGCCGACGCTGCGTTCCGCGCGGAAGATCGACGACCTCACCGTCGAGCTGACGACATCGGAACCGGACAGCTTCCTGCCGATCAACCTGACCAACCTCTTCATCGCCAGCCCGGCCCATTGGAATGCCAAGCTGGCCGCCGTGCCGGCCTCGGTGGCCGACCCGGCCGAACGCGCCAAGCAGGCCTGGGTGGCCTTCGCAGCCGAGCCCTCGGGCACCGGCCCGTTCAAGGGCGTTCGCCTGCAGCCGCGCGAGCGGTTCGAGATGGTGGCGAACAAGACCTATTGGGATCCGAAGCGGACGCCAAAGATCGACCGTGTTGTCCTGCTGCCGCTGGCCGATGCCAATGCCCGCACCGCTGCCCTGCTCTCGGGCCAGGTCGACTGGGTTGAAGCGCCCGCGCCTGATGCCATGCCACGCATCAAGTCGGGTGGCTTCACCATCTATTCCAACCCGCAGCCGCATGTCTGGCCGTGGCAGTTCTCCTTCGCGGAAGGTTCGCCCTGGCTCGACAAGCGCGTGCGGCATGCGGCCAATCTCTGCGTGAACCGCGAGGAACTGAAGACCTTGCTCGGCGGCATGATGGGCATTCCGAAGGGCTCGGTCTCGCCGGATCATCCGTGGTGGGGCAATCCGAGCTTCGACATCAAATATGACCTCGCAACCGCGAAGAAGCTGATGACGGAAGCCGGCCATACCGCCGCCAAGCCGCTCAAGGTGAAGGTGCTGACCTCGGCCTCGGGCTCGGGCCAGATGCAGCCGGTGACGATGAACGAATATCTCCAGCAGGCGCTGAAGGAATGCTTCTTCGATGTCGAGCTGGATGTCATCGAGTGGAATGCCGTCTTCACCAACTGGCGCGAAGGCGCCAAGGATCCGAAGGCACGCGGGGCGAATGCCATCAACGTGACCTTCGCCACGATGGACCCGTTCTTCGCCATGGTCCGCTTCGTCTCGACCAAGACGTTCCCGCCGGTTTCCAACAACTGGGGCTTCTTCGGCAATGACGAATTCGACGGGCTGATCGCCAAGGCGCGCTCGACCTTTGACGGCCCCGCCCGCGATGCCGCGCTTGCCAACCTGCACAAGCGCATTGTCGAGGAAGCGCCGTTCCTCTGGGTGGCGCATGACGTGGGCCCGCGCGCGATGAGCGCCAAGGTCAAGGGCGTCGTGCAGCCGAAGAGCTGGTTCATCGATATCGCGCCGATGTCGATCGACTGACGTAACGCGCCCTGCCGGGTCTTCCCCGGCAGGGCTTTCCTGCCCGCGCTTCCGGAGATCGCCATGCGCCGCATCCTGCAAACCCTGACGGCCATGTCCGTCCTCTCGCTCGCCTCGCCGGTTCTGGCGCAAGGCACGCTCCGGATCGGCATGACCGCATCCGACATTCCACTGACCACCGGCCAGCCCGATCAGGGCGGCGAAGGCCAGCGTTTCATGGGCTTCACGCTCTATGATGCCCTGGTGAACTGGGATCTGACGCGTTCCGACAAGCCCTCGGTGCTCATTCCCGGCCTTGCGGCAAGCTGGAGCGTGGACGCTGCGGACAAGACCAAATGGACCTTCAAGATCCGCGAAGGCGTGAAATTCCATGACGGCTCGACCCTGACCGCCGATGCCGTGGTCTGGAATTTCGACAAGCTGCTGAAATCCGATGCGCCGCAATTCGACCAGCGACAGGCCTCGCAGGGGCGCTCGCGCATTCCCGCCGTGGCCAGCTATCGCGCCATCGACCCGCTGACGCTGGAAATCACCACCAAGGCCCCGGATGCAACCCTGCCCTACCAGCTCGCCTGGATCGGCATTTCCTCCCCCGCGCAATGGGAGAAGAAGGGCAAGAACTGGCAGGAAGTGGCCAAGGAGCCGTCGGGCACCGGGCCGTGGAAGCTCGTGGGCTTCACTCCGCGCGAGCGGGCCGAGATGGTGCCGAACAAGGACCATTGGGACAAGACCCGCATTCCCAAGCTCGACAAGCTGATCCTGATCCCGCTGCCGGAGCCGAATGCCCGCACGGCGGCCCTGCGCTCGGGCCAGGTGGACTGGATCGAGGCCCCGGCGCCGGATGCGGTGCCGACGCTGAAGAGCAACGGCTTCCAGATCGTCACCAACGTCTATCCGCATAACTGGACCTGGCATTTCTCGAGCGCCGAAGGCTCGCCCTGGAACGATGTCCGCGTCCGCAAGGCGGCCAATCTGGCGGTTGACCGCGAGGGGCTGAAGGAATTGCTGGGCGGCCTGATGGTGCCCGCGGAAGGATTCATGCCGCCGGGCCATCAATGGTTCGGCAAGCCGACCTTCAAGCTCAAGCGCGACCTTGCCGAAGCGAAGAAGCTGCTGGCCGAGGCAGGCTATGGCCCGAACAAGCCGCTGCAGACCAAGATCCTCATCTCGCCCTCGGGTTCGGGCCAGATGCAGCCGCTGCCGATGAATGAATTCATCCAGCAGAACCTCGCCGAAGCCGGGATCAAGATCGATTTCGAAGTGGTGGAATGGAACACGCTCATCAATATCTGGCGTGCCGGCGCGAAGCATGAAAGCTCGCGCGGGGCGACGGGGATGAACTATTCCTACTTCATCCAGGACCCCTTTACCGGCTTCATCCGCCATCTCCAGTGCAACCTGCAGCCGCCGGCCGGGACGAACTGGGGCCATTACTGCGACAAGGAGATGGAGAGCCTGTTCGACCAGATCCGCACGACCTTCGATGCCGAGGCGCAGACCAAGGTGCTGGAGAAGGTGCATGAGAAATATGTCAACGAGGCGCTGTTCCTGATGGTGACGCATGACGTGAATGCCCGCGCGATGAGTGCCAAGGTCAAGGGCTTCGTGCAGGCGCAGAACTGGTTCCAGAACTTCTCGTCGATCACCATGGCGCCGTAACCGGGCGCAAGCGCGAAAGAGCGGAAGAGCGGACGATGCTGAGCTACATCCTCAAGCGACTGGCCCTGACCATTCCCGTCGCCTTCGGCGTGAGCATCGTCTGCTTCATGCTGGTCCATATCGCCCCGGGCGATCCGCTGACCTCGGTGCTGCCGCCGGATGCCTCGGCGCAGCTCCAGGCGGAAATGCGCGCACTCTACGGCTTCGACCGGCCACTGCCGGTCCAATATGGCCTCTGGGTGATGAAGACGTTGCAGGGTGATCTCGGCGTCTCCATCGCCACCGGGCGGCCCGTCGCGTCGGAACTCGGCAAAGCACTTGGCAACACGCTCATGCTCGCCGTGCTGGCGACGATGATCGGGTTCCTGTTCGGCAGCCTTTTCGGCTTCGTCGCCGGCTATTTCCGCGACAGCTGGATTGACCGGCTTGCCTCCTTCGTCTCGATTATCGGCGTTTCCGTGCCGCATTACTGGCTCGGCATGGTGCTGGTCATCATCTTCTCGGTGCAGTTGAACTGGCTGCCCGCCACCGGCGCCGGGCCCGGCGGCTCGGCAGACTGGGCCTGGGACTGGGTCCATGTCCGCCATCTCATCCTGCCGGCGGTGACGATGTCCGTCATTCCGATGGGCATCATCGCCCGCACCGTCCGGGCGCTGGTGGCGGAAATCCTCAGCCAGGAATTCGTCTCCGGCCTCCGGGCCAAGGGCCTGCTCGATTTCGGCGTCTTCCGCCATGTCGTGAAGAATGCCGCGCCAACGGCCCTCGCCGTGATGGGCCTGCAGCTCGGCTACCTTCTCGGTGGCTCGATCCTGATCGAGACCGTCTTTTCGTGGCCCGGCACCGGCTTCCTGCTGGGCCAGGCCATTTTCCAGCGCGACCTGCCCCTGCTGCAAGGCACGATCCTCGTGCTCGCCATGTTCTTCGTCGCGCTCAACCTGATCGTGGATATCGTGCAATCGATGCTCGATCCGCGCGTCCAGAGGGCCTGAAATGAGCGCTGCCGCCCCCGCCCTGACCGCGATCGCCGCCATCGAGAAATCCCCCGGCTACTGGGCCGGCGTGATCCGGCGCTTCCGGCGCGACCCCGTCGCCATGGCCGCGCTGATCATCGTGCTCGCCCTTGTGCTGATGGCGATCTTCGCGCCGCTCATTGCGCCGGCCGATCCCTATCGCTCCTCGATGATCCGCCGGCTCCGGCCGATCGGCACGCCGGGCTTCCCGCTCGGCACCGACGAGCTTGGCCGTGACATGCTCTCGCGGCTGATCCATGGCGGCCGGCTCTCGCTTCTGATGGGCGTCACGCCGGTCTTCATCGCCTTCTTCATCGGCTCCGCCATCGGGATCACGGCCGGCTTTGTGGGTGGCAAGGTGAACACCGTGCTGATGCGCACGATCGACGTGTTCTTCGCCTTCCCCTCGGTGCTGCTGGCCATCGCGCTGTCGGGTGCGCTGGGCGCGGGCATTTTCAACGGGCTGCTTTCGCTGACCATCGTCTTCGTGCCGCCGATCGCGCGGATTGCCGAGAGCGTGACGACCGCCGTGCGCAAGATCGAGTATATCGAGGCAGCGAGGGCCTCCGGCGCCTCCGCCTTCCGGATCGTCCGGATCCATGTGCTGGGCAATGTGATCGGGCCGATCTTCGTCTATGCGACGGGGCTGATTTCCGTCTCGCTGATCCTGGCCTCCGGCCTCTCCTTCCTCGGCCTCGGCGTGAAGCCGCCGGAGCCAGAATGGGGGCTGATGCTCAACACATTGCGCAATGCGATCTATGTGCAGCCCTGGGTGGCGGCCCTGCCGGGGCTGATGATCTTCATCACCTCGATCTCGTTCAACCTGCTTTCCGACGGATTGCGCTCAGCGATGGACATCAAGGCATGAACCCCGCTTTCGCCACAGCGCCTGATAGCCTGCCCCGGCCGCCCCTGCTCTCGGTCAACGGCCTGCGCAAGCATTTCCCGCTGAAGGGCGGGCTGTTTGGCCGCACGACCGGCGTGGTCCGGGCCGTCGATGGCGTCTCCTTCGATGTGGCCGAGGGCGAGACGCTCGGCATTGTCGGCGAGAGCGGCTGCGGCAAGTCCACCACCGCGCGGCTGCTGGTGGACCTGATCACCCCGGATGACGGGCAGATCCTGCTGGAATCGCGCCGGCTCGGCGTCGATCTCGATGTCCGCGAATTGCGCCGCCATGTGCAGATGGTGTTCCAGGACAGCTACGCCTCGCTCAATCCGCGGCTCACGATGGAGGATGCGATCGCCTTCGGGCCGCGCGTCAATGGCATGCCGGCGGCGAAGGCAACGGCGCTGGCGCATGAGTTGCTCGCCAAGGTCGGGCTGGAGCCGCGCCGTTTCGCCGGGCGCTATCCGCATGAACTCTCGGGCGGCCAACGCCAGCGCGTGAACATTGCGCGCGCCCTCGCCTTCTCGCCGAAGATCGTCATTCTCGACGAGGCGGTTTCCGCGCTCGACAAGTCGGTGGAGGCGCAGGTGCTCAACCTGTTGGCTGACCTCAAGAAAGAACTGGGCCTGACCTATATCTTCATCTCGCATGACCTCAATGTCGTCCGCTACATCAGCGACCGCGTGATGGTGATGTATCTCGGCGAGGTGGCCGAGATCGGGCCGGTCGAGACACTCTATGCCAAGCCGACGCATCCCTATACCCGCGCCCTGCTCGCCGCGATGCCCTCGATGGATCCGGACCGGCGCACCGAGGAAGCCCCGCTCTCGGGAGATCCGCCCAACCCGATCAACCCGCCCTCCGGTTGCCGGTTCCATCCGCGTTGCAAGGCGGCGGAGAGCGTGTGCAGCACCGGCAGCCCCGGCCTCTTCGTCCTGCCGAGCGAACGGCATCTCGTGGCCTGCCACGCGGCCATTCCCGGCTCTGGCCACAGCCTCGCGGAGATGCCCGCATGACAACGCCGCTGGTGGAAATGAAGGATGTGACCGTGCGTTTCCATGGCGCGCGAACCGTCCATGCCGTGAACGGGGTAAACCTGACGCTGATGCCGGGCGAGACGCTGAGCATTCTCGGCGAGAGCGGCTCGGGCAAGAGCGTGACGCTGAAAACGCTGCTGCGCCTGCTGCCCGAAAACCGGACCCAGATCGGCGGCGAGGTCCGCGTCGCGGGGGCAGATGTGCTCTCGCTGGACGGCCGAGCGCTGGCCAATCATCGCGGCGGCGTGGTCTCGATGATCTTCCAGGATCCGATGCTCGCGCTCGACCCGGTCTACACGATCGGCGACCAAATCGCCGAGGCGGTGATGCGCCATGAAGGGATCAGCCGGCAGGCCGGGCTCGCCCGCGCGCTCGACATGCTGACCCGCGTGCGCATTCCCTCGCCGGAACGGCGGATGAAGGCCTATCCGCATGAAATGTCCGGCGGGATGCGCCAGCGCGCGATGATCGCGCTGGCCCTGGCCTGCCGGCCGAAACTGCTGCTGGCAGACGAGCCGACCACCGCGCTCGATGCAACGGTGCAGATCCAGATCCTGTTGCTGTTGCGCGAATTGCAGCGCGAATTCGGCATGGCGATGATCTTTGTCACGCATGATATCGGCGTTGCGGTCGAGGTGTCCGACCGGATCGCCGTGATGTATGCGGGCGAATTCGTCGAGACCGGCACCGTTCGGCAGATCATCCGCGAGCCGCGCCACCCCTATACGAAGGGCCTGCTCGCCGCGAACCTGCACGGCGCGGTCAAGGGCGAACGGCTCGATGCCATTCCCGGCGCGCCGCCGGCGCTGGAAACGAAGCCGACCGCCTGTTCCTTCGCGCCGCGCTGCCTCGTGCGGCAGGACGGGTGCGAGACCGGCCGGCCGCCCGTGGCGAATTTCGATCCCGGGCGGATGGTCCGCTGCGTCCATGCTGTAGAGCCGGCCATGGCCTGATGCCCTCCGGCTTGCCGGCATTGACCCGGCAGGCCAAACTCCGCGCCCCGTTTGACGAGAATGCCATGCTGCTTCCTGAAGATCCTGTCCGCGCCTTCATGCCCTACCCGGCGGTACCGGTTCCGAATGCACCGGAGGGACCGCTGGCCGGGCTGACCTTCGCCGTGAAGGATCTGTTCGACGTGGCCGGGTACCGGACGGGCTGCGGCAATCCGGTCAAGCTGGCGCAATCCCCTGTGGCGAGCCGCCATGCCCCGCCGGTCCAGGCGCTGCTCGATGCAGGGGCCCGCTTTGTCGGCAAGGCGCATACCGAGGAGCTGGCCTGGTCGCTTTATGGCACGAACGCGCATTTCGGCACGCCACAGAACCCCGCCGCACCGGACCGCGTGCCCGGCGGCTCGTCCTCCGGTTCGGCCAGTGCCGTGGCTGCCGGGCTCTGCGATATCGCGCTCGGCTCGGATACGGGCGGTTCGGTGCGGGCGCCGGCGAGTTTCTGCGGGCTCTACGGGCTCCGGCCGAGCTTCGGCGCGATCGCGCTCGACGACTGCATGCCGCTGGCCGCGAGTTTCGATACCTGCGGGTTCTTTGCCCGCGATCTCGCGACCTTCGGCCGGATGGCCTCGGTGCTGCTGCCGGCCGATACGGCCGATCTCTCGACGCCGCATCTGATGGTCGCGGCCGATCTCTTCGCCCGGTTGCCGGCCGCCAGCCATGCCGCGCTTGCGCCGCGGCTGGCGGCGATTGCCGCGATTTCCGGCGAACCGGCCCCGGCCATCGTCTATCCCGATGCGCAGGCCCCGATCTACGATGCCTTCCGCAAGCTCCAATCCTACGAGGTCTACCAGTCGCACGGGGCGTGGTTCGAAGCGCAGAAGCCGGTTCTTGGCCCGCCGATCGCCGAGCGTTTCGCCTATGCCCGGACCGTCACCGACGCGCAGGCCGCCGAGGCGCGCACCATCCGCGCCCGGTTCGCGGAGGGGTTCCGCACCCTTCTCGGCGCGCGAGGCGTGCTCGTCAGCCCGGTTGTGCAGGGCCCGGCCCCGCGTCTTGATGACAGCCCGCAGGTGCTCGATGCCTATCGCCACGAAGCCATGGCTTTCCTCAGCCCGGCGGGCCTTTCCGGCCTGCCACAGCTGGTGGTTCCGGCCGGCAAGGTGGATGGCGCGCCGATCGGCCTGTCGCTGATCGGGCCCGCCGGCTCGGACCGGCAGCTCATCGCGCTGGCAGCGCGGCTCGGTCTGTAAGAATTGGCCTGTGAGGAAAGGCGGAGCGGTGAAAAAGACGACGCGCACCGACACCATCCTGACGCGGCTGACGCAGGATATTCTCGGCAAGCGGCTGGCCCCGGGCACGTCGCTTGACGAGACGCGCCTCGCCGAGCAGTTCGGGGCCTCGCGCACGCCGATCCGGGAAGCACTCCGGCAGCTGGCGGCCAGCGGCCTCGTCGAGTTGCGGCCGCACCGCGCGCCCTTGGTCGCGCCGACCAACGATCTCCGGCTGGCCGAGATGTTCGACGTGATGGCCGAACTCGAGGCCCTCTGCGCTTCGCGGGCCACGCTGGCCATGAATGCCGCCCAGCGCGCCGAGCTGGATGCGTTCCATCGCTCGATGGCGCCGATCGTCCGAGATTCCGATGTCGCAGCCTACCGGGCGGCAAATGTCGTATTCCACACGATGATCTATGACGGCGCGCGCAACGGCTATCTCAAGCAGATCGCGCTCTCGACGCGGGAGCGGCTGGCCCCGCATCGGGGTGTGCAGCTCGAGGCGCCGGCCCGGCTGGCCCAGTCGCATCTCGAGCATGGCGAGATTGTTACCGCTATCCTGCGGGGCGATCACGAGGCCGCCGCCGATGCGATGCGCCGCCACCTGACGATCACCCGCGAGACACTGGCCACGCTGGCACCCGCCCGTTCTTCGAGCGATACGCCCAAGAATTAGCCAGAATATCTCATCTGCATACAATGTAAGCAGCCGCGCTCCGGCCGATGCGCAGCCTGCATTGCCGGGATAGCCCGGGGAAAACCGTCAGTTTCCCGCACGACTCCCCCTCCCGACATGGCGGTTGCCGCAGCCGCGCATCCGCACTGGGGGCCGCCCTCTCTTGGCACGCACCTTGCTGATCGTGCCGAGGGAGACAACGCCATGCCGACCAGCCATCCGACAATCGCGACGCTGCACCAGCGCTACAGCCAGGGCCTCCGCCCGGAAGCGGCGATCGAGGCGGCCTATGCCCGGCTGGCGGCTGTCCATGATCCCGGCATCTTCATCACGCTGGTTCCGGAAGCAGACGCCCTTGGCGCGGCCGGAAAGCTGCCCGCCTTCGACCCTGCCCGCTACCCGCTCTGGGGCGTGCCCTTCGCGGTGAAGGACAATATCGATGTCGCCGGCCTGCCGACCACAGCGGCCTGCCCGGATTTTGCCTATGTCGCCGAGAGCGATGCGCCCGTTGTGGCGCGGTTGCTCGCCGCCGGCGCGATCTGCCTCGGCAAGACCAATCTCGACCAGTTCGCGACCGGGCTGGTGGGCGTGCGTTCGCCTTTCCCGGTGCCGCGCAATGCCTTCGATCCCGGGCGCGTGCCCGGCGGCTCCTCTTCCGGCTCGGCCATCGTGGTGGCGCAGGGGATTGCCTGTTTCAGCCTCGGCACGGATACGGCCGGCTCGGGCCGGGTGCCGGCGGGGCTGAACAACCTTGTCGGGCTCAAGCCCAGCCTCGGGGCCTTGTCCGGCCGGGGCATGGTGCCGGCCTGCCGCACGCTCGACACGATCTCGATCTTCGCCGCCAGCGTGGAGGACGCCGCCCGCGTGCTCGGCATCGCCTCGGGTTATGACGCTGCCGACCCCTATTCCCGCCCGCTGCCGGAGCAATCGGACAAGCCGATCCGGATCCTCGGCATTCCCGGCGAGAGGGACCGGCATTTCTTCGGCGACACGCTGATGGCCCGTGCCTACGAGGCCAGCCTCGACAAGCTGGCTGCCCTCGGCGTGACCCTGCGCGAGGTGGATTTCGAGCCCTTTTTCGCCGCTGCCCGGCTGCTCTATGAAGGCCCGTGGGTCGCAGAGCGCCGCGCCGCACTGACGCCTTTCATGGATCAGCACCCCGCCGCCTTGCACCCCGTTACCCGGGCGATCATCGGCAAAGCGGACGGGATTTCGGCGACGCAGACTTTCCAGGCCTTCTACAAACTGGCCGCCCTGCGCCGCCAGACCGAACCGGTCTGGCAGGAACTCGACGGCCTCGCCGTGCCGACCTGCCCGATCGCGCCGACCCTGGCCGAGCTGGAGGCGGATCCTGTCGAGCCGAATTCGCGCCTCGGCACCTATACGAATTTTGTGAACCTGCTCGATCTCTGCGGCCTTGCCCTGCCCGGCCCGTTCCGGAGCGACGGCTTTCCGGCGGGGATCACCTTGCTGGCGCCGCGCGGCCATGACCAGAGGCTGGTCAAGCTCGGCAGGCAGTTCTTCCCCGGCATCGGCGGATGCGAACGCTTCTCAACCAAGGAGGTCGCGGCATGAGCGCAGACCAGGCATCCGAGATGATCGAAATCGTGGTTGTCGGCGCCCATCTCTCGGGCATGCCGCTGAATGGCGAGCTGACATCGCGCGGCGGGCAGTTCCGCCGGGCCGGCGAAACCACGGCCTCCTACCGGCTCAACGCCCTGCCCGGCGGGCCACCCAAGCGGCCGGGCCTGATCCGGATCGCCGACGGTGAAGGCCATGCCATCGCCGTCGAGGTCTGGGCGCTGCCGGCGGAAGGGTTCGGCACCTTCGTGGCCGGCATTCCCGCCCCGCTCTGCATCGGCACGGTGAAGCTGGCGGATGGCACCAGCCCGAAGGGCTTCCTCGTGGAGCCGGAGGGGCTGATCGGGGCGACCGACATTTCCGAATTCGGCGGCTGGCGCGCCTACATGGCCGCCATCGCCGCAACAACGACGAGCGCCGCCTAAGGCGCCCGATCTCCACCATAACGAACAAACCAACAGCGAGGACCGAACCATGATCAATCGCCGCCACATTCTTGCCAGCGCCGGGGCCGGCCTTGGCGTCATCGCCATGCCGAACATCCTCCGGGCGCAGACGCGCACCGTCAAAATGGGGTCGCTCCGGCTGATCCATTCGATGACGCCGCATTTCTACGAGAAATTTGCGCCGTCGAACCTCAAGATCGAAATCATCACCTTCGACAGCCCGACCGACGGCAAGAACGCCGTGGTGACCAAGTCGGTCGATTTCGGCGGTTTCGGCATCGCCGCCGCTACGCTCGGGGCCGCGGCCGGCGAGCCGGTGGTTGTGGTCGGCGCCTTCTGCAACAAGGGCATGGGCGTGATCGCCAAGGCCGGGTCGGACATCAAGACGGTCAAGGACCTCAAGGGCAAGAAGGTCGGCATCTGGCCGGGCTCGACGCAGGAAGTCTTTATCATGGAGCGGCTGCGCCTCGAGGGCCTGTCGATCCGCGACGTGGTGGCGACCCGCGTTCCCTTCGGCGAAATGCATGCCATGCTCTCGCGCGGGGATATCGACGCCTATGTCGGCGCCGAGCCAGGCCCGGGCCTCTCGCTCGCGACCGGTGTCGGCCAGCTCGTCGAATACCCCTACAACACCGCGATGGGTGGCCTGAACATGATCTTCGCGACCTCGGAAGAGATGGTGGCGAAGGACCCCGAGCTGGTGAAGACCATGCTCACCGTGCATGCCAAGGCCTCCGAGTTCATGATGAAGAACAAGGATGCCGTGGCCGAGATGACGGTGGCGAAGCTCGGCGCGAACAAGGCGGCGGTCGAGACCGCGCTGAAGGCGGACAATGTCGAGTATATCTGGAAGCTCGACGAGACCGTGCTCAAGCAGGCCCGCACCTATGCCGATCAGATGCTGTCGTTGAAGCAGATCCGCGCCCTGCCGGACTTCTCGAAGTTCCTCAACCCGTCCTTCTCGAACACCATCACGACGGCCTGATGCTGCGGGCCCGCGCCGCCGGCCGGCGCGGGCCCTTTCCCCAACCCGGGCCCTTTTCCCAACCGGAGAGTGATACATGGTGGATGTGACCAGTTCCGCCCCGGCCGCCGAAGAGGCGCCGCCGCGGAAGGCCAGCCTTCCCCATCTCGGCAAGGCCCGGGATTTCGCGCTGGCGATGATCGTGCCCGGGCTGCTGCTGCTGCTCTGGTATATCGCGACAACGCAGCGTTGGACGCGGCTGATCCCCACCCCTGCGGAGACGGCCGAATACATGGTCGATTTCGCGTTTGGCGGCATCTATGACGATGCCTTCTCGGCCACGCTCCATATCCACCTTCTCGCCTCGATGAGCCGCGTCTATGGCGGCTTCCTGCTGGCGGCGATGGTGGCCCTGCCGCTGGGGCTGCTGATCGGGCGCATTCCGCTGGCCCGGAAGACGCTCGACCCGTTCTTCCAGCTGATGCGGCCCATTCCCGTCACCGCCTGGCTGCCGCTCTCGATGATCCTGTTCGGGCTGGGCGCGAAATCGGCCTTCAGCCTCGTCTTCCTCGGCGCCTTCTACCCGATCCTGCTCAACACGATCTTCGGGGTGAAGAATGTCGATCCGAAGCTGTTCGAGGCGGCCTCGATGCTGGGTTGCCGGGGCAATGCGCAGTTCTTCCGCGTGGTGCTGCCGGCGGCCCTGCCCTCGATCTTCACCGGCCTCCGGCTTGGCCTCGGCCTTGCCTGGTTCGTCATCGTCGTCGGCGAGATGACCGGCGTGCCGCAGGGCCTCGGTGCCGTCATCATGGACGGGCGCACCCTGTCGCGCACCGAACTTGTCATCTGCGGCATGATCATCATCGGCATTGTCGGTTATCTGTCCGACCGGGTCGTGATGATGATCGGCAACCACCTCCTGCGCTGGAGCCCGACCCATCATGGCTGAGACCGACACCCTGTCCGCCCCGCTGCCGATTATCGACATCCGGAATGTCTCGAAAACCTTCTGGCTGGGCGAGCAGAAGATCGAGGCGCTGTCCGGCGCCAATCTCCAGATCCGCAAGGGCGAGTTCATCTGCCTGATCGGCGCCTCGGGCTGTGGCAAATCCACGCTGCTGCGGATCATGGCCGGGTTCGAGCAGCCGACCGGCGGCGAAGCGCTGATGTGGGGCAAGCCGATCACCGAGCCGGGGCCGAGCCGGGGCATGGTGTTCCAGGATTACGCGCTCTTCCCCTGGCTGACCGTGCGCAACAACATTGCCTTCGGGCCGAAGTCGCAGGGCCGCTCGACCGGGGAGGTCAAGGAGATCTGCGACCGCTTCATCGAGATGGTCGGGTTGCAGAAATTCGCCAATGCCTATCCGCACCAGCTTTCCGGCGGCATGCGCCAGCGCGTCGCCATTGCCCGCGTACTCGCCAATGATGCCGAACTCGTGCTGATGGACGAGCCGTTCGGCGCGCTCGACGCAATGACGCGCGAACGCCTGCAGGATGAGTTGCTGGAGATCTGGGAGCGGACCAAGCTGACCGTGGTTTTCGTCACCCATGCGATCGAGGAGGCCATCTTCCTTGCGGACCGCGTGGTGGTGATGTCCCCCGGGCCGGGCCGGATCGACAGCGATAACCGCCTCATCCTGCCGCGCCCGCGTGACGTCGCCTCGCCGGAATTCAACGAGATCCGGCGCGATCTCTCCGCGCGGCTCCATTCGCACCACGCCAAGAAGGCGGCGTGATGCGGCCGGAAGCCCGCCTGCCCTATCGCGCCAGCATTGACCGGCCTCCCCTTGCCCTGCCGGATGGGAAATCGGTCGCCTGCTGGTTCATCGTCAATGTCGAGAACTGGCTGATCGACAACCCGATGCCGCGGCAGGTACTGGTCGCGCCGACCGGCGCGGCGTTGCAACCGGATATCGCCAACTGGGCCTGGCATGAATACGGCATGCGCGCCGGGTTCTGGCGCCTGCTGGCTGCGTTCGAGAAACGCGGAATCCGGCCGACGCTCTCGATCAACGGTTCGGTCTGCCACGCCTATCCGCGCGTCGCCGGAGCGGCGCACGAGGCCGGCTGGGAATTCATGGGCCATGGCTTCGTGCAGGTGCCGACGCACCGGGTCGAGGATCAGCGCGCGATGATCGGCCAGACGGTGGAGACGATCCGCGCCTTTACCGGCAAGCCCTGCATCGGCTGGCTCGGGCCCGGCCTGACCGAGACGCTCGACACGCCGGATCATCTCGCCGAGGCGGGCATCCGCTATATCGCCGACTGGGTGGTGGATGACCGGCCCTGCCGGCTGGCGACGCGGCATGGAACGGTGCTGACCATGCCCTACACGGTCGAGCTCAACGACATTCCCACCATCATGATCCAGCATCACCCCGCCGAGGAGCTGGGCCACCGCGCCCTGCGCACGGCGGACAGGCTGGCGCGCGAGGCCGGTTCCGGCGAAGGCGCCAAGATCATGAGCATTGCCATCCACCCCTACATTACAGGGGTTCCACACCGGATTGACATCTTCGAGGCGCTTCTCGACGATCTGATCCGCCGGGGCGATCTCGCCTTTCTGCAAGGGCACGACCTTCACGATTGGTATCTGGCGAGTGGCGATGACACCTGACGTTCCGGCCTGGCGGCACTTCAGCCAAAGCGATCTCGATTCTGCCTATAACAACACAGCCGCAGTGGCACGCTCCGGCGAGATCCTGAATTCGTTGACCGCCCGGTCGGTCAAGACGCGCGAGCGGTCAGCGATTGCACTCGACCTCGCCTATGGGCCCGGTGCGCGCCAGACGATCGACATTTTCGCCTGTGGCCATCCGCATGCACCGATGCTGGTCTTCCTGCATGGCGGCTACTGGCAGCGCAATGCCAAGGAGATGTTCTCAGTTCTGGCCGAGGGGCCGCTGGCCCATGGTTTCGACGTGGCGATGCCGGGCTACACCCTGGCGCCGGAAGCCTCGCTGACGCGGATTGTCGAGGAATGCGAAACGGCGATCCGGCTGCTCCGGGTGGTCGGGCCGTCGATGGATGTCGCGGAATCGCGCCTGATCGTCAGCGGCTGGTCGGCCGGCGGGCATCTCGCGGCGCGACTTTCGGAAATGCCGGAAGTCGATGCCGCCTTGGCAATTTCCGGTGTTTTCGATCTCGAACCGATCCGGCACAGCTACCTTCAGGCGGCGCTCCGGCTCAGCTCCGAGGAAGCACATTTCCAGAGCCCGCAGCATCGCGTGGCGCAGGCGACAAAGCCGGTCTCGGTGATCTGGGGCGGGGCAGAACTGCCCGAATTGCAACGCCAGAGCCGGGATTACATCGCAGCCCGTGCGACTGCCGGGATGCCGGTCAGCGGCGGGGCGATCGAGGGTGAGGACCATTTCACGATCCTCGCGCAGCTGGCTGACCCGACCAGCCAGGTGACCGGCCATCTCCTTGCGCTCGATTCCGGATTGGGCGACTGACGGCCTCAGGGCCGGACGTTGCCGGCCGGGCGGTTGCGGATCCCGGGAGCCTGTTCCCCCCCTTGGAAAGGCCCACCTGCAAAACACCGTCCCGCCAAAAAAACAACGTCCCGCCAAAAAAACAACGTCCCGCCTGGAGGGGCGGGACGCCGGTGTGGCACAGGGATCAAGGGGAGATGCGCGTGCCCTACCACAGTGCCGGGGGAAGGAGGCCTGCCCCCGGCCTGATTCTGTCAGGGCGTCATTGCGCCGGCGGCGTGGCCGGCCACCAGTTCGGATCGGCCGGCACGATGCCGTGCTTGATGCCCCAGTCATACCAGTTGTCGACCACGGTGCCGGTGAGCAGGATGCCAATGCCGCCGGTGATCGGGCAGAGGATGGCGAACCAGTAGGCCCAGCGATGGATGGATTCCATCGAGGCGTTGAAGCCCATCGTCCAGCGCCAGAAGAGGGCTGCACGTTCCGAGGCGGTGCCGCGATCGGTGATCTGCTCGATCTCGCGTTCGCCGCCGTAACGGGTGACCGCGAGGATGGTGCCCGCATGCATCGCGAAGAGGAGCGCCGATCCGTAGAGGAAGGCGATCGAGAGCGCGTGGAACGGGTTGTAGAAGAGGTTGCCGTAGCGCAGCGAGAAATTCTGCGTCCAGTCGAGATGCGAGAAGATGCCGAAGGGCACAGCCTCGCTCCAGCTGCCCATCATGACCGGCCGGATGAAGCCGAGCACGAGATAGAGCCAGATGGCGGCGGCAAAGGCCCAGGCGACATGGGTGCCCATGCCGAGCGCGCGGGCCCGGCGATAGGTGCGCACCCACCACAGGATGATGGAGGTGGTCAGGAAGAACCCGGCCATCAGCCACCAGCCGCCATCCGCCAGCGGCGGGATGGAGAGACCGTATTCCGGCTTCGGCGGATCGAGCGAGAGCCAGAAGAGCTTGCGGATGAACTGGACAGGGTCCCAGCCCACCGAAGCCCACATGTTCAGCCCGATGATCTCGATGGCGATGATGCCGCAGATGATCGAGGTGACGCCCGTCCAGCCGAGATAGACCGGGCCGAGCTGGGCATCGCCGAACTTGCCGAGCCAGTAATTATGGCTGGTGGTCTTGCCGCGCTCGGAAGGGCCTGCCGGCAGCGGCACACCCAGATCCGCGTCACCGTGGACCTGAACCCGTGTGAAGATGTTCTGATAATAGGCCATGATACAATCCTCGCTTCAGGTTCGGCTGTCAGGACCGCGGGGAGATGGCGGAATCGGCCCAGAAGGACCAGTTCAGCCACCAGTTCCACCATTCGGCCCAGCCCTGGGTCCAGACGGGCCCGCTGATGATGATGCAGACCGCGCTCCAGAACACCGCACTCAGCGCCAGGAACAGGCCGAGACGGTGCACGCCGAGCGTGCCGATCGAGTAGCCGATCGTGTCGCGGAAATAGCTGTTCTCATGTTCAGGGGTCTTCACCTGCTCGCCCTTGGCCGGGTTGGTGGCCGAGAGGATCAGCCCGCCATGCAGCGAGAGCGCGAGCGTCGTCGTGAAGAAGAACGTGATCGCGATCATGTGCGCAGGGTTGTAGTGGAACTGCAGGTACTGGTACCCGACATTCGACACCCATTGCAGGTGGCTGAAGATGCCATAGGGGAAGCCATGTCCCCAGGCGCCCAGAAGGAAGGGCCGGAACACCACCAGCGTCACATAGGCGAGGATCGCGAAGGCGAAGGCGAACGGCACATGGTAGCCCATGCCGAGCTTTCGGCAGATCTCGACCTCACGAAGAGCCCAGGACCCGAAGGCCCCGATGGCACAGATCGTGACGATCTGCCAGAGCCCGCCATCATTCAGGGGCGCGAAGCCCAGCCCATACGCCACATCGGGCGGGTTGATGCTGATCAGCCAGATGTTCCAGGTCGGTCCCTGGCTGGCGCCATACACGATCAGGGCCGTGCCAACGATCGAGAAAAAGGCTGCGGTAACCCCGAAGAAACCGACATAGAACGGCCCGACCCAGAAATCGAAGAGATCCCCGCCGATCAGCGTTCCACCGCGTACGCGGTATTTTCGTTCGAAACTGAGTAATGCCATCTGGGCCTCCTCAAAGACCGACGGCGTCCGTCGGGTGAGGTTGTTGAGGAAAGGCGGACGGGATATCCGGGGAGGATACCCCGTCTGCCGGTTTTGTCGTTCCGATCAGGCGATCGTCTTGAAGACGATGCCCGGGGTCGGCGGTACCATTTCAATCGTGACGCTTGCTGCCTTGCGGGCGGCACGCGGGCCTTCGATCCAATTGAACCGATCGGTCGAAAGCAGGATGAAATGAATCAGCACAGCCAAACCGAAGAGGAACGTAAACAGTGCGACCAGCGCGCGGCGCGGGTCGAAGATCTTCCAGATCTGCCACATGGTGACGTTCCTTTTTTCAGGTGATGAGGTTGACGAGCGCCGAAGCAGCTGTCGTCACGCTGTCTTGCAGCGATGCGTAGCCCTTCACGCTGGGCAGCCACGGGCGCCACATCCACACCAAGAAGTGTGCGATGACAGCGACAACGGTGAACCCGATGAAGCTCGTCATGAAGAAGCCGTGGAACTCACGGGCTTCTTCGTCAGTCAATCCCGTAAGGGATCCTTGTCTATCCGCCATGATCGTAATCCTTTTCGACTAGGGGTTAGTCGTCACCGTGCAACTCCCGCACGGCTGGTTAGCTGCAGCTCACCCGCAGCATGTCCCTGGGCCGGAAGATTCCGGTCATGGGGCAAGCGTTTTCCAGGGCAAAACTACCCCATGAAAATGTAGGGGATGATCGCGCTGGCATCGGCCCGGGCCTCGGCGAAAACCGAAACCGGCGGGCTCCCCGAATTCTGCCCGGCCAGGCGCCGGAAGGCGCGGCGAAGCAGCACAACCGGAACAAGGAGAGTCGCGGTGACCAGCGTCATGCGCTGGCACAGTCGCTTCTGCTCGGCATGGGACTTCATCCTGGAGGATGGATCCAACTTGACGGCGTGAGCCATGCTCATCTCCTTTGAACACGCAGGCGGGAAAGGGCGGTGCTCCGGTCCCGGTCCAGAAACCGGACCGGAGACACCGCCAGTGACCGAAGAGGTTGGCGAGTGGGCTTCATGACGAAACCTCCTCGCGCTGCCGGGCTTCGGGATCGAGATGTTCGGGCCGGACGCAATCGCCGCCGGCGGCACGGGCCGCGCGCTCGGCATTGTCCCGCAGCCTCTTGGCAGCGGAGATCCGGACCAGAACCGGTTGTTGTTCGAGGAAGCTGTCCAGCATGACCTTGGCCTCGCGCGCCCAGGCCAGCTCGCGATGCGCGCGGGCAGGGGTGCGGTCGACAGCGTCCATCTGGCCGGCCAGCGGCAGGATATGGAACAGCGCGTCGAACAGCGCGTTGCAGACTTCCTGCACAAGATAGGTGGCGCCGGAATAGCCCATGAAGGGCGTGCCGGTATGGCGGCGGATGATCGCGCCCGGGAAGGAGGCGGGGATGTACATCGCCCGCGCACCGGCCTCGGCCATGTACATCCGCTCATTGTAGCTGCCGAACAGGATGAGCGGCGGCTTCTCGCGGATCATCCGGATGATCGCCTCGTTGTCGGTCTTCGTTCCGGCGCTTCGCGACACGGCGAAGTTGCAGGGCAGACCCATTTCCTCCTCGAGGAAAAGGCGGATACCGCGCGAATAGGTCTCGTTCGCCACGATGCCGAAGGAGGCGGTGCCGAAGAAATCCTGCGTGACCGACCGCCAGAGATCCCAGAGCGGCTTGATCGTCGTGTGCTTCTCGCGCTCGATGAAGGGCTCGGGGTCAAGGCCGAGCAACTCACCGAGGGTGCGCAGGAATTTCGTGGTCGAATGCAGGCCGATCGGCGCCTGGAGATAGGGCCGCTCGAGCTGCTCGCAGAGCAGACGCCCGAATTCGCGGTAGAGACAGACATTGACTTCCGCCTCGGCCAGCTTGCCGATATCGGCGAGATGGGTTCCCAACGGGAAGCTCATATGCACTTCGGCGCCGATGCCCTCGATCAGCCGGCGGATCTCCGCCAGGTCGGAGGGCATGTTGAACATGCCATAGGCCGGGCCGATGATGTTGACCTTGGGCTTTGCGCCTTCAGCGCGTGGCTTGAGTTTCGGCACCTTTTTCGGGCCGTATTCCGTCCAGAGCCACATCATGGCCCGGTTCGCGCATTGCCACTGGTCCTCGTCGATCGTGCGCGGAAGGAACCGCTGGATCGAGGTGCCCTGGGGCGTCACGCCGCCGCCGATCATCTCGGCGATCGAACCGGTAACGACCACCGAGGGCAGGCCGCTGTCGAGCACCGAATAGGCCTGCTTCATCGCGCCTTCGGTGCCGTGCTGGCCGAGTTCTTCCTCGCCCAGGCCCGTAACGACGATGGGCAGTTCATGCGGCGGCAGCGCGTCCGTGTAATGCAGGACCGAGGTGACCGGCAGGTTCTCGCAGCCCACCGGGCCATCGATGATCACCTGCAGGCCCTTGACCGCGGTGAAGATATAGACCGCGCCCCAATAGCCCCCTGCCCTGTCATGATCGAGGATCAACATTACGGAATCTCCTCGGCTGCGCGCTTCGCCTTGATGGCTCTCGCCTCGAGACGCTTGCGCTGGTCGGGATTCTCGTGCGGGGTATCCTGCCAGATCCCGGCATTGTAGCCGGTGCCGACCCCCGCGAAGAATTCGGTCATGATGTCGAACCGCGCCTTGTTGCCGAGCGCGGCATTGATCACCGTGGCAAGGCTGCCGGCACCGGCCGGGCCGAAGAGCGGGCGGGCCGAGATCAGGTTGGTGAAGTAGAGCGCAGGAATGCCCTGCTCCTTCGCCTTCTGCACGACCGGGGTGGTGCCGATGGCGAGATCGGGCCTGAATTCCTCGATGGCGGCGAAATCCTGCTCGATTGCAGCACGGAAATTGACGATGACGCCCCGCGCCTCGAGCCAGTCGCGGTCGGCGGCGGACCATTCGGTGCGCGGGCAGGCCGTGCCGACATAGCGCAGGTCGGCGCCGCTCTCGACGAGCAGGCGCGCCACCAGCAGTTCCGAGCCTTCATAGCCCGTCAGCGTGATGCGCCCCTTGATCGGGCGCGCGGCCAGCGCGCCGCGGATGGCCGGGAGAATGGCGTTCTGCGCGGCGGCGATGCGATCCGCCGGCACGTTGCAGGCAGCACCGATCCCGGCGAGCCAGGCGGCGGTGCCGTCGACACCCACGGGGGCCGAGCCGACAACCTTGCGGCCTGCGGACTGGAACTCACGGATCGAGGCCGTGTAGAACGGGTGAATGGCGGCCACCGCCGCGCAATCGAGCGCAGCATAGAGCTCGCGCCATTCCCGGGTCGGGACGACGGGGCCGGCCGCGAGGCCCATCGGCTCCAGCATCATGCCGATGCCAACCGGATCGGCCGGGAACATCTCGCCGAGCAGCGTGACGGTGGGTTTTTCGGACTTGCCGCCGCGCGGCGCCTGGACCGGGCCGAGTTCGGCCTCCTGGCGGGCATAGGCCAGCATGGCGCCGGCGAGGATGTCCTTCGCCTCGGCATGGGTGGGCACGCCGAAACCGGGCACGTCGATGCCGATGATGCGGACGCCGTTGATTTCCTTCGGCAGCAACCGGAGGGGCACGCCGGAGGCGCTCGGCACGCAGAGATTGGTGATGACGATCGCGTCGTAGAGCTCCGGATCCGCCATCTTGAAAACAGCTTCGCGGATATCCTCGAACAGCTTGCCGGTGACGAGCGTCTCGGAATTGAAGGGCACATAGCCCACCGAGCGCCGGGCGCCGTAGAAATGCGAGGTAAAGGTCAGGCCATAGACGCAGCAGGCCGAACCCGAGAGGATCGTCGCCGTGCGGCGCATGCGGAGGCCGACACGGAGCGAGCCGAAGGCCGGGCACATGCTCTGCGGCTTGTCATGCGGGCCGGCGGGATAATCCGCCGCATAGCGTTCCAGGGTCTCGCCGAGGCCGGCCTTCGTTGCCGCCGCGCGCATCGCGTCCTTGCCCGTGTGGCAGCCGATCCCGTCCGTCATCTCGACGGGTTGGGCCAGGACCATCTCCGCCGGGGCCGGGATGGCCTGGGGATCGGGTTGGGGCTGGTGAACGGTCATGGACGTCTCTCGCAAGGGAGGGCGGGGTTCAGGCGTTGTCGTAGATGATTTCGAGGGTCGGCTTGGTGATGTCGGACTTGCCGCACATCTGCTCGATCGTGGCCGGAATGAGCACCACATCGCGGCCGACGGTGTCGCCGTCGAACAGGCCGAGCAGGCCATCCGGCGACATCGGCGTCGGACGGACGGGCGGCGCTTCGGCGACGCTGCTGGCGAGCCCTTCGAACAGGGAGGCCCATTGCGTACCGGGACGGCCGATAATCTCGTATTTCGCGCTCTTGCGGCGGATATCCTCATCCGCCGGAATAGCGGCGAGGATCGGGATGCCAACCGCCTCGGCGAAGGCAGCTGCCTCGCCCGTGCCGTCATCCTTGTTCACCACGATGCCGGCGACACCGACATTGCCGCCGAGCTTGCGGAAATATTCCACGGCCGAGCAGACATTGTTCGCGACGTAGAGCGATTGCAGGTCGTTCGAGCCGACGATGATGACCTTCTGGCACATGTCGCGGGCGATCGGCAGGCCGAAGCCACCGCAGACCACGTCACCGAGGAAGTCGAGCAGGACATAGTCGAAGCCCCATTCGTGGAAGCCCAGCTTTTCCAGCAGCTCGAAGCCGTGGATGATGCCGCGCCCGCCGCAGCCGCGGCCGACTTCCGGCCCGCCGAGCTCCATGGCGAAGACGCCGTCCCGCACGAAGCAGACATCGCCGATGGCGACATTCTCGCCGGCCAGCTTCTTCTTCGAGGAGGTTTCGATGATGGTCGGGCAGGCCTTGCCGCCGAAGAGCAGCGAGGTGGTGTCGCTCTTCGGATCGCAGCCGATCAGCAGCACCTTCTTGCCTTGCTGGGCCATCATGTAGCTGAGATTGGCGAGCGTGAAGCTCTTCCCGATGCCGCCCTTGCCATAAATGGCAATGACCTGCGTTTCCTTGGTCACCGGTCCGGTTTCCGGCCCCGCAAGGTCCTCGCTGGCTTCCTGGCGGAGCTTTTCCGCCATGGCTTCCTGCGCGGTTTTCCCCGCATGGGTGACAAGCACGTTGCGCTGTTTGTCGAGAACGCGAAGCTGCACATTCATGGATGGGCTCTCCAATCGAGGATCATCTTGAGGCAGCGGGCATCGCTGAAGGCGGTCCGATAGGCCGCTTCGGCATTGCAAGCCGGTTGGGTGTGGGTGATCAGGCCGTCGAGGCTGAGGCGGCCGGAAGCGATCAGGCGGCGCGTCAACTCGAGATCGGCCTCGCGCCATTCCGCAGCGATGCGGATCCGCGCTTCGCGCATGAAAGCAGGGGCGAAGGCGAAGCTGATCGGGCGCTCGTAGAAACCGGCCAGAACCAGTTCGCCGCCCGGGGCGAGCCTCGAGATCAGCGGATCGACGAGGGATTCATCGCCCGAGACATCGTAGATGGTCGGATAATCGCGGCGGGAATCGGCGTCAGGATCAACAACGGTATAGCCGGCCGCGCCTGACTGGCGGTCCGGGTTCTTTTCCCAGACGACCGGGCTTGCGCCCAGCGCAACGGCGACACGGGCCAGCAGCCGGCCCAGAACACCATGGCCGACGATGAGATCCGGGAGGGCAGCGCCCTGAGTCTGAACGGCATGGATCGCGGTGGCCGCGAGGGCCATCAGTACGCCCTCGGGGCCGGAATCGGCCGCATCCAGGGTGATCGCACGGCGACCCGCCACGACGAGCCGCGAGGCGGCGCCGCCGAACAGGCCGCGGGCATCGCGGAACCCGCGGGAGCCCGGCACAAAGACCGACTCGCCGACATGGTGGCCGGAAGCCTCGCCCGCCATCACGACGGTGCCGACCGATTCGTAACCGGGGACGAGCGGGTAACCGAGGCCGGGGAATTGCGGCATGCGCCCGGTCCAGAGCAAGCGCTCGGTGCCGGTGGAGATGCCGCTCCAGGCAATGTCCACCACGATGTCATCCGCTGTGGCCTCGACGAGATCGAGGCGGCGGAGCGAGAGGTGCTCCGGCTTCTCCATCACGACAGCGAGCGTTTCCATGGTGATTTTTCCCAGCCACCTGTCCATCCGGTGGTCTCTTCTATGTGTAAGCTTAGAGTGACAGTTCTTAATGTCAATCCAGCCTGACAATTAAATGGGCAAAGTGTCAGGCCACCGCCGGAACGCGGGCTTCGATGGCGCTGGTCAGCAGCGGGCGCCGGGTACGCAGGGGCCGGATATCGAGGAATCCCGCCTGCTCCAGCATTTCCCGGATTTCCTGTGGGCGGCGCGCCCGGCCGGACCCCATCGCCAGAAGGTAGAAGCCGAAATAGGCATCGGCCATGGCCTCTGCACCGCGTATGCCGGCCATGGGCTCGGCGATCAGCAGGGTCCCGCCGGGCGGCAGCGCCGCGCGGATGTTCCGCAGGATCGCCATGGCTTCCGGATCATCGTGATCATGCAGCACGCGGATGAGCGTCACGAGATCGGACCCGCCGGGAACTGGCCCGGCAATCGCGTCGCCGGCGACGGCCGAAAGCCGGCTGGCCTGTGGCTCAGCCGCCAGCCGGTCGCGCGTTTCGGCGATCACGCCGGGCAGGTCCAGCACGGTGGCAGCGAGCCCCGGCACGCGCTGCGTGACCGCGATGGCGAATCGGCCGGTGCCGCCGCCGATATCCAGCATCCGGCGATGGCGGGCAAAGGGGAATGCGTCGAGCACGTCCTCGACCACCAGCGAGAGCGAGTCGGCCATGAGCGCGCTGTAGTCGGAAACCGCGTGGCCGGTTTCCTCACGCTCGCCGGCGGCATAGGGCCAGAAAGCCCCGAGGCCGGTGCCGGCATGCTCGCCGCGCAGCAGGGCGACAGGATCGGCGAGGTCGCGGTAGAGGATCCGGTGATGCTCGATCATGCGCATCGCGCCAGGATTGCCGAGCAGGGCCGCCCCCTTCATGCCGAGGCCATGGCGGCCGCCCTGCCGGGGCGATACGAGGCCAAGGGCCTGCGCGGCGCGCAGGAGCCGCTCCATTGCCGCCGGCTCCAGTTTCGTCGCTGCTGCCAGTTCGGCGGTGTCATGCGGGCGTTCGGCGAGGCGCGGCAGGATGCCCAGCTCGACCACGGCCGCCAGCACCTGGGAATAGACGAACCCGGCGCAAAGATCGAAAACCGCGCGGGATTGCCGCTCGGCAACAGGCCTTGTCAGCGGAAAGCGCGCCGCGAAACGCTGGAAGCCGGGGCTGCTGACCAAGCGGTCACGCCAGGCCAGCAGGCGGTCCGGAACGGCCATGGCGCGCGTCACGCGGCCCGGCGGGCCAGCTCCTCGGGCAGGAAACTGTTGGCCTGGATGCGGATCTGGGCCTGAAGTTCCGCCCGGCCGGGGCAAGCCGGGACCTGTTCGATCGCACCCACGATCATGGAATCAAGATGGCGCACAGCACCCGAAAGGCCGAGCTGGTGCACGACATTGGGCCGGTGCAGCATGGCATCCTGCCCGTTCGGCTTGCCGATCTCCTCGGGCCTGCCGGCCACGTCGCGGATATCATCGGCAACCTGGAAGGCCGCGCCGATCTGCTCGCCAAGCGCCCGCCATTCGGCATAGGGCATGCCGGCTGCCGCAGCACCGGCCATCGTGGCGCCCGCAAAGAGCGCGCCGGTCTTGGCCTGATGATAGCAGTCGAGATCGATCTCGGGTTCGGCCTCCCAGGCCTGCCCGGCGGTGATTCCGCCCCGGCTGCCCACAGCGCCGGCGATGATCCGGACGAGGTTTCCGAGCCGGGCCGGCGCCACGCTTGCGGAGCGCGTCAGCACCTCGAAGGCCAGAACGATGAGCGCATCGCCGGCCAGCACGGCGAGCGGCTCACCGAAGGCACAATGGACCGTCGGCTTGCCGCGCCGGAGATCGGCATCGTCGAAACAGGGCAGATCGTCATGGACGAGCGAGGCGCAATGCAGCAACTCGATCGCCGCCGCAGCGGACAAAGCGAGCCCTGGATCCCGGGCCCCGCAGGCCTTGGCCACGGCGAGAACGAGCCTCGGCCGGATGCGGGCGCCGCCCGGAAAGACCGAGTAATGCATCGCCTCGCCGAGGCGCGGCGGGCAACCGGCGCCTTGCGCGTCCCGGAGCACAGCCTCCAGCTTCTCTTCAAACCGGATCATGCTTCCCTCCCTGTCAGGCGATCCTGATCAGTGACTTTCTGAGTGTAAGGTTGCCTTGACAGTTTTCATTGTCAAGTGAAGATGTCATGATGCGTGTATGGCAAGTGTGACATCGCGTGATCGGGTCGTGGTCATCGGGGCGGGCATCGGCGGGCTCAGCGCCGCCCTGCTTCTCGCCGGGCATGGATTCGCGGTTACCGTGATCGAGGCTGCCGGCAGCCCGGGCGGCAAGATGCGGCAACTCGCAGTGGGTGGCCATGCGCTGGATGCCGGCCCGACCGTTTTCACCATGAAGGCGGTGTTCGAGCAGCTCTTCGCCGAGGCCGGACTGGATTTTGCGGCCCGCGTCCCGCTCCGGCGGCTCGATGTTCTGGCCCGCCATGGCTGGCCGGATGGCAGCCGGCTCGACCTTCATGCCGACAGGCAGGCCAGCCGCGAAGCGATCGCCGCCTTTGCCGGCGCGGAGGCCGGCCGGCTTTATTCGGAATTCGCGCGCGAGGCGGAGGCGATCTGCCGGTCGCTCGAACAGAGTTTCATGCAGGCGGAGCGCCCCTCCCCGCTCGGACTGGTGCGGCAGGCCGGGATTGGCGCGATGCTGCGGACGCAACCTTTCTCGACCATTTGGAAGGCGCTCGGCCGCTTCTTCCCCGACCCGCGCCTGAGGCAGCTTTTCGGCCGCTATGCCACCTATTGCGGCTCCTCGCCGTTCCGCGCCCCGGCCACGCTGATGCTCATCGCCCATGTGGAGCAGGAGGGCGTCTGGCAGATCGAAGGCGGCATGCATACGCTTGCCCGGGCCATGCAGGCCGCCATCGAGGGGCTGGGCGGCGTGTTCCGCTTCGGAGAGCGGGTGACCACAATCGAAACCGCGCAGGGCCGGGCCAGCGGCATCCGGCTGGCGGACGGAACGCGGCTCGACGCGGATTTCGTGATCAGCAATGTCGACCGCGAAGCGCTTGCCGGCGGGTTGCTGGGGCCGGAAGCCACGCGTTCCGTCCCGCCGCTGCCGCGCGAGGGTCGCTCGCTTTCCGCCATCACACTCAGCGGGCGCGGGCAATTCTCCGGCTTTCCGCTGCATCACCATACGGTGCTGTTCTCGGCCGATTATCCGGCCGAATTCGCCGCGCTCGATCGCGGTGCCGTTCCTGCGGACCCCACCCTCTATATCTGCGCGCTGGACCGGCATGGTTCCGCAGCGCCAGAGGGCGAGGAGGGATTCCTTCTGCTCATCAATGCGCCGGCCCGTGGCGACGAAGCCGTGGCCGGCCTGCCGGAGATCGAGACATGTCACAGGCTCCTTTCGCATGCCCTGAGCCGCCATGGCCTGACGCTGAACCCGGGCCCCGCGCCACCGGTCCTGACACGGCCGCAGGATTTCGCGGCGCTGTTTCCGGGCACGGGCGGGGCGCTGTACGGGATGGCGACGCATGGAGCGATGGCCTCGTTCCAGCGCCCGGGCTCGCGCAGCCGCATGCCGGGCCTCTACCTGACGGGGGGGAGCGTGCATCCGGGACCAGGCGTTCCGATGGTGGCCCTTTCGGGCCGGTTGGCCGCCGAGGCGCTGATCCGGGATCGGGCTTCGACACGGCGGTTCCTGCCGGGGGCTACGCCTGGTGGTATTGCGATGCGATCAGCGCCGACGGCCGGTTCGGGCTGACCGTCATCGCCTTCATCGGCTCGGTCTTCTCGCCCTATTATGCCTGGGCGCGGCGGCGGGGCGACGCGGATCCGATGGCGCATTGCGCGATCAATGTGGCGCTTTACGGCCCCGGCGCGCGGCGCTGGGCGATGACCGAACGCGGTGCGGCGGCGGTGGAGCGCGCGCCCGGCCTGTTCCGGGTCGGCCCGAGCACGCTGGAGGAACAGGGCGAGGATCTCGTCATCCGGATTTCGGAGCGCGGCATGCCGATTCCCCGTGCCGTGCGCGGCGAGATCCGGCTCAAGCCTGAAGCCCGGGGCGATACGAGCTATCTCCTTAACCCCCATGGTCAGCATGTCTGGCGGCCTTTGGCACCGCGCTGCCATGTCGAGATGGCTTTCGAGGAGCCCGGCCTCAGCTGGCAGGGCACCGGCTATCTCGACCATAATCGCGGCGCGATGCCGCTGGAGACCGGCTTTCTCGACTGGAACTGGTGCCGGGGCGATACGGAAGCCGGTTCGCTGGTGGGCTATGCCGGCCGGCATCAGGACGGGACCCCCTTCTCGCTCGGACTTGCTTTCGATCAGGCGGGTCATGCGCAGCGCTTTCCCCTCCCCGCCAACCAGCCCTTGCCGGGCACGTTCTGGCGCGTCCGCCGCGAGGTGCCGGCCGATCCCGGCACGCGGCCGGACGTCACCGAGACGCTGGAAGACACGCCGTTCTACGCGCGGTCGGTCATCCGTACGCAGCTGGCCGGACGATCAGTGACGGCGATGCATGAAAGCCTGTCGCTGACGCGCTTTGCCAGCCCGATCGTGCAGGCCATGCTGCCGTTCCGGATGCCAAGGCGGGGTTGAAGGCGACGCCGTTCAGGCGGCAGAGCCCTTCCCGCCAGTGCCTGCTTCGCGGGCCGCTTTCTCGCGCGCTGCCTTTTCCTTCGCGCGGCGGAGCGACCAGAGTTGCTGGACGCCAAAGCCGATGGCCAGTGCGCCGAACAGCAGCAACTCGATCAGGCCATAATAGCGATCGTCCATTCGCGCCTCCCCGCCATTTTACGTCTGGGGCTGGCGCATCGGATTGCTGCCCAGCGACAGGTCCCGCTCGGCGCGTTCCAGCTTCTCGAGGATCGGGAGAATGGTCAGCAACCGGCCCGAGAGATCCCACCAGGCGAGACCGCCGGAAACCGGAACCGCCGGCATCGCGAGATCCGGCAGGCCGGACATCATGAAACGCACGGCCTCGTGCGGCGGCGGCAGCGCCTGACGGGCATGGGTCAGGCCCTCATCGGGCAGGCGGGCCAGAGCGGAGAGCAGGAGCCGCCATTTCCGGCCGCGCGGCACCACGGTCCGACGCAGGATATCGGCGCTGGGGTTGCGGAGAATGGCCCGGCCGATCTCGGCATAGATCAGCCGGGCAGCGCGGATGGCAGGCCGACAATCCGGTGGCAGCAGCGCGATGCCGAGTTCGGCGCGGCGATAGAGCCGTTCGGCCTCGTCAAGCAGGCGACGGGCAGCAAGGCGGATCGCCGGGTGATCCTGCGGATCGGCCAGCCAGGCGACAGGGTCGAGCCCGGCCTCGCGCAGCCAGAGCCGGGGCAGATAGAGCCGCCCGTTGCGGGCATCCTCGCCGATATCGCGGACGATATTGGTGAGCTGCATCGCCATGCCGAGATCGGCGGCGCGCGCCAGAGCGGCATCCTGCGGGCGGCCCATGATGGCGCTCATCATCACGCCGACGGAGCCGGCCACGCGGGCGGCATAGTCCATCACGTCATCCAGCGTTTCGTACGGGCGCTCCTCCGCATCCCAGGCGAAGCCCTCGACCAGCGCATCGACAGCCGGGCGCGGTATTGCGCAGGCTTGCACCACGGCCGCAAAGGCCCGGTCCGCAGGATGGGGAAAGGGCTCGCCGCGATAGATCCGCTCAACCCGCAATCGGACCAGTTCGACCCCGGCCTCGGCCTTGCCGGTCATGTCGATCAGATCATCGGCGATGCGGCAGAAGGCATAGAGCCCCGTCGCCGCAACACGGAGACGGCCGGGCAGCAGATGCGAGGCGAGCGCAAAGGATTTCGAGCCCTGCGCGAGCAGCGCGCGGCAGGCGGCAAGATCCCGCGCGGGCAAGTCGGGGATAGGATCACGCATCGGCTGCATGGGGCACCACCTCGTCGAGGATGCGGGCGGAACAGAGGACGCCGGGAACGCCCGCGCCGGGATGGGTGCCTGCGCCGACGAGATAGAGGTTCGGCACCTCCTCGCTGACATTATGCGGGCGGAAATAGGCGCTCTGGAACAGCAAGGGCTCCGGCCCGAATGCCGCGCCGGCCTTCGAACGGAGGCGTGTCTCGAAATCGAGCGGCGTGATCATATGCGAGGAGACCACGGAATCCGACAGGCCGGGCAGCAGGGTCGCCTCGAGATGGCGGGCAATGCGCTGCCGGAAAGGCTCGGCGAGGCTGGCCCAATCCTGCCCGCCCTGGAGATTGGGCACCGGGACAAGGGCATAGAAGGCGTCATGCCCGGGCGGAGCGACGGAGGGGTCGGTCGCGCTCGGGCGATGGAGATAGAGGCTGAAATCCTCCGCCACGATCTTCTTGTGAAAGATGTCGTCCAGCAGGCCGCGATAGCGCGGGCCGAGCTGGATCGTATGGTGCGGAACGGCCTCATACCGCCGGTTCGTGCCGAAATACCAGACGAAGACGCCCATCGAAAAGCGGGTGCGCCTCAGCTTCGCGCTGGTCCAGCGCTTGCGCTTCACGCCGGCCAGCAGCGTGTCATAGGTATGGCCGATGCAGGCATTCGAAACGACGATATCCGCCTCGATCCGCTCGCCGCCCGCCAGCCGGATGCCGCTGGCGCGGCCGGAATCAACCTCGATCGCCTGTACGGGCGAATTCATCCGGAAGGTCGCGCCCTGCCGGTGCAGCAGGTTGACCAGCCCCTGCACGAGCGCCGCCGTGCCGCCCATGACGTAATGGACGCCATGGGTCTTCTCGAGATGCAGGATCAGCCCGTAGACCGAGGTGACATCGAACGGGTTGCCGCCGATGAAGAGCGGATGGAAGCTGAGCGCGGTGCGCAGCCGCTCGTCCTTCACATGCTTCGCCGCCAGCCGGTAGAGCGAGCGGTCGGCGCGCATGCGGACCATGTCCGGCAGCACCTTGAGCATGTCGGTGAGCTTCGTGAAGGGCACCGCGCTGAGTTCCTCGAAACCGATCCGGTAGATAGCCTCGCTCTCGGCCATGAAGCGGAGATAGCCGGCCTCGTCGCCCGGGCACAGGGCGCGGATGCGGGCGCGCATTGCCGCCATGTCGCCATTGCATTCGAGTGAGGAGCCATCCGCGAAATCAAGCCGGTAGAACGGGTCCATCGGTTTGAGGGTAATGTCATCCGCCATCCGGCGGCCGCAGAGCGCCCAGAGTTCTTCCAGCAGGAAGGGCGCGGTGATGATGGTCGGGCCGGCATCGAAGAGGAAGCCATCCTGCCGCCAAGGCGCAGCACGCCCGCCCGGTTCGGCCAGCGCATCGACCAGCGTGACGCGATAGCCGCGCGCGCCCAGCCGGATGCCGGCGGCAAGGCCGCCGAGGCCCGCGCCGACGATCACCGCATGGGGCCGGGCATCCCGTGTGCCGGCGGCAAGGGCCGATTTCGGCGGTTCCGGTTGCCACATATCGCGCCCTCCCCTTCAGGCCGCCTGCGCCAGGCCATGATCGGCGGCGACGCGATCCACGAGCTCGACAACCCTGGCGGGCTGCTCCTCGTGGCAGAGATGGCCGAGGCCGGGCAGGAAATGCAGCCGGATGGACGGCATGGCCTGCTTGAGGCCGCGCGCCTGTTCCGGCGAAACCGCCTTGTCGCCGAGGCCGACAATCAGGTGCAGCGGCACGGCGAGATCCGGCATGGCCTTGCGCAGGGAGGCAAGATCCCAATAGGCCATCATGGCCAGAGTGGCGCGGACATGGTCGCGCGAGCGGAACAGGCGCTGATAGAGCGCCAGACCTTCGGGTGAAAGGCGGGATCCGGTCGATTCCATCAGCCGGGAAATTGCAGCGACATCCGTCGCCTGCCAGGTGAAGAAGCGCGGCACGAAAGGGTTCAGCGTCAACAGCCGGGCGAGCGGCGGGAATATCCGCTCGGCCGCGCCGCCGAAAGGCACGAGGGCGGCGTTGATGCCGACAATGGCGCGCGGCGTGATCGAGCCATCCAGCGCCATGCGGATCGCGATGGCCGCGCCGGCGGAATGGCCAATCACGAGATCGACCTCAGCATCGAGCGCCACGAGGAGCGCCGCGACCGCCTTTGCCATGCCCGGCAGGCCGGCCTCGGCTTCGGGCAGCGGATCGGTGAAGGCATGGCCGGGCAGATCCGGGACGATCAGGCGGAAATGCGGCGCGAGCAGCGGGATGACATCGCGCCAGGAATGCGTGGAGGCCCCGGTCCCGTGCAGGAGAAGCAAAGTCGGCCCCTTGCCGAAAACCTGCACATGCCAGTTCAGGCCCGCGGCCTCGACGAAGCGGCTCGCCTCGCGATGCGGCCAGTCCGCCCCGTCCTGCTGCCAGTCAAGCCGGCCGGTCATGCCCTGTGCGCGGCGCGGGGCGCCGGCCTTTCCTGGCTGACGGCATGCACCACCAGTTCCGGCGCGGCATAGGGCAAGGGGAGGTAACGGGCCTCCATGGCATCCGCCAGAATAGCCGCCGCCTCGCCAGGCTTGTTCGCCGTGTCGATGAGGATCGTCGTCTGGCCGAGCGCGGCGAGTTCCCGCGCGGCCTGCCGGGCATCGGCCATGGCGCGCTCGCGGCCGGGCTGGCCATCGCGGCCGATATTGGCGCGGGCATCGGTCATGAAGACGAGAACCGGCGTGCGGCCCGAGCGCATGATGCCCTCCGCCACCTGACGGGCGGTATCGATCGCGGTGGCGAGCGGCGTCCCCCCGCCACCGGCCAGGCCGGCCAGGGCGCGGGCGGCGCGCGCGAGAGCGCGGGTCGGCGGCAGGACCATTTCGGCCACGCGGCCCCGGAAGGTGATCAGTGCCACCTCGTCGCGGCGGACGTAGCATTCCGCCAGCAGCAGCTGCACGGCGCCCTTGGCCTCGCCGAGGCGCTGGAGCGCGGAGGAGCCGGAGGCATCGACAATGAAGAGCGTGGTGGTGCGGCGCCGGGCCCGGCGCCGGACAATGCGGAAATCCTCGCGGCGGACGGCGATGGTGCCATCGCCGAAAGAGGCGCCCCGGCGCAGCTTCTGCCAGGGTGCAGCCGCGCGGAGTGTATCGATCAGGCCGAGCCGCGCGCCCGTCCGGGGATCGCCGGGCTTGACGCCGACAGCCCGGCCGCGCCGGGCATTCTTCTCTCGCGCACCGGCCTTGCCGGCAGAACGCTGGCGGCCGGAAGCCGCGCGGGCCTTGAGATCGGCCAGCAGCCCAGCCGGCAATGCGGCCAATGCCGACTGGCTCATCACGTCATCGGGCGGATCACCGGACTGTTCCTGCGGCGGGTTTTCCGGCGGCGGGGTGTCGGCATCCGGCGGCGGCGGGGGCGGCGTTTCCTCCTCCTGCTGCTCCTGCCGGCTCGGCCATTGCACGGCGCGTGGCGCCAGAACGAGCGCGGCGGCGAGGATCGCATCCTCGTCTTCCACGTCGAGCCGGCCATGCAGCGCAGCGAGGGCACGAGCCACAGCGACGGCCTGCAGCGACGGGCGCAGCGAGGCCAGGCCGAAGCCGGCCGCAGCCGCACAGAGTTCGCCGATGATGCGGGCGGAGGTCGCCACGACGGGCAGGCGCTCGCGCGCGGCCGTCATGGCCTGGAAAGAGAAGGGCGACTCGCCGAAAGGAGCATGGGCGAGATCAAGCACAAGGCCCAGACGCTCGGTCAGCAGCGAGGGCGGGGCTTCGTCATCGATGCCCTCATCCAGCGCCACCATGGCGAACTGGGCCGGCAGCGTCTGCGTCACGCCATCGCGCTCGACATGCAATTCGCCGGTTTCGGCGGTGGCCGCAACAAGGCTTGCCAGCCAGGGATCAAGCCGCTCGGCCATGCTGATGACGAGATAGCCGCCATCGGCCTCGGCAAGCAGGCCGCGCTCGGTGACGGGCAGACCGGAGGCGAGGGTCGCGGCGAGATCGAGCCCGCCGATCAGCCGGGATTCGGCGATGCCGGCCGGCATGCGCCGGAAGGGCACGCCCGGCACGGCAGAGGCACGCAGGGCGGCGAGCCAGCGATCGCGGTCGGGACCGGCCTGGGCCCGCAGCCAGATGCCCCCCGCCGCTTCAGGCGCGACGGCGAGCACGGCAAGCGCCAACCCGGCCAGATCCGCCCCGGTCGGATCGCTTCTGGCCGGATCGGGAGTCATGAGCCGAAAACCTCGCCGATCGCGCGCTCGACCCGTGCCGTGGCGCGGGAATCATCGAGGGGCGAGCGACGCAGGCGATGGCGGAGCGCCATGGGCGCGACGATACGCACATGCTCCTCCTCGACCGAATCCTCGCCCTGATAGGCCGCAAGCGCTCGGGCGGCGCGGATCAGCGTCAACTCGCCGCGCAGGCCGTCGGTGCCGAGCGCAATGCATAATTCCGTGGCGCGACGCAGGGCGCCCTCGCTGGTTGTCATGCTGCCGATCCTCTTCCGCGCGGCGGAGATACGGCGGCGAATTCCGGCATCGCGGCCGCGCCAGGCATCGGCGAAAGCCTCGGGATCGCGGTCAAAGGCATCACGGCGCCGGACGACCTCGATCCGCGTCTCCAGATCGGAGGGCGTCTCGACATCGACCGACAGGCCAAAGCGATCGAGCAATTGCGGGCGCAATTCGCCCTCTTCCGGGTTGCCGGAACCAACAAGCACGAAGCGGGCGGGGTGGCGGATACTCAGCCCCTCGCGCTCGACGACATTTTCGCCGGAAGCCGCCACGTCGAGCAGCACGTCGACGAGGTGATCCTCGAGGAGATTGACTTCGTCGATATAGAGGAATCCGCGATGCGCCTTGGCCAGCAGACCAGGCTGGAAGGCCTTTTCGCCCCGGGCCAAAGCCCGTTCGAGATCGAGTGCGCCGACGACACGGTCTTCCGTGGCGCCGAGCGGCAGGTCAACGACCGGCACGGGAACGAGATGGGATTCGGCCTGGCCGCGCCGGCCCTTGTCGAGCGAGAGCCTCTGGCAATGCTCGCAGGAAGCGGCCGGACGACCGGGCTCGCAGCCATAGGGGCAGCCGACAATGGCACGCATGCGCGGCAGCAGGGCCGCAAGGGCGCGGATCGCGGTGGATTTCCCGGTGCCTCGATCGCCGAAGATCAGCACGCCGCCGATGGTTGCATCGATGGCGGAGAGGATCAGCGCGTTCTTCATCTCCTCCTGTGCCACGATGGCGGAGAAAGGAAACGGCACGCGCTGGCGTGGCGCCGGAGCCGGCGTGACCCGGAGCATCCGGTTGGCACGATCGACGGGTGCGGGGTGCCCGGCGAGCGTTTCGCGCAGGGGTTCTTCCCGGTCCGGAAGGGGGCGCTGGGCGCCATAGGCTTCTGCCGACATGGCGCTCTCCTCAGGTTCGGGCGGTGCTGGCAAGCCGGACGGGCAAGCGGAACACGACATCTTCCTCGACACCTTCCAGTTCGGTGATGGACACATCCCGGAAGTGACGAAGCCAGTCGATTGTGGCCTGGATCAGCTCTTCCGGGGCGGAAGCGCCGGCAGAGAGACCGAGCGTGGACACGCCCTCCAGCCAGGTCAGGTCGATGGAAGCCGGCCCCTCGACGAGATAGGCCGGCACGCCGAGTTGCGCGCCGATCTCCCGGAGGCGGCTGGAATTGGAACTCTGCCGCGAGCCGATGACGAGGATCATCTCGGCGCGCCCGGCCATTTCCTGCACGGCGGCCTGGCGGTTCTGCGTCGCGTAGCAGATGTTGCGCGTATCGGGGCCGACAATATCCGGAAAGCGCGCCTTCAGCGCCGCGATCACATCCCGCGTGTCCTGCACGCCGAGGGTCGTCTGGGTGATGTAGGCGACGCGGGAGGGATCCGCGATCTCGAGATCTGCCACTTCTTCCGGCCGGGCGATCAGGTGCAGGCGGCCATCGATCTGGCCGCGCGTGCCCTCGACCTCGGCATGGCCGGCATGACCGATCAGCACCACATCATGGCCCTGCTCGGCATGGCGGCGGCCCTGGACATGGACCTTCACCACCAGCGGGCAGGTCGCGTCGATGACATCGAGGCTGCGATCCGCGGCCATGGCTTCGACCTTGCGGGAGACGCCATGCGCGCTGAAAACGGTGATCGCGCCTTCGGGGATCTCGTCGACCTCGGACACAAAGATCGCGCCGCGCGCCCGCAACTGTTCCACGACATGCGTGTTATGGACGATCTCGTGGCGGACATAGACCGGCGCGCCATGGATCTCGAGGGCGCGCTCGACAATCTCGACCGCCCGGATCACGCCGGCGCAGAAGCCGCGCGGCTTGGCCAGCAGCACTTCCAGCGGCGCGAGATCGGGCTCGAAGCGGCGTTGCGGGGCATGGCGGTTCATGACCCGGCGGCCCCTTCAGCCTGGAATTCCGGCTGGCGCAGCACCTTCCTCGCGGAAGGCTCGGCCAGCGAGATCAGCCTCGGCCCTGCGCCCTGGATGACCCGGAGCTTGCTGGCCGGCTGGACGATGCTCATCGCCAGCCGGATGATCGCATCGCAATCAAGCCCGGCCTCGGCATAGAGGCGTGCCTGCGTGTCATGATCCTGGAAGCGATCCGGCAGATGCATCGAGCGGAGCTTCAGACCATGCTCGAGCCAGCCGTTATGGACCAGATATTCCATGACGAGCGCGCCGAACCCGCCCGAGGAGCCATCCTCGACGAGGATCAGTGCCTCGTGATGCCCGGCGAGCTGTTCCACCAGCGCCCGGTCGAAGGGCTTGGCAAAGCGTGCATCGGCCAGCGTGGTCGAAATGCCGAGTTCATCGAGGCGTTCGGCCGCAATCCGGCATTCCTGCAGGCGCGTGCCATAGGACAGGATGGCGAGGCGGCTGCCTTCGCGGAGGACGCGCCCCTTGCCGATCGGCAGCGGGACGCCGGTTTCGGGCAGGGCCACGCCGGTTCCATCCGCGCGGGGATAGCGGAAGGCAATCGGGCCGGCATCATGCGCCGCCGCGGTGGCGACCATATGGACAAGCTCGGCCTCGTCGCCGGGGGCCATCAGCACCATGTTCGGCAGGCAGGCCATGTAGGCGATATCGAAAGCGCCGGCATGGGTGGGCCCGTCGGCACCGACCAGCCCGGCCCGGTCCAGCGCGAAGCGGACCGGCAGGTTCTGCAGCGCCACATCATGCATGATCTGGTCATAGGCGCGCTGCAGGAAGGTGGAGTAGATCGCGCAGAAGGGCTTCATGCCGTCACAGGCGAGGCCGGCGGCGAAGGTCACCGCGTGCTGCTCGGCAATGCCGACATCGAAGAAGCGTTTCGGGAATCGTTTCTCGAACAGGTCGGTGCCGGTGCCGGAAGGCATGGCCCCGGTGATCGCGATCACGCGGTCATCCTTTTCGGCCTCCTTCACGAGGCTCTGGCCGAATACCTTGGTGTAGGACGGCGCGGCAGCCTTGGACTTTTCCTGCGCACCCGTGGCAACATCGAACTTCACCACGCCATGATACTTGTCGGCGCTGGCCTCGGCCGGGGCATAGCCCTTGCCTTTCTTCGTGATGACATGAAGCAGGATCGGGCCCTGATCGGCATCGCGGATGTTGCGCAGGATCGGGACGAGATGATCGAGATCATGTCCGTCGACCGGCCCGACATAATAAAGGCCCAGCTGATCGAACAGCGTGCCGCCGGTGAAATACGAGCGGGCATGCTCGATGGCCCGGGTGATCGTGCGGTCCATCCGGTCGCCGAACCTGCGGGTCAGCTTGCGGCCGGCCTCGCGCATCGTGAGATAGGTCTTGCCCGAGAGCAGATGCGCCAGATAGGTCGACATCGCGCCGACAGGCGGGGCGATCGACATGTCATTGTCGTTGAGGATGACGATCAGCCGCGAGCCAAGCGCGCCGGCATTGTTCATCGCCTCGTAGGCCATGCCGGCGGACATTGCGCCATCGCCGATCACGGCGACGACATGGCCGTCCTTCTGCTGGAGATCCCGCGCGACGGCATAGCCGAGAGCGGCGGAAATCGACGTCGAGGTATGGGCGGCGCCGAAGGCGTCATATTCGCTCTCGCCGCGCTTGGTGAAGCCGGAAAGGCCTCCCCCCTGCCGCAGGGTGCGGATCCGGTCGCGCCGGCCGGTCAGGATCTTGTGCGGATAGGCCTGGTGGCCGACATCCCAGATCAGCGTGTCCTTCGGGGTCTCGAAGACATGGTGCAGGGCGACAGTCAGTTCGACGACGCCGAGGCTGGCGCCGAGATGGCCGCCGGTGGTCGAGACTGCATCGATGGTTTCAGCCCGCAACTCGTCGGCAACCTGCTTGAGGTCCGAGGCCGGGAGCGCGCGGAGATCGGCGGGCGTGGCGATCAGGTCCAGGAGAGGAGTTTCCGGCATCGGCTTGATCTCCACGGCCGAATGTCTGCATTGGGTGACATTCTTGTGTCTAGCATTCTTGACACTTTGGCGAATTCCGCAAGGGGAAAATCACCCGATCGGCCGAATTCGGAGGACAAAATCGGGGTCAGGCCCGGTCTGTCCGCGTTATTCTGCGTATGAGATCAATGGCATGAGCAAGACCGCCCAGCATCAGCAGGGCGGCCATGGCCCAGGCAGGCCCGTCATCCAGTGCAAGGCGCAGGGCCAGAATGAGCGTCAGGCCTGCCGCGGAGACGAGCAGGATGGTCGCCACGGGCAAACCGCGACCTGTCAAGACTCGATGACAGATCAGCGCCAGCGCTTCGATGACGAGAATCGCGATGGCAGAATCGACCCCGATCCGAAGCAGCTCACTCACCGACTTGCCCCCCGGAACGAGCCGTTGAGCCGCAAGATCTCCCAGTTCAGGAAGCCCGCCGTCGAGACCCAGAGGATATAGGGCAACAACAACACGGCGGCGCCCGGCGAGAATGGCCAGAGCACGAGGATCATCGCCAGGATCGACAGCCAGAGGAAGACAAGTTCGCCCAAGGCCCAATCCGGTCTGCGGAACTTGAAGAACAGAAAACTCCAGACGATATTGAGAACTGCGTTCACCGCGTAGACGACAATCAGCATCCGGCGGGCATCCGCGCCGGGCGCATCACGCCAGCCCATGGCGAAAGCGATGACTGCGAGTGCAAAGATGGTTGTCCAGACCGGGCCGAACAGCCAGTTCGGCGGCTGCCAGAACGGCTTGCGCAGGGCCTTGTACCAATCCCCGACATCGGTGGCGACACCGCCGAGGATGGCGACAATGACGGCGGCACCCGCTGCTGGCAGCAGGATCCATGTATCGAGGCCCGAGAAATTGATCACGCGCGGGCAAAGCCAAGGAGGTGACGGACATCGTTGAGGAAGATCCGGACATGCGCCATGAAGCGGCCCCGGACGAATGCCTTGTTCATATAGGATTCCCAGGTCAGCTTCTGCACATCCGGATCGCGGCAGATCTTCACGAACTGTTCGCGGCTGCGGTCATTGCGGTACCAGAAATACTGGAGCAGGCCGAGCACCCAGAAGACCCTGCCATGCTTGGCCATGAAGGTCTTGCGGGCACCGGCCAAAGCCCGGGCATCGCCCGTGCGCAGCACAGCGGCCGTGGCCTCCGCAGCGAGGCGGCCGCCATACATGGCGTAGTAGATCCCCTCCCCCGATGCCGGCGCGACCACGCCGGCGGCGTCGCCGGCCAGCAGGACATCGCGGCCATTGTCCCAGCGCTTGAGCGGCTTCATCGGGATCGGCGCACCTTCCTTGCGGATGGTTTCCAGCCCCTCGAAGCCGAGTTCCCTGCGCAGGTCGGCAATCGAGCCCCGCAGCGAAAAGCCCTTGTGGGCACTGCCGGTGCCGATGCTCATCGTCTCACCATGGGGGAAGACCCAGCCGTAGAAATCCGGCGAGACCTTGCCCTGGTAGATCACGTCGCACCGGGCGGAATCGTAATGCGGCGAGCCCGGCACCGGCGCGCGGACAATCTCGTGATAGGCAAAGACGAAGGGCACGCGCTTCACATCCGGCAGGGCGATGCGGGCAACCTGCGAATTTGCGCCATCCGCGCCGATAACCAGCCGGGTGCGGAGCGAGACCAGCCGGTCTTCGTCGCCCTTCGGCCGGAATTGCACGATCGGGTGGCCGCGATCATCGCGGGTGATCGTCTCGAATGTGCCGTTGAACCGCGTCGCGCCGGACAGGGCGGCCCGTTCGCGCAGGAATTCATCGAAATGCTCGCGATCGACCATGCCGACAAAGCCGTTCTCGATCGGCATGTCGACGCCGATTTCCGACGGGGCGACCATGCGCGCGGAGCGGATCCGCGCGACGATCTGCGAATCCGGGATCTGGAATTCCCGGATGCAGCAAGGCGGCACGGCCCCGCCGCAGGGCTTGATCCGGCCGGCACGATCGAGCAGCGCAACGCGGTGTCCGGCCCGAGCAAGATCCTCCGCGGCAATGGCACCGGACGGACCGCCGCCGATCACGACGACATCGAACCGGGTGTTTTCAGCTTCGTCCATGCGTGGTTCCTCCCTGCCCTGTCATTCCGCCGGGCGGCCAAGCGCGAGATCCGGCATATCTGGCGCCGCCGGCCGGCGGCTGGCCGGCTGCCGGGCCTGGCTGGCGACGCGATCTGCCAGAACCGCCGAGATGATGAAAAGCACGCCTTCGGCCGCAAAGACGGTGGCATAGGCCGCAACCTGCGACGTGATGAGATAGCGTGCGATATCGGCCGCCAGTGCGCCGAGGAAGCCCCCTGCCCCGAAGGCAATGCCCTGCGCTGCGCCCCAGAGGCCCATGCGCACGCCGGCCCGCTCCGGATTGCCGGCATTGACCAGCCGCATCATCGCGCCGATCGCCGCAGCTGCGAAGGCACCGTTGGCAACACCGAGCAGGAAGACATTCGGACGGAACGGAAATTCCGGACCGATCAGGGCTGCGGCAACGAGGCCGGCCAGCGCGAAGGCGGAGGCAATGCAGCCGCCCACCGTCCAGAAGCGCGTGGTCCCGGGGCCGCGATTGCCATAGAGCGTCGACACAATGGCCACGAGGATCATCCCCGCCAGCACCCCGCCATGCTGGAGGCCGGCCAGCTTCGTGGTCTCGCCGGGCGTATAGCCGAAGACCGCGCCGGCAAAGGGCTCGAGGATGAGATCCTGCGCGCTGTAGGCGATCATCGACAGGAAGATGAAGATGGCGAAGAGGCGCGAATGCGGCTCGGACCAGACCTCGCGCAGCGCTTCGCGGAAGGAATCGGCCGGCACGGTCGCGCCGGCTGCCGGCGCGGGTGGCGATGCGCCCTCGACGCCCCAGACAGCGACAACACTGACGATGAAGGCGAGCAAGCTGACCACCGCAGAGACCGCAACCAGCCGGCCCATCGAGAAGGGGTCGAGGAAGTGACCGGCAGTGCCGGCCGTGACGATGAAGCCCATGATCATCATCACCCAGACGATCGTTGCCGCGGCGGGGCGGCGGGCATCGGCCACGCGGCGCGAGAGCAGGACGAGCAGCGAGGTGCCGCTGGCACCGACGCCGATGCCGATGGCGAGAAAGGCAAGAACCGACATCAGCAGCCCGGCCACCGGCATGCTGGCCATCATTGCCACCGCCAGAGCGGCGCCGAAGCCGCCCAAAGCCAGCATCGCCATGCCGCCGATGATCCAGGGCGTCAGCCGCCCGCCGATATCGGCGCCATGGCCCCAGCGCGGACGGAGCACCTGCACGGCATAATGGAGAGCCACCAGCGCGCCGGGCAGCATGGCCGGCAGCGCCAGTTCCACCACCATGACGCGGTTGATGGTCGATGTGGTGAGGACAACGATCGCGCCGAGCGCCGTCTGCACGAGCCCGAGCCGCGCGATGCCGAGCCAACCCAGCGGAGTCAAACCCAGCGGCGTCATGGGGCAACTCCCGAAGCAAGCATGCGCAGGGCGAAGGCCGACACCATCATGCCGGAGACATAGAGGGTAATGCCGGTCGCGTTGTACCAGGGTGCCCGCCCGCGCGGATCGGAGAGCAGGCGCTTCATCAGCGCGATCTGGGCCAGCAGGATGCCGGCGACGAGACCGGCATGGACCGGCGCATTCCAGAGCCAGAGCAGGAGGATGACCACGACCTGCGGCAGCGCCATGACCCAGCAGGCCAGCAGGGCGGCGCGTTCGGCGCCCAGTTGCGCCGGCACGGAGCGCAGCCCCATCTGCCGGTCGCCCTCGATCGACTTGAAGTCGTTCAGCGTCATGATGCCATGCGCGCCAAGGGAATAGAGCAGCGCGATCCAGACCAGGCGGGAATCCGGGAACGTGCCGAGAATGGCCGCAGCCGCAGTGAACCAGGGCAGGCCCTCGTAGCACAGCCCGACTGCGGCATTGCCGATCCAGCCATTGCGCTTGAGGCGGAAGGGGGGTGCCGAATAGGCCCAGGCCAGAGCGAGCCCGAGCATGGTTGCCGCGAGGACCCACGGGCCCAGCAAGGCGGCCACCAGCGCCGAGACGATTGTCCAGACGACGGCGAAGCCGAGGCCCCATCGCCCCGGCACCCGGCCGGAGGGAATCGGCCGGTTGGGCTCGTTGATCGCATCGACATGGCGGTCAAACCAGTCATTGACGACCTGGCTCGTCCCGCAGACCAGCGGGCCGGCCAGCAGCACGCCTGCTGCTGCCGCTATCCAGCCGCCTGCGCCGGCAATGCCGACGGAGGCGACACCGCAGGCATAGGCCCACATCGGCGGAAACCAGGTGATTGGCTTGAGCAATTCGACCATGGCGCTCAGCGCAGGCCGGTTCAATGCCGCGGCAGGAACCGGCTGCGGGCCACCGGAAGGGACAGGCGCCTCGATCATGGGGCAACGGTAGTCCCCGTCACCCGATCCGTCAATTTAGATTTACACTATTTTGTCGCGGCGGACTGACACATCACAGCCGCCTGTGATCATTCCTCGGCCGGCACTTCCGGATCGAGATCGCCGAGGCCGTGGCGGCGCATCTTGGCGTAGAAGCTCTGCCGGCTCAGCCCGAGCATCTGGGCGGCGGAGGCGCGGTTGTCACCCGACCGTTCCAGAGCGGCCTCGATGCAGAGACGCTCGATCATGTCGCTGGACTCGCGCACCATGTCCTTCAGCGACACCCGGCCGACCAGCTCGGTGAGCTGCTCGACGGAGCGGTGAAGCGACCGGCCGCGATGGCCGTTCAGCGCCTGGCGGATGCCGTTGTTGCGGATGACGAAGCCGTAGGTCGGCACTTCGCCGGACAGGGCTGGCACGGCCGAGACTTCAACCTGCTCGACGCTGCCATAGGAACCGCGAAGCACGGTCGCGAAGGCGCGCATCGCCCGGCTTTCCTCGAGCCGCGCCATGATGAGGTCCATGTCAACACCCGGCCGGCCGAGCCAATGCTCGAGAGGCTCGCCGAGCGCCTGCGTCTTGGCGCCAAGCTGGGCCAGATCAAGGAAGGCCTGGTTGCATTCGACGATCTTGAGATCGCCGTCGATGACAACAAACCCGTCAGGCAGTTGCTCGATGACACCCATGACCTTGCTGGCCAGCCCATCACCCCCCGCGACAGGTTGCGTGCCGGCATGCGGCGTCAGCCGGACGAGGAGGAAAACCGCCTGATCCTGCCGGAAAACCGAGGCAGCGACCGAGAAAAGCTGGCCGTTCTGGGCGAGGCGGGCCTCGACTTCCGGCACCTTGCCGGCGCGGCGGGCGGTCTTCAGCGCAGCTTCGAGCGCCTCGGCGCCATCATAGGTGAAACAGGAGAGGATCGACTGGTTGACCAGGCGCTCCGCGCCATTGCCGATCTGGCGCAAAGCCGCCGGGTTGGCCTCGACAATACGCAGGGTTATGGAATCGACGATCAGCACCGGCTCGGAAGCGAGGTGGAACAGCATGCGGTAGCGGGTTTCCGCCGCGCGCATCCGCGCGTATTCCTGCTCCATGGCCTCCTGGGTCTCGACCAGGCGACGCTGCAACTGCGCCAGGCTGCGCAGATCGCGGCCAATGGCGACAAACCGGCCGCTCTTGCCCAAAGCCATTGTGGAATAGCGGATCGGGACATCGATCCCCGAGCGGGCGGGGTGGTTGATCTCACGCGGCTGGACAAGACCGCCCCGGAGAGAACCGCGGATCAGATCATCGACCTTGGGCCGGCTTTCCTTGGTGACGATCTCGTTCCATTTGCGACCGCGCCAGTCCGGATCAACCTCTCCGGCCAGTTCGGCATTGCCGAGGACCACATCATGGATGACGCCATCGGCATCTATGATGAGCGCGATATCGGACATCGACGCGAGCAGCTTCTCGGCGATATCGGGCGACAGGCCATCGGCCCAGCCGACCCTCAGGCCGTCAGCGTTGTTGCTGCTGGATGATCCGAATTCCATGTTCTCTCGGCTTCCTTGGGTCGATCTACCTCTGGTCAACGTGTCAGGCAAGGTTCAGGCCAAACAGGGTGGCCGACGAAGTGTGTGTAAACGGCGGCAGCATCCCGACTCAATCAAGACGCGCCGTCTTCATCATACGATTGACTGCTGCAACAACATCGGGTCCGGCGCAAGCCTCGATATCGGCGCCGAGGGAAAGAGCCAGGGTCGGCTCCACAAGAAACGCCGATCCCCCGAGCAGTATTTTCACGCCGGGGTTGAGGGATGCTTCCCGGATCCGCCGGACGAGCCCCGACAGCTGGTTGACCGAGGCATCGCAGCTTGCAGTCAGGCCGACAACATCGAACCATTCCGTCCGCACGCGCTCGAGCAGCTCCATCCGCGAGAGGCCGACCTCGGCCATGACGTCCCAGCCCGCCCGGATGAAGAACGCCTCGGCGATCGAGGCGCCGAATGTATGGGTCTCGCCGGGCGCGGCCGAGATGAAGATCCGGCGCGACTCGATACCAGGGTCGAATTCCGGCGCCAGGGCAGGGCCATAGACGCGGATCAGCTGCTGGAGGCGCGACATTGCAATCGTGACCTCGACGAAGCTCAGCACATCCTCTTCCCAGAGGCGCCCGAGCTTGCGGGCCGCCGGCTCGAGCAATTCGAGGACGAGCCGCTCGAAGGGCACATCGCTGATCAGCAGATCGTCGATGAAATCGATCGCGGCATCAACAGGCTGGTCGATCAGGATCCGGAGGAAACGCTCCGCGATGGCGGGTGCCTCGATATTCGGGATGGCCAGCATCTTCGCGGAAAGCCCCTCGCTCGGCTGCCGGCGAGGCATTGCCTCGCGGTGGAGCAGCATGAGGCGGGGAATGATTTCGGATTCGATGGTCCGGGCGAGCGGCGCCATATCCGGCATCGCCGGCGCGTAATGTGTGTGCTCTGACCGGTGACGATCCGGCCTGTGACGGTCGAGTCTGTGGGATGTCCCGCGCGGCATGGCACCCTCCGTGCCCGACCGCGAACCCGCATTGTCATCCCTGTGATCGGGAACGGCGTCGGCGCCGATCATGTCGTCCGAAGTGCTCGCCATCCCACTCCTCCCAGAGTGTTTCGGTACGTGCGGGACATCTTGGCTTGCGCGCCCTCTCTGACGGGGCTGCAGGAGTCTCTGCGTGCTGGAAAAGATGTGACAACCAAGCGAGACACAATCTGACAGAATGCCCGCTCTTCCGCAAATCTTTCCGGTTTTTATCACCCAGAAAACGCAGCGACTGTGAAATGTCGTTGCACCAGCTCGATGGCTCGACCGGGAAAACCCTGTGTTGGCAACACCCTCCATCATTTGGACGCGTCCCGAACGCGCCTTGTTGACTGACCATATTAAATGACAACCAAAGTGTCTAGTTAGATTGACAGATGTTTTTTTGGGGCCCACACTCTGCTCAAATTGGTGTCAACCCGGACGAGGGGGATACCGGATAGGGAGCATACCATGAGCGAGCGTCCACGGGGTCGCAAGACTGCCAAGCCGCTCTACACACCGGATGAACGCCGCCGCCGCGACGCGACGCCCTGGACCCTGGTTCAGGGAATCCTCGCCCCCGTGCAGTTCGCGGTTTTCCTGGTCAGCCTTGTGCTGGTCCTGCGGTATCTGGCGAGCGGGCTGGGCTACGAGGCCGCGACGGCATCCATCGTCCTGAAGACGCTGGTCCTCTACCTGATCATGGTCACCGGCTCGATCTGGGAACATGCGGTGTTCGGCAAATACCTTCTGGCGCCAGCCTTCTTCTGGGAAGACATGGTCAGCTTCGTGGTCATTGCCCTGCATACGGCCTATCTCGTGGCCCTCTTCACCGGCTGGGCCGGACCGGAAGGCCAGATGGCCATCGCGCTCGCGGCCTATGCCACCTACGTGGTGAACGCGGCGCAGTTCCTGCTCAAGCTGCGGGCAGCCCGGCTGCAGGCCGCCCCGGCAGTCGAGCTGACCTCCGAAGGCCTGGAGGTCGCGCCGTGACAACCAGCCCCGTTTTCCTGCCCGAACCTTCGGCCGCGTCCTGCTCCAACCCGCCGATCCTGCGCGAGCGCGGCCAGCGCGAGGTCTTCTGCGGCCTCACCGGCATCATGTGGCTTCACCGGAAGATCCAGGATGCGTTCTTCCTGATCGTCGGTTCGCGGACCTGCGCCCATCTGATGCAATCGGCGGCCGGCGTGATGATCTTCGCCGAACCGCGCTTCGCGACGGCGATCATCGAGGAGCGTGACCTTGCCGGTATTGCCGATGCGAACGAGGAGCTGGACCGGGTGGTCATGCGCCTCCTCGAGCGGCGCCCGGATATCCGGTTGCTCTTCCTCGTGGGTTCCTGCCCGTCGGAAGTGATCAAGCTGGACCTCTCGCGTGCAGCGAAGCGGCTTTCCGAGCGCGTAGCCCCGGCCGTGCGCGTGCTGAACTATTCCGGCAGCGGCATCGAGACCACCTTTACCCAGGGCGAGGATGCCTGCCTCGCGGCCCTGGTGCCGAGCCTCGCTGCCGCGCCGGCCGATGCCCCCGAATCGCTCCTTGTCGTCGGCGTGCTGGCCGATGCGGTGGAAGACCAGTTCCGGCGGATCTTCGCCGATATCGGCATCCCGCATGTCGATTTCCTTCCTGCCCGGAAGGCCGGTGCGATGCCAGGCATCGGGCCGAATACCCGCTACCTGCTGGCTCAGCCCTTCCTCGGCGAGACCGCGCGGCTGATCGAAGGCCGTGGTGGCCAGCGGATTGCGGCCCCCTTCCCGCTCGGCGCGGAAGGTGCGGCCGGCTGGATCCATGCCGCAGGTGCCACATTCGGCATCGCGCCGGCGGTCATCGACGCAGCGATCGCCGCGCCGCTGGAGCGCGCCCGCAAGGCCGTGTCACGCTATCGCGACATGCTGGCCGGGCGCCGGATCTTCTTCTTCCCCGACAGCCAGCTGGAAGTTCCGATCGCACGGTTCCTGCATCGCGAGCTGGGCATGGAGCTGGTGGAAGTGGGCACGCCTTACTTCCACAAGGAGCATCTCGCCGCCGACCTCGCCATGCTGCCGGCCGGGACGGCCTTCAGCGAGGGGCAGGATGTCGACCGTCAGATCGAACGCTGCCGCAAGGCCGCGCCGGACATCGTTGTCTGCGGGCTCGGCCTTGCCAATCCGCTCGAGGCGGAAGGCATGACAACGAAATGGGCGATCGAACTCGTCTTCACCCCGATCCAGGGCTTCGAGCAGGCCGGCGACCTCGCCGAGCTGTTCGCGCGGCCGCTCAACCGCCGCGCCCGGCTGGAGGTGTAGGATGCAACTTACAGTCTGGACCTATGAAGGCCCTCCCCATGTCGGCGCGATGCGCATCGCCACCGCGATGCGTGATCTGCACTATGTGCTGCACGCCCCACAGGGCGACACCTATGCCGATCTGCTCTTCACGATGATCGAGCGCCGGTCCAAGCGGCCGCCGGTGACCTACACCACCTTCCAGGCCCGCGATCTCGGCGGCGACACCGCCGCCCTGTTCCAGACCGCGTGCCACGAGGCCTATGAGCGGTTCAAGCCCAAGGCGATGATCGTCGGCGCGTCCTGCACCGGCGAGCTGATCCAGGATGATCCGGCGGGGCTCGCCAAGGCGAGCGGACTGCCGATCCCCGTGATCCCGCTGGAATTGCCGAGCTACCAGAAGAAGGAAAACTGGGGCGCGGCCGAAACCTTCTACCAGATCGTCCGGCATCTCGCCGGCCCGCATGCCCTCCCGCCGAATGCCGCCCGCCCGGTCCGGGCTGCCGGCGAGAAGCCGCGCTGCAACCTGCTCGGCCCGACCGCGCTCGGCTTCCGCCACCGTGATGATGTCCGGGCGATCTCCGGGCTGCTGGAGCGGATGGGCATTGCCATCAACGTGACCGCGCCGTGGGAAGCCAGCCCGGCGGATATCGCCCGGCTCGGCAATGCCGATTTCAACGTGGTGCTCTATCCGGAAATCGCCGGCCCCGCTGCCCAATGGCTGAAGCGGTCGTTCGGGCAGCCGATCGTCTCGACCGTGCCGATCGGCGTCGGTGCGACGCGCGACTTCATCACCGAAGTCGCGCGGCTGGCTGAAATCGATCCGGCCCCCTTCCTCAAGGCCGAGGAAAGCCGCCTTCCCTGGTATTCGCGCTCGGTGGACTCGACCTATCTCACCGGCAAGCGCGTGTTCATCTTCGGCGATGCGACCCATGCCATCGCCGCCGCCCGCGTCGCACGGGAGGAACTCGGCTTCGAAGTTGTCGGCCTCGGCACCTACAGCCGCGAATTCGCCCGCGATGTCCGCGAGGCCGCTGCCCGCCACGGCATCGAGGCGCTGATCACCGACGATTACCTCGAAGTCGAGGCGAAGGTGGCGGAACTCCAGCCCGAACTGGTGCTCGGCACGCAGATGGAACGCCATATCGCCAAGCGACTCGGCGTGCCCTGCGCGGTGATCTCGGCGCCGGTCCATGTGCAGGATTTCCCGGCGCGCTATTCGCCGCAGATGGGGTTCGAAGGCGCCGATGTGCTGTTCGACACCTGGGTCCATCCACTGATGATGGGCCTCGAGGAACATCTGCTCGGCATGTTCCGGGATGATTTCGAGTTCCATGACGGGGCTGCCCCCTCGCATCTCGGCCATGCCAGCCGGGCCCCTGCCCGCGCCGCGGAACCGGTAATCGAGGTGGCGGTTCCGGCGATGGCCGAGGCCGGAAGCGCGGAAGTTGCCGTTGAAGAAGGACCGACCGGCTGGGCCCCCGAGGCCGAGCAGGAACTGCGCAAGATCCCGTTCTTCGTTCGCGGTAAGGCCCGCCGGAATACGGAAAGCTTCGCTGACCAGCGTGGCATCCGCCTGATCACCGTGGAGACGCTGTACGATGCAAAAGCGCATTTCGGACGCTGACCCCACCCCGATCCGGGTCGTGATCGTCACGATGGACGATCACCTGACCGGTGCGATCGCGCGTACCCGGCCGCGGCTGCGGCGGGAAATGCCGGGCCTCGTGCTGCAATTGCATTCGGCGGCCGAATGGGGCCGCCATCCGGAGGCCCTGGCCCGCTGCCGTGCCGATATCGCCCAGGGCGACATCATCATCGGCAGCATGCTGTTCATGGAAGAGCAGTACATGCCGATCCTCGACGCGCTGCTGGCACGCCGCCCGCATTGCGATGCGATGGTGGCCTGCATGTCGGCGCCGGAAATCGTCCGCCTGACGCGGATGGGCAGCTACGACATGAGCGCACCCGTCACCGGGTTCGCGGCCTTCCTCAAGAAGCTGCGCGGCAATACCAAGGGGGGCAGCGGCGCCCACCAGATGAAGATGCTGCGGCGCATCCCGCAGATCCTGAAATACATCCCCGGCGCGGCGCAGGATATCCGCGCCTATTTCCTGACCATGCAATACTGGCTGGCGGGTTCCGAGGACAATGCGCTCAACCTCGTGCGATTCCTCGTGAACCGTTACGCGGCCGGCCCGCGCCAGGCCTACCGGAACAGCCTCAAACCTGCGCTGCCGGTGGAATATCCCGAAATCGGCGTCTATCATCCGGCCCTGCCGGGGCGGATCGGCGACAGGGCCGATGCCCTGCCCGGTCGCCGTGATCCGAAGGGCTCCATCGGCCTGCTGGTGATGCGGTCCTACCTGCTGGCCGGCAATACCGCTCATTATGACGGCGTGATCGCGGCCATCGAGGCGCGCGGCTACCGGGTCATCCCGGCTTTTGCCAGCGGGCTCGATGCCCGGCCGGCGATCGAGCAGTATTTCATGCGAGACGGCCAGTGCCGGATCGACGCGATGGTTTCGCTCACCGGCTTCTCGCTGGTCGGCGGCCCGGCCTATAACGATGCCGAAGCTGCCGAGGCCATCCTGCGCCGGCTCGATGTGCCGTACATCGCCGCGCATGCCGTGGAGTTCCAGTCGCTTCAGGAATGGGGCGCCTCGGATCGCGGGCTGCTGCCGGTCGAGGCCACGATCATGGTGGCGATTCCGGAACTGGACGGCGCGACCGGCTCGATTGTCTTCGGCGGCCGGGCCGACCCCTCTGCCGGTGCGTGCACCGGCTGTGGCCGCAACTGCCGCTTCGAAGGCGCGAGCGACGACCGGCCGATGCAATCCTGCCCGGACCGGGCGGAGATGCTGGCAGCCCGGCTCGACAAGCTCGTCACCCTGCGCCAGACCCGGCGCGAGGCGCGCAAGGTCGGGATCGTGATCTTCAACTTCCCGCCCAATGCCGGCAATACCGGCACGGCGGCCTATCTCGGCGTGTTCGAATCGCTCTTCAACACCCTCAAGGGTCTTGCCGAGGCGGGCTATCGCGTCGACATGCCGGACAGCGTCGACACGCTCCGCAAGGCGATTGTCGAGGGCAATGCCAGCCGCTTCTGCGCGCCGGCAAATGTCCATCACCGGATCCCGCTTTCCGACCATGTCCGCCGCGAAACCTGGCTCGGCGAGATCGAGAAGCAATGGGGCCCGGCACCCGGCCGCCACCAGACCGATGGCGCCAGCCTTTTCGTGCTGGGTGCGCGGTTCGGCGATGTCTTTGTCGGCGTGCAGCCCTCCTTCGGCTACGAGGGCGACCCGATGCGCCTGCTCTTCGAGAAGGGCTTCGCACCGACCCATGCCTTCTCGGCCTTCTATCGCTGGCTGCGCGAGGATTTCGGCGCGAATGCCGTGCTGCATTTCGGCACGCATGGCGCGCTGGAATTCATGCCCGGCAAGCAGACCGGCCTGTCCGGCTCGTCCTGGCCGGACCGGCTGATCGGCGACCTGCCGAATGTCTATCTCTACGCCTCGAACAATCCGTCCGAAGGGGCACTGGCCAAGCGCCGTTCTGCCGCGACGCTGCTGAGCTATCTCACGCCGCCGGTCGCGCATGCCGGGCTCTATCGTGGCCTGCTCGATCTCAAGGCCTCGATCGATCGCTGGCGCAGCCTGCCCGGCGGCGCGGAGGCCGATCGCGGCACGCTGGCGGAACTGATCCAGAGCCAGGCGGCGGCGGTTGATCTCGTCCCGGCCGAACCGCTCTGGCAGGACGGACTCGATGCGCAGATCCGCCAGCTTGGCGAGAAGGTGCTCGAACTCGAATATGCGCTCATCCCGCATGGTCTGCATGTTGTCGGCGAGCCGATGGACCGCGAGGCCCGGATCGAGATGCTGGCCGCCATGGCCGATGCCGGCGATGGCTGGCATCCCAGCCGCGAGGCGCTGGAAAGGCTGGCCGACGGCGACCTGCCGGATGCGGAGGATGCCAACGAGGCCGCAAGCTTCGCCAAGCTTTCGCGGGCGAACGGGTTCCTTTCGGCCGATTCCGAATTACCGGCCATCCTGCAGGCGCTCGAAGGCCGCTTCATCGCACCGGCCCAGGGCGGCGACGTGCTCCGGACCCCGACCGTGCTGCCGACCGGGCGGAACCTGCACAGCTTCGATCCGTTCCGCATCCCGAGCGCCTATGCCAGGCTCGACGGCGCGCGGCAGGCCGAGAAGCTGCTCGCCCGCCATGCTGCCGAAGGCCATGGCCTGCCGCACAAGGTGGCGCTCGTCCTCTGGGGCGCTGACAATGTGAAGACGGAAGGCGGCCCGATCGCCCAGGCCCTCGCCCTGATGGGTGCCGAACCCCGCTTCGACGGCTATGGCCGCCTTGTCGGCGCGCAGCTCGTGCCGCTCGAGACGCTGGGCCGGCCGCGGATCGACGTGATGATGACGCTCTCCGGCATCTTCCGCGACCTGCTGCCCCTGCAGACGCGCCTCCTCGCCGAAGCCGCCTATCTCGCCGCCAGTGCGGACGAGCCGGAGCATCTCAACTTCATCCGGGCGCATGCCCTCGCCTATCAGGCCGAGCATGGCTGCGACCTCGAAACGGCCGCGCTCCGTGTCTTCTCGAATGCCGACGGCGCCTATGGCTCGAATGTCAACCATCTGGTCGAGAACGGGAAATGGCAGGAAGAGGATGAGCTGGCGGAAACCTATTCCCGCCGCAAATGCTTCGCCTATGGCCGCCAGGGCAACCCGAACGCCCAGCCGGCTTTGCTCAATTCCATGCTCAGCCGTGTCGAGCTGACCTATCAGAATCTCGAATCGGTCGAAGTGGGGGTCACCAGCCTCGACCAGTATTTCGATACTTTGGGCGGCATCAGCAAGGCGGCCAGCCGTGCCCGCGGCGGCGCCTCGGTCCCGGTCTATATCGGCGACCAGACCCGCGGCGACGGCCTTGTCCGGACGCTTGGCGAGCAGGTCGCACTCGAGGCGCGCTCCCGGGTGCTGAACCCGAAATGGTACGAGGGCATGCTCAAGCACGGCTATGAGGGCGTGCGCCAGATCGAGGAGCATGTCCGCAACACGATGGGCTGGTCGGCGACGACCGGCCAGGTCGCGCCCTGGGTCTACAAGCAGATCACCGCGACCTTCGTACTGGATCCGGAAATGCGCGAACGCATGGCCGAACTCAATCCGGTCGCTGCGGCGAAAGTCGCCCAGCGGCTGATCGAAGCGCATGAACGCAATTACTGGCAACCCGATGCCGAGACGCTCGATGCGCTCAGAAGCGCGGAAGAGACGTTGGAAGATCGGATCGAAGGGATCGGCATGGAGGTCGCAGCATGACATTACTTTATCGCCATCCCACCCTGAAGGACCGCCCCGAACGCGGGGGCGGTGACGGGGACGGCAGCGTCCAGGTCCATCTCGATCCGGCAACCCAGATCGACACCGCAAAGGTCTTCGCGGTCTATGGCAAGGGCGGAATCGGCAAGAGCACGACCTCGTCCAACCTGTCGGTGGCCTTCTCCAAACTCGGGAAGCGCGTCCTGCAGATCGGCTGCGATCCCAAGCACGATTCCACCTTCACCCTCACCAAGTCCCTCATCCCGACTGTGATCGACGTGCTGGAGACTGTGAACTTCCATTCCGAGGAACTCCGCGTCGAGGACTTCGTCTTCGAAGGCTATAACGGTGTGATGTGCGTGGAAGCCGGTGGCCCGCCTGCCGGTACCGGCTGCGGCGGGTATGTCGTCGGTCAGACGGTGAAACTCCTCAAGGAGCATCACCTGCTCGACGATACCGATGTCGTGATCTTCGACGTTCTGGGCGATGTGGTCTGCGGCGGCTTCGCAGCCCCGCTCCAGCATGCCGAACGGGCCGTCATCGTGACCGCGAACGACTTCGACTCCATCTTCGCGATGAACCGCATCGTCGCGGCCATCAAGGCGAAGTCGAAGAACTACGATGTCCGGGTTGGCGGCGTGATCGCCAATCGCAGCGCGAATACCGACGAGATCGACCGGTTCAATGCAGCTACCGGGCTGAAGCGCCTCGCACATTTCCGCGATGTCGATGCGATCCGCCGGTCGCGGCTCAAGAAATCAACCCTGTTCGAAATGGAAGACACGCCGGAACTCAATGCCGTTCGGGCGGAATACATGCAGCTGGCCGAGACGCTCTGGGCTGGCACCGATGTGCTGGAAGCGCGCCCGATGAAGGATCGCGAGATCTTCGACTTCCTAGGATACGAATAATGACAAGCACCACGTACACCAAGCGCAAGGGCGAGCTGGAAACCTATTTCGATCGCACGGCGGCCGATGCCTGGGCGCGGCTGACCTCGGATGTGCCGGTTTCCGGCATCCGCGCGACCGTTCGCGCGGGGCGGGATTCGATGCGCCAGCGCCTGATGGGCTGGCTGCCGGACGACATGACGGGCTTCCGCCTGCTCGATGCCGGCTGCGGCACCGGGGCGCTTTCGGTCGAGGCTGCACGACGCGGTGCCGATGTGGTGGCGATCGATATCTCCGCGACGCTGATCGCCCTGGCCCAGGAGCGCAGCCCGCGCGATCTCGGCGGTGGCTCGATCGATTTCCGGGTCGGCGACATGCTCGACCCGGCGCTCGGCCGGTTCGACGGCATGGTCGCGATGGATTCGCTGATCCACTACGACACGGCTGACATTGCCCGCGCCCTTGCCGGGCTGGCGGACCGGGTTGCCGGGCCGATGCTGGTGACGGTGGCGCCGAAAACCCCGCTCCTCACGGCCATGCACATGGCCGGGCGGCTCTTCCCGCGCGGCGACCGTGCGCCGGCCATCGTGCCGGTCAGCGCGGCGCGGCTCGGCCGCGAAATGACCCGCCACCTGCCGCTTGCAGGCCGGGCCATCCGCGAGACCCATCGGGTGTCGCGCGGCTTCTACATCTCGGAAGCCCTGCGCATTGCCCCGGCGGAGGGCCGCGCATGAGCAGCCTGAACCGCCTGATCCTGGACCGGCTGAAGCGGATCGACGCCCGCTACCTGCCGTTCGCCGATGCCGCGACGCCGGAGCTTCCGCTCGGGCGGCTGATGCGGCTCGCGCTGTTCCAGGTTTCGGTGGGCATGGCGACCGTGCTGCTGCTCGGCACGCTCAACCGCGTGATGATCGTCGAGCTGGGCGTCTCCGCCTCGCTCGTGGCCATCATGGTGGCGATTCCCTTCCTCGCCGCGCCGTTCCGGGCGCTGGTGGGGTTCCGCTCCGACACGCATCGTTCGGCCTTCGGCTGGAAGCGGGTGCCTTACGTCTGGGCGGGCACGATGCTGCAATTCGGCGGGCTTGCCATCATGCCGTTCTCCCTGCTGCTGCTGGGCGACGACCATGACGCCCCGGTCTGGGTCGGCCAGGCCGGCGCCGCGCTCGCCTTCCTGCTGGCCGGCGCGGGGCTGCATACGACGCAGACCGCCGGGCTTGCCCTCGCCACCGATCTTGCAGCCGAGGAACAGCGCCCTCGCGTGGTCGCGCTGATGTATGTGGTGTTCCTGATCGGCACGATCGTGAGCGGCTATGTGTTCTCGCTGCTCCTCGCCGATTTCAACCCGATGCGCCTGATCCAGGTGATCCAGGGCGCTGCGGTGGCGACTTTCCTGCTCAATGTCGTCGCGCTCTGGAAGCAGGAGGCGCGCCGCGCCCCGCCGCCGAAAGCCGAGACGAAGCCGAGCTTCCGCGAGGCCTGGGCCCTGTTCTCGGCCAACCGTCCGGCCCGGCGTTTTCTTGTGGCGGTCGGTCTCGGCACCGCCGGGTTCAACATGCAGGACATCATCCTCGAGCCCTACGGCGCCGAGGTGCTCGGCCTTTCCGTCAGCGCCACCACCATGCTCACTGCGCTGCTGGGCATGGGGTCACTGCTGGCCTTCGCGCTGGCAGCCCGCTGGCTGGCACGGGGCATCCATCCGTGCCGGCTGGCCGCGATCGGCGTGCTGGTCGGGCTGGTCGCTTTCTCGATGGTGATCTTCGCCGGCGCGCTGCAATCCCCCGTGCTGTTCCGGGCCGGTGTCTGCCTGATCGGGTTCGGCGCCGGGCTCTTCGCCGTCAGCACGCTGATGGCCGCGATGTCGCTGGAAACCGGCGGCCTGACCGGCCTCGCGCTCGGCGCCTGGGGTGCGGTACAGGCCAGTTGTGCCGGTCTCGCCATCGCCGTGGGCGGCATCGTCCGCGACAGCATCGCCATGCTGGGCAAGGCGGGCTCCCTCGGGGCAGCCTTCGCCTCACCCTCCGCGGCTTATGGCTTCGTCTATCACATTGAAATCCTGCTTCTTTTCTCGACGCTTGTCGCACTCGGCCCGTTGGTCCGGGCGCGGTTCAGCCGCGAGGAAAGGGGCTCGACCCGACTGCGTCTTGCCGAGTTCCCCAGTTAACCCCCGCTTCGAGGAGGACATCCCATGGAGCCACAAAGTCTCGCCGACCATTATGATCTCGCGATCATATCGCTCTACCTGTTCTGGATCTTCTTCGCCGGGCTGATCTACTATCTGCAGCGCGAAGCCCAGCGCGAGGGGTACCCGGTCGAGGAAGCGACGCAGCCCGGCAAGTTCCGGCTCTCGAGCCTCATGTTCTATCCGCCGGCGAAGACGTTCCGCCTGCCCGACGGGACGACCAAGCTCGCCCCGGATGGCCGGCCGGATGCCCGCCCGGTTCCGGGCAAGGCCACCTCGATCCTGCCAGGCGCCCCGCTGGAGCCGAACAACGCGGTTCCGCTGAACGATTGCATCGGCCCGGGTTCCTGGGCGGAGCGCGCCGACAAGCCGGACATGACCACCCACATGACGCCGCGCATCGTGCCGATGCGGGTGGCCACGTCCTATGCCACTGCCTCGCGGGATCCCGATCCCCGCGGCATGCCGGTTGTCGGCTGTGACGGCGAGATCGGCGGCAATGTCGTCGATATCTGGGTCGACCGGTCGGAAGCCCTCGCCCGCTATCTCGAGGTCGAGACCGCCAAGGGCAAGCGCCGCGTCCTGCTGCCGATGACCTTCTCGGTGGTGAAGACCTGGCCGGGCCGTGTGGTGGTGGAAGCGATCACCGGCGCCCAGTTCGAGAATGTTCCCGGCACCGCCAAGGCGGATGTCGTGACCCTGCTCGAGGAAGACAAGATCTGTGCCTATTACGGCTCGGGCACCCTGTATGCGACGCCGGAACGTGCGGAGCCCCTGATATGAGCGATCATGACGATTTCGCCGTAGAGCCGGTGCGGGGCCTTCCCGCCCGGCTTCCGGAGGGCGAAACCCTGCTCTGGCAGGGAGCGCCCGACTGGAAGGTCCTCGCCTGGCGTGGTTTCCACCTGCGCTTCGTCTCGGCTTATTTTGCCGTGCTGATCGGCTGGACCGCCTTCAGCACCTGGTGGGTCGGCGGCGGCTGGCCGATGGTGCTCCGCTCCGTCGTACCGATCACGGTCGCCGCCCTGCTGGCCGTCGGCCTGCTGGCGCTGGTCGCCTGGCTGGTCGCGCGGTCGAGCGTCTACAGCATCACCTCGAAGCGCGTCGTGATGCGCATCGGCGTGGCCCTTCCGATGACGTTCAACCTGCCCTTCGGCTGCATCGAAGGGGCCTCCGTTCGCCGCTGGGCGGATGGTTCCGGCGATATCAGCCTCGCCATGGGCAAGAACGGACGTCTGAACGCGCTGGTGCTCTGGCCGCATGCCCGGCCCTGGCACCTGAGCAAGCCGCAGCCGAGCTTCCGCGCCCTTGCGGATCTCGATGCCGTCGCCGCCGTGCTGGCCCATGCCCTCCAGGCAGCCAGCCCGGAAGGCGAGACCAGCCTTACCCTGCCGGCGACGCGCCTGGCGCCGCAGCCCGAAACGCCACTGATCGAGGGACCGTCCCTCGCCTCGGCCGCCCGCTAAGGACAGGAGACGCACATGGCCACCACCACCAAGGGTTCGGTCTTTCCGGGATGGTTCCTGGCGGGTGCCGCCAGCCTGATGGTGCTGGCCATCGTCTCGGCCGGGATCGGCCGCTACCAGAAGGCGGTCAACGGACCGGCGCCGATGCCGGCCGTGGTCGCCGAGGTGTCGATCCGGTTCGAGGCCCGGCCGGATGGCAGCATGCTGATCCGCCGCCTGCCCGATGACCGGGTGATCGAACATCTTCCCACCGATGGAAGCGGCTTCATGCGCGGCATCCATCGCAGCCTCAACCGCGACCGCGCCATGCGTCAGCTCGACCCGGCCGCGCCCTACCGGCTGGTCAAGCGCGCCAATGGCCGCCATGCGGTCATCGACCCGCTTTCGGGCGAGAGGATCGAACTCGACGGCTTCGGCCCCAGCCACAGCCAGCATGTCGGCCGGCTGATTGACCAGGGACAAAGCCAGACCGGCCTTTCCACGCCTAACCTGACAAGAAACCAGAACTAAACGCAAAAACCCGAACGAAACGGAGGATAAAGATGCAGCTTGGAACCCATTCCCCCCCCGACATCAACGCCCGCAAGTTCGATGTCGGCTGCACGATCCGCGTGTCGCATACATTCGAGAGCCTGCATGCCCATGTCGAACTTGACGACAATGTGCCGATCTTTCCGGGCGACGAGGTCATCGTCCATGGCTCGCCGGTGAAGGTGCCCTATGGCGAGACGGCGGAAATCCGCCGGACGGCGACCGTCGTCCGCGCCGGTCCGATCGAGCGCCTGTGGACCAAGGCCACGGGCCGCCTCGAAATGATGGAACTGCTTGAATTCAGCTTCTCGGAAAGGACCCGGCTATGAGCGCGACCACCACACTCGATGTCCGCAATGCCCCGGTGATCGACACCACGGAAGCCACGCGGATCGCGCAGGCCGACACGGTCCTGACGCCGCGCTTCTACACGACCGATTTCGAGGAACTCGACAAGGTCGACGTGACGCCCGTCCGGGAGGAATGGGATGCGCTGCTCGCCGAGATGAAGAGCGACCCCAACAAGGGCCATTTCCAGCGCAATGCCGAGTGGAACTCGGACATGTCGCATCTCCAGGGCCAGCTCCGGAAGGAAATGATCGACTTCCTGATCAGCTCCTGCACGGCCGAATTCTCGGGCTGCGTGCTCTATGCCGAAATGAAGAAGCGCGGGACCAACAAGGAAATCTGCGAGCTTTTCAAGTATATGAGCCGCGATGAGGCCCGCCATGCCGGCTTCATCAATGATGCGCTGAAGGATTTCGGCGTTGGCGTCGATCTCGGCTTCCTGACGAAATCGAAGAAATATACGTATTTCAAGCCGAAATACATCTATTACGCGACCTATCTCTCCGAGAAGATCGGCTATGCGCGCTATATCACGATCTTCCGGCACCTCGAAAAGCATCCGGAACTGCGCATCCACCCGATCTTCAAGTGGTTCGAGGAATGGTGCAATGACGAGTTCCGCCATGGCGAGGCCTTCTCGCTGCTGATGCGGGCCAACCCGCATCTGCTGCGCGGCTACAACAAGTACTGGATCCGCTTCTTCCTGCTTGCGGTGTTCGCGACCATGTATGTCCGGGACCATGCACGGCCGGCCTTCCACAAGGCGCTGGGCATCGATCCGAAGGAATACGGCATGCGCGTCTTCCGGGTGACGTCGGAAATCTCGCGCCAGTGCTTCCCGCTGGAACTGGATATCGACCATCCCGCCTTCCAGCCCGGGCTCGAACGTCTTCTCATACTCAACGAGAAGATCGCCGACGCCGACGAGCAGGGCGGGGTGATCGGCAAGGTGAAGCGCTATGCTGCCATGGCCCAGATCGCGGCCACGATGGCGAAGCTCTACTTCCTGCCGGTCAAGTCGAACACGATCCCGGCCACCAGCCGGCTCCAGCCGACCTACTGAACCGGAACCGGCCATGGACGCGCTCGCCCTCCCGATTGTCATGACGCTCTTCGTCTGGTGGTTCGCCACCGGCGCGGTGCTGTTCCTGACCGGGCTGCCGCGCGCGACCTATGGCTGGAGCATGGCCATCGCCACGCTGGTCGGACTGGGCGGCCTCGCCGCCCTGTTCGCCAGCGCACGCATGACGACACCCGCCGGGGCCTATATCGCCTTCTTCGGCGCGATGGCCGTCTGGGCCTGGAACGAGATCGGGTTCCTGCTCGGGCATGTCACCGGCAGCCGTCGCACGCCCTCACCGCCCGGCATCCGGGGCTGGGCGCGGTTCGCCGCTGCCACGCAGACGCTGATCCATCATGAACTGCTGATCCTTGCTTCGGCCCTCGCGATCGTCGCGGTGACCTGGGACGAGCCCAACCAGGTCGGCACGCGGCTCTTCCTCGTGCTCTGGCTGATGCGGCTCAGCACGAAGTTCAACATCTTCCTCGGCGTGCCGAACGTGACGGTGGAATTCCTGCCGCCGCATCTCGCCTATCTCGCCACCTATTTCAAGAAACGGCCGATGAACGGGCTGTTTCCCTTCTCGGTCACGATCTCGACGCTGGTGACGGCCTGGCTGTGCCACAGCATGCTGGCTGCGCCGGCCGGCAGCTTCGAGGCGACCGGCCATGCCCTGATTGCCGCGCTGATGGCGCTGGCGGTGCTGGAGCACTGGTTCCTCGTCATTCCCCTGCCTTTCGGCGAGCTCTGGTCATGGGGTCTCGCCTCCCGTCCGCCGGTGCCGGAAGCACCGAAGCCGACCGAAGCCGCGGAGCGGGCAGCTGCCTGCCCCGTGCTTCTCCCGATAAGCCAGCCTGGAACGGCGCCCGCCGTTGCGCCGGAAACCTGGCCGAAGTCCCTAGTCTGTGGAGGAACCAGCCGATGAAATTCGAGACTTTCTTTCGCCGCGAGCTGGCCTCGCTCCGCAACGAGGGCCGCTACCGCGTTTTCGCCGATCTCGAACGCAGGGCCGGGCAATTCCCCCGGGCCATGTTCCACGGACCGTCCGGGCCGCGCGAAGTCACTGTCTGGTGTTCGAACGACTATCTCGGCATGGGGCAGCACCCGGCGGTGCTGGAGGCCATGCACGAGGCGCTCGACACATGCGGCGCCGGTGCGGGCGGCACGCGCAACATTGCCGGCACCAACCATTACCATGTGATGATCGAGAAGGAGCTGGCGGCGCTCCACAACAAGGAAGCGGCGCTGCTCTTCAATTCGGGCTACATGTCGAACTGGGCCGCGATCAGCACCATCGCGTCGAAGCTGCCGGAATGCGTCATCCTCTCGGATGCGCTCAACCATGCCTCGATGATCGAGGGCATGCGCCACAGCCGGGCAAAGAAGGTCGTCTTCGAACACAACAACCCGGATGACCTGCGGCGGCACCTGCGTGCGCTGGATCCGAAAGTGCCGAAATTCGTGCTGTTCGAATCCGTCTATTCGATGGATGGCGACATCGCGCCGGTCCGCGAGATTGTCGAGGCCGCCGAGGATTACGGCGCACTGACCTATATCGACGAGGTCCATTCCGTCGGGCTCTATGGCCCGGGCGGGGCGGGCATTGCGGCGCGGGACGGAATGAGCGACCGGATCGACATTGTCGAGGGCACGCTCGGCAAGGCCATCGGCGTCCTGGGCGGCTATATCGCCGGCTCGGCAGCGATGTGCGACTTTGTCCGCAGTTTCGCCTCGGGCTTCATCTTCTCGACGGCCCTGCCGCCGGCCATTGCGGCTGGCGCGCTGGCCAGCATCCGGCACCTCCGGAACAGCGATGCCGAGCGGATCGGCCATCAGGCGCGCGTGGCGCAGGTCCGGACCGCACTCGACGAGGCCGGCATTCCGCATATGCCGAATCCCAGCCATATCGTTCCGGTGATGGTGGGGGATGCCGCCCTGTGCAAGAAGCTCAGCGATGACCTGATCGAGCGCTTCGACATCTATGTGCAGCCGATCAACTACCCGACCGTGCCGCGCGGGACCGAAAGGCTGCGGATCACCCCGACCCCGTTGCATTCGGACGAGGATATCCGCAAGCTGGTGGAAGCGTTGTCCTCGATCTGGTCCATGGTGGGGCTGAAAAGGGCGGCGTGACATGCTGTCATCCAGTCCGGCCTTTGCCGCGTATATCAAATCATCGCGGGTGAGTACCGCGAACCAAGCCGAGGAAATGCCATGAGAGCTCTTGTATTTTCGGTCGCCGCGCTTGCCCTGACGCCGTTCGCGGCCAAGGCCCAGGATGCCGAGGCCGGCGGGCGGATCTTCGCCCAGTGCCGCACCTGCCACCAGATCGGTGAAACCGCCAAGAACGGCGTTGGCCCCCAACTGAATGGCCTTTTCGGCCGCAAGGCGGGCTCCGTCGAAGGCTATTCCTATTCCAACGCCTACAAGGCGCTCGACAAGGTGTGGAGCGAAGAGAATTTCACGGTCTACATCAAGGATCCGCGCGGCGTGACGCCCGGCACCAAGATGGTCTATCCGGGCCTGAAGGACGAGACGCAGATCAAGAACCTGATCGCCTTCCTCAACCAGTACGGCGCGGACGGGAAGAAGAAGTAAGCCTTTTCCTCGGAGAGAATGCGCGAAAGGCCGGCCAAGCCGGCCTTTTTGCTGTCTGCTTTCCTGAATCTGCCTGCGACTGGCTCCCCTTGAGCTGCATGCGGCTGGCCGATCCGTCCCGCTCAGGTCAGCGCGCCGCGCGCCTCGACCTCGGTCCGGCCAATGATCTCGTCGCCCCGGACAAACACGAGACTGCCGACGACATTGACGACAGGGCAGACATGGTTGGGGATGACCCGGACGATGTCGCCGACTTTCGGGCGATCGTTGCAGCGCGAAAGATCGAGAAAGCCATGTTCCTCGGCGAAGCGCGCCACCTCGCCCTCGGGATGCTCGAGGATGTGGCCATAGCCCGTCAGGCCCCAGCCGGTATCAGTGGTGAAGACTTTCGAGCCCGCATCGAGGATGCCGCGCTCCGGCCCGCCGCGGCTGACCACAGTGGTATAGACCATCAGTGCGCAATCTTCCTGCCGGGCATAGCCGGCCGCCATCATCATCCGGTCATTGAAGATCGAGGTGCCGGCGCGATGCTCGGTCTGCCCGTCGATCGTGCCGAGGGTGAGGAGGTTTGGCGTGCCGCCGGAGGACAGGGTTTCGAAGGCGATGCCGTGTTCGGCCAGCCCGTCGCGCACCGCCTGCACGAAGGCATTGGTTACGGCTGCGCCATCTTCCGGCGGGTAGAGCATCAGCCCCTCGAAGACGAGTCCCGGCGTTGCTGCGATCTGCCGTGCCAGCGCGATGGCCTCGCCCGGCGTTTCGACGCCGGCGCGCTTGCGGCCGGTATCCACTTCGACGCGGACGAAGAGGGTGCTGCCGGCCTGTGCCGCCGCCCGGCCGAGATGCTCGACGACCAGCGGATTATCCGCCGCCACGCGCATCGTGACGCCCTGCATGAGCCGGGCCAGGCGGGCCATTTTCTCCTCGCCGAGGAGATTGTAGGAAATGAAAATGTCGTCAGCCCCGCCGGCGGCCATGGCCTCCGCCTCGCCGATCTTCTGGCAGGTGATGCCCTTGGCGCCGGCCTCGAGCTGCCTCTGCATCAGCTCGACGGATTTATGCGTCTTGATATGCGGGCGGTTGGCGATGCCCTTTGCATCGCAGGCCGCCTGTGCCTTGGCGATATTGCGATCGACCACGTCGAGATCGACAACCAGCTGGGGCGTGCCGAATTCCTGCGCGATGCGGGTTTTCAGATCGGCCATGGCTCAGCCCTTCACCAACAGGATCGCCTCGATCTCCACCGCCATGCGGTTCGGCAGCGAGCCCATGCCCACGGCAGAGCGGGCATGGCGACCGGCATCGCCGAGGATATCGACCAGCAGGTCGGAGCAGCCGTTGATCACCTTGGGATGATCGGCGAAATCCGGCTCGGCATTGACCATGCCGAGCAGCTTCACAACCGCCTCGATGCGGGAGAGTTCGCCCAAAGCGGCCTTTGCCACGGCCAGCAATTGCAGGCCGGTGAGCCGGGCTTCCTGATAGGCCTCCTCGATCGAGATGTCACGGCCGAGCCGGCCGGCGCGATAGGTGCCGTCGGGCCGCTTGGGCCCCTGCCCGGAAAGGTAGAGCAGGTTGCCGGCGAAGCGGTAGGGCACGTAATTCGCCACCGGCACGGGCACCGGCGGCAGGATGATGCCAAGGCTGGCGAGGCGATTTTCGGGCGTCATGCATTCACCTTCGGAAAGCGGTTCGAACGCTTCGGATGCCACCATTTACCCTTCAGCACCACGCCCTCCGAGACGATCTTCTGGTTGCCGAGCAGGTGCTCGCCGGTCACGTCGACATAGTCGAACTTGCCCTCGCGCACAGTGAGGATCGTCGCGTCGCCCAAAGCCCCGACCTTGAGCGAGCCGTATTCCGGGCGCTTCAGCATCATCCCGGCATTGGCGGTCGAGGCCTTCACCACTTCGTAGAGGCTGACGCCGAGGCAGAGGAATTTCGACATCGTCGTCACCTGGTCGAAGGCCGGGCCATTGATGCAGAGCTGGTGGACATCCGAGGAGATCGTGTCCGGCAGGAAGCCGTTGGCCAGCATGGCGCGGGTGGTCTTGAAGGCAAAGGAGCCCTTGCCATGGCCGATATCGAACAGCACGCCGCGCTTGCGGGCAGCAAGGACGGCCGGCTTGACCGTGCCCTGCGCCGTGGCCGGCGAGTTCGGGAAGGGCCGGAAGGCGTGGGTCAGCACGTCACCGGGGCGGAGCATGTCCAGCACCTCCTCGTAGGAAGGCGGCGGATGGTCGATATGACACATCAGCGGCATGCCGACTTCCTCGGCGACCTGCAGTGCGATGTTGAGTGGCGCTGTGCCCTGTTCGCCCGAGGCGTGGAGGCCGACGCGCACCTTGATCCCAACGATGAGATCGCGGTTGGCATCCGCCACCTCGGCGCATCCGATCGGGTTCATCATCCGAAGGTCATGGCTTTCCCCCACCATCACGCGCTTGTCGAAGCCGTAGATGCCGGCATGGCTGACATGGAGATAGGCGAGGATGCGGGCCTGGCTGTGCTCGATCACATGATTGCGGAAGCCGGGCCAGTTGCCGGGACCGGCCGAGCCGGTATCGACCGAGGTGGTGACACCGGACAGGCGACAGAATTCGTCCGCATCGATGCCGAGCGAGGTGCCGCCCCAATAGACATGGGTATGCATGTCGATCAGCCCGGGCGTGACGATATAGCCCGAGACATCACGCGTTTCCTTCGCGCCCTTCAGGTCCTTGCCGAAGCCGGAAACCTTGCCGTCGGTGAAGGCGACATCGAGAATGCCGTCATGCTTCTGGGACGGGTCGATTACCCGGCCACCTTTCAGGATCAGATCATGCATGGCGTTCTTCCTCGGTTGCGCCTGTCGGGATTGGTGTGATCGTCATGGCCAGCCCGGCCCCGCCATGACCTCGTTTGTCATTCCGGCAGCACGGCGCCCTTGCGTTCGGCGATCATGCGATATTGCGCAGGTTCGCGGTGGCGCGCGAAATTGAAGGTCGAGTTCTTGTAGCTCTGGCCGAGATCGAGATCGCAGCGCGCAACGACAAGCTCGTCCCCGCGCGTCACCGCCTGGGCGACGATCTCGCCGGTCGGCGCGATAATGCAGGAGCCGCCGATCATCTCGCAGCCTTCCTCGGTGCCGCATTTCGCCACGCCGACGACCCAGCTGGCATTCTGGTAGGCGCCGGCCTGCATGACGAGGTGGTTGTGGAAGTCACCCAACCGGTCATGATCAGGGGCCGGCGGGTTATGCACCGGCGTATTGTAGCCGAGCAGGATCATCTCGACGCCCTGCAGGCCCATGACGCGGTAGCTCTCCGGCCAGCGGCGGTCATTGCAGATCATCTGGCCGAACAGGCCGGAATGCAGGTCAGCACCCGCCCGGGCAACCGGCCATGAAAGGTTGCCGACTTCGAAATAGCGCTTCTCCAGATGCTGGAAGGCACGCCAGGGCTCGTGTTCGGCATGGCCGGGCAGATGGATCTTGCGGTATTTCGTGAGGATCCGGCCGTCCTTGCCGACGAGGATCTGCGTGTTGAAGCGACGGGTCCGCCCTTCCTCCTCCGTGAGTTCGGCATAGCCGAGCGTGAAGGCGAGGCCGAGTTCGCGCGCGGCGTTGAACAAGGGCGCGGTCTCGTTCGAGGGCATCTCGCGCTCGAAGAAGCTGTCGACCTCCGCCTTATCCTCCATGAACCAGCGCGGAAAGAAGGTGGTGAGCGCCAGTTCCGGAAAGGCGACGAGATCGCAGCCATTGCGGGCCGCCTCGCGCATCAGCACGACCATGCGCGCGACTACATCGGCGCGGCTGTGGCTGCGCTGGATGGCGCCAAGCTGTGCGGCACCGATGGTGAGAACCCGGCTCATTCCTCGACCTCTTCCGGCGTGCGGCCGACAATCGCCGCGTAGACGGCGGGATCGGTGGCGCCTTCGGTGCCATAGAACAGGATGCGGGACATGGCATCGATGCCGAGCGCCGCGCGCCATTCGGGATGGGCGCAGACCTGCCGGAACCCGGCCAGCCCGGCCACGCCGGATTCGCCGCCGACCACGCCCTCCTCCGCCAGCCGGCGCATGGCCGAGGCGGCGTCCTCATCGCTCACGGTCATGAAGGCATCGGCACCGGGATCGAGGATTTGCCAGGCGAGGATCGAGGGTTCGCCGCAGGCCAGGCCGGCAATGATGGTCTCGAGATCGCCTGTGACATTGGTTATGCGGCCGGCGCGCGCACTGGCGAGCAGGCAGGCCGCGTTTTCCGGCTCGACGACGATCAGCTTCGGGCGCGCCGCGCCGAACTTTTCCCAGCGATAGGAAAGGACGGCCGCAGCAACGCCGCCGACCCCGCCCTGCACGAAAACATGGGTTGGCTTGCCGCCCTGCTCCTCGATTTCCATGGCAAGCGTGGCATAGCCCTGCATCACATCCCGCGGGACATCCTCGTAGCCGGGCCAGGAGGTGTCAGAGACGATCTGCCAGCCATTGCGCGCTGCCGCCTCGGCCGAGGCCCGCACTGAAGCATCGTAGTTGAAGCCCTCGCGGACGACCTCGGCGCCATAGGAGCGGATCGCCTCTGCCCGCCCCTCGCTGACGCCTTCATGGACATAGATCACCGCCCGGATACCGGCCCGCTTCGCGCCCCAGGCCACGGCGCGGCCATGGTTGCCATCGGTGGCGCAGGTGACGGTCAGCCCCTCGCGGCCGCGTTTGGCCACCAGCCGGTCGACCGCATAGGCGCCGCCCAGCGCCTTGAACGAGCGCAGGGTGAAGCGCTTGCCTTCGTCCTTGTAGAGGATTTCCGCGACGCCGCTCTCGCGGGCCAAGGCGGGCAGGCTACGGAGCGGGGTGGGCGCGTAGCCCTGCCATTGCCGGATTGTTTCCCGCGCCTCGCTTGCGCCGGCCAGCGAGAGGATGGCCTGCAGTTCCGGTCCGTAGAGGCTGGTTCGGTCGAGATGCGGATTGGGCAGGAAGTCAGGCATCAGGGGTTCCGGACGGCTCTCCGGCCGCTTCGACAAGATGGCAGGCGGCGACATGCTGGCTGCCGACAATCCGCAAGGCAGGTTCCTCCGTCCGGCAGCGATCGACGGCATAGGGGCAGCGCGTATTAAACCGGCAGCCCTTGGGCGGGTTGATCGGGCTCGGCACATCTCCCCGGAGGATGATGCGTTCACGCCGGATTTCCGGGTCCGGCACCGGTACGGCGGAGAGCAGCGCCTTGGTATAGGGGTGCTGCGGATTGGCGAAAATCGCCTCGCGCGGGCCCTTCTCGACGATCTTGCCAAGATACATGACCGCAACGCGATGCGTCATATGCTCGACGATGGCGAGGTCATGGCTGATGAAGAGCAAGGCAAGGCCAAGTTCCTGCTGCAGGTCGCAGAGCAGGTTGACGATCTGCGCCTTGACCGAGACATCGAGCGCGGAAACGGCCTCGTCGCAGATGATGAGATCCGGCTCGGCCGCCAGTGCGCGGGCAATGCCGATGCGCTGGCGCTGCCCGCCGGAAAACTCATGCGGCCAGCGATCGATCGCATCTGCCGGCAGGCCAACCTTCTCCATCAGGGCGCGCAGCCGGGCATCGATCTCGGCCCGCGTCTTCAGCAGGCCAAAATTCGTGATCGGCTCGGCGAGGATATCGCGCACGCGCATGCGCGGATTGAGCGAGGAATACGGGTCCTGGAAGACCACCTGGATGCGCTGGCGCAAGGGCCGCAGCGCAGAGGGCGAGAGATCGTCGATGCGTTGGCCATCCAGCACCACCTGCCCGGAGGTCAGGTCGAACAGTCGGAGGATCGCCTTGCCGACAGTGGATTTGCCGCATCCGCTCTCACCGACCAGCGAGAGGGTTTCTCCCTTGGCGATGGAGAAGGACACGCCATCAACCGCGAAGACATGGCCGGTCACGCCGGACAGGATGCCGCCCCGGATCGGGAAATGCTTCTTGAGGTCGTTGACCGCGAGAATGGGCTGGTTCATGCGACCGACGCCTCCCGTTCGGCATGGTGGCAGGCGACAATCTGGCCGGGCGCCTTCATTTCGAGGCCCGGCGCGATGCGACGGCAGAGTTCGGTGACTTTCGGGCAACGGCCGGCAAAGACACAACCCTCGATCCGCTTCTTGAGGCTGGGCACCATGCCGGGGATTTCGGCGAGGCGCTGCATGCCCTGCCCTTCCAGCGAGGAGCCAAGCTTCGGCACAGCGCCGAGCAGACCCTGCGTGTAGGGATGCTTGGGCGAGCGGAAAAGCTGGCGGACCGGCGCTTCCTCGACCTTGCGGCCGGCATACATGACGACCACCTGATCGGCGACTTCGGCCACAACACCGAGATCATGCGTGATCAGCATGATGGCGGCGCCGACGCGGGATTTCAGATCGCGCATCAGATCGAGGATCTGAGCCTGGATTGTCACGTCGAGCGCGGTGGTGGGCTCGTCGGCGATGAGGAGCTTCGGCGAGCAGGCCAGCGCGATGGCGATCATCACACGCTGGCGCATGCCGCCGGAAAGCTGGTGGGGATATTCATGCACCCGCCGGCCGGGCTCCGGTATCCCGACCAGCTTGAGCATCTCGACCGCCTGGGCCAGGGCCTCCGCCTTGCCGAGCCCCTGATGGAGACGCAGGCTCTCGGAGATCTGCCGGCCGATAGTCAGGACCGGGTTCAGGCTGGTCATCGGCTCCTGGAAGATCATCGAGATCTCGTTGCCGCGAATATGGCGCATCTCCTCCGGCGTGCAATCGAGCAGGTTGCGGCCCTCGAAGCGGATCTGCCCCGCCAGCTTGCCCGGCGGCTCGGGGATGAGGCGGAGGATGGACATGGCGGTGACCGATTTCCCGCAGCCGCTTTCGCCGACCACGGCGAGCGTCTGCCCCGCCTCGATGGAGAAGGACACGCCGTCCACCGCACGGTTGATGCCATCCGGCGTGCGGAAATGCGTCTGGAGCTGGTCGATCTCGAGCAGGGCCATGATCAGAGCCTTTTCGCCATGCGCGGGTCCAGCGCGTCACGCAGGCCGTCGCCGACAAGGTTCACGGCAAGGACGGTGAGCGACAGGAAGATCGCCGGGAAGACGATGATATGCGGCCGGACCTGCCAGAGCGTGCGGCCATCGGCCATGATATTGCCCCAGGTGGGCACGGTCGGCGGGATGCCGGCCCCGATGAAGGAGAGGATCGCCTCGACGATCATCGCGCTGGCGCAGATATAGGTGGCCTGCACGATCATCGGCGCCAGCGTGTTCGGCAGGATGTGGCGGAAGATCAGCCGCGGCATGCGGGTGCCGGCGGCGATGGCGCCATCGACATAGGGCTGCTCGCGCAGGGTCAGCACCACGCCGCGGACCAGCCGCGCCACGCGCGGGATCTCGGCGACGGTGATCGCGATGATGACGTTCTGCATCGAGCCGCGCGTCAGGGCCATGAGTGCAATGGCGAGAAGGATCGGCGGGATCGACATCATGCCGTCGATCATCCGCATGATCAGGCTGTCGGCCCAGCGCACCATGCCCGAGACGAGGCCGATGACGAGCCCGGCAATCGAGGCGAGGATCGCCACCGAGAAGCCGACCATGAGCGAGACGCGCGTGCCGTAGAGCACGCGGGAATAGATGTCGCGGCCCAGCATGTCGGTGCCGAACCAATAGGCTTCCGAGGGCAGGCGCGTACGCCGGGAGGGCGAGAGCGAGGTCGGATCAACCGTGCCGAGGAAAGGCGCGAAGACGGCGAGGAAAACCATCAGCGCCAGCAGGAAGAGGCCGAACGCCATGGCCGGATTGTTGCGGATGAAGCCGAGCACGCCTTTGCGCGCTTTCCGGGCGGGCAGGATATCCGGCAGGTCGGGCGCAACGGCCAGACGGGATTCATCGACGGGGGGGAGCGGTCCGGGCTGGTTCATGGCTCAGTACCGGATCCGCGGGTCGAGCAGGGTGTAGATGATATCGACCACGAGATTGATGAGGACATAGACAAAGGAGAACATCAGCACGACGCCCTGGATGACGGGATAGTCGCGGCGGAGAATAGCATCGACCGTGAGGCGACCGAGGCCGGGAATCGCGAAGACGCTCTCCGTCACCACGGCGCCGCCGATCAGCAGCGCGATGCCGATGCCGATCACAGTGACGACCGGGATCGCGGCATTCTTCAGCGCGTGGATGAAGAGGATGCTCGGCTGCGCCAGGCCCTTCGAGCGGGCAGTGCGGATGTAATCCTGCTGGAGCACCTCGAGCATGGAGGCGCGGGTGATGCGGGCGATCAGCGCGATATAGACCATGCCGAGCGTGACCGAAGGCAGGACGAGATTTTCCAGCCAGGGGCCGAAGCCGGCGGAAAGCGGTGTGTAGCCCTGCACCGGGAACCAGTCGAGCTTCAGCGCGAAGATATAGGCGAGAAGGTAGCCCACCACGAAAACGGGCACCGAGAAGCCGAACACCGCAAAGGCCATGGCCACGCGGTCGATCCAGGTATTGGCCTTCCACGCGGCGATAACGCCCATCGGCACCGCGATGAGAATCGCGAAGAGCAGCGTCACGACCATGAGACTGACAGTGGGCTCGATCCGCTGCGCGATGAGTTGGGTGACCGGCAGCGAGGTGAAGATCGATGTGCCGAGATCGCCCTGCAGCACGCGGAACAGCCATTCGGCAAAGCGCACGAGATAGGGTCTGTCGAGGCCGAGGCCGGCGCGGATGCGCTCGACATCGGCGGGGCTCGCCTGATCGCCGGCAATGACGGCGGCCGGATCACCCGGCGCGATGTAGAGCAGGGAAAAGACGAACAGCGCGACAAATCCCATGACGGGAATTGTCGCGATGATCCGCCGGACGATGAACGCAAGCATCGGGCGAAAGGTCCTCGCAACGGAGAAGGAGCCGGAGCGCGGACCCCGCCCTCACGGGCAAGGAGGATCCGCGCTCCCCGTACCTGGCGGCCTCAGGCCTTGGACACGCCCCAGAAGAAGGGCAGCGGGCCCTTGGCCACGCCCGACACGTTCTTCCGCCAGGCCTGATAGGTCAGGAAGAAGCCGGTCGGCGCGAAGACGACATCCTCGAGCGCCGCCTTGTTGAGGCGGGCGATCGCGGCCTTCTCGTCATCAAGCGAGGCGGCGTCGAACCAGGTCTCGATTTCCTTCTCGACACCCGGGCTGTTGGGCCAGCCGAACCAGGCCTTGTCGCCGCTGCCACGCACGGCGGTGTAGGGCGCCGGGTTGATGCAATCCGCGCCGGCATGCCAGGTGTGGAACATGTTCCAGCCGCCCTGCCCCGGCGGGGTCTTCTGCGCGCGGCGGGCGCCGACCGTGCCCCAGTCGGTGGCCACGAAATCGACATTCATGCCCATCTTCTTGAGCAGGTCAGCCGTGACCTCGCCCATCGCCTTGAGGACCGGGAGATCCTGCGCGACCACGCAGGTAACCGGCTGGTTGCTGTAGCCGCCTTCCTGGAGGAGCTTCTTGGCCGCATCGAGCGACCTCATCTTGAGGATCTCGCCGCCGGATTCGGTGTAGAGCGGCGTGCCCGGCGTGAAGAAGCCCGGCAACGGCTTCCACAGGTTATTGTCGTCGCCGACAATCGCCCGCATGTAATCTTCCTGGTTCATCGCCGCGAGGACGGCGCGCCGGATCTTCACATTGTCGAAGGGCGGATGCAGGTGGTTCATGCGGAAGGCGCCGATATTGCCGAGCGGGTCAGCGATATCGACATTGATGTTCCGGTTGGCCTTGAGCACGGGCACCAGGTCCGAAAGCGGGTTCTCCCACCAATCCACCTCGCCGTTCTGCAGGGCGGCCGAGGCCGTCGCCGGATCGGGCATGATCACCCATTCGATCCGGTCGACCAGCATCTGCTTGCCCCCGGCGAGCCACGAGGCCTTCTCGTCGCGCGGCTTGTAATCGGCGAACTTCTCGAACACCGCCTTGGCGCCAGGCACCCATTCGTTGCGGACGAAGCGCATCGGGCCGGAGCCGATATATTCCGTGATCTGCTGGAACGGATCGGTCTTGGCGATGCGCTCCGGCATGATGAAGGTGCAGGGTGCGTTGTTCTTGCCAAGCGCCAGCAGCATCTTCGGATAGGGCTTCTTCAGCGACCAGCGGAAGGTCAGATCGTCAACCGCAACCAGCTCGTTCTGGAGCGCGCGGATCATCAGGCCCATCGGGTCGCGGGCCGACCAGCGGACGAGGCTCTGCACCGCATCCTTGGCGAGGACGGGCGAACCGTCATGGAACTTCATGCCGGGGCGGAGCTTGAACGTCCAGACAAGGCCATCGGGCGAAACGGTTTCGCTCTCGACCATCTGGCGCTTCGGCGTCAGGGTTTCGTCGACGCCATAGAGCGTATCCCAGACGAGCGCCGCCGCGTTGCGGACGACATATTGCGTTCCCCAGATCGGGTCAAAATTGGCGAGGTTGGCCTGCGGCACGAAGCGCAAGGTGCGCGCATTGGCGCCCTGCGAAAGTGCCGGCGCGGGAAGCCCGCCGCTGGCCGCCGCCAGCATGACCCCGCCTGCCGATTTCACGAATGTCCTGCGATCCATTGACTCACTCCCAGTGCGGTCCACCCCGCCGGCACGCTGATGTACCGGTCGTTTTCGTGGCAATGTGTTCCCCGGTCGCAAACTGCGTGCCAAGCCATCGCCTTGGTATGCAGTGTTCCACCGATTATCCGGGCTGGCAAGCTTCAGTGATCACAGATTGTGCAGTCCCGCCGGGAGCAGCGGAAACGGCCTCGCCGCCTCGAAGGCACGGGCCGCACGCAGCACCGTGAGATCGTCGCCAAAGGCCCCGATGATCTGCAATCCGACCGGCATTCCCCCGGAGGTCAGGCCTGCCGGAACGGACATCGCAGGCTGCTGGGTGAGGTTGAACGGATAGGTGAAAGGGCTCCAGTTCGTCCAGACCTCGCCATAGCGTCCGTGCACGGGGGTAAGGCGGCCTGCCTCGAAAGCGGGCAGCGGCATGGTCGGCGAGATCAGCAGGTCGAAGCGTTGGTGGAACCGGGCCATCGTCTCCGCCAGCGCGTTCCGCTTGTAGAGCAGCGCCTCGACATAGGTGGCGGCGTCCAGCCGGGCGCCGGCCTCGGCCGAGGCGACCAGGCCCGGGTCCATCCGGGCGCGATCCGCCGGCGTGATGCCGGCCAGCGCGAGGGCGGCGCCGGCATTCCAGAGAGTCAGCAGCACCTCGACCGGATCCGTGAAACCGGGATCGACCTGCTCGACATGCGCGCCCAAAGCCTCGAAGGTCCGCGCCGCCGCGGCGACCTGCCGTGCGACATCGGGATCGACCTCGACGCTCTGGCCAAGGGCCGGGGAATAGGCGATCCGGAGCCCGCGCACGCCATCCTCGAGGCCACGCGCCCATTCGAGCGGCGGCAGGGTCGCCATCATATCGCGCGGATCAGGGCTGGCGATCGCCGCCATGGCCTGCACCGTTTCTTCCACCGTCCGGGTCAATGGCCCGAGATGGGCGAGCACGCCCATGACCGAGATCGGCGCGGCTGGCACGCGCCCATAGGTCGACTTGATGCCCACCAGCCCTGTAAAGGCGGCGGGAATACGCACGGAGCCGGCGCCATCGGTCCCGATATGGATGCGGCCGATGCCGAGAATGGCTGCCGCCGCTGCACCGGCCGAAGAACCGCCCGTCGTGCAGGCCGGGTTCCAGGGGTTGCGGGTGATCCCGGTCAGCGGGGAATCGCTGGTCCCCTTCCAGCCGAATTCGGGCATTGTCGTCTTGCCGAGGATGACCGCGCCGGCATCGCGCAGGCGGGCCGTCACGGGGGCATCGAGCGCTGCCGGGGTGGTTGGCACCACCGCCGAGCCCTTGCGGGATGGCCAGCCGGCGACGTCGATATTGTCCTTGATCGTCACCGGCACGCCGTCGAGGGCGGAGAGCGGCGTTCCCTCGCGCCAGCGCGCTTCGGCGGCCGACGCCATGGCGAGGGTCACCCCGGGCTCGACATGGCAGAAGGCGTTGAAGGCCTGCTGATGGCGGTCAATCCGGGCCAGGCCGTCCCGCGCAACCTCCACCGGCGAGAGACGGCGGCTGCGATAGGCTTCCGCCAGTGCCGAAGCGGTAAACTCGCTCAGATCAGACATTCCTTGACTCCCTGTCACGCCATCGCGGCGTCGTAGGCGACATGCAGCAGGACATTCGCCCCGGCCACGAGATCGGCATCGGTGGAGAATTCCCTCGGGTTATGCGAAAGCCCCCCGATCGAGGGGATGAAGATCATGCCGGTCGGGCACAGGCCGGCCATGATCTGGGCATCATGGCCCGCGCCGGAGATGATCCGCCGGCAGGAAAGGCCAAGCGCGCCCGCTGCCTGCTCGACCTTGCCAATCATCGCCGGGTCGAAGGGCGTCGGCGGGAAACGGGCGAGGTCACGGATCGCCAGCGTCAGCCCGGCCTTTTCCGCCGCGCGGGCTGCGAAATGGCGGATGGCCTGTTCGGCGGCATCGAGCAGCGCCTGATCCGGGTTGCGGAGGTCAAGCGTGCAGACCACCTGCTCGGGCACGACATTGACATTGCCCGGCATCATCCGGACGAAGCCCATATTGGAGAGGAGATCGGGTACGGCCTGTGTCTGCTCATGGGCGAAGACATTGATCCGCGCGGCCAGCAACCCGGCATCGCGGCGGTATTTCATCGGCGTGGTGCCCCCATGGCGCGGCTCGCCGCCGATCGTGAATTCCAGCCAGGTGATGCCCTGCACCCCGGTCACTGCGCCGATCTCCAGCCCCTCCTGTTCGAGAACAGGGCCCTGCTCGATATGCAGTTCGAAATAGGCCCGTGCGGCAAGAAAGCCCGGGGCTTCCGGCCCGGCATAGCCGATCCGGCCCAGTTCCGCGCCAAGGACAAAGCCATCGGCATCCTGCTGCCCGAGCGCCTCGGCCAGCGGCAGGCCGCCACCCCAGACGAAGGAGCCGAGCATATCCGGCTGGAACCGGGCGCCTTCCTCGTTCGTGAAGGCGATAACGGCCATCGGGTGGCGCGGAGTGACCCCCGCTTCCCGCAATGTGGCGAGAACCTCCAGCCCGGCAACGACGCCGAGCGCGCCATCATAGCGCCCGCCGGTCGCGACCGTATCGATATGCGAGCCGAGGATCACCGCCGGGCCGGATTCGGCACCCGGCAGGATGCCGATAATGTTGCCGATCGCATCGATCCGCACATCGAGATCAAGGCTGCGCATCCGCGCGACCAGCCAGTCGCGGCCGGCGCGGTCCTCGTCGGTGAGGGCGAGGCGCCGGCAGCCCCCTTCAGGCGTGGCGCCGATTTCCGCGAGCGCCGACAGCGCCGACAGCAGCCGCGGTCCGTCGATCCGCAAATTGGACGCCATGGTTCCTGCCCTCCGAACGCCACGCGGGAATGAGCGGCAAGCCTAATCGAGCCTGATGGCGCCTCGCCAGTGGAAAGGCATGCGTGCCGGGAAAATTCAGGCGAGCCCCGGCGGGCGCAACCATCCCGCTGGCAAAAGCCGCGGAGACATCATCGATTTCGGGGGAAAATCTCGTGGCGCGCCCTACGGGAATCGAACCCGTCTTTACAACGTGAAAGGCTGTCGTCCTAACCGATAGACGAAGGGCGCCCGCGAGAGCCGGTCTAATAGCGAGGATCGCGCGGTGGGGCAAGCACCCGATTGCAGATTTCGTGAAAAACCTTGCGGCCAAATCCGGTACCCTTGGGAAACGGCCCTTGCGCAGGAGATCGCTTCGTGTTTTGCCCTGCGTAACGCACAGGATTGACCCCACGTGACCCCTCCCTCACCGCCCGACCGGACACTTGCCGGGATCGGTTTCATGCTCGCGGCGATGTTCGCCTTCTCGTTGAATGACGTGATGGGCAAATGGCTGGTCGCCACCTACGGGGTGGCACAATTGCTGCTGATTCGCTCCCTCGCCGGCGCGCTGATGCTGGCGCCGGCCATCCACCGGACCGGCTGGCGCGTGGTCGCCTTTCCGGAGCGGCCCTGGCTCCATGTGCTGAGGGCTTTCTGCTCGACGGCCGAGGTCGCGTTCTTCTACTGGGCCGTGATCTACCTGCCGCTGGCCAATGCCGTGGCCTTCTATCTCGCCGGTCCGATCTTCGTGACGCTGATGGCCGTGCTGTTCCTGAAGGAGCAGGTGGGCTGGCGCCGGTGGAGTGCCGTGGCCCTCGGCTTCGTGGGCGTGCTGATCGCCGTCAACCCGACCGGTGACGGCATGGGCTGGCCAGCCCTCATCGCGCTGGCCGGGACGATCCTGTTCGCCGCGCTCAACATCCTGACCCGGAAGCTGGCGGGCACGAACGAAGTGACCTTGGTTTCCTGGCAGGTGGCGAGCGCGCTGCTGTTCGGGCTCGCCGTGGCACCGTTCCGCTGGGTGCCGCCGTCAATGTTCGACTTCCTCGCGCTCATGTTGCTCGGGATCGTCGCCAATCTCGCCCATATGGGCGTGAATCGCGCGCTGCGCTATGCGCCGGCCGCCGTGGTGGTGCCCTACCAGTACACGCTGATCGTCTGGGCCGTGCTGCTGGGCTGGCTGTTCTTCGGCGACTGGCCGGCCCTGCATGTCTTTATCGGGTCGGCGATCATCGTCGCGGCGGGGCTCTACATTTTCCTGCGCGAACAGGTCCGCGCACGGGAAAAGGCGGGGGCAACAGGCTAGCTGGCCGGGGCGAAATCGACCAGCCGCGCACTGACGCGCGGCTTGCCGCCCCACATATCGCGCGAAACCGAAACAGCGGCATGGATCTTCCGGCCGCGATGGGCCTGCAGCGCCTCGCCGAGCGGCCGGCCACCGGCACGGAAGGCCATGGCCTCGAGCCTCGCCCCGCCCTGGCTGGCCAAGGTGATGCGCAAGTGGCCGTTCCGCAACTCGCGCAGGTCCAGCAAGGTATGGGCCGGCAGCGCGAAAAGGGGCTCGGGGTTGCCCTGTCCGAAGGGGCCGGCCCGCTGGATCTCGGCCACGAAATCCGGGGTCAGGCTCTCGGCGGTCAGGGCGGCATCCAGCCGCAGGAAATCCGCCTCGCGCGAGGTCGAGACAGCGGCAGCGAGGCGTTCCTCAAGGAAGGAAGCGAAGGCGGCAAGGCCCTGCTCTTCCAGCGTGATGCCCGCCGCCATGGCATGGCCCCCGCCCTTGCGGGCGAGCCCGGATTCCACCGCAAGGCGCACGGCAGCGCCGAGATCGACCCCGGCAATCGACCGGCCGGAGCCGGTGAGCAGGCCCGGATCGCCCGGCGCAAAGGCAAAAGCGGGCCGCTGGAACCGCTCCTTCAGCCGGCCGGCGACGATGCCGACAATCCCGGGATGCCAGCGTTCGCCCGCCACGACGAGCACAGCCCTTCCCTCGCCTTCCAGCCCGGCGAGGCGGATTGCCTCGTCCTCGGCCTCGGCGAGCATGGCCTCCTCGACCGCCTGGCGTTCGCGGTTGAGATGATCGAGCTGCGTGGCGATGCGCGTGGTCTCGTCGCGATCCTCGCTCATCAGCAGCCGCGCGCCGAGGGCGGCATCGCCGATCCGGCCGCCGGCATTGATGCGGGGACCGAGGAGATAGCCGAGATGCCAGGCCTCGGGTTCGGCATCGAGCCGCGCCACATCCGCCAGTGCCACGAGGCCCGGCCGCTCGCGGGCGCGCATGATCTTCAGCCCCTGCGCCACATAGGCGCGGTTGAGGCCGGTCAGCGGCACCACATCCGCCACCGTGGCGAGGGCGACGAGATCGAGCTGGCTCATCAGCTCCGGCAGGGCATGGCGGGAGCCGCGGAGCTGCCGGTTGAGGCCGACCAGCACAAGGAAGACCACGCCCGCCGCGCAGAGATGACCGAGGCCGGAGAGATCATCCAGCCGGTTCGGGTTCACGAGGGCATGGACCGCTGGCAGCCTCTCAGGCGCCTGGTGATGGTCGAGCACCAGCACATCCATGCCGATCGCCCCTGCCTCGGCAAGCGGGGCATGCCCGGACGTGCCGCAATCGACGCAGACCAGCAGGGTGGCGCCGCGCCCGCGCAACTGGCGGATCGCCTCGGTATTGGGGCCGTAGCCCTCGGTCAGCCGGTCGGGAATGTGGATCAAGGGATCGAGCCCGGCATGGCGCAGCGCGTGGCCGAGCAAAGCCGCCGAGCAGGCGCCGTCGACATCGTAATCACCGAAGATCGCAACGCGCTCGCCAGTCTCGATGGCGCGGGCCAGCCGGAGCACGGCCTTGTCAAGATCGAGCACGGTCGAGGGGTCGGGCAGCCAGTCGCGCAGGCGCGGCTCCAGCCGGCGTGCAGCATCCTCGAGCGTGGCGCCGCGCCCGGCCAGCAATCGGGCCAGGATCGCCGGCACATCCAGCTGGCGGCTGATCATCTCCGCCTCGCGCGCAGCGGCCTCGTCCAGCCGGTCGGCCCAGCGGCGACCGAGAACCGAGCGCGAGACCCCGAGATAGGCGGCCTTGTCCATGCTCAGAGATTGTGGCGGTAGACGATGAAGCCCGAGCGCTCCGCCACCTTGTTGTAGAGGACCTGCGCGACGGCATTGGTTTCATGCGTCTGCCAGTAGACGCGGTAGCAATCCATCGCCTTGGCCTCGCGGTAGACATGCTCGATCAATGCGCGGGCCACGCCCTTGCCGCGTGCCGCTTCCACCGTGAACAGGTCCTGCAGGTAGCAGTTCCACTGCACGCTCCAGGTGGTGCGGTGGATGACGCATTGCACGATGCCGAGCAGGGCCTCGCCCTCGAAGGCGCCCCAGACATGCATCGGCTCGGCGGGGTTCATCAGCCGGGACCAGGTGGTCTCGGTCACCTCGGCTGGCAGGCTGGCCTTGTAGAAGGTGAGATAGCCCTGCCAGAGCGGCTCCCAGCGGGCGCGGTCAGCGGGAAGAAGGGGACGGATGTTGAGGCTCATTCCTAGCGTTCCTAGAATGGAGTACGGACTATTGAGCCTGCCCCTATGGGTGTCAATTTCACGGGCGAGGAACCAAAAAATACTTCCTATTTAAACCAAAGTAAATTTAACCCAATTGCTAAGGTCGAAACATTTTTTCCCACGCTTTAAATGCTATAGCATCTTCAAAACTGAAGAACTCAAAATGTCTGATTGCAATATTTGTAAATTCGTTTCCGCGAATTAATGCCCTTACAACTCTGATTTTTTCACCAACGCCGAATTCAAAGACCGAAAATTCTTCTGGAACCGACACAACTTCGTAAATGAAGGCGCTCACGTATTTAACCTCGACAGGCAACCAAACGTCGGTTGCCTCGTCGATGACGCGTGTAAACACCTTATCAAGGCTTGGATCATCGATCACTTCGAGATCATCCAAACAAGGCTACGATTTTGATCAATCCAGATAGAACTTGTCCAGCTGGCGATGCTCGCCGGCAATGCGGCGCACCGTGCCGGTGAGCGAACGATAGACGATGGTCTCGGTCTCGATGATGTTGCCCGAGAATTTCACGCCCTTGAGCAGGGCGCCATCGGTGACGCCAGTGGCCGCGACGACGACATCGCCGGACGCAAGCTCATGCAGCTCGTATTTCTTCTTCGGGTCCTTGATGCCCATCGTGGCGGCGCGGGCCACCTTTTCCGGGGTATCGAGGATCAGCCGGCCCTGCATCTGGCCGCCGACGCAGCGGAGCGCGCCGGCCGCGAGCACGCCTTCGGGCGCGCCGCCGATGCCGAGATAGATGTCGATGCCGGTCTTCGCGGTTTCGGCGCACTGGATGACGCCGACCACATCCCCATCGGTAATCAGGCGGATCGAGCAGCCGATGGCGCGCAGCCGGGCGATCAGCTCGGCATGGCGCGGCCGGTCCATGACCAGAGCCGTGATCTCGCCGGCCGGGACGCCCTTGGCCTTGGCGAGCGCCATGATATTGTCCTCCGGCGAGGCGTCGAGATCGACGATCCCCTTGGGATAGCCCGGGCCGATGGCGATCTTGTCCATGTAGACATCCGGCGCGTAGAGCAAGGTGCCGGCCTGGGCCATTGCCATCACGGCGATCGAGCCCGGCATGTCCTTCGCGCAGAGTGTCGTGCCTTCGAGTGGATCGACCGCGATATCCACCTTCGGGCCCTTGGTCGTGCCGACCTTCTCGCCGATGAAGAGCATCGGCGCCTCGTCACGCTCGCCCTCGCCGATGACGATGGTGCCATCGATCGGCAGGCGGTTCAGTTCCCGCCGCATCGCATCCACCGCCGCCTGGTCCGCCGCCTTCTCGTTGCCGCGCCCGCGCAGCTTGGCCGAGGCCACCGCCGCCCGCTCCGTCACGCGGACGAGTTCCATCGTGAGGATGCGTTCGATGATTTTGTCTTCCGAAACGACGAGATCGACCATGGGACAGCCTTGTGGTTCTTGGTTATGAATGCATGAGGTTAGGTCGCGCGGCTTCTAGCAGGGCCGCGCGCCTTCGTCACCCTCTTGCTACCGCTCGATGCGGATGACCTGCGGCGGGCCGTCGAGCACACCATCCTCGGCAATGGCGGCCACGGCGTTGCGGATCAGCAGTTCCGTGGTGGCATAGGTGATCAGGATCACCGGCACCGAGCCATTGGCGTTGCGGCGGGCATCGCGGCCCTTCTGCAGGATGGATTCGAGGCTGATGCCACGTTCCGCCATGCGCGTGGCGATGATCGCTGCCGCGCCCGGCCGGTCCATGACCTGCAGGCGGATATAATAGCCACCCTCATGGCGCTGCATCGGCGCGCGGATCGGCTTGTCGAGTTCGCGCGAAGGCCGGCCGAACATGGCCACCTGGTTGCCGCGGGCGAGATCGACAATATCACCCACCACGGCCGAGGCCGTCGCTCCGCCGCCGGCACCGGGGCCGACCAGCGTGATCGTGCCGACGGGATCGGCATCGATGGAGACGGCATTGGTCACGCCCATCACGCCGGCAAGCTGGCTCGACCGCGACACCATGGTCGGGTGGACGCGCTGCTCGATGCCCGCCGCCGTGCGTTCGGCCACGCCGAGCAGCTTGATGCGGAAGCCGAGTTCCTCGGCCATTTCGAGATCGAGCGGCGTCACGCCGGAAATGCCCTCGACATAGACGGCATCGCCATCGACCTCGGTGCCGAAAGCCAGCGCCGTCAGCAGGGCCAGCTTGTGGGCGGTGTCATAGCCCTCGATGTCGAAGGTCGGATCCGCCTCGGCATATCCAAGCTCCTGCGCCGCCTTCAGGCATTGCTGGAAATCGAGCCCCTCGGCCTCCATCCGGCTGAGAATGTAGTTGCAGGTCCCATTGAGGATGCCCGAAACGCGGCGCATCGTGTTGCCGACGAGGGCCTCGCGCAGGGCCTTGATCACCGGGATGCCACCGGCCGCCGCCGCTTCGAAGGCGATGGTCGTGCCATGGGCTTCAGCCGCCAAAGCGAGGGACTGGCCATGCGCCGCGAGCAAGGCCTTGTTGGCCGTCACGACCGGCTTGCCCGCCGCCAGCGCAGCTTCGACCAGCGCCTTGGCCTGCCCGTCGGAGCCGCCCATCAGCTCGACGACGAGATCAACCTCCGGGTCCTTCGCCAGCGCAACCGGATCATCATGCCAGCGATAGCCGGAGAGATCGACGCCACGATCACGGCCCTTCGTGCGGGCAGAAACCGCGACGATCCGGATCGGTCGGCCGGCACGGACCGACAGTTCGTTATGGGCCGAGGTGAGGATCCGGATCGTGGCGGCACCGACCGTCCCGAGCCCGGCAATGCCGATCCTGAGTGCGTCTGCCATGGCCTGTTCCTCCGCCGTCGATTCCGTTCAATCCGGGTTGGCTTCTAGAACAGGATCGGTAGGCGCGGAACCCGCTTTCTTGCATGGCACCACCCCTTCGGCGGTTTCCTGTGCGCAGGAGCGCATTATCCCGTCGTGATGACGATGCTGCCGGTCTTGTGGCCACCATCGATCAGGGCATGCGCCTCACCGATCCGCTCCAGCGGGAAGCGGGCACCGATGGCCGGGCGCAGCCTGCCGGCTTCAGCAAGCGCCATCACCCGGGCCAGCCCCTCCGCATTGTCCGGCACCATGCCGCCGATCACCGAACGGCCGGAACGCGCATTGAGCCAGGGCATGGCCATAAAGTCCCATAGCGAGGCGGTGAGCGCCACGAGCCGGCCACCGGGGCGGGCTAGCCGCACGCTCTGCGAGGCCGGCATCGCCCCGACCGTGTCGATCACGAGATCGAAGGCCCCTTCATGGGTCTGCGGCCAGCCCGGCGCGCGATAATCGATCACGCCATCAGCGCCCTGTGACTGGACCCAGTTCGCCTTGCCGGCGCTGCAGCAGGCAGTCACCGTTGCGCCGGCAGCTCGGGCGAGCTGCATGACGGCGACACCGACGGCCCCGCCCGCGCCGATTACCAGCACCTTTTCGCCGGAGATCACCGGCGCCTTGGTCTCGAGAAAAAACCGCGCCGTCATGCCGCCGAAAATCACTGCCGCGGCCTCCTCGAAACCGAGGGATTCCGGCTTGGCGGCGATCGCCTTGCGCTCCGCGATCACGCGGTACCCGGCATGGCAGCCTTGCGCGGCGCCGGTGCTCGCCACCACATCATCGCCCGGGCGGAATCGCGTGACGCCGGGCCCGACCGCTTCGACAATCCCCGCCAGCGCCGTGCCGAGGATCGGCTGGCGGGGCCGGCGGAAGCCGAAGGCCAGCCGCGCCATCGGCCCAAAGCCCGGCGGCATGTCCAGCGCGCGCACGCGCCGGTCTGCGGAATCCAGCGTGCTGGCGAGGATGCGCACCAGAACCTCGCCCGCGCCGGGAACGGGCCGCGGGACTGCCGCGACATGAACGGCGGAGGCATCGCCGTACCGCTCGCACAGGGCGGCGCGCATCATCGGAAGATCGCTCATGTCCGGCTCAGATACTCGGCCGGGCGCTGAGCTGCTTCTTCAGTTCCTGCGTCATCTCGCCGAGCTTGCGCTCGACCTCGACGCGCTTGCGGCGCCCCTCATCCTGCACCTTCAGCACACCGGTGATCGTGTCGATCAGGTCGCGGTTGGTCTTTTCCAGCGTCTCGATATCGATGATGCCGCGCTGCGACTGCCGCTCGATCTCGATCGCCTGCGTCTTCATCATTTCCGAGGCCTGCTTGAGCATCTCGTTGGTGGCATCGGTGACAGTCTTCTGCATTTCCAGCGCCGAATTCTGCCGCGAAAGGCCGAGCAGGAGAATCATCTTCTGCTTCCAGACCGGGATGGTCAGCTGCGTCGTGGCCTGCAGGTTCTCGATCAGCGTCTCGTCGCCGGCCTGCACGATCCGGATCTGCGGCAATTGCTGGAAGCCGATCTGGCGCGCCTGCTGGAGATACATCACGCGCTTTTCCAGCCGGTCCAAAGCCTGCAAGGCATCCTGATAGGCCTGCGCGGCCATCAGCCCCTCGGTCGTGTTGGCCTTGGCATCGGCCTCGGCCTTGAGTTCGGCCAGCCGGCCCTTGCGGAATTCCTCGCCATAGGCCTTGCCGGCCTCGATGTAGACGTCGAGTTCGCCAATGGCGGTTTTCGTCTGCTCGTGCAGTTCATCGAGCATGGCGATGTCGCTGCGGAGCGTTTCCTTGTGGCGATCCAGCTCGATCGTCACGCGGTCGACCTGCCCGGCCACATCCTCGAACCGCTCCTTGAAGCGCCGCACGCGCGCCTCCATGCTGGTGAAGAGCCGCTGGAACCAGTTCAGCTTGCCGATGGCTGCCGGATCGAGCCCCCGCGCCTTGGCGAGGATATCGGAGAGCAATTCGCCGGTCTTGCCCATTTCCTTGTTGCGGGTTTCCGCGAGGATCCGGTCGGCGAAATCCGAAACCTGCCGCTGGGCAGCATCACCATAGGTCACGATCTGCGAGCGATCCTCGATATCGAGCTCCTTGCGGGCCCTTTCCACCGCAGCCTTGTCGAGCTGGATCGAGGGCAGATGGGCCTGGGCCCGGAGCTGGTCAGTATCGGACATGGATCGCTTCCTCTTCTGCCCGCCGGCACCATCTGGCGCGGCAGGTCGCGCGTAAGGTAAGGATGCGACACGCCGATGTCAGGAGGCTGGGCAACATTTCGTTGCACGGGCGCCGGCAGAAAGGTGCGCAATCGCACATTGGCAGGCCCGCGCTTTCGGTATGGGATGTCACCGAAGAGAGAGGAAGGCCCATGCCTGCGAGATCGCCTGTCACATCCATGGGCTGCGCCCTTGCCGCCTTCATGACACTGGCCCTGCCTGCCCTGGCGAGCCCCGCAGCCTGTGACGCCATCCAGAACGGGTTCAATGCCGTGGCCAGCGTGCCCGCCTACCGGCAGCTGGTCGAGACCGGCCAGAAGGGCGAGCGCATGGAGGGCGTGATCATCGGCGAGACCGTCTACATGCGGGTCGAAGAGAAGTGGATGCGGATGCGGCTCAAGCCGGGCGGTCGCAAGGGCATGCTCAACCAGATCATGTCGATGTCGTCGATCACGGATTGCCGCGAAATGCGCGCGGAAGCGCTGCCCTCGGGCATGCGCACGAAAGTCTACGAATTCATGATGACTCCGCCCCAAGGCATGCCCGGTGTGCCGAACAAGCCAGCGAAAAACACGGTGTGGATCGGAGTGGATGATGGCCTCGTCTACCGGCAGGTGAGCGACGAGATCACGGTCACGCTGTCCTACGACAAGGTGGTGCCGCCGATCCCGTGAGGGGTGGGCTTTTCACCTCACGGTTCGCGCAGGAAAAATCCCTGCACTTCTGAAAAGTCGAGAACCTTGCCTGCGAAATGCCGCGCATCTGGCTCTGTTGTGAAAAAGATCACTTCGAGCCCGCACAGCATCTGGATATGGCGTTCAATCTCCGGACGCATGCTCTTCATGTAAAATGAAACGATCGGCATTTCCCTCGTTTTCCCGTTGTTATAGTGGAGATAAGCCCAAGCTACAGAAACTATGTCTGGCTCTTCGGATGGGAATTCCTTGATCCACTCCTGAAGAAGTTTTCCGATCTCACGGATCGTTCTTCGAGAAAACGTGAAGTTTATCGGTGGGCATTTTTCGTAGCACGGCATCGGAATTGATAATCAAATTGGAAAACGACGTTTCTGAAACCTATCTTCGATAAATGATCTTATCGCCGTCCATTTCAAACTCACCGCCCGCATCCCAGTTTTTTGCTGGAGGCAGACAAACGATGAATCCAAACTGACTATCCCGGCATCGAAAAGGAAACTGCGACAACTTTTCTTCCATGATCCATCCCAACCCATATTTTGCGGGGACAGCTCGGATCAACTGGCCGGTCTTGTTATCCGTGACAGCGCCCCCTAAACTCCAGGCTACAAGTGGAAAGGCTTCGACGCCCAATCGGGCACCGACGACTTCGTCAGTCATTTCTTTTACAATGACAGCTCTCAATCGAGCTCCAAACTGAAACATTTTTGATGACCTTTCAGTAATTGATATAGCCATCGGGACAATTATTACCTTCGTAAATTACACTAAACTGATAGTCGAATGTCTTGTCATAGAAGGTACAGATGGACTGGTTGGACTCGCTCAGATAGTTCCAGCCAGAAAGGACGCCACTGAACTGAACGCGCCCTGCAATGAGGCCACCACCCCCGCCGCCCCCGTCCATTGCCCGCCATCGCTGCTGCCGGCGGGAACACGTGGCTGGCTTGGGCGATATTTCCGGCGGAGCGCCGCATAGTCGGCCTTAAGCGCGAACAGGCGCAGGTGGAAATCGGCAAGAACACGAGCGCGGCTCAGTTCTTCAGCCGCCGCCTTCTCGCGCAGGGCGATCTGGAAGGCGGGCTCGAAGCGGAGATCGAACGGGGCTGACGACGGGATGGGATCATGGCAGCGCCTCCTTGTTGCGCCGCCATGATATAAACTTAAATTCCTATTGAAGGAATATTGTCCTTCTTCGTTTTCCCCGTTCCCGTCACACCGCGCGTTTGATGCCGATCACGTTGTGCAGGGTCGAATCAGCACCGTCGAAGAACTTCTTGAGGTTGCGCGCGGCCTGCCGGATGCGCTGCTCGTTCTCGACAATGGCGAGGCGGACGAATTCATCGCCATGCTCGCCGAAGCCGAGACCGGGGGCGACGGCGACTTCCGCCTTCTCGACCAGCAGCTTGGCAAATTCGACCGAGCCGAGATGCCGGAACTTCTCCGGAATCTGCACCCAGGCGAACATTGTCGCCTCCGGCACCGGAATGTCCCAGCCGGCCTTGCCGAAGCTCTCGATCAGGGCATCGCGCCGCTTGCGATAGACATCGCGCATCTCGCGGATGCAATCATCCGGGCCGTTGAGGGCAGCCGTGGCCGCAACCTGGATCGGCGTGTAAGCGCCGTAATCGAGATAGGATTTCACCCGCGCCAATGCCGCGATCAGCCGTTCGTTGCCCACGGCGAAGCCCATGCGCCAGCCGGCCATGGAGAAAGTCTTCGACATGGACGTGAATTCGACCGTGCAATCCATTGCGCCCGGCACCTGCAGCACGGAAGGCGGCGGGCTGGCCTCGTCGAAATAGACTTCGGCATAGGCGAGGTCGGAGAGCAGGATGATTTCGTGCTTCTTCGCGAAGGCGACGAGATCACGGTAGAAATCGAGCCCGGCGACGAAGGCCGTCGGGTTCGAGGGATAGCAGACGACCAGCGCGATCGGCTTGGGCACCGAATGCATGATCGCCCGCTCGAGCGCGGGGAACATGGCCGGGGTCGGCTCGGCCGGAACGGAGCGGATCACGCCGCCGGCCATCAGGAAGCCGAAAGCATGGATCGGATAGGAAGGGTTCGGCACGAGCACCACATCGCCGGGGCCGGTAATGGCCTGCGCCATGTTGGCGAAGCCTTCCTTCGAGCCCAGGGTCGCGACGACCTGCGTGTCCGGGTTGAGCTTCACGCCGAAGCGGCGCTCGTAATAGGCCGCCTGCGCCCGGCGGAGGCCGCCGATGCCCTTGGACGCGGAATAGCGGTCCGTGCGGGGCTTGCCGGCGGTCTCGACGAGCTTCTCGATCACATGCCGGGGTGCCGGCAGATCGGGGTTCCCCATCCCCAGATCGATGATATCGGCCCCGTTAGCTCGCGCCTGCGCCTTGATCTTGTTGACCTGTTCGAAAACATAGGGCGGCAATCGGCGGATGCGGTGGAACTCGTTCATCTCTCTGGCTTTCGTTGTCTCTTCTCAAAGGGTGGCCTGCCAGCCGGCAGACCGGCTCAACCGGCGGGGAACCGGCAGCATGCCGATGACGCAGCATGATGCCGAAGTCTAGCATGAAATGGCGATTCGGCATGCCTGGTCGCCATTTCGCCGGCCGGAACGCCGCTTACCGCCCCTTCGGGCAGCCGAAGGGGAAGAAAGTGCTGGCCATGCCGGCATTCATGCCCCGGATCACCAGCGCATTGGCAAGGCGCAGTTCCTCCGGGCTTTTCGGGCAGACATCCCGCTCGCCCGCGCAGCCGCCGGCGAGAAAGGCTTCGTGCCGGGCCAGAAACTCCACGCCGAGGCCTGTCCGGCCGAAACGCTGCAAAGCTTCCGCCGTCGCCTTCGTATAGATCTCGCATTTCACGCGCGGCCAGTCGTCCGGGGCGGTCTGCTGCGCAAGGATCGATTGGGGCAGGAGGATGAGTGCCGCAATCGGCAGGAAATGGCGCATGGCTCATTCCGCCTGCGCAGGCGCGGCCGGGCGGAGGCGCGGCGGCACGCGGCCATCATAAGACGAAGGGGGCTTCGGCCGGTTCGCGAAGGCCCGGCTCCGCTGGCGCTGGGCATCGAGTTCCTTCTCCATCGTCTGCAACTCCGTCGTCGAACGCTGCACGCCGGACCGCTGCGGCGTTACGCCGACGGGGATATAATCCTGCTGGGCAGGGCGCGCTTCCCGGACGAAGGCAGCCGGCTCTCCAATTGTGGTGGTGACACGGAGCCGGTTCGCCAGCGCATTCTCCGCCGGCTTCTCGCGCGTCTCGGATGCGGCCGGCGCCGCCGCGACCGGAGCCGGTGGCGTCCCGTCGGTGGCGCAGGCGGCCAGCAGCCCCGCAAGGGCCGGAACCAGCAGGAACATGCGCGGGGACAGGGGCATGGCGAAATTCCTCATCAGGCCGTCCGGGATGCCACCAGAAGCGTCAGAGCATCAGAGCGCATCACCTTTATTCTTTGCTTAAGCCCGCGAACAAGGCACAATTCAGGCCCGCTCCGTCTTGTCCCTGCCCCGCCGGGAAAGCTTCGACAAATTCCGCACTGGCCAAGATTGCGGGGCGCGTTAGAACAAGCATAAGTCCGGCATATGACCGGGCAGACGGAGGAAACCATGGACGCCGCGGGAAGCAAGTCGGGACGCCGGAAGCCAGGCCGGGCCGTCGCACCCGAAGCACGGCGTCCGCCGGACAGCACCGCGACTGCCAAGGCCGGCAAACCGGCAACGAAGGTTGCGGACATTCCCGTCCGCAAAGGCAAGGCAGCAGAACCGGGCAAGACCGCCGAAAAGGGCAAGACCGCCGAAAAAGCCAAAGCGCGCGACAAGAACAAGACGCCTGAGAAGAACAAGGCAACCGGCAAGGCGCGAACTGTCGAGAAGGCCAAGTCGGCCGAGAAGGCCAAGTCCCCCGAGAAGGCCAAGTCCCCCGAGAAAGGCAAGTCGGCGGACAAGAGCAAAGGCGCGACGGCCTCGACCCCGTCAACCAAGATGAAAGGCGCTTTGCCGCCGGTCATGGCGAAGGGCCGCGCAGGGGTGATCGAAGTCAGCGTGGCGGCTCCGCCTGTCAAGCCGGCCTCCGCCAAGCAAGCCTCCGACAAGGTGGCCGCACCGGCCCGGCCTGTCTCTGCCAGCGATGTCCCTCCCCCGCCCAAGCCTGCGGCGGCGCCCGAGAGATCGGCGGCGGCGCCTGACAAGCCTGCAGCAGCGAACCAGAACGGTACAACGCCCGAGCCGGCCCTGCCGCCGCCGCTCGACATGGAGAAGCTCACGCAGGTCTCGACCGAGATCCTGACCGAAAGCGGCAAGGCCGGTGCCGCCATGCTGAAGGCGCTCGAGACCGGCGAAGCGGCCAGCCTCGTGCCCGACGAAGGCGCGGAAATCGCCAAGACGCTGGGCGCCGTGGCACAATACTGGCTGCAGGACCCCAAAAGGCTGGTCGAGGCGCAGAAGAATATCTCGCTCGACCTGATCAACCTGTGGAACGCCACGTTGCATCATGTCAGCGGCGACAAGCCGGAACCGGTGGCGCAGATGCCGGCGCGGGACGCGCGCTTCGCTGATCCGGAATGGAACGAGCACCCCTATTTCAACTTCCTGAAACAGGCTTATTTCCTGGGTTCGAACTGGGTCCAGGGGCTCGTCGACAAGGCCGAGACGCTGGATGACCACACCAAGCTCAAGGCCGCCTTCTATGTGCGCCAGCTGGCCAGTGCGCTTTCGCCATCGAATTTCGTGATGACCAATCCCGAACTGCTCCGCACCACAATCCAGGAGCAGGGCGAGAATATCGCGCGGGGCATGAAGATGCTCGCCGAGGATATCGATGCCGGGAAGGGTGAATTGCGCATCCGCCAGACCGATGGCAGCGCCTTCGAGGTGGGCAAGAACCTCGCGACGACGCCGGGCAAGGTGGTGTTCCGGAACGAGCTGTTCGAGCTGATCCAGTACACGCCGATGACGGAAACCGTCTTCAAGACGCCGTTGCTGATCGTGCCGCCCTGGATCAACAAGTTCTACATTCTCGATCTCAACCCCGAGAAGAGCTTCATCCGCTGGGCTGTCAGCCAGGGGCTGACCGTTTTCGTGATCTCGTGGATCAACCCGGATGCCCGGCACCGGACCTACGATTTCGAAGCCTATATGAAGAAGGGCGTTCTCGAGGCGATCCGACAGATCGAGGAAGCCACGGGCGAGAAATCGGTCGATACGATCGGCTATTGCGTTGGCGGCACGCTTCTCGCGGTGACCCTCGCCTATATCGCGCAGGGCAAGCGGCCGGAGCGGATCCGAAGCGCCACCTTCTTCACCACACAGGTGGATTTCACCCATGCCGGCGAGTTGCTGGCTTTCGTCGACGAGCAGCAGATTGCGGCGGTCGAGGAGATCATGGCCAAGTTCGGCTACCTGCCGGGCGAGAAAATGGCCGGTGCCTTCAACATGCTGCGGCCGAATGACCTCATCTGGTCATATATGGTCAATAACTATCTCAAGGGGAAGCAGCCACCGGCCTTCGACCTGCTGTTCTGGAATTCCGATTCCACGCGCATGGCCGAGGCCAATCACAGCTACTACCTGCGCAATTGCTACCTTCATAACCGGCTCGCCAAGGGCGAGATGGTGATCGGCGGGCGGAAGCTCGACCTGAAGAAGGTGACGATCCCGATCTACAATCTCGCCGCGAAGGAAGACCATATCGCGCCAGCCAAGTCGGTCTTTGTCGGCTCGGGGCTGTTCGGCGGCCCGGTCACCTATGTCATGGCCGGGAGTGGCCATATCGCCGGCGTGATCAACCCCGCCTCCAAGCCGAAATACCAGTACTGGACCGGCGGCCCCGTGCACGGCACGTTCGAGCAATGGGTCAACCAGGCGACCGAGCATCCCGGCACCTGGTGGCCGAACTGGCTGGACTGGGTGACCAAAGGCGGCAAGCGGGTTGCCGCGCGGATACCCGGGGATGGCAAGCTGAAGCCGTTGGCCGATGCGCCGGGCACCTATGTTCGGATCAAGGCCTGAGACCGCGCGCCTGTTCCCTCGCCTCTGCTGACTGATTGCCGAAGCCCGCCCGGGGTGGCCAACCCGTGCTGCCGCGTCGGTCGAGCTAGCCGGCCAGCCGGGCAGATGCCCCGTTTTGGACCGGATCATCAGCACAAAAAAAGGGACCGGTTTCCCGGTCCCCTCGCCCCCTGCAGGCTTATGGGATGAAGCGGCAGGCCGCTCAGAACTTTGCGATAACCGGCGCTTCCTTCTTCACCGGCGCGCCCCAGCGCGAGGTCAGGCCGAAGGAGAGAAGATGGGCATCACCCTTCGATTCCCCGACGAAGACCGAGCCAGCCGTCAGCGTCTGGGTGATCGGCGCCTTCTTGATGTGGAGATACGAGTAGGAGGCGTTGATGCTCATCCGCTCGGACCAGTCATAGGTGAAGCCGGTCGAGAGCCAGAGGCGGTCATTATCCGGCAGCGAGGCGCGGCGGACGGCATCCGTCACCGGCGAGATCTCGTAACCGACACCGGCACGCAGCGTCAGCTTGTCGTTGTAGCGATATTCGCCGCCGAGCGAGAAGAACCAGCCGTCGCTGTAGCCGAACGGCAGGACAGCCGGGAAGCCCGCCGCCTGGTTCTTGAGCGCGGCATGGCCGATACGGCCCCAGTTCTGCCACTCCACCGAGGCGAGCAGGTCGAACTTGGTGTGCAGCGTCTGGCGCAGCGAGAGGTTGATACGGTTCGGAAGGTTGAGCGTGCCCTTCGAATTCGACGAGGAAGCCGCGCCGAACACCGTGGTGCCCTCGATCGGCTGGTCGATGAACGAGCGCCAGCCAAGGCCGATCTGCGTCGTCTTGGTCGGGGTGAAGGTGAGGCCTGCGGTCATGCCGAAGCCCCAGCCGTCAGCCTGCGTGATCCCGGCACCGGCGGCACCGGCCGGCGGCGTGGGCACAACCTGGCGGGCACTGGCATACTGGATCTGCAAGCCGACGCCGAACGACCACATCTCGTTGAGCTTGTAGGCCACGGAGGGCGTCAGCGTGATGATGCGGAGCTTGGTCGTCGAGGCGATGAAGCTGGTGCGCGAGAGCGGATCGGCCTTGGTGGTGTTGCCATAGGTCGAGTTCAGCGAAACGCCGAGATAGATCTTCTCGCTCAGCGGATACACCACGTAGGTGGCAGGCACGAAGTAATCCATGCCGATATCGCCGGAGAGCGGGCGGGCATTGAGGCCGGGGTTCAGCGGCGAGGCGCCGGTATAGGTGCCGGTGATCTTCGTGGTCGGAATGCCAAACGTGTAGTTCGAATCCAGCGTGAAGCGGTTGAAGCCGGTCATCGTGGCCGGGTTCATGAACATGGAGGCCGCCGAGCTCGAGCCCGGCGCCGCGGCGCCCGCATAGGCCGAGCCGTTGAAAACCGTGCTCTGCGAAGAGTTGATGAAGCCACCGGCCAGCGCCGGTGCCGCAAAGGCGCCCGCGAGGGCGAGGCCCGTGCTTGCGGCGAGTGCGGTTTTCAAAATCGATTTCATACCATGCCCCTTGCGTTACCCGGCGCTCATGTGAATCGGACGCCGTTTGTCCCGTCTTCACCATTTTGCAGAGCCGATTACGCCATGCAACCGTCACATTTCCGGAGCGCCCGCGCCCTCGAAAGCCATGCTGCACTGCCAAATCCTGCAAATTGCCGGGGTTTCCGAGGGGGTCCGGAGAAAATCGTCCGGAAATTTGGTTCATGGGTGAACTTTGCCCGACAATCCGACCGGAGTCACGAGGTCCGGTTGCCCCCAAATCTTCCGATCCCGGTCATGCTTTTGTAACTAGTGTTGCGCGTCGACAACAATCGGCCGGCGACCGTCCGCTTTTTCGCGAAGACCACGCGAAGTCCCGCCTTGCAAAGCCCTGACGTTCAGCGTTCTATGCGGCGGGGGAGTACGATCAAGGCGTGATGCGGGGTATCCAATGAAACTGGTCAGGTTTGGGCAACCGGGAAAAGAAAAGCCGGGGCTCATCGATGGGCAGGGCAAGATCCGTGATCTTTCGGACCATGTTCCGGATATCGCGGGCAACGCCCTTTCCAGGAAGTCACTTGCCAAGATTGCCAAGCTGAAGGTGGACAAGCTGCCGCTCGTGCGGGGCCGGCCGCGCCTCGGCGCCTGTGTCGGCGACGTTGGCAATTTCATCGCTGTCGGGCTGAATTACGCCGATCATGCGGCAGAGACCGGGGCGCCGATTCCGGTGGAACCGATTCTCTTCAACAAGGCGCCGTCCTGCATCGTCGGTCCGAATGACGATGTGACGATCCCGCGTGGCTCGCAGAAGACCGACTGGGAAGTCGAGCTGGCGATCGTGATCGGCGAGCGTTGCAGCTATGTCGAGGAAAAGGACGCGATGAGCGTCATTGCCGGCTTCTGCGTCTGCAATGACGTGTCGGAGCGCGCCTATCAGATCGAGGGCACCGGCCAGTGGATGAAGGGCAAGGGCTGCCCGACTTTCGGCCCGCTTGGTCCGTGGCTCGTCACGCCGGACGAGATTGCCGATGTGCAGAAGCTCGGCATGTGGCTCGATGTGAACGGCAAGCGGATGCAGAACGGCTCCACGGCCACGATGATCTTCGGCGTGACATTCCTGGTCTCCTACATTTCGAAGTTCCTGATGCTCGAACCGGGCGATGTCATCACCACGGGCACGCCGCCGGGCGTCGGCATGGGCATGAAGCCGCAGGTCTATCTCAAGCCGGGCGATATCGTGCGCCTCGGAATTGACGGGCTCGGCGAGCAGAAGCAGCTCTTCAACGCCTGGCAGGGCTGAGCACCGGCAGGATCAGCGCGCCCAGGCTCTGGCCAGCGCGCTGATATTGCCTCCGAGCATCCCATCCCAGATATCGCCCTCCCCGAGCGCGAGCCCACCCGGCACGCGTTCCGGGAAGCGGCGCGCATAGAGCGGCAACCAGCTAAGCTGGCCGCGCGCCAGCGGCTTCTGCGTCGCATTCGCCTTGATCGCCATGGATTTCGGATCTGCGTAGTTCTCGAGCACCAGCCGGGCAAGGCGGTGGATCGCGGCATCCTTGCGAGGATACCAGTTCTCGCCGCGCCGGGCCGCGAGTTCGGCCAGCATGACCAGCGGCTTGATCGAGAAGGCGTGGTAATGCAGCGCCATGCCTGCCCGGGCGGTTTCGCGCGGGAGGCTGCCATCCCGCTCGATATGCGTCATCGCCTCGGCATAGGTCTCCGCGGCCAGCGCCCAGTGGCGGGCATTCCCCGTCGCTGTCGCGGAAGCGCCAAGTGCGAAGCCGAGCCAATAGTAATGGTTGTTCGGTTGTGCCTTGCGCTTCGGATAATCAGCCGCCACGGCATTGGCGACGCGGTCCAGCCAGAGCTCGATCTGCCGGCGCTCGGCCTCGGGCAGGTCCGGCTTGGCCATGAGATAGGCCATGGCAATGGCGGCAAGCGCCCATTTCCGCTCGTAATGCGCCTGGATCTCGCTCATCCGCCCCAGCAGGGCGCCACCGGCAGCCCAATGCGCGATCCAGCGCCCCGCGCATTGGTTCCAGGTCTTGCTGCCGGCAAGGCCGCGGCTGGAAAATCGCGTCACCTCGCGCCGGAAATCCTCAAGCGGCTTGACCGAGGCCATCCGGCGATCCCAGGCAGCCTGGTCGACGATGGAATTGGCCTTGTCGGTGTAGAAGCGGTTCGAGGTGATGTCGACAACAGCGGCCGGCGGCGGCGGGCAGGTTTCCTGCCCCCGGGCGGAGGAGGCCAGGATCAGGCCGACAACAAGCGCAACAGGCAGGACAAGGCGATGCATCAGGGTTCTCCCGCCCCGAAACATCGCCCGAACATGGCAAGGAAGCGTTACATCCCGACCATCAGCTTGAGATTCTGCACCGCCGCGCCCGAGGCGCCCTTGCCGAGATTGTCGAGCCGGGCGACGAGCACAGCCTGGCCCCGCGCGGCATTGCCGAACACGAAGAGTTCCAGCCTGTTGGTGCTGTTGAGCGCCTCCGGCTCGAGCTTGCCCTTGAGCGCGAGGGTCTCCTCCTCGCTGGCGACATGCACGAAGGTGCTGCCGGCATAATGCGCGGCGAGCGTGTTGCGCAGGTCGTTGATGCTGGTGCCGGCGCGCAAGGTCGAGAGATGAAGAGGCACGGAAACCAGCATCCCCTGCCGGAAATTGCCGACGGAGGGCACGAAGACCGGAGTGCGGGACAACGTGGAATAGGCCGTGAGTTCCGGCAGGTGCTTGTGCGCAAGCCCGAGGCCATAGAGTTCGAAGGCCGGCGCGACGCCGGTCTCGTAAGCCTCGATCATGCCCTTGCCACCGCCGGAATAGCCGGACACGGCGTTGATCGTCACCGGATGGTCCTTCGCCATGATGCCGGCATCGACAAGCGGCCGCAGCAGCGCGATGCCGCCGGTCGGATAGCAGCCCGGATTGGCGACGCGCTCCGCCGCGGCAATCCGCGCGGCATGGCCGGGCGCGAGTTCGGGGAAACCATAGACCCAGCCCGGCGCGACGCGATGGGCGGTCGAGGCATCGATGAAGCGCGGGCAATCGCTGCCCAATGTCTCGCCGAGGGCCACGGCTTCCTTGGCGGCCTCGTCGGGCAGGCAGAGGATGACGACATCGACGCCGGCCATCAGCGCCTTCTTGGCGCCGACATCCTTGCGGGCTTCCGGCGCGATGGACCGGATCTCGAAACCGGGCTCGCGGGCCAGCAGATCGCGGATCTGGAGGCCGGTGGTTCCGGCCTCGCCATCGATGAAGACGGCAGGTTTCGCACCCTTGAGCGGGGAGAACTGTGCAGACATGGGATGACTCCAGGAATGGGCGGCAGGCAGCGGTTAAGGCCGCAAGATGTCAGAGGGATGAATCCGGCTACCGGATTATCCTCGTCGTCGCATCGCGATGTGACAGGCCCTGAGGGGCATCACGCTCTCCCGGATGGCAAGGGCGCCAATCCTGGGCGCCAATGCCGCGATGCATGCCGGCTTCACGCCGGAAATGCAAGCGGATTTGCGCAGCAGCCCCGTGCTCAGGAGACGCGACGGCTGCGGTTGAGGAAGGCTGCGAAGAACAGCCAGGGCAGGATCAGCCCGCTGCCGGCGAGGATCAGGCCGAGAAGCCGGCCGAACTGCATAGCCTGTGGCGCGTTGTTGGCCAGGGCCGGCATGAACTGGATCAACCCGAAGGCGAGGATCGGCGTGAAGAAGGCCGCGAGGCTCCAGCGGATGCGGACGCCAAGCGCCTTGCCCGGTGCGAACAGGATCAGGATCGCCGGGAGGAAGACCAGGAGTGCAATCAGGCCGAGGGCAAAGGCGCGCATGGGATTCCGGTTCGATTTGGGTTCGGGCATTCCCATAGCCGGAGGCGGCCGTCCCCGCTAGGACGAAATCTCGCCGGGCGCGTAGGGATGCGCCGGATGGAAGAGAATGGGTCCGGGCTTGCGGGGGCCTGTCGATCCGCTATTCCTCAACAAAGAAGGAAACGCGCATGAACCTCCCGACCGGCAATCCCCGCCTCGATGCCTATCTCGCCCGCGGTTACGAGGAGGTGCGGGGAATGTCCTCCGGCTTTGCTGCCTCCATCGCCGGCCATCTCATCCGCCGGCAATCCGAGATGGGGATCGGCGGCCATCTGGCGGAAATCGGCACCTTCGAAGGGCGGTTCTTCATCGCCATGGCGCTGGGCCTGAAGGCCGGGGAACATGCGATCGGTGTCGATGTCTTCACCTGGCCGAGCGAGAAGGTGCTGGACAATCTCCACGCGCATTGCCGGCGCTTCGGCCTCGGCCCCGCGGAATACACTGCGATCAAGGGCAATACGCGCGGCATGACGGGGGATGACCTGCTCGCCCCGGCCGGCGGTGGCGCGATCCGCTTCTTCCATATCGATGGCGAGCATGACGATGCGAATGTCACGCAGGATCTCGACCTCGCCGCGCCATTGATGCATCCGCACGGGCTGATCTGCCTCGATGACATGCTGCATCCCGGCTATCCGGAACTGACCGAGAGCGTGCATCGCTGGCTGCGCGCGCACCCCGAATGGCGGGTGCTCGCCATTCTCGACCGGGAGGATATTGTCGCGGCGGCGAAATATGTGCTCTGCCGGGTTGAGAGCGTGGCTCTCTACGAAAAAGACCTGCTGGAGGCTTTCGCCGCGCAGGTCTTTCCGATGGGCGCCGAATGTGTCGGCCATTTCACGATGGTTCTGACCCCGACGCCGCGCCTCGCGATCGTGGACTGATCGCCAGACGGCTTGTTCCGGGCGAAGTTACTCTGGCCTGACTTGCCGGATGCGCTGTCCCTCCGGCTTCGGGCGGACGACATTGACGGGGCCGTTGGCCTGCGGGCCATGGACGGGGCCGTTGGCCTGCGGGCCATGACGGTGCCGCGGGCCCGTTACCACCACGGCACCGGAACGGCCGGGTGTCACGAATGCATCATCCGAGCGCAGGACCGGGCGGGCTGCCGGCGTGCGCGGATGCACGGTGACAATCCCGTCGCGGCGGGTCCGCCAGGAGCCGGCATCCTCGCGATAGGCCGAGGAATAGGTGTTCCGCGGCTGCGGGCGGGGCCGGTAGGCATAGCCATAGGGGCGGTCTACCTCGGCATGGGACTGGGCCCATTGACGCTGCGGCCGGCGCTGGAGACCGTTCTCGACATAGACATCGGCATGGGCCGCCGCGCGATGGCGATAGCCCTGCGGATGGTGCCCGTAGGCCGGGCGATGGCGCCAGGTCTGGCCGTGGCGCCCCTCATAGGCACGGGGATGGATGCTCTCGGGGCGATAGGCGTAGCCCGGGCGATAGGCATGGTTGCGCCGGGCGATATAGGCCGGCGTATGGCCATCGCCATATTCGACCATCACCGAGCGGCGGCTGCGAACCGGGCGATGCCCGAAGGCATAGGGCGTGGCGCAACGGCAATTCTCGTCCCAGACCGTATGGCGGTTGCCATAGCCGCGGCCATGATGGCCATAATGGCCGTAACCATGAATGCCGCCGGAGGAAACATCCGGCACCGGGTGGTAATAGACCAGCGGGAAGCCCGGCTGGTAATGCTGCGCCTGCGCCTGGGCAGGGGCGGAAAAGCCGAAGACGGCCAGAAAACCGGAAGCCAGAACTGCGCGGAACATGATGGACCTCTAACGCGAAACAGGCCTCCACTAGGACTCGCTTCAGCAGTTGCGTCAATCTGGGACAGGCGCCCGACGCTGATTTCCTTTCTGTTAACATTACCGCCGGGGCGGGTTCCGGCAGCGCAAAAAGAAAAAGGCCCGGTTTCCCGGGCCTTTCGCAATTCTGGGTTCGACGAGGCGCGATCAGCGCTTCGAGAACTGGAAGGACCGGCGGGCCTTGGCCTTGCCGTACTTCTTGCGCTCGACCACGCGGCTGTCGCGGGTCAGGAAGCCACCCTTCTTGAGCACGCCCCGGAGTTCGGGCTCATAGAAGGTGAGCGCGCGGGAAATGCCATGACGCACCGCGCCGGCCTGGCCGGAGAGGCCGCCGCCATTGCACGACACCATGATGTCATACTGGTCGACGCGGCCAGCAGCCACGAGCGGCTGGTTCAGCAGCATGCGCAGCACCGGGCGGGCGAAATAGACCTCGAGCGCACGGTTGTTGACCGTGATCTTGCCGGAACCCGGCTTGATCCAGACGCGGGCGACCGCGTCCTTGCGCTTGCCGGTGGCATAGGCACGACCAAGCTTGTCGAGCTTCTGGACATGGACCGGCGCTTCAGCCTGGACCGACGCCTTGGCGCCGAGATCGGCGAGAGAAGACAGAACCTCAGCCATGATTACCCGAGCCTCGTATTCTTGGAGTTGAGCGATGCCACATCCAGCACCTGCGGCTGCTGGGCATCATGCGGATGGGCGGCGCCCTTGTAGACGCGGAGATTGCCGAGCTGCTGGCGACCCAGCGGGCCGCGCGGGAGCATGCGCTCGACGGCCTTCTCGACGATCCGCTCCGGGAAACGGCCCTCGATGATGAACTTCGCCGACCGTTCCTTGATCCCGCCGGGATAGCCGGTGTGGTGGTAATAGTTCTTCTGGGACAGCTTGCGACCCGTGAACACCACCTTCTCGGCGTTGATCACGATGACGTTGTCGCCCATGTCCACATGGGGCGTGAAGCTGGCTTTGTGCTTGCCGCGAAGCCGCATGGCGATGATCGAAGCGAGGCGGCCCACAACGAGGCCGGTGCCATCGATCACAATCCACTTCTTTTCGACTTCGGCCGGCTTCGCCACGAACGAACGCGTGGCAGAGGTCAGGGCCTTCATGGTCATCCTCGAAGGGTTGCATCCGAAAACAAGAGGCGACGCCGAAGCGCCGCCACCGAAGCCAAGCGTATAGGCGTTCGCGGAGACGCGGTCAACGTCTTTCTTTCGCGCCATTCCGACGAAAAGCATGAAAATTCATGGCCTTAACTGACGTGGTATTATTTTACCTTATCCAGCTGCACCAGGCGGGATCGAATAGGTGCCGGTGACATGGGCTACCGGCTCCTCATGCGCCTCGGAAAACAGCGTCACCTCGCCGACGCAGAGCCGCTTGCCGGCCTTGAGCAGCCGGCATTCGGCGATGAGATCGGCCTTGTCGGGCTTGCGGAGGAAATTTATCGAGAGATTGGTCGTCACCGCCAGCGCCACCCGCCCCGAAACGGAGAGCACGGCCACGTAGAGTGCAAGGTCGGAGAGCATCATCATGGCCGGGCCGGACAGGGTGCCGCCCGGCCGGATATGGCGCGGATGATAGGCGAGCCGCAGCCGGCAGGAGCCATGCGCCACCGACTCGATGGAAACACTGCGTCCGCCATGGTGGATCTCGGGAAAGACCTCATCGAGGAAGGCTTCCATTTCGGCGCGGTCGAGGGCAGGCTTCTTCTCGGGTGCGGCGGGCATCGGCAGGCGCTTTCGGTTTCGGGGCCGGGAAGCCGCCTTTCCGGAAAGGCAGCACCGCAACGGCAGATCGGGCATCGACCCGCTTCGACGGAGGGACAAAGGTGATGACCCCAGCGGCACTTGTCGAGGCCCCTGCCCCGCTGATCCACATCGCGGATCGCGGCGCCATCCGCGTCGTCACGCTGGCCAACCCGCAGCGGCGCAACCCGCTCTCGACGTCGATGATCGCCGCCCTGCATGGCGCGCTTCGGGATGCGGGCCAGGACAGCACTGTCCGGGTGGTGCTGCTGGCGCATGAGGGCCCTGCCTTTTCTGCCGGCCATGACCTCCGGGAAATCCAGGCGGCGCGGGCGACGGCGGATCACGGGCGCAGCTTCTTCACCAACCTGATGGCGGCCTGCTCCGCCATGATGCTCCAGATCCGCGCGATGCCGCAACCGGTGATCGCGGTTGTCGAGGGCGTGGCGACCGCCGCCGGCTGTCAGCTCGTCGCGACATGCGACCTAGCGATTGCCGGGGCGGAAGCCCGTTTCGCGACCCCCGGCGTGAATATCGGTCTGTTCTGCTCGACGCCGATGGTTGCGCTCTCGCGCAATATCAGCCCGAAACACGCGATGGAAATGCTGCTCACGGGGGATCTTGTCGATGCCGCGACAGCCGCACGGTTCGGCCTCGTCAACCGGGTTGTCCCCGCCGGCATGGCGCTGGCGGAAGCCGAGGCGCTGGCGCGGCAGATCGCGGGCAAGCCTGCCGCCGTGCTGAAGATCGGCAAGGAGGCCTTCTACCGCCAGAACGAACTCGATCTCGAGGCCGCCTATGCCTATGCAGGCGGCGTGATGGTGGAGAACATGCTCATGCTCGAGGCGCAGGAAGGGATTGCCGCCTTCGTGGCTCCAAAGCGGTAGTTCGGCAGCCGCGAATCCCCCTAGCGAAAATCCGTCTTCTGCTTCAGAGGAAAGGCATGAACCACGATTCCTATTCCGACGCCGTCATCCGCAGCATCCTGAAGCGCGTTCGCCGCATCGCCATGGTGGGCGCCAGCGAGAACCCGGCCAAGCCGAGTTTCTTCGTGTTCAAATATCTCGTCGAGCGCGGCTATGACGTGATCCCGGTCAATCCCGGCCGTGTCGGGACCGAGATGCTCGGCCGCCCCTTCCTGCCGAGCCTTGCCGCCATCGACGGCCCGGTCGACATGGTCGATATCTTCCGCAACTCGGAAGCGGCGCTGCCGATCGTCCGGGAAGCCTTGGCCCTTGCGCCGAAGCCGCAGGTGATCTGGATGCAGCTAACCGTCCGGAATGACGAAGCAGCTGCATTGGCCGAGGCTGCGGGGCTCGAAGTCATCATGAACCGCTGCCCCAAGATCGAGTTCGGCCGCCTCTCGGGCGAAATTTCGTGGCAGGGCGTGAATTCACGGATCCTCTCCGCCAAGCGACCGGCCCTTTCGACCAAGGGGTTCCAGAAGCTGACGCTGGACCGGAAGACGTGAGGCGCATCCCGGGATAGGCGGATAGTCCGTTCTTCAAAACGAACAATCCCGATTGACGAACGAATTTCCGTTTTATAGAACAAGCTTGCTTCTGGAGGAGACCCCGATGACCGATCACGCCCCTGGCTTCTCGACCCTTGCCGTCCATGCCGGCGCCCAGCCGGATCCGGCCACCGGCGCGCGCGCCACGCCGATCTACCAGACCACGTCTTTCGTGTTTGACGATGTCGACCATGCCGCCTCGCTGTTCGGGCTGCAGGCTTTCGGCAACATCTATACCCGCATCGGCAACCCGACCAATGCCGTGCTGGAAGAACGCGTTGCGGCGCTCGAGGGCGGCACGGCCGCGTTGGCGGTGGCTTCCGGCCACGCGGCCGAGCATCTCGTCTTCCACACGCTGCTGGAGCCGGGCGACGAGTTCGTCGCGGCCAAGAAGCTTTATGGCGGCTCGATCAACCAGTTCAACCACGCCTACAAGAAGTTCGGCTGGAATGTCGTCTGGGCCGAGAATGACGAAGCCGCCAGTTTCGAGAAGGCGATCACGCCGAAGACCAAGGCGATCTTCATCGAATCCATCGCCAATCCGGGTGGGGTGATCTTCGATATCGCTGCCATCGCGGCCGTCGCCCGCAAGGCCGGCATTCCGTTGATCGTCGACAATACGCTCGCCTCCCCCTATCTCATCCGCCCGATCGAGCATGGCGCCGACATCGTGGTCCATTCGCTCACCAAGTTCCTCGGCGGCCATGGCAATTCGATCGGTGGCGTCATCGTCGATGGCGGCACGTTCGACTGGCTCAAGGCCGGGCAGAAATACCCGTCGCTGACTGCGCCGCGGCCGGAATATGCGGGGATGGTGCTGGCAGAAACCTTCGGCAATTTCGCTTTCGCGATTGCCTGCCGCGTGCTCGGCCTGCGTGATCTCGGCCCGGCCATCTCGCCGTTCAACGCGTTCCAGATCCTGACCGGCATCGAGACGTTGCCGCTGCGTATGCAGAAGCATTCGGACAATGCCCTCGCCGTGGCGAAGTTCCTGTCCACGCATCCGGCCGTCTCCTGGGTGTCCTATCCGGGTCTCGAGACCGACAAGTACCATGCCCTCGCCAAGCGCTACACGCCCAAAGGTGCGGGCGCGGTCTTCACCTTCGGCCTCAAGGGTGGCAACGCGGCCGGCATCGCGCTGGTCTCGAACCTCAAGCTGTTCTCGCATCTGGCGAATGTCGGCGATACCCGCAGCCTCGTCATCCACCCGGCCTCGACCACGCATCGCCAGCTCACCGACGAGCAGAAGACGATCGCCGGCGCCGGCCCGGAAGTGGTGCGGCTGTCGGTCGGGATCGAGGATGTGGCGGATCTGATCGCCGATCTCGACCAGGCCCTGAACGCCGGGGCCTGACCGGCCGAGATCATGCGGTGCCGCCCCGCTGGGCCCGCCACGACATTCAAGGCGCCGGTTTCACCACCGGCGCCGTTTTCATGGCATGCATGACGGCATAGCCGAGCACGAGGAAGGCCAGAGCCTGATGGGCAAGGCCGGCCCAGATCGGCACGACAAGCAGCAGGGTCACGATGCCGAGCACGGCCTGCGCGCTGACCAGCCCGAACAGGTGCCAGGCCCGCCGCGCCAAAGCGGTGCCCCGCAGCGCGATGGCATGCCAGAGCGCCAGCGCGAAGAGCAGATAGGCCCCGACCCGGTGGTTGAACTGCACAAGGGTGGGGTTGTCGACGAAATTCTCGCCCAAGGGCTGCGTCACGAAGAGCTTGCCCAAAGGTGGCACGAGCGCGCCATCCATCAGCGGCCAGGTATTGTAGGTGAAGCCGGCGCGCGAGCCGGCAACCAGCCCGCCTAGCGCGATCTGCGCCAGAACGCCGAGAACCAGCCCCCAGGCGGCGAGGCGCATCCCCGCCCCTTCTGCCCGGCCAGCCCCGAAGGTGCCGTAGCGCGTCGCCATCGCCACCAGCCCGATGAAGAACAGGCTCGCGAAGGTGAGATGCAGCGTCAGCTTGACCGGGGCGACGGCGATCATGCCCGGCTCGAGGCCGGAGCGGACCATGATCCAGCCGATGGCGCCCTGCAGGCCGAGCAGCAGGCCGAGGCCGAAGGTCGCGACGGCCAGCCAGCCGCGGATCACGCCCGTCAGCAGGAAGGCGAGGAAACCGCCGAGCATGACGAGGCCGATGAACCGTCCGAGCTGGCGATGGCCCCATTCCCACCAGTAGATGAACTTGAACTCGCCGAGTGACATGCCGGCATTGAGCAGCTTGTATTGCGGGCTGGCCTGATAGAGCGCGAATTCGCGTGCCCAATCCGCTGCATTGAGCGGCGGGATGGCACCGATGACCGGCTTCCATTCGGTGATGGAGAGACCAGACCCGGTCAGCCGCGTCGCCCCGCCGACTGTGACCATCACCAGGACCAGCACGATCAGCGTCAGCAGCCAGATCCGGAAGGCCCGCGCGCCGGAGACCCGGAGGCCACCGGCCATGCCGGTCCCAAGGGCGGGAGGGTGGGTCTCCATCAGCGTCACGGTGCCGCTTCCTTCTTGCCGGATCGGATTTCATGGTCGATATGCACGATCGAACGCGACGGACAAGTGCCCAATGGTCGCGGAAGCCCAGAGAGACAGCATGAACCCCCGGATCAAGAAGTTCATCGGCGCATTGGCCATGGTCCTGTTCGTGGCCTTCTATGCGCTCGTCATCGCGGCGCTTGCCCCCCGGATCCTGACGGGCGCCTCCAAGGTGACGGAGATGGTGTTCTACCTCGTCGCCGGCCTCGCCTGGGTGCTGCCGTTGCTGCCGCTGATCCGCTGGATGGAGCGGCGCAAGGCCTGATTCAGCCCTTCAGGGCGAAGGGAATGCCGGAAACCAGCGCCCTCATGTAGCGCGGATGCTGGTAATGCCCGTTGACCGAAATGCGCGGCAGGGCATGGAGGGGTTGCCCCGGCTTCAGCACGCCTGGCCGCGTCGTCACGGCGAGGCTGTAGCCCGCTTCGCGCGCCATCGTGAATTCACGCAAGCCGGCCGAGCCGGCATCGCCGACGGGATAGGCGAAAACCAGCGGATCGACATCCAGTTCCTCGCGGATGCGGCGGCGGCTTTCCTCGATCTCGACCCGGGCACGCTCGACCGGGATCCGCGCGAGACGGGGATGGCTGGCAGTATGGGCGCCAATGCTGGCCAGCGGGTGCCGGGCGAGGTAGCGCAGGTCCTGCCAATCCATGCAGAGGCTTTCCACCCGGCCGAGCGGATCGAGGCCAGCCGTATCCACCAGCACGCGCATAGTCTGTTCGAGCACGCTCTCGTCATGCCGGCGCAGGCGCCAGTAGATCTTGCGCCACAGGGCCAGCCGTTCCTCGGCCGTACCCGCCGGGCCTTCGACAACACCATCCGGAAAGGCGAGCCGGATGGCTGGCTGGCGTTCGATCGCCTCCTCGAGGTCGAGCCACCAGAGCGGAGCGGTCCTGTCGGCAAAGCCGGTGCAGACGAACATCGTGAAGGGCGCGCCATGCGCCTCCAGCACGGGCAAGGCATGGCGCGCATTGTCGCGGTACCCGTCATCGAAGGTCAGCGCGGCGACGGGCGGCCCCCGTTCTGCCAGCCGGGCCGGGACCTCGTCCAGCGGCACGATGACGTAGCCGAGATCGGCGAGCAGGCGCAGCGTCTGGTCGAGAAAATCCGGCGTGATCGAGAGGCCGGCATTTTCGGGCATCCTCGCCACCGGTTCCGGCGCAACATGATGGAAGGTGAGGATCACGCCGCGGCCACGGCACCGTGGCGCGAGCCAGCGATCGGCCCCCGTCAGGGCGATCGTGGACAGGACCGTGCGGATCAGGGCGTGGCGCATGGAATCGCGCGGGCTCCAGCGAATCGTGGCATGCACCATTCTAGACATGTCCGCCATCAAGTTGTCGTGAATTCACCATGGCCGAGCCATCGCTCCTGCGCGCCGAGATCCTGCTGCCCGAGGCGGCCAGTTTCGCGCGTCTCGATGGCGCGATGACGACACCGTTCCAGGCGACCGGCTGGCTGCGGCATTTCCTCGAGGCGCATCGCGAAACCGGGCGGCTGCGGCTGCTCCGGCTGGTCACGCCGGGCGGCGCGGAGATCCTGCTGCCGCTGCTGGTGCACCGGGCGCGCGGCGCGACCGTTGCCGTGAAGATCGGTGGTGCCCATGCCAGCTATTTCACGCCCGGCCTTGTCGGCGAGGTGCCGGCGCTGAATGCGGCCGAGCTTGTGCCGGCCTTGCGGCAGGCCGCCCGCGCGGGGGCGATCGACGCGCTGCTGTTCGAGGACATGCTTCCCGCCTGGCGGGGCCGGAAGAACCCGCTGATGGCGCTCGATGCCCGCATGGCGCCGAACGACGCCGCCTTCCTGACGCTCGGTGATGATGCCGAAGCGCTGCTCGGTTTCCTCCTCGACAAGGATGCGCGGAAGAAACTGCGGGCGAAATCGGCCCGGCTCTCGGAAATGGGCGGGCTGGCGGCCCACTGGGTCGAGGAACCGGCGGCGATCGAGACCGCGCTCGCCCTGTTCTTCTACTGGAAGACACAGCAGTTTTCAGCCCGTGGCCTGCCCGACGCCTTCGGCGACGAGGCCGTGCGCCGGTTCATCGTCCGGGCCGCGCATGAACCGGAGGGCGGCATCAAGCTCTTTGCGCTCTCGATTGCCGGGCGTCCGGTCGCGCTGATCGGCGGGGCAATGCATGACGGGCATTTCGCGGGCATGTTCACCGCCTATGATCCGCGACCCGATATTGCCAAGCACAGCCCGGGCGAGGTGATGCTGCAGGCCCTCCTGCCGGCGCTGATCGAGGCCGGCTGTCGCGGCTTCGATCTCGGCGCAGGCGATGCCCGCTACAAGACGCGGTTCTGCCCGGAAAAGCAGACCCTGTTCGATGCCGCCCTCGGCGTCACGCTTCGCGGCCGCCTCCATGCGCAGCTCTGGTGCATCACCCGGCGGATGAAGGGGCGGATCAAGCGCAGCCCGCGTCTGATGGCGCTGGTGGATACGTGGCGGCGAAAGCGGCGCAAGCCGGCGCCTGGCGCGGCCTGACAGAAGCCGTCAGGCCGTCTCATCCTGGAAGCGGGGCATGGTGTCGTTGGCAGCGGCATGTTCGCTGCCGGTCTCGTCACCCAGCACATAGACCGGCGCGTCCCGGCAGGCCTCGAGGCGCGAGACCACTTTCTGCAGGACCGGGTCATCATCGGGGCGCTGCGAGAGAACGATCACGACATCGCCGAGTTCGGTGAAGAACTCGCCGGGGCCACCAAGGGCACCGAGTTCAATCACGATGTGCGTGTAGCTCTGCCGCAGGGCCTCGACCAGCGTGACGACGGCGTTCCGGCCCGTTGGCTGGACGATCTTCGCACCGAGCACCATCCCTGCGGGAATGACATGCAGGCGCGAGCGCGCATCGCGGTGGATGATGTCACCCAGCGGGGCTACCCGGTCGAGCCAGGCGCCGAGGCCGGGCGCCCCGTGCGGCAGCAGACGCGAGAACAGGTTGCCGGAGCGCCCCTTTTCGTGGCCGACAAGGTCGACCACGACGGCCGCACCATCCTCGGCGAGGCGACGGGCAAAGCGCAGGGCACTGAGGCCGGGTTGCGGCGAGGCGTCGAGCGTGAAGACAAGCACGACCTTGCCCTGCCCGGTGAAATCCATCATGGCCAGTTCGGCAGCGAGGAGATCCGCCGGCGCGGTCTCGGAACCGGGCCTGCGGCGCATCCCCGGCGTGACCGCCGGAGCAGGCGGCTGGAGGAGCGGTTCCTGCGCCTTGCGGCCAAGGCCGAAGGGCAGCAGCAGCCCGCCGAGGAGCGAGGGCTTCTGCGCCTCCCATGGCAGAGGGTGCGGGTCAGCCGCGGCGCCGGGACCGGAAACCGGTGCCGGGCCGGCCGGCATGTCATAGCCATAGGCGTCGAGATAGGCCGGCATGGCCTGGCGGGCCATCAGCGCCTGTGTCGCGATCAGCGTCGAGGAAACCACCAGCGTGCCGAGGGTCGCAAGGAGGATGATCGGGATCTTCTTCGGGAAGGTCGGCTCGCTTTGCGGGAAGGCACGGGAGATCACCCGTGCATCGGCAGGCTGGGTGCTTTCGGTCGAACGCGCGGCGGCATCGAGGAACTTGTTCCGGTAGGAATTGAGCTGCTCGCGAAGGGCCAAAGCATCGCGCTCCAGCGCCTTGAGCTGGACCTCGTCCTCGTTGGACAGGGCTGTCGCCTTTTTCTGGTTGTCGAGCTCGGCCTGCATCGAGGTGACGCGGGCACCGGCCGCACGTGAATCGTTCTCGAAGGCGCGGGCCGCCCGTTCGGCCGCCGCCCGGACCTGGCCCTCGAGATCCTGAAGTTGCGAGGCCAGTTCCTTCATGCGCGGATGGCCGGGCAGCAGGGTCCGCTCCTCGAGCGCGATCTGCGCCTTCAGCGAGGCGCGCTGTTCGAGCAGGCGGCGGACAAGCTCGTTGTTGATGATTTCGGAAGTCTCGAACACCTTCCCCAGCCGCAGGGCATCGCGGATGATCTTCGCTCGGGCCTGCAGATCGGCCTGCTGCGAGCGGGCCAGCGAGAGTTGTGTATTCAGCTCCGAAAGCTGCTGCGTGGTAATGTTCGTGTTGTTGGTGCTGACAAAGAGCCCCTTCGAGGAGCGGAACGCCTCGACCTTGGCTTCCGCCTGCTGGACGCGCTTCATCAGCGGCTCGACGGCCTTTTCCAGCCATTCCGAGGTGACACGGCTGGTCTGGGTTTTCGCGCCTTCCTCGCGCGCGAGATATTCCTCGGCGATCCGGTTAGCGACATTCGCCGCGAGCTGCGGGTCCTGCGACTGGAACTCGATCGCGATCACGCGGGACTTGCCGAGCGGATAGACCAGCAAGCGGCGGAAATACATTTCCAGCACGCGCTCGTCCTGGGGGATGGTCCGCGGGTCCTTCTGGAGGCCGAGAGCGATCAGGATCGTGCCCGACAGCCCGACCCCGTTCTGGACGGGATCATATTCGGCGCGCTTGTGCAGGCCCATCTCGTGGATGACCTTCAGCGCGAGATCCTTCGACATGACGTTCTGGACCTGGCTCGCCACCGCTTCCGGGTCGATGGCGGGGTCGCTGCCGCGCGTATCCCGGTCGGGACGCGAATAGACCGTCTCGCGGTTTTCCAGCAGGACACGCGCCTCGCCGGTATAGCGGGGCGTCAGGAGGCTGACGGCCAGCATCGCGAGGCCGAACGCGACGGCCGTCGGGACGATGATCCAGAACTTCTTCCGCCACAGGGCCGCAGCGACACCGCCGACGCTCTCATGCGTCGCGGGGGGCACAGCCGGGATGCGTTCCGCCGAATCCATGCGGAAACTCCTTTCACTTCAAAAGAAAGGCTGAACGAACATGGTTTCATTCGCGTTAAGGCCGGTCATGGCCGCGCGGAAACCCCGCCGGATTGATCATTCGTTAACCATAAGCGGGCAAGGTCGGCACTGTAGAAATCGCCTCGAGTCTTGTCATGCGCCTGGTACGGATCCTTGGAACCCTCGCCTTCGCCCTGGCCGTTTCGGCCTGCGCGAACGGCGTGCGTTACAATCATCAGTATCTCGAAATGGAAGCGCATGCCCCCTACACGCTGGCGGGCGGTGACCGCCTGCGTGTGATCGTCTTCGGGCAGGACAGCCTTTCCAATTCCTATGCCGTCGACGGGGCCGGCCGGATCGCGATGCCGCTGATCGGCGTGATCGAGGCCCAGGGCCGCACCACGCTGCAACTCGCCCGGTCGATCGAGGACCGGCTCCGCGCCGGTTATCTGCGCGAGCCGAAGGTTTCGGTCGAGGTCGAGACATACCGGCCCTTCTTCGTGCTTGGCGAAGTGAATGCCTCCGGCCAGTTCCCCTATGTCAACAACATGACCGTGCAGACCGCCATTGCCATTGCCGGCGGATTTGCCCCGCGTGCCAACCGGAACTATGCCGAACTGACACGCGCGACGCCGGAAGGCATGGTGACCGTGGCTGTTCCGATGACGATGCCGGTCCGCCCCGGCGATACGATCGTCATCAAGGAACGCTTCTTCTGATGTCCGACGGCGCCTTGCCCGCGCGCGCAGAGCGCCCGCTCCGGATCCTCTACGTCTTCCGCGCCCCGGTCGGCGGGCTGTTCCGCAATGTCTTCGACGTCATCCGCGCCCTCGCCGCACGCGGGCATTCGATCGGGCTTCTCTGCGACAGCCAGACCGGCGGCGAACGAGGCGAAAGGCTGCTTGCGCAGCTGGCGCCGCTCCTGCCGCTCGGGATCCATCGGATGCCGATGCATCGCAACCCGCACTGGACCGACCTTCCCGCCCTGATGAAGATCCGGGCGCTGGTGCGTGACCATGATGTCGATGTCATTCATGGCCACGGCGCGAAAGGCGGCCTCTATGCGCGTTTTCCAAGCTTCCGGAAGCAGGGCGGACGGCCGATCCGCTGCTACACCCCGCATGGCGGCAGCCTGAACTACTATCCCGGCTCGCTCGCCCACAAGGGGTTCATGTTTGTGGAGAAGCTGCTGGAATCCTCCACCGACCTTTTCCTGTTCGAGAGCCGGTTCATCAACGACCGCTATGCCGAATTCGTCTGCAGGACGGAAAAGCCGGTCGTGATCGCGCTCAATGGCCTGCACCAGCATGAATTCGAGCCGGTTGTCCCGCGGGAGGACGCGACGGACTTCCTCTATGTCGGGGAATTCCGCGAGGCCAAGGGCATCGACACGCTCGTCGAGGCGCTCTTCCTTCTCGCTGCGGATGGCGTCTTTCCGACGATTACCATGGTCGGTTCCGGCCCCTCGGAAGCAAGGATCCGCCAGATGATCGTCGAGCGCGGCCTCGGGGGCAGCTTCCGCTGGCAAGGCGTCACGCCGGCCAGCGAGGCGTTCCGGCTCGGCCGCATCATGGTGGTGCCCTCCCGCTTCGAATCCCTGCCCTATATCGTGCTCGAGGCCGTTGCGGGGCAATTGCCGCTGATCAGCACGCATGTCGGCGGGATTCCGGAAGTCCTGCCCCGGGACTATCCGCTGCTGATCCCGCCGAATGATCCGGCCCGGCTGGCCGAGGCGATGCGAAAAGCCGTGCAGACGCCCTTCGAAGCCCTGCGGCAAACGGCAGCGCGGCTTTCCGCCGATGTGCAGACGCGGTTCACCGTTCCGCTGATGGTCAACACCGTCGAGGGGGCCTATCGCCGCGTGCTGGAGAAGGGCTGAGCGCCCGCCCGGCTTAACCGGATCTTGATCGCTGCCGACTAGCGTTCCCCCGCAGGCGCGTTTTACGCCTGCGCGTGGAGTTTGCGTTGCGTTCGAGGTTCCAAGGCGGAAAGCTGTCCGGGCCAGGCCTGCCCCGGCCCGGCTGGATGCGCCATTCCCCCTTCCCGTCCGGGTTGCTGATGCCCGCCCATGCCGGCGAGCCCTTCCTGCTGCTGATGCTGGCGCTGATGGTGTTCACCGGGGCCTTCGTCATCTTCGACATTGCCTACAACCTCACGAGCATCGCCACTGTCGGGCTGTTCGCGCTGATGGGCCTACGCTTCGACCGGCGGAATGCCCCGCTCCTGCTGTTCCTGATGGTGTTCAATCTCGCCGGCCTGATCGCGCTGCAACCGCATCTCGATTTTGACGACAGCCGGGAATTCATCATCGGCACCTGCTTTGTCGCGACAACGGCCGCCTTTTTCTGCATGGCGATGAACCAGAATGCGATCCAGCGCCTCGAGGCCATCAAATGGGGCCTGCTGGCCGGGGCAAGCGCGGCCTCGCTGGCCGGGATCATTGGCTATCTCAACATTGCAGGCCTCGGCGCAGTTTTCACCATGCATGAGGGGCGCGTCTCCGGCACATTCCGCGACCCGAACGTGCTGGGCTCGTTCCTCGTCCTGCCGGCCCTTTTTCTCATCCATGACTTCCTGCGCGAGCCGCGCTGGCGGCTGTTGCGCGCGGCTTTGCTGGGGCCGATCCTCCTCGGCCTGTTCCTGACCTATTCGCGCGGGTCATGGGCAGCGATGGTCATCGGGTCGGCGGTTCTCGTCGGGCTGATGTTCGTGACGGCCCGCAACGACCAGATGCGCGCGCGGCTGACATTGCTGACCCTCGCCGGCTTCTTCGCCCTCGCGATCGGCTTCGCCGCGATCCTCTCGATCGACCGGATTGCCGAGGTCTTCGCCGACCGGTTCACCCTGCAGAAGGACTATGATTCCGGCCCGTCCGGGCGCTTCGGCAACCAGCTCCGCTCGCTGCCGGACCTGTTGTCCCGGCCGCTGGGGCACGGCCCGAACCGGTTCTGGCTCTTCTATCCCGAGAACCCGCACAATACCTACCTGATGGCCTTTGCTTCCTATGGATGGCTCGGCGGGATCACCTTCCTCGCCTTCATCATCTCCACGATCGTGATCTCGTGGCGGACGGTCATGCTGCGCACGCCGTTCCAGCCCTATGCCGTGGTGATCTTCGCCGGGCTCATTCCGCATCTCGTCCAGAATTTCCAGATCGACACCGACCGCTGGCGTCATCTCTTCATGATCTATGGCCTGAGCTGGGGGCTAGCGGCGGCCTCGCGCCGGTGGCTGGACGAATACCGCTTCTATGCGAACCTCGCCTATGCGAGCGCCCGGGACCGCGTTCGCCCGCCAGAAACCCCGCCCCTGCAGCCGCAGCCGGCGGAATAGCGCGCCCTAGACTCGGGCGATGAGCCCGGCATAGACCTCCTCGAGCCGGCGGCAATGCCGTTCGAGGCTGTAGGGATCGGCCCAGTATCGACGGTAGGCCCCTTCGGAGAGCCGCCTCGCAGTGCCGTCATCCGAGAGGGCAGCCAGTGCCCGGGCGAGATCGGCCGGGTCGGCCTGCCGGAACCACAAGCCGTTCTCGCCATCAACGACACTGTCCCGGGCGGCGCAGCCATCGGCGGCTATCACCGGCGTGCCGAGCGCCAGCGCCTCGAGAACGGTCAGCGGCTGGCCCTCGTGCCAGAGCGAGGGGAAGACCAGCGCCCGGGCCGCCCGGAGATGGCGGCGGACACCGGCGGCATCCTGCCAGCCGACCAGCCGCGCCTCGGGAAAGCGTTGGCGCAACTCGTCGGCCAGCGGGCCATCGCCCACGAAAACCGGCGTGATGCCGGCAATCCGCGCGGCCTCGGCGAAGACGAAGATGCCCTTCTCCGTCGACAGACGGCCAAGATAGAGGATCTCGCCCGAGGCCGGATCGGGCTTGGGGCCGAGATCCTCGGCCTCGATCGGGTTGGCGATCTCGTGCAGGCGGGTTCCGGCGGGCAGGTGCGGCGCAATCACATCCCGCTGGTAGGCGTGGAAATAGACGATATCCGGCAAGGCCTCGGGCAGCCGGTGGACATGCTTCATCGCCGCTGTCCGCACACTCCGCCACGCCTTGTGGAGGCGGGAGCGCGAATCGCATGCCGTGGCGAGGCAGGCCGGAGAGAGCGGCCGCAGCGGGCAGTGCCGGTGCTGGACGTAGTTGTAGAAGCCTCCATTCGGGCAGAGCAGGAAATACTCGTGCATCGTGTAGAGTGCGGGAAGCCCCGATTTCCGGATCGGGCCGGCAATCGAGGAGGACAGCGCCTTGGCCCAGCCATGGACATGGATCACCGTGTCGCCGCGCGGCTGCGAAGCCAGCAGAGTCTCGAGCGCTTCGGCAGCGGCTTCGTTGTGAATGCCCCGCCAGGCGGCACGCAGGGTCGAGCCATCCTTGATCAGTTCGCTCTGGCCCAACACATGGACCGGGATGCCGGCCGCCGCCAGTTCCGCCGCCGCCGGGCCTACCGCCGCGAAGACGATCGGCTCGTGCCCGCGCGCCTTCAGCCCGAGCGCCGAATCGAGCGCGACCTTGGCCTGTCCGCCATTGACGAACGCCGTATCCAGAACCAGCACGATGCGCATGAGGCTTCTCCCGACAGGCAGGGTCTAGCCGAGATTGGTGAACAATCCAGAACCGGAGAAAAGGAGCGGCCAGCAGGGTCAGCGGTTGGGCGAAGCATTTGAAACATGGCGCGTGCTCCATGGCACGGCATGGAAACTGCCCTTGTTCTTAAAGGAACCGACGAAGCCACGCCCGCAAGGGTTGCCTGGAGGAGCCCCAGATGATTGCCAAAACGCCGATCCCCGAACCGTCCGCCTTGTCCCGCCGATCGCTACTGACGCTTCTGGGCGCAGCGTTGCCGACGGCATCGGCCCTGGCACAGGCGATCCCACCCGGTGTGCCGGGTCGCCTCACCTTCGACGGCCGCACCTTCCTGTTCCGTTTCGCCAAGAACGGGCTGCATGAATTCACACCGGAGCCCGAGACCGATCTCCATGGCTTTACCAACATGCTCACCGTCAACGTGCTGAAGACCGTGACAGATCCCGAGGCTCTTGCCCGGATGGCGAACGGTGTGGTCGCACGCTCGCAGCAGTTGGGTCGGATCATGAAGACGGCATCGAAGCCCGCCAAGCCTGGCAGCCCGGCCGAACACCTGATTGTCGCGGTTCTCGGTCAGCCCAAATTCCTCGAAGCTGCCTTCACCCGGGTCTTCCTGCTCGGCGGATGCGGCTTTGCCATGGTCTATTCGTATCGCATCTACCAGGAAAAGGCCGGTCCAGCCATGGCCGAATGGCTCAATGCCAATGGCAACAGGCTCGAAGCCAATTTGGTGAAATGGAATGATTTCGCGCTGATCGAACCGATGGCGAAGGCCTGAACACCCCCGGGCATGCCGGCCGGGCACGACGCTGACCTGTGCGCCGGCGCACCGCCGCAGCCCGGCTTGCGCGACTAGAAACAGCGGAACAGGGCCGCTGAAACAACTCCGTCAGAACTGAAACAAACCGACGCCCCCGCAACACGGCGCTGAAACAGCCCCGGCCTAGAACCGGATCATCGCAAAACGGCGCCGCAAGGGTGCCGATGGCAACAGAAAACAGGAAGGTGCATCATGAATATGATCGTCAAGACCCTCGCCACCGCCCTGCTGGGCCTCGGTCTCTCGGTCGGCATGGCTCAGGCCGCGCTGTCACCCAAGGCCGCGCCGGAACCCAAGCCGGCCGCGAAGAATGTCCGCCCGGTCATCAAGGAGAGCGACCGCCCGATCGTGGCACCGGAAGGTTGTCTCGCCAACGGCCTCCCCAACGGCTCGACCTGCACTGCGGAGACAGGCACCAGCCGCACGGGCGCGCCGATCCGGGTCATCCCGCTTTACAAGGTCACCAAGGTCGAGGTTTGCCTGCCGGATACCGGTGATTGCCAGCCGCGCCGCTAAAGCGTTTGATGCTTGCGTCGCATCCAGCTCCGGACCTCCCCAGTGATCACGCTCTATGCCCTCAAGCCACGCTTCCAGGCCCTGCTTCGGCCCTTCGTGGCGCGCCTTGCCGCGCAGGGGTTCACCGCAAACCAGGTGACCGTTGCCGCAGCGGCCGGCTCGATTCTTGTCGGCCTGTTGCTGGTCGCGCTGCCCCATTGGCGGTTCCTGTTCCTGATCCTGCCGATATGGCTGGCTGCCCGGATGGCGCTGAACGCCATTGACGGCATGCTGGCCCGCGAACACGGTCAGAAGAGCCGGCTTGGCGGGTATCTCAACGAACTGGGCGATGTGATTTCCGATGCCGCTCTACTGCTGCCTTTCGTGTTCCTGCCGCCTTTCGGGCCTGTCTCCACCATTACCGTGATGGTCCTTGCCGCGGCTTCCGAACATGCCGGGGCGATGGGGCCGATGGTCGGCGCAAGCCGCCGCTACGATGGACCGCTTGGCAAGAGTGACCGCGCCTTGGTCATCGGCGCGCTGGGCCTCTGGATCGGGCTCGGCCTGCCCCTGCCCGCCCTGCTCGGATGGCTCATGCCGATCCTGGCCCTGCTGCTTGTCATGACCCTTGCCAACCGCATTCGTGGCGGCCTCCGCGAACCCTGACCACAAGGAAACCTTCCCGTGACCCGCGCGCCTGTCGAACGGCACTTCACCACCCATGACGGCGAGAGCCTGTTTTTCCGCCATTGGCCGGCGGCGAGCGGCACACCGCGCGGCGCCATCCTGCTGTTCCATCGTGGACATGAGCATGGCGGCCGGATGGCGCATCTTGTCGATGAACTCGATCTGCCGGATTTCGCCTTCTACGCCTGGGATGCGCGCGGGCATGGCCTGTCGCCCGGCGAGCGGGGGGCCTCGCCCTCGTTCGGCACCTCGGTGCGGGACATCCAGACGTTCGTGCAGCACATTACCGGCGCGGACGGCATCGCGGTGCAGGACATGGCCATTGTCGCGCAGTCGGTTGGCGCGGTCCTTGCCGCAACCTTCGTGCATGATTACGCACCCGCGCTGCGCGCGATGGTGCTGGCGTCTCCGGCCTTCTCGGTGAAGCTTTATGTGCCCTTCGCCCGATCCGGACTGAAACTGATGCAGCGCCTGAAGGGCAACTTCTTCGTCAACTCCTACGTCAAGCCGCGCTTCCTCACGCATGACCCGGCGCGGCAGGCTTCGTATGCCACCGATCCGCTCATCACGCGGCCGATTGCGGTCAACATCCTGCTGGGGCTCTACGAAGCGGCTGAGCGGGTTGTAAAGGATGCAAGGGCGATCCAGGTTCCCACGCAATTGCTGATTTCCGGTGCCGATTTCGTCGTGCGCCACCAGCCGCAGCATGATTTCTTCGTTCGGCTCGGCACGCCGGTGAAGGAGCGGCATGTCCTGCCCGGCTTTTTCCATGACACATTGGGCGAGCGTGACCGAGCGAAGGCGATCGCCGAGGCGCGGCGCTTCCTGCTCGAACGGTTTGACGCGCCGCTCGACCGCCCGGACCTCAAGGATGCGCATCGGTACAGCGCTTCGCGTGATGAAGCCGACGCGCTGGCCTCACCGCTTCCCCTCCTGTCTCCGCGCGGACTCTACTGGGCTGGCTACCGTGCCAATCTCCGGATCGGCGGCTTCCTGTCGAAGGGGATCGCCCTCGGACTCAAGACCGGTTTCGATTCCGGCTCGACGCTCGATTATGTCTATCGAAACCAGCCCGACGGTCTCGGTGCGATGGGCAGGCAGGTCGACCGGACCTATCTTGACGCGATCGGATGGAAGGGCATCCGCCAGCGCAAGGTGAATATCGAGGAGATGATCCGGGTTGCGCTGGCGCGCCTTGCGCAGGCCGGCCAACCGAGACACGTGATGGATATTGCAGCCGGGCATGGCCGGTACGTCCTGGAAGCACTGACAGCCACAACCGACCGTCCCGATTCGATCACGCTGCGCGATTACCATGAACTCAATGTCGAGGGGGGGCGTGCATTGATCGCGCAGAAAGGCCTCGATGACCTCGCTCGCTTTGAGAAGGCCGATGCTTTCGACCGGGAATCCATAGCCCGGGCAGACCCCAAGCCGACGCTTGGCATCGTCTCGGGACTGTATGAGCTGTTCCCGGACAATGATCTTGTGCGCCGCTCGCTCGACGGCTTCGCCGCTGCCATCGCGCCGGGTGGATATCTCATCTATACCAACCAGCCATTTCACCCGCAGCTCGAGATGATCGCGCGGGCCTTGACCTCCCACCGCGGCGGGCAAGCCTGGGTCATGCGCCGGCGCAGCCAGGCAGAGATGGACCAGCTCGTCGCGGCGGCAGGCTTCGACAAGATCGACCAGCGGATCGACGAATGGGGCATCTTCACGGTTTCCCTGGCCCGGCGCCGGACGGGGGCTCCATGAACAGCCCGATACCCCACCCGATGAATCCCGTCACGCAGCCGCAACCTGCAGAGGCCCGGCCCATCGCCCGGGCCTTCGCCTATCTCGCCGGACTCGGCGCATTTTTCTATGCCAGCTACGGGTTCGCCAACTGGGTCAGCAGCCTGCGGGCCGATGTCCCGGCCATCGTTTTCGGCTGGGAACGCGCAGTGCCGTTTCTCGCATGGACGATCGTTCCTTACTGGACGACGAACCTGTTCTACGCCACGTCCCTGCTTTTCACGCGGACCCGCCGGGAACTTGATGTCCATGCCCGGCGGCTGCTCACCGCGCAGGTCATCGCGGTGACGTTTTTCCTGATCGCTCCGCTCAAGTTCTCGTGGCCGAAGCCGGATACGTCCGGTCTATTCGGCTTCTTCTTCGAGGCGCTCGGCGCATTCGACAAACCGTTCAACCAGGCCCCCTCGCTGCATGTGGCACTGACCGTAATCCTGATCGCACGGTTTTCCCGATTGCTGCCACAGCGCTGGTTCGCGCTGTTTCTCGGCTGGTCGGTGCTGGTCGTCGCCTCGGTGATGACCACCTTCCAGCACCATTTCATCGATATCCCGACCGGTGCCCTGCTGGGGCTCGCCTGCCTCTGGTTCTGGCGCGACGACGGCACCACTGCGATCGACGCGATGCGGTTGACGGACGATCCACGGCGTCGCCGGCTCGCCCTGCTCTACAGTTTCGGCGCGATCGCCTGTTCTCTGCCGGCAATCAGCCTTGGCGGCTGGGCGTTGTGGCTGTTCTGGCCGGCGCTGTCACTCGCCATGGTGGCACTGGCCTATCTTCTGCTGGGTCCAGCCACTTTCATGAAAGACGAGACCGGGGCCATCGCATGGCCCGCCCGTCTGCTGCTCGCACCCTATCTTGGTATGGCTTGGCTGAACTCCCGGCTCTGGACGCGGAACGACCGGAGCGCCCCCCGCGTGGCCGACGGCGTCCATCTCGGGCGTTTTCCTGCGGCAGGCGAAGCGGCCGAGTTCGATGCCGTGATCGACCTGACCGCGGAAATGTCGCGCGGCCAGCCGCATGCCGGGTGGCTGGCCTTGCCGATGCTCGACCTCGTTGCCCCGACGCCTCACGACTTGCGGCGCGCTGCGGCGGCGATCGAGGCTGCGCACCGCGAGTCCGGCATGGTTCTGGTCTGCTGTGCGCTGGGCTACGGCCGGAGCGTCGCCGCATTGCTCGTCTGGCTCGTGATGACGGGCCGCGCGCCGGATCTGGCAACCGCGCTCGCGCAGATGCAGATCATCCGGCCCCGACTGGCCCTTAACCCGGCCCAACGCGAGGCCGTTCAACAGGCGATCCATGGTGGATGAATCGGAAATCCGGGCCCGCCCGGTGGTGATGGCGGCCCTGCTCCGGCAGGGTCGGCTGGTCCATGGTGTCGGCCTCGTCTTCCTTGTCGCGACCCTCGCTCTTGCGATCGGTCTTGCGCTTGATGGCAGACTTGCCGGACCAGCGGCACTGCTCCTGGGCTGCGGCCTTCTGGCGGGGCTGGGGGAGAGCTGGTTCGCCTTCAGGGTTGCGCTGGATGCGGATCTGTTCCGCCGGATCGGCGCCGGTCAGCTGACGCTGGACGGGCTTGATGCCGCGCTGTCCGGACTGGGACTGCTGCCGCAGGGCAAGGCAGGCCGCCCACTCGACGCCCGCATGGCAGGGGCAAAGGCGTTGCTGGCCAAACAGGTTGGCCTTGCCGGGCTGCAGCTCATATTGCTTCTGGCGATGCTTGCGATCCTCATCCTGCGGACCCCGTCATGAATGCGCCAAACCGGTTTCTCCCGAAGGTCATCGCCCTCGCTGTCACCGGCTTTGCTCGGCTTGTTACCGGTGTGAGGCCGGAATGGCGCGGATGCGAGCCTGCGCCCCGTCGCAGGGTCTATTTCGCCAACCATGCCAGCCATGGCGATTTCGTGCTCATCTGGACAGTGCTTCCGGCCGCGCTGCGGGCCCGAACCCGCCCGGTGGCCGCCGGGGATTATTGGGGAGGAGACGGGCTTCGCGGGTATATCGGCCGGGCTGTTTTCAATGCGGCATTGATTGACCGAACTCCAGAGCCTGGCCAGCAGCACCCGATCGACTACTTGCGCGGCGTGCTTGCGGAAGGATCCTCGCTGATCTTCTTTCCGGAGGGTACGCGAAACACCACCGATGCCGTGCTGTTGCCGTTCAAAAGCGGTCTCTTTCGCCTCGCCGAGGGCGATTCGGAAACCGAGTTCGTCCCGGTCTGGATCGACAATCTCTCGCGCGTCATGCCCAAGGGGCAATTCCTCCCGATCCCCCTGCTCTGCTCGGTGACCTTCGGTGCGCCGATGCATCACGAACCGGGCGAGGAGAAAACCGCCTTTCTCAATCGCGCACGCGAGGCGCTGCTCGCGCTCAAGCCTAAAGGCCCTGCTGCATGAATACCCCTGCCGAAGTCCTGATGCTGTTCGGCGGCATTCTCGCCGTGCTGGTTGTGGCCACCACAATCGGCCAGGTTCTGGCACGCCGCGTCGGGCCAGAACCCAGCCCTACGATCGAGAACCTGAACCAGCGCATCCTCGCCTGGTGGGTGATGGTGGGACTGATCGGACTCGCCTTCCTGTTCGGCAAGACGGGCGTGATCCTGCTGTTTGCATTTACATCCTTCGCGGCCCTGCGCGAATTCCTGACATTGACACCGACCCGGCTCGGCGACCATTGGGCGCTGCTGGCAGCCTTCCTCGTCGTTCTGCCGGTGCAGTATTACCTGATCTGGATCGAGTGGTACGGGCTCTATTCGATCTTCATCCCCGTCTATGCCTTCCTGCTGCTGCCGATCATCGCGGCAGTCAGCGGTGACACAACGCGATTTCTGGAGCGTGTCGCCTTCGTCCAATGGGGGCTGATGATCACGGTGTTTTGCGTGAGCCATGTCCCGGCATTCCTGACGCTGGATATTCCCGGCCATGCCGGCAAGCAGGTCCTGCTGGTCGCCTTTCTCGTGATCGTGGTGCAGGGCTCCGATGTCCTGCAATACGTGTTCGGCAAGCTCTTCGGCCGTCACAAGGTGGCGCCGAGCCTTTCACCCTCCAAGACATGGGAGGGCCTGATCGGCGGCGTGGCCTCGGCGAGCCTTGTCGGCGCAGGGTTATGGTGGATCACGCCCTTCTCACCCTTCCAGGCGGGAATCATCGCGCTGATCGTCTGCCTGATGGGCTTTTTCGGCGGGCTCGTCATGTCGGCCATCAAACGGGATCGTGGCGTGAAGGATTGGGGTCGGATGATCGAGGGGCATGGCGGCATGCTTGACCGCCTCGACAGCGTGATCTTCGCTGCCCCGATCATGTTCCACATCACGCGGTACTGGTTCAGCGCGTAGCCGGGCGCCAGGGCGAATCCGGCCGGATGAACCGGGCGATCTCGGCCAACGGGATCTCTGCCGACTCGGCAGGTGGGCTCAAGGTGGTCCAGGAGACGGTCACCTTGTCCGCTCCGAAGGCCCAGATCACGCCCTTGCCACCGGAGAGGATCTCCTCGAGCCGCTCGTCCAGTTCGTCGGGCCGGTTGATGTCGCGGCGCAGCGCTTCGTGCATGACCTTCCGCCAATTGGCATTCCGCTCGAAGACCGCGGAAAGCGACACGGGAGCGCCCGTCATCATGTCAATGTTCAGACCGACATCCCGGTCGGGGACCGCCGTGCCGGCATCGACATGCTCGTTGAACTGCAGGCTCAGAAGGCGTTGCCCAAGATAGGAAACCGCGTAGGTCCGGGTCACGGCACCGTTCAGCGTAATCCGGCCGGCGATCAACGGCTTCTCCGGGGCGATCATGCGGCGCAGGGCCGCCTCGAAGGCCTTCATGGCCGGTTCCGGCGCGCCGGACATCACCGGCATGACATCCTCCGTGATCCACCCCATGCGCCGGTCCGACGGATCATCCGCCGGGTGGATCCGGAATTCGGTTCGCAGCCTTGGCTCGATTCGGATACCGTCCACCGTGACGACCGACAGCCCGGCCAGGTGCCCGGCTCTCTGGGTCATCAATTCGGCGAGGCACTGCGAAACCTCGCCCAGAGCATCTGGCTTACGGGCGCGATCGACAGCGCAGAGCCGGTCCGCATAGGCATTGAACTGGCGCTGCGATTCCTTCAGCGCCGCAGCTTGTGGTGGCGACAGCCTGCTCAGGAGCGGCGCATAGGCCGCGGCCATTTCCGAATCGGTCCGGCGAGCGTCCTCCGTGGCGCAGGTCGCGCGCTCGCGGGCGGTCACCGCCTTCCGGCAATCGAAGCTGGCGGGTGTCTCGGGAGCCTGGGCAAAAGCCGAGAAGGCTGTGCCGGCAAGAAAAACGGCCGCACGAGCGGCCGGAGTCAGAATACGCATCGGAGGTTCTCCCTCGGGGGCAAGGGCAGCGGCTTGGAGGATCAGGCGGCGTTCGGCAGGGCATCGGGAGCGGCAAGGCGCGGAACAAGTTCGCCGAGCAGCTTGCGCCAGGCCTGTTCGGCACTGGCAGTGAATTCTTCCTCGAACCGGCTGCGCAGGGTCGCGACAAGCGCTTCGGCCAGAACAAGCAGGACGTGAAGCGGCACCCGACCACCGGCACGATCGAGATAGCTTTCGAGCAAGGCCTCGAGCCGCTCGGGTCGGTCGAGCAGACCAGTCACCATGTCGATCGCGGGGGGGATCTCGATGCGGAGGTTCTGGACATCGCGAGGCAGATGGCCGCGCATCCAGGGATTGGCCCAGCAGGCCCGGGCAAGGCACTCGGCGCCGAAGGCATGGCCGAGCATGGCGACTTCGCCGGCCTGGCGACGGATCAGGGCAAGTTCGGCTTCATTCAGCATGGTATCGACTCCGTCTCGGCAGGTCTCGTGGGCAGAGGTCTCGATTGACGCATCCGGTCCGGCACCCGGGGGGTGGTGCTTGAGCGGAGGGATGGCCGGAGATCAGCGAGCGCGGGTGATGTCGACGCCGTAACCTGTCTGGCCCGGCTGCTGGACGAAGCCGCCGGCCGGAACGAGCCGGTCCTGCCGCTTGGTGTAGACCGCCGTTTCGGCCTGGGCGCCCGGACCGGACGTGATGGCGGCAAAAGCGAGGGCGGTAACCAGGGTCAGGGCGAAAGTCAGGGCGATGTTGCGGTAGAACATGATGGCCTCCTGAAGCGTCTTGTCTGTTTTTCGATGTTCATCGTTCTGGCGGTTGTCTGTTTCGCCTGAGCGATGCCCATCGCCTTTCTGTGTTTCAGAATGGCTCGACGTGTTTCAGAAGACCGTGCGTTGCCGCACCGGACGAGGCGGTGTCACTCCCCGGCGAGGCGTCCTGCCCGATCAAGCACGGCGGGCCAGACCGGCTTGTTCGCATAGCGCTGGACGATGGCGGCATGAGCGGCCTTCGCGCCGTCACATTGCCGGGCGTTGCCCTCCTCCACCAGCTGCTGGCGCCGCGCAGCGGGAATGTCGGCCTTGAGGCCTTGCTTCACGCCGAGACAGGCCTCCAGCCGACCGAGATGCTGGCGGATATCTTCCGGGATGGTGGCGTCAGCCGGGCCCGGCTTGCTGTCGCCGGTTTCCTTGAGAGCGCGAAAGGCCAGGCCGGGATCATAGGCTTTCAGTGGCTCACCATCGCCATCCGGCTGCCAGTAGCTGTAGGTCACGGCTTTCTCGTTGTATGTGAGCACTTCGAGGTAGGTGACCGCGCCGTTCTGACGCAGCGTCATGTGGACCTCGCTGGAAGGGCGCTTTGCGGTGGCAAGGTATTTTGTCGCGGAGACCCGGCGCGCCTTCCAGTTCTCGCTGGTGCCCTTCTTGCGCAACACGGCTAGTTCCTCAGCCTCGATGCCTTCCGTGGTGTTGTCGAACACTTCGGCTGGCAGCAACGGCAGCCATTCCGCAATCACTTTCGATGAAGGCGGCTTGGCCGATGCCGTCGCCACGACCAGAAGCGATATCGTGGCGGTGGCAGCCAGGCAGAGCATTTTCATCAGCAATTTCCTTCCTGTTGATCAGGCGTGTGCGGGCCGGTACGGTTCATCTTGCCCTGATCTGGCATGCGAGCGTTCCGGGGCGCCGTGCGATGTGACACATGCCAAGATGGCATAAGCGCGCGGGTGGCAGAAAGGGTGCTGAAATAATCGCTGCAACAGATGGCATCGCCGTGAAATGCGGCGCAGCCATCCTTGCAGCATGAAGACCGGGCCCGACCCAGCCCGACCGCCGGAGATCTGCCATGCCCAACCCTCGCTTCCTCCACCGTCTCGCCGTCGGCTTTAGCGTCGCAGGGGGGACCCTGCTGGCCATTTCCACGGCCTCGGCATTCTTCTGCTATGTGCCTGAAAAGCCGGAAGGCCCGGTGGCACTGCGCGAACGCCCCGATCCACAGGCGAAGATCGTCGCGATGATGCCGCCTGGCGGTATGGTTCGGGAAGTAAAGGGAAATTCCCGCCACAAGGAATGGGTCCAGGTCCTCTGGATTGCAGATCAGGCCCAGCAGAAGAAGGTGACCGGCCGTGGCTGGGTGGTCCACAGCCAGATCCATGGCGGCGAATGCGAGGACTGACGACGGGGCAGAACCCTTCGCCTTGCAGTCTTTGAAGAGCATTCCCCGGCTTTACATCCGGCAACTCCCTGCGGCACAAAGTACCGGAACTGAGGGGGCAGGGCTTGACGTCGGTTCTGGATGGATCGGGAACGGATTTATGGCCGTCGCGTTGGGAATGGCGGCCGGACGACGACTCGCTCCTTATCGGCGCAGGGCTTGGCCGCCTGCTTGGCTGGCAACCCGGTGAAACGGGCATCGGTGCGCGATTCGTGGCCCGCGTCCATGCCGAGGATCTCGCCCGCCACCAATCCGAAATGCGAAAACTGTTGCGCGGCGAACCAGGCTTTACCTGCGCTTCGCGCGTGCTGGCCGCCAATGGAATCATGCTCTGGCTGTTCCTCTCGGCGCAGGCGGAACGCGACGGTTGCGGCCGCGTCACCCTCGTCAGGGGTCATGCGCATGTGATCGAGGAACCGCGTCATGGTACCGCCGTGCCAGGGCTGCCTTTTGCGGTGGCAGACCTGTTCTCGGCCGGAATCGCCGCTCTCGAAGCGAGCGAGGCCGAAAAAACAAGGCGGCTTGCGGCCGAGGAGAGCGCGTTCTCGCAGCGCGAGTTCCTGTCAACCGTGAGCCACGAGATCCGGAACCCGCTGACTGTCATCTTTGCCAATATCGGCATGCTGCGTGCCCGCGCCGAACAGCAACGCGACACGGGGCTGCTGCAGCGCCTGGCCGCCCTGGAGCGGGCGGGCAAACACCTGCGCGACCTCGTTTCCGACGTGCTCGATCTCGCGAAGATCGAAGCCGGCCACCTGACGGTGGAGCCGGAGTGGTTCGAGCTGGAGCCCTTGCTGCTCGAGATCGAGGAAATGGGCAATGCGCTGACGCGGGACAACGGCGTGATGTTCCTGCTCGATACGCCGCTTGATCTCGGCCGCATGATGGGCGACCGGCTGAAACTGAAGCAGATCATGCTCAACCTCGTCGGAAATGCCGCCAAGTTCACCCGCGAGGGTCGAATCACGCTCAGCGTCATTGATGGCGGAAGCAGCCTCATCTTCGCCGTTTCGGATACGGGCCCGGGCATCCCGCCGGACCGGCTCGACACTCTCTTCAAGGCCTTTTCGCAAGTCGGCGGTTCGAATGCGCCCCGCGCTGCGGGGACCGGGCTGGGGCTCTACATTTCCGAACGATATGTCCGCATGCTGGGCGGACGCCTGTCCGTGAGCAGCCGGCTCGGAGAGGGCAGCACGTTCGACTTTGCCCTGCCCCGGGTGCTCCAGCCCGAAGTCATGCGCGTTCCGCCGGCCCGCTGCGAGAACCGGCTGGTCATCGGCCATACCGAGGATCTGGGCACGCTCGATCCGCATCTGCAGATGCGGGCCACGAATGCGATGATCGCACGCCATCAGTTCGATTCGCTGACCGCGATGGACTCGACCGGGCGGCTGCGGCCTGGGCTGGCGGAGAGCTGGGAGCCGCTCGGCACCGAGGGCTGGCGGTTCACCCTGCGCCGCGGCGTGAGCTTTCATGACGGAACGCCCTTTGATGGCGAGGATGTGCTGGCGACCTTCGATCGGCTCAGGAAACTCGGCGGACCCTATGCCAGCTTTCTCAAGTCGATTACCCGCGTTGCATTGCCGGAGCCATACCGCCTCGATGTGTTCACGGATGGCGCCCAGCCCTTGTTGCCGATCGATCTCAGTCTGCTCTCGATCATCAATCGACGGTTCCGCGACGCGGAGACCGCCGCATTCGACCGGCTGGAGGCCACACTCGGCACAGGTCCCTTCCGGCTCAAGGCCCGGCTTGGTTCCCGAACACTGCAGTTCGACGGGTTTCCGGCATATTGGGGCGGGCCACCCGAATGGGAACAACTGGAGTTCAGGCTGATCGATGAAAGTGGACTGGCCAGCGTCAGTGCCCTCCTCGCCGGCGAGGTGGACCTGATCGACAATGTCGGGCCGGACCAGTATCTCGACCTGCAGCGACGTGATGACGTCATGCTGTCGACTTGCGAGAGCAACCGGGTCTGGTATCTGTTCTTTGACCAATCGCGTGATGCCTCGCCTTTTATCACGGATCGGTCAGGCAAGCCGCTGGATCGCAACCCGCTGAAGGATCCGCGGGTCAGACGGGCGATTTCACTCTCCATCGACCGGGAGTTCATCACGACGCGCCTGATGGCCGGCCAGGGGACGCCGTTGGGCGACGTCGCCGGGCCAGGTATCTTCGGCGTCAACCCCGCTTTGACTCCGCCCCTCTTTGATCCGACAACGGCGCGGCGGCTGATGGCCGAAGCGGGATATCCGGACGGGTTCGGCATTACCCTGCACGGCTCACGGGACCGGTCTTTCCACGGAGCGACCACGCTCAGGGCCATCGCCCTGATGCTCAACGCCATCGGCATTCTGTGCAAGCCGGAAGCCTTGGCTGCCGCCGAGTTTTACCCGCGCGCGGCCAAGCGCGATTTCAGCTTCGGCTTGTCGGGTTGGGGATCGGTGACCGGCGAGACATCGTACACCCTTCGCCTGCTGCTCTGCTCTCCGGACACGGCACGTGGCTTTGGCGGAGCGAATCGCGGTGGTTACGCCAACCCGGATCTCGATGCGATTGTGGGAGAGGCCGTGCGGACGATGGACGACGATGTGCGTCGTCGGCTGCTCGAACGTGCCTCCGCCATCGCCATGGGCGATGTAGCGATTGCTCCGATCTGTGCACGCCGTACCACCTGGGCGATGAAGAAAGGCCTGCGCTATGAAGCGCAAATGGATGGAGCGCTCCTCGCGATGGCTGCCCGCCGCGCGCGCGATTGAGCCATTGCCGGCTCAGGCGGCTTCCTCGATACCATCCGAGACAAGGGCAAAGGCGCTGCTCCAGGCTGATCGCGCTGGACCGGTGAAGCCATCGCCGATCACTTCCTGCAGGGTATCCAACAGCGCGATTCCCATGGACGCGCAGATCTCGGGGCTATAGCGCATGCCGGCCTGCTCGCAGGCAGCCACCAGCAACTCGGCAAGGAAGCCGTGCGGGGTTTCCGCGCGGCTGGTCAGGCTGGCGAGCCAATTGCCTTGCGGCGCCCCGCTGGGCAGCAGCCCGGGCGTGATGCGGCCGAAAACAGCCGCAAAACGCTCGGCCCGCATGGACAGCGTAACAAGCTGGTCTTCCATCAGACGTTGGTCATTCGTGATCAGCATTGCTGCCTCGACACCTCGATTGTGATGCTGGCAGGATGGGTCGGATCGGTTTCCACGCCATGCCGGGCGGGCCCGGCCTTGTTTCAGATGTTTCGCACCGTCAGTCGCCGACGAACACGTATCCGACGCCCCGTACGGTCTTGATGTATCGTGGCGTGTCGGGATTCGGCTCGATTTTCTTGCGAAGCCGGGTAATGCGGATGTCAACGGCGCGTTCTGTGTCCCCCGTATCGCCATTGCCGGAATAATCGAGAATCTGGCTACGCGAGAGCGGCCTCCCGGCCCGCGTGGCGAGCACCATCAGCAGGTCCAGTTCCAAAGCGGTCAAATCCATGGGCGCGCCCTTCGGGTCGAGCAGTACCCGCGAATCGAGGTCGAGCACCATACCGCCAAAGCGCAGACGTTTGCCGGAAGGTTCAGGCGCGACCGCCGCAGTTGGCGCGACTGCGGCCGGCAACCGGCGCAAGACACTGCGGACGCGTGCGAGAACCTCCCGCAATTCGCATGGCTTGACGATGTAATCGTCCGCGCCGAGTTCGAGGCCGATAATGCGATCGATCGGCGTGCCTGCGGCGGTGGCAAAGATAATCCCGGTCCGGAACCCCTTGCCCCGGAGCCAGCGCGCAACGGAGAGCCCGTCCTCGCCGGGCATCGCGATATCGAGGACCGCAAGATCAAACGGCGCGGCCTCGATCGCCTCCCGGAACGTGCTGCCGCGGGCAAAGCCCTCGACCTCAAAACCGTTCATGGCGAGATATTCGACCACGGCATCGCGCAGATCGTCCTCGTCATCGACTACGGCGATCCGCTTGTGATCTTCGGCCATGCCCAACCTTCTCCCTTGCCGGTCAGATTGACGCCTTGCCGTATTCCGACCGTCGCAGGGCCCGAATGCGGGCGCCCCCCGAACGTGCAGTCCTTGACTTGGCGGGTGGATTCTGATCCCGATCCCGGCGTCTTGTAACCGAACCGGAACCTCGGGCAAATGGCCTCACGCGGCCGGATCATCCTTATCGACGATGAAATCGACCTGATCAGCGCCTTCGCGGAGTATCTGGTCGATCGCGGGTTCGATGCTGTCGCTGCCGATGGCGCCTATGCCTTTGACGGGCTGGTGGCACAGCGCAAGCCAGACCTCGTGGTCCTCGATCTCGCCATGCCAGGCGAATCCGGCCAGGAGTTGCTGCTGCGCATCCGGGCAGGCAGCGATATTCCCGTCATCATCATGACCGGGCGGGCGGAACTCGTCGACCGGGTCCTCTGCCTTGAGATGGGCGCTGACGACATCGTCCAGAAGCCCATCGAACCCCGCGAACTGGTGGCGAGGATCCAGGGCCTGCTCGACCGGCGGCAGGGCCGACCACGCGATATCGTCCGGCTCGAGCGGACCACGGTCGATCTGCGTGCCGCCCTCGTCATGCATGATAACGGTACCGAGGAACGGTTGACGATCAGCGAGATCATGCTGTTCCGCGCCTTCCTGGCCAACCCGTACAAGTTGCTGACACGAGACGAGATTCTCGATCTCGCCCCGGCCCAGGACCGGGATGCGCTTGACCGTTCGGTGGATCCGCGCGTCGCACGGCTGAAACGTAAGCTCGCTACAGAGTCGATCGAAACTCGGCGGGGACACGGCTATGTCTATGTTCCGAAGGCCGAAAAATCATAAGCGGCTGGAGCTGTCCTTCGGCTCCGCTCACCCGGGAATGCCTGGAGACTGAACGATGCCCCCCCCCTCATCCGCGTGGCTTGATGCGTTGCAGATGCCTGACGGCCAAGCGCTCCGCGCCCTCATCGATGCCTGTCCGTCACGCGTTTCCGTTGTCACAGCGGACCATCGCTATCTCTATGCCAACCCCGAATTCCTGAACTTCATTGGGATTCCCCTTGAATCCTTGATCGGCCGTGCGGCACGGGATGTGTTGGGACAGGATGTCTATGCTGCGTTCTCGGCAACGGCTCGCCAACTGAGGCCGGACCATTCACCGCGCTGGGAGGGCTGGATCAACTTCGCGAATGGGGCAAGGCGCAACATCGAGGTCACGATGGTGCCCTACACCCCCGTGGGGAACGTGATCGACGCGATTTTTGTCTTCGCGCGCGATCTCAGCGACGTGAAGCAGCAAGAACAGGAATTGCGGGAGAGCCTCGCAAGCCTGCAGCAGTCAGAATCTGCTCGCAACGCGTCCGAACAGGTCAACACCCAGATTGTGCGGAGTGCACTGGACGCATTCATCCTTGCGGACAGCGACGGCAAGATCCGCGACTTCAACCCCGCTGCCGAGGACATGCTCGGCTACCGGCGCGAAGACGCGGTCGGAAAGCTGCTTTCTGAGCTGATCATCCCGCATGAGCACAGGGCTGCCCATGATGCCGGCATGAAGCGGTACATGGCCACCGGTGTCTCGCGTGTGCTGGGCAAACGCATGCAACTCGAGGCGCTGGCCGTCACCGGCGAGCGCATTCCAGTCGAAGTCACGCTCAACGAGGTCAAGCTCCCCGACCAGCATCTCTTCACGGCGCATATGCGCGACCTGCGTGAAAGCCGACGCCAGCAGGCGGAAATCGAGGCGCAACGCTCGCGCATTACCCAGATCGAGAAACTCTCCGCGATGGGTTCATTGCTCGCGGGGGTTGCACATGAACTGAACAACCCGCTCGCCATTCTGCTTGCACAGGCGACCCTACTGCGCGAGAAGGCACCGTCCGGTGACATCCGGCAGCGGGCAGAGCGGATCCATGCAGCTGCAGAGCGCGCGGGCCGTATCGTCAAGAGCTTCCTGGCTCTCGCGCGCGAGAAGCCACCAGTCCGCGAGCTGTCGGACCTGAACCAGGTTATCGACAACACCCTGCAAATGCTTGCCTATGGCCTGCGGACAGCGGGAATCGAGGTTGAAAAGCACCTCGATCCGGGCATGCCGAGGCTCAGAATCGATTCCGACATGATTGGCCAGGTCATCGCCAATATCGTCCTGAACAGCCAGCAGGTTCTGATGAACCACCCGAGGCCGCGGATCCTGACGCTGCGGACCCATGCTGCAATCGATCATGCGACACTCGAAATTGCGGATAACGGCCCCGGCGTGCCCGCCGAGGTGGCCGACCGGATCTTTGACCCTTTCTTCACAACCAAGCCGGCCGGTGTCGGCACCGGCATCGGGCTCGCGATCTGCAAGGACATTATCCAGGCGCATGGCGGCAAACTCGAGCTGGCGTCCGGCCCGGCACGCGGCGCTCTGTTCCGGATCACGCTTCCGCATGCGGCGGAGGAACCGGCGAATGCTGAGAGCGCGGAAGAGCAAGGGGCGGGCGAGCGCATCCTGGTGGTGGATGATGAAGTGGATGTCGGGGAGAGCCTCGGCGAAATCCTCGATGCACTGGGCCATCGCGTTACAGTGACAGCCTCTGCTCTGCGGGGGCTCGACATGCTGCGCGCGGAACCCTTTGACCGCGTGTTTGTGGATCTCCGGATGCCGGAGATCAGCGGACATGAATTCCTGAGGGAGCTGCACGAGATGCAGCCTGCCGTGGCGGCCCGCAGCGTGCTGATGACCGGCGATACGGTCCGGGGTCCGGCAACGCTTCTCGGAGGGGTCGATGTCCATGTGATGGAGAAGCCGTTTTCCTTCGACGACATCCGCACGGCCCTCGCCCGCGCCTGAACGGCGCCGGGATCCCATTCTCGGCGGGCCCGGCCTCGAAAGGCTGGGCCCGTCATGCGATCAAACCGGCGGTCGCGGTCTGTCAGAGCACGACCACGCGGGTGCCGACCCGGACACGGTTGTAGAGGTCGGTCACGTCCTCGTTCAGCATCCGAATGCACCCCGAGGACACCGCCTCGCCGATGGATTCCGGCTCGTTGGAGCCATGGATCCGGTAGATCGACGAGCCGAGATACAGGGCCCGGGCTCCGAGGGGGTTGTCCTCGCCGCCCTTCATATGGGTCGGCAGATCGGGACGGCGCTTCAGCATGGCTGCCGGCGGGCGCCAATCCGGCCATTCCTGCTTCATCGAGACGGTGTGCGAGCCGGTCCAGCCGAAGCCCGGCCGACCGACGCCGACCGCGTAGCGAATGGCCTTGCCATTTTCGAGGACCAGGTAAAGCCGGCGCTCTGCGCTGTTTACCACGATGGTCCCGGGGACATGGCTGGTCTGGTACTCGACGACCGTCGGCGGGATGACGGGCCGCACGGGAGCCGAGGCGCGGTAGGGTTCAAGGTGCTTCGGATTCATGACCGAGGCGACCTGGACAGGGTTTCCTTCGGCGCGGGCGGCCGGGCTGGCAAGCGCCATGCCGGCGCCGAGGGCGACAGCGAGGGTCAAGGGAAGGAAGCGGGTGAAGCGATGGTTGGGACGGAAGGACATCTGCGGCTCTCGAGTAGGGTGTCGGGGATCTCTGAGGTCGTTGATCTTCGGGGTTTTCAGGCTTCGCCTTGCAGCGATGTATTCGTTTCGATGGTCATGGTTTCGCAGGCTGTTGTTTCGTGAAGCCGCCGCCCGGTGGCGCCGGATGTTTCAACCCGTGAAACAATGTCCTTTTGGCCGAACGCTCAGGGGAAGGCTGTGTGGTGACGCACAGGTGGCAAAGGGCTCGGCCTTGCGGGTCCGCCATGCAGGGCGCCCGCGGTGAAACATTTGAAACAGCCCTGATGGATCGGCAGCTGCGGTGGGAAATCCGCCACTGCGAGAACGGCTTCATGAGACTTCAGGAGCCATCCATGATCAATGCCGCTCGCATTCCCGACACGCTCGCCCTCGCCATTCTGGCTGGCGTCGCACTTTCTCCCGTCACGTCCACCTTCGCGCAGGGCGCAGGCCCGTCTCCCGAGCGCTGCACCGCTGACGGCATCGACTGGGCCAAGTCTGCCGTCTATGCCCGCGCCCGCCATTTCTCCGATGCCGGACGGGAACCTCGCGCGCCGGTCATCTGCACGGTGACCCGCGTGGTCGAGGCCAAGCTGGGCCAAACACTGCTCCGGCTGACCGAGGGCCGACTCAACATGGAAAAGGCCGATGGCGTCCAATTGCCGGTCCGGTTGATCGATGTCGCCCGGATGGAGGCCGATGGCCCGCGCTCGCTGGCGAGGCTGCTGCTGGATGGTGACCCTGTGAACCGGGCAGAGATTTTCGAACCGCAGTTCAACAACGCGGATGGTACGATCCTCGTCCGGCTCGCGCCGCGGCATGACTGGATTTTCGCCGTGACGGGCAACACCGTCACCGCCGTGCCGGCCTTTGACTGGCAGGAACAGGTCCGGGCGACGCTGCCGGCGGACCAGCGCCATGGCCGCGTGCTGTCCATCGATGTCGAGCGCATGGAAGGGCGGCTGGCCCTGCGTCGCTCCGGGACGAATCCGGCAGAGCCACTGCCAAGCGCCTTCGAGGACAGCCGCATGGCGGTCGCGAAACTTGCCTTCCGCAACGGCAAGCTGGAGGTCGACTCCACAACCATTGCTGCGCGAAAGCCCGATGACGAGTTGCTGTTCGCCGAGTTTGCCGACTCGGAAGAGGACATTCGCAAGAAGGCAGGCAAACTGCCGCCGCGGGTTGAGCCTTGCGCGCTGGGCGGGTGGTCGAACGACACTGACCGGAAGGGCCTGAATGTCCGGGCAGCGCCAAATGCTGCTGCTCCGGTCCTCGGCATCGTTCCGCCGCCACGCCGGGACAGGCAGACCGAGAACGAGTTCGGGCCCGATCCGATCAAGGCCGAATTTACAGTCCTCGGCTTTCGTGACGGCTGGTTCCTGATCGGCGAAATCACCGCCCCCGGCGTGGCTTACGGCGTCGCTTATCCCCGCAAGGCACCCAAACCCTACAAGGGGCAGGGCTGGGTCCATGCGCGGCTGGTCGGCGGCGCGTTGGCCAATGGTGGCTTGCCGACCGGCCAGTTGCATGTGTCGCCGCATGCCGATTCCGCGACGCTGGAGGTTCGTGACGAGGATGGAAACCCGATCGGCCTTGATGGCACGCCCTTTACCCTTCTCGCTTGCTCGGGCCGATGGGGCCTCGTGGAGTTCAAGGGCGGCAAGCGCGGCTGGTGGCGCTCGATCTGCTCGAATCAAGTCACGAACTGCAGCTGAGGCCGCGGTCCGGAAACAATCAACATCTCTGAAGGAGAACCAATCGATGAAACGCAGCTTTTCCTTTGCCGGTGCGATGGCCGGCCTTCTCGTGGTGATTGCGGGCGCCATGCCCGCTGGAGCCACCGGCTTCTGCCATCTCCGCAAGACCGCAGACGGCTTCGTGGCCTTGAGAGCCGAGCCGAGTCCGGCAGCGAAAATGGTCGGCCGGATGCGCCCGAGCGACGAAGTGCTCATCGGAGAAGGCGAGAAGGGGCAATGGGTCGAAGTGACGTGGTGGCGCGGCACCGAGCGCCTCGACAAGGGATTCGAGAAGCATGCCGGAAAAGGCTGGGTCAATCGCCGCCTGATCGCCGATGATTGTGGCTGAATGCAAAAGACCCTTGCGTCGTCGGCCAATGCCCCAGAGCCCGATCGCAGGGCCTGATGCGGCCCGGCACATCTCTCCCCGGTACCGGCCGGCCAACAGGGCCGCTGACGTTTCGCGACGCGCGTGCCGAAAGACGTTGCCAGCCCCGGATTGAGCCCCTATAAGCCGGGGCTCGTCGGAGTGTAGCGCAGCCTGGTTAGCGCACTAGTCTGGGGGACTAGGGGTCGTGGGTTCGAATCCCGCCACTCCGACCATTCTAAGCATCTGAATTTGATGACAAATTCAAACTGACTGTTCTCGATTTTATTCTCAACTATGCCTTGGGTCGTCACCGGGTCGTCACGTGTCGGCATTTTCGGGAGGCCACAGCATGTTCACCGGGCACGAGTATCAATCGGAATTCACCGAGGTCTGCCAGAAACTGGCAGGCGAAGCCAAATCCGAAAGCGAAGTGAAAAATGCACTGATTGGACTCGAATGGATAATCTGGGAGGCCATTCGCGGAGCACTCATTCAAGGGTCAGCTGTTTTAGGGTTTGGTTTTGTTTTTATTCCCGCATACGCGCTTGGGGTTAATCCGCGAGAGAACTGGAGCACAGGACTTTTCTTGCTCTGTCTTGCTCTGGCGGCAATGCTCCTGATCTATTGGACGCTTCGCCTGTCGCTCTTTTTGGGCCTCACGAAACACGTGCGTAGCCATCGATTCGGGAAACTCGATTTCCAAAACGATCCGACTACCGACTAGGGCTTGAACTGCCAACTGCATAGCGCTGTCCCCGACGACTGATACGTGTGAGTTCCCCAACACCCTTCACAATTGGGCCGGCGTATCATTCGCGAACCGCTATCCACCGTTAGAAATCGGTCGCTCACGCCACGCTTTCCAATATTCCCCTGTATCTTCTGGCGGGTCGCGCATCTACGCGCGCGCCCGTGCGTATTGCTGTCGAAACGCTACGTGGAGATGTGCGCGCTAACCGAAGTGCGTTTCTAATCCCGGACAATCCCAGAAAGGAACTCGCTTCGTTCACTCATGAAGCATGGCAAATCACGAGGCTTGTTGTCAAAGCAACAAAAATGGCTCTGCCTCGCACCAATTTGCAGTGGTCTTAGAGGACCGCAGCCAACAAAACGCTTGGCGAGCAGCTTTGGTTGCCATAAGCCTTGCCAAAAGGCGATCCAAATGGGGGACGCCAGACCAAGATGATGGAGGTACATTTTAGTGTTCTTCAAAAAGATATCTGAAGAAAATGAAATATCTCAACTTGGCCGGTTTGCAGGGCAGCATTTAGCATTCGCGTCGACCGTTTTATCTAATGATGGTCAAGTTATTCCCTTTGCAGTTTGTTTTCATGTTGGCCTGATAAAGGGCACCATGATAAACAAGCAGGTTTTTGTTGCCGATAGCTACGAAGAAAGCTGTTATCATGCGCAGATTTGGTTTGATAACCCCCCCCTTTAAGAACGTAAAAAAAGTAGCGATGTGCTTTGATGGTTTTATTACAATAAATGACGTTAGATCAGACGCTCTGTTCGTGGTGACAAAGTCTGGCACTACGGATATCATGTTTCAAGTTGCGCTCCCTTACTCGAAAACAGAGAGCAACGAATACTATTTTGAGAAGCCCTTGATAATGTTTCCTGAAGGAAAATCACGGCTTCAGTCGCTCTCCAACGATGTAGAGTTGGCTGTTTACGCCGGTCGTGCGGATTCTGGCATTCCAAGAGGTGAAATCCCAAAATGGGGAAAATCTTTCCATTAGAAGACTTGCGCCTCATGTCGTTACCCCAACAGACAGGCCGACACACCGAATGCGCAACGCTCTTGCCAATGTCGGACTTTGCAGACGACCCGGTCTAATAGTTATTTTAGCTGCCACGCCCGAATGGCGCGTACAGGCTGAAAATGCAGGGGCGGGATAAAATCCCGTGTTATTATCGCAGCTTGCATTGGCGTTTATCTGGCAGGGGCCGCCCGGCGGCTTTCCTTGCGTCTCGCGGGCGGCACTATCGCGTCCCATATTCGGCACCGTTCAGTCTCAGAAGCGGGACGGTTGCCATGCCTCGAAAGCGAGGGTCGCCGGGTCGCCGGTTGCGTCGTTTGGATAGGTGGCGAGCGCATAGCGACTTGGCTTGTTCCGGGATTGAAACTTTCCGACGCGCACAACCGCAATCCAGCCACATGCCTCCAACTCGTTAAGCGCACGCGCGCCTTGCGACTTGCCTTTGCCGATGGCCTCGCCAGCCTGCCGAACGCTGAAATCCCTCAGGCCGTTTTCGCCGTGCCGATAGTGCGCAAGCATGAACGCCAACAGCTTTACGGCATCGCCGGAAAGTTCTCGCCATGCTGGCAGCGTGAGCCATTCGGCATAGATTCTTGCATGCCGCCTGTCGCGGAATTGAGTTGCGCGGGCCATGTCAGTCCACCATCCGCGCTAGAAGGGCCAGGAATGGGCCAAGGATGGAATCGGCCCGGTGAATGAGGGCGGGGAAGAATCCCCGCCCATGGGCGTGCCAAGCCTCAGGAACGCGCATCGTCGCCATCCGGGGCAATGAGGCCGCGTGCACAAGCCTCACCATAGGCTCCGCATATGGCATCCGCGAGTTTGGGCAGATGGGAAAGTCCCAAGGCGAGGCCATCCCTGCCCGGACGCATGACGCCATCCGGCGCGGCATAAAAGACGCGCAGGTGGATGATGGTTCGCCCTTGGAAGCTGTCCAAGAGCACGCGGATCGTTTCGCGGTTCGAGCGAGGCCATTCATCAATCACGATAGGAAAAGCGGGACGGTTCATGCGCACGTGTCAGGCCGCGCGCGTCGTGGAGATGCGCCGATGCTGAGCAAGCCACGCATCAAGGTCGTGCTGGGCGTAAAGGCATCGTCGCCCGATTTTGAGGTAAACCGGGCCTTTGCCCGTCATCCGGAGCTTTTCGAGGGTGGATTCGCCCAAGCCCAGATATGCTGCCGCCTCGGAAGTGTTGAGTGTCGTGAAGCCGTTCGCAACGGTCATCCGCTTTTCCTTTCTGCCAGCAGGGGGCGCGGGATGCGCGCTGGCCCCCTTTGAAGAGCACAGGAAAAACGTGGCGGGTGGTCGCTAATTCAGACGCGGGCCGTGACTAATTCAAACGACGTGTCTGCATTTTTGCAGGCTACGGCGGGCCGCGCTAACAGCCGCAACGAAATGGTCATGCGACATCAATCCCGCCTCAATGCGCCTGTGCAGCAACCAAACGACAATCTCCATGTCGCTTTTGGCCAGCAGGTCCTTGGCAAGGCTTTTGTCGCGCGGCGAGTGCCAAGTATCAGGATTGCGTTCGCGGAATAGTCTCACGAATGCGAGAGCGTTAAGTGCATCCCTGTTTCGGGTGTCCGGTGCTGGCTTCGGTCCTCGCTTCCCGGGAACCGCGAGAATGCCGCCAAACGGCTTTCCTCCGTTCGCGCCCTTCCTCTGGGGGCTTGCCAAGAGAACGCGCAAAATCTTGAATTTGACGTTGTCACGGATGGCGGGCGGCACCTTGGCTAGCGGCTGCCGAGCAAAATCAAGATTCCTGTCCTTGGCTATGGATTTCCTGCCCGCACCGGGTCGTTTACCACCGCTAGGCACGGTCAGCCCCCGCGCGAAAGAGGGATAACGTTTTCCGGTCGCGTGTCCTCCCCCATTGCCGCAACGAGGGTCGCACCAATCGCATTCGAGGCGCGGCGCAATGGATCATCGGCAAGATGCGCGTAACGCTGGGTCGTGGTGGGTTGCTTATGCCCAAGAAGCTTTCCGACAATCTGCAAGCCCATGCCGCCGCCGGCACCGAAGCTGGCGAAGGTATGTCGCAAGTCATGTAAGCGAACACCTTCCAAGCCGGCGCGGCGCGCAACTGAGCGCCATGGCCGATGCAGGTCAGCGCGCGGCTTTTCATTCTCCTGCCCGGCACTTTCGCCGGCGATGACATATCGGCCTAATCGAGGCAATTTCGCCAACACGTCGAGGGCAGGCGCATTGAGGATGACGATTTTCCGACCACTCTTTGAATCCGGCAAAAGCAGGATACCGCGCTCGAAATCGATATGCGTCCATTCGAGATTGAGGATTTCCCGCAACCGGCAACCGGTCAGGATGAGAAGCCGCAATGCTGCCGCCGCATGCTCACCAATTTTTGCAACGCGGTTTTCAGCCTTGGGCGCGTGCTTCGCCTTCTTTGCCGGGTCCGGCTCCCAAGGAATGCCGTCGCGTTCAGCCTCACGGATTGCGTCACCAAGCCGGGCCAATTCCTCCGATGTCAGGTAGCGTTCACGCGGGCTTTCCGGAAACGGCTTAATGCCTTTCGTTGGGTTGAAGCCTTCCGCAACAAGACCTGTCTCCTCCGCATAGCGATAGAAGCCGGATAGCGCGACGATGACGCGGTTTGCAGTCACAGCCCTTGTCGCTCCCAAATCAGCGTGCAGCCGCCGAACCGCTTCGCGCGACACGTCCGCCAGCTTCTTTTTTCCAATGCGGGGCAGAATGTGCTTGTTGAAGTAAAGAGCCATCAAGTTGCGGCTCGACGCTTTCAGATGGAGCATGCCGCGCGCCTCGTAAGTCTCGAAAACGGCCTCAACGGTTTCAGCCTTGCGCGATTCCTTACGCGTTCCCGCCGGGTCCTGACCGAGGCGAACCAATGCCAAAAGCCGCCTCGCCTCGCTTCGCGCGGCATCGGCCTCCAGAGTATGCGCCGAACCAATCTTGAACCGCCGCACAGCAACACCGCGCCCGCCTTCACCGGGTCGATATTCGATAACCCAAGATTTCTCGCCGGACGGATAGACGCGAAGTCCGAAGCCCTTCACATCGCTGTCGCGCAAGGTGAAGCGCGCGGTTTCGGGCTGGGCCGCGTCAACGGCCCTCTTGGTCAGCTTTACGGCGGGGCGATGAGCCATCGAAATTCCCTTCCAAAACCGCTTTGGGTCGTCACCGGGTCGTCACCGATCAGCGAAACACCAGAAGCCTTGCGGAGAGAAAATAAGGAAATCTGTCAAAAATTCAATCGGATATGGACACTGCCCACAGCCTACGGAACCACCCGGAAAACCTGAAAATCAATCTGGGGGACTAGGGGTCGTGGGTTCGAATCCGCCACTCCGACCATCTTTCCCGCCATCGAATGCAAGCTTGTTTCCGATCTCCGGAGACGCGCTTTGCGCACGGCTCGCGGCATCGTCCGGAGGCGATCGGGGGGAACCCACGGCTGGTCGGATCAGGCCTCGTCCAGCGTCTCCACATAGCGCAAGCCGGCTTTCGCGAGGCCCTCGCGCATGGCGTACATGTCGAGACCGAGTTCGCCGGAGGCGAGGCGCTGGCGTTTTTCGGTCTCGTTCGCTTCGCGCTTTGCGCCAAGTTCGGCGATCCGCGCGGCATCGGCCCGGGGCACGACCACCACGCCATCATCATCGGCGACGATGACATCGCCCGCATGAACCAGTGCGCCGGCGCAGATGACCGGCACATTCACCGCACCGAGCGTCGCCTTCACCGTACCCTTGGCGGAAATCGCCCTCGACCAGACCGGGAATCCCATCTCCGTTAGCGTGCGGATATCGCGGACACCCGCGTCGATGATCAGCGCCTGCACCCCGCGCGCCTTGAGCGAGGTGGCGAGGAGATCGCCGAAATAGCCATCGGTCGACGGGGCCGTGACCGCCACGACGAGCACATCACCCGGCCGGCATTGCTCGACCGCGACATGCAACATCCAGTTGTCGCCCGGCTGGGCGAGGACCGTGATGGCGCTGCCGGCAATGGCGGCACCGGGATAGATCGGCCGCATATAGGGCTGCATCAGGCCGATCCGGCCCATGGCCTCGTGGGTGGTGGAGACGCCGAGGCCGGCCAGGCGCTCGATGGCGGCGGGTTCGGCCCGCTCGACCCGGGTGACGACGATTGTTTTCACGCGAGTTCCTCCAGAGCCTGCGGGAAGAGGCGCTGATAGGCCTCGCCATAGGTCATGGCGCGACCGGAATTGCGCCCGCCCTGCACGCCGCGATTGAGCGCGACACGGGTATAGTATTCCCAGAGATGCTTCTGCGCCGCCAGCACCTCGAAGGCCTTGCGCTTGGTTTCCCAGACATCGTCGATGTTGAGGATCACATTCGGTTTGAAATTGCATTGCTCGGGCTGGTGCGGCTCGAACAGGAAAACGGGCGGGGCAGCATAGGCGCGGTCCGGATCGGGCTTGTGGCCGGCTGCCTGCGCGATGATGCGGGCCTCCTGGGCCAGCCGCGTCGCCTCGGGATGGTCGATATTGTACGGATCCTCGAGGCTGTGGGTGAGGATGAAGCTCGGCTTCAACTCGTGGTTGATATCGACCAGCCGGTCGATGATGGCCTCGGTGCCGCGCAGGGGGTAATCCCCCGCATCGAAGAACTCGATCTCGGCGCCGAGAATGGCGGCGGCGCGCTCGGCCTCGTCGCGGCGCTGCGCCTTGACCTCGGCGAGGCTCACGCCGGCCTTCTTCCAGGCGAACTGGCTCTCGCCGCGCTCGCCATAGGAAAGGCAGGCGATCTTCACCCGGTAGCCCTTGGCAACATGGAGCGCGATGGCGCCCCCGGCCCGCCAGACGAAATCCCCCGGATGGGCGGTGACGACAAGGCCGGTCTTGGTGGATGCACTCATTCGGGATTTCCGATCATTCGGCAGCGTGAGGAAGGGTTCCCGCCTCGGCGGGCTGGCGGGCGAAGGCAATGCCATCGAACAGCTTGCGCGCGGTCCGCAGCAGGCCGGCACGCGTGACAACCGGCGCCGCCTCGGTCCCTTCCACTTCAAGGCGGACGGAGAATTCGCCGGTCGGATGTTCGACCGAGAGCGTCCGGACCCGGCCCGAGGGCATGCGGGCCACGGCAGCGGCCGGCGAGCCGGGGAGAACGGCTGCCGTCGCCACCGTGACCGCCGCAAAGACGCCGATCGAGGCATGACATTCATGCGGGATGAAACTGCGCGTCAGGATATGGCCGCCCGCCACCGGCGGCGCGACGAGGGCGATTTTCGGCACGACCTTGCCCGAGACATCACCGAGATTCATCAAAGGGCCAGCCTCAAGCCGGATCGCCTCGATCCGGGCCTTGAGTTCAGCATCCTTGTCGAGCTGGTCGCGGGGTTCCTGCCCCGTCCGGCCGAGATCGGCGGCGCGCATCACGATGACGGGCATGCCATTGTCGATCAGCGTGCAGGGCACGCCTTGGATGACATCGACCACGTTGCCGGTGGGCAGGAGCTTGCCGCAGACCGAGCCTTCCGCATCGAGGAAATCGATTGCAATCGGCGCCGCGGTGCCGGGCGCGCCGTCAATCCGGGCCGCGCCGAGATAGTTCACCACGCCACCGGGCGTTTCGACGAGGATCTCGGCGATCGTGCCGGTATTGAGCGTGCGCACCTTGACCCGCGTCTCGGGATGGCGGGCCTCGATGAGGCCGCGCTCGATGGCGAAGGGCACCACGCCGGCGAGGATGTTGCCGCAATTCGGGGTCGTATCGACCATCGGTTTGTCCACGCCGACCTGCGCGAACAGGAAATCGATGTCGCAGCCCGGCTCGACCGAACGCGAGACGATGGCCACCTTCGAGGTCAATGGATGCGCGCCGCCCAACCCATCGACCTGGCGCGGATCGGGCGAGCCCATCAGGCTGAGCAGCAGCGCATCCCGCGCGGCGGGATCGGCGGGCAGGTCCTCGGCGAGGAAATAGGCCCCTTTCGAGGTGCCGCCCCGCATCATCATGCATCGAACGCCCCGGAGCATCGTGGTTTCCCGTTTCCCTGGGGGACCAGACCGGGCAGAACCATGCCGGCTGTCCTTCCTGTCCGAGACAGATGCTCCGCCCGGTTTGATGAATCAAATGATCGTTTTGCACGGATTGATGAGCTGCATTCAAAGCCCGTCCCGACCTCCTCCGGTTTCGAGGTCGACGACCCAGGCATGCAAGACCTTCATCAATGGGCGCGAAAATCCAATTTGATTCAGCAGCGAGGCACCCGCATCCTGCACGCGACCAGAAGGCCGAACGCCCGCCCCGAGGAAAGCCGTGTCCCTGACCGAGCCCTGCCATGACATCGCGCATCTCGCCCATGTCGAGATGTATACCGACCGCTACGAGGACAGCCTGCGCTTCTTCACCGAGATCTACGGCCTCACCCTCACGGCGGAGGACGAGCATTCCGCCTATCTCCGGGCCTTCGACGATTACGAATTCCACAGCCTCAAGCTGACGCGCCACACGACAACCGGAGTGGGGCATGTCGCCTATCGCGCCAGTTCGGAGGCCGCCCTGCAGCGCCGGGTGCGCGCCATCGAGGCCAGCGGGTTCCACATCCATGGCTGGACCGAAGGCGATCTCGGCCATGGCCGCGCTTTCCGCTTCGAGGATCCGTTCGGCCATGTCTTCGAGATCTATTACGACACGCATCGCTATGTGCCGCCGGCGGGCCAGAAGGCGGCGCTGAAGAACATCGCCCAGCGCTATCACGGCCGCGGCGCCTGCCCGCGGCGGCTCGACCATCTCAACCTGCTGGCGAGCGATGTGCGCGAGTTCCGGCGCTTCATGGAAACCTGCCTCGGCAGCCGCGTGACCGAGATGATCCAGCTCGACAATGGCCGGATCGGCGGGTGCTGGTTCACGATCAACAACAAGACCTATGATCTCGCCTGCACCGAGGAGCATGGTGGCGGCACGGGGCGCCTGCACCATGTGACCTATGCCACCGACCAGCGCGAGGACATCCTGCGCGCGGCGGATATCTTCCTCGAGAACGGCGTGCATATCGAAACCGGGCCGCACAAGCATGCGATCCAGGGCACGTTCTTCCTCTATGTCTGGGAGCCGGCGGGCAACCGCGTGGAACTGGCCAATGCCGGAGCGCGGCTCATCCTGGCGCCGGACTGGGAGCCGATCATCTGGACCGAAACCGACCGGAAGAAGGGCCAGGCCTGGGGGTTGAAGACGATCGAGACCTTCCACACGCATGGCACGCCGCCGGCGAAGAAGGACTGAGCGCTCTCAGGCCCCTGCCAGCCGCGTGCCGAGTTCGGCCAGCCTGTCCGCGCCGACATTGGCGAAGGCGATACGGAGATGGGTTTCCTGCCCCGGGCCGAAATAGGGCCCCGGCAAAGCCAGCACCCCGCTTTCCAGCGCCAGCTTGCGCGCCGCCTCCCGCGCGGGCAGGCCCGGGAAGGGATGGGCGGCAAAGGCGAAATAGGCGCCGAGGGAATCGAGCCGCCAGCCCGGCAGGGGTGCGAAGGCAGCGCGGCAGGCCGCCGCTCGGCGCACCAGATCGTCGCGCTGGCCATGGCGCCAGCTGCGCAGGCCCTCGATGGCCCAGGCGACCACCCTTTGGGCAAGGCGGGCCGGGCAGATCTGCATCGTGTCCAGCACCTTGGCGATCTCGGCCATGGTTTCCGGCGCGGCCGCCATCGCCCCGAGCCGGTGGCCCGGCACGGCATAGGCCTTCGAAAAGGAATAGAGCTGGATCACCGCATCGCCCCAGCCGGGATCGGCCAGCAGATCATGCGGGCGGCCGCTGCCAGCGGGCAGGAAATCGCGGTAGGTCTCGTCGAGGATGAGGGCCAGCCCGCGCTGCCGCGCCAGTTCCGCGAAGGCCGCGATTATGGTCGGCGGGTAGATGGCGCCGGTGGGGTTGTTCGGCGTGACGAGCACGATGGCGCGGGTGGCGGGCGTGATCCGCGCCGCCGCCTCCGCCACATCCGGGACGAAGCCCGTTTCCGGGCGGCATGGCAGGGGCTGCGCTGCAATACCCAGCATATCCAGCGCCATCTTGTGGTTGAAATACCACGGCGTGGGCAGCATGACAGCGTCGCCCGCGCCGGCAATCGCCATCACGGCGACCATGAAGGCCTCGTTGCAGCCCGCCGTGATCGCGACCGATTCCACCGGGAGAGAGGCGCCATACAGCGCGCCGGTCTCCGCCGCATAGGCCTCGCGCAATTCGGCATCGCCCAGGATCGGGCCGTAGCGGGTGCAATCGGCATGGCCGGCAGCCTCGGCGAGGCGCTCCAGCATCGCGGCCGGCGGCGGCTCGCCGGGAACCGCCTGCGACAGGTCGATCATCGGGCCGTACCGCCCGTCATAATCGCGGCGCCAGCCCTGCGCCTCGGGAATGGGGGGTGAATCGACCGCGAGCAGGCGCGGGTTGAGGCGGTAGGCAAGCTTTGTCACGGAGGGTCCTCGGGATATCCGGGCGACCTTAGCCCGCCATAGCGGCGGTGCAAGGGCTGGCTTCGCGCTTGCATGGGCGGATGCATTGACGGAACGCGCGCCCGTGCCATGTTCGATAGACAGAGAAGGAGACGTCCCATGCTGCGCCCTCTCGCTTTTGCCTTCTGGCTGCTGGCCTCGGCCCTGCCCGCCCTTGCCGAAGCCTGCCTCGGCCCCATCGCCCGGGCGCCGGACGGCACGCCCATTTCCCGCGCGGCGCTGCAGAACGGCGAGGTGCGGATCACCTATGTCGGCCATTCCACTTTCACGATCGAGAGCCCGCAAGGCGTGACGGCGGCAACCGATTACAGCGATTACTTCCGGCCGCCCTTCCTGCCGACCATTGCGACGATGAACCACGCCCATTCGAGCCATTTCACCTACCGGCCGGACCCCGCGATCCGGCATGTCCTGCGTGGCTGGGCGCATGAGGGGCGCACGCCGTCCTTCGATGTGCAGGAGCGCGACATGCGCGTCCGCAATGTGCCGACCAATATCCGCGATGGCGGGGCCACCGAATTCTCCGGCAATTCGATCTTCATTTTCGAGGTGGGTGGCCTTTGCATCGCCCATCTTGGCCATCTCCACCACACGCTGACGCCGGACCATCTCAAGGCGATCGGGCAGGTGGATATCCTGATGGCGGCGGTCGACGGCTCCTGGACGCTGGATCTCGACGGGATTGTCGAGGTGATCACGCAATTGCAGCCGAAAGTGGTGATCCCGATGCATTTCATCACCGAATACTCGCTGCAGCGCTTCCTCTCGCATATCGGGACGCGCTACCCGGTCGAGCGCCTGACCGGGGACAGCGCGGTGTATTCGCGTGCAAATTTGCCAACGAAACCGGCAATTCAGGTCATGATTGGCCGGTGATTTTTGCTTCAATGCAAACTATAGTAAGGGGATGACACTCACCCTTTCTTCCCTTCCCGAAACGCCGGCCATGCCGGTTCTCTTCATCGGCCATGGTTCGCCGATGCATGCCATCGAGGACAGCGCGTTCTCGAGAGCCTGGGGCGAAATGGGCGCCAGCCTGCCCGCCCCCACCGCCATTCTGGTGATTTCCGCGCATTGGATGACGCGCGGCGTCAGCCTCGTGCATATCGGCCGCAAGCCGCGCACGATCCATGATTTCGGCGGCTTCCCGCGTGCCCTGCACGAGGCGCAGTATCCGGCGCCCGGCGCGCCGGATACGGCGGCAGTCACGCTCGAACTCCTGCGCGACCACCATGCAGAGGCTGATATGGAATGGGGCCTCGACCATGGCGCATGGTGCGTGCTGCTGCGGATGTTCCCGAAAGCCGATGTTCCGGTCTACCAGCTTTCGCTCGATCTTTCGCGGCCGCTCAAGGACCATATGGCCGTCGCACGCGATCTCCGGGCGCTGCGTCGCAAGGGCGTGCTGATCGTCGGTTCCGGCAATGCCGTGCATAACCTGCCGGCCATGCGCTACGGCATCGATGCGTTTGACTGGGCGCGGGAATTCGACGGACGGATCGCCTCGGCCATTACCGCGCGGGATTATGCTGCTCTGGCCGAGATCGACCCGCGTGACCCGCTGACGCGGATCGCCCACCCGACGATCGAGCATTTCCTGCCGCTGCTCTACACGCTCGGCGCGGCGGAGGAGCAAGACAAACCGAGCTTCTTCGCGGAAGGCTTCGATCTCGGCTCGATCTCGATGCGGAGCGTCCTGCTCGCGGCGTGACGGCCTTGTCCTATCCATAAGACAAGGCCTGACCGGGCGGTCAGGCCAGTCGGATGGCGGCCGTGCCTTATTTTCCGAAACGCGAGAACGTCATGTCCGGGGAGGACATGTTGTGCCGCGACGGCCAGTAGCGGCCGGCCCAGAACTCGTTCGCCTCGCCGCCCTTGTAGTCGAGCACATGCTCCTCGCCCCAGCGCGTCTTGCCGGCCTGCCGAAAGGCGACGCGCGAGACATCGTTGTTGATATCGGTCACATACATCGAGCGCAAAGCGGCGAAGGGCTTGTCCTTCGGCAAGTTGCCGGAAAGGCGGACCTCAAGGCTGATATGATCCTTGTCCAGCTTGTCGAGCTTCAGGCTGCCCTCGCCGCCATCGCGGAAGGGGAAATGGAAGGTCATGGTCTCCGGATCGAAGCGGATCTCCTTGAGCGCCACGACGGGGCGGCCCTCCATGGTCACCGGGCCGATCATGAAGCTGGAACCATAGGCGGTCCAGCCCATATGGGCCGGCGGCAGCGGCCGGGCGCGCCAGTAGCCGTCCGGCGGATAGACGACGAGCATCTCCTCCATCCGCTGGCCGATGCGCTGGTAGACCTGGATGAGGTGGAGGCCGGTCTCGACCCTGTCCCCAACCTTCACGGGCACATCGGCCGGGCGCCAGAAGCTCGGGTAGACCTGCCCGACAATCGAGATCCACGGGGTTTCGTAGAGCGTCACCTGGCGTGGCTTGCCCGGGTTGAAGACCGGATCGCCGGACATGTCGCAATCGGTGAAATCCGGCAGAGCGAGGTCTTCCTTCAGCGTGGCGATATAGGCCGGATGGATGGCCTGCACGCGGAAGCTGCGCACGTCCGGATTGAGGAAGCGGATATCGATATTGTCCTTCTCGGCGCAGACTTCCGGCTCGGAATGGTTCTCGACCTTCACCGTCAGGCTCGGCGGCTTCTTGTTATGCGCGCCCAGCACCGTCTGGTCGGGTGACCCGGCATTCTGGGCCTGACTTCCTTCGGAACAGCACATGAAAACCCCCAGAAAAAGCAGCAAAGCCGGCAACCGGCGAGCAGGTTCAGCCGCGAAATGTCGCATAGACATCCCCCGAATTGGCCTCATGCGGCAGCGACAGGATATGGGCTGCCATGTCACCGGCGGAAATGGGCTCATCGAAATGAAGCTGCTGGCTCTCACCGAGCGCGATGTTGAACCGGTAGGGCCGGAGCGCAGCCAGCAGCGCGATGCATTTGCAGGCAATGTCGCGCTGGATCGTGGTGAATTCGAAGGACAGGGCCCGGACGGGGTGGGTAAGCCCCGAGAGCACATCCGCCTCGAAGCCCTCGACATCGATCTTCACGAAATCCGGCATGCCATGCGCCGCGATCAGGCTGTCGAGCGTTGTCACCGGCACCTCGATCGCCCGGTCCCAGACCTGCCCTTCCCAGCCCTCGGCGCCATCGGCCGCCTTGACGAAATCCGTCGAGGCCGTGGTGACAGTCGGGTTGGCGGAATTGACATGCAGCGTCAGCTGGCCGGGCACGGGCCCGCAGGCGGCCTCGACAAGGGTCACATCTGCATCCGAGCCGTAGATCTCGCGGATCGCCGCCGCGCAATCGGGCTGCGGTTCGAGCGCAACCACGCGGGCGCCGACGCGGCGGAAGGCGCCGATCCGATCTCCCACATGGCTGCCGATATCGAAGGCGAGGCCGCCGGGCTTGACGAAGCGGGCATAAAGCGCGTCCATCGCGGCGTCGCGCGGGGCATCGCCGTAATAGACCTCGAAGGAGCGGCGGAGGCCCGGCCAGTGCGTGGCGAGGGTGGAAATCTGTTCCGAAGGCAGGGTCACGCGGCGCTCCCCTGATTCTGGGCCTTCAGTACGATTTCCGGCTTCTCGATTTCCTCGGGGATGGCATAGAGGCCCTTGCGGGTCAGCGTCTCGCCAAGACCGGGATCGGCACTCCACACTGCGAAGGGAATGGCCACGAGGAAGCCGAAGGTCAGCGGCAGCGACCAGAGCGCGAATTCCACCGAGGTGATGGCCATGAGCCCGACCACGATCACGCCGAACAGCGTCTGCGGCCAGAGATTCGAGGCGGCGATATCCCAGGGAACACCATGTGCGTCACGCGCCTGCCCACCCCAGGTGACCGACTTGCCGATGAGCAGGCCGAGAATGAAGATCGTGGTCTTGAACGTATCTGCCGCGCCGAGCACCCAGGCGAAGAGAATCTCGGTAATGCCGGCGAACAGGAATTTTCCTGTGCCGCCATAGCGCTTCGTGCCGCCCGGGGTGAGCATGATGTCGATCAGCCCGGCGATTTTCGGCATGAGATTCATCACCGTGAAGAGGATGTAGAGCGTCAGCGCCGAGGCGACGGGGAAGAGCGCGAGGCTCTCGCCGTCGAAGGGCTTGAGCGCGGCCAGCGGCAGCATCAGCGTCCAGGCGGGGATGCCGAGGAACATCAGGATGGCCCAGATCAGCTGGAAACGGCTGACGGCATAGAGATCCGGCAGGTCGAGCAGCTTGAAATATTGCAGGTTGCCCTGGCACCAGCGGGTGTTGCGCTTCATGAACTCGAGCAGGGTCGGCGGGTTTTCCTCCCACGAACCGCCCTCCTCCGGCATGACGCGCACCTCGTAGCCGGCGCGGCGCATCAGCGTCGCTTCCACCTGATCGTGGCTCAGGATATGCCCGCCGAAAGGCGGCTTTCCCGGCAGAACGGGCAGATGGCATTCGTCGCGGAACGGGGCGATCCGGGCCAGCGCATTATGGCCCCAGAACGGGCCGCATTCGCCCACCCACCAGGCCTGTCCCATCGTATAGGCGCGCATGCCCTGCCGCATGCCGAACTGGAAGATGCGGGCGAAGGCCGATTTCGACGGCATGCCGACGACAAGGCTCTGCAGGATGCCGAGCTTCGGGTTTGCCTGCATGATCCGGACATGATGGAGGATCGTCCGCGCATCCATCAGGCTGTCCGCGTCGAGCGGCAGCATCAGGTCGAAATCCGCGCCCCAGGTCTCGAGGAAATCCCGGACGTTGCCGGCCTTGAAGCCGGTGTTTTCCTGCCGGCGGCGATAGGTGATCGGCGCGTCAGGCCCTGCCTCTTCCTTCCAGCGGGCGAAACCCGCCTCTTCTTCGGCCGCGACATCCTCGCGGTTGGTATCGGAGAGGAGGAAATACGCGAAGCGATCAGCTGCCGGGGTAGCATCCAGTTCGGCCTTGATCAGCTTCATCCGGTGCAGGGCGCGCGCGGGATCCTCGTTGCGCAACGTCATGAAGATGGCGGTCTTCAGCGTCACCGGCATATCCGGATCCGGCAGGTCGGCGAAGGGCGCCACCTCTCGCATGGCATCGCGGCGGCCATGGAGAAGCCAGAGGCCGAGTACGGCATTCCAGAAGCCGAGCACCGCCCAGGGCGTGCCGAAAACCATGCAGATGAAGAGCAGGATATCGATCAGGCTCCAGCCGCCGGCGCCGAGGATCGAGCCCGCCCAGACGAGAAGCGCCACATAGAGCGCGACATTCAGGCCACCGACAATGACGCGGCGGTAGGTCAAAGCCTCCGCGCTCTGGGTGCCGGTCGGCGTGAGGGGGATGGCGATGCGGGGCGCATTCGTCTCCGGGGGCATGGTCAGCGAGGCCTTTCGCGTTACGTCTGCTCTTTCGCATCCGGCCTTGCCACATGCAGCTTTGCATGAAATGGCTCGGACGGACGGTCTGTCTGTGCGATATCGCGGATGGAAGCTGAACGAAAGCAAACCAGAACTCTCATGTCCCGGCCATCTTCCTCCGCCCCTGCCCGCGCCCTGTTCTACACCGCACCGATGGCGGCAGAATTTCGGCCGGTTCCGCTGCCGGCCCCGCGCCCGGGCGAGGCGCTTGTCCGGACGCAATTCACCGCCCTGTCCCGCGGGACGGAACGGCTGGTCGCCTCCGGCCTCGTGCCGCCGGAAGAGCATGCCCGCATGCGCTGCCCGCTGCAGGAGGGCGATTTCCCCTTCCCCGTGAAATACGGCTATTGCTCCATCGGCGTGGTGGAAGATGGGCCTGCGGAATGGATCGGCAAGCGGGTCTTCGTGCTGCATCCGCATCAGGACCGGTTCGTCTGTGCCGTCTCCTGGCTCAACCCCGTGCCGGATTTCCTGCCTTCCCATCGGGCTGCCCTCGCCGCGAATATGGAAACCGCACTCAATGCGATCTGGGATTCAGGCGTCTCGGCAGCCGACCGCGTCGTGGTGGTCGGCGGCGGGCTGGTCGGCCTGCTCGTCACCGCCCTCGCCGCGCGGATGCCCGGCACGGAGGTAACACTGGTCGATCTCAACCCGCTGCGGGCGGAGATTGCCCTTGCTCTCGGCGCACATTTCTCGCTGCCGGACCATGCGCCGAAGGGCGCCGATATCGTGTTCCACACCAGCGCCAGCGCGGCCGGGCTTGCCACGGCGATCGGCGCGGCGGGGCCCGAGGCGCGGGTGATCGAGCTGTCCTGGTACGGGGCGAAGCCGGTCACGGCGCCGCTCGGCGGCCTGTTCCATGCCGGGCGGGTCAGCCTCGTCTCGTCGCAGGTCGGCACGGTCTCGCCGGGCCATGCGGCGCGCGGCTGGACCTATTCATCGCGCCTTCAGGCGGCCTTGCGCTTATTGGCCGATGACAGGCTGGATGCGTTGATTACCGAGACCCTCCCCTTCGCCGACCTGGCTCCGGCCATTCCCCGCCTGCTGGCGGCGGATGCGCCGGGGCTTGCCACGCTGATCCGTTATTGAGGAAAAACCGATGTTTGCCGTTGAAGTCCGCGATCGCATCATGATCGGCCATTCGCTGCCGGACCCGTTCTTCGGGCCTGCCCAGAATATGCATGGCGCGACCTTTGTGGTGGATGTCGCCTTCTTCCGCGAAACGATGACGAAGCAGAATGTGGTCGTCGATATCGGCGCGGCGCTGGATACGCTGGCGGCGGTGCTCAAGCCGCTGAAATACCAGAATCTCGATACGCTGCCGCAGTTCAAGGGCGTGCTGACGACGACGGAATTCCTTGCCCATCACATTTTCGGCGAGATGGCAAAGGCCGCGAAATCCGGCGCGCTCGGCGAGGATGGCAAGGGGCTGACCAAGATCCGCGTCACCCTGCACGAGACCGATCTCGCGCGCGCCTGGTTCGAGGGCCCGCTGACCTGATGGCCCTCCGATGAGCGACATCGCCTTCCTGATCCCCGGAGACCTGAACCTGCCCACGGGTGGCTATGGCTATGACCGCGCGGTCATCCGGCTGCTGCCCGGACAGGGCGTGCAGGCGATGCATGTCGCGCTGCCCGGTTCGTTCCCGATGGCGACCGAGGCGGATCTTGCCGATTGCGCCGCCATCGTGCAGGGCCTGCCGCCCGGTTGCCCGCTGCTCATCGACGGCCTCGCCTATGGCGCGATGCCGGCCGGGCTGATCCGTGAATTCAACCGACCGATCATCGCGTTGTGCCATCACCCGCTGGCGCTGGAGAACGGCATTTCCGCAGCGCGCGCGCAGGCTTTGCATGCCTCGGAGGCGACGGCGCTCAGCCTCGCGGATCATGTGATCGTGACCTCGCCGCTCACCGCCAAGATCCTCGAGGGGGATTTCGGCGTGCCCTCTGGCAAGATCACCGTCGCCATTCCCGGCACGGCCCGGAAGCCGCGTGCGACCGGCTCGGGCGAGGCGGCGCTGAACCTGCTCGCCGTGGGCTCGATCGTGCCCCGCAAGGGCTATGCCGTGCTGGTCGAAGCGCTGTCCGGGCTGAAGAAACGGGCCTGGCACCTGCGCATTGTCGGGGCCGCCCATGCGCTCGACACCGTCAACGCCTTGCAGCAGCAGATCAGCCAGGTGGGCCTCGCCGACCGGATCCAGCTGCTCGGCGCCGTCCGCGAGCGCGATCTCGATACTCTCTACGAGAAGGCGGATCTCTTCGTGATGTCGTCGCTTTTCGAGGGCTATGGCATGGTCCTCGGCGAGGCGATGCAACGCGGCCTGCCGATCGTCACCACCACCGGCGGCGCGGCCAGCGATACCGTGCCGGAAGGCGCCGGCCTCAAGGTGCCGCCCGGCGATGCCGGGGCCCTGCAGGCCGCGCTCGAACAGGCCATGGCCGATCCTGCCCTGCGGGCGCGGCTGGCCGACGAGGCCTATCGCGCCGGGCAGTCGCTCCCCGACTGGGCCGATACGGCCCGCATCATTGCCGGGGCGCTCGCCCCGTTCCTCACCTCCAGAAAGGTTTCCGCATGAGCGGCTTCTCCGCTGACTGGCTTGCCCTGCGCGAGCCAGCCGACCATCGTTCGCGCAATACCGAGCTCGCCGGCCGGGTCGGAACCCGGTTCGCCGGTCATGATGTGATCCGCATCGTCGATCTCGGTTCCGGCACGGGCTCGAACCTGCGCGCCACTGCGCCGCTGCTCGGCAACCGGCAGGAATGGACCCTGGTCGATTACGATGCCGGGCTGCTCGAAGCCGCCGCGAATGTGCTGTCCGGCTGGGCCGACGAGGCGCGCGCCATCGGCGATGACCTCGTCCTCGTCAAGGGCGAGGCGACAATCGGCGTGAAGTTCCGCGTCGTCGACCTCAACCGCGATCTCGACACGGTGCTGGCCGGCAAGCCGGATCTGGTGACGGCCTCGGCGCTGTTCGACCTGATCTCCGAAGCGTGGATGAAGCGCTTCGCCTCGGCCCTCAAGGCGGCGGGTTCGGCCTTCTATACGGTGCTGACCTATAACGGGGAGGACCAGTTCATCCCCGAGCATCCGTTCGATTTCGGCGTGATCCGCGCCTTCGGCATGCACCAGCGCCGCGACAAGGGCTTCGGGCCGGCCGCCGGGCCGGAGGCTGCGGCAACGCTCGTCGCGGCCCTGCGGCGCGAGGGCTATTCGGTCGATACAGGCGAATCGCCCTGGATCCTCAAACCTTCCGATGCGGAGCTGATCCGGGCGCTGGTGAATGGCATTGTCCAGGCGGTCACCGAGACCGGCTTCATCTCCGATAACGGACTGGCGGACTGGCACACCTATCGCGATGCGATGTGCGACCAGAAGGGCAGCCGGATGATGACCGGCCATACCGACATCTTCGCGACGATTCCGGCCTGAGCCACCTTTTGCAGGCCTGAGCCAACTTGGGGCCCGGGCCATGCTGCCCTCAGGGCAGCATGCGCTTCAGGACGCCATCCTTCAGCACGAGGCGATGGAACAGGGCGGCGCCGATATGCATCACGATGAACGCGGCCAGCGCCATCGCGGCATAGCCGTGATATTTCAGGATGGTTTCGCCGAGCACCGTGTCCTTGCCGAGCAAGGCCGGCAGGGTGAAGCCGCCGAGCAGCCCCGTCGCGCCATAGGCCGAGACGCCGAGCCAGCCGAGAACCGGCACGAGGATCATCAGCAGATAGAGCAGGCCGTGGGTCGATTCCGCCGCGATGACCTGCACCCGCGCGAGGCCGGGCTCCGGCGCCGGCGCACCGTTGCGGATGCGCACGGCGATCCGCAGCACGATCAGCAGCAAGGCAAGGAAGCCAAACGTCTTGTGCGCGGTGTAGAGCTGGTTGGTCACGGCGTCGAAATTGGTCGCCGCGCCGCGCTGCACCATGTAAGCGCCAACCGGGATCAATGTCAGCAGCATCAGGGCGAGGACCCAGTGGAGCAACTTCTGCCCGCCGGAATAAGTGATGGGCCGCGGGGATGCCTTACTCATGCCGCTCTCCGGAATGTGATGCGCGTGTCAGGTCACAATCGAATAGCACATCGCCAGCGCCGAGCGAAACCACCTCGACACGGGGGCGGATCGCCTGGCTGATCCGGTCGATCGGCGCGAGTTCGAGGCCGGCCTGCCCGGAGCCGAGGATGATCGCGGAGACCATGAGATGAAGGCGATCGACAATCCCGGCATCGATGGCGCGCGAGACGATACCGGCCCCGCCCTCGATCAGCACCTTGTCGAAGCCGAGATCGGCCAATGCGCGCGCAAGGTCCGGCATACGGAAATGGCCGCGCGTGTCGGTGGCGAGGCGGATGATCTCGACCTCGCGCGGCAGCGGTTCGCCCCGGGCGCCGGCATCGCGGAAGACGATCCGCCGGACGTTGTCGTCCCCGGCGAGACATTTGGCCGCAGCAGGCAGCTTTCCCCGGGCATCGATAACGATCCGGGCCGGATTCGGCCCTTCGCAGCGGCGAACATTGAGCTGCGGGTCATCCGCCAGCACCGTTCCGATTCCCACGACGACCGCATCGACATGGGCGCGGATGCGGTGCAGGTGGTCAAGCGAGGGGGCCGCCCCTATGTAACGGCTGTCTCCCGTCCGGGTGGCGATCCTGCCATCAAGCGATTGGCCCAATTGGGCCACGATGAAAGGCCTTTCGGCAGAAACGCGCCGGAAAGCCTGGAAAAGGGTCGCGGTTTCGGGGGGCATCGGAGTCCTTGCAGGGCGACGGCACGAACGGGTTTCACGCCTGAACAGGGCGGCACGAAATCAGACATCAGCCGTTCATCTTGCGAGCCCCATACATACATGGACCTTAACGATACGGTGTCCATCCGGCGGAATAACCCAGCCGAAATGACCGTAAACATGGACGAAAGAGGCGTAAATGGGTGACGTCAGTGAAATTCTCGGCCTTTTCGACACCGCCGGCGAGCGGGCTGTCGATCGTGCCCTCGCGGAATACCGCGCGGGCCGGCCGGTCGCGATCATCGAGGGCGGCGAAGCGCTGCTCGCGCTGAATGTGGAATCGCTCGAGGCGGCCGTGGCCGTCGCGCTTGACCGGCTTGCGCCGGGCCGGCCGCGCCTTGTCCTGCCGGCGGCGCGCCTGCGTCGCCTCGGGCTCGAGCGCACCCAGCCGGGTGTCGTATCCTTCCCGGTTCCGAATGCGGAACGGGCGGAAATGCTGGCGCTGAAGATTGATGGCCGCATCGATGCGCCCGTGGCGCCGGTGGTTGCGCTGGATGAGGCCGCGCTCGAACTGGCGCGTCTCGCCCTCGTTACGCCGGCGGTCTATGCGGTGCCGGTGGCCATCGAGGCGGTGAATGGCGGGGTTGTCCGCGTGACCGCTGACGCCTTGCGGGATTACCGCGCCAGCCAGGTCCGGGCGACGAAGATCGTCGGCCGGGCGCCGGTGCCGCTGGAATTCGCGGCGGAAACCGAATTCGTGGTGTTCCGCGGCGGCGAAGGCCTGCGCGACCAGGTGGCAATCATCGTCGGCAAGCCCGACCTGTCGAAGCCGGTGGCCATCCGCATGCATTCGGCCTGCCTGACGGGCGATCTCTTCGGCTCGCTGAAATGCGATTGCGGCGACCAGCTGCGCGGCACCGTCCAGAAAATGGCGGAAAGCGATGGCGGGATCCTGCTTTATCTCGATCAGGAAGGCCGCGGGAACGGCATCGCCAACAAGATGCGCGCCTACAAGCTGCAGAGCCAGGGCTGGGATACCTATGATGCGGACGAGGTGCTCGGCTTCGGGCTCGACCAGCGCCGCTTCGATTTCGCGGCGGTGATGCTGAAGCAGCTCGGCGTTGCGTCTGTCCGCGTGATGACCAACAATCCCGAGAAAATCGGCGCGCTGAAAGCCGCCGGCCTCGAGGTTGTGGCGGATAACCGCGCCTACGGGCGGCCGACGGCGGAGAACATCCGCTATCTCGCCTCGAAACGCGACCGGGCGGGCCATTTCATCGATTTCGATGCGATGGTCGCGCATGCCCCGGTCAACGGCTAGCCCCTCCGGCTAGCCGCCCGGCGGGAGGCGGCCATGCGCCCGATGACGCGCCGCCCCTCGCGGGAAAACGATACCCGGCCGGATTTCACACCGGCCGGCCAAGCGCCGGAATGGCGGGCGAGCGACAGGCAATGGCTCGCCGCCATGGCGATCTTTTTCGGTTGCGCGCTGTTTCTCGCCTGGCCCTGGCTGTCAGGCGCGGTCACATTGCCCTGGGACGGCAAGGCCCATTTCCAGGCGCAGGCGGCCTTCCTGGCCCGCTCGATCCACGCCGGCGAAAGCCCGTTCTGGGCGCCGTATGTCTTTTCCGGCCACCCGCAGATCGCCGATCCGCAATCGCTGATCTTCAATCCCGGCTTCCTTCTGCTCGCCCTGCTGACACCGGCGCCGAGCTTCGCCATGGTCGATGGCGTGGCTTTCGGCTCGCTTGTTTTCGGCGCACTGGCCATTTTCGGCTTCGCACGGGACCGGCGCTGGCACCCGGCAGCGGCTTTGGTCGCGGCCCTCGCTTTCGCCTTTGGCGGCGCGGCCGGCTGGCGGATCCAGCATGTCGGCCAGGTACTCAGCCTCGCCTATTTCCCCTGGGCCTTCTGGATGCTCGACCGGGCCTTGCGGCTGTCCTCGGTGCGGTTCGGCGCGCTGGCCGGGCTCTTTGCCGGGCTGATGGTGCTGGGGCCGGACCAGGTCGCCTTTCTCGGCGTTATCTGCCTCGCCGGCTTCACGCTGGCCCATCTCGTCGCCGGCCCGAGCCGGTTGGCGAGCCTCAGGGCCAGCCTGCGGCCGCTGGCGGCAGGCGCGCTCGCGGGAGGCGCCGTAATCGCCCTGCCGATCCTGATGGTGCTGAGCTTTGCCGATGGGTCAAACCGGGCGCAGATCTCGCTGGCCGAGGCGGCAATCGGCTCGCTTCACCCGACCAACCTGCTGACCTTCGTGGTCGCGAACCTGTTCGGCACGATCGGCCCCGGCCCGGATTTCTGGGGGGCGCCCAGCGTGCACTGGCCCTATATCGTCAATTCCAATGTCGCCCGGAACATGGCCAATGCCTATACGGGCCTGCTGCCGCTGGCCGGGATCCTCGTGTGGTTCGCATGCCCGGCGGCCTACCGCTCGCGGATGGTTGCCCTGCCGATCCTGTTCGGCCTGATGATCGCCTATGCGCTCGGACGCTATACACCGGTCTTCCCGGTAGCCTATCACCTGCTGCCGGGGGTGGATCTCTTCCGCCGACCGGCCGATGCGCTGTTCCTTGTCGGGGCAGTCGGCGCCTTCATGGCCGGTTTCGGCCTCGACCGGGTGCTCAAGGGCGGTATGGGCAGATGGCCGGGCGGGGCCGCTGCCCTCTGGCTGGGTGCCGCGCTGCTCGCGCTGGCGGGCGGGTTCGCCATGGCCCTCTGGCTCGGGAAGCTCGGGCAGGCCGCGCCGGAACTTCTCGCCACAACGGGCTGGCTTGCCCTCGCGGCGGGCGTGCTCGTCGTTGCGCGGCGGCACGCTCGGGTGCGGCCGGTTCTGGTGGCTGCCCTGATGGCGCTCGCCGTGACGGCCGATCTCCGCTGGAACCTGCGCCCGAATGATTCGACCGGGCTGGACCCTGCCCTCTACAACGAGCTGCGCGCGGATAGCGACAACGAGACCCTGGCGTGGCTGAAAACGCATGTCGTGCGCGACGGGCAGCGCCGCGACCGGGTGGAACTGGCCGGCCTCGGCTTTGGCTGGCCCAATGCCGGGCTCGTCCACGGGCTCGAAAACGTGCTGGGCTATAACCCGCTTCGCATCGCGGCCTACAGCGCGGCAACCGGCGCGCAGGACCATGTGGCCAACCCGGACCAGCGCCGGTTCTCCCCGCTCATGCCGGGTTACCAATCGCCGTTGGCTGACCTGCTCGGGCTGCGCTGGATCGTGACCGGCGTACCGATCGAACGGATCGATCCTTCGCTCGCCCAAGCGCCGCCGAGCCCGGTGGCCCGGACGAAGGACGGGTTCATCTATGAAAATGCCTCGGCCCTGCCGCGCGTCATGGTGGTGCCGGAGGCCCGGCCACTGGATCAGGACCGCCTGATCCGGACCGGGGAATGGCCCTCCACCGATTTCCAAAAGGTGGTCTATGTCGAGCCTGTTGCGGAAACTCTGCCCCGGAATGGCCCGGGTGGCACGGCCCGCCTCACCCGCTACGGGCATACCATGATCGACGTTGCGGTGGAGGCGCCGGGCGGCGGCATGCTGGTGCTGAACGATGTCTGGCATCCGTGGTGGGTTGCGGAGATCGACAATGTTCCTGCCCGGATCCTGCGGGCGAACGGGATTTTCCGCGCGGTCATCCTGCCCGCCGGGGCGAAGCGGGTGACCTTCCGGTTCGAGCCTCTACGCGGGTTGATCCGCAGTGTGCTGGCGAAGCGAGGGCTGGCCGGAGCTCCGTGATTTCCGGGCGATGCAGGCTCAGACCGGCTGACGGCGCGCCAGAACCCGGTCGATCATGGAGCGGCAGGCCACCAGTTCATCCAGTGCATACCGCATTGCCTCGCGGGCGGAAGCCGGCATGCTTTCGGGTGCGCAATCGCGTTCGGCCACGGGCGTGGAGCGTGCGGGCGGCGGAGCCGGCATGACGCCTTCGCCCCGCGCCAGACCGCCGCGGAACATCGAGACCTGCGGCGGCGGTGGCGGGGCCGGCCCTTGCTCCAGCGTGATGGCGATACCCGAATCGGCCGGTTCGTCTTCCGGTTCCGGGCGCCAGTTCTCGAGCGCCGGGTTCGGCTCGTCCGGAACGGCGGGAGCGGCAGCCGCCTCGATGGCGGGCACAAGAACAGGCGGGGCTGGAGGCGGCGGCGCGGAGACCTGCATTTCGACAGGGATCTCGAGAGGCGGTGCCGGCCGCTGCATCATGGCCGGTGCAGGCGGCGCCGGGGGCGCCGGCACGACCGGCGGCGGCTGCACCGGTTCGGGTTCGGCCTCTGCCAGCCCGCGGGCGAAAACCTGCACCGCGCGGGCGCCCTGCTCCTTCAGGATGCGCTGGACACCCTTGATCGTGTAACCCTCGCGGTAGAGCAGATGGCGGATACCCTTCAGCAACTCGACATCGTCCGGGCGATAGTAGCGCCGGCCACCGCCGCGCTTGAGCGGCTTGATCTGGCTGAAACGGGTTTCCCAGAAGCGCAGCACATGCTGCGGCAGATCGAGATCCTCGGCGACCTCGCTGATCGTCCGGTAAGCGTCCGGTGCCTTGTCCATGCCCGCCTCGCCTGACCGTCGGATCAATCCTCGTCAGCTGTTTCCAGCCCGTTGATCCGCGCCTTCATCACGTTGGACGGCTTGAAGACCAGCACGCGGCGCGGCGTGATCGGCACCTCGACGCCGGTCTTCGGGTTGCGACCGATCCGCTCGCCCTTCTCACGGACGATGAAGGAGCCGAAGGAGGAGAGCTTGACCGTCTCGCCCTTGGCAAGCGTGTCGCTGATCTCGCGCAGGACGGCCTCGACCAGATCGGACGATTCGGCACGGCTCAGGCCCAGCTTCTGATACACGGCCTCGCAAAGGTCGGCCCGGGTGATGGTCTGGTTGGCCATAGGCTTGATCCCCCGTGAAAACTTAAATCGTGATAATTGAATTTAACTCAAGGACTTACAAGTTTAGGCCTTTGGCGCATCCCGGTCAATCGACTTGGCCGAAAGCCGCCGGACTAAAGCCGGAAAAGTGCCGAGCCCCAGGTGAAGCCGCCGCCCATGGCCTCGATCAGCACGACATGCCCCTTGCGGATCCGCCCGTCCCGGACGGCCGTGTCGAGCGCCAGCGGAATCGAGGCCGCCGAGGTGTTGCCATGGTCCTGCACCGTCATCACCACCTTGTCGAGCGGGATGTCGAGCTTCTCGGCGCTGGCCGTGATGATGCGCGCATTGGCCTGGTGGGGCACGAACCAGTCGATCGTCTCTGCCGAGAAGCCGGTCGCAGCGAAAGCATCGACGATGACATCGGTGATCATCCCGACCGCGTGCTTGAAGACCTCGCGGCCCTCCATGCGCAGATGGCCGGCAAGCTGGTTGGTCGAGGGGCCACCATCGACATAGAGCTTCTCGCGGTGGCGGCCATCCGAGCGCAGATGCGTGGTCAGGATGCCCTGATCCGCCATGGTTCCGGCGGCCTCGTAGCCTTCGATGACCACCGCGCCGGCGCCATCGCCGAAGAGGACGCAAGTGGTGCGGTCTTCCCAGTCAAGAATGCGCGAGAAAGTCTCGGCGCCGATGACGAGCGCGCGCTTCGCCGAGCCGGAAGTGACGAATTTCTCGGCCGTGGTCAGGGCAAAGACGAAACCCGAGCAGACGGCGGCGACATCGAAGGCCGCGCCATGGGTGATGCCGAGATTGGCCTGGACCTGCGTGGCGGTGGCGGGGAAGGTGTAATCCGGCGTCGCCGTGGCCAGGACGATGAGGTCGATCTCGCTGGCGGCGATCCCGGCGGAATCGAGGGCGCGGCGGGCAGCTTCGGTGGCAAGCTGGCTCGTGGTCTCGCCCTCGCCGGCAATGTGCCGCGCGCGGATGCCCGTGCGCTGGGTGATCCATTCGTCCGACGTGTCGACCTTCCGCGCGAGATCGGCGTTGGTCACCCGGTTGGCCGGCAGGTAGCTGCCCGTGCCGATGATTCGCGTGCGACGCATTACTGGCCTTCCGTCCGATGGCTCCCGGACGGATCCGGGGCGGATTGAGCCTCGCCCTCGGAAGCCTCGACCATCGCGGAGGAGGCACCGGGCAGCACCCATTCGCCGCGATCGGCCAGGGCGTGGGAGATTTTCGAGAGCAGTTCGTATTTCACCATGTCGTAGGCGACATCGATGGCGCTGGCAAAGCCGAGGGCATCCGTGCCGCCATGGCTTTTCACCACGATTCCGTCGAGCCCGAGGAACACGCCGCCATTGACGCGGCGTGGATCCATCTTGTGCTTGAGCGCCCGGAAGGCGCCCCGCGCGAAGACATAGCCGATCTTGGCGAGCAGCGAACGCTGGATGGCCCCGCGGAGATATTCGCCGATCTGCCTGGCCGTGCCCTCAGCGGTCTTCAGCGCGATATTGCCGGCGAAGCCTTCGGTAACCACCACATCGGTGGTGCCCTTGCCGATATCGTCGCCCTCGACGAAGCCGCGATATTCAAGGTTCGGCAGGTTGGCCTCACGCAGGATGCGACCGGCCTCCTTGACCTGCTCAAGGCCCTTGACCTCCTCGACCCCGACATTGAGAAGGCCGACGGTCGGCCGGTCGATATCGAAGACGATCCGCGCCATGGCCGAGCCCATGATGGCCATGTCGACGAGGTTCTCGGCTTCGGCACCGATCGAGGCGCCGACATCAAGCACGATGGATTCACCGCGCGCGGTCGGCCACATGCAGGCAATGGCGGGGCGATCGATCCCCGGCATCATCTTCAGGCAGAAGCGCGACATGACCATCAGCGCGCCGGTATTGCCGGCGGAAACGCAGACCTGCGCCTCGCCCTTCTTCACCGCGTCGATGGCCTGCCACATCGAGGATTTGTAGCGCCCCTGACGCAGGGCCTGCGAGGGCTTTTCATCCATGGCGATGGCGATATCGCTGTGATGGACGCTCGACCGCGCGGCCAGAGCCGGAAACTTTGCCAGTTCGGCGCGGATCTCGGCTTCGCGCCCGAACAGCAGGAAAAACGTATCGGGATGACGCTCCAGCGCCCTGGCCGCGCCGGGAATGACCACCGAGGGGCCATGATCCCCGCCCATCGCGTCGAGCGAGATCCTGACCTGAACCGAAGCCGCGTCACTCATGAATGAATAGAGCCTCCGAATGCGACGGGCGTCGCGGTCTCCCGGATGTCGTCTGCCGGCAGGCGGGGGTGTGTCGGCATAGAATTACTCATCGAGCGGTGCAAGCCGAAAAGGGCGAAATCGGGGCCGAACCCTCGCCTTTTCGCGCCGAACGCGTCAACTCACCCCTCTTCGTCCTTGAGTTTGAGCGCCAGCAGCGCCTCGAAGGGCGACTGGCGGGCCGGCTCGGGATCGCCGCCGGCAAAGGAGGCTCCGGGCTTGCGCGGATAGGGATCGAGTTCGAGGGCGAGGAATTCGACCACGACGGCGCCGAAATCGATCTGCCCGTCGACGATCAGGTCCGGCGGCTCGAAATCCTCGTTCTCCTCCTCGGCGGCGCGCTTGGTCATCCGCTCGATCAGACCCTCGGGAGCGAACTGGATGGCAACCGGCGCCTCGATTTCCTGCGGAAACGGTTCGAGCGAGACAACGCAGACCGGCTGGATGCGGGCCTTAAGCGTGCCCTCGATATCGACCCTGCCGTTATTGGCCTGCGTGATGGCGAGAACCGCCTCGAAGGCATCGACCGCGTGGAGGCCCAGCATCGCCGCAATGCGGGCGCGGGCCGCCTCGTCCGGGCGCAGGACGAGATGGGTCTCGCCATGCAAGGTCGCGACGGGGACAGGGTGGGAAAACGGCAGGTCGGTGGATTTCCGTGCGGCCATGGTCAGTCTCCGCTCAGGGTGGTGCCGGCGAGAAGGCTGCCAAGATCGGCGGCGTCGAGGCGGTGGCGCCAGGCTTCGATCTCGGCCAGCAGACCGGGATGGATATCTGCCGGCGCGATGCGGCCCGACATGAGGTTGCGGGCCAGCACCTCGCGCAGGGCATCCTCCCCTGCCTCGAGCGCGGCCGTATAGGCCTCGGCGCGGCCATAGAAGCCTTGTGCCAGTTTCTTCACGCGCTTGCCGACGGCAAGGTCGCTCACGCCGGCGCGGCGGAGGCCATCATCGAGATCCTCGAAGAGGCGGTCAACCAGCGCCTGCGCCAGGGGTTCAGCCTCGCCACCGAGCGCACGCAGGCGGCGCAGGACGAGCGTGGCGACGATGGCGAGCCGCTCGAAGCGGCCCTCGAAATCATCGGCGACGCCGAAATGGCGAAAGGCATCGGGCGCACGCGAGGCGGCCACGATATCGCCATAGAGGGCCGCGATGGGAGATTCACGCGGCGTGAAGAACGGAAGTCGGATCATCGGGGGCGTTCTTTCAGGCTGTCGAACCGGGGGCCGGACGGGAATTTTGCCGCGTCTTCCGGGCCGGCTTGCGGAAGTCGATTGTGTTTGTTCATGAATTTGGGCATCCATAGCGGCGTTCCGGAAACGGTGCAATTCGCTCGTGCCCGGAAGGGGCACCAACAGGCCTCAGAGGCCGTGATCGTGGAGTGAGAGTCGTGACGAAAGCCCAGCCCCGCGCCCGTTCCATCGCGCTTCGCCTGAGCGGAATCGCCCTTGCCGCGACCCTGCTCGGCGGCTGCCTCGCTGACCAGAGCCCCGGCGTCCGCGGTTTCGTGCTGGACGAAAAGGCGCTTGACCAGATCCGGCCGGGCTCTTCGGCGGAGCAGGTCATCCTTGTGCTCGGCACCCCCTCGACCACCTCCACCGTCGGCGGCCAGACCTATTATTACATCTCGCAGAAAGTCAGCCAGCGCTTCCAGTTCATGGACGAGAAGATTACCGACCAGCGCGTTGTCGCGGTCTATCTCGACAAGAACAACCGGGTGGAGCGCGTCGCGAATTACGGGCTGAAGGACGGCAAGGTTTTCGACTTCATCTCGCGCACCACGCCCACCGGCGGCATCGAGAACAGCTTCATTTCGAGCCTGTTCCGCCGCCTCGGCGCCAGCGCGGTCTGACCCCGCCTTTCCCCCGGACCAGCACCGGAACAAAGAAACCCCGCGATCACTCGCGGGGTTTTTGTTTTACGGGCCCGGAAGGACGGGCGCCGGAGCGCCCGCCTGCCGGGGGCAACCTCAATGGGCGAGGATCGCCAGCAGCAGCAAAGCCACGATGTTGGTGATCTTGATGGCCGGGTTGACGGCCGGGCCGGCGGTATCCTTGTAGGGATCGCCGACGGTATCGCCCGTCACCGAAGCCTTGTGGGCATCGGAGCCCTTGAGGTGCTTCACGCCATCCTTGTCCACGAAGCCATCCTCGAAGGACTTCTTCGCATTGTCCCAGGCGCCGCCGCCCGAGGTCATCGAGATGGCCACGAAAAGACCGGTCACGATCACGCCGAGCAGCATCGCGCCCACCGCCGAGAAGGCGGCGGACTTGCCCGCCAGCGCCAAGATGGCGAAGTAGAGCACGACCGGCGAGAGCACCGGCAGGAGCGAGGGCACCACCATCTCGCGGATCGCGGCCTTGGTGAGCATGTCGACCGCGCGGGCATGATCCGGCTTCGAGGTGCCGGCCATGATGCCGGGATTTTCCCGGAACTGGCGGCGGACTTCCATGACCACGTCGCCGGCAGCACGGCCGACAGCGGTCATGGCGATGCCGCCGAACAGGAACGGGATCAGGCCACCAAGCAGCAGGCCGACGACGACGTAGGGGTTGGAGAGCGAGAAGTCGATCGTGACACCCTTGAAGTAGGGATACTTGTCGGCATTGGCGACGAAGAACTTGAGATCCTCGCTGTAGGCGGCGAAGAGCACGAGTGCGCCGAGGCCGGCCGAGCCGATCGCATAGCCCTTGGTGACCGCCTTGGTCGTGTTGCCGACGGCGTCGAGCGCGTCGGTCGACTTGCGGACTTCCTTGGGCAGGCCCGCCATTTCGGCAATGCCGCCGGCATTGTCCGTCACCGGGCCGAAGGCATCGAGCGCGACGATCATGCCGGCGAGGCCGAGCATGGTGGCCGTGGCGATGGCCGTGCCGAACAGGCCGGCGAACTGGTAGGTCGAGATCACGCCGCCGACAATCACCAGCGTCGGCAGCGCGGTCGATTCCAGGCTGACCGCGAGGCCCTGGATGACGTTCGTGCCATGACCGGTGACCGAGGCCTGGGCGATGGAGACGACCGGACGCTTGCCGGTGGCAGTGTAGTATTCGGTGATCCAGACGATCAGCGCCGTCACCGCGAGGCCGATCAGACCGCAGATGAAGAGCGCCTTGCCGGTAATGACCTGCCCCGCGACGGTGCCGATCGAACCCCAGCCGATCGTCAGCGAGGTGGCCGCGCCGAGGCCGATGACCGACAGCACGCCCGTGGCGATGAGGCCCTTGTAGAGCGCGCCCATGATCGAGCCATTGGCGCCGAGTTTCACGAAATAGGTGCCGATGATCGAGGTGAGGATACAGGCGGCGCCGATGGCCATCGGGTAGAGCATGGCCATGCCGAGCGAGGCCTGCGTGCCGAAGAAGATCGCGGCGAGAACCATCGTGGCGACGAGCGTCACGGCATAGGTCTCGAACAGGTCGGCCGCCATGCCGGCGCAATCGCCCACGTTGTCGCCCACGTTGTCGGCGATCACGGCCGGGTTGCGCGGGTCATCCTCCGGGATGCCGGCCTCGACCTTGCCGACAAGGTCAGCGCCCACATCGGCGCCCTTGGTGAAGATGCCACCGCCGAGACGGGCGAAGATCGAGATGAGCGAGGCGCCGAAGCCGAGGGCGACCAGCGCGTCGATCACGGTGCGGCTGGCCGGGGCGAGCCCGAGGAACTGGGTGAGGACCATGTAGTAGACAGCAACGCCCAGCAGCGCGAGACCGGCCACGAGCATGCCGGTGACGGCGCCCGCCTTGAAGGCGATGTCAAGGCCGCTGGCAAGGCTCTGCATCGCCGCCTGCGCGGTGCGGACATTCGCGCGGACCGACACGTTCATGCCGATGAAGCCGGCGAGACCGGACAGGATCGCGCCGATGGCGAAGCCGGCCGCCACCTGCCAGCCGAGCAGGGCCCAGGCCGCCGCAAAGATCACAATGCCGACGATGGCGATGGTGTTGTATTGCCGCTTCAGATAGGCGCTGGCGCCTTCGGCGATGTTGCCGGCAATTTCCTGCATCCGCTGGTTGCCCGCATCCTGCGCCATCACCGAGTTGATCGTGATGACGGCGTAGACGATGGAGAGGGCACCGAGCGCGATGATCGCGAGAAGAGCTGTCATGTCTGGACTCTTTTTTTGCTGTGCTCGATCAGGTGTCGTCAGCCTGCGGCAATCGGCCTCCCTGCCCCTGCCTGCTGATCCCGGCGGTGTTAGCAAAGCTTTCACGATGAATCCATGCCGACTTTCGGTGCCTGACCCCGTCGTCCCATGCTTTGAGAGGGCCGGCTGGCACCCCGCTTGACCGTGGGCGGGCATCGGCTCACGCTGGCGGTGCCGCAGCTGTCGCGGCAGACGGGGGGAAACCATGAAAAGACTGATGATTGCAGCCGGTGCCGCGTTGATCGCGAGCACTGCCTTCCTCGTTTCGGCGCCCGAGGCCTCGGCCTGGGGCTGCGAGGCGCGCGGCAACGGCACGACGCGGGGCTGGAGCACCCGTTACCCGACGCGCGCAGCCGCGGCCAACCGTGCGCTGCGCGAATGCATCCGCCGGCCCGGCGCCCGGCGCTGCGTGATCACCTATTGCGATCCCTATCGCTGAGCCCGCTCACGAGGCGCGGGGCTGAGGCTGGCGCATCAGCCAGAGCACCAGCAGCCCCGCGCCCACCACGAAGGGGAAGATCGTCACGTTGAGCGTGGCCCAGCCGAACCAGGTGAGGATCTTGCCGGCCATCAGCGAGGCGAAGGCCGTGGTGGCGAAGATGATCATGTCGTTGATGCCCTGGATTCGCGTGCGCTCGGCCGGACGCAGGCCATCGAGAACCAGCGTCGTGGCACCGACAAAGGCCAGGTTCCAGCCAAGGCCGAGCAGGATCAGCGCCAGGAAGAAATGCGGCACGCTGACCCCCATCAGCGCGACCACACCACAGCCCGCCAGCATGGCGAGGCCGATCATCACGATCGGATAGACGCCGAACCGGACAATGAGCGCACCGGTGAAAAGCCCGGGCAGATACATCGCCACGATATGCCACTGGATGGCGAGGGTGGAATCCGTGTCGGTATGGTTGCAGCCCAGCATGGCCAGAGGCGTGGCCGTCATGATCAGGTTCATCAGCGCCTGCGCGACCGCACCGCAGAAAATCGCCACGCGGAGCCGGGAGGACCGCAGGATCTCGCGCACGGGCCGGGCCTCGCCGGCCGGGCTCGTATCGACCTTCGGCGGCGGGCCTTCGAAAAGGCCCAGCACGAGGATCGCCAGCCCGGCCACGACGGCCTGCCCGAGATAGGAGGCAAGGAAGGTGAAGGGCGGAATCAGGTCCTTCGTATGGATGACCAGCTGCGGTCCGAGAATGGCCGAAGCCAGCCCGCCGAGCGTGACATAGGAGATGGCCTTGGGGCGGAAGGCCGGGCTGGCATTGTCTGCTGCGCCGAACCGGTAGGAAATGACGAAGGCCTGGTAGGCGCCGCACAGCGCGGTGGAGGCCATGAAAGTCCAGAACGAGGCGGCATGGACCGACCAGGCCGAGAGCAGACCGGCCAGCACGCCGAGCAGCGCGCCGAGGCGATAGGCGTCGCGCCGGCCGATCCGCCGCATCAGGCTGGCCGCCGGCATGGTCATCAGCGCCGTGCCGATGACGAAGGTGGTGATCGGTGCCGTCGCCCATTCCGGCGAAGGCGCGAGCATCCGGCCGACGAGGGTGCCGGTCGCGATCACGACCGAGGCATTCGCGCCGGCGAGGGCCATGGCGAAGGCGAGGATCAGGGCATTGCGGCGGGCAAGTGTATCATCGACGAGCATGGGGAACTCCGGCTGGCAAGCGGGCGGGGCCGACGGGCCAGCAAACTAGAAATGCGCAAAGGAACGGCGGGGGAAGCTTCTCTCCAGGCCGGTCCCCATGCGCCAGACGGCGCCCGAGCCCTCGCGAAGCAGCGTCCCGATTTTGACAACCGGAATGCCGCATTGCAAGGCATCCCGTTCGAAGGCCGCCGCTTTTTCCGGCGGCACGGCGGCGAGGATCTCATAATCGTCGCCGCCGGTGAGGGCGAGATCCAGCAAAGCCGGATCGGCTGCGACCAGCGACCGCGCGGCGGGGGAAAGCGGCACGGCCTCGACCGCCATGTCACGCCCGAGCCGGAAGGCGAGCTTGTCGGCATCCCCGACCAGCCCGTCGGAAATGTCCATCGCGGCGCGGGCATGTTCGAGCAGGACAGGAGCCAAAGCGAGCCGGGGCTGCGGCCGGAGATAGCGGTCGAGCAGGAAAGCGCGATGGAGCGCGGCAAGGTCCTGCACCGCCGGTGCATCCGGCTGGAGCCGAAGATGGAGGCCGAGTGCGGCATCGCCGATCGTGCCGGAAACATAGAGCGCATCGCCGGGCTCGCCGGCCTGACGCAAGACCATGCGCCCGGCCGGAACCTCGCCGAAAGCCGTGACGGAGAGAAAGGGCTGGCCGGTCCGCACGGTATCGCCGCCAAGCAGCGGGCAGGCCCATAGCCGGGAATCCTCGGCAAGGCCGGCAGCAAAGGCGGTCAGCCATTCTGCATCGAGTGCGGGCGAGCGGCCAAGGCCGAGCAGGAAACCGAGGGGCCGCGCGCCCTTGGCAGCGAGATCGGAGAGGTTGGTGCGCAACGCCTTTCGGGCAATATCACCCGGCGGATCCTCCGCAAAGTAATGGACATTCTCGACCAGGACATCCTTGGTCAGCACAAGGTCATGCCCGGGGGCGGGCGTCAGCCGCGCACAATCATCCAGCAGGCCGAGGCCGCCCTCGCCCGCCATCGGGGCGAAGAGCCGGGCGATCATCTCGAATTCGGGCAGGGTCTCGCGCATGCTCCCTCCCCCGACGCGCTGTCAGCTGCGGGCCGGCCGCGCCAGTTCCTCGGCACGCGCTTCCTTGGCGAGCCGGTCGAGCACGGCGTTGATCATGCCCACCTCGTCCCGCTCGAGGAAGGCCGAGGCGATATCGACATATTCCGAGATCGCCACGCGGACCGGCGTATCGGGCCGGTGCATCAGTTCATAGGCGCCGGCGCGGAGCACCGCGCGCATGATCGCCTCGATCCGCTTGAGTGGCCAGCCATCGGCCAGCAATTCGTCGACCTTCCGGTCAATCCCGATCTGCTCGCCCAGCACGCCCTCGACAATGGCGCGGAACAGCTTGCTCTCGGCGGGCTTGTACTGGTCGCCCTCGATCTCGCGGCCCATCCAGAAGCTCTCGAACTCGGCAAAGACCTCGTTCAGGCCCTTGGCGGCGATCTCCATCTGGTAGAGCGCCTGCACGGCCGCCAGCCGGGCAGCGGAACGGAGTTCCCCGCGCGAGACGGGCGCCCGGCGCGGACGGTCGGATTTCTCGCCCGCCATATCAGGCGCTCCGCTTCAGCGCGTAGAGCGCGAGGGCCGCGCGGGCGGCATCGCCGCCCTTGTCCCCCCGGGAGGGGTTGGCCCGCGCCTCGGCCTGCGCCATGTTCTCGACGGTCAGGATGCCGTTGCCGAAAGCCAGGCGATGGCGCGTGGCCAGCGCGATAAGTTCGCGCGCGCTTTCGTTCGAGACGATCTCGTAATGCGTGGTTTCGCCGCGGATGACCACGCCGAGCGCCACGAAGCCATCGGCCTTGCGGCGGCCGGTTTCCGCCTGCTGGCGCAGGATCTCGATCGCCACGGGGATTTCGAGCGCGCCCGGCACGGTGACGACCTCGCTCGTCGCCCCGGCCGCCGCGAAGGCAGCCATGGCACCCGCGATCAGCTGGTCGTTGAGACTGTCATAGAACCGCCCCTCGACGATGATGAAATGCGCGCCTGTCGCATCCACCAGCGGAAGGGCCTCGCGTGTGGCCTCGGCCATCGGGAAACTCCTGTTCGAGCAGCGGGGATAGAGCGGGCGGCGCGGCGGCGCAAGGGCCGGATGCGAATTGGCCACATGCGCGGGCGGAAGATCGAGTGGTTGGGCTGTTCCTCGCCCCTCACCCGCTCGCTGTCGCTCGCGACCTCTCCCCGTGGGGGAGAGGTGGGCGGCAGGCTGGAGGCGTAGAGGAGCCATGAACGTGCAGAAACGGCAGTGAGAGTCCCTCTCCCCTCGGGGAGAGGGTAGCGCGAAGCGCCGGGTGAGGGAAAATGCAGGTTGAAGGGCCGACGCGGCGAACCAGCCTCAGCCCTGTTTCAGCGTCTCGGCGAGGCGGGCAGCGTAACGCGCCATCATGTCCACTTCGAGATGGACCTTGTCGCCCGCCTGCCGTGTGCCCCAGGTCGTGACCTTGAGCGTGTGCGGGATGAGCAGCACGGTGAAGCGATCCGCCTCGACGCTGTTCACGGTCAGCGAGACACCGTCGAGCGTGACCGAGCCTTTCGCCGCGATGAAGCGGTGCAGCGGCGCCGGCACGCGCAGGGTGAAGCGCGCCGTCGCACCCCAGTTGGCTTCGTCGGGGGTCACATTCTCCCGCGTGACGATCTCGGCCAACGCATCGACATGGCCTGTCACGAGATGGCCGCCCAGCTCGTCGCCGAGGCGCATCGCCCGTTCAAGGTTGAGTTTCGTGCCGACCTGCCATTGCCCGGCCGCGGTAAGGCGCAGCGTTTCGGCCGCGGTTTCCACCTCGAACCAGCGCCGGCCTTCCGACTCGCCCTTCGCCACCACGGTCAGGCAGATGCCGGAACAGGCGATCGAGGCGCCAATCGCGATCGTGGCCGGATCATAGGTCGAGGCGATGCGGAAGCGGCGCAGCTTGCCCTCGCCCTCGGCCATGACGATCTCGCCGATATCGGTGACAATCCCAGTAAACATCATCTGTCCTTCATGATGGGCGCGCTGCCCGGCATAGACCCGCGCGTGATCGCGGTCGAGGGCGCGCTCCTCCGAGAGATCGGCATAGCGAAGCCATCCGGCAAGACCCGGCCCGATGGCAGGCAAGCCATTGCCCGCCGGGTCGGGGCCCGTCAGCCGGACGAATTCGTCGCAGAAGCCGGCGGCGGCGAAAGCATCGGAGAGCGTCGGGCCAGCTTCGACCATGGCGCGGGTGATGCCCCGCGCAGCCAAAGCGCCGAGCAGCGCGGCAAGGTCGATCCGGCCTCGATCCGCCGGCATGCCGAGAAGCTCGACGCCCGGGCGATCCCCGAGCCGGGCGCGCAGGGCGGCAAGGTCGAGCGTGGCGATGAGCACCGGCACGCGGGTGGCATCGGCGAGGATCCGCCGGTCGGGCGTGACGCGGCCACGGCTGTCGAGGATCACCCGGAGCGGCGAAAAGTCGGCCATGCCCGGCAGGCGGACATCCAGCATCGGATCATCGGCGAGAACGGTCTCGATGCCGGTGATGATCGCATCGCAATCTGCGCGGAGGCGATGGACGAAGGCGCGGGCTGCCTCGCCCGTAATGCTGATCGGGCGGCGGTCAGGCGTGGCGGCGAAGCCATCCGCCGTCTCGGCGAGCTTGATGCGCAGGAAGGGCCGGTTCTTCTGCACGCGCAGGACATGGCCGGCATTGAGCGCGGCGGCCTCGGCCTCGAGCACGCCCTCGGTCACGGTGAGGCTGGCTGCCTTCAGCCGCACGGTGCCCTCGTCAGCCGCGAAGGGCGAGGGATCGCGCGCCGCGATCACCACGCGGCCGATGCCATGGGAGAGGATCAGATCGGTGCAGGCCGGGCCGAAATAGCGCGTCGAGCGGCGCGAGCAGGGTTCAAGCGTGACATAGAGCGTCGCACCGCGCGCCGCCTCGCCCGCTTGCCGGAGCGCGAGATCCTCCGCATGGGGGCGGCCGCTGGGTGCGGTCACGCCGCGCCCGAGCATGACAGGGGGTTCGCGGGTCTCGTCAACGACAAGAGCGGCGACGGAGGGGTTGGGCGCCGTGGTGCCGAGGCCCCGCCGGGCCAGAGCGAGCGCGGCGCGCATGAAGGCCTCGTCGCGCGACGAGGCCGACATCAGTCGTGCTCTCCGCTGGCCGCCGCCTCGCGGCCATCGCCGGAAATCTCGTCGAGCAGCGCGCTGAATTCCCGCGCTTCGGTGAAGTTACGATAGACCGACGCGAAACGCACATAGGCAACATCATCGAGCGCCTTGAGCGCCTCCATGACCAGCGAGCCGATCTCTTCCGAGGTGATCTCGCCCTCGCCCTGGCTTTCGAGTTGCCGGACGACGCCGTTGATGAGGCGCTCGACACGCTCCGGCTCGACCGGGCGCTTGCGCAGGGCCACCTCGATGGAGCGGGCCAGCTTGTCGCGGTCGAACGGCGTGCGGCGCCCCGAGCGCTTGACCACGGTGAGTTCGCGCAGCTGCACGCGCTCGAAGGTGGTGAAGCGGCCACCGCAATCCGGGCAGACACGCCGCCGGCGGATGGCCGAGGAATCCTCCGTCGGCCGGCTGTCCTTCACCTGCGTATCGAGCGATCCGCAATAGGGGCAACGCATGAGGACGCCCTCCGTTCAGGCAAGCCGGCGGACAGGAGACCGCTCAATAGATCGGGAAGCGGGCCGTCATCGCATGAACGCGCGTCTTCACGCTGTCCTCGATGGCGCGGTTGCCTTCCTCGCCGTTCTTCGCGAGCCCGTCGATCACCTCGCCGATGAGCTGCGCCACCTGCTGGAATTCCGCCACGCCGAAGCCGCGCGAGGTGGCGGCCGGGGTGCCGAGGCGGATGCCGGAGGTGACCATCGGCTTTTCCGGATCGAAGGGGATGCCGTTCTTGTTGCAGGTGATATGGGCGCGGCCGAGCGCCTTCTCGGCCATGGTGCCCGTCACCTTCTTCGGCCGCAGGTCGACCAGCATGAGGTGGTTGTCGGTGCCGCCGGCGACAATCGCGAAGCCGCGCGTCTTCAGGCCCTCCGCCAGCGCCTTGGCATTGGCCACGACCTGATGGGCATAGGTCTTGAATTCCGGCTGCAGCGCCTCGTTGAAGGCGACGGCCTTGGCGGCGATGACATGCATCAGCGGGCCGCCCTGGAGCCCCGGGAAAATCGCCGAGTTGAACTTCTTGGCGAGGTCCGGGTCATTCGTCAGGATCATGCCGCCGCGCGGGCCGCGCAGGGTCTTGTGGGTGGTGGTGGTGACGACATGCGCGTGCGGGAACGGCGAGGGATGCGCACCGCCCGCCACGAGCCCGGCGAAATGGGCGATATCGACCATGAAATATGCGCCGACGAGATCGGCGATGCGGCGGAAATTCTCGAAATCCCAGAAGCGGGAATAGGCCGAACCGCCAGCCACGATCACCTTGGGCTTGTGTTCGAGGGCGAGGCGCTCGACCTCCTCCATGTCGATCAGGTGGGTTTCCGGATGGACATTGTAGGAGACGACATTGAACCACTTGCCGCTCATATTGACCGGCGCGCCATGGGTGAGATGCCCGCCGGCGGCGAGGTTCAGGCCCATGAAGGTATCGCCCGGCTTCATCAGCGCCATGAAGACGCCCTGGTTGGCCTGGCTGCCGGAATTGGGCTGAACATTGGCGAAATCGCAGCCAAAGAGCTTCTTGGCGCGGGAAATCGCGAGTTCCTCGGCGATATCGACAAACTGGCAGCCACCGTAATAGCGCTTGCCGGGATAACCCTCGGCATATTTGTTCGTCAGGACCGAGCCCTGCGCCTCAAGCACGGCGCGGCTGACGATATTCTCCGAGGCGATCAGCTCGATCTCGTCGCGCTGGCGGCCGAGTTCCAGCTGGACGGCCTTCGCGATCTCGGGATCGGCATCCGCCAGGCCCGCGGAGAAGAAGGAATTCGAGCGGATCGGCGCGGTGGCAGCGGTCATGGGATGTCCTGCTTCTCGAGGGGTGGCCAGCAAGCGAGGCTGCGGTTTATCGCAACGAAACCACCCGGGCAAGGTTCTTGCCTGCATGGCTGGCGCGTCAAAAACGCTCCCCGCGACGGCTCACACCGCCCATTCCGCCGCGCGATGAAGATCGACATTGCCGCCGCAGAGCAGGATTCCGACGCGGGCGCCCGGTTCGGGCCGGTATGCGCCGGAGAGAATCGCACCCAGGGCGGCTGCGCCGCCCGGTTCCAGCATCTGGTGGAAATCCTGCCAAGAGGTGCGAATTGCCGCCAGAATCGCCTCATCCTGCACCAGCGCGACCTTATGGACGCCCGCCGCGCAGATTTCATGGACCAGCGGGCCGACATTCCGGGCACCGAGCGAATCGGCCGCGACCGATTTCACCGTCACCTCGACCGGGCCGCCAGCCTCCAACGCGGCATGGAGCGCGCGCGAGCCTTCCGGCTCGACGCCGATCACCTTCACGCTCGTGCCATGGAACCAGGCGGCTGCGCCGGAGACGAGGCCGCCACCGCCCACGGCGATCACGACCTCGTCAAGCTCCGCCTGGCCGGACCATTCCAGCCCCAGCGTGCCCTGCCCGGCGATGGTGGCCGGCGCGGAGAAGGGGTGGATTTTCAGCGCACCGGTTTCGGCGACATAGAGATCGCAGGCGGCCTGCGCATCATCATATTGCGCGCCGCCGATCACCACATCCGCGCCGTAGCGCCGGATGGCAGCGATTTTCGGCGCCGGCGAGATTTCCGGCACGAAGATGCGCGCGGGAATGCCCAAGGCCCGGGCGGCGAAGGCCACCGCCGCGCCGTGATTGCCGCCGGAGGCTGCCGCGACGCCAGCTTCCGGAACCGCCAACGAGAGCAGAGAATTGAACGCACCGCGCGCCTTGAACGAGCCGGAAAGCTGGCTGTGCTCGAATTTCAGGATCGGCGTGAAATCACCGCCCAGCGCACCGCGCGGCAATTCGAGCACCGGCGTGCGGCGGATATGGGTGCGGATCCGCGCATGGGCGGCGCGGATATCATCATGAGTGACGGGAAGCAGGGACATCGGGGGACTCAGTGAGATGGGTTGGTCCATCGATAGCCCGGATGCAGCGCCGGCTCAACGCGAGGTGACGCAGGGCCACGCGCCCCCTCACCCGCCGATGCGATGCATCGTCGGCCTCTCCCCGGCGGGGAGAGGCGGGAGGCTTGCTGGAACGGCGATGCGTGGAGAATAGCGAAGGCGATGGGTGCAAGAATCCCTCGCCCCGCTTGCGGGGAGAGGGTGGCGCGAAGCGCCGGGTGAGGGGCGAGGCCGGGCGAAAGCGCCCGCCCGGCTCACTCGGCCGGGCGATCGTCGCCGTCGCGCAGGGCTTCGGTCACGGCGCCGGGGCCGACACCATCCTTGCCGTAGATGTCATCACGGAACTGGATCACGCCTTCCGGCGTGCCCCAGGCGGTGATGTAGACCCAGTAGCACGGGATCGGCTCCCGCGGGGTGGCGTCGATGCGCTGGCCCGACCGCATGGCTGCGTCGATGGCCTCGCGCGTCCATTGCGGGTTGTCCTGCAGGATCCAGTAGATGTAGTCGCGCACATTCTGCACGCGCACGCAGCCCGAGGAGACGAAGCGGTAATCGTCGCCGAAAATGCCCTTGGCCGGGGTGTCATGCATGTAGACACCATGCGGGTTGGCGATGTTGATGCGCACGAAGCCGAGGCTGTTGAACTCGCCGCCGGGATCCTGGCGGAACATGTAGTTGGTGGCCTCGTCCGAGTTCCAGTTCACGGATGCCGGCTGGATTTCCTGCCCCTGGCGGTTGTAAATCCGGATCTTCTGCTCGGTGAGGTAGTTCGGGTTCTTCCGCATCAGCGGGATCAGGTCCTTGCGGATGATCGAGGCCGGCACGGTCCAGAACGGGTTGAAATTCACGTTGAGGATGCGCGCATTCATGATCGGCGACTGACGGTCGACCTTGCCGACACCGGCGACATGGCGGGTCGCGACCTGGCCGTTCTCCACCGTCTCGACATAGGCGGCGGGGATGTTGGTGATAACGAAGCGCGAGCCGAGATTGCCGCTGTAGGAGCGCAGCCGCTGCAGGTTGACCTCGAGCTGCTTCAGCCGGATCTCGGCCGGCGTGTTCAGCGCGGCGAAGGTCTGGGCGCCGACAACGCCGGTCGGCGTCAGGCCATGACGGGCCTGGTAGCGCTTGACGGCGGCATCGACGTAGGAATCGAACACCGCGCCGGTACCGACATTCGGCGACAGGTCACCCAGTTCGATCAGCCGCTGGCGCAGGGCCTGCACATTCGGATGGCGCGTGCCCAGCTTCAGCCGCACCGCGGAAGGAAGCGGCTGGTGGCCGCCCTTGGCCACGATATCCTGGTACACCCGGACAGCGCCCTCGGTGGCGGCAGTCGTGGCCTGGCTGAGGATCGGATGCGGTGTCAGGATGTTACGCGTCTGCTGGCCGCCGGAATCATAGCTCTGCGCCCATTCGGCCTGACCGCCGACCATCCCGCTCTGCTGGGCGAAGGCGGGTCCGGCCAGACCGGCCCCGACAAAACCTGCCGTGCCGAGAAGAAAGCGGCGACGGTCCAGCCCGAAGGAAACCATGGTCGAAGACTTATCCTGCTGCATCATCTGCCCCATCAACCTCATCAGGCCAGCCCATCCGGCACAAGCCTGTAATCCCACATACTTAACCAAGCGTATCGACGCCATGCCGATGGTGCAGGCCAGGCCTGCAAACCCTTCGGCGCGTCGTTCCGGGACTATCGGAAGCGCGTCCGATCCGGCGAAAATGTGGCATTCGCGCCGAATCTCGCCCGTTCACGCGGACGTTATCACATTTCATCGCCCGAGGGGTGCGCCAATGCACGGAAGCCCGCCACAGAGGGCGGGCTTCCAGGGGTCCGATCGGGTCTTTGGGCCCGATAAGGGAATCGTCCGAAGGCAGGCGTCAGAGACGGTAGCGGATCTGGTCGGTCCAGAGCACCGCGAACCCGGAGGTTCGCGGCAAGACTACAGCCGGTAGCGGATCTGGTCGGTCCAGAACCGGTCAAGGCGGATGAGCGCCTGGTTGAGCGTTTCGAATTCGCCGGCCGAGATGCCGCCGATCTGCTCGACGGTGCGGACATGCTTTTCGTAGAGCTCGGCGACGATGGCATGCACTTCCTTGCCCTTCGGGGCGAGGCGGATGCGGACAGAGCGACGGTCAACGCGGCTGCGCTGATGCGAGAGATAGCCCAGCTCGACGAGCTTCTTGACGTTGTAGGAAACGTTCGAGCCGAGATAATAGCCGCGGGTGCGCAACTCGCTCGCCGTGACATCATTGTCGCCGATGTTATAGAGCAGCAACGCCTGCACGCTGTTGACATCGGCGCGACCACGGCGATCGAACTCGTCCTTGATCACGTCGAGCAACCGGCGGTGAAGACGTTCCACCAGCGCGAGGGATTCCAGGTAAAGACCACGGACGGCAGGCGTGCCTTCCGGCTTCTGTTCGACAATACGCGCAACATTCGCGTTGTTCATGACTCACTACCCCTGTTTGTCTTGAGGCGTGCTTCAGCCCGTCCTCGTCTTATGGGATCAACATAGGGTGGTCGGATGAAAATGAGTTTAAATTCCAGCGTAAATTTGATGTTTAGATATTGGAGTGAACAGAAGATTGAACTGAGAAAGTCTTAGTATTTTTGAATCGTGAATCTAAAATTCTGTTTACCGAGATTCAGAAGGCGATTCACGTTGCTATGGCGAAGGCCGGCCGGTGCCTGCCCGCCCGGCCAACATCGCTCAGAAAAGGCCCAGCCTGCGTTTGCGCACGGCAAAGGCGAGGATGAAATAGAAGAACAGCGCGAGCCCGGCGCCGGAAGCCGAGGTCATTCCCACGGCATTGCCGAAACCGGTCAGGCCGAGGACGATCTCGACCACCACGGCAAAGACCCAGAGGCTTTTCCCCCAGGGCGCGACCAGCCAGAGGCCGATCGCGGCGACACAATCCACCAGCGCGAAACCGATGATGATGACCTGCCGCGCCCGGCTCTCGTCATTCAGCGGGATATCGCCGAGGCCGAGAACCAGCGCCCAGAAGGCGATGCCCTTGACCAGCCAGATCGCGGCCGTCAGCCGGAGGAACAGCACATACATCAGGTCCCAGCGGATGCCGGGATTGTCGAGTTCGGCGCCGATGGGCGGTTCGTCCCGGCTGCCGGGTTCGATCACCAGATCCTGCGCGCGCCGTTCCTCGCGGCGCGACGGCTTGCGGCGAAGCAGCGTTGACAACCGGCCGGACCGTATCCGCCCCAATTCAGTCTTCAGCAAAGCGCAGATCCTCGTCCAGCGGCTGAAAATGCGCGGCAATCGCGGCAGGATCAAGCCCGGCAATGCTGTCCGGCCGCCATTGCGGGCGATTGTCCTTGTCGATGATCAGCGCCCGGACGCCCTCGTAGAAATCATGGCCATGCACGATCCGGCTGACGATGCGGAATTCCAGCACCATCGCGGCCTCGAAATCGAGGCTGGCCCCGCGGCGGATCTGCTCCATCGCAATGGCCATCGAGGTGGGCGAGCGCTTCGCCATGCCCGCCACCAGTTCCGCCGCGAAGGGCGAATCCGGTGCGGCGGCCGCGAGCCCGTCCATGACGGCGGGGAGATCGGCGCCCGAGAAGAGCCGGTTGATCTCGCCGGCCCTGTCGAAAACCGGCGTCTCGCCGGCCGGCTCGGCAACGCGCGCCGCCACGGCCTCCACCGCCTCCCCCGCGGCGAGGACGTCGAGGATCTCTTCTTCCGCGCCACCGCGCATGGCATGGGTAGCAAGGCCGAGCGCGAGCGCATCACCCCGGCGCAGGCGGGCGCCGGTCAACGCGAGATACATGCCGAAAGCGCCGGGCAGACGCGGCAGGGCATAGGTCGCGCCGACATCCGGGAAAAAGCCGATGCCGACTTCCGGCATGGCGAAGAGATAGTTCGGCCCGGCGAAACGGTGGCTCCCATGGAGCGAGACGCCGACGCCGCCGCCCATGACGATCCCGTCGACCAAGGCGATATAGGGCTTGGGGAACCGCTTGATGAAGGTGTTGAGCCGGTACTCCCGCGCCCAGAAATCCAGCGCGACGGCATGGCGCCCGGTCTGCCCGTATTCATGCATCAGGCGGATATCGCCACCGGCGCAGAAGGCCTTGCCACCCGCCCCCCGGATCGCGACATGGCGGATGGCCGGATCGTCGCGGAAGTCGAGCAAGGCGGCCTGCAAGCCATCGACCATGGCGTCATTCAGCGCATTGAGCGCCTGCGGACGGTTGAGCGTGACCAGCCCCAGCGCGCCGCGCTTTTCGATGAGAATATCGCTCATGGAACTCTCCCTCCCCGTCCTTGCCTGCCGGCCGGGGGTAGAGCGCGCGCTACCGAGCGTCAATGCCCCTTGCCCAAGCAACGCACTTCCCGACCTCAGCGATCCGGATGTTGACCCGGACAGGCACGGGCGTAACAATATAACATCTTCTTGCCCGTGGAGCCGCCTGTTGAACCAGATCCCCTTCGACGCGAGCATGGCCCGGACCTATTCCGACGGGCCGCCCCGGCAAGTGCCCGGCTATTCCGACCTTCACCGGATGGTGTCGATCCTGCTCGCGGAAAGCATGCCGCCTCGCGGGCGCGTGCTCGTCCTCGGCGCCGGCGGAGGGCAGGAAATCCGGGCACTTGCCGATGCGCATCCGGGGTGGCGCTTCGATGGCATTGACCCGTCCGGAGAGATGCTGCGCCTGGCAGAACAGGTCACTGTTCCGCATGCGTCACGCATCCGCTTCACGCACGGCATGATTGCCGACGCGCCTGAAGGGCCGTTCGATGCTGCGGTCTCGATTCTGACTTTCCATTTCATTCCGCATGACCAGCGCCTTGGTACGCTCGTGGAGATCCGGCGCCGGCTGAAAAGAGATGCGCCCTTCATCCTGGCCCATCTCAGTTTTCCGCAGACCGAACCACAGCGCTCCCGTTGGATTGCCCGCCATGTTGCATTCGGCCTGTCGAACGGGACGGATCCCGCGCATGCCGAGAGCGCCCGACAGGCGATCGGCAGCAAACTGTCCGTCCTGTCTCCGGAAGACGAGGAAGCCATGCTCGGGGAAGCAGGCTTTTCGGATGTCAGCCTCTTCTATGCCGGATTGAGCATCAGGGGCTGGGTGTCCATCGCCCGATAGCCGCGGGCGAACCGGCGCAAAACGCTTCCCTTTGGATCGGCGTCTCCTTAAGATTCATTCCAAAATGAAAACCGGCGGGAAAGTGCCATGCGTCAGGTCTCCGAAGCTCTCGATCTCATCCGGCGCCCGCGCCGCAACCGCAAGGCGGACTGGACCCGCCGTCTCTTGCGCGAAACCCGGGTGACGGTGGATGACCTGATCTGGCCCATCTTCCTGACCGACGGCGACACCCCGACCCAGCCGATCCCGACCATGCCCGGCGTGCTGCGCTATTCCATCGCAGCGAGCGTCGAGGCTGCAAAAGAGGCGGTGGCGCTCGGCATTCCGCTTCTCGCCCTGTTCCCGAACACGCCGACGGAACTGCGTGACGAGAGCGGCTCCGAGGCGCTGAACCCCGACAACCTGACCTGCCGGGCGCTCCGGGCGATCCGCGCCGAGGTGCCGGAAATCGGGCTGATGACCGATGTGGCGCTCGACCCCTATACCAGCCACGGGCATGACGGGCTGCTCGAGCATGGCCGTATCCTCAACGACGAATCCGTCGCGATCCTCTGCCAGCAGGCGGTGATCCAGGCCGAGGCCGGCTCCGACATCATCGCGCCGTCGGACATGATGGATGGCAGGATCGGCGCGATCCGCACCGCGCTCGACGGCAACGGCTATACCGACGTCTCGATCATGGCCTATTCGGCCAAATATGCCTCGGCCTATTACGGACCGTTCCGCGATGCGGTGGGTTCGTCCTCGACGCTGTCGGGCGACAAGAAGACCTACCAGATGGATTACGGCAACGGCGCGGAAGCGATCATGGAAGCCGAACTCGATATTGCCGAGGGCGCGGACATGATCATGGTCAAGCCCGGCATGCCCTATCTCGATATCGTCCACCGGCTGAAATCGCAGTTCGGCATGCCGACCTTCGCCTACCAGGTCTCGGGCGAATACGCGATGATCCATGCCGCCGGCGACCGGGGCATGATCGATGTCGAGAAGGCGATGGTGGAGAGCCTCTCCGCCTTCAAGCGCGCCGGGGCGGATGGCATCCTCACCTATTTCGCGCCTGCGATGGCGCGCTGGCTGAAGCAGCATCGGTAGGCAATGGCATTGCTGCGTCGGCGACCGGAGCTCTGGATCCTTGTCGCCCCGATCCTGGCCCTTGCAATCCTCGTGGTGCCGCTGTTCCTCGTCGGCGGCCCCGGCGCGGATGCCGAGCAGGCCCGCCTGTGCCGGATGCTGCTGCCGGCCCTCTACCCGCAGGACGAGGGGATCACGGTACTCGATACCGAGAGCGCCCCCGGCAACGCTGTCCATGTCACCTTCCGGACCGGTGGTGAGGCCAACCGCCCGCATCTGCTGACCTGCCGGTTCGGCGGGATCGGCTATTCCGCCGCCCGTCGGGACCTCTCCGCCGTGCTGATCGACGGGGTCGGTATCGGCGAATCCGCGCTCTACATCCTCCGCAATCGCTGGCTGGAGACGCAACTCGCCGTCGAGGCCGATCCCGGTCCGCCGCGGATCACCGGCGAGGCGATCGAGCTGCCCCGACCGCTCGCGCTGGCACTGCAACATCTGGTCGGCGGCCTGCCGCGGCTCGGCATCCTCGCCCTGCTGGCGCTGTCGACCGCGCTGATCTACGGGCTGATCGGGCGGATCAACCTCGCGCTCGGCGAATTCCTGGCTTTCGGCGGCATCATGACCACGCTGGCGGCACTGGCTTTGTCCGGCCTCGGGCCGGGCGGGTCCAGCCTGGCGGGTTCGCCGCTGGTGCCGATGCTGGCCGGCGGGCTGGCCGTGACCCTGTGCGGGCTGGCCGGACTTGCGCTCGGCCGGGGCCTGCTCTGGCCCCTCACCCGGCCCGGCGCGGCCGCCGGCATCGGCCAGCCCGTTCTGGTCGCAGGAATCGGCCTGATGGTGGCGATGCAGGAAGGGCTGCGACTCAGCCAGGGAGCCGGCACGACCTGGCTTCCGCCCGCCCATGGCGAAGGCCGGGTCATCGCGGTGTCCGAGACGTTCGAGGTCATCCTTCATCCGCGCCTGCTGGTCATGGCGCTGGTCAATGCAACGGCGATCCTCGCCGTGCTGTGGCTGATGAAGCGGACCGCCTTCGGCCGGGCCTGGCGGGCCAGCGCCGACGATCCGGAAGCAGCGCGTCTCTGCGGGGTCGATCCGGAGGCCCTGCTGGTCCGGACCGCCATCCTCGCCATCGCCCTTGCGGGCGTCGCCGGCGCTACGATCGCGCTGAATTATGGTGGAATCCACTTCTCCGGTGGGACAATGATGGGACTGACGGGCTTGATCGCCGCCATTCTTGGCGGTATCGGCTCGATCGGCGGTGCCGTTCTCGGCGGCCTCGCCATCGGGCTGTTCCAGATCGGCTGGTCTGCCCTGATGGATATTGCGCTGTGGGAACTGGCGAGCTTCATCCTGCTGACGCTGGCCCTGATCCTCAAGCCCGGCGGCTTTTTCGGGTTCGCCGACGGGCCGATGCGGAAAATGTAGCCTGACCGCCCGGTCAGCCGTTTGTATCATTTCCCGGACAAGAGAAGGAAAGCCAATCCCATGATGTCCGCCAGCCCGGCCTTCGCCGTCGGCCTTGACGATATCCGCGCGGCCGCAGACCTGCTGCGCGGGCAGGTGATCCGCACGCCCTTCCTGCCGGCGCCGCGGCTTTCGGCGCTCACCGGGGCCGAATGCTTCGTGAAGTTCGAGAACATGCAGGTCACCGGCGCCTTCAAGGAGCGCGGCGCCTTCGTGAAGCTGTCGCGGCTCGACCCGGCGGCGCGCAAGGCCGGCGTCATTGCCATGTCGGCCGGCAACCACGCGCAGGCTGTCGCCTATCATGCCCAGCGCCTCGGCATCCCGGCGACGATCGTGATGCCGGTCGGCACGCCCTTCGTGAAGGTGGAGAACACGGCACGGTTCGGCGCCCGGGTGATCCTCGACGGCAACACCCTCGCCGAAAGCCAGAACCGGGTGCAGCAGATCATTGCCGAGGAGGGGCCGGTCCTCGTCCATCCCTATGACGATCCGGATGTGATGGCCGGCCAGGGCACGATCGCGCTCGAGATGCTGGAGGACCAGCCCGATCTCGATATCGTGGTCATCCCGATGGGCGGGGGCGGGTTGATTGCCGGCAATGCCGTCGCCTTCCATGCCTTGCGGCCGGATATCGCGGTGATCGGCGTCGAGGTGGAGAGCTATGCCTCGTTCCACAATGCACTGAAGGGCGAGAACCACCCGATCGGCGGGCCGACTTTGGCCGAGGGCATCGCGGTGAAGAATGTCGGTGCGCTGACGCTGCCGATTATCGGGGCGCTGGTGGCGGAAACGATGATCGTGCCGGAAAGCGCGGTCGAGCGGGCGGTCGATGCCTTCGCCACGCATCAGCGCTCGATGGCCGAAGGGGCGGGGGCGAGCGGGCTCGCCGCCCTGCTCCACCAGCCGGAACGGTTCCGCGGCAAGCGCGTCGGCCTCGTCCTGTGCGGCGGCAATATCGATGCGCGGATCCTGGCCTCGATCATGGTGCGCGAACTGGAGCGGCGCGAGCGGATCATCTCCTTCCGCCTGACCGGCGAGGACCGGCCGGGCTTTCTTGGCCGGGTGGCCACGCGGCTCGGCGAACTCGGCGCGAATATCCTCGAGGTGACGCATCGCCGGACCTTCCTCTCGGTGCCGGCCAAGGGTGTCTCGCTCGATGTCACGGTGGAGACGCGCGATGCCGCGCATGCCGAGGACCTTCTCCGCCAGCTGGAGGCGCAGGGCTACATCATCCGGCGGATCGACGCGAACGGCGCCGTGCTGCCGGGCGGCTGAGCGCACCGCCCGCATTTTGTCGCGGGGATGCGCGCCTGGCCCCCCTTGCCGAGCGGGCCGGCTTGGCCAATGATAAAGGCCTTGCCGAATTTTGAAGCCAATGACGGAACAGCCGCGCGATACGCCGCAATTTTTCCTGACTTCACCCTCCCCCTGCCCGTATCTTCCCGATCGGCAGGAGCGGAAGGTCTTCACCCATCTTGTCGGCAAGCGGGCCTTCCAGCTCAACGAGATCCTGACGCAAGGCGGCTTCCGGCGCAGCCAGTCGATCGCCTATCGCCCCGCCTGCGAATCCTGCCGGGCCTGCATTTCCGTGCGGGTGCTGGTCAGCGAGTTCGAGACGAACCGCAGCTACCGCCGCATCCTTGCACGGAATGCCGATCTCAGCGCCCGCATGATCTCCGCCCAGCCGACGGCCGAGCAATACGGGCTGTTCCGCCGCTATCTCGATGCGCGCCACGCTGATGGCGGCATGGTCGATATGAGCGTGCTTGATTATGCCGCCATGATCGAGGACAGCCATGTCGAGACGCGGCTGGTGGAATATCGCAAGCCGGCAACCGGCCGGGCCGGCAACGAGGAGCTGGTCGGCGTGGTCCTGACCGACATCCTCTCGGACGGGCTGTCGATGGTCTATTCCTTTTATGATCCCGACCTGACGGACCGCTCGCTCGGCACCTTCCTGATCCTCGACCATATCGCCAAGACGAAGGCGTTCGGACTGCCCTATCTCTATCTCGGCTACTGGGTCGAGGGTTCGCGGAAGATGGATTACAAGGCCCGCTTCCTGCCGCAGGAGCGCCTCGGCATGCTCGCCTGGGAGCGCGTGGACAAGTAGCGGCCCAGGGGGTGTTCGATTGCCCCCTCACCCGCGTCGCTGCGCTCGCGGCCTCTCCCCATGGGGAGAGGCGGGAGGCTGGCGGGACAGGCGGTAGTCGCTCCCCGCTCAGCCGATTTCCGCTTCGAGCGCGGCGCGGAGGCGCTCGATCACGTCATCGGCCTTGGCATAACCCTGGCTGACCATCATCAGCGCATTGTCGCCGGTGCTGCGCTGGCGATGCAGGATCAGCGTCGGGAAACCGTCAATGCCGAATTGCTGCGCGACCTGGAAATCCGCCATCGTCGCCTGTCGGATGGCCTCACTGGAAAAGGTTTCGAGGAAGGCTTCCTCGGGCACGCCGAAAGCGGCGGCATGGCGGGCCAGCACGTCGCTGCGGGTGATATTCTCGCCATCCGCGTAGAAGGCCCGCTGGATCGTGAGCATGAAGGCATAATCATCGCCCGGCGCCATGTTGCGCATCGTCACCACGGCGCGCGAGGCCGGCTCGCTGTCATAGACGAAGCCGGGCGTAAGCGAGGGGCAGGCGCCGAAGGGCTGGCCGGTGAGCTGGCCGATCCGGCCATAGGTCTCGCCGAGCATGGTGCGCATGCTGTCGGAGACGGGCTCGGTATTGAAGGGGCGCAGGCCGCCGCTGAACGCCAGCAGGTCAAGTTCCGGGTGGAAACGTTGCAGCACGACCTGCATTTCCGGCGCGAAACCGTAGCACCAGGAGCACATCGTATCCGCGAAATAGAGCAGACGCGGACGATCGATCGTTTCGGATTCCATGGAGCCTCGGCAGGATACGGGCGGGGACGGCCCCCGCCCGGTCAGTCTGGCCTGCCGATCAGCGGGCGGCAAGCTTCGCGATACGCTCGCCGAGGAGCCGGGCGAATTCCTTGTCGCCGGCCGGCGGCGTCACATCCGGACCGGCATTGTCGGACTGGGTGATCACGCCGAGGGCCGAACCGATGCGGTTCGCGGCTTCCGGCGCCGAGGTGGAATTGCCGGCCATGTTGCCGAGCGGAACGCCGGGACCGGCCCAGAGCATGCCGTGCTGCATCGCCAGGATCCACATCGAGGTGATCGTGTGGTCCTTGTTGCCGCCGAAGGTCAGGCCATTGGTGAAGCCGCCCGCGAGCTTGTCCTTCCAGCCGGCGCTCATCCAGATCTTGGAGGAGGCCTCGAAGAAGGCGCGGAGCGGAACCGAAACGTCGCCCATATAGGTCGGGGCGCCGAAGATCACGGCATCGGCCGCAGTGACGGCGTCGAGGGCGGGGCCGAAATCCTGGCCGGCGCTTTCGAGGCGGATAAGGTCCGGCGTGCCGCCGCCCCGCTTCACGCCTTCGGCCACGGCTTCGGCGACAACGGCGGTATGGCCGTAGCCGGAATGATAAACGATCGCGACTTTCGTCATGGGGTAATCCCTTGCTGCAGTTTGATGTCCCCTAGATTGGGTGCATCGATGCAAGGATCAAGGGCGAATCATGCCGGATTATTTTGCGTTTTCGCAATGAAAAGGAGGATGTTCATCCGGTGAAGCGGTTCGAACGCGGAAATCCTTTCGGCGGCAGGCGCCCCGATTCCGCGCGATGGCCGAGCCATTCCTTCAGGTCATCGCCCTTGAGCGTGAAGGTGCGGCCGGCACTATCCTGCCAGGTCAGCCCGGTTTCGCTGGAGAAGGTGCGGAGATCGGCGAGGCCGCCCTCCTTGTAGCGCTGCAGCCGGACGCCCTTGCCGCGCGGCATTTCCGGCATTTCCGAGAGCGGGAAGGCCAGCAGCTTGCGGTTCTCGCCGATGACCGCAACCATGTCTCCCTCGACCGGAACCACCAGCCAGAGGCGTGCGCCGTCGACATTCATCACCTGCCGGCCCTTGCGGGTATTGGCGACAAGATCATCCGCCGCGACGATGAAGCCGCGCGCATCCTTGGCCACGACGATCCGCTTCTGGCCCGGCACATAGGGGAAGGCTGCCATGATCTCGGCTTCGGCATCGAGATCGACCATCAGGCGGATCGGCTCGCCGAACCCGCGACCGCCCGGCAATTTCGAGGCATCGAGCGTGAAGGCCTTGCCGTCACTCGCCAGCAGCAGGACCTTCGCCGTGGTTTCCGTTGGGAAGGCAAAGGCAAGCCCGTCATCGCCCTTGTATTGCAGGTTGGTCAGATCGACGCCGTGGCCCTTGAGGGCGCGGATCCAGCCCTTCTTCGTGACGACGACGGTGATCGGCTCGCGCTCGATCAGCGCTTCGGTCACATCGACCGGCACATCCGAGGCGGTGCCGAAATCCGTCCGGCGGCGGCCGAGTGGCGTATCCTTCGAGAAGGCCTTGGCCACCTCGCCGATCTCCCAGCGGACGGTCTTCCATTGCTTCGCCTCGGAACCGAGCAGCGCCTCGATGCTGGCCTTCTCCTTCGAAAGCTCGTCGTGCTCGGTGCGAAGCTCCATTTCCTCGAGCTTGCGCAACTGGCGCAGGCGCGTATCGAGGATGGCATTGGCCTGCACATCGGTCAGGTCGAAGCGCTTCATCAGCACCGGCTTCGGCTCGTCCTCCTCGCGGATGATGCGGATCACCTCGTCGAGGTTGAGGAAGGCGATCAGCAGGCCGCCAAGGACTTCCAGCCGGGCTTCGATCTTGCCAAGGCGCCAGCGCGAGCGGCGCAACAGCACCTCGCGGCGATGGTCGAGGAAGGCGCGCAGGGCTTCGGCGAGACCGACAACCTTGGGCACCTTGCCATCGATCAGCACATTCATGTTCACGGAGAAGCGTGTTTCCAGCTCGGTGAGCTTGAACAGGGCTTCCATGAGGAATTCTGCCTCGACCGTGCGGGCGCGCGGCTCGAGCACGATGCGCACATCCTCGGCGGATTCGTCGCGGATATCGGCGAGGAGGGGCAGCTTCTTCTCGTTGAGCAATTCGGCGATCTTCTCGATCAGCCGGCTCTTCTGGACGAGATAGGGGATCTCGGTGATGACCACGACATAGCCGCCGCGGCCCGTCTCCTCCTTGTGCCAGCGGGCGCGCAGGCGGATCGAGCCGCGGCCGGTGCGGGAGGTTTCCGCAAGGCTGGCCGGCCCCTCGACGATGATGCCGCCGGTCGGGAAATCCGGCCCCGGCACCAGTTGCATCAGGGCCTCATGGCTCGTCTGCGGATCATCGATCAGCGCGATGGCGGCGGCACAGAGTTCGGCTGCGTTATGGGGCGGAATCGAGGTGGCCATGCCGACCGCGATGCCCTGCGCTCCATTGGCCAGCAGGTTCGGGAAGGCGCCCGGCAGAACGACCGGCTCCTCGTTCTGCCCGTCGTAATTCGGGCGGAAGGCAACGCCGTCCTCGTCGATGCCCTGGAGGAGCAGCCGGGCAACCTCGGTCATCCGGGCTTCGGTGTAGCGATAGGCGGCGGCGCTGTCGCCGTCGATATTGCCGAAATTGCCCTGGCCATCGACCAGCGGGTAGCGCGAGGAGAAATCCTGCGCGAGGCGGACGAGCGCGTCGTAGATCGCCTGGTCGCCATGCGGATGGAACGTGCCCATCACATCGCCGACGATCTTCGCGCTTTTCTTGAACGGGGCGGCCGGATCAAGCCGGAGCAGGTGCATCCCGTAGAGGATGCGGCGATGCACGGGCTTCAGCCCGTCCCGCGCATCCGGCAAGGCCCGATGCATAATCGTGGACAGGGCATAGGCGAGGTAGCGCTCCTCGAGCGCCTCGCGCAATGCGATGGTCTCGACGCCCTCGCCTGACGGTGGATCGACCGGTTTTCCCATGCCTCCCGCGTTAGCGGAGGATGCGAGTCGCCACAAGGGATTGCCTTGCTGGCAAGGCAGATATCCCCGCCTCGCAGCGTGCGGCTATTTCTCCAGGTGCAGTTTCTGGCTCCCGGTCGGACCGAGGCCGAAGGGCACGGGCACCGGCGAATTCTGATAGTTCGAATTCAGCACGAGGTTGGGGCCGTCATACAGATCGAGCCGGTGGACCACCATGATCGTGAAGGGCGACTGATCTGCCACGGGCTTGTCCGAATCGATCGTCAGGATGCCGCGCTTGAGATAGATCGTGCCCGTGAGCACCTTGGCCCGGTCGGATTCGATCCGGTGCTGGCTGGTAACCTTGCCTCCGCCGACCGTCACACCGACCGAGAGGCCAGCGACGTCCGCGCCGACGGAAACGCCCGGCACGTCAACCTCCCAGATCAGCATGCCGGCAGTATCACCCTTTGTCGGTGCCGTGAGGTTGATCAGCGCATCGTGTTCGAAGCGGAAATAGGCGTTCTGGCCCCCGAAGGCGAGTGTGACGCCATCGCCATGCAGCTCGGCCGAGTTGAAAACCCGCAGGGGGCCATCCTTGAAGAAATAAACGCCGGGATTCAGCTTGACCACGGCGGTGCCGTGGATCTGCAGCCCGCCGCAATAGGTGCCCGGTTCGAGCGTGAAATTGCCCTTGCTCATTTTCGGCACGGCAGGCTTGCACAGCAATGCCGGCTTCGGCGCAGGCTTCGAGGCCAGCGGATCGCGTATTTCCGGACAATCGGAAATGAGATTACCCTCGACCGTCGAGCCGATATTCTTGATGCCGCCGCGGGTGCAGATGGTCTGGACCTTGAGTTTCGAACCCTCACCCAAAACGACGGAACTGGTAGATGTCGAATTGGAATGCAGCATGCAGCCATTCGCCGTCAGGACCGAGCCGTTGCGCAGGTTGAGGCCGTGGCTTTTCGCATCCTGCAACGCAAGCACGCAAAGCTTCATCTGTTCGGCGACGCCGGCAGGGCGCGCCGTGGCCGAAGCCGAGAGGCTGCTGACACCGATCACGCGCTCGAACGTACCGAAGGGCGTCGAGAAATTCTGGGTGCCCTCGACGCGGACGGCGGCGTTGTTGTCGATCAGCGTGGCCGTGATCGCGATCTTGTGCGGAGTATTGGCCGGGATATTTGCCGCAGCATATCGCACGGCGAGGTTCTGCGCGCGGGTCTGCGTCACAGGGGACAGCGACATTTCGCGGGCAATCCCGAGCGCAGCCGCGTCGACGATCTGCTGGAGGCGGTTCTGGGTGCCGGACATCGAGGCGTAATCAGTGGCGAAGCCGCCGACGGCCAGCATCGTCGGAAGGGACATGGCAAAGATCACCGCCGTCGTTCCCGCTTCAGCCCTGCCGAAGCGTTTGAAACGCGATCTGATCGTGTCAACCCAATGGTTGATTGCCTGAAACATCTGGTACGCCTGCCGGGGATTGTTCCCTCTGGCTTTATTTCCTAGCAGCGAGAAGCAAACAAAAGGGTAGGAAACGCAGGCAATGGTTGGTTTCAGCAGAAGATCAAATTTTAGCGATGTTTGATGCAATAGCGAGCCGATCCCGCAGAACCACCAGAAAAGGCTGGCGTGTCGCGGTGGCATCGAGCCCGCGCGGAATGAAGAGATGCCGCTCGAGAAAATGGCCGGCGAGCCGGAATCCCGCCTCGATGGCGGGGGAATCCGCCTCTTCCAGCGCCTCGCCGAGCAGGAAGGCAGGGAGCGGCAGCAGCCTGTCCCGGTAAGGTTCCGCAGCCCCGGCGGAGACGGCCCGGCCGGATTTCGGCGAGACATGGGTAAGGTCCTCGCTGCGGCCGGTCGCCGCACAGCTTGAGAGATCGAGACCGAAACCAAGCTCGGCGAGAATGGTCACCTCGAACCGCACCATCACGGCACCGAGCAGCAGCGGCTCGGCCAGCAGCTGGCACAGGCCGTCCGCCGCCTCGTAGAGAGCGCCATGGACCTGCCGCTCCGGCATCAGCCGCAGCAGCGAGGCCAGATGCATGACGGCATGGAGCGCCAGCGGATCCGACAGCACGAGCCCGGCGCGGCTTTGCAGCGGTTCGGCAGTGAACTGGCCGAGATGCTCTTCCAGCCGGGCGCGCCAGGTGAGCGCGACGCGGTTGCCGGGCTGGAGGCCGGGCGCCTGCCGCGCCGATCGGCCACCCCGGACGAGGCCGAGATGGCGGCCATGGCCCCGCGTCATCGCCTCGAGGATGACATCCCGCTCGCCGTGGCGGCGCACGGAAAGGATGAGCCCCTCATCCTGCCATTCCATGGCGGCCTCCCTGCCGGTGCCCCGGCTCCCAGCGCCCTGCGCCTCAGCGTTTCGGCTCGCGCGGGAATTCCAGCCCCATCTCGCGGTAGCGCTCGGGGTCGTTCGCCCAGTCCTCGCGCACCTTCACGAAGAGGAAGAGATGCACCTTGGCCTCGGCGGCTTCCTCGATCTCCTTGCGCGCAGCCATGCCGATGCGCTTGATCGTCTGGCCCTTCTCGCCGAGCACGATTTTCCGCTGGCTCTCGCGCTCGACGAAGATCGTCTGGTCGATGCGGACATCGCCGTTTTTCATCACCGTCCATTTCTCGGTTTCCACCGTGGAGCGGTAGGGCAATTCGTCATGCAGCCGTTCGAAGATCTTCTCGCGGGTGATCTCGGCCGCGAGGAAGCGCAGGGGCGCATCGGAAATCTCGTCCTCCGGGTAGAGCCAGGGGCCCGGCGGCAGCCGCTCTTCCAGCCATTCAAGGATTTTCGACACGCCATGCCCGCGAAGGGCGGAGATCATGAAGGTGGCCTCGAAGGCGATCCGCTCGTTGAGCGTGGCGGTGATGGCCAGCAGCTTCTCGTGCGGGACAAGGTCGATCTTGTTGAGGATCAGGAATTTCGGCTGCCGGATCTCGCCCAGCTGCGCGAGCAGCGCCTCCTCGTCATCGTGGTCGGCATGGGTGACATCGATCAGCACGCCGACGCGATCGGCATCCGAAGCCCCGCCCCAGGCCGAGGTGACCATGGCCTTTTCCAGCCGGCGCTTCGGCGCGAAGATGCCGGGCGTATCGACGAAGATCACCTGCGTCCGCCCGGCCATGGCGATGCCACGGATCTGGGTGCGCGTCGTCTGCACCTTGCGGCTGACGATAGAGATCTTCGCCCCGACAAGGGCGTTGAGCAAGGTCGACTTGCCGGCATTCGGCACGCCGATCAGGGCAACGAAGCCGCAGCGCGTGGGCTTTTCGGTTACGGGGTCAGTCATTCTGTTTCGGTCCAACCGGGCGAGCCTGCCCGTCCTCATGCCACAGGCCGGCCGCGCGCAGCCACTTCTCGGCTGCAGCGCGTTCGGCCTGACGTTTCGACGGCCCGCTGGCCGTCACCTCGGACTGGCCCTCGACCAGCACGGCGATTTCGAAGACCGGCGCGTGATCCGGGCCCTTGCGCCCGACATCGCGATAAGCCGGCACCGGCAGGCCGCGGGCCTGCACGATTTCCTGAAGCAGCGTCTTCGCATCCTTCGGCACCGAAAGCGGCGCCTGCATCCGCGTGGTCCAGGAGGCGCGCACCAGCGCATCGGCAGCCGCGAGTCCGCCATCACGGAAGACCGCACCGATCACCGCCTCGCAGGAATCCCCGAGGATGGCATCGCGCTTGCGCGCGCCGGAACGGATCTCGCCCTCACCCATCCGCAGATGATCGCCGAGGCCCCATTCGCGCGCAATGGCGGCGCAGCTTTCCTTCCGCACGAGATCGGCGAGGCGCTTCGACAATTCGCCCTCCGGCGCCTCGGGAAAGGCCTCGAACAGCATGGTCGAAACGATCAGGCCGAGCACACGGTCGCCCAGGAATTCAAGCCGCTGGTAGGAGCGCCCGGCCCCGGCGCCGCTCACATGGGTCAGCGCCTCCTCGAGCAGGGCGATGTCGCTGAACCGGTAGCCCAGCCGGCGCTGGAGAGCGGCGAGCGAGGGCGTGTCCGCCGCCATCAGCGGATTTTCTGGAAGATGCGGCCCCAGCGGGCCTCGCTCGGCCAGCGCCAGATCATCCAAGGCGGGGTGCCCTCCTCGATCGAGAAGAAGATCATCTCGGCGCGACCGACGAAATTCTCGTAAGGAACGAAGCCGACGCCCTGTGCGGATTGATCGCGGCTGTCGGTGGAATTGTCGCGGTTATCGCCCATCATGAAGTAATGGCCGGGCGGCACGAGGTATTCCGGCGTATTGTCCCAATAGGAGCGGTTCCCCTCACGCTCGTTGACGTGATAGGAGACGCCATTCGGCAGCGTTTCGAGGAAGCGCGGCACCCGCAGGACGCGGCCGAACTGATCCCGTTCCTCGAAGACGCCGTCGGCTTCCTTCTTGACCGGCTGGCCGTTGATATAGACGAGGCCATTGATCAGCTGCACGCGGTCACCCGGCAGGCCGATGACGCGCTTGATGTAATCCGTCTCGCCATCCCGCGGGAGCTTGAACACGGCAATGTCGCCGCGCTTCGGCTCCGCTCCCCAGACCCGCCCCTCGAAGGGCGCGACCGAATAGGGGAAGGAATGCTTCGAATAGCCATAGGCGTATTTCGAGACGAAAAGATAATCGCCGATCAGCAAGGTCGGGATCAACGAACCCGAGGGAATGTTGAAAGGCTGGAAGGCGAATGTCCGGATCACGAGCGCGATGAGCAGCGCCTCGATGATCACGCGGATCGTTTCGCCCAGACCGCCGGTATCCTTGGCCTGGGGTTTTTCCTGCAAGTTATCCATCGCCATTCCGAGAAAACTCCGCCATCGCGCGAGGGAACCCCGGTTGCGGCGAGAACCTGATGCACCGGGATATACAAGCGCACCCCGACAAGGGCAATGTGGCGGAATGAGGAGGGAAGCCCGGCTGCACCGGATTTTTCATGCCCCCTCGGTGATTTCCGCCACGGGGCGGGCATATCCCCTCACCCGCCGCCGCTTCGCGCCGTCGACCTCTCCCCGAGGGGGAGAGGTGGGGTGTGCACTGAAATGGCGTGCGCGTCAGCGAGCGTAAACGGCGATGCGCTTCCCCTCTCCCCCACGGGGAGAGGGTGGCGCAAAGCGCCGGGTGAGGGGCAAGGCAAAACAGGGCGAAGCGCCGGGTGAGGGGTGGAGCCGCCCTTCTCTATTCCGGCAAGGTCTCCAGAAATGTCGCGAAGGCGGAAACGGGCTCGCGCACGGTCTCGAACAGATTCTCCGGCGCCTCCGGATCCCGGTGGCCGAGCGCCATGCCGCAGACGATGCGCTGGTCCGCCGGGATGGCGAGCAGGTCACGGATCTCGCGGTGATAGGTGATGAAGGCCGCTTGCGGGCAGGTATCGAGCCCCCGGGCACGGGCGGCGATCATCATATTCTGGAGAAACATGCCGTAATCGAGCCAGGAACCGAGTTCGAGATCGTCGTCGATGGTGAAGATCAGCCCGACCGGCGCATCGAAAAAGGTGAAGTTCCGCGCATGCTGGGCATGCATGCGGGCCTTGTCGCCCTTCTGGATGCCGAGCGTGGCATAAAGGTCGTAGCCGACCTTGCGCCGGCGGGCGAGGTAGGGCTCGCGGAAAACGGGCGGGTAATAGGCATATTGTGGCGTGCCGGGATCGCCCGTCAGCGCCAGTTGCTCGATGGCGCGGCCGAACCCGGCCCGTGCCGCCCCGGTGAGCACGATGGCGCGCCAGGGCTGCATGTTGGTGCCCGACGGCGCCCGCGCGGCGACGGCGAGGATCTCCTCCACCGTTTCGCGCGGGACGGGCGTATCGAGAAAGGCCCGGATCGATTTCCGGGTCAGGATGGCCTCGTCGGCACTGAGCATGGCGCGTTCCCTGTCTTGCCGCCGGCCGCCTCAGAAGGAGCGCGGAAGGCCGAGCACATGCTCCGCGATATAGGCCAGGATCAGGTTGGTCGAGATGGGCGCGACCTGATAGAGGCGGGTTTCCCGGAATTTCCGCTCGACATCGTATTCGCAGGCGAAGCCGAACCCGCCGTGGAACTGGATGCAGGCATTGGCCGCCTCCCAGCTTGCCTTGGCGGCGAGATATTTCGCCATATTGGCCTGGGCCCCGCAGGCCTGATGCGCGTCGAAGAGGCGGCAGGCCTCGTAGCGCATCAGGTTGGCGGCCTCCACCTCGATATAGCTCTCGGCGATCGGGAATTGCACACCCTGGTTCTGGCCGATCGGCCGGCCGAACACGATGCGCTCCTTCGTATAGGCCGTGACTTTGTCGAGGAACCAGTAGCCATCGCCGATGCATTCCGCGGCGATGAGAATGCGCTCGGCATTCAGCCCATCGAGGATGTACTTGAAGCCCTTGCCCTCCTCGCCGATCAGGTTTTCGGCGGGAATCTCGAGATTGTCGAAGAACAGCTCGCTGGTCTCGTGGTTGACCATATTGGGGATCGGCCGGACCTCCAGCCCCTTGCCGATGGCCTGCCTGAGATCAACGAGGAAGATCGACATGCCCTCGCTTTTCTTCTTCACCTGATCAAGAGGGGTCGTGCGGGCGAGAAGGATCATCAGGTCGGAATGCCGGACACGGCTGATCCAGACCTTCTGGCCGTTGACGATATAGCGGTCGCCCTTCTTCACGGCCGTTGTCTTCAGCCGGGTCGTATCCGTGCCGGTTGTGGGCTCGGTCACGCCCATGGATTGCAAACGCAGGTCGCCGGCGGCGATTTTCGGCAAGTAGAAGCGCTTCTGCGCCTCAGAGCCGTGCCGCAGCAGGGTGCCCATATTGTACATCTGGCCATGGCAGGCGCCGGAATTGCCGCCCGAACGGTTGATCTCCTCCATGATGATCGAGGCTTCGGTCAGGCCGAGGCCGGAGCCGCCATATTCTTCCGGGATCAGCGCAGCCATCCAGCCGGCCCGTGTCAACGCTTCGACAAAGGCCTCGGGATAGCCCCGCGCCTCGTCGATTTTCCGGTGATATTCCGCCGGGAATTCCGCGCAAAGCGCGCGAACGGCTTCACGGATTTCGGGATGGCTGTCGGTGGAGGGGATCATCATCAGGTCCGGGTTGGGGATCGGTCTGCCGGGTTCGGAACGGAAAACGCGGCCTGCGCTTCCATGGTGAGCTGTCCGGATTTCTCCGCCCAGAGTTGCGCGTGGCCGGGCCGATCAAGCTTGCCGTGGACGGCGAAAGCATCGATGTGGAAGGTCGGGGCCAGCGCCCGGAAGGAGAATTGATTGACCGTTTGGTCGGGGAATTTCCGGCGCAGCCCGTCCAGCAGCAAGGTCGCGATCAGCGGCCCATGGACGACAAGGCCCGGATAGCCTTCCTCGCGCGTGACATAGTCGAGATCGTAATGGATCCGGTGCGAATTGAAGGTCAGCGCGGAAAAGCGGAACAGCAGCACCGGGTCGGGCCTGCAAGGGAACGACCATTCCGCCCCGTCCGGAGCCGGCAACGGCCTTGCCGGCGATGCATCCGCTGGCGGCAAGGCGCGATAGACGATGTCATGCTCTTCCTCGATCGCCGGGCCGGAGGCGCCGGCCACCTCGTGCCGTACCGTGACGAAGACGAGATCGCCGGTCTTTCCAGCCTTGTGTTCAATGCGCGTCACGGTCGAGACGCGCGTTGCCGTCTCGCCGATGACCAGCGGCGCCAGGAAGGAGAGCCGGCTGCCAGCCCACATCCGCCTTGGCAGCGGCACCGGCGGCAGGAAGCCACCACGGGCCGGGTGGCCATCCGGCCCGGCTTCGGCCAGCGGGCTGACGGGCAGGAAATGCAGCCAGTGCCAGAGAGGCGGAAGGGCGGTGCCGGCCTCGTAGGGCGGGTCGGCCCGGTCGAGCGTCGCCGCCAGCGCGTTGGCGGGGAACGGGGCGAGCATTTCCACCCGCGTCTCGCTGCGGCCGATCCATTGCCGGAGATGGTCGAGATCAAGGCTCATGCGCGACTTCCCAGCCGGATCGCCGCTCTGCCAATCGCCTCAGCCATGGCGGCGGCGCTTGCGGTTTCCGGCGCGTCGAATAGGGCCATCACCGCCCTTGCCTCGTCCGCCGGCAGCAGCGCATGAACCTTGCCCTCGATGCGGGTGTGGCGGGCGGCGAATTCCATCGGCGTGTCGAGATCGAAGAAAGCTTCGCGGCTGCGATTGTCGGTGAAGGTCAGCTGCACCGACGCAGCGGTATCGCGGATGGCGGCGTCGCCCTCGACGCGGACGCGATCGCGCAGGCGCAGCAGATCCGGATCGGCGCAGCTCGCTTCGGAATAGGTGTCGAGCGCGGCGGTCGAGCGCCCGGCCAAAGCCATCGCGCTGGTGAGGCGATAGCTGAACTTCGCCTCGAGCCCGGTTCGCGGGGCCGGCAGGTCGCAGACCCTGAGCCAACGCGGATTGACGCGGATCTGCACGGCGCTGACCCTTTCGGCCGAAAAGCCTGCCTCCTGGCGGAGATGGATCAACGCCTCGAGGCTGGCATGGAGGCCATGGCAGCAGGCATGGAACTTGTGCTGGACCGCCTCGAACCAGAAATCGCGGCCGAGGCCGGCAAGCGCGGATTCGGGCGAAACGGCTTCGCCGGCATGGGTTTCGGCGAAGCCCTGCCCGCATTCCAGCCCGTCGGGCCGCGAGATGAAGCCGCGCGCCGCCAGCAACGCAGCCTCGACACCGTTCGCCGCGGCAGTGCCGGCGTTGTAAGGCTTGCCCATGGTGCCGAATTGCGATTTCAGCCCGGAGGCGCGGGTGGCGACGATGCCGAGCGCATGGCGAAGACGATCCTCGTCAAGGCAGAGCAGGCGTCCCGCCGCCATGGCCGCACCGAAGGCACCGGAGGTCGCCGTCTGGTGGAAGCCGTGATTATAGTGCCGCGTGCCCAGCCAATGCCCGATCCGGCAGGCGGCTTCCATGCCGATCAAAGCCGCCTCGAGAAAGGCTGCGCCGCTGGCGCCCTGCCGTTCCGCCATGGCGAAAGCGGCCGGAAACACCGCCACACTGGGATGGCCGACATAGGCGAAATGCGTGTCGTCATAATCCAGCGCATGCGAGAGCGCGCCATTGGCCAGAGCCGCCGCGCGGGCCGGCACCTTCCGGCCGAGGCCGAGGACGGTGGCCTGCGCCGCGCCGGCTTCCTCGCCGACGAGATCGCGCGTGATCGTGGCGACCGGCTCGCCGAGGCCGGCAAGGGCGACAGCCGCCCAGTCGACCAGCGACAGCCGGGCCACATCCAGCGCCGAAGGCGGGGGGTGCAGCGTGCGGTCAGCCGCGAAAGCTGCGATTGCGGCGGTGATCGAAGGGCTCTCCATGCCGGTCAGGCCGCCATGGTGATGACGTGGCGGATGACCTCACCCCGGTCGAGCCGGTCAAAGGCCTCGTTGATCCCGTCCAGCGGGCCGGTCGAGGAGAGGAGCTTGTCCACCGGCAGCCTTCCGGTCTGGAACAGCGCGATATAGCGGGGGATGTCGCGGCTCGGCACGCAGGAGCCCATATAGGCGCCCATGACGATGCGCTCCTCGGCGACGAGGCTCACCGCCGGCACCGCGAATTGGGTCGCCGGGGCCGGCAGGCCGCCGGTCACCGTCATGCCGCCCCGGCGGGTGATGGCATAGGCCGCCTCGAAGGCGCGGGCCGCACCGGCCAGTTCGATCGCATGGTCAACGCCGCCGCCGGTCAGCGCGCGGATCTGCGGCACGAGATCGGGGTCGGAAGCGAGGAAACCATCGGTCGCGCCGAGATCCTTCGCGATGGCGAGCTTGGCGGGGTTGAGATCGATGGCGATCACCCGCCCGGCCCCGCTGGCCACCGCGCCGAGCACGGCCGAGAGCCCGACCCCGCCGAGGCCGATCACTGCGACGGAATGGCCCGGCCGGACCTTGCAGGTATTCATCACCGTGCCGACGCCGGTCATCACCGCGCAGCCGAACAGGGCCGCATGGACGAGCGAGATGTCATGCCCGATCTTCACGATCGAGCGGCGATGGACGACGGAATATTCCGAGAAGGCGCAGACGCCGCAATGATGGTTGATCGAGCCGTCATCGCAGGAGAAGCGGCGACCGCCGCCCAGCAGCGTGCCGGCGCCGTTGGCCGCATTGCCCGGCTCGCACAGGGCGGCGCGGCCCTCGGCGCAGAAGGCGCAGGTGCCGCAGGTCGGCACGAAGCTCATCACCACCGGGTCGCCGCGGCGAAGGTCATCGACCCCGGCGCCGACTTCCTCGACCACGGCCGAGGCCTCGTGGCCCAGCGCTACGGGAAGCGGGCGCGGCCTGTCGCCGTTGATCCCCGAAAGGTCGGAATGGCACACCCCGGCCGCCGCGATGCGCACCAGCACCTCGCCCGGCCCCGGCGGCGCCAGCTCGACGGTCTCGATCGAGAGCGGCCGCGAATTGGCATAGGGGCGCGGCAGGCCGGATTGCCGGAGGATGGCGGAGCGGATGCGCATCATGGACGGTCTCCTGTCACTCAGATCGTCCGGCCGCCATCGACCTCGAGCACCACGCCGGTGATGAATTCGGCTTCGTCGGAGGCGAGATAGAGGCAGGCATTGGCGATGTCGTCTGGCGTCGAGAACCGGCCGAGCGGGATGGAAGAGAGGAATTTCGCGCGGTTTTCCGGCGTATCCGGCATGCCCATGAATTGCTCGAGCAGCCCGGTCGCGCCGATAACCGGGGCGACGCAATTCACGCGGATCCGGTCCGGTGCGAGTTCCACCGCCATCGAGCGGGAGAGCAGGTTCACGGCGCCCTTGGTGGAGTTATACCAGGTCAGGCCCGGGCGCGGGCGGATTCCGGCCGTCGAGCCGATATTGATGATCACGCCGCCGCCCTTCTCGCGATAATGCGGAATGACGGCGCGGCTCATATGGAAGATCGCCTTCACATTGATGGCGTAGACGCGGTCGAATTCTTCCTCCGTCACCTCCATCATCGGCTTGTTGCGATGGCTCCAGCCGGCATTGTTGACGACGATGTCGAGGCGACCGCCGCCGAATTCGGCTGCTGCCTTCACCGATGCTGCGGTCTCGGCCGCCGAGGTGAGATCTGCCTGGACGGCGATCGCCGAGGTGCCGATCGCCGAGGCCACGCGCTTGGCGCTATCGGGATTGATATCGACAATGGCGACACGGGCACCTTCCCGCGCGAAAGTCCGGGCGATGCCTTCGCCGAAACCGGAACCGGCGCCCGTGACGAGGGCGGTCTTGCCTTTGAGACGCATCGTCTCCTCCTTGGGTCTGCTCTCTAGGATCGTCTTCCGGGTTCAGCCCCGGGGCCTTCTTTCGTATTCGCGCAGGACGGAAGGGTGGCAGCGTGCCACCCTGCCCGCTCAGCCATGCTTGACGACGAGGGTTTTCAGGGCGCCGAATTCATAGAGCGCCTCGAACCCCTTCTCGCGGCCATGGCCGGATTTCTTCATCCCGCCGAAAGGCAGCTCGATGCCGCCGCCGGCGCCATAGCCATTCACGAAGAGCTGGCCGGCCCGGACCTTCCGTGCGACGCGGATGGCGCGGCTGCCATCGCCCGACCAGACGCCAGCGACGAGGCCATATTCGGTGCCATTGGCGAGGCGGATCGCCTCCTCCTCGCTGTCGAAGGGCATGGCCGCGAGGATCGGGCCGAACACTTCCCTCTGGGCGAGTTCGGATGCCGGATTGACCTCGTGATAGACGGTCGGCCGGACATAGAAGCCCTCGGCCGGGCTGTTCGTGGCGATCTGGCCCTGCGCGAGGATGCGCGCGCCCGCCTCCTCCGCCCGCTGCAGCATGGCGCCGATGCGGCTCCTCTGGCCGGCGCTGATGACCGGCCCGAGATCGAGATCCATTTCCGGCGTGCCGGCACGGATCTGCTCGAAGCGCAGCTTCAGGTCGGCCATGAAGCGATCCCAGATCCTGCGTTCCACCAGCACGCGGCTGCCGGCGGAACAGGTCTGGCCGGCATTCTGCACCACGGCAGCCGCCACCGACTGCACCGCCGCGGTAAGATCGGCATCGCCGAAGATGATCTGCGGCGACTTGCCGCCGAGTTCCAGCGTGCAGCCGATATGGTTCTTCGCCGCCGCGATCTGCACGAGCGTGCCAACCTCCGGGCTGCCGGTGAAAGAGATGAAATCGATGCCGCGATGGTTGGCGAGGGCGGCGCCCGCCTCCTCGCCGAGGCCCGGCACGACATTGACCGCGCCTTCGGGGAAACCGGCTTCCGCCGCCAGTTCGGCGAGGCGCAGCGGCACGAGGCAGGCCTCCTCGGCCGGCTTGATGACGGTCGCGTTGCCCATGGCGAGGGCCGGGGCCACGGTGCGGCCGAACATCTGGCCGGGATAGTTCCACGGGATGATATGGGCGGTCACGCCCAGCGGCTCGTAGAGCGTGTTGACGAGGAAGCCGTCAAGGAAGGGGATGGTGTCGCCATGGACCTTGTCCGCCGCGCCGCCGTAATATTCGAAATAGCGGCTCACGGCGACGATATCGGCCCGGGCCTGCTTCATCGGCTTGCCGGTATCGCGCGCTTCGAGCAGCGCCAGTTCCTCGGCATGGTCATCCACCAGCCGCGACAGGCGGAGCAGCAGGCGCCCGCGCTCGGTTGCGGTCAGGCGGCCCCAGCTGCCGGTTTCCAACGCGGCGCGGGCGGCGGCAACCGCGAGTTCGATATCCCCGGCATTGCCGGCGGCGATGGCGGCGAAGGCCTGGCCATCGGCCGGGGCAATCATCGGGATCGTCCGGCCGGACAGCGAGGGCTGCCAGCGATTGTTGACGAAGATGCCCTTGGCGGCTTCGGTGCGCAGGATCTGGTTCATGACAGGCTCCCTTGAGGCATAGGCGCGGGGGCGAATTCCCCCCGCAAGGCTTCATCATGCTGGCCGATGGCCGGCACCGGGCCGAATCCGGACTCGGCTGCATCGGTCTCGACAGCCGGGGCAATCATCGTGACCGGCCCTTCAGGCGTCTCGCAGGTGATCGTGCGGAGCTGCGGATGGCCGATCAGGCCATCGACAGTGTTGAGCATCCCGAAGGCGATGCCGGCCTGTTCAAGGCGGCGCGCCATCGCGGCCTTCGGAACCGTCGCGAAGACCGCGGCGATGCGGGCATCCAGGCTGTCGCGGTTGGCCACGCGGGCCGGCATCGTGGCAAACTGCGGGTCACTCGCCATCGCGGCATCGCCCAGCACCTCGGCGCAAAAGCGGGCCCATTCGCGCCCGTTCTGGATCGAGAGCAGGATCTCGCCATCGGCGCAGGAGAAGACACCATAAGGCGCGATGGAGGGATGCTTCAGCCCCGGACGCGGCGGGGTCGAGCCACCATAACGGCGCTGGAGATACGGCACGTTCATCCAGTCGGCCATGCCGCCGAAGAGCGAGACCTTGATGGACCGGCCCTGCCCCGTCCTCTCGCGGGCGAGCAAGGCCTGCAGGATGGCCGAATGGGCATTCATGCCGGCGGCCAGATCACAGACCGAGACGCCAACCCGGGCCGGCGCATCGGCGTTTCCGGTCACCGAACAGAGGCCGGTTTCCGCCTGGACCAGCAGGTCATAGGCCTTCATGTCGCGATACGGCCCGGAATCGCCGTAGCCGGAAATCTCGCAGGTGATGAGGCGCGGATGTTGCCGCCGGAGCCCGGCCACCGGAAAGCCGAGCCGGTCCATCGCGCCGGGAGCGAGGTTCTGCACGAGGATATCCGCCCGCGCGATCATGGCGCCGAGCAGGGCCTTGTCGCCCTCGGCCTTGAGATCGAGCCGGATCGATTCCTTGCCGCGGTTGAGCCAGACGAAATAGGTGCTGTTGCCGTTGACATGGCGATCATAGCCGCGCGCGAAATCACCCTCCGGGCGCTCGATCTTGATCACCCGGGCACCGGCATCGGCGAGGCGCGCAGTACAATAGGGCGCAGCCACCGCCTGCTCGACCGCGACGACGAGCATTCCCTCCAGATCTCTGGGCACGTTCCGATCCCGCTTTTTCTGTTGGGTGCAGGTTCCTCCTCCGGCGAGAAAAGGGCAAGCCTGAAAGTGCGGGGCACGCAGCCTCCTCACCCGCCCGCTGATGCTCGCGACCTCTCCCCGAGGGGGAGAGGTGGGTGAGGAGCCCGCTCCGTCAGCCTGCTTCCGGCAGAGCCTCGATCACCACGAAGGCCTGCGCATAGGGTTTGTCATCGGTGATGGTGAGATGGATGACAGCGCGGTGGCCGGGCGGCGTGATTGCCTTCAGCCGCTCCAGCGCGCCCCCGGTGAGGTGCAGGGCCGGCTGGCCCGAAGGCGCGTTGACCACGCCCATCTCGCGCCAGGCAATGCCCATGCGCAGCCCGGTGCCGAGCGCCTTGGCGCAGGCCTCTTTCGCCGCGAAGCGCTTGGCATAGGTGGCAGCCCGCTCGACTCGCTTCTCGGCGCGCGCGCGCTCGGCATCCGTGAAGACGCGGTTGATGAAGCGTTCGCCGAACCGGTCCAAAGTGTCGGCGATCCGGTCGATATTGCAGAGATCGGCGCCGATCCCGATGATCATGCAGGCGCCTTCGGGCGCGGGCCGAGATTGACATGCGGCGGCACGAGGCCACGCCCGCGATCCATCGCGAGACGCATCGTGGCGATGGCCTGCGCGAGGCCCACGAAGATCGCCTCGCCCATCAGGAAATGGCCGATATTGAACTCGACGAATTCCGGCACAGCGGCCAGCTTTTCCGCCGTGTCGAAATCCAGCCCATGGCCGGCATGGACCTCGAGCCCGGCCGCATGGGCCATAGCCGCACCCGCAGCGAGGCGGCGGAACTCGGTCTCGGCCTTTTCCGCCTGCCCGGCCTCGACCGCATGGCACCAGGTGCCGGTATGCAGCTCGACGATATCGGCGCCGAGATCGCGCGACATCTCGATCGGTGCGCGGTCCGGCTCGATGAAGAGCGAGACACGGATTCCGAGTGCCTTGAGTTCGGCGATGTAGGGCCGGAGATGATTGTGCCCGCCCACGACATCGAGCCCGCCCTCGGTGGTCCGCTCCTCGCGCTTTTCCGGCACGAGGCAGCAGGCATGCGGGCGGATTCGGCTGGCAATGGCCAGCATTTCCGCTGTCGCCGCCATTTCATAATTGAGCGGCTTGGCAATGCCGGATTTCAACGCCGCCATGTCCTCGTCGCGGATATGGCGGCGATCCTCGCGCAGATGCGCGGTGATGCCATCCGCACCCGCCGCGATGGCGAGCAGGGCCGCCCGGACAGGGTCAGGGCGGGAGCCGCCCCGGGCATTCCGGACCGTGGCAACATGGTCGATATTCACGCCGAGGCGGATGCGATCCAGCTTCTGCATCGCTCAGGCCTTCGCGCCCTGGATGCCGCGGCTGCCCGGCTTGACCGGCGGCAGGGCGGCGAGTTCCGGCGGCAATTCGCGCGGGTCATAATCCGGTACGGCGAATTCACACAGGGCGACCAGCGGCACGCCGAGATCCGCCTTGCCGGCAGAGCGGTCGATCAGGCAGGCCGCGCCGATGATCGTGCCCGGCTGGTCAGCGAGGCTGTTGATGCATTCGCGTGCCGAGAGGCCCGTGGTGATGATGTCCTCGATCACGAGGACCTTGTCGCCGGGCTCGATGGCGAAGCCGCGCCGGAGCTGGAAATCGCCATCCTCGCGCTCGACGAAGAGGGCCCGGGCGCCCAGCGCGCGGGCGATCTCGTAACCCGGCACGATGCCCCCGATGGCGGGCGAGACCACGACGTCGACCTTGCCGAAGCGCGCGACGATCTTTTCCGCCAGGGCACGGCAGAGCTTCTCCGTGCGGGCCGGGCTCTCGAAGACACGCATCTTCTGGATGAAGAAGCCCGAACGCCGCCCCGAAGACAGGATGAAATGCCCTTCCAGCAAGGCTCCCGCTTCGCGGAAAACGGCCAGCACCTCGTCCTTCGTCATCGTCTCGCTCCCGCCTCAGGCCTTGGGAAAAATCATGCAGGTTTCGGAAGCATGGGCGTAGAGCTTTCCGCCCGAATCGACAAGCCTCGCCTCGCTGAGCGCGAGGGTGCGGCCGCGCTGGATCACCTTGCCCTCACAGGAGAGGCGGCCGGTCTTGCCCACAAGGATCGGGCGCAGGTAGTTCAGCTTCATCTCGACGCTGGTATAGCGCTCGCCGGCGGCCAGGGTGGCATGGACCGCGCAGGCCAAAGCCGAATCGAGGATCGTCGCGGCCCAGCCGCCATGCACGGTTCCGGCCGGGTTGAGATGCGCCTCGAGCGGCGTTCCGGCGAAGAGGACGCGGCCTTCCTCCGCCTCGATCAGGTCGAAATTCAGCGTCCCCGCCATGGGTGGGGCAGGAAGATCGCCCGCGATCATGGCGCGGAGGGTCTCGAGGCCCGACAGGCGGTCAAACGTGTCGGGCGGGAGCGGAGCGTAGCGGGACATGGCGGTTCCGGGAGCAAGGATCGGCGTCGCGCGAGTGTCGATAGCCGGGGGCTGCGGTCAAGCCCCCCTCACCCGCTCGCCGATACTCGCGACCTCTCCCCGGGGAGAGAGGTGGGCAGCGCGCTGGAATGGCCAGGATGCACTTCAAAAAGCCAGGCGCGACTGGCGTGCGCTTCCCCTCGCCCCGCTTGCGGGGAGAGGGTGGCGCGAAGCGCCGGGTGAGGGGCAAACAGGAATGAAGCGAAGTGCCGGGTAAGGGGCAGCCGCTCACCCGATCACCCGCTCGACATTGGCCACAAGCGGCTTCGCGCGCAGTTCCGAGATGATGGCCGTGAGGTGTTTCAGGTCCCAGACCTCGATATCGAGGATCATCTCGCGGAAATCCGCCGTCTTTGCCCGCATCGCGATGTTGTCGATATTGGCATCGGTATCGGCGATCACGCGGGCGATCTCGGCAAGGCTGCCGGGCTCGTTTATGACGGAGATGGTGAGCTGCGCGCCGAACCTGCGGGGATCATGTTCGTCCACATCCCAACGCACATCGAGCCAGCGCCAGGGCTCCTCGTCATAGGCCACGAGGGCGGGAGACTGGATCGGGTAGATGGTGATGCCCTCGCCGGGCGTCAGGATGCCGACGATCCGATCGCCCGGAACCGCGCCGCCATTCGGGGCGAAGCGCACGGGCAGGTCATCCGAGAGGCCGCGGATGGGGATCGAGCCGCTGCTGTTCTCCTGGCCCGGGACCTTGAATTTCAGCTTCTCGGCCCCCTGGACGCCGAACCAGCCGGCGCCGGTTCCCGGGGCAGCAGCCTTGGAGACTTCCTCGCGGAAATCCGGGAAGACCGCCTTGACCACATCGCCGGAATACATCTCGCCGCGGCCGACCGCCGTCAGCACATCATCGAGCGTGGCGCGGGCGAGACGCGGCAGCGCGGCAAGCAGCTTCTCCTCGGAGAAGGTCTTGCCCGCGCGGGCGAAAGCGCGCTCGACGATACGGCGGCCGAGGCCCACGAACTGCTTGCGCACCGCCTCGCGCGTCGCACGGCGGATCGCGGCCCGCGCCTTGCCGGTAACGACGAGGCTTTCCCATGCCGCGGGTGGCACCTGCCCCTCGGTGGTGAGGATCTCGACCTCGTCGCCATTCTGCAATTCGGAAATCAATGGCGAGTTGCGGCCATTGATCCGGCAACCCACGGTATTGTTGCCGATATCCGTATGGACGGCATAGGCGAAGTCGATCGGCGTGGCGCCACGCGGCAGGGCGATCAGCAGGCCCTTGGGCGTGAAGCAGAAGACCTGGTCCTGGAACAGCTCGAGCTTGGTATGTTCGAGGAATTCTTCCGGGTTGTCGCCTTCGGCCAGCAATTCAATGGTGCGCCGCAGCCAGCGATAGGCGTTCGACTCGCCGCCCCCGTTCGCCTGCGAACCGTTTTCCTTGTACGCGGCATGGGCAGCAATGCCGAATTCGGCGACGGCATCCATCTCGCGGGTGCGGATCTGCAATTCGACGCGCTGGTGCTTCGGCCCGACCACCGTGGTGTGGATCGAGCGGTAATCATTCTGCTTCGGGGTGGAGATGTAATCCTTGAAGCGCCCGGGCACGAAGGGCCAGGCGCGGTGGATGATGCCGAGCGCGCGATAACAATCCTCGGCGGTGCCGACAATCACGCGGAAGCCGAACACATCCGACAATTGCTCGAAGGAGATGCTCTTGCGCTCCATCTTGCGCCAGATCGAATAGACGCGCTTCTCGCGGCCCTTGATCTCGCCGAGGATGGAATCGGCGAGGAGCTTGGCCTTGAGGTCGCGCTCGATCAGCTCGATCAGGCCGCCGGCCCGATCGCGCAGGGACTGCAGGCGCCGCGTCATCATGAGATGGGCATCCGGCATCAGCACGCGGAAGCAGATATCCTCCAGCTCGTCGCGCATGTCCTGCATGCCGATCCGGCCAGCGAGCGGCGCGTAGATCTCCAGCGTCTCCTCGGCGATCCGGGCGCGCTTGTCCGGCGGCACGAAATGCAGCGTGCGCATGTTGTGGAGCCGGTCCGCCAGCTTGACGAGCAGCACCCGGGCATCGGCCGCGACAGCCAGCAGCAGCTTGCGCAGGTTCTCCGCCTGCGCGGCCTTTTTCGAGACAAGGTCGAGCTTCTTGATCTTGGTCAGCCCGTCGACCAGATCGGCGATGTTCTCGCCGAAGCGGTTGGCAATATCCTCGCGGGTCGTACCGGTATCCTCGATCGTGTCATGCAGGATCGCGGCGGCGATCGTCTGGTCGTCGACATGAAGGTCGGTGAGGATGGCGGCGACTTCGAGCGGATGCGAGAAGTAGGGATCGCCCGAGGCGCGCTTCTGGCTGCCATGGGCGCGCATGGCATAGACATAGGCCCGGTTCAGCAGATCCTCGTTTGCCTCCGGGTAATAGCGCTTGACCCGCTCGACGAGTTCGAATTGCCGCATCATGCGCGGATCAGCCTGCTTTCGGCACCGGAAATCAAAAAGGCGGCCGGAACATCCGCGCCGCCTCCTCTCAGTATGCCGTCATTCCGCCGCAACGCAACCCGTTGCGCACCCGATCAGGCGTAAAGGGCTTTGATCAATCCTCGTCGTCCGATTCGGTCGGAGGCACGAGGCCATCGAGGCCACGCAGCAGGTCATCCTCGGACATGCGGTCGAACGTGACCTCGCTGTCATCGACTTCCGACACCGCCATCCTGGCCGGGGCGCCCGGCAGGCGCGGCACGGCTTCCGGCTCCGGCTCGTCAACCTCGACGAATTTCTGGAGCGAGTGGATGAAGTCTTCCTTCAGATCGCCGGGGGCGAGACGCTCATCCGCGATTTCGCGGAGGGCCACGACCGGGTTCTTGTCACGATCGCGCTGCACGAGCGGCGACGCGCCGCTGGAGAGCATGCGTGCCCGGTGGCTGGCCAGAAGCACCAGCTCGAAACGGTTTTCAACCTTGTCGACGCAATCTTCAACAGTGACGCGAGCCATGTCCCACGCACTCCTTTTCCAGCAAATCCCAGAAGAGGGTGCCTGTTACACCATCCGGCCCGGGCCTTCAACCTCGAATCGCCGCAGGAACGGCGCGCCTCCCCAGGGCGAAAACTCATAAGGGAGGCGCATTTGATGGGTGTTTCGGGGTGAAAATGGCCGGAAGCGGCGCGCAGCCTTGACATCCGTCAGGGCAAGCGCCGGTTTCGAGGCAGTTTCTGTCCGAAACCCCACCAGAGGCGCGGTGAATTTGGATCATCTTTCGCGGGCTTTCCCTCCCAAACCCGACAGTTTGCTTCGGGAAAGCCCACGGAACCTGATCGCCAAACTCCCTCGCGTCAAATGTCGCCTCCCTTATGAGTTTTCGCCCTAGCCGGGCAAGGCGCAGACACCTATCACATGTAACTAAATTGCATCATCATTGTTTGGGATGACATTTTGGATCATCTGTGGCATCAACGACCCATGCTGCTGCGAGGGACGCGAGCCTGTCTCTTTGCGCCCGCTATTGCCAAACCAGACTTCGAATTTCTATTAATTCCAACATGTTAACCGATCCTCATTGCGACGTCGCCCATCTTTTCAATGACGAATTGAGAAACGACCGCGAATCCGGATCGCTTGCCGCCAGGACAGCAGGATGAACCAGACCGAAAGAATCGCCCTCTTCATTGACGGCGCCAATCTCTACGCGACCTCGAAGACGCTCGGTTTCGATATCGATTATCGGCGGCTGCTCAAGGAATACAACACGCGTGGCTATCTCGTCCGTGCCTTCTATTACACGGCCTTGATCGAAGATCAGGAATATTCCTCGATCCGACCGCTGATCGACTGGCTCGATTACAATGGCTATTCTGTCGTCACCAAGCCGGTGAAGGAATTCACCGATGCGATGGGCCGGCGCAAGGTCAAGGGCAACATGGATATCGAGCTGGCCATCGATGCGATGGAACTGGCGCCCTTCATCGATCATATGGTCCTGTTCTCCGGCGACGGTGATTTCCGCAGCCTTGTCGAGGCGATGCAGCGCAAGGGCGTGCGCGTCACGGTGATCTCGACCGTGGCCACCCAGCCGCCGATGGTCGCCGATGACCTGCGCCGGCAGGCCGATATCTTCCTCGATCTGGCCGATCTGCAGGGGAAGATCGGACGGGATCCGGGCGAGCGGACGCAGCGCGAGCTTCGTCCCGAAGGCCGCGAGCCGCGGGTCGAGGGTCGCCCGGTCGAAACGCGTTCGGCCATGCCATCCTTCATCGAGCGGCCCGCCGGCACGCGCGTGAAGGAACGCGATGAAGGCTGAGCCGGGGCGGGACTGCCCGCTCTGCCCGAGGCTTGTCGAATTCCGCACGAACTGGCGCGACCGTGAGCCGGGCTGGCATAACGCGCCGGTTCCGAGCTTCGGCCCGCGCGAGGCAAGGCTGCTGATTGTCGGCCTCGCGCCGGGCTTGCGCGGCGCAAATGCGACCGGCCGGCCCTTTACCGGGGATTATGCCGGCGACCTGCTCTATGCGACGTTGGGCGCATTCGGCTTCGCGACAGGCGAGTATGCCGAATCACCGGATGACGGGCTCAGTCTCGTCGATTGCCGGATCACCAATGCCGTCCGCTGCGTGCCGCCGGAGAACAAGCCAGTCGGGGCCGAGATCGGCGCCTGCCGGCCTTTCCTTTCGGCCACGATTGCGGGCATGGACCGGCTCCAGGCCATCCTCGCGCTCGGCAAGATCGCGCATGATTCGGTGTTGCGGGCGCTGGAGGTTCCGGTTTCGCGCGCGCCGTTCCGCCATGGCGGCCGGGTTCCGCTGGGTCGGGTGACGCTGTTTTCGAGCTATCATTGCTCGCGCTACAACACGAATACCGGCCGGTTGACCGAGCCGATGTTCCGCGCGGTCTTCGCTGATCTCCGGGCCTTTCTCGGCTGAGCGCTCAGCCGCGATCCCGCAGAATCCGGCCCTGCTCGCGCTTCCAGTCCCGCGCCTTCTCGGTCTCGCGCTTATCATGCAGCTTCTTGCCGCGTGCGAGTGCGATCTCGACCTTGGCGCGGCCCTTTTCGTTGAAATAGACCTTGAGCGGCACGATCGTCATGCCCTCACGCTCGACGGCGATGGCGAGCCGGTTCATCTGCTTGCGCTGGAGCAGCAGTTTCCGCGGCCGTTTCGGCTCGTGGTTGAAGCGGTTCGCCTGCAGATATTCCGGGATGTAGGAATTGACGAGATAAAGCTCGCCATGGTCGATCTCGGCATAGGAATCGCCGATCGTCGCCTTGCCGCCGCGCAGTGACTTGACCTCGGTGCCCGTCAGCACAAGGCCGGCCTCGTAGGTATCGAGAATCTCGAAGTTGAAACGCGCCTTCCGGTTATCGGCCGCAATCCGGTAGCGGGCCTCGTCGCGGGCGGTCATGATGCCGGCTTCCCGTAACGCTGCCGCATCGTTTCCGCCATGGCCGGACCGGCCGGATCCGGCTCGGCGGCAAGGCCGGAAACCACGCCGTCATGATCGGCCGCATGGCGGTTCTGGCTCAGCTTGTACTTACCGGTGATCTCGCGGATCTCGATCTCGATGCCGACAATGCCGCGCATCTGCGCCTCGATGAAGGGCTCCGGCGCATCCGTCACCTCCCAGGGCTGGGGGCGGGCTCCTTCCTCCTGCGCCGTCAGCGCGGAAATCTGGTCCATCAGGAAGGCCCGGTCATCCTGGATGATGGCCTGCCCGCGCACCTGCACCATCATGTAGTTCCAGGTCGGAACAACCTTTCCGTGTTCGCGCTTGCTCGCATACCAGGAGGGCGTGACATAATGCTCATGGCCCTGGAAGACGACCAAAGCCTCCGGTGCCTCCGCCAGCGCCCGCCATTGCGGGTTGGGCCGGGCGAGATGGGCGCGCAGGCTGGCCGAGCCATCGGGCCGCTCCTGCACGAGGAACGGAATCGGATTGGCCATCAGGCCGGCCTCGCCGCCCGAGACGAGCATGCCGAGGGGATGCGCGCGGATCAGCGCAAACATCTCCGCCCGGTCCTCGATCCTGAAATGGGGCGGCTGGTACATGACCCCGCTCAGTTCAGCAGGCCCGCATGCACCATCGCTGCACGGATCGCCTGCTTGGTGGCGTCCTGCTGCACCGGCATCATGGGCAGGCGGATTTCCTCGTTCATGCGGCCGAGCAGGCTGAGCCCGTGCTTCGCGCCGGCAAGGCCCGGCTCCCTGAAAACCGCATCATGAAGCGGGATCAGCCGGTCCTGGATCGCGAGAGCGCGGGCATAGTCGCCGGCGAGGCAGGCGGCCTGCAGGTCCGCGCAGAGGCGCGGTGCCACATTCGAGACAACCGAGATGCAGCCGACACCGCCGGCGGCATTGTAAGCCATCGCCGTCATGTCTTCGCCCGAGAGCTGGATGAAATCCTTCCCGACAATCGCGCGCTGCTGCGAGACGCGGGCGATATTGCCGGTGGCATCCTTCACGCCGGCAATGTTCGGCAGCTCGTACAGGCGGGCCATCGTCTCGTTCGACATGTCGACCACCGAGCGCGGCGGGATGTTGTAGATGAAGATCGGAATGCCCACGGCGTCGTTCACCGCCTTGTAATGCCGGTAGAGACCTTCCTGCGTCGGACGGTTGTAATAGGGCGTGACGACGAGGATCGCCTCCGCGCCGGCCTTTTCGGCATGGCGCGCGAGATCGACCGCCTCGGCCGTGTTGTTCGAACCGGCGCCGGCCATGACCGGCACTCGGCCGCCAGCCTCGCTGATGCACCATTCGACAACGCGCTTGTGCTCGTCATGGCTGAGCGTCGGGCTCTCGCCGGTCGTGCCGACCGGAACGAGCCCCATGGTGCCCTGTTCGATCTGCCAGCTGACATGCGACCGGAACGCCGCTTCATCCACGGCGCCGTTTTTGAAGGGCGTCACCAGAGCGGTGAAGGAGCCTCGAAACAGCGCGGCATTGGCGGGCTTGGTCATGATCTTTCCATGCGGGAAGGGGCAGGATTGCCGGAGCAACGCTTTTCCCCCCAATCCGGCGCTCCGTCAACCATCGTCGATGCCATGCCGCGTTGCGTCGGGGCACCAGCTTGCTAGAAAGATCCGGAACAGGAGCCCTCATGCCGCGCAGATCCGGAAAAGCCGCCGCCAGCCATCTCCAGCTTGTCGACACGCTTTCGGAATGGCGGAGCCGCCACGTGCTGGCACGGGACGGGCTCAGGCTCCATCTCCGCGAGATCGGCAACCGGGCCGGCGCGGACCTGCCGGTGATCTGCCTGCCTGGCCTTTCGCGCAATGCCGATGATTTCGAGGTGATCGGCCGTGCCCTCGCCGAAACCGGTGATCGCTGGGTCATCGCGCTCGATTCCCGAGGGCGCGGCGGTTCGGAATACGATCCGGACTGGCGCCGCTATGACCTGCAGGTGGAACTGGACGACCTGTTCAACGTGATCGATGCGCTCGGCATCGGGCGGGCGATCTTCTTCGGGACCTCGCGCGGCGGGCTTCTGACCGCCCTCACTGCAATCACCCGCCCTGCCCTGCTGGCGGCCTCGATTCTCAACGATATCGGGCCGATCATCGAAGGGCGTGGTCTCGCGCGGATCCGCGGCTATGTCGGCAAGCTGCCACGCCCGACGGATTATGATCAGGCAACGCAGGTGCTCCGGCAGGTTTTCGGGACGCATTTCACCGATATGGCGCCGGAGGCCTGGGCCCGGTTCGCGAGGCGGACCTGGAAGGAAGGGCCGAAAGGGCTTGAGCCGCGCTACGACCCGAATCTCATGCGCCCGCTGGCCGAACTCGATCTGGAGAAGCCGCTGCCTGTACTCTGGACGCAGTTCGAGACGCTGGCCGTCGCGCCGATGATGGTGATACGGGGTGAACTGAGCGACATTCTCGGCGAGCAGACCGCGCGGGAGATGGTCGCCCGGCACCCGGATGCGCGGCTGCACGAGGTTCCCTATCAGGGCCATGCACCGATCCTCGAGGACGCGCCGACCATCGAGGCCGTGCGCGCCTTCGTCAGCTCGATCGTCTGATCAGGTCTTGTCCGCCGGCTTGCGCCCCTTCTTCGGCGCAGGCACGGGCGTGATGACATTGCCCTGGCCATCATCATCGGTGTCATCGCGCGAGCTGGCCACCTCGCCGGCATCGGCCCGGCGGGCAAAGTCGGTGGTGCCGCCCTCGGCGAGGATCTTCGCCTGACCGACCCAATCCTCCCGCTCGATGCGCCCGGGGAAGGCCAGATAGCCGCCCACCCATTTCACTTCGTCGGCGGTCCAGCCCGCAATCTGCGCGAAATGCCAGATGCCGAGGCCGTGCAGGCGGCCCTCGTTCTGCTTGCCGATCCCCTTGATCCGCTTGAGATCATCAGCCTTTCCGTCTTTCGGTGCCTCGAGCCCGGCAGGTTTGGTGCCCTCGAGCACCGGCGGTTCGGTTGCAGCCGGCCCTATCGCCGCCATGGGCACGGTTGCGCCGCTTCCGCCGGCGACGATCTGCTCGGCATCGAAGCGCCAGCGCCACCACCAGCTCGGGAAACGCCCCGCATGGCCAAGCTGGCCGAACAACCAGCGCCGCTGGCCGGGCGAGAGGCTGGCCATCTGGTCGAAATGATAGAGGCCGAGGGCATTGAGCTTGGCCTGCACCTCTGCATCGATGCCGTAGATGCGCGTCAGGTCGTCTGCCTTGCCGCCGCGTGGACCTGACAGGCCGGTAATGGCCTGTTCGATCGGCTCCGCCGGCATGGCAGCAGCCAGTTCGGCCTTCATCGGCTCGACGGCCAGTTCCTTTGCCGCAGCGACAGGCGCGGCAACGGGAACCGGGGCGGGCGCCGGCGCAAAGGCGGGGGCGACGCGTTCAGTCGCCACGGCCGGTTCGGCCTCCGACGCGGAGCCACGCAAGAGGGCGGCGAGAAGGCAGCCGATGAGATAGGCCGCGAGCATCAGCAGCGCGAGATCGAGCCAGTAGCCCGCTCGGGTGGGCAGCACGCGGAAGACGGCGACCATGCCGCCCAGGCCGAGAACCAGGCCCCAGGGCAGAAGAGCCGGCCACAGGCCGGAGCCGCCATCGCGCCGGGCCGTCATCCAGGCCACCGCAACACCGAGGACGAGCGCGAGAAGCAGCCAGATCCAGAAGACTTGCAGAAGGTAGATCATGGTTCCGCCCTCACTTCACGACGAATTCGATGCGGCGGTTCTTCGCCTTGTTCTCGGGCGTGTCATTCGGCGCGACCGGAACGGTCTGGCCATAACCGACCGGCTCGAGCCGCTCTGCCGGCACGCCGGCCCGAACCATGTAGGCCGCGACCGTCTCCGAGCGCCGCCGCGAGAGTTCGGCATTGGACTGGAAACTGCCGTCGGTATCGGTGTGCCCGCCGATCTCGATCCGCGAATTGACGCAGCGGAGCGTGACCACGGTCAGCCGGTCAACAATGGCGCGGGATTCATCGGAAAGATCGGCCGAACCGGAGCGGAAGCGCACCGTGCCGCGCGCCAGTTCCTGATTGTAGAGCAACTGGCATTCCGGCGAGAGCGTGATCGGGGGCGGCAGCGGCAGGACGCCGATTTCCGGCGTGGCGCGGAAACTCGCCGGCAGAAGGCGGGCCAGTTCCGCCGCGATCTCGCCGCGGGCAAAATCGAACAGGGCGGCGCCCTTTACCGTCAGGCCGGAGCCGGACAGGGCGAATTCTCCGCCCGGCGCCAGACGCGCCAGGGTGTGGAAGCCGGCGCGGATGGCGCCAAGAAAATCAGCCGGGGCGCCCAGCCCCTCGGCCAGCCGGTCCTCGACGCGTTCGCCCTCGAAATAGCGCGCAGCGAGTTCGAGAACATCCGATTTCGTGCGGGCATCCGGGACATAGCCGGTGAGCACAACCCCGCCGGTCTGCCGGGTGGCGCCGAAAACATAGGGACGGACCACGCGGGATTCGACCGCAACCTGCGTGGCGGCAAAGCCGGTCGGCAGGGTGCGCAGGTCGGTGCGGATATCCTCCTCGGTAAAGAGGTCGCGCGCCTTGCCTTGCAGGGTGATCCGCTCATCGGTCATGGCGGCACGCCCCGATTCAAGCTTGGCCATTTCCCGGACAAGGAGCGAGGCTGCGGCGGTCCAGTCCCCCGCCGGAGCGCCATCGGCCACGCGGAGGCTCTCGCGGATTGTGACGCCGAGCGCACGGGCATCGGCAACCAGCCGCGCCAGAGCCGCTTCCGACGGCACATAGCCTGACAAAGTGAGTGCGTTGCCATTGCGCTCGACCGCGAAGGTGAAGGGCCGGATGACGGGTGGAAGGATGTCGCCCGGGGCCAGCCCCTTCGCGAGCCGGCTGCCGGCCGGCAACGCGGCAAGCCGGGTCCTGATCTCGGACAAGGCATTGAAATCCTTCGCCCTTCCGGAGATCGAGAGATTCCCGTCAGAGAGGGTCAATGTGCCCTCGCTGAGCTTGCCCAACTCGGCAAGGCCAAAGGCGGCCAGCGCACCGAAGCCGGCCGACGCACCCCGGGCGGGCTTGAGTTCATCGACGAGGGTGGCGCCAGGAAAGGCCGCTTTCGCGGCATCGAGCAGGGCCTGCCGGGCATCGCCGGGCGGAACGGCGCCGGTCAGCGTCACCTTGGCGCCATCGCGCAGGGCCGTGAAGACGAAGGGTGAAGCTTCCGGCAACAGGGTCGCGCGGTCCGCGACCTGGCGGAGACCGAACAGCCCTTCAAGCTGGGCGCGTGCGGCAGCCCGCGCTTCCGGCGACGGCGCCTCGCCCGTCAGGATGGCATCACGCCCGCCGAGCCCGGCCTTGGCCCAACCTTGCCCGGCTGCTGCCAGCCCGGATGTCGCGCGGGCCAGCAGGTCCTGCTCGACGCGGCCCTGACTCCAGAAGCCTGCAAGGGCGACAAGAAGTGCGAGGGGCAGAAGCCCCGAAATCCATTTCCGTGGCTGTGCCATGGTCAAGTGACGCTCCCCTTCCGACCGACTGCGCGGTTGCACTCTCCGCAGCCGAAAGGGGAAGGTCAAGAGCGTCCGAAAGACGACCGTTCAGGGGCGAAACCACGGTCGGGGACAAAAACAGAAAAGGGGAGCCTTTCGGCTCCCCAATCCTTGATCTCGCGATCGACGCGGTTGCCCGCGCCGTCAGGAGATTAGAAGTCGCGCTGGAAGCGGATGCGGCCGACGAAGTCGTCGCGCTTCGTGCCACCGGCCGAGGTGTTGACAACCGTAGCGGCGCCAGCATCGAACGAGAGCTTACGATAAGCGCCTTCCACACCGATGAGGAAGCCGGCAACCGGACGCCACGCCACCTGGCCAATGACCGAGTAGGTGCGGACCGAGTTGTTGGCGCCCGACGGGTTGAATTCCGCGAAGGTACCACCGAGCGAGGCCGAGATGGTCGGGGTGAAGTAAACTTCAGCCGCGCCCATGAAGGCATACGAGGTGGTCAGGCGGAGCGCACCACCGGCGACGACGGCATCAACCGGGGTAACCGTGAAGGAACCCATGGTGAAGGCGCCGAAGCCGTTGTACGAGACCGAACCCTGCGAGTAGCCACCGGCGACCCAGATGTTCGAGCCCTTCGTCAGCATCGGGAGGTTGAACTTGGCAGCGCCTTCAACAGCGAAGCCATACTTGGTGTCAACCGCGGCGTTGGCGTTGCGGACCTGGAAGACCGAACCCGAAAGCTTCAGCGAACCCCAGGACTGATCGTAGGCAAGCGAGCCAACGATGTCCGGCATGCGGGTACCGCCGATGGCGCCACCGGTGATGCCGAGGCGGCGCTCACGGGAGTCGTCGATGGCGATCGTGGCCGAGAAACCACCGCCGAACGACTGGGTGTAGCCGATCGAGTTGGTGTACGAGATATCAGAGTGATATCCGATGCCACCCTGGCCCGAGAACATGTAGAACTGGTTCCAGCCATGTTCGAAGATCGGGGTCACGCGACCAGCGGTGAGGCCACCGAACTGGATGAACGCGTACTCGAGCGTGGTCGAGTCAGCGGCGTTTTCACGCTGGAAGAACGCACGGACGTAGGTACGGAGCAGGCCGTACTCGGTGGCCGTACGATGGTCGAAGCCAACGTAGCCGCGAGCGCGGAAGCGGTTGCCGTTACCGGTGTTCAGGCGCGGGTTGTCGAAGATGTAGTCGAGACGAACGCGACCGATGATCTTCAGGCACGACGTGGTGCCCGGGACAACGAAGAAGCCGGCACCGTAGGTCGGGCAGGTCTTCACATATTCAACAGCCGTCGGCTTCTTAACGCCGAGATCGGCAGCCGAGGCGCCGGCCACAGCGACGAGACCCGCCGCCGAACCGAGGAGAAGGCTCTTAACGAGCTTCATGGTGGTACCTCCAAAGATTTCGAGACCAATCGGGAGTTTACGAATTTGGCGTTGGAGACCGCTGCCTAGCCCGCTTTCCCTTGTCACCAGCTTTCTCCCCGGACCCCCCGAAAGAGAAAGCAAGTCAGCGACCGGAAACTCCCGTCGCGATTGGCACCATACTCATGCGGGATTGTCGTTCAACCTTCGAAACGGGGTTGGCCCGGTTCCGGGGCGGCTTTTCAAATCCATGTTGCGGATAAGTCACGCCCCTGTGAACGGGCTCGCCGCATTCCGTGTCAAAACGAGTCGAACGGTAAGAAATTCTTCATGGATCGCCACGTTTTCGCTGCTGCGCGGCGGTTCGGGGCCATGCAGGCCCCGGATTTCAGCCGGCGGGATTCGGCGGCGAAACAGCCCGATCCTGGGCTTCCCGGCGCCGGTAGCGCTGGATCGCGACGGGAATCATCCCGACATAGAGAAGCGTCAGGGCCGAGATCGTCTCGAAGGGATGGCTGAAGGCCAAAGCGAGAATCACGACCGCGCCGCCGAGAATCGCCAGGACCCATTCACGCGGGACCGGTGTGCCGAGGCCCTTGCCCGAGAAAGTCGGCAGGCGGGAGATGATCAGCGCGGTGGAAACCGCCGTCCAGAGGAGAATCAGCACCGACTCGCCGGCAAAGGCGGGAATTCCCGACAGGGACAGCGTGAGCGGCAGCATCACCATCATGGCGCCGGCGGGCGCCGGAACGCCGACGGCATAGGCCTTCTGCCAGGCCGGACGCTCCGGCCCGTCGATCATCACATTGAACCGCGCCAGGCGCAGGGCCATCGCGAAGGCGAGAAGCAGGCAGACGAGCCAGCCCGCGGTTTTCAGGACATGGAGCTTCCAGAAATAGAGAATCAGCGCCGGCGCGCAGCCGAAGCTGACGAAATCGGCAAGCGAATCGAGCTCGGCCCCGAATCGCGACGTGCCCTTGAGCATCCGCGCGATCCGACCGTCGATCCCATCGAGGATCGCAGCCGCGAGAATCGCGATGGCGGCAGCCTCGAAGCGCCCCTCGATCGCAAAGCGGACGGCGGTCAACCCCGAGGCCAGGGCCGCCAGCGTGATCATGTTGGGGATCAAGAGGCGGATCGGCACGGGGCGGAACCGCCGCTGCGGCGGGGCCGGATCAGGCTCGAAGGGCGGAAAGATCGGGTCCATGGCGTTCGGTCAGGCCACGCGGAAGCTGCGCGGCGGCTCTTTCGACGAAAGGTCGCACAGAACCGTCTCGCCGCCAATCGCGCGCTGGCCTTCCGCCACCAGCGCCTGCGCACCTTCCGGCAGGTAGATGTCGGTCCGGCTGCCGAAGCGGATCAGGCCGAAGCGCTGGCCGGGCGACAGATCCTCGCCCTCGCGGACGAAGCAGAGGATGCGGCGGGCGATCAACCCGGCAATCTGGACACAGGCGATCGGTCCGGCGGGCGAGTCGATCACCAGCGCGTTGCGCTCGTTGTCCTGGCTGGCCTTGTCGAGATCGGCATTGAGGAAGAGGCCCGGCGTGTAGGCGATCTTGCGGATCTTCCCGCCCACGGGCGTGCGGTTGATATGGACGTCAAAGACCGAGAGGAAGATCGAGATGCGCAGGCGCGGCGCGTCGCCGAGCCCGAGTTCGGCCGGCGGCGGGAAGTAGCCGATCATGCTGACGCGGCCATCGGCCGGCGAGAGGACCAGCCCGTCCCGCGTCGGCGAGACCCGCGGCGGATCGCGGAAGAAATAGGCGACGAAGGCCGGCAGGAACCAGAAGAGCCAGCCGACGGGCGGCACCAGCCAATGGACAAACAGGGCCAGCAGCACCGCCGCGATGATGAAGAGATAGCCTTCGGGATGTACCGGAACCACGAATTTCCGGATCGAATCAACAACCGACATGCCGTTCCTTCTTTCTTCTGCGCCCGCCTCACAAGCGCGTGAGGTCATGACGCGGGCGGCTTTCTGCCCTGTTTCCGCCGCACCCATACCGGCAGGCTGCGGGGCAAGCAAGGTTCTGCTTCGGGGAGTGCTGCACCGCACATCAAGGAATGGCCGGTCAGGCTCCAAGGATTTTGCGGAATCACAGGAAGAGATCGCCAATCCGTGCCGAAATTTTCCGCCGGCTTTGCCAACTTGTCTCTTAATTGTCTTCCGTCTTTGGTATATAGTCCCTGCACAATAAAAGGAGGAGAACCATGGATCACAATCTGGCCCTCTCCGCTGTCGGCTACGGCTCTGTCCGGGTGCTGCGCGAACGTCACTTCTCGACCGATCCGTTCCTGCTGCCGGCCAACTGGATCCTGAAAAAGCCGGATCCTGTACAGTTCTGCCTCGAAGCCCTCAAAGTCGAGCATCCTGACTGGGTGGAAAAGATCGACGAGGAAACCCGCATCGCCATCCATGCCCGCCTGCGCGACGAAGCCCGGCGCGGCCGCATCACCCCGAGCTGAGTTCACGCGAGCACCCCCCCCTGCCCGCCCGCGTGATGGCGCCCCGCACCCCCGGGGCGCTTTTTTTTTTATGACGCGTCAGACTTGCGCCGCATCAGACTTGGAGCCTCTTCAGACCTGGAGCCTCTTCAGACCTCGAGCTTCTGGCGCAGGCTCGGTTCCTCGCCGGATTCGGCGCGTTTCAGCGTCTCGCGGGCGAGGTCGGCCTCGCGCTGCTTGTTCCACATGCCGGCATAGATGCCACCCGAAGCGAGAAGCTCCTCATGGGTGCCGCTCTCGGCGATGACGCCCTTGTCCAGCACGATGATCCGGTCCGCATTCACCACGGTCGAGAGCCGGTGCGCGATGACCAAAGTCGAGCGGCCACGGCTCATCCGTTCCAGGGCGTCCTGGATCTCTTTCTCGGTGTAGCTGTCGAGCGCCGAGGTCGCCTCGTCGAGCACAAGGATCGGCGGGCCCTTGAGGATCGTGCGGGCAATGGCGACGCGCTGCTTCTCGCCGCCGGAGAGCTTCAGGCCGCGCTCGCCGACCTGGCTTTCATACCCATCCGGCAGCTGGCGGATGAGCGGGTCGATCTGCGCCATGGTGGCCGCCTCGGCGATGCGGTGCTCGTCCGCGCCGTCCTTCCCGTAGCCGATATTGTAGAGGATCGTGTCGTTGAAGAGCACGGTATCCTGCGGGACAATGCCGATTGCCGCGCGGAGCGAGCCCTGCGTGACGTCGCGGATATCCTGCCCGTCGATCAGGATGCGCCCGCCGATGACATCATAGAAGCGGAAGAGCAGCCGCGAGAGCGTTGACTTGCCGGCGCCGGAGGGGCCGACAATCGCGACGGTCTGGCCGGGCGGAACATCGAAGGTGACGCCCTTGAGGATCGCGCGTTCGGGCACGTAGTGGAAGCGGACATCCTCAAAGCGGATATGCCCTTCCGAGACCTCGAGGGGCCGGGCCGTCGGCGCATCCTCGACCTCGGCCTCGCGCTCGAGCACATCGAACATCTTCTCGATATCGACAATGGCCTGCTTGATCTCGCGATAGACCATGCCCATGAAATTGAGCGGCTGGTAAAGCTGGATCATCAGGGCGTTGACCATCACGAAATGGCCGACGCTCTTCTTGCCGGCCATCACATCCACCGCCGCGATGGCCATGCAGACCGCCAGCGCGATCGTGAAGATCACCGCCTGCCCGGTATTGAGGAAGGCGAGCGAGGTGTAGGTCTTGATCGAGGCCTTCTCGTAGGTGGCGAGGCTGCGGTCATAGCGGGCAGTCTCGCGGGCTTCGGCCCCGAAATACTTCACCGTCTCGAAATTCAGCAGCGAATCGACGGCCTTGGCATTGGCGTCGGTATCGCTGTCATTCATCGCGCGGCGGATTTCCATGCGCCAGACCGTGGCGCGCACCGTGAAGGCGAGATAGATCACGATCATCACGCAGACGATGACGACATAGCGCCAGTCGAATTCGAGCGCGAAGACGAGGATGACGAGGCTGAACTCGACGATGGTCGGGATGAGCGTCATCAGCGTCATCCGGGTCAGTTCCTCGATGCCGTTGCGGCCGCGTTCGAGAACCCGGGTCAGCCCGCCGGTCTTGCGCTCGAGATGGAAGCGCAGCGAGAGGCGGTGCATATGCGTGAAGGTGCGCAGGGCGAGCCGGCGCACGGCATTCATCGCCACCTTGGCGAACAGCCCTTCCCTCACCTGCGTGAAGACGACCATGAGGATGCGCGTCAGCCCGTAAAGCGCGCTGGCGAGAATCGGGGCGCCGACCAGCCAGGGCCAGACCGCACCGGCCCCCATCTTGCCGCCGGTGGCGAGGACGAGCGCATCCGTCGCCCATTTGAAGGTGAAGGGCATCAGGATGGTGAAACCCTTGGCAACGAGGATCAGGACCAGCGAGATGGCGATGGTCCGCTGGAGATCGGGGCGATCCTGCGGCCAGAAGAAGGGCCAGAGCGTACGCAGCGTCGAGACGAGCGACGCCTCGCGGCGGAGGGATGAGGTCGGATTGGACAAGACAATGCCTTTCAGGCTGGCCCGGCGGCGGAGGCGCCTGCCCGCCGCTCCGGGACCGGCTGTCCCTCGGCGATGGCTGGCAGGCCGGACGGCGCCGACAGGTCAGTTCGGATTTTTTCTAATCTGGTCTGTCGCGGCGGCGAATCCAAGCCTTCCTCGCGGTCCGATCGGGAAATGCCGGCGGGCCGTGTTCGAAACGTCACGAAATCCTGCTCCGGCTATTCCCGGTCGCTTGCCTTTTTGCAGCCTTCACGAGACCTTGGACCCATGAAAAATACCTTGATTCGATCTGTCTGCGTCTTCTGCGGCTCCGGCAACGGTTCCGAGCCGATCTTCATGGAATCGGCCGAAATGCTGGGCCGGTTGATGGCCGAGAACGGCATCCGCCTTGTCTATGGCGGCGGCTCGCACGGCCTGATGGGTGCCGTCGCGCGCTCGGTGCTCGGCCATGGCGGCCATGTCACCGGCATCATTCCGCATTTCCTCAAGAACAAGGAAATCATGCTGGAAGGCGCGCAGGAGATGATCGTCACCAACGATATGCACGAGCGCAAGCGCCTGATGTTCGAGAAGGCGGATGCCTTTGTCGCCCTGCCCGGCGGGATCGGGACACTGGAGGAAGTGGTCGAGCAATTGACCTGGGCGCAGCTCGGCCAGCACAACAAGCCGATCCTGCTCGCCAATATTGCCGGGTTCTGGAAGCCCCTTCTGGTCCTGCTCGCCCATATGCGGGAGTTCCAGTTCATCCGCGCCGGGCTCGAGGTGCAGTACCTGGTGGCCGAATCCGTGCCCGAGATCGTGCCGATGCTGGAACAGGGCGCGCTGATGAAGAGCCGGCAGAGCGCCTGAGGCCTCGTCCACTTATCGCCTGCTTGATCGTGAGTTGCGCAACGCTAACAACTGCGCCATGACTGGTTGCGGGAAGCCCTTCGGGGCTCGGGGGTACGGGACGCGCTCAGGGCACGAAGGAGCGCCGTTTCCATTCCAGCGGCAACGTGCCTGAGTGGAGAAAGCCATGCGGATTGTGACCGGATTGGCGAGCGTTGTTCTTATGATGGGCTTGGGCCATGGCGCCGCGATGGCGCAGCAGGCCAATGCGCCGGCAGCGGCCCCGGCTGCCCCTCGAACGGCCCAGCGCGCCGTGCCGAAGAACGCGGCGGAGATCATTCTCGCCAATGCCCGCAGCGGCGCGGTGGTGACCGGCCTCTCCGTGACGAGTGCTGCCGGCAAGGCTGTCGCGACGCTGAAGAAGCCGCTTGAGCCGGGCAAGAAGATCACGATCAAGCTACCGAAGAATTCGGGCTGCACCTTCGCGGTCAATGCCTCCTTCTCGGATGATGCCGAATTCGACCAGACCGACGTCAATCTCTGCATGGACAAGACGGTCCGCTTCACGGATTGAGTGCGGTGGGGCCGGCCAGCCGCCGGCTCTCGTTGCTTGGGCTCACTCCGCCGGAACCTGGCTCCGCATCAGCTTGTAGATGATCGAATCCGTCAGCGCCTGGAACGAGGCGTCGATGATGTTCGGGGACACGCCCACTGTCGTCCAGCTGTCGCCGGCCTCGTCGGTGGAATCGATCAGGACGCGCGTCACCGCATCCGTCCCGCCCTGGAAGATGCGGACCTTGAAATCCGTCAGCTTCAGGCCCTTGATGTAACTCTGGTAGCGGCCGAGATCCTTGCGCAGGGCCTTGTCCAGTGCATTGACCGGGCCGTCGCCCTCGGCGGCGGAGATCATGGTCTTGTCGCCGACACGCACCTTCACCACGGCTTCGGAGAAGGTGACGAGATCGCCCTTGGCATTGTAGCGGCGCTCGACATTGACCTTGAACCGCTCGACCTTGAAGAAATCCGGCACGCGGCCGAGCAGCCTCTGGGCGAGAATGTAGAAGCTGGCATCGGCGCCCTCGTAGGAATAGCCGTTCGCTTCTTTCTCCTTCACCTCGTCGAGCAGGCGCGCGAGGCGCGGATCGTTCTTCTCGACCGTGATGCCCAGCCGCTCCAGTTCCGCAAGGATGTTCGACCGCCCGGCCTGCGTGGAAACCAGCACCATGCGGCGGTTGCCCACACGCTCGGGTTCGACATGCTCGTAGGTTTTCGGGTCCTTGATCAGGGCCGAAGCATGGATGCCCGCCTTGGTGGCGAAGGCGGAGGCCCCGACATAGGGCGCCTGCCGGTTCGGCACGCGGTTGAGGATCTCGTCGAAGCCGCGCGAGAGGGCAGAAAGCCCGGCCAGGGCCTCGCGCGTGACGCCGATCTCGAAGCGGTCGGCGTAATCCGACTTCAGCATCAGCGTCGGGATCAGGCTGACGAGATTGGCATTGCCGCAACGCTCGCCGAGGCCGTTCAGCGTGCCCTGGATCTGGCGGGCACCGGCCCGGACCGCCGCGAGGCTGTTGGCCACGGCATGGCCGGTATCGTCATGCGCATGGATGCCGAGGCGGATTCCCGGCACGGCGGTCATGACCTCGGCGACGATCGCCTCCACCTCATGCGGAAGCGTGCCGCCATTGGTATCGCAGAGCACGACCCATTCCGCGCCGGCCTCGTGCGCGGTGCAGGCGCAGTCGAGCGCATAGCCGCGATTGGCCTTGAACCCGTCGAAGAAATGCTCGCAATCGATCAGGGCGCGCTTGCCGGCGGCACGGGCGGCCTGCACGGAATCGGCGATGCTCTCGAGATTCTCCGCCAATGTGCAGCCGAGCGCGAACTCAACATGGTAGTCCCAGCTTTTCGCAACGAAGCAGATCGCAGCGGATTTCGCCTGGATCAGGGCGGCAAGGCCGGGATCGTTCGAGGCGGAGATGCCGGCGCGTTTGGTCATGCCGAAGGCGGTGAAACAGGCTTTCGTCACCGGCGGCTTCTCGAAGAATTTCGTATCCACCGGGTTGGCGCCGGGATAGCCGCCTTCGATGAAATCCACGCCGAGCCGGTCAAGCATGGCGGCGATCTTCTGCTTGTCGGCGAGGCTGAAATCGACACCCGTGGTCTGCGCGCCATCGCGCAGGGTGGTGTCGAACAGATAAAGACGCTCCCGCTCGGGCGAAGGCGATGTCATGATCGGTGTTTCCAATCCGTCGTGTCGTGGTCGGGATGCTTATAGGACAGGATGCTCGCATAGAAGGGCTCGCGCGCAGCCTGTTCGGCTTCACTACGCGTCGGGAGCGATGCAAGCTGATCGACCCAAGCCACGCGACTGTTGCGCGCCAGTTGCAATGCCGGAGCAAACCGATCCGGCTCATCCAGCGTGCAGATCATGATCTCGACAGCACCGCCATCCGCTTCATACGTCATTGGGGTTCCACAATCCGCGCAGAATCCTCGCTGTGCGGCGTTGGAGGAGCGGAAGCGCTTCGGGGCGCCACGCGTCCAGACCAAGGCTTCGGCCGTGGCCATCGGCGTAAAGGCATTGCCCACGGCTTTCTGGCACATCCGGCAATGGCAGATCGACGGATGGATGACAGCCTCGCAGGCATAACGCACTGCGCCGCACTGACAGCCTCCCGCAACCGAGCGGGCCTTTGCGTCGATGCGGTCCTTCGTCTCAGCCATTGGCGTTCGCCTTTTCCGGCAGGGTCTTCTTCATCGTGGTGTTGACCAGCCATTCATCGCCGCGCATCACCGTGTTCCGGGCCTGCATCGCGTAGCCGCGGGCGGCGAAGAATTCGCGGGCGGTTTCCGAGGCATCCACCGTCGCCGTCTCGGCGCCGCGCTGGCGCGCCAGCAATTCCATCACGTCGACCAGCGCCTTGCCGATGCCCTGCCCGGCATGATCGGGCGAGACATACAGCATCTCGATGATGCGGTTCTCCTTGACTTTCGGATCATCCCGCAGGGCCGCAAAGCCGAGGATCTCGCCCTCCGCCTCGGCGAGGATGGTCAGCCAGCCGGCGAGCCGCGCGCCGAAGGCCTCGACATCATCGGCCGCACTGGCCCAGGCCGCGCGCTGGCCCTCGTCGTAATCCTCGACCGTCAGTTCCTCGATCGAGGCGGCGTAGAGATCGGCCAGAGGCGCGGCATCGCGCGGGAGATAGGGGCGGAAGGAAATGGTGGTCACCGCTTGACCTCCCAGCGGGTCACCGGGTTGCCGGCCTCGTCCTTGCCATCCATCAGCACGATGCCCAGGGCGACGAGTTCATCGCGGATCCGGTCCGATTCCGCCCAGTTCTTCGCCGCACGGGCGGCAAGGCGGGCGGTGATGAGGGCTTGCACGGTCGCTTCGTCAACCGAAGCGCCTGCACCGGACAACCGCTCGGCCTTGCTCTGGCCGAGCAGGCCCAGTAGCTGCGCCGTCGCCTTCAGCACCGCCGGATCGGCGATCTGATGCAGGAGCGCAAAAGCGGATGGCGTGTTGAGGTCATCGCTGAGGGCCGAGAGAACAGCGGGATCGGGCGTTGTCGCTTCGACCTCGTCGACCTTGCGATACCAGCCATCGAGGATCGCCTGCGATTCCCGCAGCGATGAATCCGTCCAGTCGATCGGCTGGCGATAATGGCTGCGCAGCATGGTGAATCGCGCCACCTCGCCGGGCCAATCGTCCAGCACCTCACGGATGGTCCGGAAATTCCCCAGGCTCTTGGACATTTTCTGCCCTTCGACCTGGAGGAAGCCGTTATGCATCCAGATCGAGGCCATGCGCTCCGAGCCGAAGGCGCAGCAGGATTGCGCGATCTCGTTCTCGTGATGCGGGAAGACAAGGTCGATGCCGCCGCCATGGACGTCGAAGGTGTTCTTCAGCGGATCGTCGCAGGCCAGGCCGCCGCCAAAGGGCTCGAGCAGCTTGGCCATCGACATGGCCGAGCATTCGATATGCCAGCCGGGCCGGCCGGGCACGGGAATGCTGGCAGGCGAATCCCAGCCCGGCTCGTTCGGCTTTGACGGCTTCCAGAGCACGAAATCGGTGGCGTCGCGCTTGTAGGGCGCAACATCCACCCGCGCGCCGGCGATCATCTCGTCGAGGCTGCGATTGGCCAGCGCGCCGTAGCGCGGCAGGCGGCCCTTCGTTGAGTCCTTCGCTGCGTCCATCGCCGCCGGCGAGAACAGCACATGGTTTTCCGCCACATAGGCAAAGCCGCGCTCGATCAGCCGCTCGATCAGCGCGCGCATGCCGTCGATATGGTCGGTGGCGCGCGGCTGATCTGTGGGCTCAAGGCAACCCAGGGCCTTCACATCGGCCTGGAACTGCGCATTCGTGCCTTCGGTGACCTTGCGGATCGCCTCGTTGAGCGGCAGGTCCGGGCAATCCCGCGCCGCGCGCTCATTGATCTTGTCATCGACGTCGGTGATGTTCCGCGCATAGACGACATTATCCTCGCCATAGAGGTGCCGCAGCAGGCGGAACAGCACGTCGAAGACGATGACCGGCCGGGCATTGCCGATATGGGCATAGTCATAGACCGTCGGGCCGCAGACATACATCCTGACCAGCGGCATGCCCGTTTCCGGGTGGCGCGCAAGCGGCTCCAGCCGCTCCTTGCGCCGCGTCAGCGTATTGTAGAGCATCAGCTCCGCCATGGTTCAGCCCTCACGAGGTTAAGCGCCGCCACTCGCCGGGGGCGCCTCTCGGGATTGTCACCTTGCGGGTTGAACGAGACGGCTGGCCAGCGAGCGTTGCGCGCTAGCCACAAATCGCAATCGAAATCAGGTGCGACCCAGAATGTCTCATGCGCAATCCTTGCGCGAAGAGACGCGCCGGGTCAAGTCACCGCTCCCGTCATGGCTGACGAATCGCCAAGGGTGTTCAAGCCAGCCGTGCGAAGCGCCGGCCGGGAGGGCATCCGGCCCCGCAATCAACCCTTCGTTAAGAGATTTGCCGCACGATGGAAAAGCTTGGGTCATGCGTATCAACTGGGGGCACAGCGATGCGCGCACGCGTCAGCATTCTTGCCGCTCTGGCGGTCAGCATCACTTCGGCAGTGATCTTCGCCTCCTCGGGAATCGAAACCGAGGCGCGGCCGAAACAGCGGGATTTCATCATCGCGGGCAGCGATGGCTACGGCACGCAGGAATGCCTGGCCAGCCAATCCTCCTGCGGCCGGATCGTCGCGGATGCCTGGTGCGAGGCCAAGGGGTTCAGATCCGCCCTCGCCTACCGGCAGCTAGACCGCGACGAGATTACCGGCTCGGCCAGTGCCAGCCGCGGCAAGCCCGTCGACAGCTTCCTCATCTCCTGCAAGGATTGAGTGCCCGCAAGGGTCTTTCTTCCTGCCTTACTTCACCCAGTCCTTGCAGCGCGGCGGTTCGGCCGAACCCCACGGCATGATCGGCACGGTGGAGGTGGAGTTTTTCGGGCTGCCGTCAATCAACTTATCTGAATAGACGAGATAAACCAGCACGTTGCGTTTCTCGTCGCAGCCGCGCACGATCTGCATGCGCTTGAAGAGCAGCGACCTGGACTGGCGGAACATCACGTCGCCTTGTTCGAACTTGGCCTTGAATTTCACCGGTCCGACCTGCCGGCAGGCCAGCGAGACATCCGACACTTCCTCGGCAAGCCCCAGCCCGCCGGCGACACCGCCGCGCTCCGGCACGGTGTAATGGCAGGCAACGCCCTCGACCTCGGGATCGTCGATCGCGTAGGTGGCGAGCTTGTCATCCGGGGTCAGCAGGCGGAACACGGTCGACTTCCTGAAGATCAGGTCGGGCGACTGGGCCAAAGCCGGGCTGGTGGCAAGAAATGCGAGCAGGACGGCCGGAATCAGGCGCATGGCGGTTCTCCTTCGGTTGAAGCGGAGATAAGCATCGCAAGCGTCGAAAGGAAGGCCGGATTCAGGCCGCGTCCATCGCCTCGCACGCCGCTGCGATGGCTGCCCGGAGCACGTCCTCGCTGCCGATATGGTTCGCCAGCAGCAGGACCAGCCGCGCATCGAGGGCAGCGGCCTCTTCCGGAGTCAGCCCTCGCCGTGCTTCCACCAGCATCCGGAAGGCGCGATCGGGATCGGGAAAGCGCGACTTGGTCACGAGCGTGTCGGACATGGCTCAGGCTCCGGAGGCAAGGGTGCTGGCAAGAGCCTGGGCACGGGCGAATGCCGCGCGAAGGCGGGCGGAATCAGGCTGGCGGGAGCGCGCCGCGACATGGCGGTCCGGGCGGAGCAGATAGCCACCGGGCCCTTCGAGGCCGAAGCGTGCAGCGATCTCACCGGCCGGATCACCAAGCCCATCCGGGCCCAGCCGTAGCCGCGTCACCCCTTCCGGCAGGTCCGCCAGAGCCGGCCCGGCCTCGAGCCAGACGAAGCCGGCGGGTAGTTCCTCCGACAGGAAGGAGGCGGTGCCATCCGGCCGCGTCACCCGCGCATCGGGGATCGGGGCGCCCGGCGCCGGACCGCCGGGCCAAACCTCGGCATCTGGCGTGGAAAGCGGTGAATCGCGATAGGCCGTTGGGGCCGAGAGCCGGCCGGAATTCACCATCCGCTTGGCAAAATCATGCCGTCGCGCCAAGGCGAGAGCGGCATCGCGCAGCACGCGTTCGGCAGGGGATTGCGGGGCGATGAAATCGGTCGAGCGGGTGGAATGGCCGATATTCTCATCCGCGGCCTCGCCGCGTTCGCGGTCATAGCTCGCCAGCAGGCCCGGGCCAGCGCGGCCATGATGGATCGCGGCCAGCTTCCAGGCGAGGTTTTCCGCGTCCTGCACGCCGGAATTCGCGCCGCGCGCGCCGAAGGGCGAGACCTGGTGTGCGGAATCGCCGGCGAAGATCACCCGGCCATGCACGAAGCGCGCAAGGCGCAGGCAGCGGAAGCGGTAGATCGAGACCCATTCAAGGTCGAAACGGCCATGCCCGAGCATGCGCTCGATGCGCGGACGGACCTGTTCCGGCCGCTTCTCGAACTCCGCATCGGCCGTTGCCGGCAATTGCAGGTCGATCCGCCAGATGTCGTCAGGCTGGCGATGCAGCAGGGCCGAGCCGCCGGGATGGAAGGGCGGGTCGAACCAGAACCAGCGCTCGGTGGGATAGTCGCCCTGCATTTTCACGTCGGCGATAAGGAACTGTTCCTCGAAGACCTCGCCGTCGAAATCGAGGCCAAGCATGGCCCGGACCGGCGAGCGCGCGCCGTCGCAGGCGACGACATGGTCGGCCAGCAGGCGATAGGGGCCATCCGGCGTCTCGATCCGGATCTCGACATGGTCTTCCTTGGGCTTTACGCCGACAACGCGGTTCTTCCAGCGCAGGTCGAGCCCCGGTACGGCCAAGGCGCGGTCGATCAGCATCTTCTCGACATGGAACTGCTGGAGATTGATGAAGGCCGGCATCTTGTGCCCGGCCTCGGGCAGCAGGTCGAAAGCGTAGAGTTCGCCCGCGCGCTGGAAGACGCGGCCCCGGCTCCAGGATACGCCCTTCTCCACCATCGGCGCTGCACAGCCCAGCCGGTCGAAGATCTCCAGCGTCTTCTTCGCGAAACAGATGGCGCGGCTCCCCTCGCCGATCCGGTCGCTGTCATCCAGCAGCACCACCGGCACGCCCTGCTGGCCAAGATCGATGGCGAGCGACAGGCCGACCGGCCCGGCGCCGATCACTACGACAGGGTGGCGGGCCGGTTCGGGCAGGGCCTGATCCGGCGATGTGCGGTATGGAAAGACAGCGAATGCAGCGGTCATGGCAGGAATCCGGTTGACGGCAGCGATGATACATGGTACGTATCACGTATTATTTTATGCTGATATTCGAGGCGTTTTTGATCATCAGTTTTGCGGATCGGAGAACCGAACGGTTCTTTCATGCCGGGATTTGCGATCCGCGTTGGCAGGCCTTCGCAACGATCGCCCGGCGAAAGCTTGACTATCTGGATGCCGCGAAGTCGATCATGGACTTGCTGCATCCGCCGGGAAACCGGCTTGAGCGCCTGCGTGGTAATCGGGCAGGGCAGTGGAGCATCCGGATCAATGATCAATGGCGCCTCTGCTTCACATTGACAGAAAAAGGGGCAAGCCATGTCGAAATTGTTGACTATCACTGAAGAAAGGCTGCCGGCCGTCCGGGTCCGGACCCATCCCGGTGAGATCCTCCGCGAGGAATTTCTGATCCCGCTCGGCATGAGTGCGCGCCAACTGGCTGAAGCGCTCGATGTGCCGGCCAACCGGATCAGTGAGATCGTGCGGGAACGCAGGGACATCACCGCCGATACGGCCATGAGGCTCAGCCGGTATTTCGGTACGACCCCGGAACTCTGGCTGAACCTGCAGATTGCCCATGATCTCACCAAAGCGCTTGCGCAAGTCGACTACTCCACCATCAAGCCCCGCGCGGCCTGATCACGCCTGCAGCCGCGCCCACATCTCGCGGTCGCGCTCGGCGGTCCAGATCACGGGATGGTCGATGCCGCGCGCCTCGTCATAGGCGCGGGAAACGTTGAACGGCAGGCAATGCTCGTAAATGGCATAGCTGCCGAACGGCCCGTCCATGGCGGCCCGCACATCGGCGAAGGCGGCGCGCAGGTCCTTGCCGGAGGCCACCGCCTTCTGCACCGTGCCATAGAGTGTCTCGAGGAAGTCGGTCGTGCCGGCGATCGCGGCGGCCACCCTGTCGCGCCCGACCAGTGCATCGCCGCGCCCCGGCACAAGGGCGACAGGGTCATGCGCCGCTACGCGCCTCAGTGTTTCCGGCCAGTCGGCGAAATGCGCGTCGCCGCAATAGCAGGCGGAGCGATATTCGACGAGATCGCCGGAGAACATCACGCCGGCATCCGGCACCCAGGCGATGGTATCGCCCGCCGTATGGCCGCGGCCGGGATGCTTGATCCGCACCTCACGCTTGCCGAGCCAGACCGACATCTCGCCCGCGAAAGTGATGCTCGGCCAGGTCAGGCCGGGGATCGTCTCCTTGCCACGGAACAGCCGCGGGAAACGGCCGATTTCCGAGTCCATATCCTGCAAGCCGCGCTCGACGATGAGATCGCGCGTGGCGTCGGAGGCGAGGATCATCTTCGCATCGCGATAGGCCGAGGCACCGAGCACCCGCACCGCATGGTAATGCGAGAGCAGGACATGGGTGATCGGCTTGTCGGTGACGGAGCGGACGCGGTCGATCACGGCCTGAGCCATGGCCGGCGTCGCCTGGGCATCGACGATCAGCACCCCGTCATCACCGATGATGATGCCGGTATTCGGATCACCCTCGGCCGTAAAGGCATAAAGGCCAGGGCCGACTTCAGCAAAAGTGATGGTCTTCTCGGCGAGATCCGCCGCCGAGGCGAAAGCCGGGCCGCTCATCGGCCACCTCCCGCCAGCGCCTGCGGTTCGATGCGGTTCTCGATCGCGCCGAACAGCGAATGGCCCTTGCGGTCCTTCATCTCGATGCGGACGGTATCGCCGAAGCGCAGGAACGGCGTTCGGGCCGCGCCGTCGCGGATCGTCTCGACCATGCGCTGCTCGGCGAGGCAGGAATAGCCGCGCCCGCCTTCCGCCACCGGCCGGCCGGGCGAGCCATCAGGATCGCGGTTCGAGACCGTGCCCGAGCCGAGGATCGTACCGGCCCCCAGAGGCCGCGTCTTCGCGGCATGGGCGAGCAGGGTGCCGAAATCGAAGGTCATCTCCTCGCCGGCCTCCGGGCAGCCGAGCATGCGCCCGTTGATCGAGGTGAGCAGAGGCAAGGCGAGCTTGCCGCCGGACCAGGCCGGGCCCAGCTCGTCCGGTGTCAGCGCCACGGGCGAGAAGGCCGTTGGCGGCTTGGATTGCAGGAAGCCGAATCCCTTGGCGAGTTCGCCCGGGATGAGGTTGCGCAGGCTGACATCATTGACGAGCACGATCAGCCGGATCGCGGCGATGCAGGTGGCGGCATCGGCCCCGGCCGGAATATCGCCGGTGATCACCGCGATCTCGGCCTCGCAATCGATGCCGTATTCCTCGCTGGCCACGGGCACGGCATCCCGCGCGCCGAGATTGGAATCGGACGTGCCCTGATACATCAGCGGGTCGGTCCAGAAACTGGCGGGCAATTCGGCGCCCCGCGCCTTCCGGACCAGTTCGACATGGTTCACATAAGCCGAGCCATCAAGCCATTGATAGGCGCGCGGCAACGGCGCCGCGGCATCATGCTCGTGAAAACGGAAAGAGGGCACCGCCTCATGCTCGAGGCTCTCGGCGAGATCGGCGAGCGGCGCCGCGACCTGATCCCAGGAATCGAGCGCGGCCTGCAGGGTCGGCGCGATCGGGGATGCCTCGGTGGCGCGGGTCAGGTCCCGCGAGACCACGACGAGCCGACCATCCCGCCCGCCCTTGAGCGATGCCAATTTCATACCGTTCCTCCCGCGCTTGCCTTGTTTCGCCATCTTTCTGCGTTTCACATCAAAATGAAACGGAGTTCGGGATGACGACCCGGCATCTCTGTGCAATTCTCGCAAGGGACACGCGTGAAGGGCAAGCAAAAAGTTTCACGCGGAACTAATTCCGCCATGAAAGGGGTCAGGACGATGCGTCGGCGTGAAGTATTGCTCTCGGGGATGGGGGCGGGAACCGCCCTGGCGGCCGGCACGCTGGCCAAGCCGGCAATCGCGCAGAGCATGCCGGAAATCAAATGGCGCATGACCTCGAGCTTCCCGAAATCGCTCGACACCATCTTCGGCACGGCCCAGCAGCTGGCCAAGCTGGTCGCCGAGGCCACGGATAACCGCTTCCAGATCCAGACCTTCGCGGCCGGCGAAATCGTGCCGGGCCTGCAGGCGCTCGACGCGGTTTCCTCCGGCGCGCTCGAATGCTGCCATACGCCGACCTATTTCTATGGCGGCAAGGACCCCGTTCTCGGCTTCGGAACGGGCATGCCCTTCGGGCCGAATGCCCGCCTCCAGCATGCCTGGTGGCACAATGGCGGCGGAGCGGAGATCGTCAACGAATCGCTGGCCAAGTTCAACGCGATCTCCTTCGCGGCCGGCAATTCCGGCACGCAGATGGGCGGCTGGTTCCGGAAGGAGATCAACACGGTCGATGATCTCAAGGGGCTGAAGTTCCGGATCGGCGGCACCGGCGGGCAGATCCTCGCGCGGATGGGCGTGGTGCCGCAGCAGATCGCGCCGGCTGATATCTACCCCGCGCTGGAAAAGGGCACGATCGACGCGATCGAGTTTGTCGGCCCCTATGACGACGAGAAGCTCGGCTTCTCGAAGGTCGCCAAATACTATTACTACCCCGGCTTCTGGGAAGGCGGCGCCATGCTGCATCTCGTGGTCAATCTCGAACAGTGGAACCGGCTGCCGAAGCATTACCAGGCCATCATCCGGCAGGCTTCGGAAGCGGCAAACAACTGGATGCTGGCGAAATATGACACGGTCAACGCACCGGCGCTGAAGCGCCTCGTCGGCCGGGGCACCGAGTTGCGTCCGTTCAGCGCCGCCATCATGGATGCGGGCTACGAAACGTCAAAAACGTATTATGCCGAGATCGCGGCACAGAATCCGCTGTTCAAGAAGGCGCTTGATTCGGTGAATGCCTATCTGGGTGAACAGTATCTTTGGTGGCAAATCGGCGAATATTCCTACGATTCCATGATGATCAGGACACGGTTGCGGGGCTGATCCTTCGAATGCGCCTTTGGTATTAGGCGAATTGTTCAAGATTGGACTGGACAGATCAGGGCCTCGCCCTGATCATCCGGCGCGACTTGATCGTTTCAGCCAAAACAAACCAGCGGATTTTGTGTAACATGGCCTCCGGCGAGAGATTGCCCTCCGGCGCAATAGATATCCATGCCGAAGCCGAACCCCTTCGTCTCGAGGGGTTCCTGCCCTATCGACTCAACATGCTGGCGACCGAGGTCAGCCAGACGCTGGCCCGCGCCTATGGCCGGAAATTCGGCATTTCCATTCCCGAATGGCGTGTCCTGGCGACGTTGGGCCAGTTCGGCGTCATGACAGCGCGGGATATCGGCGGGCATTCGCGGATGCACAAGACGACCGTGAGCCGCGCTGTCGCTGCTTTGGAGAAGCGCCGCCTGATCGTCCGCCGGGCCAACCGCGCCGACATGCGGGAGGCGTTCCTGGCGCTGACCGATGCGGGGACGGCGATCTACCACGAGATCGTGCCGATGGCGCGGGCCTTCTCCGATTCGCTCTGCGCGGGCCTGTCCGAGACGGAACTCCGGCAGATGAACGTGCTGATCGACAAGCTGGCGGAACGGGTTGCCTCGCTCGGCAACGGATAGGGCGTTCGGGACTGAAATCCTGCCTTGCTTGGACCACGTTTCGCCGTCATGACAGCGAGCGTGTGATTCCGCTGGCGAATCCGCCGTTTGTTTACGTTCGTCGGGTACGCTTCTGGCATGACGCCGCTTCGATTCAGCCTCCGGTCCCTTGCCTTGGCGCTTCTGGGCGCTGCTGGCGCCGTTCTGGCGACCGAGTCCCACGCGCAATCCCCGGTCTGTGCCCAGATCCGTTCCGAACTGGCGACGATGCCGAATACCGGCGGGCCGACGCGGGATTCGTCGCGGCTGCGTTCCGAACTCGGCCGTATCCGGCTGGCGATGCAGCAGAATGATTGCGGGCGTGGATCCGGCTTTCTCGGCCTTGGTGGCCCGCCACCCGTCTGTACGCCGCTCCGCAACCAGGCGGCGGCCTACGAGGCCCAGATCCGCCAGATGGAGGGCGGCTCGCCGCGACGGGCACAACTCGTCGCCGCGCTTGACCGCTATGGTTGCCTTGGCGGACAGCAAGCGGCCCAGCCGCAGCGCGGCGTTATCTATGCGGCCCCGAATTCGCCAAGCCTGTTCGAACGCCTGTTCGGCGATGATCCCCCGCGTGACGACAACCGCTATGCCAATGACGCCCCGATCGATCCCGATGCGGAGTTCAAGGAGCGGCTCGGTGGCCGCCTCGCCGTTTGCGTCCGGACCTGCGACGGTTTCTTCTTCCCGGTGAATTTCGAGGGCATCGGCGCGCGGGACGAATACGCCACCGTCTGCCAGTCGCTCTGCCCGGCGGCCGAAACGCGCGTCTATTTCATGCAGGCCGGTGCCGATATCGAGCGCGCCGCCTCGCGGGATGGCACGCCCTACATGTCACTTCCGACAGCCAAGAAGTTCCAGCAATCGCGCGATCCCGCCTGTTTCTGCAAGCCGCCGCAGCAGACCTGGGCCAACGCGATGAAGGGCGTCGAAGATATTGTCGAGACCCGCAAGGGCGACATCGTCGTCTCGCAGGAACAGGCGCTGGCCATGTCCCGCCCGAAGGCAACGCCGAACCCGGCTGACAAGCGCAATCCGAAGAACCAGCCTGCGCCGAAGCCGCCGAATGCAGCGGAATCGGAAGCGCCGGCCAGCCTGCCGGAAAGTGCTTTGCCGACCGGCGGTAATGCCTCGGCCGGAATCGGGCCGCGCGTCCAGCGCGACCGCATCATCTCTTCCGCCGGTGGCACCAAGCAACAGGTGGTCGGGGCTGACGGATCGGTGCGGGTGGTCAGGAACGTGGCGCCGGAGCTAACCGGGAAAGAGCGGCCGATCGACCTAAGAGGGGAAGCACGGCCTTGAGTTCCGGCCCGTGGTCGCGGCCGGTCAGCGCCAGCCGCAGCGGCATGAACAGAGCCTTGCCCTTCCGCCCCGTCTTCGCCTGAAGCGCCTGCACCCAGCGTGACCAGGTTTCGCCGTCAAACGGCTCCTCCGGCAGGCAGGCCGCCGCCTCGGCGAGGAAAGCCGGATCCTCGCCCGGGAAATGCTGCGGCGTCATCAACAGCGACCACCAATCCGCCGCTTCCTCGATCCGGTCCACATTGCCATGGATCGCCAGCCAGAAGGCCTCCGCCTGCGGGCCGGCAATGCCGATCCCGGCCAGCTTTTCCGCCACGGCAGCAAAAGGCCGGGCATGGAGAAGCCGCTTCGAGAGATCGCGAATTTCCGCCGGGTCGAACTTCGTCAGCGCGCGCGAGAATTTCGCGAGATCGAGCCGCTCCGCGAGGGCCACGAGGTCCGGCAGCGGCTGGACCGGCTCGGCCGTACCGGTCAGCGTGGCGACGAGGGCCACCGCCAGCGGATCGACGCCCTCCGCGCGGAAGCTGCGGATGGAGAGGGCACCGGTCCGCTTCGACATTTCCTCGCCCGTGGCCGAAGTGATGAGATTGTGGTGCGAGAATCGCGGCGGCACCGCGCCGAAGCCTTCAAACAGCTCGATCTGCACGGCCGTGTTGGCGACGTGATCCTCGCCGCGCAGGATATCGGTGACGCCCATGTCGATATCGTCGATCACCGAGGCGAAGGTGTAGAGGAAGGTCCCGTCGGCCCGGACAAGGACGGGGTCGGACAGGGACCCGGTCTCGATATGGCATTCGCCGCGCACGCCGTCGAGCCAGCGCACGGTCTTGCCGGAGAGCCTGAACCGCCAATGCGGCGCCCGCCCCTCCCCTTCCAGCCGCGCGCGGTCCTCCGCCGTCAGGGCAAGCGCCGCGCGATCATAGACCGGCGGCAAGCCACGCGCCTGCTGCCGCTTTCTCTTGCGGTCGAGTTCCTCGGCCGTCTCGTAGGCGGGATAGATCAGCCCACGCGCCTTGAAATCCTCGAGCGCGGCGGCATAGCGGGCGATGCGGTCTGACTGGCGTTCGATCCTGTCCGGCACGATTCCGAGCCAGGCGAGATCCTCGAGGATCGCTTCGGCATATTCCGCGCGTGAGCGTTCCACATCCGTGTCGTCGAAACGCAGGATGAAGGTGCCGCCGGCCTTGCGGGCCAGAAGCGCGTTCCACAGGGCCGTCCGGGCATTGCCGATATGGATGTAGCCGGTCGGCGAGGGAGCGAAGCGGAAAATCGGGGCCATGCCGGCGGATCTCGATCAGAAGGAGGGCTGGGGCCCCGTGCTTAGCCGATGCGCCCGCCCCGGCAAAGGGGCAAGCGCCGGGCTTCAGCCATCGAAGGCATCGCCGATCGCGCCCGATGCTCCGGGGGCGAGGGCCGGGTCCGGCGTGTAGGGCGCCTCCAGCCGGTCCCGGAAGGCGTTGGTGATCGGGTAGCGGCGGTCGCGGCCGAAATTGCGGCGGGTGATCTTCACCCCCGGGGCGGATTGACGGCGCTTATATTCGGCGATCGAGAGCAGATGCTCGATACGCCGCACGGTGGCGACATCATGCCCGCGCGCAACGATGGCGCTGACTGGCAGTTCGTGCTCGACCAGCCCTTCGAGAATATCGTCGAGGATCTCGTAGGGCGGGAGCGAATCCTGGTCTTTCTGGTTCTCGCGCAGTTCCGCCGTGGGTGGCTTGGTCAGGATGTTCTCGGGGATGACGATGCCGTCCGGCCCCTTGGCACCCGCCGGCTTCCAGCGATTGCGCAGGGCCGAAAGGCGGAACACCTCCATCTTGTAGAGGTCCTTGATCGGATTATAGCCGCCATTCATGTCGCCATAGAGCGTGGCATAGCCGACCGACATCTCGCTCTTGTTGCCTGTGGTGACAACCATGGACCCGAACTTGTTCGAGATCGACATGAGCAGGGTGCCACGGGCGCGGGACTGGAGGTTTTCCTCGGTCACATCCCGCGGGCGACCGGCGAAGAGCGGCGCCAGCACGGCTTCCAGCCCCTCCACCGCCGGGGCGATGGGGAGAGTATCGTAGCGGATGCCGAGGGCAGCGGCGCAATCGCGTGCATCCTTCAGGCTCTCCTCCGATGTGAAGCGGTAAGGCATCATCACCGCATGGACGCGATCCGGCCCGAGGGCATCGACGGCCATGGCCGCGCAGATGGCGGAATCGACGCCGCCGGACAGGCCGAGCACCACGCCCGGAAAGCGGTTCTTCTCCACATAATCCTTCAGGCCCAGCACGCAGGCGGCATAATCCGCTTCCGGGCCTTCCGGCACGATAGCCTTTTCGCCAGGAGCGATCCGCCAGACCCCGCCCTGCCGCTCGAAGACGATCGTCGCGCAATGCTCGGCAAAGGCCGGAAACTGGAAAGCCAGCGACCCATCCGCCTGCAGGCCGAAGGAGGCGCCGTCGAAGACGAGTTCATCCTGCCCGCCGACCTGGTTGAGATAGACGAGCGGCAGCCCGCTCTCCTTGACGCGCGCCACGGCGATGTTGGTCCGGACATCGGCCTTGTTCCGCTCGTAGGGCGAACCGTTCGGCACAAGCAGGATCTCGGCGCCGGTCTCGGCGAGGCATTCGACCACATCTGGGCCCCAGATATCCTCGCAGATCGGCAGGCCGAGGCGCACCCCGCGCACGGCCAGCGGGCCCGGCATCGGCCCTGGCGCGAAAACGCGCTTCTCGTCGAAGACGCCGTAATTCGGCAGGTCGACCTTGAACCGCACCCCGAGGATCCGGCCTTCATCCAGCGCGGCCACGGCGTTGTACAGCCGCCCCCCCTCGCACCAGGGCAGGCCGACCAGCAAGGCGGGCCCGCCATCGGCTGTTTCGCGGGCGAGCGTGTCGAGCGCCTGCCGGCAGGCCTGTTCGAGCGCCGGCTTCGTCACCATGTCCTCGGGCGGATAGCCGGTCAGGAAGAGCTCGGAGAACAGCACCAGATCGGCGCCCTGCCCCGCCGCGACCTGCCGGGCCTTGCGCACCCGTTCCAGATTGCCGGCGATATCGCCCATCACGGGGTTCAGCTGGGCCAGGGCGATGACGAGGCGATCCGGAGTTTTGCTCATTTTGACTATATATCTCCTGTCGCGCCCGGCGGCAATGGCCTGCCATCGGGCGGACTTTGTGCCGTTTCAGGTCATGCTTTTATGTGCGCCCTTAACCGGCGGGTAACGTTAATTTTTTACAGTTCGGTCATTCGAGGATTCGAAAACCGGGTCAAACCCGGACGTGGAGTTGGGTTATGTCGGAATCGCGCATCCTGTCCAGCACGGGAATGGCCCTTGCAATGGCCATCGCCACCCTTGCGGCATCAAGCCCCGCCTCCGCGCTCGACTGGCTGCGCGGCAGCTTCTCCGGACAGCATCAGGTGGATTGGTCGGGTGTCTATGGCGGCGTGCATGCCGGCATCACCTCGGGACAGACCGATCCGCGCCCCCTCGCCCCCTCGCTGGCCCAGAATGCCCTGCCGAATTCCTCGATCACCGACCTGCTCCAGCAGACGATCTTCTTCAAGGAGACGAACAAGCAGGGCATGAGCTATGGCGGCTTTGTCGGCATGAACTGGCAATGGGACGATGTGGTGCTCGGCTGGGAAGTCGATTATTCCCGCTCCAACATCAAATCGAATTCCACGACTGGCCCGAACGGGCTGATGCGGACGCAGGGCTCAGACGAGTGGCAGCTCACCAGCACCTCGACCTCGCGCGGCGAGATCAAGGACTGGGGCACCGTTCGCGGTCGCGTCGGCTATGCCATGGGCATCTTCATGCCCTATCTCACCGCCGGTGTCGCCGTCGGCAACCTCAACAGCCGCGCCACCACATCCGGCTCCTGGCAGCGTTATGACATCAGCTCGCCGCCGGCCCGCCCGCTGGTCGGCTCCAGCAATTTCGCCGGTGTCGTCGGCCGCAGCGGCGTGACCTATGGCGGCGCGCTCGGTGCCGGCGTGGACATGCAGCTCCTGCCCAACACCTTCCTGCGCGGCGAATGGCAATATATCCAGTTTGCCTCGGGCGGCCTCCGGCCGAACGTCTCGATCAACACCGCCCGCGTGGCCGGTGGCGTGAAATTCTGACCGGGTTCCCGATCAGATCTCCAGTCGGTGGGTCTCGACACCGCAAAAAGCCCGGCCTCTCGGCCGGGCTTTCCCGTTTACGCAGAACCGGACAGGTGCATCAGCGCGGTCAGCGGCAGACCTGTACGCGCTGGACGTTCCAGCCATAGCCATCCCAGTAGCGCTGCTTCCGGATCGTGCAGACCGGGCCGCGATAGCCATAGCCGGTCTCGGCATAGCCGTAACGGCGATGATGCCGGCGATGGCCGTAATAGCCGTGCCCGTAATAGCCCGGGCCGCCCTGGTAATAGACCGGCGTCGGCTGGTGGTAGACGGGCGCCGGCGGGGCATAATCATAGCCCGAGTCGGCATAATAGCCCGGCGATGCATGCGCGCTGTTGGCGGCAATCGCCCCCACGGCGAGCGCACCGAGGATGCCGGCGGCGATAATGGCGCCCTTGCGGCCGCCACGGGCTTCGGCTTCGCCTGTCGAGGCGGCCATGCCGGCGCCGAGCGTGAGGGCGACCAACGCCGCCGCAGCGGCCTTCTTGCCGAAGGGGGAAAGGGTAGCCATCGTCTCTGTCTCCTTGTGGAAGTCCGGGCCATCGGCCCCTGCCGGGCTCCGACTTCGATGGGGAGACATTAACCGTGCAGCCATGGCGCGAAGCTGAACGCGCCATGTTGCCTGACGTTCATCCGTTGATGCGACCAAGCATTGGCCGCTCCATCGCGCCTTATTCGCAGACCTCGACGCGGCGATAGGTGTAGCTCTCGCTGTCGATCCAGACGCGGCGGCGCTCCATGCGGCAGGTCGGGACGTAGCGCGGCGCGGGCCGTTCGATGATCTCCTCCTCGACCACGACCGGCGCGGCGCGGGCCGGGCGGTTGAGCAGGATGGCGGCGCCGGCGGCGCCGATAGCAAGGCCGCCGATCAGGGCGGCATTGCGGCCTTGCGCGGCCCGGGCCGGATGGGCAGTTGCCAGGGCGGCGGCCAAAGCGGCCGTGGCGAGGGCAATGGTGGTCGCGAAACGCATGTCGAAACTCCCTTGAGGAGCCAACAGGCTGGCCGAATTCCCTAACGAAACCCTTACGCGGACGATCGAATTGTCAGGATTTGGTTAATTCCGGAGCGCCGCGCCGTCACGCTCGCCCACCTTACAGGTCATTGCGAGGAGGCTTCTCCAGAAGCCGACGCGGCAAACCAGAGCACGACGCCGCACTTCCCGCACGGTTCTGGATCGCCATGGCGCTGACACGCCTCGCGATGACGGGGCGGATGGCGAGGCAAGAAGAAATCGAAAACATCGTGGATGCCCGGGCCAGGCCCGGGCATGATGAAGCCCCGAGGCCCGGTCGTTACTCCGCCGCTGCCGAAACCGCCGGGCCGCGCGCGGCCTTTTCGTGCTTGAGCAGATCCGCCACGAGGAAGGCCATCTCGATCGCCTGCTCGGCATTGAGGCGCGGATCGCAGGCCGTATCATAGCGGTCGGCGAGGCCCTCGGCCGTCACGGTCCGGGCACCGCCGGTGCATTCCGTCACATCCTTGCCGGTCATTTCGAGATGGATGCCGCCGGCATAGGTGCCTTCGGCCTCGTGGATGGAGAAGAAGCTCTTCACTTCCGAGAGGATGCGGTCAAACGGGCGCGTCTTGTAGCCGGCGAGGCTGATCGTGTTGCCATGCATCGGATCGCAGGACCAGACGACCTTCCGGCCCTCGCGCTCCACCGCGCGGATCAGGCCGGGCAGATGGTCGCCCACCTTGTCGGCACCGAAGCGCGTGATCAGCGTGAGACGGCCGGCCTCGTTCTCCGGGTTCAGCGCATCGATCATCTGGATGAGGCCGTCCGGCGTCATGGACGGGCCGCATTTCAGACCGACCGGGTTCTTGATGCCGCGGAAGAACTCGACATGGGCATGGTCCGGCTGGCGCGTGCGATCGCCAATCCAGAGCATGTGGCCGGAGGTGGCATACCAGTCGCCGGAGGTGGAATCGACACGCGTCAGCGCCTGCTCGTAGCCGAGCAGCAACGCCTCGTGGCTGGTGAAGAATTCCGTGATCTGCATTTCCGGATGCGTATCGGCGGAAATGCCGATGGCGCGCATGAAATCCAGCGCTTCGGTGATGCGGTTCGCCAGCTCGTTATATCGCCCGCTCTGAGGCGAGTCCTTCACGAAGCCCAGCATCCAGCGATGGGCATTGTCGAGATTGGCATAACCGCCGGTCGCGAAGGCGCGGATCAGGTTCAGCGTCGCGGCAGACTGGCGGTAGGCCTCGATCTGCCGGCGCGGATCCGGAATGCGCGCTTCCGGGGTGAATTCGGTGCCGTTGATGATGTCACCGCGGTAGCTCGGCAATTCGACATCACCGACCTTCTCGACCGGCGAGGAGCGCGGCTTGGCGAACTGCCCGGCCACGCGGCCGACCTTCACCACCGGCGAGGAGCCGGCATAAGTGAGAACCACCGACATCTGCAGGAAGACGCGGAAGAAATCGCGGATATGGTCGGCCGAATGCTCGGCGAAGCTCTCTGCGCAATCGCCGCCCTGCAACAGGAAGGCCTCGCCATTGGCAACCTTGCCCAACGCCCGCTTGAGCTTGCGCGCCTCGCCCGCAAAAACCAGCGGCGGGAAGGTGCCAAGCTGGGCCTCCGTCGCCTCGAGCACGGCCCTGTCGGGATAATCCGGCACCTGGGCGATCGGAAACGACCGCCAGCTACCCGGGTTCCAGGATTGCCGGGAGGTGAGGTTTCCTTGCGTGCTCATGGTGCTTTTCCTTGAATAGGCACAGATCGACCGGCGCGGGGGCCGGAGGGCAGGTTCCTTACACCCATAGGCACGCTTTGGCGAGGGGTGGGGGGAGAGACCGTCAGCAGGAAGCGCCCCTCACCCGCCGCTGCTGCGCATCGTCGGCCTCTCCCCCGGGGGAGAGGGTGGCCGAGCGGAGCGAGGCCGGGTGAGGGCTGTTCTCAGAACGCCTCGTCGAGGATGGCGCGATAATCCGCCTCGCTCGGCGTGCGCGCATTGGTTTTGGTGCAATGGTCTTCCATCGAGATCCGGGCGACATCGTCGAGCCATTCGCGCCGGATCCCCATGGCCGAGAGGCTGGCCGGCATGCCGAGCCGGCGGTTCAGGTCCTCGATGTAGCGATCGAGCGTCTGCCCGGCCGGGACCTGCATTTCATGGGCGAGGCGGGCATATTCCTCCGCGCGGATGCCGGCATTGTAGCGCAAAACCGCCGGCAGCAGCACGGCATTGAGCGTGCCGTGATGGAGCTGGACCTGCTTCAGCCCGCCGAGGGTATGCGAGAGCGAATGCACCGCACCGAGGCCCTTCTGGAAGGCCATCGCGCCCATCATCGAGGCCATCATCATGTCGTATCGGGCGGTGCGGTTGCCCCCCTCCGCAACCGCCGTCTCGATATTCCGGGCGGCAAGACGCGCGCATTCGAGCGCGATCGCCCCGGCCGGCGGATTCGGCGTGTTGGAGATGAAGCATTCGATGCCATGGGTCAGCGCATCCATGCCGGTGGCGGCGGTGAGCCCCGGCGGCAGGCCGAGCGTGAGTTCCGGGTCGCAGATAGCGCGTTTCGGGATGAGATGCGGCGAGATAACCGACATCTTGCGGCCATCGCGGAAACTCATCACCGCGCCGCGCCCGACCTCGGAGCCCGTGCCGGAGGTGGTGGGAATGGCGATGACCGGCGCGACCTTCGCCGTGATCTTCGGCCCACCGCCGAGGATGAGAACGTAGTCCCGCAGGGTGCCGCCATGCGTGGCGACAATGGCGACCGCCTTGGCCAGGTCCATCGGCGAACCGCCGCCCAGCGCGACAATGCCGTCGCAGCCCATGGCCTGGTAGGCGGCCACGGCGAGTTCCGTCGCCTCCTCGGTCGGGTTGGAGGGCGTATCAACGAAAAGCGGCGTCTCGGCGCCGCGCGGCATCAGGGCGGCGATCCGGGCAACGAGGCCGGTCGCCTCGAGGCCACGATCCGAGACGAGCAGCGGGTTCTTCATCCCGAGCGCGGCGATATCCTCCGGCAGGCCGGCAACCGCGCCGAAATCGAAGCGGATCGTGGTGAGGTAGGTGATGAGAGGCATGGACGTTCCCTGAGGGTTTTCTTGTCTGGTTCCGGAGCGATCACGCCGGAGAGCGCTCGGGCTTTGCCGGCGGCATCAGCACGCGGATCCCCGCCATCACCCCGGCAAAAAGCAGGGCGGCGCCGAGGCTCTCATGCCAATCCGGCCAGCGTGTCTCGGCAAGGAAGCCGTAGAGCAGCCCGAACAAGGTTTCCGACACGATCAGTTGCGCGGATAGTGCGACAGAGAGGCGGCGCGAGGCAACCACCCAGGCGAAGGTCGCAACCCAGCTCGAGAACAGGCCGGTGGCGAGCGCCCAGAGCCAGAGCGGCCCGGCCTCCGGCCCGAACAGCGGCACCGAGCCCATCCGCGACCAGCCAAGCGCGAGGCCGAGCGGCCACACGGCCAGCATGCCAAGCCCGGCGCCAAGGCCCTGCAGCGAGGTCCAGACCAGCGTGTCGGTGCCCGGGCGTGCCTTGAGTGCGGCTGCATTCCAAAGGCCATACCAGAGCCAGAGGGCGAGCCCGCCCAGGGCCAGCAGGAAGCCGATCACGATCTCGCCGCCCGTGCGGCCCATGACCGGCGCCCGGAGCGAGCCAAGATTGACGATCACCAGCCCGAGCGTGATGAGACCCAGCGGCACGGCCAGCCGTGACCACGCGACATCGCGCGATTGCCAGTTCCCCGTAATCGCCAGCAGTACCGGCAAGGCGCCGATGACAAGCGCGGGAATGGCCGGGCCGGCAAAGGCGACCGCATAGGCGACGAAGAGGTAATAGCCGGAATAGCCCATCAGCCCGAGGGCGAGTGCGATCCAGCGCCCGGCCGGATCGAGCTGCCGCATCGCCGCGCGGAAGGCCAGCAGCAAAGCGAGCGACAGGGCCGCGAAGATCACATTCCGCCAGAAGGCGAGATCGAACGGCGTGAACGGCGCGACGAGATTGGGGGCGACGAAAGTCAGCCCCCAGAGCGCGCCGGCGGCCAGGCCGGCGAGAAGCCCCATCAGCATGCCGGCTTACCGCGTATGCCGGGCGGTGCGGCTGCGCATCGTCACCAGTTCCTCGGCAGCCGTCGGGTGGACGGCCATGGTCGCGTCGAAATCGGCCTTTGTCGCGCCCATGCGCAGGGGAATGCCGACAAGCTGGATCATCTCGCCCGCGCCCTCGCCGAGAATATGGACACCGAGGACACGATCCGTCTCGCCATCGACGACGAGCTTCATCACTGTGCGGTCCTCTCCGCCGGTGAGCGTGGCGCGGATCGGCCGGAAGCTGGTGCGATAGATATCGACCACGGCAAAGGCCTTGCGCGCCTCGGCCTCGGTCAGGCCGACGGTGCCGATCTCCGGCGTCGTGAAGACGGCCGTGGGGATGTTCGCGTAATCGACCTGCCAGGGGGCAATGCCCTTCGCCGCGCCGAAGAGCAGGTCCGCCACCGCATGGCCCTCGCGGATGGCCACCGGGGTGAGCGTGACGCGGTTCGTTACGTCGCCCACGGCGAAGACATGCGGGATATTGGTGCGGGATTGCGTATCGACGGCGATCGCGCCGTCCCGCGCCAGCGCGATGCCGGCCTTGTCGAGGCCCAGACCCTCGGTATTCGGCGAGCGGCCGATGGCCATCAGCACCTGGTCGGTTTCGAGCCTGAGGCCGGCGCGCGTGGTGGCGACAAGGCCATCCTCCACGCGGTCGATCCGGGCGAAGACATCGTTCAGAACGAAGCGGATCCCGGCACGCTCATAGGCCGCAACGAGGCCTTCGCGCATATCCTGATCGAAATTCTTCAGCACTTCGGCACCGCGATAGATCACCGTGACCTCGGCGCCGAGCAGCCGGAAGATGCCGGCGAATTCCAGCGCGATATAGCCGCCGCCGGCAATGACGATGCGCCGGGGGAAGGTTTCCAGATCGAACACCTCGTTCGAGGTGATGACATTCTCCCAGCCCGGCAAAGCCGGATCGATGTTTGGCCGGCCGCCAGTGGCAACAAGGATATGCCGCGCGCGGATAATCCGGCCATCGTTGACGAGGCGGATCTCGTGCGGGCCCTCGATCACGGCGCGGGTTTTCACCACCTCGACGCCGGCGCCCTGCTGGCCTTTGGCGTAAAGGCCTTCGAGCCGGGTGATCTCGGCTTCCTTCGCGCCGACAAGGCGCTGCCAGTCGAAACTGGCCTGGCCCGGCTTCCAGCCGAAACCGCGCGCGGCCTCGAATTCCTGCGCGAAGCGCGAGGCAAGGACATAGAGCTTCTTCGGCACGCAACCCCGGATGACACAGGTGCCACCGAGGCGGAATTCCTCGGCCAGCATGACGCGCGCGCCGTGGCCGGCTGCGATCCGGGCCGCGCGAACGCCACCGGACCCGCCGCCGATCACGAACAGGTCGACATCGAATGAGCCAGACATGACAGGAACTCCGAGCATTGATTGCGGCAGAACCTATGCGCTCGCCGGCGGGATTGCGAGGCGGCAACCGGGGCGAAAGCGCGCCGGCCCATCACAAGCCTGTGCATGGAAGCGCCGGCCAACAAAAAGGGGGCCTGCGAGGCCCCCTGGCATACGCAAGCGGACGGGCCGATCAGAGCTTGTGGCCGCGCTTGGTCATTTCCTGCTGGAACAGGTTCATCATCCGGCCGCCGGCTTCCTGGCTCCAGAGTTCGAGATAGGGAACCACAATATCCATGAAGGCCGGCAGGGCCTCGACATATTTCTTGCCGGCAGGCGAGGTGAGGAAGGTGTTGATTTCCTTCAGTTCAGCCTCGTTGAGCCGCTGCGCCAGGAACCGGGCGGCCCCGCTGACGCCATCCGCCGCGATCTTGCCCTGCTCGGCCTCGACCACCTTGAGCGCTTCCTCGATGTCGCGAGCGAGTTCCGGGCGCGTCCGCGTGACGTTGACGCGGAGCGAGCCGACAACATTCGGCATGGCGTTCTGGAACATGGTGATCATGCCCGAGGCCTTCAGCACATCCGTGGCGAGGGCGAGATGCGAGGGAACGATCGGCGCCTGCAGCGCCTTCTGGATTTCCTCCATCGTTTCCTTGCTCACCTGCTGGGCCGGCGCAGCGACCGGGGCGAGCAGCGTCGCGGCCAGGAGGAACGAACGGATGAGGGAGACGGGCTTCGGCATGAGGCACCTTCCTGATGACCTTGCGCGGCGGGCGCAGGACGGCCTGCCGCCGCGAGGCGTGTGACGACGCGCCTGTTACGTGTTCTTGCCGATCACGGCAACCCCTTCTTCTGCGCCGAGATAAACGGCAAAACAAAGGCCGATGAAAAGGCCATGCTCGACGAGGCCGGGAATCCGGTCGAGCCGGTCAGCCAGCGAAGCGGGATCGGCGATCCCGTCATTCACCGCGTCGAAGATCAGGTTGCCGTTGTCGGAGATGTAGGGCGAGCCATCCGGCCGGTGGCGCTGGCGGATTTCGGCGCGGATCCCTTCCGCAGCGAAAGCACGGGCGACCGCCCGCACCGTCGTGCCCTGCGCGAAGGGCGTGATCTCGAGCGGCAGCGGGAAAGCGCCGAGGCGCGCGACGCGCTTGGAGGCATCCGCGATCACGATCATCCGGCGCGAATTGGCCGCGACCATCTTCTCTCGCAGATGTGCTCCGCCGCCACCCTTGATCAGGTTCAGGCCGGGGTCGAACTCGTCCGCGCCGTCAACGGTGAGGTCTAGCTCGCCGGCCTCGTCGAGGCTCGTCAGGGGGATGCCAAGCCCCTCGGCCTGGCGGCGCGTGGCTTCGGAGGTGGGAACGCAGAGATAGGTCTCGCCGGCGCGGATCCGCTCGCCGACAATATCGACGAAATGCTTCGCCGTGGAGCCGGTGCCGAGGCCCAGCTTCATGCCGGAACGCAACTCGGTTTTTGCCGCGGCCTCCGCTGCCAGCCGCTTCAGATGGTCGCTCATCGTGCCGCCTCTCCCATGCCCGCCGCCATGCTGACAGGCTCTGCTGCAGGCTCTACTTGGACGGCGGGGTGCAGACAACCTCCTGATCGTCGCGGACATAGCAGATGCTCACCGCGCCATTGCGCCGGTTGAAGCGGAAAATGCCTGATTCCTGCCGGTGGCTGGAGGCGATCAGACCGTAATCGCCTGCCTCGCCGGCGCGCGCGCCCTCCCCCGCCGGATAGCAGAGCGTCAGTCCGATCGGGCTGTCATCCTTGACGGCAAACTGGCAGGCAATGACCTCGCCGGTCTGGCGATCGATCCGGTAGATGCGGTTCAGATCCTGCTGCGGCGCCGGCGCGAAGGCGAAATTCTCGGCACGGGCAGTGCCGAGGGCGACCAGACACAGGAGGGACGCGGCACCGATTCTGAGCCCTGGCATGGATGACCTCCCTTGATCGGCGAGCGCCATGGTTCTTGCGAATCGCCGCTGCCAGTGTAGGAGGCGGGACGGTTTTGGCAAAAAGGGCAGGTCATGCGCGGCACGGTGGTTTTCGATCTCGATGGAACCCTCGCGGAAACCGCGCCGGACATCATGGCCGCGCTCAATGTCCTGCTGGAAGCGGAAGGCCTGCCGGCCTTACCGGTCTCGGCCGCGCGCAACCTCGTCGGGGCAGGCGCCCGCGCGCTGATCGAACGCGGCTTCCGCGCTTCGGGCGTGCCGCTTTCCCCGGAGCGTCTCGACCGGCTGTTCGAGGCGTTCCTTGTCCATTATCTCGACCATGTCGCCGATCATTCCTTCCTGTTCCCGGGCGTCGAAGCCGCGCTGACCGGTTTGGCCGGCGAGGGCCATCTCCTCGCCGTCTGCACCAACAAGCCAGAGCGGCATTCGCGCGCGCTGATCGAGAAGCTCGGCGTGTTCGACCGCTTCGCCGCGATTGCCGGACGCGACACCTTCGCCTTCTGCAAGCCCGATCCGCGCCACCTGACCGAGACAATCCGCCTCGCCGGCGGGGATATCGGCCGCGCGGTCATGGTGGGGGATTCCCGGACGGATATCGACACGGCCCGCGCCGCCTCGCTGCCGGTCGTGGCGGTCACCTTCGGCTATACCGACACGCCGGTGGACCAGCTTGGCCCCGATGTGGTGATCAGCCATTTCGACGCGCTGGCGGCGGAGATCAAGCGGCTGATGCGCTGATCAACGGTCAGAAGCGCAGGTGATGCCGACAATGCCGGCACGCACCATTTCCCCGAGTTCCGCGCCGGATTTCATGACCGTCGTGGTTGCCCCTGATTGCGGGGTGAGACCGGCCGCGCGGGCAAGATCGGCCCCCGGCAGCATCGGATAGGACAGGACCGGCACGATGCCGGCCACGCGCACCTTGGTGACGGGGCTGGCCGCGATCACTCCGACAAGCTGGCCCGAGCGGTCGAGCACCAGTGCGCCGGCGCCGCCTTCCTGCAGCGAGGTGGAAACCTTGCCGTCGGCAATCTCGGCCGCCGCGACCAGCAACTCGCCCTCGGCATCGCGCTGGACCAGCGCGCCCTCGGTGCCGGCCGCAGCAAAAGGCAGCGCCAGCGGCGTGCCGATGCGGCCCGACAGGGCGATCATCCCCGTCCCCTCCAGCTTGCGCGGGTTGCGCAGGGCCAGCGGCGCGGCATCGGGCGCGGTACGGGCCTGGAATTCGGTGCAGCCGGCCAGCGCAGCCTCGCCCGTGACGACAAGATCGGGGCCGAGCACGAGCCCGGTTGCGCGGCGGCGCGACGGGGCCGCTGCCACAAGCGGCGGGCGGGCCGGATCCGACGGGCTTGTCGCAGGCCGGGCGGAGGGCCAGGGCTCGAAACTCGCCGCGATGGCGACGACAAGCGGGTCGATCGCGGCGGCCATGGTCTTGTCATAGCCGATTGAGAGCGAGCGGGGCGGACCCTTGCCGTCGCTGGCGACGCGGCGGAAGAATTTGCCCTTGTCGGTTTCGCCCGAGATCACGAAGAAATCCGGCCGTAGCAGCTTGTAGGTGATCTTCCTGCCCTGGACCTTCGGGTCGGTGCCCTTCTCGAACAAGGCCGGCAGCGTATCCTCCGGCTTGAGGACAGAGAGATCGACCGTCACCTTCTCGCCCGCATCCTGCCAGCGCGGACCGCCGGAGCCGTTGGTGCCGGGTTTGGAAAGCAGCTTGACCGGGATGCCGACCTGCATGCCGGAGGCGCGGTCGGTCTGGATAGCGAAGCCGAGCGCTGCCCGTGCCCGGTTGGCCGCATCGGCGAGGCGGCGGCGGGCGGGATCCGTCAGGCTCTCGCCCGGCCTGAGCTTCTCCGCCTCCTCGAAACGCTTCAGGGCTGCGAAGGTCAGCGGGCCGAAATCGCCCGTGGCCGAACCGGGGAATTTCGCGACCCAGATCAGGTCCCGCTGGATCTGTTTCCGCATCTCGACATCGAGCGCGAGATAGGTCTTCTCGGCTGCCGCGAAGAGCGGATCGACCGGTTTCGGGGCCGGAGCCTGCGCCATTCCAGGAACCGGAGCCGCCATCAGAAGCACCAGCAGGGCGCCTGCCGCGAGCCCGGAAAGGCGCCGGGAGGCTGGAGCCACGCCGCTCCCGACCGTGAATCTTGCCGGAAAATCGTTTTTCCACAGCGACATGGGACAGCTCCGTTCGGTCATTCCCGGGACGCGGAAAATCCAGCGTGGCACGGGCTCCCGCCCCATGGCAACCCGGGCGCGAACGTATTTCCGTGCGCTATCGCACATTGCGGGCCGGGCGCAAGGTGATAGTCTGCTGCTCCCCCTCTCCCCATGAACGGAGCCACCGGCATGCGCGTCGCCCCCCTCTCCTTCCGCGGCTCTCGGTCCGGACGTCTCGCATCGCTCGCCGCCGGTCTTCTCGGGCTCGGCCTGATGCTGGGCACAGCGCTGGCCCAGACCCCGCAGAAGCCGTTCTCGCGCGATGATCTCGCGACATCCGGTGCCGCGATGGAGGAGCGCCTCAAGCGCGAGGTGACGCTGCCGGCCAATGCCGAAATCCAGCGCCTGCTCTCGGCGGGCGAGGCTGCGATGAACCGCAACGATGCCCGGGCGGCCTTGCCGCTGGCGAACCAGGCGGTTCTGGCGGCCCCCTCCAACCCGGCAGCGTGGCGGCTGATGGCCCGCGCGGCGCGCGGCATCACCCCGCGCGACTGGCGCGAGCGCTATGACCTGCAGGAGCGCGCGGTCAATGCGGCCTATCTCGCCTATCAGCGGTCGCGCAGCCGTGAGGATGAGGCCTCCTCGCTCGGCCTGCTCGGCCAGATCTTCGAATGGCGCGAGATGTGGCGCCCGGCCTTGACCGCCTACCGGATCAGCCTCGAGGCGAATGACAATGCCGGCATCCGCACGGCCTACGAGGCGTTGCGCGAGAAGCGTGGCTTCCGGCTGACCGGCAATGAGGTGGATGCGGATGCCGCCTCGCCGCGTGCCTGCTTCACCTTCTCCGAGCCGCTGGCGCGGGGCCGCGTCGATTTCGCGCCCTATGTCGCCGTGTCGGGCCGGGGCGATTTCGCGGTCGTGGCCGAGGACCAGCAGATCTGCGTCGACGGGCTGCGCCATGGCGAACGCTATGCCGTGGTTCTCAGGCAGGGCATTCCTTCGGCCATTCCCGGCGAGACGCTGCTGAAAAACGCCGATTACGAGATTTATGTCCGCGACCGCACGCCTTCCGTGCGCGCCAGCGGCAAGACCTATGTGCTGCCGCGTTCGGGCCAGCAGGGCGTGCCGCTGATCTCGGTCAATACCGACAAGATCGGCATCCGCGTGCTGCGGATCGGCGACCGGAACCTCATCAACACGGTGCGCTCGTCCGAGTTCCTCGAACAGATCGACACATCCCAGCTCGACAAGATCATCGGCGAGACGGGCCAGCAGGTCTGGCGCGGCACGATGGATGTGAAGAACGAACTGAACAAGGACGTGACCACCGGCTTTCCGGTGACGGAAGCGACGGGCAAGCTGGAGCCGGGTGTCTATCTCATCGCGGCGCAGGCCGGCGAGTTCAAGACGCAGAGCGGTGCCACGACGCCGAATGTCGACGGCGATGTCGAAGGCGGCGGCGAGCAGGTGGCGACGCAATGGTTCGTCGTGTCCGATCTCGGGCTGACCGCCTTTTCCGGCCGTGACGGCGTGCATGTGCTGGTGCGATCGCTGGCCTCGGCCGAGCCGGTTGCCGATACGGAGATCCGGCTGATCGCGCGGAACAACGAGATTCTCGGCACCGCCAGAACCGATGCGCGCGGCCATGCGAAATTCGATGCCGGCCTCTCGCGCGGGGAAGGCGGGCTCGCGCCCGGCCTCGTCACCGCGCAACTCAAGGAGGATTACGGCTTCCTCGACCTGCAGCAGAGCGCCTTCGATCTGACGGATCGCGGCGTTTCCGGCCGCGTTGCCCCGACCGGGCTCGACGCGTTCCTCTATGCCGAGCGCGGTGTCTATCGCCCGGGCGAGACGGTCTATCTTTCCACCCTGCTCCGCGATGCGCGCGGCGCGGCCGTTTCCGGCCTGCCCCTGACGCTGGTCGTGCGTCGCCCCGACGGGATGGAATATCGCCGGTCGGTGGTGGCGGATCAGGGCGCGGGCGGGCGAAGCTGGTCGATCCCGCTCCTCTCCGGCGTGCCGGTGGGAACATGGCGGATCGCGGCCTATTCGGATCCCAAGCGGCCGGCCATCGGCGAGACGACGATCCTCGTCGAGGATTACGTGCCCGAAAGGCTGGAAGTGAAGCTCGATGCCCCGGCCAAGACGATCAAATCCGGCGAGAATGCCGAGATCGATGTCGAGGTGCGCTATCTCTACGGCGCCGTGGGGAGTGATCTCTCCGTCTCCGGTGACTGGACGATCCGCCTGGCGGCGGGCAGCGCGATACCCGGTTTCGAGGGCTACACGGTCGGCCTGTCCGACGAGACCTTCGAGACGATGCGCAGCGAATTCGAGGGCACGACAACCGACGAAGAGGGCAAGGCCAAGCTTTCGATCACGCTGACCGAACCGGCCACCACCCTGCCGCTGGAAGCGCAGTTCAACGTGACCGCCTCCGAAACCGGCGGGCGCGGCGTGACGCGGTCCATCACCGTGCCGATCGTGCCCAAGGGCGTGGTGATCGGCGTGAAACCGCTTTTCGGCGATGGCGAGATCGGCGATGGCGGCACGGCGAAATTCGGCGTGATCATGGCCACCGGCCAGGGCAAGCGCCTGACGAAGCCGGGCCTGAAATGGCAGCTCTCGCGGATCACCCGCAATTACCAGTGGTTCTTCAAGGAAGGCCGCTGGGCCTATGAATCGATCAAGACCTCGCGCCGCGTAGCGGATGGCGAGGTTGCCGTCTCCGAAACGGCCGTGGCCGAGATCGCCGCGCGCGTCGGCTGGGGCACCTACAGGCTGGAAGTGCGCAGCAGCGGCGCCGATGATGCCGAGACCGCACATACCTTCACCGTCGGTTATGTCGCCGATGCCAAGGCCGATACGCCGGATGTGCTCGATGTCGCGCTCGACAAGAAGGGCTATGCGAGCGGCGAGACGATGCAGATCCGCCTGAATTCGCGCTTTGCGGGCAAGGCGACGCTGGCGGTGATCTCGGACCGGATCGCCCATCTCGAGACGATCGACCTCAAGGAAGGCGGGCAGACCGCCTCGCTTCGGGTCAATGCCGATTGGGGCGCCGGCGCCTATCTCACTGTGCTGGCGCATCGCCCGCTCGACGAGGCGGCGAAACGCATGCCCGGCCGGGCTCTGGGCCTTTCCTGGTTCGGCATCGGGCAGGAGGCGCGCAAGATCGGCGTCGCGCTCAATGCGCCGGCGCAGATGCGGCCGCGCGGCACGCTGTCGCTGCCGATCAAGCTCGACAATCTCAAGGCCGGCGAGGAGGCCTTCGTCACCGTCGCGGCGGTGGATGTCGGCATCCTCAACCTGACGCGCTACCAGAGCCCGAATGCCACGGCGCATTTCTTCGGCCAGCGCCAGCTCGCCGGAGACCTGCGCGATCTCTATGGCTACCTGATCGATGGCATGCAGGGCGTGCGGGGCGGCATCCGTTCCGGTGGCGACATCACGCCGGAAGCCAAGGGCGAGAAGCCGACGCAGGAGCCGCTGGCGCGCTATTCCGGTGTGGTCAAGGTCAACCCGGATGGCACGGCAAGGATCGATTTCGAGATCCCTGCCTTCAACGGCGCCGTGCGCGTGATGGCCGTGGCCTGGACCGCCGACAAGACCGGCGAGGCGAGCAGCGAGGTGATCATCCGCGACCCGATCGTGGTGCAGGCGACGACACCGCGCTTCCTCGCGCTCGGCGACCGCTCGCAATTCCACATCGAGATCAACAATGTGGAAGGCCAGAACGGGGATTACATCCTCGATGTCGACATGCGCGGCCCGGTTTCGGTCAGCCTTGACCCGGCCCTGCGCAAGATCGCGCTGGAGAAGGGCAAGAAAGTGTCCTTCGCGCTGCCCGTGATCGCGGCCGGGCTCGGCATGGCAGAACTTGACCTGACGTTGCGCGGTGGCGGCGAGACCCTGCCGCAGACCGTGCGCGTCATGGTCAAGCCCTCGGCGCCGAGTGTCGTCAACCGCATCGTCCGGCCGCTGCCGGGCGGGCAATCGTTGGAAGTCTCTGGCGAATTGCTGGCCGATTTCGTGCCGCGCTCCGGCTCGGTCTCGATCACGGCCTCGCCCTTCGCCGCGCTGGACGTGCCGTCGCTGCTCGCCAGCCTCGACCGTTACCCCTATGGCTGCACGGAACAGACCGTGAGCCGCGCGATGCCGCTGCTCTATGTCAACCGGCTGGCCTCGATGGAACAGCTCCAGCTCGATGACAGCGCGGAAAAGCGGATCAGCGCCGCCATCGAACGGGTGGTTTCACGGCAGGGTGCCAATGGCGGCTTCGGCCTCTGGGGAATCGGCGGCGGCGATCTCTGGCTCGATGCCTTCGTGGCCGACTTCCTGACCCGCGCGCGGGAACAGAATGTCGCGGTGCCACAACTCGCCTTCGGGCTGGTGCTGGACCGGCTGCGCAACCAGGTGGCGAATACCACCGATATCCGGAAGGAAGAGGCCGCCGGACTCGCCTATGCCATCTATGTGCTGGCCCGGAACGGCCGGCCGGTCATGGGCGACCTGCGCTATCTCGCCGACAACAAGATCGGCGAGTTCAGCTCGCCGCTTGCCAAAGGCCAGATCGCAGCGGCGCTCGCCCTGCTGGGAGACCGGGGCCGCGCGGACCGGGTGTTCAACGAGGCGCTGACCGCCATCGGCGCGGCGGCGGATGATACGGTCTTCCGCGACGATTACGGCTCGCGCCTGCGCGACAGTGCCGGCCTGCTGGCCTTGCTCGCCGAAACCAACGCCGAGCGGGCGCGGATCACCCGCGTCGCCAATGTGCTCGACACTGCCCGGCAGAACCGGCGCTACACCTCCACCCAGGAGCAGAACTGGATGGTGCTGGCAGCGCAGGCGCTGCAAAAGGAAGTGGAGAGCTTCTCGCTTACCGTCGACGGGCAGGAACGGCGCGGCGCCTATTACCGCAATGTCAGCCAGGCGGCTCTGGACGCAAAGCCCGTAACCCTGCGCAACAATGGCCAGGCCCCGGCGCGGGTGGTGCTGTCGGTTTCCGGCATCCCGACCACGCCGGCGCCGGCGGTTTCGGAGGGCTTCACCGTCAAGCGGACGATCCACACGCTTGACGGCGAGGAGGTCCAGCCGGACGAGATCCAGCAGAACGAGCGCTATGCCGTGCGGCTGGAGATCACCCGGACGAGCCGCATCGGCGCGCGGCTGCTGGTGGTCGATCCGCTGCCGGCAGGGCTGGAAATCGAGAATGCCAAACTCACCGAGGGCAGCACGGAAGGGCTCGACTTCCTGAAATCGGACCTCGTGCCCGAGCATACCGAAGCGCGGGATGACCGGTTCGTCGCCTCGATTACTCTGGGTGATGGCGGCAACACGCCTTTCGTCACCGGCTATCTCGTGCGGGCGGTGACGCCGGGCACCTATGTCCATCCGGCGGCGATTGCCGAGGACATGTATCGCCCGGAACGGTTCGGCCGCACGGCCTTCGGCACGCTCGCCGTCAAGCCGGCGAAGCGGAACTGAGATGGGCTGGCGGCGGCGCCTCGCGGTTGCGGCCGGCGGGCTGGCGCTGCTGGCCAGCCTGCCGCTCGGCTTCGCGCTCTATGCGGGGGGTCTGCCGCCGCTCGATCTCGAGGCGCTGAAGGAGCGCTCGACCATCGTGGTCGACCGGAACGGCAAGCTGCTCAGGCCCTTCGTCATGGCGGATGGCCGCTGGCGGATGCCGGTCCATGCGGCGGAGGTGGATCCGCGTTTCCTGACGATGCTGATCGCCTATGAGGACCAGCGCTTCCACCAGCATGGCGGGGTCGATCCGCTGGCGCTTGTCCGCGCCGGCTGGCAATGGCTCGCCCGGGGGCGGATCGTTTCCGGCGGCTCGACACTGTCGATGCAGGTAGCGCGGCTCGTCGAGCCACGCGAGGCGCGCACGCTCCGCGCGAAGCTCCGGCAGATGGCCCGCGCGATCGAACTCGAAAGGCGGGTCGGCAAGGCCGGCATTCTCGATCTCTATCTCAGCCTTGCGCCCTATGGCGGCAATCTCGAAGGCCTGCGCGCCGCCTCCCTCGCCTATTTCGGGAAGGAGCCGACCCGACTTTCCAATGCCGAGGCCGCCTTGCTGGTGGCGCTGCCGCAGGCGCCGGAATCCCGCCGGCCCGACCGCTTTCCCGAACGCGCCGAGGCGGCCAGGCGGCGCGTGATCGCGCGGATGCGGAGCCAGAACACGCTGGCCGAGGCCGAGCTTGCCCGGGCGGAGAGCGAGCCCGTGCCGGAACGGCGACGCCCCTTCCCGCATCTCGCCGCGCATCGGGCGGAAGCGCTGGTGGCGGCTGACCCGGCGCGGCGCCGGCACGAGACCACGCTGGAGCGCGACTGGCAGGTCGTGCTTGAACGGCTGGCGCTGGAACGCGCCGAGGCGCAGGGGCCGAAGGTTTCCGTGGCCATTGTCGTTGTCGAGAACGAGACCGGGCAGATCCGGGCCTCGGTAGGCGGCGCGGATTATTTCAACGCCGCGCGCTGGGGCGGGATCGACCTGACGCGGGCGAGCCGCTCGCCGGGCTCCGCGCTCAAGCCCTTCATCTATGCGCTGGCTTTCGAGAACGGCCTTGCCCATCCCGAGACGATGCTGGAGGACCGGCCGCAGCGTTTCGGCACCTATGCGCCGGACAATTTCGACTATGCCTTCCAGGGCATGGTCACGGCGCGGCAGGCGCTGCAGATGTCGCTCAACCTGCCGGCGGTGGAATTGCTGCAGCTTGTCGGCGCGCAACGCTTCATCTCCCGGTTGCGCCAGGCCGGCGCCGTGGTGGAGACGCCCGACGAGAGCGCGCCCGGCCTTGCGATCGGGCTTGGCGGGCTCGGCATTTCGCTGCAGGACCTGACGATGCTTTATGCCGGCCTTGCCCGCGGCGGGGTGATGCTGCCCTCGACCGAGCGACAGGCGCAGGGCCAAGGGCTTCCCGCGCGCTTTGTCGGGCCGGTTCCGGCCTGGTATGTCGGCGACATCCTGCTCGGCGCGCCGCCGCCGGACAATGCCCTCCAGGCGCGGATCGCCTACAAGACCGGCACCTCCTACGGCTACCGCGATGCCTGGGCCGTCGGCTTCGACCGGAAGCACACTATCGGCATCTGGGTCGGCCAGGCCGATAACGGCGCCGTACCGGGGCTGATCGGGCGCAAGGTGGCCGCGCCGGTGCTGTTCGATGCCTTTGCCCGGATCGGGCTTGCGAGCGGGCCGATGCCGCGCCCGCGCGAAGCGCTGGTCGCCAGCAATGCCAGCCTGCCGCCGCCCTTGCGGCACATCCGGCAGGACATTCCGAAAACCGCCCTGCTCGGCAGCCGGCAGGCGCTGCAGATCGCCTTTCCGCCCGATGGCGCCGCCATCGACACCAAGGCCGAGCGGGCCGATGCACGCCCGAGCGTGATGGTCAAGATCGCCGGTGGCCTGCCGCCTTTCACGCTGCTGCTCAACGGCGAGCCAATCGGCGGGCAGCGCCTGCGCCGCGAGATCGAGATCGGGCCGGAAGGGCTCGGCTTCGCGCAGATCTCGGTGATCGACGCGACAGGCGCGACGGAGCGGGTGACGATCCGCCTCCAGTAAGAAGGCCTATTCGCGGCGTTTCGTGGTTAACGCTTGCTCAACGGCCCTGTGCGACACTGAAATTCCCGTTTCCGTGGCAGGAGCCTTCCGTGGCATCCCTTTTTTCGCGCCGCTCCGTGGCCTTCGAAATCTACGCCGTCTTTGCGGTGATCCTCGCGGTATTCGCGCTGGTCACGATGATGGTGCGCAACCTCAGCGGCACCATGGTGGGCGATGCCCGCGATGCCGTGTGGGAAGCTTCGGTGCCCCCCACCATCGTCTTTGCCCTGCAGGACAGCCTCTGGCGCAACCACCAGGACGCTGTGAGTGCCGTGCTTAACCCTGCCGAGGCGGGGCGGCTGCGGGCCGCGATCGAGACGCGGCGACAGGCGGCGGATGCCAAATGGAAGGAACTCACCGGCCTGGCGCCCTATTTCCCGCCCGATGTGAAGGCCGCCGTCGAGACGACGGACAAGGCCATCGGTGGCTTCTACGCGGATATCGGCGCGTTGATGAAATCCGCCGATGCCGCGACCGGGCTCGAGCCGCGGGCGCAGGCGATTGCCGGGCAGGCCGCGAAGACGCAGGCGCTGGCCAACCAGATGGAGGCCATGCTCGTGACGATGCGTGCCCGCATCCAGAGCGTGCACCAGAAAATGGAGGCCAGTTCAGCCGAGGCCATGAAGGGCCTGATGCTGGCGGGCCTTGCGCTGCTGGTGCTGGTCGGGCTGGCGGCGCTCGTCATCCAGCGGCGGATGATCGCCCCGGTCACGGCGATGACCCGCGTCATGGCGGCTCTGGCCGCCGGCCGGCGCGATGTCGTGCTGCCGGAGACGAAGCGCCGTGATGAAGTTGGCCAGCTTGCCGAGACGGTCCGGGCCTTCCACCGGAGCCTTGAGGAAACCGAGACGCTCCGGCTCGCGCAGGAAGCGGAAAGACTGGCGAATGAAGCGCGTCGCAAGAGCGAGATGGATGCGCTTGCCGAAGCGTTCGAGGCCCGGGTCGGCCGCGTCGTGTCCAGCGTCACCGGTGCGGTGGGGCTGCTGGAAACGGCGGCGGAGGCGATGTCCCGCGAGGCCGGTTCGGCCACGATGGAAGCCACGGCCGTCGCAGCGGCTTCCGAACAGGCGACCGAGAATGTGCGGGCGGTTGCAGGCGCGACGGCCGATCTCTCGACCGCGATGAACGAGGTTGGCAGCCAGATCGGCCAGAGCACGGACAGGATCCGCGCCGTGACGGAGCAGGCCCTGCAGACCGACCAGGAAATGAAGACGCTGGGTTCGGCGGCCGAATCGATCGGGACCGTGGCGAAGGTGATCAGCGACATTGCCAGCCAGACGAACCTGCTCGCCCTCAACGCGACGATCGAGGCGGCCCGTGCCGGCGAGGCCGGCCGCGGCTTCGCGGTGGTGGCGCAGGAAGTGAAGGAACTCGCGGCCCAGACCGCGAAGGCGACGGATGAGATTGCCGGCCAGATCCGGGCGATCCAGGAGGCCAGCTCGCTGGCCATCGAGGCCATTCACGCCATCACCGAGACGCTGGGCGAGGTCAACATGCTGGCCGAGACGGTCGGCGGCTCGATCAGCCAGCAGATGATGACCACGGGCATCATTGCCGGGAATATCGAGGAGGCGGCACGCGGGACGGTCGAGGTCACCAAGAACATCTCGAATGTCAGCGTGGCCATCTCGAATTCGAACACCCTTGTCGATCAGGTGCTCGGCTCGGCCCGCGAACTGTCCCGCGAGGGGGTGGCCCTGGGGAGCGCCGTGGATGAATTCCTCGGCTCCATCCGGGCGGCATGAGCGCGGGGGAGGCCGGAAAGGGGAACGGAGAAGGGATCGGGGGAAATGGTGGGCGCGACAGGGATCGAACCTGTGACCCCTTCGGTGTGAACGAAGTGCTCTTCCGCTGAGCTACGCGCCCCAGGACGCTGGGGATAGGCCAAGCGGAAACGGACGTCAAGGCGAAGCATGGCGGGCTTTGGAATGGAAACAACCGCCGATGTTGCGACGGCGCAACATCGGCACCAGAAGGAGGCGGGAAGGCGGCGCGATCACGCAGTTGTGTGCTAGCGCACTTGTCAACTTTAACGCACAGGAGTCATAGGTGGCTTCGAATTTTTCGCGCCGCAATCGATGCGGCGAGCTTCAAACGGCATGGGGAATAAAGATGCGTCTACTCAAGACGATGAGCGTTGCGGTTCTGCTCGGCCTGGCGGCTGTTCCGGCGGTGTCCGCCTATGAAATCGATCCGGTGACCCGGCAGCCGCTGGTGATGGCCGATGACGGCCGCATCCGCGCCACCCCGATCCCGCGGGAAGAAGTCGAATACAAGGGCAAGTTCGGTCCCGGCACCATCGTTGTCGATACCAACGAGAAGCGCCTGTACCTAGTCCTGCCGAATGGCCGCGCCATGAAGTACGGCGTCGGCGTCGGCCGTCCGGGCTTCTCCTGGGCCGGCACCAAGGCGATCACCCGCAAGGCGGAATGGCCGTCCTGGACGCCGCCGGCCCAGATGCTGCGCCGCCGCCCCGACCTCCCGCGCTTCATGCCGGGCGGCGAAGGCAACCCGATGGGCGCCCGCGCCCTCTATCTCGGCACCTCGCTCTATCGCATCCATGGCTCGAACGAGCCGGAGACGATCGGCCAGGCCGTGTCGTCGGGCTGCATCCGCATGCTCAACGAGGACGTGATCGACCTCTACGAGCGCGTGAAGGTCGGCACCCGCGTCGTCGTGATGCGCTGAGCCTTTTCCAAGTCGAAGAATTTGAAAGCCGGCCTTCTGGCCGGCTTTTTCATGTCGGGAGGCCGGTTCAGGCCCGCCGGCGCGGCTCGCGGCTCAGGCCCTTGGCCTCCAGCTCCGCCAGGTATTCGGCAAACAGGGTCTCGCGGTCCCGGCCGAAGCGATAGAGCAGCGGCCAGCCATAGATGCCGGAATCATGCAGGTCATCGAAGCGGATCCGGATCGCATAATTGCCAACCGGCTCGACGCCGAGAATCATGACATCGCGCTTGCCCGGCACCGTCTTGCGTTGATCGGGTGTATGGCCCTGCACCTCGGCGCTGGGGCTCATGACGCGCAGCATCTCGGCGGGAATCTCGGCCGAGAATCCGTCATCGAAACTCACCTGCAGCGCCTGGCGATCACCGCGCACCCGCAGCTCGACCGGCCAGGCTGTGCTTCTGCCTTCTTCCATTCCTGATCCCCTGCGCCGGCCCGATCTGTCGGGCCCGGCAACAGATGGACCGCCGGCGGGGCGCGATCAAGCCCCGCCGGAGAACCCCATGCCGTTTCGCGGCGTCACCTTCTGGCCATTGGCCTGTTTTTCAGGCTTGCCTCTTTTGCGGGCTTGCCCTTTGGCCGGTCCGGTCTCATCTGTAGCAGAGCCCAGTGACGGGCCTGCAGGACAAGACGGAGCGTCAAGCCGCCATGCTGCCCCCCTCCCCGCCCCCGATGATCGACCCGTTCGGCCGGTCGATCTCCTATCTTCGCGTCTCGGTGACGGATCGCTGCGATTTCCGCTGCGTCTATTGCATGAGCGAGAACATGACCTTCCTGCCGAAGGGAGACCTGCTCAGCCTCGAGGAACTGGACCGGCTGTGCAGCGCCTTCATCCGTCGGGGCGTCCGCAAGCTGCGGCTGACCGGCGGCGAGCCGCTGGTCCGGCGGGACATCATGACCCTGTTCCGCAATCTCGGCCGCCATCTCGAGACCGGCGCGCTCGAGGAACTCACCGTCACCACCAATGGCTCGCAGCTTTCGCGCTTCGCCGCAGATCTGGCTGCCTGCGGTGTGCGCCGGATCAATGTCTCGCTCGATACGCTCGATGCGGCGAAATTCCGCCAGATCACCCGCTGGGGCGCGCTCGACAAGGTGCTCGAGGGGATCGATGCGGCGCAGCGCGCCGGGCTCAAGGTCAAGATCAATGCTGTCGCGCTGAAGGATTTCAACGAGGACGAGCTTCTCCCCATGATCCGGTGGGCCCATGGCCGCGACATGGACATCACCTTCATCGAGGTGATGCCTTTGGGCGAGATCGACGGCCAGCGCGTTGATCAGTATCTGCCGCTTAGCGAGGTGCGTAACCGGCTGTCGCAAGCGCTGACGCTGGAAGCGAGCAGCCACCGGACGGGCGGCCCGGCCCGCTATTTCACGAGCGTGGAAACCGGCGGCCAGGTCGGGTTCATCACGCCGCTGACCCACAATTTCTGCGAGAGCTGCAACCGCGTGCGGCTGACCTGCACCGGGACGCTCTATATGTGCCTCGGCCAGGAGGATGCGGCCGACCTGCGCAAGCCCCTCCGGGCCAGCGAGAGCGACGACGCGTTGATGGAAGCGATCGACCGGGCCATCGCGCGAAAGCCCAAAGGCCATGATTTCATCATCGACCGCACCACCCGGCAGCCGGCTGTCGGCCGCCATATGAGCGTGACGGGCGGCTGAGCCGGAAGCCGGTTCCTGACCCTGCCTCGCCTCAGATCTTGAAGGCCATGCGCGCGCCGCCCCAATGGCGCGATGCGATGATCAGCGGTGCATCCGCTTCCTTCATCGCGACCTTGACGCCATTGCCCATGTCGCGGTGATAGGGCTGGATCAGATACGGTTTCAGCACACGGGCTGCCAGCAGCCCCGCCCGGTCATCGAAGATGCGGCGGTTGCGGCAATTGGCGATGTTCCAGGCCCGCTCGCCCTTGCGCTGCGGCTGGCTGACCGCCTTGACATGCACCGGCAGATAGCCGTTCCGGTCCACTGCCGCGCAAAAGGCGAGGCTCGGATGGGCGGCCATCGTCCGCTCGATGATCGGCGGCAGGATCACCTCGAAGCGAGGCAGATAGGCCGTCGAGAATTGCGGCGGATCACTGTCGGGAATGCGCTTGTAGTCGGTATCGAAGAGCTGGGTGAGATTGAGCCGGCCAGCCGCCAGTTCGCCCTCGATCGCGGCAGTGATTTCGCGCGCGAAGGACTGGACCGCCAGGATGACCGGCTGGTTCTCCTGATGGAAGGCCTCCATCGCCGCCTGGACCTTGGCGATCACCTCACCCGAGGGCTCGATGAACCGGCAATGCGCGCCGAGGCTGGAGACATTGACCACCTCGAGCCGGACCTCGCCGATGCGGGCAATATCCGCCTCGCAACGCTGTCCGACGGCAGGGGCAAAGCCATCCTGCGCGCGGATGAGCATGCCGCCCTCGCTGATATCGAAGGTCCGGCAGGCGAGGGTGTTGCCGCCGAACCGCAGCCGGACCGGAAGATCGATCGGGACGCGCTCGTCGCGCCGGTCAGCCGCCGGCATCGTCCGCAGGATGGTGACGACGCGGCGCCCCAGCTCCTGCGCCTCGTCATAGGCCATCCCGGACAACTCGCCGGCATCTTTCGAGGTTCGCGCCGCGTGATCGGCAAGGCCGGTGACCTCCTCGACAACGCCGTTGACTTCCTCCAGCGCGGTCCGCGCCAGCTGCATCCGCCTCGACAGGTCGAGGATCGTCATGCGCTGTTCGTTGGCGGCACCGGCAATGGTCGCGCAGACCGGGGCAAGCCCGCCGATCTCGGCGCGGATCCGCTCCATGTTGCTGATTGCGTTCTGGCTGGCCTCGCGCAGGTCATCCATCCGGTTGCGGATGGCGCTGACGGATTGCGCCGCGGCGACCGAAAGGGACTTCACCTCGCCGGCAACGACCGCGAAACCGCGACCGGCCTCGCCGGCCCGCGCCGCCTCGATCGTGGCGTTCAGGGCCAGCAGGTTGGTGCGGGTCGAGATCTCGCTGATGCTGTTGAGCATGCCGCCGATTTCCGCGACGACCGAGCCGAGCCGCGCCATCAGGCTTGCGGAATCATCGGCAGAAGCCAGCGTCGCCTGGGCACGCTGCTGGACATTCGAAACCGTGGCGGTGATCTCGTCAGCGGCCTTGCCCATTTCCTCGGTGGAGACGGCAATGCCGGAAATCTCGGTATTCGCGCGGCTGCTCGAATCCAGCAAGCGGGTCATGGCGTGGCGCACCGTATCGAGGCGCTCGACAGAAGCGACCGAACGGTCGCGGGCATCCTGAACCGAATGGCCGAGATTGCGGACCACGCGCAGGACGTCATCCTCGAACAGGTCGAGCGCCTCGCGCATGGCGGCTTCCACATCGATTCCCGGCGCGGCCACGCCTTCTGTAGCCACGGTCTCGGGGAGAGCGGCAGGCGGCATATCGGAACCGGCACGTCTGAACAGGCGAGCCTTCAGGTTCTTCATCTTTGTCCCTGACATCAAAAATAGTTACACTTTGTACGTTTATCATAGACAAACATGTCTAACGGGTGGTTAAGGCGGGCCTCTTCGCTTGCAGCCATGCAAAGCCCGGGGATGGCCATTGCCGCGTAAAACCGCTAGAGATACTGGCCTCGGAAGCACTCCGCTTCACATCCACTCGAATCCCCGTGCTGCAATCCCAGAAAAACCTTCGCGGCATCCTCATGATGGTGCTGGCCATGGCGTGTTTCGTGCTGAACGACACGCTGGTGAAGCTCGCGCGCGTCACGCTCGAGGCCGGCCAGATCCTGGTCATCCGCGGGATTGTCGCGCTGGTGCTGCTGATGATCTGGCTCCGCGCCTCCGGCATGATGCGCCGCCTCGGCGATGCGGCGCATCCCAAGCTGCTGGCCCGCGGCGGGATCGAGGCCACGATCGCGATGAGCTTCATCACCGCGCTCGGCGTCATGCCGCTGGCGGATATCACCGCCATCCTCATGGCCGCGCCGCTGATCATCACGGCCCTGTCGATGGTGCTGTTCGGCGAGCAGATCGGCTGGCGGCGCTGGAGCGCGGTGGTGGTGGGCTTCGGCGGGATGCTGCTGGTGGTCCGGCCGGGCGGGACCGGCATTCCGCTGCTCGCCCTCGTGCTGGCGATCTATTCGGTGATCGGGGTTGGCCTGCGTGACCTGCTGACCCGGCGGATCCCGATGGATATCCCCAGCGTGGTCATCGCGCTGACGAGCACGCTCGGCACCCTGCTCGGCGGGCTGGTGCTGGTGATCGCGACCGGCATCTGGCGCCCGTTCGGCATGACCGAGCTGCTCTACACGGCCGGGGCCGCAACCTTCGTCATTCTCGGCAATCTCGCGATGATCGAGGCCTGCCGGGATGTCGAACTCTCGGTGGTCTCGCCCTTCCGCTATGTCGTTATTGTCTGGGCGGTGTTGCTGGGCATCTTCGTCTTCGGCGAATGGCCGGCGCCGATCGCCCTGCTGGGCATCGCGCTGATCGGGGCGAGCGGACTCTACACCCTCCACAGGGAACGCGTCCGGCACCGCGAGGAACTCCGCGCTCCGGCACCCGACAGGGGTTGATTTTCTCCCCGTTCCCGTCAAGTTGCAGGGCCTGCAGGGGTCAGCTATCACAATTCAGCATGGCTCATATGCCGAATACCGGGGGCTGGGCGCGTTGTTGCGTCGTCCTCTCTGTGCCAATGCGGAACGGTCCGGTGAAAACCCGGATGGCTTCGCGAATAACGAACGCAACAGGTCGGAAAACCGGCCGGTTCTGTGCCCAAGGGGAGAGTGGCGTGGAAAACCTACTGAAAATCAGTTCGCTGATCGATGCGATCAATGAGCGGATCGGCCAGTTCATCAAATGGCTGATCCTGGCGGCCGTCATTGTCTCAACCGGCAATGCCATTATCCGGAAAGTGTTCAACCAGAGCTCGAATGCCTGGCTGGAACTGCAATGGTATCTGTTCGGCGCCGTCTTCATGCTCGGCGCGGCCTATACCTTCCTGAAGAACGAGCATATCCGCATCGACATCGTCACCGGGAATTTCCGCAAGCGCACCCGCGACTGGATCGACGTGTTCGGCCATGTCTTCTTCCTGATCCCGTTCTGCTGGATCATGATCTATCATGGCTGGCCGTTCTTCATGCGCTCCTTCGAGCTGAACGAAGCCTCGATGAATGCCGGGGGCCTCACCGTCTGGCCGGCCAAGCTGCTGGTTCCGGCTGGCTTCGTGCTGCTTCTGGCGCAGGGCATCTCCGAGCTGATCAAGCGTTACGCCATCATCAAGGGCGTGATCGAGGATCCGAATACCGCCGTCGGCCACCATGCCGCAGCGGAAGCGGAAGCAGCCCGCCTGCTCGAAGTGGCGAAAGCCGAAGCCGCAGCCCGCTCCTGATCCGCCCTTTTCGAGGAATTCCGATGTCCAAGCGTCTTTCCTTCTGGCTCGGCGGATCGCTGCTGAGCGCCGCCCTCGCCCTTGTCTTCCTGGCCGGGTTCGGCACCGAGGCTGCCCAGGCGGCCACCCAGATGAAGCCCGGCTTTGCCGGCTTCATCACGCATTACATGGCCCCGATCATGTTCGCCTCGCTGGTCGCGTTGCTGCTGATGGGCTATCCCGTCGCCTTCGCACTGGCGGCCTGCGGCCTGCTCTTCGCCGTGATCGGCATCGAGCTGGGTCTTTTCGTGCCGAACTTCCTGCAGGCCCTGCCGGAGCGCGTCTATGGCACGATGAACAACGACGTGCTGCTCGCCATCCCGTTCTTCACCTTCATGGGGCTGATCCTCGAACGGTCGGGCATGGCGGAAGACCTGCTCGATACGATCGGCCAGCTCTTCGGGCCAATCCGCGGCGGTCTTGCCTATGCGGTCATCTTCGTCGGCGCCCTTCTTGCGGCGACCACGGGCGTCGTGGCAGCCTCGGTCATCTCGATGGGCCTGATCTCGCTGCCGATCATGCTGCGCTATGGCTATGACCGGCGTATCGCTTCGGGCGTCATCGCTGCTTCCGGCACGCTGGCGCAGATCATCCCGCCCTCGCTGGTGCTGATCGTCATGGCCGACCAGCTCGGCCGTTCGGTGGGCGACATGTATGAGGGCGCCTTCATCCCCGGCATCGTGCTGTCTCTGCTCTATGCGGGCTATATCTTCCTCGTCTCGATCCTCCGGCCGTCCTATGTGCCGGCCCTGCCGAAGGAAGCCCGCACGTTGGGTGGCGGCATCGGCTCGCTGGTCATCAGCCTCATCGTGGCCGTCGCGCTCACCTATTTCCTCAAGGATCGCTTCGTCGGCCATGTCCAGCCGGGTTCGGAAATGATCCTGGCGGCCTTCGCCGCGATGATCGTCATCTACATCCTGGCGCTGATCCACAAGTTCATGGGCCTCAAGATCATTTCCCGCCTGTCGCAGGAAGTGATCATGGTGCTGATGCCGCCCCTGGGCCTGATCTTCCTGGTGCTGGGCACGATCTTCATCGGTCTCGCCACCCCGACGGAAGGCGGCGCCATGGGCGCTGCGGGCGCGATGATCATCGCGGTGGCCAAGCGCCGCCTGACGATGAGCCTCGTCTCGCAGGCGCTCGATTCCACGGCCAAGCTCTCGGCCTTCGTCGTCTTCATCCTGATCGGTGCGCGCGTCTTCTCGCTCACCTTCTACGGGGTGAACGGCCATGTCTGGGTGGAAGAACTGCTCGTCTCGCTGCCGGGTGGCCAGGCCGGGTTCCTGATCGTGGTCAATATCATGGTCTTCCTGCTGGCCTTCTTCCTCGACTTCTTCGAGCTGGCCTTCATCGTTGTGCCGCTGCTCGGCCCGCCGGCAGAAAAGCTGGGGATCGACCTGATCTGGTTCGGCGTCATCCTCGGGGTGAACATGCAGACGAGCTTCATGCATCCGCCCTTCGGCTTCGCGCTGTTCTACCTGCGGTCGGTGGCGCCGAAGAACGCCTACATCGACAAGGTGACCGGCAAGGAGACCGAGCCCGTCACCACCGGCCAGATCTACTGGGGCGCCGTGCCGTTCGTGGTCATCCAGTGCATCATGGTGGCGCTGGTCATCATCTTCCCGCAGATGGTGATGCATTACAAAGGCAGCCAGGTTCAGATCGACCCGGCCAAGATCGAGCAGCAGTTCAAGAACCTGACGATCCCGGGGCTCGATTCCCCGCCGGGTCTGCCAGGGCTGAGCCCGCCGGGTGGCGGGGGCCTTCCGGGCCTGACGCCGCCGGCCGGCCCGCCGCCGGGGCTCGAACCGCCGAAGCCGCAATAAGCGGCGAGGCCAGAACAGGAAAGCCGGGCTTCGCGCCCGGCTTTTTTGTTGGCGGGTCTGCCGGGCAGATGGTCAGACCGGGATGTCGAAATGCAGCACATCCTCGCGCCGGCCGAGCCGGGTATAGAGTGCGATTGCGGGATCATCCTCCCGGTCGGCCTGCACGAAGATGACATAGGCACCGGCGGCGCGTGCAACGGGCTTCAGCGCCTCGATCAGGCCCATGGCGATCCCCTGCCGGCGGGCTGCGGCTGACACGGCGAGATCGTAGATATAGGCCTCGCAGCGCTCCTGCTCGAATTTCCGGAGCAGATAGGCCGCCAGCGCGCCGACCACGGCGCCGCCCTGTTCCGCCACGAGAGCCACGAAATCCGGGCTCGCGAGGAGCTGTTCTCGCCATGCCGGGCCCGGGCGGCGGGAGGAATAGGCGACAGGATCCTCGAAGGCTTCGGCGAACAGGTCGAGCATTGCGGTGAAGCCAGCCTCGTCCCCGGGGGCGAGGCGGCGGATGGTCCAGTCCGGCATGGCAGGTCTCTCCGTTACGCCGGCAGAGTCCCAACGAAAAACGGCGGCCCGAAGGCCGCCGTTCCTGTTCCTTGACCGGAGATCCGATCAGCCGCGGGCGCGGGCGCGGATCATGAAGTTGTCGAAGGTGTATTCGGCCACCTGCCACCAGAGATACTGGTCGCCGCGGAAGGCCATCATCTGGTCGTGAACCTTCTTGAACTTCGGGTTCGCAGCGGCCGTTTCGGCATAGAGTTCGTTCGCCGCCTTGTAGCAGGCTTCGAGAACGTCCTGCGAGAACGGACGGAGCTGCGTGCCGGCCGCGACGAGCGACTTCAGCGCAGCCGGGTTGCGGGCATCGTACTTCGCCATCATGTCGGTATTGGCGAGATGCGAGGCGGATTCGAGGATCGCCTTGTAGTTCTTCGGCAGCGCATCCCACTTGGCCTTGTTGATGAAGAAGTGCAGCGCGGCGCCGCCTTCCCACCAACCCGGATAGTAGTAGAACGGCGCAACCTTGTTGAAGCCGAGCTTCTGGTCGTCATACGGGCCGACCCATTCCGCGCCATCGATCGTGCCCTTTTCGAGGGCCGGGTAGATGTCGCCGCCGGCGATCTGCTGCGGAACGGCGCCGAGCTTCTGCAGCACGCGGCCGGCAAAGCCGCCGATGCGCATCTTCAGGCCGTTGATATCGGCAACCGACTTGATTTCCTTGCGGAACCAGCCGCCCATCTGCGTGCCGGTATTGCCCCCGAGCAACGCGTGGATCTGGTAGCCGGCATAGAACTCGTTCATGAGGTCCATGCCGCCGCCATGCATAAACCAGGCATCCTGCTGGCGGGCGTTCAGGCCGAACGGAACGGCGGTGCCGAAGGCGAAGGTCGGATCCTTGCCGACATAGTAATACGAGGCGGTGTGGCAGACCTCGACCGTGCCATTGGTGACGGCATCCGCAGCCTGCAGGCCCGGGACGATTTCACCGGCCGCGAAGGCCTGGATCTGGAACTTGTTGTCGGTCATTTCGGCGACAGCCTTCGAGAAGGTGTCGGAGGCGCCATAGATCGTATCGAGCGACTTCGGGAAGCTCGATGTCAGGCGCCACTTCACTTCGGGCATGCTCTGCGCGATGGCCGGTGCGGCAATCGCAGCGGTCCCGAGCCCGGCCCCCGCGGCAGTCAAAAATTGACGACGCTTCATGCGTTTTCTCCCTCTTTCAACGCGTGTTTTCCACGAACAGGACAGTCCCTACCCTTGGAAACGCAGGGCAAGTTGTAGGGAACATCCAATCTTTCGCAACCTTTTTCATAAGCCCCGGAGACCCGGACGCCCGGCGTTTTCAGAATGAGTATTATGTGATTTCCGCATATGTGCAATGCACACGGCGCGGATCAGACATCAAAAACGATCCGCGGTGCCGGCCTCTGTGTCGACCCTCCCTCGAGGATGCTCCAGACCTTCGCGGCGATGCCGCGATAGGCGACAGAATGCGGGCTGTCGGGCTCCGAAACGACCACCGGCGTGCCGGCATCGGATTTCTCGCGGATCGACATGGTCAGCGGGATCTCGCCGAGGAAGGGCACGCCCTGCCGATCGGCTTCTTCGCGGGCGCCGCCATTGCCGAAAATGTCGTAGCGCTTGCCGGTGTCGGGCGCGACGAAATAGCTCATGTTCTCGACGATGCCGAGGATCGGCACCTCGACCTTGCGGAACATCGCCACCCCGCGGCGGGCATCGATCAGCGCGAGGTCCTGCGGCGTCGAGACGATCACGGCGCCGGCCAGCGGCACGTTCTGCGCCATGGTCAGCTGGGCATCGCCGGTGCCGGGGGGCATATCGACAACGAGAATGTCGAGTTCGCCCCAGTCAACCTCGCGCAGCATCTGCTGGATGGCCGAGATGACCATCGGGCCGCGCCAGATCATGGCGGCTTCCTCATCCACCAGGAAGCCAATCGACATCACCTTGATGCCATAGCCCATCATCGGGTTGAGGATGCGGCCTTCCTTGAGCGTCGGACGGCCATGGATGGCGAAGAGCTTCGGCATGGAGGGGCCATAGATATCCGCATCGAGCACGCCGACACGCAGGCCCTGCGCCGCGAAGCCGAGCGCGAGGTTGCAGGCGGTGGTCGACTTGCCGACGCCGCCCTTGCCCGAGGCGACCGCGATGATGTGGCGAATGCCGGCGACCTGTACCTTCGCCTGCCCGCCCGGGCCGGGTTGGGCGGGCTTCGCCGGCGCAGCCGCAGCAGGTTTCGCCGGGGCCTCGGCGGTCAGGGTCACAAGGGCGGAGTTGATGCCCGGCACGGCGCGGGCCGCGGCCTCGGCGGCCTTCCGCAGCGGCTCGGCTCCGGCTACCTGCGCGGCGGGCACGGTGATGGAGAAATAGGCCTTGCCCTGGTGGATGACGATTTCCGACAGCGCGCCGGATTCCGCCAGCGAGCCGCGCCCGTCCGGCATTGCCACCCCGGCCAAAGCCTGCCGCACCTGTTCCCTGTCTGCCATCGTTCCTGCCTCGTGCCTGCCGTCTGCGCATCTGCAGCCGGCTCAGGGCAGATAGGGCGCGGGGGCGGGATTGGTCAATCAGCAAGCACGCGGAACGCGCAGCGGGCATTCCGCTCGCGCGGGAGGCGCAAACCTGCGGGATCGCGGAAAAAAGGGCGTCTGCCGCGACAAAAATTGTGGGACGGGGACATTGCCAAATGCCCCGAACTTCCCTCACTCTAGCCAAGGGCCGCCAGAAGGCGGGGTCGAAAGCCGTTGCACAGGGGGCTGTGCAATCCAGCAGGGAGAGAGAAAATGAAGTTGCTGCGTGTGCTCGTGACGTCCGCCATTGTCGCCATTTCCGGTGCGGCCATGGCTCAGACGAAGGAATGGAAGGAAATCCGCATCGGCACCGAGGGCGCCTACCCGCCCTACAACAATCTCAACGCGAAGAAGGAACTCGAGGGTTTCGAGATCGACTACATGAACGATCTCTGCGCGAAGATGAAGGTGAAGTGCACCTGGGTGGTCCAGGACTGGGATGGCATCATTCCGGCGCTGCTGTCGAACAAGTATGACCTGATCGTGGCCGGCATGAATGCCACGCCCGAGCGCCAGAAGCGCGTCGATTTCACGGATGTCTATACCGCGACGCCGATCGCCATGGCGGGCGCGAAGTCGATCACCTCGACCGACATCTCGCCGAATGCGCTCAAGGGCAAGAATGTCGGCGCGCAGGGCTCGACCATCCACATGAATTACCTCGAGGCCTATTACAAGCAGTCGACGGCCCGCCCCTATCCGACCCAGGAAGAGGCCAATCTCGACCTGCTCAACGGCCGTCTTGACTATATCGTCGCCGATCTCGAGGCACTCGAGACCTTCGTGAAGGGCAAGGGCAAGGATTGCTGCAAGATCATCGCCGAGGTGAAGCGCGATGCGGCCATCCATGGCCCGGGCGTCGGCATGGCGATGCGCAAGGGCGAGAAGGAACTCGCCGCGATGCTGAACAAGGCGATCGCCGATTCCAAGGCCGATGGCAGCCTCGACAAGCACGCGATGAAGTGGCTGGGCAAGAAGGCCATCCAGTAAGCAACGGCGTTCCGGCGGCACGGGTTCCCGTGTCGCCGGCTCCCATTTGATCATGCAATATTATCTCGATCTTCTTTCATTCGGGCCGGAAGGCTGGGGCGATGAATTGCTCGCCGGCGCGCTGGTCACCATTTCGATCGCGCTGGCGACACTGCCCTTCGGGCTGGCTCTCGGCCTGGCCATCGCCGTGGCCAAGCGCTCGCGCTCCTGGACACTTCGGACCTTCGCGACGTTGTACACCACAATTTTCCGGGGCGTGCCGGAACTCCTCACGCTCTACATCATCTATTTCGGGGTGCAGGTCCTGGCGCAGCGCCTCTGGAGCGCGGTCGGCCTTTCCGGCAATTTCGACATGTCCCCCTTCCTGGCCGGCATGGTGGCGCTCGGCGTCGTACTGGCGGCCTTCTCGGCGGAAGTCTGGCTCGGCGCGCTGAACGCGATCCAGAAGGGCCAGCGCGAGGCAGCCGCCGCACTCGGGCTGACGAAATGGCAGGCGTTCCGGCTGGTGGTCTTCCCCCAGCTGATCCGCGTCGCCCTGCCCGGCCTTGGCAATAACTGGATGGTGCTGCTGAAGGAGACCTCGCTGGTCTCGGTCATCACGCTGCAGGACACGATGTTCATCGCCACAAGGGCCAATGTGGCGACTAAGGAGCCGTTCCTCTTCTTCGGCGCAGCGGCGTTGATCTATCTCTTCTTCTCGGTCATCTCGACCTGGGGCTTCGACCGCCTCGAGGGCCGGGCCAATCGCGGTTATGCCCGCGCGGGAGCTTCACGATGACGTGGTGCGAGTATCCCGGTGCGTGGATCGGCCTCGAGGTCTTCCAGAATTACGGCTGCCGGATGGCCAGCGGCCTTGGGCTGACCTTGCAGCTCGTGGCGATCTCGTTCGGCCTTGGCATCATCATCGGGCTGACCCTTGCCGTGCTGCGCCTGCGCGGCCCGAAGCCGGTGCGGATGATCCTGCATGGCTACATGACGTTCTTCCGCGGCACGCCGCTGCTCGTGCAGCTGTTCCTGATTTACTACGGACTCGGCTCGTTCCGGCCGTTCTGGCAGGAGGTGGGCCTTTGGTGGTTCTTCCGCGATCCGCTCTATTGCTGCCTGCTGGCCTTCACCATCAATACCGCCGCCTACCAGGCCGAGATCTTCCGGGGGGCGCTGCAATCTCTGCCGCATGGGCAGGCGGAAGCGGCACGGGCGCTCGGCATGCGGCCTTTCGCGATCTTCCTCCGGGTTGAGATGCCGCAGGCGATGATCGTGGCCCTGCGCCCGCTCGGCAACGAGTTGATCGTGATGATCAAGGCGAGCGCGCTGGCCTCGCTGGTCACCTTGTTCGATCTGATGGGCGCGACGCGGCTGGCCTTCGCACGAAGTTTCGACCTCTCCATTTACGTTGTGGCGGCACTGATCTATCTCGCATTGGTGGAGATCATCCGGCGGGTCTGGGATGGTCTGGAAACGCGGCTCACCCGGCATCTGGCCCTGCGGTGAGACCGCCGGGCATCGGCCTGCGGGCCGGACGGGAGATCAGATATGGCGGACGTGGCTTTCCTCGGGCTGGGCGTGATGGGCGCGCCGATGGCGGGGCATCTCAAGAACAAGGGCGGCCATGCCGTCACGGTCTATAACCGCACCTTCGCGAAGGCCGAGGCCTGGGTGGCCAAGCATGGCGGCGCTGCGGCGAAGACCCCGAAAGAAGCTGCTGCCGGGAAGGATTTCGTCTTCGCCTGCGTGGGCAATGACGACGATCTCCGCGCCGTGACGATTGGCCCCGATGGCGCGTTCCATGCGATGAAGCCAGGTGCGATCTTCGTCGACAACACCACGGCTTCCGCCGAAGTCGCGCGCGAGTTGCACGCGGCCGCCAAGGCGCGCGGCATCGCCTTCATCGATGCGCCGGTTTCCGGTGGGCAGGCCGGTGCCGAGAACGGCGTGCTGACGGTGATGTGCGGCGGCGATGCCGAACCCTTTGCCAAGGCCGAACCGGTGATCATGGCCTTCGCCCGTGCCTGCCGGCTGCTCGGCCCGTCCGGTGCCGGCCAGCTCGCGAAGATGATGAACCAGATCTGCATTGCCGGGCTGGTGCAGGGCCTGTCGGAGGCCGTGCATTTCGGCAAGCGTGCCGGGCTCGATGTCGAGGCCGTGCTGGAGGTGATCTCCAAGGGCGCCGCCGGCTCGTGGCAGATGGAGAACCGCGGCAAGACGATGATCGCCGGCAAGTTCGATTTCGGCTTCGCGGTGGACTGGATGCGCAAGGATCTCGATATCTGCCTGACCGAGGCGCGCCGCAACGGCGCCCATCTGCCGGTGACGGCTCTGGTCGACCAGTTCTATTCGGAAGTCCAGAAAATGGGGGGCAACCGCTGGGATACGTCCAGCCTCGTCGCCCGGCTGGAGAAGTGATGCTGCCTCCGGCTGCCCGGCAGCCGGGTTGAAGCCACGCCAGACATCAAGAAGGCCGGAGCCATGCTCCGGCCTTTTTCGTTATCGGCAGGCGCCCCGGGCCCGGAGTTCCGGCGTGCATTGCCCGATCGGGCCGGGGGCCGGTGGCCGGGCTGCAGGCGGCGGCGGGGGTGGCGGCGCGGGCCTTGCCACCGGAGGCGGAGGCGGCGGTGCCGGCCGGGCCGCTGGTGGCGGGGGTGGCGCCGGGCGCGCAACCGGCGGGGGCGGAGGCGCAGGCCGCGCAACTGGCGGCGGTGGCGGAGCGACCGGGCGTGCCACCGGCGGAGGGGGCGGGACCGGGCGCGCCTGCGGCGGGGGCGGCGCAGATGCCGGCGGGCGTGGCACCGGCCGGAACTGCGGCGGCGGCTCGCCCGGACCGGGACGCGGCGGAACGGGCCGGAATTGCGGCGGCGGGTTCTGAGGCGGCGGAGCCCCGATCGGACGCGGCGCCGAGGGCGGCGTCGGCCGCGTCAAGGCAGGCGGCGGAACCGCACCCGGCGGTGGCCCGGCGGGACGGGGAACCGCACCCGGCTGCGCGGGCGGCGGGGTCCCGACAGGCCGCGGTCCAGGCGGGCCTGAAGGCCTGATCGCGCCCGGCGGCGGATTCGCGCCCGGCGCGGTCGTTCCCGGCGGGACTGCCGGCGGTGCGGTCGGGCCTCCGGTCGGCGGGCGGATGCCCGGCGGCGGGGTGCCCACGGGCGGTGTCACGCCCGGCGCGGTCGTTCCCGGCGGGACTGCCGGAGGCGGGGTCAGGCCTCCGGTCGGCGGGCGGGTGCCCGGCGGCGGGGTGCCCACGGGCGGTGTCACGCCCGGCGCGGTCGTTCCCGGCGGAACTGCCGGCGGCGGAGTCGGGCCTCCGGTCGGCGGGCGGGTGCCCGGCGGCGGGGTGCCCACGGGCGGTGTCACGCCCGGCGCGGTCGT
>JAPZTO010000014.1 GCA_027532775.1 Beijerinckiaceae bacterium
CAACAAAAAAGCACCCCCTCGCGGGAGTGCCTTTTCGTTCAGACTAGGAATTAACCATTGATAGCAGGAGCAGTCAGAGCTACAGGAGCCTGTTCACCACTAGCTAAGTCTAAGGGGAAGTTGTGAGCGTTGCGCTCGTGCATTACTTCCATACCGATACCAGCGCGGTTCAGCACATCGGCCCAAGTACCGATTACACGACCTTGAGAATCGAGAATCGACTGGTTGAAGTTGAAACCGTTGAGGTTAAACGCCATGGTGCTAACACCCATTGCCGTAAACCAGATACCGATTACCGGCCAAGCACCCAAGAAGAAGTGCAGAGAGCGGCTGTTGTTGAAAGAAGCGTATTGGAAGATTAAACGTCCGAAGTAACCGTGAGCGGCAACGATATTGTAGGTTTCTTCTTCTTGACCGAATTTGTAACCGTAGTTCTGAGATTCGATTTCAGTGGTTTCACGCACTAAGGAAGAAGTTACTAGGGAACCGTGCATCGCGGAGAACAGAGAACCGCCGAACACACCAGCAACACCTAACATATGGAAGGGGTGCATCAGGATGTTATGTTCTGCTTGGAACACGAACATAAAGTTAAAGGTTCCAGAGATTCCTAAAGGCATACCATCAGAGAAAGAACCTTGTCCGATGGGATAGATTAAGAATACAGCAGTAGCGGCGGATACCGGTGCCGAGTAAGCAACACAGATCCAAGGACGCATTCCTAAACGGAAAGACAGTTCCCACTGACGACCTAGGTAGCAGAAGACACCTAGTAAGAAGTGGAAAATGACTAACTGGTAGGGACCACCGTTGTATAACCACTCATCTAAGGAAGCAGCTTCCCAGATGGGGTAGAAGTGGAGTCCAATCGCGTTGGAAGAAGGAACAACCGCACCAGAGATGATGTTGTTTCCGTAGAGTAGAGAACCAGCTACAGGCTCGCGAATACCGTCGATATCTACGGGAGGAGCGGCGATAAAGGCGATGATGAAGCAGGTGGTGGCGGTGAGCAGGGTGGGGATCATGATCACACCGAACCAGCCGACATAAAGACGGTTGTTGGTGCTGGTGATCCACTGGCAGAACTGCTCCCACAGGGAAGCGCTCTCGCGCTGTTGTAGAGTGGTGGTCATTGGTTTATGATTCCTATTAAGTTATCGAGGTACGATTGAT
>JAPZTO010000008.1:0-180000 GCA_027532775.1 Beijerinckiaceae bacterium
GAGCGGGACCGAGGAAGTCTCGCGCTCGATCACGGCGGTTTCCGCCACGGCCGGGCATACCGAGGGTGCGGCGCAGCAGGTGCTGGGCTCGGCGGCCGATCTTGCGCGGCAGGCCGAGACCATGCGTTCCGAGGTCCAGCGTTTCCTCCAGACCGTCCGCGCCGCCTGAGGCAGCTGCGACTCCCTGGCCGGCTGGACTCCGCGCAGCTTTCAGGTCATTCTCCCCTTGCAGGGCATGCCATCGGCATGACCAAGGGCAGGGGGATCGATGACTGGATCTGGCCGTGTGACGTTGCGGAACGAGGTTCTTGGCCTCCTTGCCGGTCTGGCTGTCGTCGTGTCCTTCAGCGCTTCTGCGGATGCCACAGAGCGGTGCCGCAAGGCGAAGGATGTTGCAGGCGTCGAGAAAAGCCTCCCGGTTCTTCAGGAAAAGGTCGATCTCGGCGAACCGATCCGGATCGTGGCCCTTGGCTCGTCCTCGGTCGAGGGCACACCGGACATGCCGCGCGAACAGCTTTTCGCCAGCGTCATGGAACGCGAACTCGCCCGGCAGATGCTGACCCCGGTCGAGGTGGTCAACAAGGGCAAGGGCGGCGAGACGATTCCGAAGATGGTCGACCGGATCGAACGCGATGTCCTGAACCTCAAGCCGGATCTCGTCGTCTGGCAGCTTGGCGTCAATGACGTGCTGCAGATGGACGGGGTCGACGGCGCGATCGCACGGATGGAAGCGGCGCTTGAGACCTTCCGGAAGGCCAAACTTCCGGTTGTCCTCGTCGATCTGCAACTGTCACCGCTGGTTGACCGGGACCGGGACGCGCCCATCATGCAGGCGGCGATCACCGAGGCCGGCAAGAAGCTGGGTGTGATGCATTTCCACCGGCAGGCAATCATGAAGCGCCTGATCGAGACCGACGAGGCCAAGCCGAGCGATCTTGTCCAGGCGGATGGGCTGCACATGACCCAGCTGGCGCATTTCTGCACCGGCAAATTGCTGGCCGAGCAGATCGCCGGAAGCAGCGTGTCCAAGCCGGTGGCGATTTCGGCCACCCGCATCCCGGTGCGCTGAAACTTCCATAGTCGAATCTTTTCGCGGGCTGAATTCTGGCGCGCTGAAGCGCTTCGCTTTCAGTTCTGTGTCGGCGGGATGTCGGGATAGATCCGGATCCGATCCGCACCCATATCGGCCACCGCAATCGCATCACCGAGATCGATCATCGCCTTGATGGCGCCGCCGGCGCCGAGATCGGCAAGGTCCTCGAACCGGTCGAGGCCTGGGCGATACCGCACGAGCTTGCGACGTCCGGCATCGGCGAAGACGATCGTGCCATCCTGCCGCACGATCAGTGCCTGCGGGCGGCTTTCGGGCCAGGGCAGTTTCGTAGCCATCCAGGCCGCTCGGCCGGCATAGCGCACGAGAGTCTGGCTCTTCATGGCCGACAGCCAGACCTCGCCGGACGGGCTGACGGCGATGCCGCGGATTCCCTGCGCTTCGGGCGGAATGACAGCGCTGTCGAACCGCGAGCGGGCAGGATCGATGCGGATCATCCGTCCGGACTTGCCGGCGACGAACCAGAGCGAGCCCGTCGGCGAGGCTGCCGAGAGCGTCAGGCCCTGCAAGTCCTCATGCGAGGAGACATCCGTGGCACCGGTGCGCGGATCATGGCTGCCGAGCCAGCCCGACGCACCGCTGAACCAGAAGCGGCCCTCGCTGTCGAGGCGGAGGCCGGACAGATCGAGGAAGGGCAGGTCGGCCGGCATGCCGATCCGGGTGACCTCGCCATTTGCCGGGGCAAGGCGGTGCAGTACGTTCAGCGCGCGGTCAACCGCGAGGATCGACCTGTCCGGCGCCTCGACGAGCCCATAGGGGCGCGAGCCAGTGCCGAGCGGGAAATAGGTGACTTCGCGGGTGGCGCGGTCGATCCGTCCCAACGCGCCCAATGTATATGCCGCGAACCAGATCGTGCCGTCCGAGGCCTGGATGAGCGCAATCGGCTGGCTCGCCACGCGCAGTTCGAAATCCACCGGCGTGCCAAGGCCCGAAAGGTTCGCTGGCTGGGCGACACGCAGCACCTGCAGCTTTGCGCCCTGAGCGAGCGCCGGCAGGGTGCCGAGGGCTGTGGCAGCGAGGATGGAGGCGAACAAGGGTCCCTTCATGGACAGGCAGGTTCGCATGGCTTTCACTCCGCTGCAACCGGCAACGGGCGCGGCCGCGCGGCCAGACTGGCCATCGCGGTTTTCCGCCACTCGAGCAAGGCGGCAAGGCCGAGCATCGCGCCGATGCCGGCGGCATTGATCGCGACCATCAACCAGGGGTGGAAGCCATAGGCTGTGGCGAGGATGCCGCCCGCAACAGCGAGGACGTTGCCGAGCACGAAGACTTCCAGCGAATGCTGGCCCATCCAGACCAGCGGCGCGGCAACAGCCGAACGCAGCCACGGGCTGGCGGCCGGCACGAGGACCAGCACGAGCCAGAACTTGGCCATCAGGTCGAGCAGCCGGGTGGGGTGGAAATTCGTCTTGCTGAAGGCGCCGAGCAGGGCCGGATTGACGAGGAAGGCGTTCTCGAAGCCGTCGATCTCGCGCCAGGGCGCGGCGAGCACGATGCCGGCCACCGTGACGATGGCGGCCAGAGCCGTCAGCGCCCGCCGCATGCCCGGGACGATCCGGCCGACAGGGGCATGTCCCTGGATGGCGCGACCGATCGAGAAGCCGATCACGAACAGCAATTGCCAGGCGAAGGGGTTGAAGAACCACGCGCTGGCCGTGCGGGTATTGGGCAGGTTGAGGCCGCCGAGATTGGCGCCGGCATAGAGCCCGAGCGAGAGCAGCAGCGGCAGCAGCCAATGCCGGCGCGTCAGCGAGACGAGGACCGGAACCATCGCCAGAAGGATGATGTAGAGCGGCAGGATGTCGAGATAGCCGGGCAGGAAGCGCAGGGTCAGGACATCGACAATGAAACCCGCCGGCGATTGCAGGAAGACGTCGATGCCGAGCGTCTCGAGATAGGTCGGGTCATTCAGCCGTTCCGCGCCGACGACACACAGGGCCGCAATGACGAGAAACATCATGAGATGCATGATGTAGAGCGACCAGATACGTGAAAACACCGCCATGACGCCGGCTCCGGCGGCGCCGCGATCGAAGAAGCGGCCATAGGCGAGAGCGGAGGAGATGCCGGCGAGCAGGACGAAGACGTCTGCCGAATCCGACAGCCCCCAGTTGCGCTGGGTGAAGGCGCTCAGCGGATTGCCCGGGACGTGGTTGGCGAAGATCATGACGAGCGCCAGCCCGCGGAAGAAATCAATCCGCAGGTCCCGTGTGCTCGACAGGGCGTTCGCGTTCGCAGTCATCCGGTGATCCCGACCCAGCCGTCCATGCGGCGTGGTGCATCGCAATATACGCCGTCTAGCGGTGCATGGATTGCCGATGGGTTAACATTTGGACGGAATTGCGGAGAGGCCGGTCCGGCGCCTTCCGTTTCACGCGGATGTGATCAGCCGTCGAGCCCGGAAAATGTCTCGATGCGCCCGGTGGGTTCGAGCTGCCCGGCCATCAGGAGGGCATAATCCGCCTCGAACCAGCCGACGCGCGTTTCCTGCCGCGCCAGGATCGGCTGGGCATCGGCCTGGCTGGCGATCTTCTGCAACTGGATGCAGGCGCCGTTATCCTCGTCATGGATCCGTCCGGACTGGATCCGGAAACCCAGCCGCATCCACGGCATCGTGAAGGCGCGGAAAGCGGAGCGGACAAGGCCCGCCTTGCGGCGGAACGGCAGGGGGACATAACGCGATGTGGCCCGCGTCCGCCCCGGTCCGAGCGGCTCGAATTGCTGGAACAGCACGAACCAGTAGGAATCGCCGACATAGTCGATCGCCTTGATCAGCGCGACGAGCAGCCCGGGGAAAAACTGGAAGATGCGGTAGCGCTCGGGCAGGTAATTGCCCTCGCGGCACGCTGCGGCGATGGCCTCCAGGGTGCCGGGCGAACCACCGGGAAGATAGGCGCTGTGTGCGTTGAAATGCGCGTAATGGATGATGTCGGGCGGCAGGTAGCCTGCCTTTCCGAAGCTGGTCGGATGCACCGCGACGATATGGTAATCGTCGAGCGAGATGCTCATCAGCAGCTTCCAGTGGGCATCGACCTCCCGGCTGAAGCCATCCGGCTTGCCGATGCCCGTGCCGAAACGGGCGATCACGTCAAATCCGGGGCCAAGCCATTCCGCCAGCGAGCAATGTTGCCGGCCGGGAAAGCGGCCGAAGATGAGGTCGCCGCATTGCGCCAGTTCGACCTCGAGGAGGCGGGCATCGATATCGCGCGGGGTCCGGCCATACATCTCGATGCATTTGGGAATGCCGAGGGCGCGGCCTTCCGCATTGTAGCGCCAGTGATGGAAGCCGCAGACGACGGGGCCATTCCCGGTCTTGCCGATGCGGAGCGGATAGAAGCGGTGGGCGCATTTGTTCTCGTAGGCGCGGAGCCCGGATTCGAAGCGCTGCACGAAGATCGACTTGCCGCCCAATGTGGCGGTGAACCAGTCATTCAGCGCCGGGATCTCGCCAGTCACGCCGAGAAAGGTCCAGACATGGCCGAGTTGCTCCTGCTCCGCCGCAAAGGCGGCGGGATCGGTCATGGCGCGCGCCCATTCCGCAGGGCCGGCAGGATTGTTGAGATCGGCGGGACGGGTTTGCATGCGACTCGGCTCCTCCGGCAGACCATGCCGCGCCAGGCCGATGCGGTAAAGCCCTGATGATTGCTGCAAATGCAATCAAGTTGTTTCAGGCTTTGGTAGGTATATTTGGTCGAATTGTTGCTTCTGCAATCCGATTAAAGGCTGATTAGCCGTTCCCTTGTACCAAATTTCGCGTGCAAGGAGCTGCTTTCATGACCATGCTATCCCGCCTGATATCCCGCTCCTTTACCCGTTTTCGGGAAAACCGGCACGGTTCCGTGGCAACAACCTTCTCGTTGTCGATGATCCCGGTGATCGGGCTGCTCGGGGCCTCGGTCGACTTTGCGACGGTTGCCGGCACGCGGGCCAAGGTCCAGGGCATCGCCGATGCAGCCGCGCTTTCCGCCGTCGCCGAGTCGGTCGTCAAGCCGACCTATTCCTGGGAGCAGCAGAAGCTCGAGAGCCAGAAGATTGCCAAGGCGACCTTCGAATCCCTGATGGCCGCGGCAGGCCTCGAGGGCGCCACGGCCAGCGCCACCTACGAGATCACGCTCAAGAACAACACCGTCATTGCCAATGTGTGCTATTCGGGCACCCAGAAGACCATGGCCGTGGCCATTGCAGGGTTTGCCACCATGGAATTCGGCGGTTGCGCCGGGGCATCCTCCGCGCCGCCGCTCTATGTCAGCGTCTATGTGCTGGCCGATGCATCCGGCTCGATGGGGATCGGCGCCAGCACGGCCGACCAGACCCTGATGAACAGCAAGCTGGGCTGCGCCTTTGCCTGCCATACACTGAGCTGGAAGGTTCCGATGTTCAACCCGGATTGCAAGGCCACCGGGGGCTGGGACGATGGCCGTGCCACGCCGGTCTGCACCAAGAAGATCGGGGCCAAGACGCGGTTCGACATTGTCCGCACGGCGCTGTCCGATGTCATCGATGATGCCGGCACCATGGCCAAGCTGCCGGACCAGTTCCGCTTCGCAATCTACAAGTTCAGCAACACGCTGACCGAGGTCCAGAAGGAAAGCGCGAGCCTGTCGGCGGTCAAGACGTCCGTGAACAGCATGGAAATGGACATTGCCGGCGCCGGGTCGAACTTCACGGTGGCCATGAAGGACCTGCTGAAGAAGATCCCCGCCAGCGGTGACGGCAAGACAGCGGCCTCGCCGAAGGTCATGCTGCTCCTGATGACCGATGGCGTCGAGGGCAATGTCAAGGAATACAATGAGTGCCGCGAGGTCTGGGTCGACGGCAAGAAGAAAAACATCTGCAACTACTGGGGCAACTGGAACCCCGACACGAATTTCACCGTCAACAATCCGGGCTTCTATTGGGGTTCCGAACGCTCGCAGGCGATCGACTCGAAGGTGTGCGACGGCTTCAAGAACAAGGGCATCACGGTCGCGACGCTCAACACCGAATACATCACGCCGCCCGGTTCGACCGATGCGCGCTTCGTGCAGATCCAGTCGATGCTGAAGCCGGTGATCCGCCAGACGATGCGCGATTGCGCCACCCTGCCGGAATATGCCTATTTCGCCACCACACCGGGCGAGATCTCGCAGGCCACGGAGATGATGTTCCGCTCCGTGATGCAGAAGGCCCGGCTGATCAACTGAGATCGCGGGCGCCTGTGTGACGCCCGCTGGTTCATCCCTCAATCGGCAAGGGCATAATCGAGATCGGCGATCAGATCGTCGACATGTTCGATCCCGACCGAGAAGCGGATCAGCCCTTCCGTCACGCCCATTGCTTCGCGCGTCTCCGGTGCAACCCCGGAAATCACGGTGGTCGAGGGGTGGCAGGCAAGGGATTCCGTGCCGCCGAGGCTCACTGCCAGCTTGACGATGCGCAAACGGTCCAGCGCACGGAAGGCCTTTTCCCGGGTGCCGACATCGAAGGACATCAGCGAGCCCGGCCCCGTGCATTGCGTGGTGTAGATGCGGTGCTGCACGCTGCCTTCCGGCGCGAGAGCGGCGAAATGGACCTGCCGCACCGCCTTGTGGTTTTCCAGCCAGCGCGCGATCGTCATGGCATTGGAGGCCGCGCGCTCCATCCGCAGGGTCACCGTCTCGAGCGAGCGCGACAGCATCCAGCAGGAATGCGGGTCGAGGCTGCCGCCCATCAGGGAGCGCAGGCTGCGGACCGGAGTCATCGCAATCCGGTTGCCGACAACGCCGCCGGCGATGAGATCCGAATGGCCGCCGACATATTTGGTCAGTGAATAGAGCGAGAGGTCGGCGCCGGCGCGGATGGCGTTCTGGAAGACGGGCCCCTGCAGCGTGTTGTCGACCACGACCAGCGGCCGGTGCTGCTGGCGGCGCGCCGAGGCTTCCGCCAGCCGGGCCGAGAGCGAGATATCCGCCAGGGTGGCCAGCGGGTTGGACGGGGTTTCGAGATAGAGCATGGCGAGGCGCCCCTGGGCTTCCGCTGAGATCATCGCCGCCTCGAGGCCGGCGGGATCATTCGGATCGGCGACCGGCAGGGCGGTGATGCCGAATTGCGGCAGGACCTTGTGCATCAGCGTATCGGTGCCGCCATAGAGCGGTGTCGAATGCAGGATCACGTCGCCCGGGCGGCAATGGGCGAAGAGGATCGTGGCGATCGCCGCCATGCCGCTGGCGAAGACGGCTCCGGCATCGGCCTTCTCGAACAGGGCGAGGCGCTCCTCGACGATCTGCGCATTCGGATGGTTGAAGCGCGAATAGACGAGCCCGCCATCGACGTCATTCTTGCCGGCGGAACGGCCGGAGGCGATGTCGAAGAATTCGCGGCCGGCATCGGCGCTCGGGAAGCAGAAGGTCGAGGTCAGGAAAACCGGCGGCTTCACAGAGCCTTCGGACAAGGCGGGGTCATAGCCATAGCCGAGCATCAATGTCTCGTTATGCAGCGCGTGCTGCCCGAGGCTGGTTTCACGGTAGGCTTTCGAGCTGTCGGACTTGGCCATGGTGGTTTCTCCATCTCCTCGGGGCTTGAGGGGAGTGTGCCAAAGCAGCCCATTGAGCGCAAGATATGTGCGGTTGAAGCAAAAAATGTCGAAGTCTTTGCAAAACATAGACAGTATGTGCAAACTATGCGCTCAGGCCCGGGAAGGGCCGGCTTGTCCGGAAAAGACCTTGCAATGACCCTCGACCTTGATGATTTCGACCACCAGATCCTGAAGGCGCTGCAAGCGGAAGCGCGCCTGAGCAATCTCGACCTCGCAGCCCGGATCCCGCTGTCGCATTCGGCGATCTCGCGCCGGATCAGGCGGCTCGAGGATGCGAAGGTTATCCGGGGCTATCATGCCCGGATCGAGCCGCAGGCGATCGGCGAGGCGGTGCGGGTGCTGGCGTCGGTCCAGCGGGAGTCGCAGGTGCCGGCGGCCTATGTCGCGGAATCCCTGGCCCGGCTGCCGGGGATCAAGAATTGCTGGATCGTCTCCGGGGATTGCGACGTCATGGTCGAGATCACCGCGCGGGACATGAGCCATTTCTCGGAAATCATGCTCGACGGCATCCAGAAGGTGCCGGGCGTCGCGGCGACCCGGTCGATGTTCATCCTCACGACAGTGAAGGAGCGCTGAGCCGGCGGCTATGCCGCGTCAAGCCGGAAGCAGGCCGCCTCGATCCCGCCCGGAACGGGCCGGAGCGGCGGGACGGCTGTGTCGCAGAGGCCCGGTTCGGCCCGGGGGCACCGCGGGAAGAAGGCGCATCCGCCCGAGGACAGGGCGGGCGGCACGCCCTGGACCTGCAGCGAGGCGGCCGGCGTGGTTTCCAGCCAGTCCGTCCGGAGGGCAGGTACCGAGCCCAGCAGCAGCCCGGCATAGGGATGGTGGTGGCCGGTCTCCAGCGCCGCGGCCGGCATGGTCTCGACCACACGGCCGGAATAGAGAACCATGATGTCGTCGCAGATCGCGCGGATCGTCTTGAGATCGTGGCTGATGAACATCGTCGTCAGGCCGAGTTCGCGGCGCAACTCAACCATCAGGTCAAGGATGGCGGCGGCGACCACGGTATCGAGCGCAGAGGTGACCTCGTCGCAGAGCAGCAGTTTCGGCTGTGCCGCCAGGGCCCGCGCAAAGTTCACGCGCTGCTTTTGGCCGCCGGAGAGATCGCCGGGGAGACGATCCCTGACGCTGGCGGGTAGATGGGTCAGGTCGAGCAATTCGCGGACGCGCCGTTCGCGCTCGGCGCCCTTCATGCCGAAGAAGAAGGTCAGCGGGCGGCCTATGATCTCGTCGATCGGCACTTTCGGGTTGAGCGCCGTATCCGCCATCTGGAAGACAAGCTGGATCTCGCGCAACTGCTCGCGGCTGCGGCCGGCAATGCCGGGTGCGAGATCGACGCCGTCGAGCGTCACGGTGCCACGCGAGGCGGGGGTGAGGCCGGCGATCACACGGGCGAGGGTGGATTTTCCGCAACCGGATTCGCCGATCACACCGAGGGCGTGGCCCCTGCCGATGGTCAGCTCGATATCGCGCAGCACGAGCACGGCGGGCATGCCGTCCTTGCCGATCAGACCATAGCCGGCGGACATGCCGGAGACACGGAGCAGCGGCGCGGAAGTCTCGCCTGTCACCGGCGATGCGCGCAGGGCGGGCTCTGCCGCGGCCAGCAATTTCCGGCTGTATTCATGGGCCGGGCTGGCGAGCAGAGCCGGCGTGGTCGCGATTTCCTGCACCTCGCCATGCCGGAGCACGGTGATGCTGTCGGCGATCTGGGCGATGACAGCGAGGTCGTGCGTCACGTAGATGCCGGTGGTGTTGCGGTCGCGGATCGCTTCCTTGAAGGCCTTCAGCACCTCGATCTGCGTGGTGACATCGAGCGCGGTGGTCGGCTCGTCGAAGATCACCACATCCGGATCGGTGATCAACGCCATGGCCGCCATGAGCCGCTGCAGCTGGCCGCCGGAAACCTGGTGCGGATAGCGATTGCCGATCGTCTCGGGATGCGGGATCGCCATGGCGCGGAACAGGCCGATTGCCTTTTCGCGCGCGGCCGGCTCGTCCATCAGGCCATGGATCAACGCGCTCTCGATCACCTGCGCCATGATCGGGCGCGATGGGTTGAACGAGGCGGCCGCGCTCTGGGCGATATACGCGACCTTCCGGCCGCGCAGTTGCTGCAGGCCCTTGCCATCGAGGCGCGTCACCTCCGTCTCGCCGATCCGGATCGTGCCGCCGGCAATACGGCAGCCGTAGCGGGCATAACCCATCGTGGCGAGGGCGATCGTGGTCTTGCCGGAACCGGATTCGCCGATCAGCCCCATCACCTCGCCGCGCCGGACCGAGAAGGACACGCCCTTCACGATCTCGATCTCCGGGCCCTCGGCCGTGCGGGCGCGAATCCGGAGATCGCGGATGTCGATCAGCGGCTCCATCTCAGCGGATTCCTTCCCGCGCATGGCGGCCGAAGGCGCTGTCGATGGTGAGATTGACCGCGATGGTCAGGCTGGCAATGGCGATGGCCGGCATGATCACAGCCGGTGCGCCATAGGGCAGGCCGGGCATGTTCTCGCGCACCAGTGAACCCCAGTCCGCCTCCGGAGGCTGGACGCCAAGCCCGAGGAAGCTGAGGCTCGAGAGCAGCAGCACGACATAGATGAAGCGGAGGCCGAAATCGGCGAGAACCGGACCGACCATGTTCGGCAGGATTTCGCGGATCATGATGTAGAAGGTGCTCTCGCCCCGCGCCCGCGCCACGGCGACGAAATCGAGTGCCGCGACATTGACCGCCACCGAGCGGTTGATGCGGTAGCAGCCGGGCAGGTAGATCACGGCCAAGGTCAGCACGAGAACCGGGATCGAGGCGCCGAGGGCCGCCACCAGCACGAGGCCGAACATCTTCGAGGGGATGGAGATCAGCGCGTCGAGGAATCGGCTGATGGCGGTATCGAAGAAGCCGCCGATCGCCGAGGCTGCAAGCCCGAGCAGGACGCCTGCCGTGACGGCGAGCGACGTGGCCATCAGCGAGATGCCGACCGTGTAGCGCGCGCCGGCGATGATGCGCGAGAGCATGTCGCGGCCGAAGTAATCGGTCCCGAGCCAGAATTTCCGGCTCATTCCCTCGAAGAGATCGGCATCCTGGATTCCCGCAGGGTCATAGGGCGCGACCCAATGACCGAAAAAGGCCATGGCCAGCCAGAACAGCACGATGGCCGGCATGATCATCCGGCTGAGCCGGGCGAGGATGGCCATCGGGCCGCGATGGACGGAAAAGGTGGCGCTGTTCATGGGATCACCGGTGCCGCAAGCGGGGATTGGCGAGGATGGCCGCGACATCGGCCATCGTGACCAGCAGGAGGTAGGCGCCGCAGAACAGCATGGCGCATGCCTGGACCAGCGGCAGGTCACGCGTGCTGACGCCGTCGACCATCAGCTTGGCAATGCCGGGATAGTTGAAGATCGTTTCCACGATGATCACCCCGCCCAGCAGGAAAGAGAGCGAGAACGCGATGGCATTGGCGATCGGGCCGATGGCGTTGGGCAGGGCATGCCAGACGACGATCCGGGCCTGCCCCGCGCCTTTCAGGCGTGCCATCTCGATATAGGAGGAGGAGAGCACGTCAACGAGCGCCGCCCGCGTCATCCGGGCCATCTGCGCCACGATGACGAAGGTCAGCGTCAGGACGGGCAGGGCGAAGGTGCGGACGACATCCAGCACGGTTTCGAGCCGGCCGAGTTGCGAGAGGGCCGGCACCCAGCGGAGTTGCACCGCGAAAACCAGCACGGCGGCCGAGGCGACGAGGAATTCCGGGACCGAGACCGCCAGCACCGTACCGGCGCCGACGATCCGGTCATAGATGGAACCGCGATAGACGGCGGCGGTGATGCCGAGTGCAAGCGCCACAGGCACCGCCACCAGGGCGGTGATCCCGGCGAGGATCAGCGAATTGCCGAGGCGCGAGCCGATCAGCGCGGCGACAGGCGAGCCGTTGACCAGCGAGCGGCCGGCATCGCCCCGGACCATGTTCCAGAGCCATTCGAGATAGCGCTGCCAGGGCGGCAGATCGAGGCCGAGCGCCTTGCGCAGGCCGGCCACGGCTTCCGGCGTGGCGGATTGGCCGAGCAATTCCTGCGCGACATCGCCGGGCAGGAGATTGGTGATGACGAAAACCACCGTGGCGACAAACCACAATGTGAGAATGGCCGCCACGAGGCGTGTCAGCAGGAGGCGGCCAATCGTGGCGTTCATTCCAGAGGTTCCCGGGTTCGGGCTGCCCCCGGATCCGGGCAGCCCCTGAACGGAGCGCGATCAGGCGTCGAGCCAGACATGCTCGGCAAAAGAGTAGCCCATCAGCGAGCCGGTGCCCATCGGGCGGAGGCCCTTGAGCTTTTCCGAATGCGCGTCGAGGCCGCTGATGAAGACCGGGATGCCGATGCCCGAACTCTGGTGGATCATCACCTGCATGTCCGTATACATCTGCTTGCGCTTTGCTTCGTCGGTCTCGGCGCGGGCGGCCAGCAGGAGCTGGTCGAATTTCGGATCCTTCCAGCCGGATTCGTTCCATGATGCGTTCGAGGCATAGAACAGGCTGAACAGGATATCCGCCGTCGGGCGCGGGTTGATGTTGCCGTAGCCGACCGGAACCTTCATCCAGTAATTCGACCAGTAGCCGTCTGCCGGCACCTGCCGGAGGTCGATCTTCAGGCCGGCCTGCTGCGCGGCCTGCTGGAGCAGCAGTCCCATTTCGACCGAGCCGGTCGCAGCGGCGGAGGTAACCACGGGGATCGTCGAGCCGACCACCCCGGCCTTGTTCAGCAGGAACTTTGCCTGGTCGGGATCGTATTTCCGCTGGGGGATGTCGGCCGCGTGATAGCGGTTCATCGGCGGGACCGGCTGGTCATTCGCGATCTCGGCATAGCCCTGGAAAATGTTCCGGCGGATCAGGTCGCGGTTCATCAGCATCTTCATGCCGAGCACGAAATCCGGGTTGTTGCCCGGGGCCTGGTCAAGGCGCATCACGAGGTCGGTGTAGTTGCCCGACTTGGTCTCCATGATGTTGAAGCCCTTGCCGCTGAGGATCAGTTTGGCGGAAGTCGGGTTGACGTTGCCGATCAGCTGCACGTCACCGGCCAGCAGCGCGTTGACGCGGGCGCCGACATCCGGAATGCCGAAGAACTCGATCTCGTCGAGATAGGGGCCGCCGCCCTGGCGCCAGTAATTCTCGTTCCGGACGGCGATGGAGCGCACGCCGGGGGTGAATTCCTTGCACTTGTAGGGGCCGGTGCCGATGCCCTTGTTGAAGTCGGTGGTGCCGGCCGGGGCGATCATGAAATGATAGGTGCCGAGGACGACCGGGAAGTCGGCATTCGGGCCCTTCAGCGTGATCTTCACCTCGTGGGTGCCGGTGGTGACGATCTCGGTCATCTGGTCGGCCAGGGCCTTGGCCTTCGTGCCGACGGCGGGATCATGGTGGCGCTTCAGCGAGAAGACGACATCCTCGGCGTTGAGTTCCTTGCCATTGTGGAACTGCACGCCCTTGCGGACCTTGATCGTCCACACGGTGGCCTTGTCGCTCTCGATGGATTCGGCGAGCGCGAGCTTCGGGTTCAGCCGGTCATCGAGTTCGGTCAGCCCGTTATAGAACATCGTGCAGCGGCAATAATCGGTCGAATAGCTCTGCTTGGCCGGGTCAAGCGTGTCGGCGGTGGAGGTGCCGAACCCCGCGACGCGGATCTTGCCGCCCTTTTTCGGTGTTTGCGCGAGGGCCGAGCCGGCGGCGCCGATCAGCGTTCCGCCCATCGCGGCGCCGATGCCGAGCGCGCTCATCATGCCGAGCAGGTCACGCCGCGAGGCGCCGGAACGCAGCGCCCGCATCAGGCGGTCCTGTTCCGACATATTCAGCATCCCGGGAAAGTCCTTGTCGTTGACGCTCATGGTTGGTCTCCCCTTGTTGTCGACCTGATGAAGCCGGCTGCCCGCCCTCCGCGGTCATCCGGCCAGAAACACCCTCCCGCCAAGCGTTCCGGCTCTTTCCAGACTATTGCGCGGGCAAGGTCCGGATAGGACGTTCTTGTCGGGATTCCCTGCGCCTGAAACGCGATCTAACGCGTTGTTTCAGAACAGGAAATCAAACCACGTCAGGAAACCCTGTCGCGGTAGCGGTAATAGAGGCCCACCAAGGGCAGGAACCAGGGCTTGCCGAAATGGAACGGCACGGCCGGCCAGGGCAGGTCGCGCCAGGGATTGGCGACATCCTCGCCTGTCATCCGGCGGGCCATCACGTCGCCCAGATAGGTCGACATCTGGACGCCGTGGCCGGAATAGCCCATCGCGAAATGCATCCCGTCCTGCATGCCGGCACGGGGCAGGCGGTCCTGCGTCATGTCGACGAGGCCGCCCCAGCAATAGTCGATCCGGCAGGGGCCGAGCTGCGGGAACACCTCCGCCAGCGCGCGGATGAGGATGTCACCCGCCTTGCGGTCCGAGACGGGGTCCGACATGGCAAACCGCGCGCGGCCGCCGAAGATCAGGCGGTCATCGGCGGTGAGGCGAAAATAGTTGCCGATATTCTGCGAGGTTGTGCAGGTGCGCCGGCCGGGCATGATCTCGCGGGCGCGCGCCGCGCCCAGCGGCTCGGTGACGATGATGAAGCTTCCGACCGGCACGATGCGGCGGCGGAACCAGCCGAACGGCCCGTTCTGGCAGGCGCCGGTGGCGAGCAGGACCTCTTTCGCGCGGATCTCGCCCCGCATCGTCGAGACCCGGAACCCGCCCGGCTCGCGCGTGATTTCAGTGACGGCACTGTGCTCGTGGATCCGGGCGCCGGCCCGGGCCGCAGCCTGCGCCAGCCCGATACCAAAGCGCCCCATATGCATCATGGCGGAGCGCCGGTAGAGCAGCCCGCCGGCATAGCGTGCGGTGCCGACATCGTGGCTGAGGTCGCCCGGCTCGATGACCGCCGTGTCGTCATCGACATCGCGGGCGAGGAGTTCCTGCGCCTTGCGCATCTTGTCGAAATGCTCAGGCTTGGCGGCGAGCTTGAGCTTGCCGGAACGGACGAAATCGCAGTCGATGCCTTCCTCGGCCACGATCCGCTCGACGAGATCGACGCCGGAATCGAAGGCGCGATACATTTCCTGCGCCCGTTCGAGCCCGAACCGCGCTTTGACGCTGCCGTAATCATGGGCGAGGCCGTTATTGCAATGCCCGCCATTGCGGCCCGAGGCCTCGGCGGCAACCCGGCCGGCTTCGAGCACCGCGACATCGATGCCCTTGCGGGCGAGGGTGCGGGCAGCGGAGAGACCGGTAAAGCCACCGCCGACGACCACGATATCAGCGCGGCCCTCCACCGGAAGGGGAGAGGCTCCGGTGAAGGGCGGCGCTGTGCCCAGCCAGTAGGATTCCAGTTTCATCCAACGGTTTCCTTCTGCCTGAATCCCGGGGCCATGCGGCCGTTCCTCAGAGCCCGACCAGGCCGGGCAGGCCGCCGATATCGGGGATCTCCACCGCCCCGTAATAGGGGGTCAGCGGCTCATGCCCGCGATTGACGAAGGCCCGCATGCCGAAGCGCAGGTCATGCGCGGTCATCAGGTCGTAGCGATAGGAGGAGGAGACATGCAGGATATGCTCCGGCGCGCAGCCGAGCTGGTCGAGCATGTATTCGAAGGCCTGCATGCGCGGCTTGTAGGCCTGCGCCATCTGCGCCGTGTAGACGCGATGGAACGGGGCGCCGAGCTTCTCGACATTCGAGTGGATCTGGTCGTTCGAGGCGTTCGAGAGGATCACCAGCGGGATCTTGTCGGCAATTTTCGAGAGGCCGGCCGGCACATCCGCATGCGGGCCCCAGGTCGGGACAGCGAGGTAATAGGCTTCGCCCTCGGCTTCCGTGGCCTTGATGCCCCAGAGTTTCGCGGTGCGGAGGATCGAATTGACCAGCACGTCGCGGTAGGGCTTCCAGGGGCCGAGAACCTCGTCCAGCCGGTAGCTGGCGAAATCGCGGATGAACGCATCCATGCAATCTGCAGGAATGCGGTCCGCGAACATCTCGCGGGCCATCTCTCCCATGCGGAAGCGGGTCAGGGTGCCGTAGCAATCGAAGGTAATGTATTTCGGTCTGAAGCTGGACATGATCCGCATGATCCCTTGTCGTCTTTTCATTCGGCCGGGGCTGGCCCGGGCAGAGTGCCAGAACCGGAGCGCGACGGGGAAAGCCTCGCATGGGGGTGCTGGCAGATTCTGCCGTATTTGACCGGGTTTCCGGCAGTTTTCGTGCTGTATGGCCGCGCCATCCCGGTCAGGCTTCCAGCGCCATCAGAACAGTCTTCAGCCGCTGGTTGCCCTCGAAGGCCTGCCGGCCGAGATCCTTGCCGATGCCGGACTGGCCGAAGCCGCCGGTGGGCAGGATATGGTCGTTCGAGCGGCCATAGCGGTTGATCCAGATGGTGCCGGCCCTGATCTCGCGCAGGGCGCGCATGGCCCGGTTGAGATCACGCGTGTGCACGCCCGCGGCTAGCCCGTAGACCGGGTGGCCGGCCAGTTCGAAGGCCTCGTCATCGGACCGGAAGCCCTGCACCGTCAGAACCGGGCCGAACACCTCCTCCTGCACGATCCCGGCCATCGGATCGGCGGGTTCGATCAGCGTCGGGGCGAAATAGGCGCCATGCTGCGGGTTGCGCAAACGGGCCCCGCCGGCGAGGATCTTGCCGCCTTCCGCGACGGCCCTCTCCACCAGCGCGCCGATCCGGGCGCATTGCGGCTCCGAGATGATGGGCGGCAGCGTCGTGGTCGCATCCCAGGTCACGCCCGGTTTCAGCCCGGCAAAAGCCTCGGCAATCTTGACGGTCATGCGCGCTTTCAGGCTTTCGGCCACGATCAGCCGCGAGCCTGCAACGCAGACCTGCCCGGCATTGCCGGCAATGGCGCGGGCGACGATGCCGGCCGTGCGGTCCGGGTCGGTCACATCCTCGAAGACGAGTTGCGGGCTCTTGCCGCCGAGTTCCAGTGTTACCGGCTTGGTGCCGTGGCGGGCGCAGATTTCCATGATCGCGGCGCCGGTACGGGTCGAGCCGGTGAAGGTCACCTTGGCGACAAGCGGGTGCCTGCACAGGGCTTCGCCGACCACCGGCCCACGCCCCTGGACCACGTTGAAGATGCCGGGCGGGATGCCCGCCTCGACGGCCAGCAGGGCAAGAAGGTTCACGCTGAAGGGAGTCATCTCCGAGGGTTTCAGCACCACGGCATTTCCTGCCGCGAGCGCCGGCGCAATCTTCCAGCACGCCATGACGAGCGGGAAGTTCCAGGGGGCGATGGCGCCGATGACGCCATAGGGTTCGGCGATCATCAGGCCGAGATGGTCGGGCGCGGTGGCGCCGATCTCGCCGCCATGCTTGTCGCAGAGTTCGGCGAAGAAACGGATCACATCCGCCGTGTAGGGAATGTCCCAGGCGAGCGCATCGCGGATCGGCCGGGTCGAACCCAGTGCTTCAAGCCGGGCCAGCCGCTCGGCATCGCGCTCGACGAGATCGGCCCAGCGGCGCATGAGCGCGGCGCGGTCCCGCGGGGCGAGGCGGCGCCAGCCCGGCGAACGGAAGGCGGCATTGCTGTTCGCCACCGCCTCGTCCACCAGCGCGGCGTCGCCCTCCGGCAGCCGGGCATAGATCTGGGCATCCGAAGGGCGCCGAACGTCGAGCCATTCCTGCGCGGCATGGCGGAGCGCTCCGCCGATGACATGGCCGAGGGGAATCTCGATCCGATCGGGGTCAAATCCGGGCATGGGCCATCTCCGTATTCCGCAGCAACAGGGCTTCAGGATAGGCCCCCGCCGGCATGGTCCGCAGCCGGGGGCGCCGGGGGCATGCCGGCTGAAACCACCGAACTCGGCCGGAGAAACGCGAGAAAATGCCGTGGCACTGCGCCTAAAGCTGGAGGGGCCCGGATGGCGGGCTCGACAAGATCGTTCTAGCGCCGAGGGTTCCGGCGTGAGAACTAGAAGGGCCGAAACGCCCATGCCGGTTCTGGCCGCACCAGGACGAATGGCATCCCTGCAGGGCCCATGGGAGAACCCGACGTGACCGCACCGCAGCCCGCTTTCCTGTTCGAGGTCCTGCCGATGACGGAGGCAGACCTTCCGTCCGCTGCTACGCTGTCGCGGGTTGTTGGCTGGCCGCACCGGCTGGAGGACTGGCAGTTTGTCTTCAGCCTCGGGCAGGGGCTGAGCGCCTGGTCGGGCGACCGTCTCGTCGGCACGGCGATGTGGTGGACCTATGCCGGCGCGCAGACGCGGATCGGCATGGTGATTGTCGACCCGACGATCCAGCGATCCGGCATCGGCCGCAGCCTGATGGAAACGATCACCGCGCAGATGACCACGCCCAGCCTCGTGCTCAATGCCACCAAGGCGGGCGAGACGCTCTACCGGCAGATGGGATTCCAGCCGGTCGGCACCATCGTGCAGCATCAGGGCGCGGCGTTCGAAGTGCCGCTGGTCCAGCCGGCCCCGGATTGCCGGATCCGCCCGATGGGCCGCAATGACCGCGACCGGCTGGTCGAGCTGGATGCCCGCGCCCTCGGGTTCCGCCGCGAGGCGGTGATCGATGCGTTGATCGGCCAGGGCGATGCGGTGCTGCTCGACGAGGGCGACCGCACGATCGGCTTTGCCTTCTACCGCCGCTTCGGACGCGGTTTTGCCATCGGGCCGGTCGTGGCGCAGGACACGCTGTCCGCCAAGGCGTTGATCGCGCACTGGATCGGCTCGAATGCCGGCATGTTCCTGCGCATCGATGTGCCGGGCGAATCCGGGCTTTCGGGCTGGTTGACCGATCTCGGCCTCGCGCCGGTGAGCCCCGTCATCACCATGGTGCGGGGCGCACCCCTGGCGCCGCGCGGGGATGTGTTCGCCTTCGCGATCGCCAATCAGGCGATCGGCTGATGGCCCTTCTCTACAAGGCCGATCCGGTACGCGGTGCGGAATGGCAGAGTCTGCTGGCGGCCCGGGCGCCCGATCTACCCTGCTTCGTCTGGCCAGAAACCGGTGATCCCTCGGCCATCCGCTATCTCGCCGTCTGGACTCCGCCGGACCGGATGCTCGAGCGTTTTCCGAATGCGGAGATCGTGATCTCGGTCGGGGCCGGGGTCGACCAGTTCGACCTCTCGGGCATTCCCGCGCATATGCCCGTCGTGCGGATGCTCGAGCCCGGCATTGCCGAGGGCATGGTCGAATATGTCACCCTCGCCGTGCTGGCGCTGCATCGCGACCTGCCGGCCTATCTCGCCGACCAGCGGGCGGAACGCTGGTCCGCCATCCGGCTCCGACCGGCCGCCAGCCGGCGCGTCGGTGTGCTGGGGCTCGGCCAGCTCGGCGAAGCCTGCTGCCGGCGGCTTGCCGCGCTTGGCTTCACCGTTTCCGGCTGGAGCCGCAGCCCGAAGGCTGTTCCCGGCATCACCTGCCATGCCGGGGCGGAGGCGCTGCCGGGCTTCCTTGCCGGGACCGATATTCTCGTCTGCCTGCTGCCGCTCACGGCGGAAACGCGCGGCTTCCTCCATGCCGGGCTGTTCGCGCAGCTGCCGCCGGGGGCCGGGCTCGTCAATGCCGGTCGGGGCCCGCATCTGAGGCAGGAGGACCTGCTGGCGGCGCTGGAGAGCGGACAGATCTCCGCAGCCTTCCTTGATGTGACCGAGCCCGAGCCGCTGCCGCCGGGCCATCCGTTCTGGCACCATCCGCGCATCCTGATGACACCGCATATCGCCAGCCAGACCCGCCCGGAAACGGCGGTGGATTTCGTGCTGGAGGTGATCGCCGCCCATCGCGCGGGAATACCACTGCCGGGGCTGGTGGACCGCCGCCGCGGCTACTGAGCCCTTTTCCGGCGCACGGCATAAAATGCTGCGGGCCCGCCGAGTTCGACAGGCTTGTCCGCCGCGGCCGGTCAATTCGACAGGCTGCACCGGGTTGTGCCGCTAGGCTTCCACCACGCGCCCGGAAGCGCGCCGTGTCCCGGAGGTTGCCATGCTGGCCAATTCGCTGATCGAGCTTGACCGCGAACATTACGTCCATCCCGTCTCGGCCTACCGGGTCCATGAGGCGAAGGGTGCGACCGTCCTGCAGAGCGCGAAGGGCATGTTCGTGCGCGATGCCGAAGGCCGCGACCTGCTCGATGCCTTTGCCGGGCTCTGGTGCGTCAATATCGGCTATGGCCATGAAAGCGTGGTCGAGGCTGCTGCCGAGCAGATGCGCAAGCTGCCTTACGCCACCGGCTATTTCGGCTTCGCCTCGGAGCCGGCGATCCGGCTGGCGGCCAAGCTGGCGGAGATCGCGCCCGAGGGGCTGAGCCGCGTCTATTTCAGCCAGGGCGGCTCGGATGCGATCGACAGCGCGATCCGGCTGATCACGCATTACCACAACGCGATCGGCAAGCCGACTAAGAAGCAGTTCATTGCCCTGCAGAAGGGCTATCACGGCTCCTCCTCGATGGGGGCAGGCATGACGGCCCTGCCGGTCTTCCACCGCAATTTCGACCTGCCCAATGCCAACCAGCATCACATTCCCTCGCCCTATCCCTACCGGAACCCGGAAGGTGGTTCGGACGAGGCGGTGATCGCCTCCTCGGTGGCGGCCTTGCGGGCGAAGGTGGCGGAACTCGGCGCGGAGAATGTCGCGGCCTTTTTCTGTGAGCCGATCCAGGGTTCGGGCGGCGTGATCGTGCCGCCGCGCGGCTGGCTGAAGGCGATGCGCGAGACCGCGCGCGAGCTCGACATCCTGTTCCTCGCCGACGAGGTGATTACCGGGTTCGGCCGCACCGGGCCGATGTTTGCCTGCGAGGCCGAAGGCGTCTCGCCTGACCTGATGACGGTCGCGAAAGGGCTGACTGCCGGCTATGCGCCGATGGGCGCGGTCCTGATTTCCGAGAAAGTCTATGCCGGCATCGCCGACGGCGCCGCCCCGGATGCCGTGATCGGCCATGGCTATACCTATTCCGGCCATCCGGTCAGCGCGGCGGTCGCGCTCGAGGTGATCCGACTCTACGAGAGCGGCATCCTCGCCAATGGCCAGCAGGTCGGCCAGCTCTTCGAGGCGGGGCTCCGTCGCCTCGCTGCGCACCCGCTGGTCGGCGATGCGCGGGCGCGTGGCATGCTCGGCGCGCTGGAACTTGTGACCGACAAGGCCGGCAAGACGCCGTTCGATCCGTCGATCAAGCTGTCAGACAGGCTTTTTGCCAACGGCTATCGCAACGGCATCCTGTTCCGCGCCTTCGCCGACGGAACGATCGGGCTTGCCCCTGCCTTGTCCTGCACTGGCGAGGAGATGGGCGAGTTGCTTGGCCGGCTGGAGCGCACGCTCGATGATACGCTGGCCGAGCGCGAGGTTCGCGCCGCATTGCGGTGAGGAATGGACAGGGGGTTGTTGGCGAGGCCGATTCCGGCCTAGCCTGCGGGCGCGGCATTTTATGCCGTGCCACCGGGGCGTGTCGCCCGGTGGTCGAGGGGTAGCGCGCATGGCCACATCTTCGAAACTGGACAGGATCGACCTGAAGATCCTTGCCGAATTGCAGAAGAACGGTCGCATCACCAATGTCGACCTGGCCAATGCCGTGGGCCTTTCTCCCAGCCCCTGCCTCACGCGGGTGAAGCGGCTGGAAAGCGCCGGCTATATCACCGGTTACGGTGCGCAGCTCCATCTGCGCAAGCTCGGTGACGTGCTGCTCATCTTCACCGAAGTCACGCTTTCGGACCATCGTTCGGACGATTTCGCCCGGTTCGAGGCTGCGATCCGGGGCGTGCCGGAAATCATCGAGTGCCATCTTGTCAGCGGGGGCTACGATTACCTGCTGAAATTCGTCACCTCGGGCGTGAACCATTACCAGAGCGTGATCGAGGCCCTGCTCGACCGGAATATCGGCATCGAGAAATACTTCAGCTACATCGTCATCAAGTCGCCTTTCGTGAAGCATCACTACCCGATCGACCGGCTGTTCAACCGCGACGAATAAGCCGTCCGGCAGGCCGCACAATCTGCCGCGACCGCTTCCGATTCGGCATGGATCACCGTGCATCCGCCCGAGTTCGGGATTTTGCGCATCCCGCCCCGCCTAACCTTTCCCTGGCGGCAATGACACGACCGGAAAGTGACTTGTCCGGAATGTGATTTGGCCGGAGAGCGAGGGCAGCATGATGCATCTGACTCTGGGGAATTCCCTTGCGACAGGCGTCGCCGCGCAGCCGCGGATCCGCCGCACCGATCTGGACGATATCCGGAGCTATATCGAACGGAACTATGCCGAGCGGCTGGCCCTCGAAGACCTCGCCGACAGGGCCGGGCTCAGCGTCTTCCGCTTCGTCACGCTGTTCCGCCGCCGGTTCGGCGTCTCGCCCTATCGCTTCCTGTCCATGGTGCGGGTCCAGGCTGCGCAGCAACTCCTGCTCGAGGGCACGCCGCCGGCCATCGCGGCGATCGAGGTCGGGTTCTGTGACCAATCCCATCTCTGCCGGCATTTCCGCTCGCTCTGCGGCACGACGCCGGGACGCTTCCTCGCGGCCCGGATGGAACTGCCGGTCGCGTCCAACACCAACAGCCGGAGGGCCATCGCCCCATGACACCGCGCGAAAGCCTGCAGCATTTCAAGGTCCTCACCTTCGATGTCGTCGGGACGCTGATCGATTTCGAGGGCGGCATGCTGGCCTATCTGCGCCAGTCCGGCGCGGCGCCGGCCTCCGTCAGCGACGAGGCCATCCTGGATGCCTACCGCGCCTCGCGCACGGCCGGGAAGACCCTGCGCTACCCGGATGATCTCGAGCGCGCCTATTTCGACCTCGTCCGCGATTGCGGGCTGAAGGATGACCGCGCGCTGGCGCGCGGCTTCCGTGACTCGGCCGAGTTCTGGCCGGCCTTTCCGGATTCGGTCGCGGCGCTTGCCCGGCTCCGGACGCGCTATCGCCTCGTGGCGATGACCAATGCGCAGCGCTGGGCGCTGGATCATTTCGCCCGGACGCTCGGCAGCCCGTTCTGGGACAGCATCACGGTGGACGAGGCCTTGTGCGAGAAACCCGATCCGAATTTCTTCGGCTTTGCCCGCGGGCGGATCAGCCGGTCCGGTTTCGTGCGCGACCAGATCCTCCATGTCGCGCAGAGCCAGTATCATGATATCGGCGTGGCCAAGGCGCTCGGCTACACCACCTGCTGGATCGAGCGGCGGCAGGGCCAGAGGGGCTTCGGCGGCACCATCGCCGTCGAGGCGCTGACGAAGCCGGATTTCCATTTCTCGACCCTGGCGGGTCTGGCCGACGAGGCCGGGCTGTGAGCGCGCCGGTTCTCACCCGTCCGGAGCTTCTCCGCACCCAGGCGCTGATCGGCGGTGAATGGGTGGGCGAGGGGAGCTTCCCCGTCACCAACCCGGCCACCGGCGGGGAGATTGCCCGCGTGCCGCATCTCGGCGCGGCCGAGGCCGAGTTGGCCGTGCTGGCGGCCGAGCGCGCCTTCAAGCCCTGGGCGAAGCTGCAGGCCAGGGAACGCAGCGCGATTCTCCGGCGCTGGTTCACCCTGATCATGGCCAATCAGGAGGATCTGGCCCGGCTGATGACCGCCGAGCAGGGCAAGCCGCTGGTCGAATCCCGCGGGGAGGTGGCCTATGCCGCGTCCTTCGTGGAGTTCAATGCGGAGGAGGCGAAGCGCGTCTATGGCGAGACGATGCCCTCGCCCTTCCCGAATACGCGGATCATCGTCCAGAAGCAGCCGATCGGTGTCGCGGCGGCGATCACGCCGTGGAATTTCCCGGCGGCGATGATCACTCGGAAATGCGCGCCCGGCCTCGCGGCGGGCTGCACCTTCGTGGTCAAGCCCGCGCCGGACACGCCGCTCACCGCGCTCGCCCTCGGCCAGCTCGCGCTCGAGGCGGGCATGCCGCCGGGCGTGCTCAACATCGTCACCGGCGATGCCGTGGCGATCGGCGAGGTCTTCACCACCCATCCGGCGGTGCGCTTCATCGGCTTTACCGGCTCGACCCCGGTCGGCAAGCTGCTGATGCGGCAGGCCGCCTCGACCGTGAAGAAGGTGGCGCTCGAACTCGGGGGCAATGCGCCCTTCATCGTGTTCGACGATGCCGATCTCGGCAAGGCGGTGGAGGGGGCGATTGCCGCGAAGTTCCGGAATATGGGCCAGACCTGTGTCTGCACCAACCGGCTCTTCGTGCAGGCCGGCATCCATGATCGCTTCGTCGAGGCCTTCGCGCGGGCGGTGGCTGCGCTCAAGGTCGGCCCCGGCGATGCGGAGGGCGTGGTGCAGGGGCCGCTGATCAATGCGCGCGCGGTCGAGAAGGTCGAGCGCCATGTCGCCGATGCGCTGGCCCGGGGCGCGCGGGTCGCCACGGGCGGCACCGTGCATCCGCTGGGCGGGACCTTTTTCACGCCGACCGTGCTGGCCGGGGCCACGCCCGGGATGATGCTGGCGCAGGAAGAAACTTTCGGCCCGGTGGCGGCGGTGTTCCGCTTCGAGACCGAGGAGGAGGTGGTGCGCCTCGCCAATGCCACGCCCTATGGCCTTGCTGCCTATTTCTACACGAAGGATCTCGGCCGTGCCTTCCGGGTGGCGGAGGAACTGGAAGCCGGGATGATCGGCATCAATGCCGCCATGCTCGGCAACGAGATCGCGCCGTTTGGCGGGGTCAAGGAATCCGGCCTCGGGCGCGAGGGCGGCCGGCACGGAATCGAGGAATATCTCGAGATGAAATACATGCTGGTCGGGGGGCTCTGATGGGCAGCTCCGGGCAAGCCCGCTTCATCCGCCTCGGCGAGACGAGCCGGGCGCGGATCGCGCTGACGGTCGATGGCGAGACGATCGAGGCGCTGGAGGGCGACAGCCTGCTCGTCGCCATCCTGACGGCGCGCGGCCGGCTGCGCCGCTCGGAATTCGGGCCCGAGGCGCGGTCGGGCTTCTGCCTGATGGCGGCCTGCCAGGATTGCTGGGTCTGGACCGCCGACGGTCATCGCCTGCGCGCCTGCGATACGCCGGCCAGAGCCGGGCTTTCCCTTGTCACCGAACAACCGGAACTGTCATGGCCGAACCGCGCATAATCATCGTCGGGGCCGGGCCTGCCGGCATCCGCGCCGCCGGGATGCTGGTCGCGGCCGGGTTGCGCCCCGTCCTGCTGGACGAGGGCCAGCGCGATGGCGGGCAGATCTATCGCCGCCAGCCGGAAGGATTCACCCGGACGCCCGAACAGCTGTACGGCACCGAGGCCGCGCGCGCCGTTGCCTTGCATCAGAGCTTCGAGCGGCTGAAACCGCAGATCGATTACCGCCCCCGCCACCTCGCCTGGAACGTGGCGGATGGCGTGGTCCATACGATCAGCGAGGGAAAGCCGGGCCAGTTCGCCTATGACGTGCTGATCATTGCCGCCGGGGCGACCGACCGGCTGCTGCCGGTCAAGGGCTGGCAGCATGCCGGCGTCTACAGCCTCGGGGGGGCGCAGATCGCGCTCAAGGCGCAGGCCTGCGCCATCGGGCGCAAGGTGGTGTTCCTCGGCACCGGGCCGCTGCTGCAACTGGTGGCGCTGCAATATCACAAGGCCGGCGCACAAGTGGTGGCGCTGCTCGATACCTCGCCGTTCCTCAAGCAAGTGCTGGCGCTGCCGAAGCTTGCCGCCCGGCCGGCCATGCTGGTCAAGGGCCTGCGCCTCGTCGGTGGGCTGATGGCTTCCGGGATGGCGATCCATCGCGGCGTCACGCCGGTCGAAATCCATGGCGAGGCCGAAGCCGGAGTGACCGGCGTCAGCGTCCGGCTGGCCTCGGGCGAGATCCGGCGTTTCGATTGCGATGCCGTCGGCCTCGGCTATCACCTCAGGCCGGAAGCGCAACTGGCCGATCTTGCGCGCTGCGCTTTCACTTTCGATGCGAAGACCCGACAATTCTGGCCCGAGATCGATGCCGATGGGCGCAGCTCGGTGGCGGGTGTCTATCTCGCCGGTGATGGCGTGCGGACGCAAGGCGCCGATGGCGCCGAGATTTCCGGTGCGCTTGCGGCCTGTGCCGTGCTGGCCGATCTCGGGCGGCCGGTGCCGGAAGCCGAGCGGGCGGCCCTCCGGGAGCAGGGGCGTATCATGGAACGGTTCCGCGAGGGGATCGCGGAGGCCTATCCCTGGCCCGCCCATCTGGCTGCCGATTTGCCGGATGATGCCATCCTTTGCCGCTGCGAAGGCATCACGGTGGGTGAATTGCGCGAGGCTGCCACCGAGAAGGGCGCCGACGAGGTCAACCGCGCCAAGGCGCTGACCCGGGTCGGGATGGGCCGCTGCCAGGGGCGCTATTGCGGGCATGCCGGGGCGGAGATCGTTGCCGCCGCCACCGGTGTTCCGCTCGAGGCTGTCGGCAGGCTGCGCGGGCAGGCGCCGGTCAAGCCGCTGCCTGTCGCAGCCGGGGAGGTGCAGCCATGACGGAACCGCAGCGGAGCGACGTGCTGATCATCGGCGGCGGGATCATGGGGGCCTCGGCGGCGTTCTTCCTGCGCCAGCGCGGGAAATCGGTGACGCTGATCGAGCGTGGCCTGATCGGCCAGCAGGCCAGCGGGACGAATTTCGGCAATGTCCGCCGGCAGGGGCGCTATCTGCCGCAATTGCCGCTGGCCAACCGTTCGCGCGCGATCTGGGGCCGGCTCAACGATCTGCTCGGCGAGGATGCCGAATTCCTGCCCTCCGGCCATTTGCGGCTGGCCTACACGGAGGAGATGGCAGAGCGGATCGAGCAATATGGCCGCGATGCGCGCCCCTACGGATTGGAGCTGGAGATGCTCAGCGGCAATATCCTCCGCGACCGGTTCCCCTTTCTCGGGCCGGAAATCCGCGCCGGCTCCTATTCGCCGCTGGATGGCCATGCCAATCCGCGCCTTGCAGCACCCGCCTTCGGCCGGGCGGCGAAGCGGGCCGGCGCCGCGATCGTCGAACGGGCGGAGGTGCTTTCGGTCGAGCAGGAGGGCGGGTCATTCCGCGCCCAGACGGCGGACGGGCGCATCTTCCGGGCGGAGCAGATGCTCATCACCGCCGGGGCGTGGGGCAGCCGGCTGTCGCAGCAATTCGGTGAACCGGCGCCGCTCGTGGTCCATGGCCCGCAAATGGCGGTGACCGAGCCGGTGCCCTATGCGCTGGAGCCGGTGCTCGGCATCGCCACCACCATCCCGGAGGAGATCATCTATCTCCGGCAGGTGAAGCGGGGCAACATCGTCTTCGGCGGCGGCATTCGCGGCCCCGCCAGCGCCGAGACGCTGCGCGCCTATGTGAAGCCGGAGAACACCCTCGGCCAGCTCTCGCAGATCACGCGGATCGTGCCCGCCCTGCGGCGGCTCAATGTCATCCGCGTCTGGAGCGGGATCGAGAGCTACCTGCCCGATGACATCCCGATCATGGGGCCCTCTGCCCGGGTTTCCGGCCTGCATTACGCCTTCGGCTTCTGCGGCCATGGTTTCCAGCTCGGGCCCGGCGTCGGGGATGTGATGGCCGAGCTGATCGCCACCGGCCAGACCAGCACGCCGATCGAGCCCTTCACCATTGCCCGCTTCGCCGGCGGCGCGACCAACCAGACCGGGGGACACCCATAATGCCATCCCATGACCTCACCACGGATTCAAAAGCGTTGGCCTTCCATCGCGATACCTATGTCTTCGACGGCCTCTCCATCGCCTATGTGCTCGACGAGAAATATACCGAGCGGATGCTGGCCGGCGGCGTCGACGGGACGAATGTCACCTTCGCGCTGGAGGAGGACTGGGACACGGTGCTCCGCAATGCCGAGAAACAGCTGACGAAGATCGAGAAGAACCCGCATCTCCGGCTCTGCCTCAATGCAGCCGACCTGCGCGCCGCCAAGAAGGCCGGCAAGATCGGCGTGATGTTCGGCACGCAAGGCGCGACGATGCTGGACGACAAGATCTGGCGGGTCGAGACGCTGGTGCGGATGGGGATGCGCTTTCTCGGCCTCGCCTATACGACCGCCAACCTGTTCGGCGATGGCTGCGGCGAGAAGCGCGATGCCGGCATCACCTATCTTGGCGAGGAGCTGATCGCGCGGGTCAACGAGCTGCCGGTCATCCTGGATCTCTCGCATTGCGGCCATCGCACGCGGGCCGAGGCGACGGCGATTGCCCGCGCGCCGGTCTGCACCCATTCGAATGCCGCGGCCCTGCGGGACAATGGCCGCAACACCACCGACGGGACCGTGCAGGGCATGGTGGCCAAAGGGGGGATGATCGGCGTCTGCGGCCTGCCGCATTCGCTGGCCGACGAGGCCCCGACGCTGGACACCCTGCTCGACCATGTCGACCATTTCGTGAATCTGGTCGGCGTCGAGGGCGTCGGGATCGGCATGGACTATGTCGAATTCTACCAGGAGATGGAGACGGTCGTGGCCTCGCCCAGCGTCGTCACCTGGCGGACGCGGCGGCCCGACATTTTCGGGACGCTGGCCTCGTTCGGCCGGCAATCCTATCCGCTCGGCGTCGAACGGGTGGCCAAGCTGCCGAATTTCACCGCCGGGTTGATGGCGCGCGGCTACAAGGAGGCCGATGTCGCCGCGATCATGGGCGGGAACTGGCTCCGCGTGATCGAAAAGTTCTGCGGCTGAGCGGGCATGGCGCAGCTTCTCGTCATCGGGGCCGGCATTGTCGGCCTCTCCATAGCCCGGGCGGCTTCATTGCGCGGGCATGAGGTCCGTGTGCTGGAACGGGGGCCGGTGCCCAACCCTGAATCGGCCTCGCATGACCGGCACCGGATGATCCGCTACCCCTATGGCGCGGCGGCCGGCTATACGCGCATGGTCACCGAGGCCTTCGGGGCATGGGACCGGCTCTGGCAGGATCTCGGCGCCTGCCATTTCGAGAATACCGGCGCGATCGCCATCTCGCTCGAGCCGGGCGATTACGCCGAGAAAACGCGCGATACGTTCCGGGCCGTCGGCCTGCCGCATGACGTGCTTGACCGTCAGGGCGTCGAGGCGCTCTGCCCGCATCTCGTGCTGCCGGCGCGAGCCTGGGGCGTGACCGCCTTTCCCGGCGGGCCGCTTTTTGCCGCCGACATCCTGCGCGATCTTGCCGCCTGGCTGCGCGCGCGGGACGTGCCGATCGAGAGCGGATGCACGGTCGTCGCGGTCGACGAGGCGCAGGGCATCGTCCATCTCACCGATGGGACGACGCGCCGCGGCGACATGGTGGTTGTGGCCGCCGGGGCCTGGCTGCCGCGCCTCATGCCCGGGCGCTATGGCCAGTTGCCGGTCTACCGGCAGGGCCTGCTCTATGTCGAACCGCCGGCCGCCCATGCGCAGAGCTGGAGCGAGGCGCCGGCCATTGCCGCTCTGGGTGACCATACGGGCTATACCCTGCCGGACCGGCGCGGCGCAGGCCTGAAGATCGGCTATTCCGCGCATCGCCGGCGGGCGCTGCCAGATGCGGACGGTTTCGGCGCCGATCTCGAATGGGAGAGCGGGGCCATTCTCGGCGCTTTCCGGCCCTATTTCCGCGATTTCGAGAGCTACCGGCCGCTTCGGATGCAGGTGGGCTATTACACGCTCGATCCCTCGCGCCGCTTCCTCGTTGCCCGCCACCAGCAGGCTGTCGTCATCACGCAATGCGACGGCCAGATGTTCAAGTTCGGCCCGCTGATCGGCGAGCGGATGCTCGACATGGTCGAGGGCAGGCTCGCCTTTTCCGACCTGGCCCATTGGGCCGCCGGCTATTGACCCCTTCCGGAGACCCGCATGACCAAGACCCTGATCCATCTCGGCCGCGATGGCCAGCCGCTGGCAACCGGCCGGGCAGGCGCTGCCAGCGCCGCCGATCCCTTCGCTGCCGGACGGCAGATCCTCTTCGATGACGGCAGCGGGCATCGGGCCGGGCATCTCGTCCTGTCCGGCGCTGTGCCGGTGGGCGGGCTCGGCCATGCGGAACTGATGACGGTCGGTGCCGGCCGGCTGGTCGTCGATGGTCGTTCGCATGATGCCGGCGCTGCCGTGGTGCTGCCGCGCGGATTTTCCGGCATGGTCGAGGCGGCGCCGGGCACGCTGGTCTTTTTCGTGGCGCAGGAGATGGCGGAAGCCCCTGCCGGCGAGACGGGGGCGATCACGCTCGACCCGGCCTTGCCACGCAACCGATCTGCCGGGCCGGCAGCGGAGGTGCTCGTCAGCGCACCGCCGGAATGCCACTCGCTCAACCTCTTCACCGATGCCTCGGGCCTGCGCGCGGGCATCTGGGATGTCTCGACGCCCTGCGAACGACGTTTCGTGCCGCACCGGATCCACGAATTGATGCATCTCCTCGAGGGCGAGGTCACGCTGACGCACCAGAGCGAGGGGGCGGCCCGCTTCCGCGCCGGTGACGTGATCTTCGTGCCGCAGGGTGCGCCCTATGCCTGGAAGAACGAGCGCAAGGTCGTGAAATACTACACCGTTTCCGGCTGACGTCGCCCGCCCTTATGGTTCGCGGACCAGTCGGAACCCGGCAGCCTGATCCCGGACAACCGGCGCGCAGGTGCTGACCCATTCCCAGACATTGCCATTGAGATCATGCAGCCCCCAGGGGCCGGCCGCGTAGCGCCCGACAGGCGCGGTCACGGCGAAGCCATCCCGGCAGGTCGCGGCCTGCCAGTCCGGGTTGGCTTCCCGTGCCGAAAGATCGGCGCCGTTTCCGATCCGGCACAACTCGTCCGCCTCGCCGGTGCGCCAGGCTTCGGCCGACGCGAAATAATGCCATTCGGCATAGGCATTGGCATCCTGGAAGCTGACGCAGGTCACGGGGTGGTCATCGCCCTGAGCAAAGCCGGGCTGTTCCCAGTTCAGGGCCGGATTGACGCCCCATTGCGGGCGGCGGGCATGGCAACCTCCCGGCGCGATGCGGCCGGTCTCGCGCATGAAGGCGGCATATTGCCCGCGCGTCACCTCGAAGCGGACGACGGCGAGCGGCTTCTCGAAGGCGAAGGAGAGCCGGCGGGTGGCATCGGCGATCGTGACCTGCATATCGGTCCGGCCCGGCGGCACCCGCACCGGTTCGGGGCAGATCGCGCAGTCGCGGAAGACCTCGCCCTCGCCGGGCCTGCGGAACCGGAGCCCGTGCGGCCCGAGCCGCCCCCTTCTGTCACGTCCTTTCCCCCGGATCGCCAAGCGGTTCCGGCGGAAGCCAGGCCCGAGATGCGGAAGGCGCCTGAACGCGCCGTTGGTTGCCGGCAGCGCGACCTCAGCGCTTTCCGGCTTGACGGTCCGGGCGAATGGAACATAAAGTGAACAAATGGTCTGACCGAGCGGAGACGGGGCGGCAATGGCATCAACGGATTTCGATTTCGAGTTCGGCAGATGGCGTGTGCGGCATCGTCGGCTCAAGGAGCGGCTGGCGGGTTGCCGGGACTGGGAGGAATTCTCCGGTCTATCCGAGACCCGGCCGGTTCTGGGAGGCAGCGGCTGCATCGAGGACAACCTGATCGAGTTCCCGAGCGGAAGCTACCGGGCCATTGCCATCCGTGCTTTCGACCCTGTTGCCGGGTCCTGGGCGATCTGGTGGCTGTCCTCTACCAATCCCCACCAGCTCGATACGCCTGTGGTCGGGCGGTTCGAGGGCGATGTCGGCACCTTCTTCGCCGAGGACACGCTGAACGGCCGTCCGGTCAGGGTGCGGTTTCTCTGGCTGAACACGCGGAGCCGCACGCCGCGCTGGGAGCAGGCCATGTCCGATGATGGCGGCGCCAGCTGGGAGACGAACTGGATTATGGATTTCCAGCCGGCATAGCCAACTCTGAGGCGAGAAGGAGAGATCCTTGTGGTGATCAGTGATGGCGGAGAGGGAGGGATTCGAACCCCCGGTACGCTTGCACGTACTCCGCATTTCGAGTGCGGCGCGATCGACCACTCTGCCACCTCTCCGTGGACGCGCGAACGCGTGGTCAGGCGCCGGGGAATACAGAAGCCTGCGGCGCAATGCAAGGCTGATTTCAGCGGTTGCGGCTGATCATCGTCGAGGCGTCCCGCCGGCTGCTGTGCCGGGCTCTCCCGGCGCTGCCGATCCGCTTGCGGGCTCGGGAACCGGCAATAGGGGGCGCGCTGCGTGCAATATGGTGGCGGGAAGGGCCCTGTTCCGGCCGACCCGGTCCGTTCGAAGCCCGGCTTCCGGTGCATCTGGCCTTCCCCGAACCCGCACTCGCCCTGGCCTGACCTTGCCCGTAACTGACCTTGCCCGCGCTTGACCTTGCCCGCACTTGACTTTGCGCGGACTTGGCGTCAAGGAACCCGCAGCAGCGCGGCGGAAGAACCGCGCTTTTCGTCATGCGCCGGGATCAGGTCCACCTGGCAAGGGTGCAGACAGGCAAAAAGACTGCCGGGTGGCTCGTTCCATCTCAGGGCAGTGAAGAAGGAAGATGGATATGTTCGCTGTCATCAAGACGGGCGGCAAACAGTATACTGTTGCTGCCAATGACGTCATCACCGTCGAGCGCCTCGAAGGCAACCCGGGTGACGTGATCGCTTTCGAAACCGTGCTGATGCTGGGTGGCGAGAAGGCCGTGATCGGCTCGCCGACCGTGGCCGGCGCCACCGTTGCGGGTGAACTGGTCGAGCAGGCCCGGGGCCCGAAGGTCATTTCGTTCAAGAAGCGCCGCCGCCAGAATTCGAAGCGCAAGAAGGGTCACCGCCAGGACCTGACCATCGTGCGGATCACCGAGATCCTGACCGATGGCAAGAAGCCCAGCGCCGCCAAGGCTGCCAAGCCGGTCGCGCTTGCTGCCGCTGCTGCCGGCGAAGCCCGCGACGAATCGAACCTCTCGCTGATTGCCGGCATCGGACCGACCATCGAGAAGAAGCTCCGCGCGGCGGGCATCACCTCCTGGTCGCAGATCGCGGCCTGGGGCGAGGCCGACATTGCCAAGTGGGACGAGGAACTCAAGCTGCGCGGCCGTGCCACGCGCGAGGAATGGGTCGAGCAGGCAAAGGAACTCCTTGCCGGTAAGCCGCCGCGCGCCAAGGCCGACCAGGCCGAGCTCGCTTCGGGCGAAGATCGCTGAGGCCGGGAGACAGCGGGCGACAAAGGTCAGCCCCGCTGTCATTTTCCGGGTGAAATGGAAACTGTTTTCGGGTAAGGATCAATCCAACGGATTTGGTCTTTCCCGCTGAGGGATTGAAGGAGCACCACCATGGCTCACAAAAAAGCTGGCGGTTCGTCGCGCAACGGTCGCGATTCGCATTCAAAGCGCCTGGGCGTGAAGAAGTTCGGCAACGAGGCTGTCCTCGCCGGCAATATTATCGTGCGTCAGCGCGGGACGAAGTGGCACCCCGGCACCAATGTCGGCATCGGCGTCGATCATACGCTCTTTGCGACCTGTGACGGTGTTGTGGTCTTCAAACAGAAAGGCCCGCGTCAATACGTCAACGTCGTTCCGGCTACGGCCGAAGCAGCAGAATAACCGGCGGAAGAGCATGATCCTCCCCGCCGGTGGTTCCCAGGGAACCGAACCGGCGGCGAGCAGAGCATCGGGCGGCACCAGAACGCCCCATTCGAAGCGAAACTGATCGGGGAGGCCGGGGAACCGAGCCTCCCTTCGCTTTTTCCGGCCCCGGAAGGCCGGAAAGTCTGAAACACCCGGCGGGAATGCTTTCGAGGTTCCCTGCCGGGCCAGGACCGGATGATTGCCATGATGCCCGATTTGTTCCGTGATGATGTGCTGACCCTCGAGACCCCCCGGCTGTTCCTGCGCTGGCCGACGGTCGAGGATGTTGCCCAGTTGGCCCGCCTTGCCGGCGACCGCGTGATCTCCGACATGACGGGCATCATCCCGCACCCGTATTCGCAGGACATGGCCGCCCGCTATGTCGGCGATGCCCGGCAATGGAACAGCGAGGGCTCGAAGCTCAAGCTGGCCATTGTCGAACGGCGCGAGCCGGAAAACCTGATCGGGATGATCGGCCTGCGCCTGACTGAACCGGGGGAGGCCTCGCTCGGCTACTGGCTCGGCAAGCCCCATTGGGGAAAGGGTTATGCCACCGAGGCGGCGCAGGGGCTTGTGGACATGGCCTTCATGTTCACCAGGCTCGACAGGCTGGTCGCGTCGGTGCGGGTGGTCAATCCGGCCTCGCGGCGGGTGCTGGAACGCTGCGGATTCCAGCCCACCGGCAGCGATTTCCTGAGCCTGCCGGCCTGGAACGGCGCTGTGCCTGTGGAAACCTACCGGTTGACCCGGAACCTCTGGCGCAGCCTGAAGGGCTGGCGGACGCCGGTGCCGAGCCGCTCCGCCCCGATGGCCGCGCTGGGCTGATCCGGGGCGAGCCGGCAGGCGTATCTTTCCTGACAACAGGAGAAGAGAATGCCGGTTCGCCATTTCACTCTCGCTCTCGGGCTGGCTGCGCTGCAGGCCAGCCCGGCTGCGGCCCAGAGCGCCACGCTGAAGCTGGAGGAATTCTTCCGCGGGAAGACCTATGCCTATGGCCAGTTCACCGCGATCAACGGCGTGTCGCGCAGCTTCCGGGTGGATCTCACCGGGCGCTGGGATGGCAAGGTGCTGCGGCTCCGCGAGGATTTCGTTTACACGGATGGCGAGCGCGACACGAAGACCTGGGTATTCCGCAAGACCAGCCCGACCACCTATACCGGCACGCGCGAGGACGTGATCGGCGAGACGCTGGTGACGGTTTCCGGCAACCGCGCGGATTTCGCCTATGACGTGAATCTCAGTCCGAAGGGCGAGCCCAACATCGTGCGTTTCTCCGACACGCTGCTGCTGGAAGCCGATGGCACGTTGCGGAACACGGCCTGGGTGTCGAAATACTTCATTCCCGTCGCCCGGGTGAAGGTGAATTTCGCCCGGACCGAACCTGCCGCGCGAGCCATCCGCCCCGGTCATTGACTCTCCTTGCCCTTGACTCTTCGGGGCCTTGATCGCGAACGGGCTTTCATCGAGCATGGGCTTTGACAGAGCATGGGCTTTGACAGAGCAGGGGCTTTGACAGAGCAGGGGCTTTGACCTGGGCGGGCTGCGCGGCTATCGATGCGCAGCCGGGGTCGCATCGCATGGATGCGGCCTGCCGATCGCCCGGAAAGCCCTGTCATGAAGTTTCTCGATACCGCCAAGGTCTATATCCGCTCCGGTGACGGAGGGGCGGGGTGCGTGTCGTTCCGGCGCGAGAAGTTCATCGAGTTCGGCGGGCCGGATGGCGGCGATGGCGGGCGCGGCGGGGATGTCTGGGTCGAATGCGTCGACGGGCTCAATACGCTGATCGACTATCGCTACCAGCAGCATTTCAAGGCGAAGACCGGCACGCATGGCATGGGGAAGAACCGGGCCGGGGCCAAGGGTGCCGATGTGGTGCTCAAGGTGCCGAAAGGCACCGAGATCCTCGATGCCGAGGACGAGACGCTGATTACCGACATGACCGAGATCGGCCAGCGCGTCCGGCTGGCCAAGGGCGGCAATGGCGGCTTCGGCAACCTGCATTTCACCACCTCGACCAACCGCGCGCCGACCCATGCGAATCCCGGCCAGCAGGGTGAGGAACGTTGGGTCGTTCTGCGGCTCAAGCTGATCGCCGATGCCGGGCTGGTTGGCCTGCCGAATGCCGGCAAGTCGACTTTCCTGGCCGCCACCACGGCGGCCAAGCCGAAAATCGCCGATTATCCCTTCACCACGCTGCATCCCGGGCTCGGCGTGGTCCGGGCGGACGGGCGGGAATTCGTGCTCGCGGATATTCCCGGCCTGATCGAAGGCGCGCATGAGGGCCATGGCCTTGGTGATCGTTTCCTCGGCCATGTCGAGCGCTGCCGCGTGCTGCTCCACCTTGTCGAGGGCACCTGCGAGCATGCCGGCAAGGCCTACAAGATCATCCGCAAGGAAATCGAGGCCTATGGCCATGGCCTTGCGGAGAAGCCGGAAATCCTCGCCCTTTCCAAGGTGGATGCGCTTGATGAGGAAACGCTGAAGAAGCAGGTCGACCGCCTGAAGCGGGCCGCCGGCCGCAAGCCGCTGCTTCTCTCGGCTGTATCCGGGCAGGGCGTGCCGGAAGCCCTGCGCGCCCTTCTGGATATCATCGACGAGGCGCGGAAGGACGAGATCCCGCGGGAAGAGCAGCCCTGGCAGCCGTGAAGGCGGCAGGCACTGGCATGGCGAAAGCCGGAACGGGCTTGTGCCCTCCCGGCGCTCTGCTATGGTCACCGGATTGTTTTTGATGTTTTTTCCGGTGTATCTGTGGATTTCGACCAGGCAACGCGGGCCGGCATTCTTGCTGCCGGGCTACGCCTCTTTAATAAATCATCTATTCATGAAGTTCTCGTCGAGGATATTGTTCGGGAAGCGGGCGTCACCAAGAAAATATTCTATAAGTTTTTTCGCAAGAAGGATGATTTCGTCGTCGAGTGCTATCTCGTCTATGCCGGCGAGATCCTGGCGATTTATCGCAGCATCCTCGGTCGGCCGATCGGCACGCATGAGCGCATCCTTGCCGTGTTCGATGTTCTGGAACGGGTGGCGCGTTCGCCGGACTTCACCGGATGCGGCGTGATGCGTGTCGGCGCGAGCCTGGGAAACCGGCGCGACCACCCGCTTCGCCTGGTGGTTTCAGGCTTCAAGCGGACGGTCGAGGTGCTGTTCGAAGGCGTGCTGGCCGAAGACGGGCACCCGGACCCCAAGCCCTATGCGCGCGAACTGTCGGTCATTCTCGACGGCGCGCTGGCGCAGGTGCTCTATCACGACGAGCCCGGCTATGCGCAGGACGGCGCGCGGCTGGCGATCCGGGTGATCGAGGCCGCGCGGCGTTCCCGGCTCAGCGCAGGGGAATGATGTTGTCGTCGCCGCCATCCTTCGGATCGGCGGCCCCACCCTCTTCCTTGCGGTCGAACAGGAAGGCGAATTCGTCGTCGTAGGTTTTCTCGCCGCGGTTCTGCATAGCGTTGACCGCCGCGCGGAGCTGCTCGTTCTCGGCACTGAGCTGCGAGACCTTCGCCTGGAATTTCTGCGTGGCATCGGCCACGGTGGCCTCGATCGACCGGGCGGAATCGCTCAGCGTCTTCTGCTTCAGCAGCAGCGTCGAGTTTTCCGAGCGGATCATGTCGATTTCCAGCTCAAGCTTGCGCCGCTGCTCGATCTCCGATGCCAGGAGCTGGCTCGTTGCCGCGACAGATTCATTGGCCGCCGCGATCTGGCTGCGCAATTCCGTCGCATCACGCTGGGCGGCTTCGAGCGCCAGCGTCAGGCGACCGATCTCGCGGTCACGTTCGGCGCGTTCGCGGCGGGCAACCGAGAGCTGCCGCGTTTCCTCGTGGAAGCGGGCGCGGGCCTCGGTCAGCATCTTCTCGACGAAATCGTAGCGGGCCTTGGCCGCCTCGATCTGGCTTTCGAACTGGTTCTTGGTCTCGTCGCGCTCCTTGTAGAGCTGCTCGTTCTCGGTGCGCAGCGCGCGGGCGGCGTTGCGTTCGCGGACCAGCGCGGCGCTGGCAAAGGAGAACTTGTCCTCCGTCTGCTTGAGGGCCGCTTCCAGCTCGGCGATCGACTTCGTCGCCTCGTCCAGACGTTCCTGATTCTTGGTATGGGCGAGCTGCAAGGTGGCGTGGAGATTGTCGCGGTTGGCGATCTCGTCCGCCGCTGCGGTCAGTTCCGCCTTGTAGCCGACGATCAGGTCATCCGCCTGCGCCTTGGCGCGGCGCAGATCGGCGAGTTCGTTCTCGTGCGTGTCGCGCAGGGCGGTGAGTTCACGCAGCTGCGGCTCGAGGCGGTTCACCTTGGCCAGCAATTCCGCATTGTCCTGCCGGAACTGGGCCAAGGCCGTCTCGACGGCGGAATTCTTCTCGCGCAGGGCGGAAGCATTGCTCTCCTCGGATTTGAGCGCGGCGGTCAGCCGGTCGAGTTCGGCCTCGAGGCGGGCCGAATCCGTGAGAAGGTTTCCGGCCCGGCGCTGTTCGGAGGCGAGGTTCTCCTCGGCGATTTCCAGCCGGTTGCGCAGGAGGGCCATGGTGTTCACGGCATTCTCGATGGGCGCCATGACCAGCCGGAATTGCTCCGGCAGGCGGGAGACGGTCTGCAGCGTCGCCTCGAACTCGTCGAGATTGCCGCGAACAGCCTCGCGCGCCGTGCCAAGTGCACGGGAATCGAAAGGTTTCAGCAGTCGAACATCACCGGATTGCGCGGCCTGGCGGTCATTGCCGGATTGCGCGGTCGAATCCTGACGGTTCCGGCCTTCACGGTGAATCTTGAGGAATTCCCAATTCATGGCGCATCCTGTCGCAAACGGCGGGTGGCAGGTTTCCAGAGAGGCTGCTAGTTAGCAAAACTCGGCTATCCCCACAATCCGACGATAATGGCATACGAGCATTATATCCGGATTGTGACGACGTGCCCGAAAAACTTAAGAAAGCGTTAATTTTGTCAATGCCCTCGCTCTCCGGCTTCCGCCGTGTCGTCATCAAGGTGGGCTCGTCCCTGCTCGTCGAGCGGAAAGGCGGCCTCAAGAAGGCCTGGCTCGAAGCCCTTACCGACGATATCGCCGCCCTCCATGCCGGCGGCGCGGATGTGCTGGTCGTTTCCTCCGGTGCCATCGCGATGGGCCGCACGGTGCTGGGGCTGAAGAAGCCTTCCCTCGAACTGGAGGAAGCGCAGGCTGCGGCCGCTGTCGGCCAGATCGCGCTGGCCCGCGTCTGGGCCGAGAGCCTCGCACGCCATGGCATCACGGCGGCGCAGATCCTGCTGACCTATGGCGATACCGAGGAACGCCGCCGCTATCTCAATGCCCGCGCCACGCTCGGCACCTTGCTGCGGCACCGGGCCATCCCCGTGATCAACGAGAACGATACGGTGGCGACAACCGAGATCCGCTATGGCGACAATGACCGGCTCGCGGCGCGGGTCGGTTCCATGGCCTCGGCGGATTGCGTGGTGCTGCTTTCCGACATTGACGGGCTGTTCACGGCGCCGCCGCAGAAGGACCCGCAGGCGGAATTCGTGCCGGTGGTACCGCGCATCACCGCCCGGATCGAGGCGATGGCCGGCGGGGCCGCCTCGGAACTCTCGCGCGGCGGCATGATGACCAAGATCGAGGCCGCGAAAATCGCGACAGCCGGCGGCGCGGCGATGCTGATCGCGAATGGCCTGCGCCTCAACCCGCTGCGGGCGGTGATCGAGGGCGCGCGCTGCACCTGGTTCCTCTCGCCCTCGAGCCCGGTTACGGCGCGGAAGCGCTGGATTGCCGGCACCCTGGAGCCGCGCGGCATGCTGGTCATCGATGACGGGGCGGTGAAGGCGATCCAGGCCGGCAAGAGCCTGCTTCCGGCCGGCGTGCATCGCGTCGAGGGGTCTTTCGCGCGCGGCGATTGCGTTGTCGTGCGCGGGCCTGACGGAGGCGAGGTGGCGCGCGGGCTGGTGGCCTATGACGCGGTCGATGCCATCCGGATCGCCGGCCGCGGGACCCGCGACATCGAGCCGGTTCTCGGCTATGCAGGGCGGAAGGAAATCATCCATCGCGACGATCTCGTGCTTTCGAGCGACGGGGCGATGGGGGTGAACGGAGACGAATGATGAACCGGCATGTGCCCAACCCGGCGGACAAGGCCCGGCTGACAGCCGAGATGCGCGCCATGGGCCGCAAGGCGCGCGAGGCAGCGGGGCTGCTCGGGCTCATGCCGGCGGCACAGAAAGCGCGGGCCTTGCGCGCCGCCGCTGCCGCCGTGCGCGCTGCCGTTCCGGCCATCCTCGAAGCGAATGCGCTCGATTGCACCGAGGCGACAGCCGAGGGCCAGAGCGCGGCCTTCCTTGACCGGCTGCTGCTGAACGAGGCGCGGATCGAGGCCATTGCAGTCTCGATCGAGGATATTGCCGGCCTGCCGGACCCGGTCGGGGCGGTCATGGAGGAATGGACCCGGCCGAACGGCCTGCGGATTTCGCGCGTGCGGACGCCGCTGGGCGTAATCGGCGTGATCTTCGAGAGCCGCCCGAATGTCACGGCCGATGCCGGCGCACTCTGCCTCAAGGCGGGCAATGCCGTGATCCTCCGCACCGGATCGGGAGCGCTGCGTTCGGCGCTGGCAATCCATGCAGCCATGCTGCGCGGGCTCGTGGCGGAGGGCGTGCCGGAAGCGGCGGTGCAACTTGTGCCATTCGGCGATCGCGAGGCGGTGGGGCAGATGCTGGCCGGCCTTGACGGGGCGATCGACGTGATCGTGCCGCGCGGCGGCAAGAGCCTTGTGGCGCGCGTGCAGCAGGAGGCCCGGGTGCCGGTCTTCGCGCATCTCGACGGCAACAACCATGTCTATGTGCATGAGAAGGCCGATCTCGCCATGGCGCGGGCGGTTTTGCTCAACGCCAAGCTCCGTCGGACGGGGGTTTGCGGTTCCGCCGAGACGCTGCTGGTCGATGCGGCGGTGGCGGAAACCCATCTCGCGCCGCTGCTCTCGGCACTGCTCGATGCCGGCTGTGCGGTGCGCGGCGATGCGGCCTGCCGGGCGGCGGATCCGCGAGTGACGGAAGCCGGCGAGGAGGATTGGTCGACCGAATATCTCGATGCGATCATTGCCGCGAAGGTGGTTTCGGGGCCGGACGAGGCGATCGCGCATATCGGGCGCTACGGCTCGCACCATACGGATTGCATCATCACCGCCGACGAGGGCGTGGCGGCGCGCTTCCTGCGCGAGGTGGATTCGGCGATTGTCCTGCACAATGCCTCAACCCAGTTTGCGGATGGCGGCGAATTCGGCTTCGGTGCCGAGATCGGCATCGCCACCGGGCGGATGCATGCCCGCGGGCCGGTCGGTGTCGAGCAGCTCACAAGCTTCAAATATGTCGTCCGCGGGCAGGGGACGGTGAGGCCCTGAATTGACGCGTGTGATGCCCCGGTTCCTGCCACGTTTCGAAAGCGGCCAGCGGATCGGCCTGTTCGGCGGTTCGTTCAATCCGCCGCATGAAGGGCATTTGCTGGTGGCGGAAACCGCGTTGCGACGGCTGCGGCTCGACCGGGTCTGGTGGCTCGTCACGCCGGGCAACCCGCTGAAGGATGTCCGCGGCCTGCCCTCGCAGGAAGAGCGGATGGCCGCCTGCCGCCGCCTCATCGGCGCGGATCCCCGCATTGTCGTGACCGGGCTCGAGGCCTCGATCGGCACCCGCTACACGGAGGAGACGATCCGCTATCTCCGTGCGCGCTGCCGCGGTGTGTCCTTTGTCTGGCTCATGGGGGCGGACAACCTTGCCGGCTTCCATCGCTGGCAGAAATGGCAGGCCATCGCCGCTTCCGTGCCAATGGCGATCATCGACCGGCCGGGCGCGACCCTGCGGGCCGTGGCCAGCCCGGCAGCACGGAGCCTTGCGCCGTTCCGCGTGACCGAGCGGGCGGCCGGCCAACTGGCGAGCCTGAAGCCGCCGGCCTGGCTGTTCCTGCACGGGCGGCGTTCGGATGAGTCCTCGACGCGATTGCGGGCGGAGCGGAAGCGGCAATTCTAGCCGACATCTCAAGAATTTCTTAAGTGGCAGGGCTAACGGTGCTTTAACTTGCGACGTGCCATGCTCACGGTCTGTAATGCGTCTCCAATCCAGGACTGATTGGCATGTTGGGTAACTCCATTATTTCCGGCTATGCGCTCTTCAAGAGCCTCAGTGCCGACAAGGTTGCCGTGAATACGGCCCGCTTTGCCAAGAGTGCCACGGTCGAGAAGGAGATCGAGTATTTCCGCGAGCGCGTCGGCACGATGGCCACGCCCGAGGATTTCCTCAAGGATTATCGCCTGCTGAAATTCGCGCTGACCGCCTATGACATGGAGGACCAGCTCGAATATCCGGCCCGTATCAAACAGATCCTGCGCGACAACCCCAACGACACGGCAGCCCTCGTCAACCGCATGACGAATGCCGGCTACCGGACGATCAACGCCGATTTCGCATTCTTCACCAAGGGCACGGACAAGTTGAAGGATACGTCCTTCATCAATGGCGTGATCGAGAAATACAAGAATGCCCGCTACGAGATCAGCCTCGGCGAACTCAACCCCGCAGTCTCGGATGCGATGTATTTCCAGCGCAAGATCAGCGCGGTGAAGAGCGGCTACGAGATCATCGGCGACCCCGTCCTGTTCGACGTGGCCCTGACGGCGCTGAACCTGCCCCGTTCCGCGGCCGCCACCAAGGTCGAGCGGCTCAAGGTGACGCTCGAGAACAAGCTCGACATGGAAAAGCTGACGGACGCCACGTACACGCGCAAGCTTGTCGAGCGCTACCTCGTCCTCAAGGACGTCCAGACCATGCAGAGCCAGTCCGATGGCCTGCTGGGCATGTTCGCCTGATCCGCTTCCGGCCTGGCTGAAGGCGCCTTTCTGCCTGCGCAAAGATTGCCGGCTCGCGATCCCGCATGAGCCAAGGCGAGGCATGTTCGCGGGAATGGCTGGTGTTTTTTCCGCTTTGCGGTTAGATTCGGGATCGTGAAGCGCAACCGGAAGGAACAGCGACACTGATCACGACCCCCATGAACCGGATGGCCGCTGTGCCGTCCCAAGCCGGCCAGGGCCAAGGCGCCCCGCCTGCCGGTTCGCTCGTCGAGGCCCTGCGCATTGTACTGGATGACGCCAAGGCCGAAGACATCGTTTCCCTCGACCTCGAAGGCAAGACCTCGCTGGCGGATGCGATGATCATCGCGTCGGGCCGGTCGGATCGCCATGTCGGCGCCATTGCAGACCGCGTGGCCTTCGCCCTGAGGGAAAGAGGGCTGCCGCCGCCGCGGATCGAGGGCATGCCAGTCTGTGACTGGGTGCTGATCGATGCCGGCGATATCATCGTCCACCTGTTCCGCCCGGAAGTTCGCGGCTTCTACAATCTCGAGAAGCTCTGGGGCCTGGGGCGGCCGCAGGAAGGGGCTGCCGAAGCCCCTGTCGAGAAGCCGAAAAGGCGCGTGGTCCGGACCCGCAACGCGGCCGAATAGGGCCGGCGTGAAGCTGGATGTCCTTGCGATCGGCCGGCTCAAGGCCGGGCCCGAGCGTGAGCTCGTGATGCGTTATGCCGAGCGCCTGAAGGGGCTCGGGCGCGGGATCGGCCTTGACGGGCCCCGGCTGGTCGAACTGGCGGAAAGCCCGGCCCGCCGCGACCTCGATCGAAAGCAGGAAGAAGCGCGGGCCCTTGCCGCGGAAATCCGCGAGGGCCATCGTCTGGTCCTGTTCGACGAACGGGGCGCCGCGCTGGATTCCGGCCAGTTTGCCGCCATGCTGGGGGAATGGCGCGATTCGGGGGTTCCCGGGGCGAGCTTCGTCATCGGCGGTGCCGACGGGCTCGATCCGGCCCTGCGGGATCGGGCCGCGAAGATCCTCGCCTTCGGGGCCATGACCTTGCCGCACCAGCTTGTTCGGGTGCTGGTGCTGGAACAGATCTACCGGGCGGGAACGATCCTGTCCGGCCATCCCTATCACCGCAACTAGAGGCAAGGCGTGGCACCGGGGCAGAACAGGCTGAGGAGCATGGCCGGCGCGCTGGCGCTGCTGGCCGCTTCCGGTCTGCAAGCCCAGACGCCTCCGCCGGCCGGCGAGGCAAAGCCCTCGGCCGATCAGTTGCGGGGGGTCGAGACCGAGATCGAGAAATCGGGTTTCGAACAGCGGCGCCTGGCCTACGAGATCGAGAACCTCTCCACCGAAGCCCAGAAATTGCGGCAATCGATGATCGATGTGGCGCGGCGCATCCAGGAATCGGAGCAGGCGCTCGCCGAGCAGCAGCAGAAGCTCGATGGCCTGACCCGACAGGAGCAGACCTTGCGCCGCTCGCTGCAATCGCGCGAGCGCGTGACGGCGGAAGTGCTGGCGGCGATGCAGCGGATCGGGCGGAAGCCGCCGCCGGCCTTGCTCGTCGCGCCGGAGGATGTGCTCTCGGCCATGCGGGCCGCGATCCTTCTCGGCGGCGTGCTGCCGGATATGCGCGACGAGGCGCTGATCCTCGTGGCCGATCTCAAGACGCTCTCTGAATTGCGGCGGCAGAATGCCGAACTGGTGGACCAGATGCGGGACCGGCGCGACCGGCTGACGGTCGAGCGCACGCGGCTCGCTGGCCTGGTCGATACCCGGCAATCCCAGCTCTCGGTGTCGCAGGCGCAGCTCGATTCCGAGAAACAGCGCGTGGCCGTGCTGACGCGTGAAGCCCGTTCCCTGCGCGATCTCATCGCCCGGAACGAGAATGACATGCTCGGCGATCCGCGCGCGGTGGAAATCGCGAGGCGCGCGCCGGCGCCGGCCCGCACAGGCCAGCAGGTCGCGACCTTGCGGCCGGAAACCGGGCGGGAAGCGCCGCGCCTGCAGCCCCGCCAGGGCTTCGCCGAACGGCGCGGCCAGATGGCGATGCCGGCCTCCGGCATCGTTGCCCGCGCTTTCGGGGCGCCGGACGGGCTCGGCGGCACCGAGCGCGGGATCACAATCGCGTCAAATCCGGGCGCCGTTGTCACGGCCCCGGCCGATGGCTGGGTGCATTTTGCCGCGCCCTATCGTGGCTACGGACAGCTCTTGATCATCAATGGCGGCAACGGCTACCATGTCGTCCTCGCCGGAATGGAGCGACTCGCGGTCGAAATGGGCCAGTTCGTGCTGGCCGGCGAGCCTGTCGGCTTCCTTCCCGCTGGCAGGGATGGTTCCGGATCTCGCGGGGATGGGCAAGGCTCCCCCCTTGCCACGGGGCCGGGAAATGCCCAATCTCCTGCTGCGGTGCCGAACGGTGCTGCTTCGGGGGGAAGTCTTGGAGCGTCCGGGCCGGCGCTCTATGTCGAGTTCAGGAAGGATGGATCTCCGGTCGATCCATCTCCGTTCTGGTCAACCCAATCGGCCGAGAAGGCACGTGGATAATGCGCAAGGTTCCTGTTTTCCTCTCCGGTGTGGCGCTCGGCGCCCTCGCGCTTGTCGCGATCGACCATATGCGCCTGACGGCCGGGGCCAATGCCGCGGCGTCCGATACCTATCGTCGCCTGACCCTGTTCGGCGACGTGTTCGACAAGATCCGTTCCGATTACGTGGACAAGCCCGACGAGGCCAAGCTGATCGAATCCGCGATCAACGGCATGGTGCAGTCGCTTGATCCGCATTCCAGCTTCCTTGACCAGAAGTCGAACCAGGAGATGCAGCAGCAGACCCGCGGCGAGTTCGGCGGGCTGGGCATCGAGGTCCAGATGGAAGAGGGGCTGGTCAAGGTCGTGACGCCCTTCGACGATTCGCCCGCTGCCAAGGCCGGCGTGCAGGCGAATGACCTCGTCACCGCGATCGACGGCGATCAGGTGCAGGGCCTGACCCTGTCGCAGGCTGTCGACAAGATGAAGGGCCCGCGCGGCACCAAGGTGAAGCTGAAGCTGCTCCGCAACAAGAAGGATACGGTCGAGGTCGAGATCACCCGCGATACGATCCGTCCGCCGGTGGTGCGCGCCCAGAAAGAGGGCGACACGGTGGGTTACCTCCGGATCGGCTCCTTCAACGAGCAGACCTTCGAGGGGCTGAAAAAGGAAGTCGACAAGCTCACCGCCGAGATCGGCAAGGACAAGCTCAAGGGCTTCGTGCTGGATCTCCGCAACAATCCGGGCGGGCTGCTCGATCAGGCCATCTATGTCGCCGATGCCTTCCTCGAATCGGGCGAGATCGTCTCGACCCGGGGCAAGAGTGCGGACCAGACCAACCGCGCGCTGGCGCGGCCGGGGGACATTACCGGCGGCAAACCGCTGGTGGTGCTGATCAATGGCGGCTCGGCCTCGGCTTCGGAAATCGTGGCCGGCGCCCTGCAGGATCACGAGCGCGCGACGATTGTCGGCTCGCGTTCCTTCGGCAAGGGCTCCGTCCAGTCGATCTTCCAGCTCCGCGGCTCCTATGCCCTTAAGCTCACCACCCAGCTCTATTACACGCCGTCGGGCCGCTCCATCCAGGGCCGGGGCATCAACCCCGACCTGCTGGTGCCGCAGGACATTCCGGACGAGCTCAAGGGCAAGGACGAGATCAAGGGTGAAGCCTCGATCCGCGGTCATATCAAGGTCAACGAGGAAGAGCAGGGCGGCGGTTCTTCCGGCTATGTCCCCGCTGACCGGGCGAAGGACAAGCAGTTGATCTGGGCCGTGAATTTCCTGAACGGAACCGTCAGCCGCGACAATCCGGGCGAGGGCGCCACGCTTCAGCCGCGTACGCCGAAGCCGGAAGCCAAGGCCAATACCGGCAAGCCTGCCAACGCCAAGAACTGAGCGCCGGGACAGCGCGCACGCCTTTCACGCAAGGCGTGTGACCGGCCTGCCTCACCTTCGGAAAACCCGCCGCAACCCGGCGGGTTTTTGCATCCGTGACGTGCAGTTTTTCGGTTCGTTTAACAACGCCTTAACCAAGCCTGTTTACGGTTTGTCATGGATTTCGTGGCGATTGCCGCGCGAGACTCCGATGAGGAAGCAGGCGGAATGGCGTTCGACGGCATGGCCACGCCCCTGGGCATGAAACCAGGGCCGAGCCGGCGGGGATTGTCCCCGATCCGGCGCTGGGGCCTCGTCGGCCTGGGCTTCCTGTTGCTCGGCGGTGTGACCGCGCAATCCTATCTCCTGCGCGACCGGAGCGAGCCGGGTACCGTCGCCGTGATCGAGCGGCATGTCTCGACCAATATCGAACGCGCCCCGGTTCCGCCGGCCGATTCCGCGATGACGCCGAACCGCAGCGGGGAAAGCCAGCACGGCGTGAATGTCATCCGCCAGAATGGTGGTCCGGCCGGCCCGACGGGCATGGTGATCCGCGTTCCGGATGCCAGCGAGCGGATGATGGCGAGCATGGATGCGCGGGTTGTCGAGCGCGGCCAGTCCGGCTTCATCCCGCGGATCGGGGAAAGCGGGCTCACGCCGCGCAAACTCTATGCGCGTGCCTTCACGCCGAACGGCAAGCCGATGATTGCCGTGGTCATGACCGGCGTCGGAGTCGGTGCGCGGGGCACAACGGATGCCCTTTCCAAGCTGCCGCGTGATGTCACGCTGGCCTTCGCGCCCTATGGCCGCGACCTCGAGAACCAGGTCGTGCGCGCCCGGCGCGAGGGGCACGAGATCCTGCTTCAGGTGCCGATGGAGCCGCATGATTACCCCGAGAGCGATCCCGGGCCGCATACGCTGCGGGCGGGGGCGGAGCCGCGCGAGAATCTCGAGAAGCTCCATTGGCTGATGTCCCGGCTCGGCGGCTATGTCGGGCTTGCGAATTTCATGGGCGGCAAGCTGATGAGCACGCCCGGCCCCTATGCGGCGCTGCTGGAGGAGATGGGCCGACGCGGCCTGCTGTTCCTCGATGACGGCTCGAACCCGACCTCGCGGACCCGAGAGCTTGCGCGTGCGGCCAACCTGCCGGCCGCGATCGGCGACCATGTCTATGATGCCTCGGCCGGCCGCTCGCTGGAAGCGGTGCTCGCCGAGGTTGAAGCTGTCGCCAAGCGAAAAGGCCAGGCGATCATCACCATCCCGACGGTTCCGGCCAATGTCGACAAGGTTGTCGCCTGGTCACGCGAAATTCAGTCACGCGGCCTTGTCTTGGCGCCTGTTTCCGCCATCATCGAGAAGACGCGGTGACTCACCCCGGCTGCTTCCGGCCGGCGATATCACCTTGAGAAACATCATGCGGATCCCGGTGTCGAGCTTGTCCGGCTCCGCCCGGTCCGCCGGAAACGAGGATCCGAATGGCGCGTGATCTAGCCAGCATGCCGTATCGCCCCTGTGTGGGCGTTGCCCTGTTCAATGCCGAGGGCAAGGTGTTTATCGCCCGCCGCCGGCCGGACAAGGGGCCCGAATACCGCGATGCGGTCTATGAGTGGCAGATGCCGCAGGGGGGGATCGACCCCGGCGAAGACCCCTATCCCGCCGCCTTGCGCGAGCTTTACGAGGAAACCAATATCCGCTCGACCAAGCTGCTGGCCGAGGCGCCGGACTGGTACAACTATGACCTTCCCCCCGAAACGATGGGGCGCGCCCTCAAGGGCCGCTATCGCGGGCAGACGCAGAAATGGTTCGCCCTGCGCTTTCTGGGTGACGAAAGCGAGATCAATGTCCGCGCACCGGGCGAGGGCCAGCACAAGCCGGAATTCATCGATTGGCGCTGGGAGTCGCTGGAAAACCTGCCCGGCCTGATTATTCCGTTCAAGCGCGGCGTCTATGAATCGGTGGTGCAGGCCTTCGCCCGCTTCGCCGGCTAGCGCCCGCCGGATGTCAGGCCGGATTCGATACGGTTCAGATTGGCAAAAAGCTGGCGGCGCTCGTTGGGATCAAGCCTCGACGAAACGAAGGCCTCATGCTCGGCCAGCAACTGGAGGGCCCTGTTGACCAGCGCCTCCCCCTGCGGGGTCAGGCCGAGGGAATAGGAACGGCGGTCATTGTTCGAGGTCGTGCGCTGGGTCAGTCCGCGCCGGTCCAGTTCGTCCATCATCGTCACGAAGTTCGGACGCTGGATGCCGAGCGCCGCCGCGATATCGGATTGGCGGCTGCCCGGGTTGCTGCGGATCAGCAGAAGTGCGCCCAGTTGGATCGGCCGCAGGTCCAGCGCATCGAATCGGCTGACGAAATCCTGCATGATCACGGCCTGCGTCTTGCGCAGGGTGAAAAGCAGGATCGAGTCCAGCGCCTCGTTGTTCAGTCCGGCCGCCACGGAGGCGTCAGATTGGGTCCGTTCTGGTTCGGGGAAGGGGCCCTTCGGCTCGCTTCGGTTCATCATGTGTCCCTCGCGGCGCGGAGACTTTCACTAAATACACTACCATGCAAGCAAAACCTTGCGGCGCTGCAAACAAATTCAATCATGTGAATGCATTGAAATTATTGACAAATTGAACGCTTCTAAACTGCGGACAGGAGAGAAGTCTTCTTCCCGCGCGGCTTGCGGAATGCGCTCATATCCCCTGCAGGGCTCGGGCGGCAAGTCCCTGCCGGGCCGGAGCCAAAGGTGTGGAATCCACCGCCGCGCCCGGGGCGGCGCCGTCAGAGTGGCAGGCCGACATAGTTCTCGGCGATGGCGGTCTGGGCGGCGCGGGAGCTTTCTACATAGCGGAAATCGGCTTCCTGCATCCGCTGCTCGAACGGGCTCATCGTATCGAATCGATGGAGCAGCATGGTGAGCGACCACGAGAACCGCTCCGATTTCCAGATCCGCGCCAGGGCCCTTTCGGAATAGGCGCGGATACCGGCATCGGATCTGTCGCGGTAATGTTCGGCCAGCGCCCCGGCGAGGTAATGCGCGTCACCGGCGGCGAGGTTCAGTCCCTTCGCGCCGGTCGGCGGCACGATATGCGCCGCATCGCCGGCGAGGAACAGCCGGCCGAAGCGCAGGGGTTCGGCCACGAAGCTGCGGAGCGGAGCGATGCTCTTCTCGATCGAGGGGCCGGTCACCACGCGGTCGGCCGCCTCCGGGTCCAGCCGCAGGCGCAGCTCGTCCCAGAAGCGCTGGTCGGACCAGGCGCCGACATCCTCGTCGGCCGGGACCTGCACATAGTAGCGGCTGCGGGTCGGCGAACGCATCGAGCAGAGCGCGAAGCCGCGGGCATGGTTGGCATAGATCAGCTCGTGGCTGCAGGGCGGCACATCGGCCAGCACACCCAGCCAGCCGAACGGGTAGACCTTCTCGAAAAGCTGGATGGCGCCGGAGGGCACGCTGGCGCGGCAGACGCCGTGAAAGCCGTCGCAGCCGGCGATGAAATCACAGTCGAGGCGATGGCTGACACCGTCCTTCACGAAAGTGACGGAGGGCGATTCGCGGTCGAAATCGTGGATCGCCACATCCTCCGCTTCGTAGATTGTGGCCAGCCCGGCGGCGTCACGGGCATCCATCAGGTCCCGTGTCACCTCGGTCTGGCCATAGACGGTGACATGGCGGCCGCCGGTCAGCGCGGTCAGGTCGATCCGGAGACGACGGTTGGCAAAGCCCATGAAGAAACCTTCATGGACCAAACCCTCGCGGTGAAGCCGGGCATCCACGCCGGCACGCGCCAGCAGGTCCACGGTGCCCTGTTCCAGCACCCCGGCACGGATGCGACCGAGGACATAGTCACGGCTCTTCCGCTCGAGGATCACCGTCTCGACGCCGGCTTTCGCCAGCAGGGCCCCGAGCAGAAGTCCGGCCGGGCCAGACCCGATGATCGCCACCTGAGTGCGCATATCCGTCCCCCTGGTCTTGCCCGAGCCCTTGGCCCAAGTTTCTTGGCCCAAGCCCTTGCACGGGCCTTTCCTGTGGGCACATCTTTGACGAAATTACTGTTGCGCCCGCCCGGGAAAGGGTCAATCCTTGGTTCGCATTGACCGTGTTTGTTCGAGAGCCGAACGAGGGCTGCTTGCCGAGAGACGAGACCGTTGAATCCTTTCGCCGCGGGCTGGATGTCATCCGGAGTTTCGACGGGCGGAAAAGCCAGACCATCACCGATGTTGCCGCCCATACCGGCCTGACGCGCGCCGCCGCGCGCCGCTTCCTGCTGACGCTGACCGATCTGGGGCTCGCCCGGACGGATGGCAAGTATTTCCAGCTCACGCCGGCCATTCTCGGCATCGGGCAGGCTTTCCTGTCCGGGCTGTCGGAACTGGAAATCGTGCGCGATGTTCTGGTCGAGGTGACCCGGCGGACGGGCGAATCCGCATCGGCGGCCATGCTCGACGGGACCGAGATCGTCTATGTCGCGCGGTCGCCGGCTTTGCACCGCATCATGGCGATCGGGCTTTCTGTCGGCACGCGGCTGCCCGCCCACGCGACCTCGATGGGCCAGATGCTGCTGGCCGGGCTGCATATCCGGGAACTCGAACGCTATTTTTCGCAGGCGAAGCTGGTGGCTTTCACGCCCAATACGCTGACCGGCGAGCCCGCCCTCCGCCAGAGGCTGGCCCAGATCCGGCAGGACGGGCATGCGATTGTCTCGGAGGAACTCGAACTCGGGCTGCGCTCGATCGCGGTTGCCGTGGCGGATCTCGGAACGCGCACGCGCTACGCGGTCAATGTCAGCGCGCAGGCGGCCCGCGTCAGCGAGGCGCAGATGCTGTCGGATTTCCTGCCGGCCCTGCAGGAAGCGGCCCAGGCCATCGCCATGGCGATGGGTCGGCGTTGAGGGCATTCCGTCGCATGGTTCGCCGGGTGGCGCTGGAATGTTTTTTGCTGGCCTGTGTCGAACCAGCGGCTACCATGCCGCTTTCCTCAAGGAGTTGATCCGCCTATGTCCGACCTGATCGTCACCGCCGGCCCGTTCCGCTTCGCCGCGCGCCTCGAGCGCGAGATGGCGCCGAAGACCTGCGAGGCCTTCCTTCGCCACCTGCCATTCGAGGGCAAGATCGTGCATGTCCGCTGGTCAGGCGAGGGCGTCTGGATTCCGCTGGGCGACATGGATTTCGGCGTCGGCTACGAGAACAACACCTGCTACCCCTCGCCGGGGCAGATCATCCTCTATCCGGGCGGCGTCAGCGAGACCGAGATCCTGCTCGCCTATGGCAATGTGAATTTCGCCTCCAAGGCCGGCCAGCTCTCCGGGAACCATTTCCTGACGCTGACCTCGGGCCTCGAGAATCTCTACACGCTCGGCCGCAAGACGCTCTGGGAAGGGGCGCAGTCGATCCGTTTCGAGAGGGCCTGAAAGAATCGCGCGGGAGGGGGCTTCACAAGCGATTTATTTCAAGCTTAAAATAAAATTCAGGAACGAGACCGGGCGTCAAGCCGGCCAAAAAAGCCAAGTTTCATGCGGGGCTTAGCCCTCGTCAGCGGAGGTGGAACGATGTTTGCCAAGACGAAAATGCTGTTGCCGGCAGCCTTGCTGGCCCTCTCCTCCGGCGCCTTGATGGCGCAGGAGAAGGTCAAGGTGGGGATCATGGTGACCCTGTCCGGCCCGTCGGCCGTTCTCGGCCAGCAAGCGCGCGACGGGTTCAACCTCGCCGTGAAGACGCTGGGCGGCAAGCTCGGCGGCGTCGATGCCGAGGTGATCGTCGTCGATGACGAACTCAAGCCGGATGTCGCTGTCGGCAAGGTCAAGGGCCTGCTCGAGCGCGACCAGGTGAATTTCGTGGTCGGCCCGATCTTCTCGAACGTCCTGCAGGCGATCCACAAGCCGGTCGTCGATTCCAACGCGTTCCTGATCAGCCCGAATGCCGGCACGTCGAATTTCGCCGGGGCGCAGTGCAACCCGAATTTCTACGTCACCTCTTACCAGAACGACCAGAACCACGAGGTTCTGGGCAAGTATGCGCAGGACAAGGGCTACAAGAAGCTGTTCCTGATGGCGCCGAACTACCAGGCGGGCCGTGATGCGCTGGCCGGCGTGAAGCGCCATTTCAAGGGCGAGATCGTCGCCGAGGTCTACACTCCGCTCGGGCAGCTCGATTTCTCGGCCGAACTGGCGCAGATCGCCGCCGCCAAGCCGGATGCGCTCTTCACCTTCATGCCGGGCGGCATGGGCGTGAACCTCGTTCGCCAGTATCGCCAGGCCGGCCTTGCCGATGCCATCCCGTTCCTTTCGGCCTTCACCGTGGATGAATCCACGCTGCCGGCGCAGAAGGAAGCGGCGGTCGGCTTCTTTGGCGGGGCCAACTGGGCGCCGGACATGAAGAACCCGCAATCGGAAGCCTTCGTGAAGGCCTATGAGGCGGCCTATAATTCCGTGCCCGGCACCTATGCGATGCAGGCCTATGATGCGGCGATGCTTATCGATGCCGCAATCCGCAGCGCCGGCGGCAAGCTGGGCGATCGCAACGCGATCCGCGCCGGCCTGCGGAAGGCGGACTTCAAGTCGCTGCGCGGCAATTTCAAGATGGGCCATAACGGCTACCCGATCCAGGACTTCTACCTTGTCCAGGCCGTGCCGCGGCCGGATGGCAAGTTCCAGACCTCGATCCGGCAGAAGATCTTCGAAAACTACGTCGACGTGTATTCGAAGGACTGCAAGCAGCCGAACTGACGTTCCGGCCCGCCCGTATTCTCCTGCCGGCCGTCCTGTTTGAAGGGCGGCCGGAGCGGGGGGAAGCAGGTGGCGGGCTGGCAGCCGGTCATTTCCCTTCCTCGCCCCAGCCTCGCGGGTCCGCCATGTCGATGACGCTCCTCTACGTGCAGACCCTGAACGGCCTGCAACTGGGCGTTCTGCTGTTCCTGATCGCCGCCGGCCTGACGCTGGTCTTCGGGGTGATGGATTTCATCAATCTCGCCCATGGCGTGCAATACATGATCGGCGCCTATCTGGCGGCGATGTTCACGGCGCTGACTGGCAATTTCTTCTACGGGCTCGCGCTGGCGCTGCCCTCGGCGCTCGCTTTCGGGCTGCTGCTGGAATTCCTGATCTTCCGCCATCTCTATGACCGCGACCATCTCGACCAGGTGCTGGCGACATTCGGGATCATCCTGTTCCTCAACCAGGCGGTGAAGGTTGTCTGGGGTGCCGCACCGCTCTCCGTGCCGATTCCCGAGGCGCTGAGCGGTTCGATCCGGCTGATGGACGGGCTGCTCTACCCGGTCTACCGGCTGGCGATCATCGGGTCCGGCCTCGCCATTGCCGTGCTGCTGGGCGTTCTTGTCAGCCGCACCCGCATCGGGATGCTGGTGCGGGCCGGGGCGAGCAACGCGCCGATGGTCTCGGCGCTCGGGGTCGATATTGGCAAGCTCTTCATGGTGGTGTTCGGCTTCGGGGCCATGCTGGCGGGCTTTGCCGGCGCGATGGTTGCGCCGATCCTCTCGGTCGAACCGGGCATGGGCGACAACCTGCTGATCCTGACCTTCGTCGTCATCGTGATCGGTGGCATCGGCTCCGTGCGCGGCGCCTTCATTGCCGCCATCCTGGTCGGGCTGGTCGATACGCTGGGGCGCGTCTTCGGGCCGCAAGTGCTGCGGGCGCTGATGGACCCCTCCGCCGCCTCGCAGGTGGGCCGGGCGCTTGCCCCGATGCTGACCTATATCCTCATGGCCGCGATCCTGTTTTTCCGGCCCGGCGGCCTGTTCCCGGCGAAGAAATGACGATGCCTCCCGAGAATGGCCCCGGATTCCTGAAGCGCGAGGCCGTTCCGGTCCTCCTCTTCGCCCTGCTGGCTTTGGTGCCATTTGCCGCTGTTCTGGGGGCCGAGAGTTACCTGCTGTCGCTGGTGACACGGGTGATGATCTTCGCCATTGCGGCCTTGTCGCTCGATCTCATTCTCGGCTATGGCGCGCTGGTTTCCTTCGGCCATGCCGCCTTTCTCGGCCTTGGCGGCTATGCCGTCGGCATCCTCTCGGCGCATGGCCAGACCGATGCTTTGGTGCAGCTGCCGGTGGCACTGGCTGTCTCGGCCCTCTTCGCCCTGATCACCGGCGCGCTCTCGCTCCGGACGAAGGGCGTCTATTTCATCATGATCACGCTGGCCTTCGGGCAGATGGCGTTCTTCCTCGCGGTTTCGCTGGCAGCCTATGGTGGCGATGACGGCATGACGCTGCCTGGCCGGTCGCGGCTGTTCGGGATGGAGCTCATCAAGAATGACCGCGCCTTCTACTATGCCGTGCTGCTGGCTCTGCTCGGTGCCTATGGGCTCTGCCGTTCGATCGTCGTCTCGCGCTTCGGCCGGGTGATCCGCGGCGCGCGCGAGAACCCGCAGCGCATGGCGGCGATCGGCTTCCCGCTCTTCCGCTACCAGCTCGTCGGCTATGTCATCGCCGGCACCCTCTGCGGCCTTGCCGGGTTCCTGCTGGCCAACCAGGCGGAATTCGTCAGCCCGGCCTATATGACATGGCAGCGCTCGGGCGAGCTTATCGTCATGGTGGTGCTGGGCGGACTCGGCACCCTGCATGGCGCGATCATCGGCGCGGCGGCCTTCCTGCTGCTCGAGGAATGGCTCTCCGGCTTCACCGAGCACTGGAAGATGATCTTCGGGCCCTTCCTCGTGCTGGTCGTGCTGTTCGCCCGCGGCGGGCTGATGGGCGCGATCCGGCGGATCGGCGGAGGCGGCCATGGCTGAGCCAGCGCTCGAACTCCGCGATCTCAACAAGGCCTATGGCGCGCTGACCGTGACCGACCATGTCTCGCTGGCACTGCCGGATGGCGAGTTCCACGCGATCATCGGGCCGAATGGCGCCGGCAAGACCACGCTGATCCACCAGATTTCCGGGGTCGTGCCGTCGGATTCCGGCTCGGTCTGGCTGGGCGGGCGCGATGTGACCGGGCTTTCCCTGCCAGAGCGCGTCCATCGCGGGCTGGTGCGCTCGTTCCAGATCACCTCGATCCTGCCGGGCTTTTCAGCGCTGGAGAATGTGGCGCTGGCGGTCCAGGCCCGCGAGGGATCGAGCTTCCGCTTCTTCGGCCGTGCGCGCGAGGAAGCGCGCCTCAACGATCAGGCCATTGAGGCGCTCGAGGAAGTCGGGCTCGGCAAGCGGGCAGGCATTCGCGCCGGGCTCCTCTCCCATGGCGAGAAACGCCAGCTGGAAATCGCCATCGCGCTGGCCGCCCGCCCGCGCGTTCTGCTGCTTGACGAGCCTCTGGCCGGCACCGGGCCAGAGGAAAGCGCGGTGCTGATCGCGCTGATGCAGCGCCTGCGCGGGCGGATGACGATCCTGCTCATCGAGCATGACATGGAGGCTGTCTTTGCGCTGGCAGAGCGGGTGTCCGTGCTGGTTTATGGCCGGATCATCGCATCGGGGACGCCGGCTGCCGTGCGTGACGATCCGGATGTGCGGACGGCCTATCTCGGCGAGGAGGGCGGCTGATGCTGGAAGTCGAGGGGCTCGAGGCGGCCTATGGCGACAGCCAGATCCTGTTCGGGGTCGATCTCGCCGTCGGGCAGGGCGAGGTGGTGACGCTGCTCGGCCGGAACGGCATGGGCAAGACCACGACGATCAAGTCGATCATGGGGCTGCTGAAGCCGCGCGCCGGCCGCGTGCGGGTCGAGGGGCGGGACCTGACGGGCGCTCCGCCCTACCGGATCGCGCGGGGCGGGCTCGGCCTTGTGCCGGAGGGGCGGCAGGTCTTCCCGACCTTGTCGGTGGAGGAAAATCTCGTCGCCACGGCAGCCAGCCGGTTCGGCAAGGCCCGCTGGACGCTGGAGACGGTCTATGCGCTGTTCCCGCGCCTGAAGGAGCGGCAGCGCAACATGGGCAACCAGCTCTCGGGTGGCGAGCAGCAGATGCTCGCCATCGGCCGGGCGCTGATGACCAATCCCAAGCTCGTCATTCTCGATGAGGCCACCGAGGGCCTTGCGCCGCTGATCCGGCAGGAGATCTGGGATTGCCTCAAGCAACTCAAGCGTGAGGGCGAGGCCATTCTGGTCATCGACAAGAATGTCGATGCGCTGGCCGGCTTCGCCGACCGCCACGTCATCCTCGAGAAGGGCAAGGTGGTCTGGCGGGGGGATTCCGCCGCGCTGATGGCCGACCCCGTGCTCAAGGACCGCTATCTGCATGTCTGAAACGGGCCTTTGCGGCCGCGACAATCCTAGGGAGGAATGGTCATGAAGCTCACCCCCGGAATCACCCGTGCCGGCGAAGGCCTGGACGGGATCTCGTGGAACATTCTCGGGCAGACCTATGTGCCAAAGCAGGTCTGCGAGAGCGCTTTCTCCTGGCATGCCACCTTTCCGCCGGGCACGTTCGTTCCGCCGCATATCCATGTGACGCAGGACGAATTCATCTACATGCTCGAGGGCAATTTCGAGCTGCTGCTGGATGGCCGCGAGGTCAAGGCCGGCCCGGGCGACCTGATCCGCCTGCCGATGGGCTTGCCGCATGGCATTTTCAACAAGTCGGACCAGGTGGTGAAATGCTTCTTCTGGGTCTCGCCGACCCGCCGCCTGTATGATCTCTTCTGGGCCATCCATTCGATGAAGGACCAGAACCCGGCTGAAGTGGTGGCCCTCTCGGCCAAACACGAGGTGGATTTCCTGCCGCCACCGGATGCGTGAGGGGGGACCGCTCACCCGGCGCGCCCCTCACCCGGCTTCGAGCTTCGCCCTCAGCCACCCTCTCCCCCATGGGGAGAGGGGAAGCGCACGACCGGCTCCGCTTGACCCTCTGAACCGCACCACCGCCTTTCCTGCCTGCCTCCCGCCTCTCCCGCTCGGGGAGAGGCCGATGCCGCTTGCGGCGTCGGGTGAGGGGGAGACACGGCGGGTGAGGGGGTCTAGACCTTCGTCAGCTGCTGGACCGTGAAGCCGGCCTTGCCGGCATAGCCGCGCACGATGGCCTTGCGCTCGTCATGGCCGAGCACCCGATCGACATCCGTGAAGCCGGCCGGAGCCAGCTTCTCCACCTCGTCGATGACGCGTTCCGGCCCGCCCTTGCGGTTCAGCGTCACGATTTCCGCTGTCTTCGGTAGCCTTTCGGCCTCATAGGCGAGCAGGGCCTGCCAGGGATGCTCTGCCTTGACCCAGCAATCCGCGAAGCAGCGCGCATCGAGAATGGCCTGGCCGGCGCCGTTCGAGCCGACCGGATACATCGGATGGGCGGCATCGCCGAGCAAGGTGACGCGGCCATGCGTCCAGCGGGGCAGGGGATCGCGGTCGCACATCGGATATTCGAAGAAGGAATCGGTCGAGCGGATCAGGCCGAGCACGTCGAAGCCGGGAATGGCGAAGCGCGCGGCATGGGGCAGCACCTCGTCCAGCCGGCCCCGGCGCGACCAGCTTTCCTTGCCCGGCGGATGGGGCGTATCGGAGATGCGGACATTGACGACCCAGTTGGTCAGGCGGGTCTCCGGGGTTTCGCCCTCGCCGATCGGGTAGAGCACCAGCTTGCCGCTCATGCCGCCGGCAATGATCATGCTGCGGCCATCCATGAAGGCGGGGAAATCGGCGCAGCCGCGCCACATCTGCACGCCGTTCCAGCGCGGCAGGCCCTGATCGGGGTGATAATGGCTGCGGATGACGGAATGGATGCCATCTGCCCCGACCAGCACCTCGCCGCGCACCGTCTCGCTGCCTGAGCCGTCGATGCTGTCGGTAAACCAGGCGGTGACGCCGCCATCATCCTGGATGAAGCCGGTGAGCTTGCGGCCGGTGACAATCGCGCCCGGTCCCATCCGCTCGATCACGGCATCATGCAGCACTTTCTGCAGCCGGCCGCGATGGATGGAGAATTGCGGCACATCGAAGCCGGCGGCGATGCCCCGCGGCTCGCGCCAGACCACCTGCCCGGTGCGGTTCATGTAATAGAGTTCGCTCGTCCGAACGGCCACGGCATCGAGGGCCGGGAGCAGGCCGAGCAGGGCAAGTTCCTTGATCGCATGCGGCAGGGCGTTGATGCCGGCGCCGACCTCGCGGATCGCGCTGGCCTGTTCGTAAATCCGGCAGGAGATGCCGCGGGCATGGAGCATCAACGCGAGCGTGAGCCCGCCGACACCGGCGCCGGCGATCAGCACCTTGGGGGGTGAGCGGAAGGGCTGGGCCGAGGGATGCGCGACGACGACCATGGCGCGGTTCGGCTTCACGGCCTTCGCCTTGTTCGTCTCGTCCTTGCTTGCCTTGGCCGTGGTTCCCTTGCCCTTGCTTGCCTTGGCCGTGATTCCCTTGGCCGTGATTCCCTTGTCCTTGCCCGATTTGCCGGTTCCGGAGGATCCTGCCTTCGCCATGTCCTGCTCCCGCCCTTCTCGTCCGTTCCGCGCCATCAATCCGGGATGACGGCCGTGGCCTCGATCTCGACCATGGCCTGTTTCTCGACCAGCGAGACCACCTGCACCAGTGCCATGGCCGGGAAATGACGGCCGATCGTGTCGCGATAGGCGGCACCGATTTCCGGCAGGCTGGCGCGATAGGCCTCCATATCGGTCACGTACCAGGTCATGCGCATCAGCTGGTCAGGCCGGGCACCGCCGGCTTCAAGGATCGCAACGATATTGGCGAGGGCCTGCCGCGTCTGCGCGACGAGACCTTCAGGGAAGCGTTCTTCCGCGTCCCAGCCGACGACGCCGCCGGTCATGACCAGCGTGCCGCGGGCCATCATGCCATTGGCATAGCCCCGCGGGCGCGGCCAGCCCTCCGGCTGGATGGGCACGGGCCCGCCGCCCTGCAGGACGGCTGCTTTCAGCGCCGAAATCGACATGTCTTCCTCCGTCTGGCGCCGTTGCGCCTTGTTCCTGTCGCGTCAGCTCGCCTGTTTCGCTTCTGCGGGTATGGATTCCGCGGGCCTGGCCTCCGCGAGAGCCATGCGCCGCAATTCGAACCGTTGCAACTTGCCGGTCTGGGTTTTCGGCAGGCTGGCCACATAGACGATGTCACGCGGGTATTTGTAGGGGGCAATATCCGCCTTCACATGATCCTGCAGGCGCTTGGTCATGGCCGCATCGCCGGCATTCCCCTCGCGCAGCACGATATAGGCCCGGACAATCATGCCGCGCTCCGAATCCGGCACGCCGACGACGCCGCATTCCGCGACGGCCGGGTGGGTGAGGAGGCTGGCTTCCACTTCCGGTCCGGCAATGTTGTAGCCGGCGGAGATGATCATGTCGTCCGAGCGGGCCTGATACCAGAAATAGCCATCGGCATCGCGCAGGTAGGTGTCGCCGGTGACGTTCCAGCCTCCGCTGACATATTTCGCCTGACGCGGATCGGCGAGATAGCGGCAGCCGGTCGGGCCGCGCACGGCAAGGCGGCCGGGCGTGCCATCGGGCACAGGGTTGCCGGCCTCGTCAAGGATCCGTGCCTCGTAGCCGGGCACCGGCAGGCCGGTGGCGCCGGGGCGGATTTTCCCGCGCGGGGCGGCGATGAAGATATGCAGCATCTCCGTTGCGCCGATCCCGTCCATCAGTGGAATGCCGGTTTTCGCCTGCCAGGCCTCGAAAGTGGCCTTGGGTAGGGCCTCGCCGGCCGAGACGCAGATGCGCAGGCTGGAGACATCATGCTCGCCCAGCTTGTCCAGCATGGCGCGATAGGCGGTCGGCGCAGTGAAGCAGACCGTTGCCTTGTGGGCGGCGATGGCGGGCAGCAGGTCGTGCGGGCCCGCCTTTTCCAGAAGGATCGAGGCGGCGCCGATCCGGAAGGGGAAAAGCACCAGCCCCCCAAGGCCGAAGGTGAAGGCGAGGGGCGGCGAGCCGATGAAGCAATCCTCCGGATCTGCCGCCAGGACGCGGGCGCCGTAGCAATCGCAGATGGCCAGGAGGTCGCGGTGGAAATGCATGGTGCCCTTGGGCTCGCCCGTCGTGCCGGAGGTGAAGCCGATCAGGCAGACATCATCCTGCGCGGTATCGGCGGCAGCGAAGGTCTCGTAGCCCGGCTGCTCCATCAGGGCTTCCAGCTCACCGCCGCCGAAGGTGACGATCCGTTCGAGCACGGGCGCGAGTTCGCAGGCGGCCTCGAGATCCTCCATCAGGCGGTGATCGCACAGAGCGAGGGCGATGCGCGCCTTCATCAGCGGATAGGCGAGTTCACGCGCCCGCAGCATGGGCATGGTGGCGACCGCGACGCCACCCGCTTTCAGCACGGCGAAATAGGCGGCGACGAGCATCGGGTTGTTCGGCGCGCGCAGCAGGACGCGCTGGCCCGGGACGAGCCCGAGATCGCGCACCAGCACATTGGCGAGGCGGTTGATGCGTTCGGCCAGCTCGGCATAGGTCCAGCGGAGGCCGTCAGCAAGGATCGCCACCCGGTTCCCACGCCCGGCCGTGACATGGGAATCGACCAGTTCGGTCACGACATTCAGCCGTTCCGGATAAGCGAGACCGGCTTCTGCGAGATGGAGATCGGGCCATTGGTCGGGCGGCGGCAGGCTGTCCCGGCAGAAACTGTCCACATGCCCCGATCTGAACATGGCGCTCTCCTAGCCTTTCCGGGACCCGTGGGCCTTCAGGGCCTCGCGGGCGATGACAATCTTCTGCACATCGGTCGCGCCCTCATAGATCCTGAGGGCACGGATCTCGCGGTAGAGTTCCTCGACCTTGACGCCGCGGGTGACCCCGAGGCCGCCATGCAATTGCAGGGCCCGGTCGATCACGCGCTGGGCATTCTCGGTGGCGACCATCTTGGCGAGCGCGGCTTCGCGGGTGACCCGGGCGGCGCCGCGATCCTTGGTCCAGGCCGCACGATAGACCAGCAAGGCGGCGGCTTCGATTTCCGCCTCGTTCTCCGCAAGGGCCGCCTGAGCCAGTTGCAGGTCCCCGAGGACGCCGCCGAACAGCTTGCGGTTCGTGGCGCGTTCGAGCGCCTCGTGTTGCGCGCGGCGGGCAAAGCCGAGCGCGGCGGCACCGACCGTGGAGCGGAAGATGTCGAGCGTAGCCATGGCGATCCGGAAGCCGTCTCCCGGGCCCCCGAGCCGGTTCGCCACCGGCACGCGGCAGCCATCAAAGCGCAGGGTGGCCAATGGGTGAGGGGCGATGACCTCGATCCTCTCCTCGATGGTCAGGCCCGGCGTATCGGCATCGACCACGAAGGCGGAGAGACCCTTCGCGCCCGGCGCCTCGCCGGTGCGAGCGAAGACGACGTAATGATGCGCAATGCCGCCATTCGAGATCCAGGTCTTGTTGCCGTCGATGCGGACATGGTCATTGCCATCGGGGATCGCGGCTGTCGCCAGTGCGGCGACATCCGAGCCGGCCTCTTTCTCCGACAGGGCGAAGGCGGCGATGGTCTTGCCCCGGGCGATGGCCGGGAGGTAGCGCTGCTTCAGCGCCTCCGAGCCGGCCAGCGTGATCGAGCCGGTGCCGAGCCCCTGCATCGCGAAGGCAAAATCGGCGAGTCCATCACGGGCGGCGAGGATTTCGCGCGTCAGGCAGAGCGTGCGCACATCGAAGCCGGGATGCAGCCCGCCAAAAGCCGAAGGCACGCAGGCCCGGAGGAAGCCGGCCTTGCCGAGCGCGGCGACGCGGGCGCGACAGGCTTCGTCCACATCATCATGCGGCAGGGCGGGCAAGGTGGCATCGGCCCAGGCGGCGAGCGCATCGGCATGCGCGCGGTGATGCGTGTCGAAGAATGGCCAGTCGAGCGTATCGCCGAGGGAGATCATGGTGTGCCCTCCGGGACGAGGCGCTGCCGCCCCTCGCCCGCCGATGCGATGCATCGGCGACCTATCCCCGGCGGGGAGAGGTGAGCCAAACCAAGCCGTTGCATGTTTTGACGTCGCAAGATGAAGCACCTGCCTCTCCCCGCCGGGGAGAGGCCGACGACGCGCAGCGGCGTCGGGTGAGGGGGAAGGGCACAAACGAGTGGAAAGGCGGCGCTCATCCCCTCAATTCCCTTCGAAAACCGGTTTCTGCTTGGCTGCGAAGGCGCGGTAGGCGCGGGCGAAATCCTCGGTCTGCATGCAGAGGGCCTGCGCGACGGCTTCCGCCTCGATGGCGCTTTCCACCGACATGGCCCATTCCATTTCCAGCATTCGCTTGGTCATGGCATTGGCGAAAGTCGGACCATCGGCCAGTTCCTGCGCCAGCGCCTCGGCTTCGGTGAGCAAGGCTTCCGGCGCGACGAGGCGGTTGAGGAAGCCCCAACGTTCGGCTTCCTCGCCACGCAGCACGCGGCCAGTATAGAGCAGCTCCGCCGCGCGGCCCTGCCCGATGATGCGGGGCAGCATGGCGCAGGCGCCCATATCGCAGCCGGCCAGGCCGACGCGATTGAACAGAAAGGCGATCTTCGCCCCCGCCGTGCCGAGGCGCAGGTCCGAGGCCATGGCGATGATCGCGCCCGCGCCGGCGCAGATGCCGTCGATCGCGGCGATGATAGGCTGCGGGCAGGCGCGCATCGCCTTGACCAGTTCGCCGGTCATCCGGGTGAATTTCAGCAGGTTGGCCGTATCCATCTCGACCAGCGGGCCGATGATCTCGAACACATCGCCGCCGGAGCAGAAATTGCCGCCGGCGCCGGTGACGACGATGGCCTTCACCGCCTCCTCCTTCTGGAGGGCGAGGAAGAGATCGGTCAGCTCGCGATAGCTTTCGAAGGTCAGCGGGTTCTTCTTGTCCGGCCGGTCGAGCGTGATCGTCGCGCGCTTGCCGGACACCGCAAGCCGGAAATGCGCGGGCCGTGCCTCCGCTACCGGCAGGATGGTGGCATTGGCGACGCTCATGCTTCCTCCGCTTCGGCGCCAGCCCGACGGATGGCGCCCTGGATCGATTGTTTCGTGGTCCCCAGCAGCCGCATCAGGGCCGGCAGGTCGGCGCCGCCGAGCCCGGCGAAAAGATCGGCGATCCATTCCTCGTGCCGCTCCGCCATGATGCGGAACTGGCGGCGGCCCGAGGCCGTCAGCGAGATGACCTGGACGCGCCGGTCATGCGGGGCGGGGCGCTTGTCGACCAGACCCTCCTCGACAAGGCCGGCCACCACCGTGGTCACATTGCCGTTCGACACCATCAGCCGTTGCGAGACCTCGCCCACCGTCATGCCGGTGGCGGATTTCTCGAGCTGGGCCATCAGGTCGAAGCGGGGCAGGGTGGTGCGGAATTCCTCGCGCAGGCGGCGGCGGATCTCGCGCTCGATCATGGTCGAGCAGGTGAGAAGCCGGAGCCAGAGCCGCAACTCGTCCTTGTGGTCGCCCGGGCGCTCGCTGGCCTTGGTCTCGCGGTCGAGCGGGCGGATGGCTTCCGGCGTGTCCATCAGAATTCCCCGCCATTGATCAGGAGAGACTGGCCGGTCAGTGCGGTGGCGCCATCTCCGGCAAGGAAGAGCACACTGGCGGCGACCTCCTCCGGCCGGATCAGCCGGCCGAGCGGGTTCTCTGCCGCGAGTTTCGCCTTGGCGGCATCACGGTCGAGGCCGCCCTTGTCCTGCAGACGGTCCACCGCGCCGGCCACGAGATCGGTATCGGTGAAGCCGGGCGAGACCGCGTTGACCGTGATGCCATGCCGCGCCACCTCGAGCGCGAGCGAGCGGACCATGCCGAGCACCGCGTGCTTCGAAGCGGCGTAGGCGCTCGTATAGGCATAGCCGCGATGCGCGGCGGTGGAGGCGATGGCGATCAGCCGGCCGCGCCGGCGTTCGATCATCGGCGGAAGGGCGGCCTGGAAGGTCAGCATCGTGCCGATGAGGTTGAGATCGAGCATGCGCCGCCAATGCGCGGCATCGGCTTTCAGGAAAGGCAGCGTCTCGGCGCCGCCGGCATTGGCCACGACGATGTCGAGCGGGCCAAGGGCGGTGATGGCAGGGGCGATGGCGCCTTCGTCGGTCAGGTCCAGCGGAAGGGCGGCATCCGCCCAGCCCTCGCCCAGAGCCGCATCGAGGCGCGCCTGGTCCCGCCCGGTGATCGTGACGCGGGCCCCGGCACCCTTCAGGGCTGCCGCCACGGCCCGGCCGATCCCCCGGCTGCCGCCGGTCACCAGCGCGTGTTGGCCCGTCAGGCTTGGCATCTCGCCTCCTCATGCAAGGATGAGAGTTATTATTTCATATTCAAACTAATTGTCCAGTCAGGCGCCACGGAGGATTGCAACGCGCCGGAATTTTCGATCATACCTACGAAAAAACAGAGGCTTACGGGCGGGGTATCCAGGCGTCTTGCGGTCGAAGCCTCCTGCGGCACGGATGCCGCTTGCCACAAAAATATTTCAAGCTTAAAATGCTTCTACTCGATCGCGGGAGGGTGCCATGCGCATTGCGGTTGTCGGCGGCGGGCCTGCCGGTTTGTATTACGCGCTCCTGATGAAGCGGGACTGGCCCTCGCTCGACATCACGGTTTACGAGCGCAACCGCCCCGACGATACATTCGGTTTCGGCGTGGTCTTTTCCGACCAGACCCTCGACACGTTCCGCGCGACGGATGCTCCGAGCTACCGGGCGATTGCCGACAGCTTCGCCTATTGGGACGACATTGAAGTCCATTTCAAGGGCAGCGTCCACCGCGTCGGCGGGAATGGCTTCTGCGGCTGTTCGCGCCGGACCCTGCTGATGCTGCTGCAGGCGCGGGCGCGGGAACTTGGCGTGAAGCTCGTCTTCTCGGAAGAAGTAGTCGATGGCGATGCACTGGCCGCGACGCATGATCTCGTTGTCGCGGCGGATGGCATCAACAGCCGGATCCGCGAGACGCATCGCGGCCATTTCCAGCCGGAAACCGACCTCCGCCCCAACCATTTCACCTGGATGGGCTCAACCCGGCCCTTCGATGCCTTTACCTTCTTCTTCAAGGAGACGGAGCAGGGCATCTTCATCGCCCATTGCTACCAATACGAGCCGGGCCATTCGACCTGGGTGCTGGAGACCGACCCGGCCACCTTCCGCAAGGCCGGGCTTGACCGGATGGACGAGGCGCAATCGGCGGCCTTCCTCGAGGGTGTCTTCGCCGAGGAGTTGCAGGGTCACCGGCTGATCACCAACCGCTCGATGTGGCGGAACTTCCCGATGATCCGCTGCGCGCGCTGGGTGAAGGACAATGTCGTCCTCATTGGCGATGCGAAAGCGACGGCGCATTTTTCCATCGGCTCGGGCACGAAGCTCGCCATGGAGGATTCGATCGCGCTGCATCAGGCCTTCCATGCGAAGGGGCTCGATGTTCCGGCGGCGCTTGCCCATTTCGAGACCGCGCGGCGCGAGGATGTCGAGAAGACCCAGCATGCGGCGGATGTCAGCCTCGTCTGGTTCGAGGATGTGCAGCGTTTCTGGCATTTCGAGCCGCTGCGCTTCGCCTTCGGCCTGATGACGCGCGCCAAGGCGATCACCTATGACAACCTCGCCCTGCGCGCGCCGGAGATGGTGCAGGCGGTTGACCGGATGGTGGCGGAAACCGTCGGGCCGGATGCGAAAGCCCGCCGCGATGGCTCGCCCGTTCCGCCGCTCTTCCAGCCGTTCCGGCTGCGGGAAATGAAACTGGAAAACCGCGCCGTCGTCTCGCCGATGTGCCAGTATTCGGCGGTCGATGGAATGCCGCAGGACTGGCACCTGATGCATTACGGCTCCCGCGCGGTGGGCGGGGCCGGGCTCGTCTTCACCGAGATGGTCTGCGTGGCCGAGGATGCGCGGATCACGCCGGGCTGCGCCGGGCTCTATACCGATGCGCAGGAAGCGGCGTGGAAGCGGATCGTCGATTTCGTGCATGCGAATTCAACCGCGAAGATCGCTTTGCAACTCGGCCATGCCGGCCAGAAGGGCGCGACCAAACTGATGTGGGAGGGGATGGACCGCCCGCTGCCCGAAGGCGCCTGGCCGATCGTCTCGGCCTCGCCGCTGCCCTATTACCCGGACAGCCAGGTGCCAGCCGAACTTGACCGTGCCGGGATGGACCGCGTGATTTCCGAGTTTGTCGCGGCGGCGGAACGGGGCCATCGCGCGGGCTTTGACATGCTGGAAATGCATGCGGCCCATGGTTACCTGCTCGCGAGCTTCCTCTCGCCGCTGACCAACCGCCGGAACGATGCCTATGGCGGCAGCCTCGAGAACCGGCTGCGCTTCCCGCTGGAGGTTTTCCGCGCCCTGCGTCGGGTGTGGCCGGCAGACAAGCCGATCTCGGTGCGCATTTCCGCGACGGACTGGAAGGAAGGCGGGCTTTCGGGCGCGGATTCGGTGGCGATCGCCGAGGCTTTCGCGGCCGAGGGCTGCGACCTGATCGATGTATCGACCGGGCAGACGGTGCATGATGCACGGCCGAATTACGGCCGCATGTTCCAGACCCCGTTCTCGGACCGGATCCGCAACGAGGCGCGCATCGCCACGATGTGCGTCGGGGCGATCACCAGCGCCGACCAGATGAATACGATCATCGCGGCGGGCCGGGCCGATCTCGTGGCGCTCGGCCGTCCGCATCTGGCCGATCCTGCCTTTACCTTGCGCGCGGCGGCCTGGTATCAGGCGGATATCCACCAGCCCGTGCAGTATCGCCCCGGCAAGGACCAGATCTACCGCAACAGCGTGCGCGAGCGCGACGATCTCGTCGAGCTCAAGCTGAAGGCCAAGCCGGACCGGCATGCCCACAAGCCGGCGGAAAGGCCGGGCGCACAGGCGGCGGAGTGAACGCCGCCTGCCCGTGGCGGTTGCATGCGGCCGCCGGGTTGTCCACCATGGCCCCCTGCTGGAGGTGCCATGTCCCGAGTTTCGACCCGTTCTGACGACCTGATTTCCCAAACCGCCCTGACTGTGGTTGGCCGCCTCGCAAAAGGCGAGATCACCCCGCTCGATTGCCTCGACGCGCTGGAAGCGCGGGTGGCCCAGGTGGAGGCGCCGGTCAATGCCCTGCCGACCCGCGATTTCGGGCGGGCACGCAAGCTGGCGCAAGCGATGATGGCGCGGCCGCCTGCGGAGCGCGGCCCGCTCTGCGGCCTGCCGGTCGCCATCAAGGACCTGACGGAAGTGGCGGGGATGCGGACGACCTTCGGCTCGCCGATCTTCGCCGATCACGTGCCGGCGCAATCCGACCCGCTGGTCGAGCGGCTCGAGGGCGAGGGCGGCATCGTCTATGCCAAGACGAATACACCCGAATTCGGCGCCGGCGCCAACACGTTCAACGAGGTGTTCGGCCCGACCCGCAACCCATGGGATACGAGGCTCTCTGCCTCCGGCTCTTCCGGCGGTTCGGCCGTGGCCTTGGCAACAGGGACCGCGTGGCTGGCCCATGGCTCGGATCTTGGCGGCTCGCTGCGCAACCCGGCCAGCTTCTGTGGCATTGTCGGCATGCGGCCCTCGCCGGGGCGCGTGGCCACGCAGCCCGCCGCGCCGATGGACCGGCTGCTCAGCGTGCAGGGGCCGATGGCGCGCAATGTCGCCGATTGCGCCTTCTTCCTCGACCTCCTCAGCGGCGAGGATATCCGCGACCCCGTCTCGCTGCCGAAGCCCGCAAGCGGCTTCCTCGCGGCGCTCGGCACGGGCTGGCGGCCGAAGCGCGTCGCCTTCTCGGCCGATCTTGGCATCACGCCGGTCGATGCCGAGGTTGCGGCGATCTGCCGGGCTGCCGCCGCGCGGTTTGCTGATGCCGGCGCGATTGTCGAGGAGGCGCATCCGGATTTCTCCGAGGCGCATGAAAGCTTCAACACCCTGCGCGCCAAGGGCTTTGCCATTTCCAAGAAGGCGCTGCTGGATACCCACCGGGACAAGCTCAAGCCGGAAGTGATCTGGAATATCGAGAAGGGCCTGGCCCTGACGATGGACCAGATCACCCGGGCCGAAACGCAGCGGCTGGCCATGTATCAGCGGACGCTGAAGTTCTTCGGAGACTATGACCTCCTGCTCGCCCCGGGCACGATCGTGCCGCCTTTCCCGGTCGAACAGCGCTATGTCGAACGCTGCAACGGCGTCGAATTCGACAATTACGTGCATTGGCTGGCTATCGCCTATGCCATCACGCTTGTGGCCTGCCCCTCCGTCTGCATCCCCTGCGGCTTCACCGCCAGCGGCCTTCCGGTGGGGTTGCAGGTTGTGGCGCGGCCCCGCGCCGACGCCACCGCGCTGGCAGGCGCGCATCTCCTCGAGGGCCTGTTGGGCCTGCCCTTCGGAGTGCCGATCGAGCCGAAGGTGAGGCATTGATTTTGGGGTTTGGGTTTCTTTCGCCCTCGGAGGCGACCTGACGGTCTCCTTGGGCAGAATCCCTCGCAACGGCTCCTCCGGAGCCTGCTCGGCGTCGCGTTGCTCCTGGCCAAGGCCGTTGGCCTTGGCAGGGTCTTTTGATCTAGGTCCCTCGCAACGGCTCCTCGCGGAGCCTGCTCGGCGTCGCTTTGCTCCTGGCCAGTGCCTGTAGGCACTGGCGGGTTACGTTCAGGCCGGCGTGAAGCCAAGGGCGCGCAGGGTGTCGCCGGATTCGGCGAGGGCAATCCGGAACGCCGCGATGGCGTCCGGGTTGCGCGGCGAGCGGGCCACCGCGAAATCGTAATGTTCGTCGGCCAGCGGGATGAAGGCGAGATCGAGCGCCGCCGCGACCGGCGCAATGGCGACGCCCCAATCCGCGCGGCCCTGCGCCACGCTGGCGGCCACTGCATTGTGCGAGCGAGGCTGGTTCCAGTAGCCTGCCGGGCGGGCGCCCTTCAGCAGGGCATCGATCAAGGTGCGCGTGCCGGCGCCCTGATTGCGGTTGACCATCAGGCAATCGGGATCGGCGATCGCGGCAGCGATCGCCTCAGCGAGGCTGCGGCCCGCAAAGCGCGGATCATCCTTCCGGTGGATGAAGCCCTGCAGCCGCTTCCAGCCGGGGATGAGGTCAAGTTCCGGCGTCAGGAACGGCCGGTTATAGGCGCCGCTGGCGGGGTCCATCAGGTGGATCGGCGCGAGATCGGCCTCGCCGCGCTTGATGGCGCCGAGCCCGCCCAGCGAACCGAGGGCGAGGATCCGGGCCGTCAGCCCCTGCCGGCGCAGGGTGGCGACCAGCGCGTCGAGCCCGGTGCAATGACTGCCGATGATGACGAGATCGGGGATGCGGATGCCCGGCGAGAAGAGCGTCACCGGCACGAGGGCCCCGGCGGGGAGGGAATCCACCTCGGCCTCGATCGCCACGAAGCCATCGGCCTGCGAGAAGGCGGTCACCGCGCCCGAGCCCTTGCCGACCGGATGGGCGACAAGGCCTTCCGCATCCTCGGCCAGTGCCACCATGGCGAATTCCGTCCGGCCGAGTTCGGACGGGATCCGCGCGGGGATGCGGGCCTCGGACCGGGATTCCTCGCGCGCCGGCAGCCCGGCCATTGTCCGGAGCACGGGGGCGACAATGTCATGGAAGGTGAACATCGCCGAGGTCGGGAAGCCGGGCAGCACAATGACGGGCTTGCCGTCACAGACCGCGAGGCAGAGCGGCTTGCCCGGTTTCAGCGCCACGCCATGGGCGATGATGCCCGGCGCGCCGAGCCGGCCGACAAGGCGATAGGTGAGATCACCCGCGCCCTTGGAGGTGCCGCCGGAGAGCAGGATCGCATCCGCCTCCGCATGGGCTTCGCGCAGGGCGGCCTCCAGCCGGGCTTCGTCATCCGGCACAATGCCGAGCCGCAGCGCCTCGCAGCCATTTTCCTCGAGCGCGGCGGCGATGATCGGCCCGTTGGAATCGTAGATTTGCGCCGGCCCCAAAGGCTGGCCGGGCTCGACCAGTTCGTTGCCGGTCGAGAGCACGGCGATCCGCGGCTTGCGCCAGACGGGGATTTCCGCAAGCCCGACAGCGGCGAGCATGCCAATCTCGCGGGCGGTGAGCAACGTGCCAGCATGGAGCAGCACCTGCCCGCGGGCCATATCGGAGCCGGCATAGGAGAGGTTCTGGCCGGGGGTGACGGCGCGCGCCACGCGGATCGCTGCCTCGCCTTCCGGGTCGGTATGCTCGATCATCACCACGGCATCCGCCCCGCGCGGGATCGGCCCTCCGGTGGAGATCGGGGTGGCGGTGCCGGGCTTCACCGCCAGCGCCGGGTCATGGCCGCAGGTGATCGTCTCGGCGTTGAGCCGCAGCAGGATCGGTGCCGCCTGACTGGCGGTGGCGAGATCGGCCGCGCGGAGCGCAAAGCCATCCACCACCGAGCGGTCGAAGGGCGGGGTATCGACAGCGGCGCGGATATCTTCGGCGAGGACACGCCCGGCGGCGCCTGCCAGCGGGCAGGTTTCCCGCCCGAGCGGAGCCGGGCGCACGGCCTCGTTGAAGCGGCGTACGGCTTCCTCGCGTGTCAGGATGCGCAGGAACTGGTCTTGCACGAGGCCGGCACGAGGTTCGGTCACGCAGGGTCCTTTCGTCAGGCGAGAAGCGGGGCGAGACGATATGTGGTGAAGGTCTCGCCGGCGGCAAAGCCCTCGATCCCCTGTGGCAGCACGGCATAGCTGTCCGCTGCCAGCCAGGCCGTGAGTGTGATCTCGCCGAGGGCGAGCGGTTCGAGCCGTTCCGTCCCTGTGCGGAACAGGGCGATGGCGGTGCTGCCGAGGCCGGCGCTGAGCTTGCGGGCGAGCCGGCCCGTCTGCGCCACCGGGCGGGCGCCGGTCCAATCGCAGACCAGCGGCAGGAGAACGGCGAGGATCATGGCCAGCGCGCCATCGAAGCGGGGCGGAACCTCGATGCGGTACCCTTCGGCCGTGCGTTCGATCCAGCCGGTCTCGCCGGGGTGAAGCGCGAGGCGCGGCGTGGTTCCACGCGCCGGCTCGAGCCGGAACAGCGCGCTGTCGCCAGGGGTGATGCGGAAGCCGCATTCCTCCAGCATCCGGGTGAGCAGTGTCGCGAGCGGCGCATCGAACCCCTCGAGGCTGGCGGTGAGATCGAAGACCGGCAGGGAGTCATGTCCGGCCAGCCGGGCGGCGAGGGCATGGGCCGGCGTTACACTGCAGCCGGCCGGCAAGATGATCTGGCCCGCCGCGAGGTCCTCGCCCCGCCGGCGGATATGGAGGCCCGGCACGGCGCTGTCGGTGATTTCGAGAAAGGTGCCCTGATCCTGCACCGCCTCGGGATCGAGCAGGGCATCGGTGCCGGGGGGGAGGGCATCACCGGGCGCGAGGGCCAGCGGGCGGTCCGTCAGGAGGACCGGCGATTGCGGTCCGGCGCCGACGAGATCCTCTGCACGCACAGCGAGGCCGGCCCGGAGCGCGATCGCTTCGGCCGGAAGGGCACCGGGGGCGATCAGAGCCGAAGCGGCGAGACGGCCGATCGCGGCTTCCGGAGCCAGCCGGAGGACCGGAATTTCCGGCTGATGCCCAAGGCCATTCGTGATCAGGCTGTCGAGAGGGTGGAGCCGCATGCTGCATCCTTGCAGGGTCTTCTCTGGCCCGATTTTTTTTGGCCGGTTCTTCTTCCGGGCCCGGATGGACGGGAGGTATACAGCCAAACTGGCGGCCTGCATCCGTTTTTCGTTCGCCGCAGCCGGGCGGCTTGTCTCGCTTCACGCTTTCCCGCATGGAAGCGGGGACGAGCGGAAGAGGTTTTCCCATGGCAGAGGCCCCGGCACCCCTGCAGGCGCTGATCGCCGCGCATCATGCGCGCAAGCCGCCGCGCACCTGGTCGCTGCTGGTGACGATTTTCGGCGTGGTGGCTTTGCCGCGCGGCGAGGCCTTGCGCCTCTCCGACCTGCAGGATTGGCTTGGCGCGCTCGGCATCGAGCCCGGTCTGGTCCGGACGGCCCTTTCGCGGCTGGTCTCGAACGGCACGTTGACCCGCGAGCGCGACGGCAAGGCCGCGCTCTACCGGCTCTCGCCCGGTGCGGAGGATGATTTCGGCCGGGCGGCGGCGCTGATCTTCGGCGATGACCGCCCGCAGCCGGATGGGCGCCTCCATCTCGTGCTGATCGAGGAGGGCAGCGACCGTGCCGGGCTCCGGGCCGAACTGGCCGAGAGCGGTTATAGCGCACTGGCTGCCAATCTCCTGATCCGGCCGGTCCATGCCGGGCGCGAGGACCGCGGCGGCGACGGGCTGACCGGCTTCCATGCCGAAGGCGATGCCGCGCTTGCCGCCCGGGTGCAGCGGCTCTGGCCGCTAGCCAGCCTGCAGGCCGGCTACCGGATGGTGGCGGGCCATGCGGCCGCGCTCATGCCGCTGGCGCCTGATCTCGGCTGGCGCGACGCGTTCCTTGCGCGGCTGCTGCTGGTGCATGAATTCCGGCGGCTGGTGCTGCGCGATCCATTCCTGCCGGAGGGCTTGCTGCCGGCGGATTGGCCGGGGCCGGAAGCCCGCCGCCTGTTCGACGGGGCGCTCGACGCGCTGGAGGCCCGGTTGAGGCTGCTCGAAGCTGCGCATGTGGATTTGTAACCAGAAACGTTGACAGATTTATTTTTTGTAACATACTCCCCCGAAACACCATCAGGGAGGATGTCGCGCATGTATGCTCAGGCGCTCAACGTGGCCGAGAAGGCCCATGCCGACGATCCGGAATTGCGGGCCCGGTTCCAGCGCCGCGTCGATGCCGAGGAAAAGATCGAGCCGAATGACTGGATGCCGGAAGGCTATCGCCGGACGCTGGTGCGGCAGATCTCCCAGCATGCCCATTCCGAGATTGTCGGCATGCTGCCCGAGGGCAACTGGATCACCCGCGCGCCGTCCCTGAAGCGCAAGGCGGCCCTTCTCGCCAAGGTGCAGGACGAGGGCGGGCACGGGCTCTACCTCTATTCCGCCGCCGAGACCCTGGGCGTCAGCCGCGAGGAGCTGGTCGAGCAATTGCTGACCGGCAAGGCGAAATATTCCTCGATCTTCAACTATCCGACGCCGAGCTGGGCCGATATCGGCATGATCGGCTGGCTGGTGGATGGTGCGGCGATCATGAACCAGATCCCGCTCTGCCGCTGTTCCTACGGGCCCTATGCGCGGGCGATGATCCGCGTCTGCAAGGAAGAAAGCTTCCACCAGCGGCAGGGCTTCGAGATCGTCATGACGCTGGCCAAGGGCAGCCCGGCGCAGAAGACGATGGCGCAGCAAGCGCTCAACCGCTGGTGGTGGCCGGCCTTGATGATGTTCGGCCCGTCCGACCGTGACAGCCAGCATTCCGACCAGAACATGGCCTGGAAGATCAAGCGCTTCTCGAACGATGACCTGCGCCAGAAATTCATCGATGCCACGGTGCCGCAGGGCCATTTCCTTGGCCTGACCTTCCCGGATCCTGAGCTTCGCTTCAACGAGGCGACCGGGCATTGGGAGCATGGCCCGATCGACTGGAGCGAGTTCAACCGCGTCGTGCGCGGCGAGGGGCCCTGCAACCGCGAACGGCTGAAGGCCCGGCAGAAGGCGCATGCAGAAGGGGCCTGGGTGCGCGAGGCCGCTTTGGCTCATGCCGAAAAGCGCGCGGCCCGCAAGGCGGCAGCGAAGATCGCGGCGGAGTGAGGGGGATTGCCATGACCGAGAAATCCGGGACCGAGAAAACCATGCCGCTCTGGGAAGTCTTCATCCGTTCCCGCACCGGGCTCAGCCATCGCCATTGCGGCTCGCTCCATGCGCCCGATGCCGAGATGGCGCTGCAGGCCGCGCGCGATGTCTACACGCGCCGCGGCGAGGGGCTGTCGATCTGGGTGGTGCCGTCCAGCGCCATCACCGCCTCCGATCCGCAGGACAAGGATGCGCTGTTCGAGCCGACCGCCTCGAAGATCTACCGCCATCCCACCTTCTACGAGGTGCCGGAGGAAGTGGGGCATATGTGATGGAAACGCCGCTCTTCACCTACACGCTCCGGTTGGCCGACAATGCTCTCGTGCTCGGGCATCGGCTGTCGGAATGGTGCGGCCATGCGCCGATGCTGGAAGAAGACCTCGCGCTCGCCAATATGGCGCTCGACCTGATCGGGCAGGCGCGCAACCTTTACACCCATGCGGGCGCGATCGAGGGCAAGGGCCGCAGCGAGGATGACCTTGCCTATCTGCGGGATTGCCCGGACTGGCGGAACATCCTGCTGGTCGAGCGGCCACGCGGCGATTTCGCCTTCACGATCCTGCGGCAGTTTCTCTATGCCGCCTTCATGCATCCGTATTTCGAGCGCCTTGCGGCCTCGAAGGACGAGACGCTTGCCGCCATCGCGGCGAAATCGGTCAAGGAAATGGCCTATCACGTCCGCCATGCCGGGGAATGGGTCATCCGCCTCGGCGACGGCACGGAAGAGAGCGCGGCGCGGCTCAGGGAAGCGCTGGAGGATCTCTGGCCCTTCACCGGCGAGATGTTCGAGGTTGACGCGGTCGAGCAGGCGCTGATCGATGCGGGCATTGCGGTCGACCCGGCGGCGATCCGGCCTGTCTGGAACGCCACGGTGGACCATGTTTTCGGCGAGGCGCTGCTGGCCCGCCCGCGCGATGGCTGGATGCAGACCGGCGGCCGGCGCGGCGAGCATTCCGAGCATCTCGGCCATCTGCTGAGCGACCTGCAATTCATGCAGCGCACCTATCCCGGCGCGACCTGGTGACGCCATGGGCGCGGTGCTGAGCTTCCCGCCGGAAACCGGGGATGCCGAACTTGCGGCGGCGCATGCGGCGGCGGCCTCGGTCTGCGATCCGGAAGTGCCGGTGCTGACCATCGCCGATCTCGGCGTGCTTCGCGCAGTAACGCGCAATGAAAACGGGATCGAGGTCGTGATCACGCCGACCTATTCCGGCTGCCCGGCCATGGACATGATCGCGGTGCAGGTCGATCTCGCGCTCGAGAAGGCGGGGATCACCCGGCGCAAGGTGCGGCTGTCGCTCAGCCCCGCCTGGACCACGGATTGGATGAGCGAGGCCGGCAAGGAGAAGCTCCGGGCCTATGGCATCGCGCCGCCGGTCGGCAAGGCGCAGGGGCGCGCTGCCCTGTTCGGGGTGGAGGAGGTGGCCTGCCCGCATTGCGGCTCGGCCGAAACCGAGCGTGTCTCCGAGTTCGGCTCCACGGCCTGCAAGGCGCATTGGCGCTGCCTGAGCTGCCGCGAACCCTTCGATTATTTCAAATGCATCTGAGGGGGCCATGATGACCCGGCTGCCATGTCGGGCTGCGCCCTCCTCGCAATGACAAAGACCCAACCGGAAACGCCATCATGTCGACGCCCCGCTTCCATGCCCTGCCCATCCGCGAGATCCGCCGCGAGACCCCCGATGCCGTGTCCATCGCCTTTGCCGTGCCGGAGGATCTGGCCGGGGCCTATCGCTTCGAGCAGGGGCAATATCTCACCCTGCGCGCGGTGATCGAAGGCGAGGATCTGCGCCGTTCCTATTCGATCTGCACCGGCGAGGACGAGGGCGAGTTGCGCGTGGCGATCAAGGAAGTGGAGGGCGGGGCCTTTTCCACTTTCGCGAACCGGGCGCTTCAGCCAGGCGCGACGCTGGAGGTGATGACGCCGATGGGCCGGTTCGGCGTCGCGAGCCGAGAGGGCAAGGGCGGGCATCTCGTGTTCTTTGCTGCCGGTTCGGGCATCACGCCGATCCTCTCGATCATCCGCACGCGGCTGGCGAAGGACCCGGATTGTCGGCTGACCTTGTTCTACGGCAACCGGAATTCGGCCGGCATCCTGTTCCGCGAACAGCTGGAAGACCTGAAGGACCGGCATCTCGGCCGGCTGTCCGTGCACCACATTCTCAGCCGGGAGGCGCAGGATATCGACCTGCTGAACGGCCGGATGACCCCCGAGAAGATCGCCCTGCTGGTGAAGACGCTTGGCGGGATCGAGGCGATCGATGATGTCTATCTCTGCGGGCCAGCAGAGATGATCGCCGGCGCGAAGGCGGTGCTGGCCGAGCTGGGTGCCAGCCCGGAGCGGATCCATGTCGAGCTGTTCACCAGCAACGCACCGCGGCTGGCAGGGGCGAAGCCGAAGCCGGCGGGTTCGGCGGCCAAGGGCATTCCGCTGAGTTTGACGCATGATGGCCAGAGCCACGCCATCTCGCTCCAGCCCGGCGAGACGGTGCTGGAAGCCGCCGAGCGGGCGGGGCTCGATGTGCCCTATTCCTGCCGGGGCGGCATGTGCTGCACCTGCCGCGCCAAGGTGACAGATGGCGATGCGGCGATGGATGTCAATTTCAGCCTCGAGCCGTGGGAGGTCGAGGCTGGCTATGTGCTGGCTTGCCAGTGCCGCCCGACCGGCGACCGGCTGTCGGTGGATTTCGACCAGATGTGAGGGGGGCGCTTCAGTCGCTTCCCCCTCACCCGCCGCCGCTGCGCGCCGTCGGCCTCTCCCCCGAGGGAGAGGCGGGGTGGCTGGCTGGAACCGCGTCAGCGTTTGCAAGGAAAGGCCAAGACGGCGGAGATCTTCCCCTCTCCCCATCGGGGAGAGGGAGGCGAAGGGCAAAGCCCGAAGCCGGGTGAGGGGTTTCGGGCGCAGCGCCCGTCTCAGACCGCCTCCAGCCCCAGCGCGATGCCCTGGCCGACGCCGATGCACATCGAGGCCAGCGCCCGCTTGCCGGCGCGATCCTTCATCTCGATGGCGGCAGTGAGGGCCAGCCGCGCGCCGGACATGCCGAGCGGGTGGCCGAGCGCGATGGCGCCGCCATTGGGGTTCACATGCTCCGCATCGTCCGGCAGGCCGAGCAGGCGCAGGCTGGCCAGAGCCTGGGCGGCGAAAGCCTCGTTGAGTTCGATCACGTCGAAATCTGTCGGCTTCAGGCCGAGCCGGACGCAGAGCTTCTGCGTAGCAGGGGCGGGGCCGATGCCCATGATGCGCGGCGGAACGCCGGCTGTCGCAAGGCCGGTGATCCGGGCCAGAGGTGTCAGGCCAAAGCGCTTGACCGCCGCTTCCGAGGCAACAAGCACGGCGGCGGCGCCATCGTTCACGCCGGAGGCATTGCCGGCTGTCACCGAGCCGCCCTTGCGGAAGGGCGTGCCAAGGCTGGCGAGCTTTTCCAGCGTGGTCTCGCGCGGGTGCTCGTCCCTGTCGACAACAACAGGATCGCCCTTCTTCTGCGGGATTGTCACGGGCGTGATCTCGCGGGCGAGGCGGCCATTCTTCTGCGCAGCAGAGGCCCGGGCCTGCGAGCGGAGGGCGAAGGCATCCTGATCGGCGCGGGAGACCTGATATTCCTTGGCGACATTTTCCGCCGTTTCCGGCATGGAATCGATGCCGTATTGCGCCTTCATCAGCGGGTTGACGAAGCGCCAGCCGATCGTGGTGTCAAACACCTCTGCCGAACGCTGGAAGGCTTCCTGCGCCTTGCCCATGACGAGGGGCGCGCGCGTCATGCTCTCGACGCCGCCGGCGATCATGATGTCGGCCTCGCCGGCCTTGATGGCCCGCGCCGCCATCCCGATCGCATCGAGGCCAGAGCCACAGAGCCGGTTGACGGTCGTGCCGGGGATCTCTACCGGCAGGCCGGCGAGCAGGCCAGCCATGCGGGCGACATTGCGGTTATCCTCGCCGGCCTGGTTCGCCGAGCCGAGGATGATCTCGTCCACCGCGCCGGCAAGTTCGGCCGGGAAACGGGCCATCAGCGCGGCGATCACATGGGCGGCCATGTCATCGGCGCGGACCTGTGCCAGCACGCCGCCATAGCGACCGATCGGCGTGCGCGTGCCATCCACGAGATAGGCATTGGTCATGGGAAATCCTCAGCGTTCAGAAGCATTGAGCGAAGCGAAAGTCCGGCCGCTGCCGGCCAGTTCGCGCAGGAGCCGAGCAACGGCATAGGCCGCACCGTCGCGCGCGGCGATGGCTTCGGCCTCGGCCAGAATGCGCGCGAGGCCGGTCTCGTCGGCATAGTGCATCGGCCCGCCGCGCCAGTTCGGGAAGCCGTAGCCATTGACGAGCACGAGATCGATGTCGAGCGGGCGCGCTGCAATGCCCTCGCCAAGGATCTTCGCGCCTTCGTTGATCATGGTGGTCAGCACGCGGCTCTGGATTTCCGCTGCCGAGAAGCTGCGTTGCGCCCGTCCGGTGCTGGCCGCATGGGCGCGGACGAGCGCGTCGATCTCCGGATCGACCTCGCGCTTGCCCTCTGCATACAGATACCAGCCTTTACCGGCTTTCTGGCCGAAGCGCCCGGCCTCGCAGAGCCGGTCAACCAGCGGGACGTCGCGCTCGGCAGGGTTCCGCGTGGCGGCGAGGCGCTTGCGGCGCGCCCAGGCTATGTCGAGGCCGGCGAGATCCTGCACCGCGAAGGGGCCCATGGCGAAGCCGAAGGCCTCCAGCGCGGCATCGATCTCCTGCGGCAGCGCGCCTTCCTCGAGCATGAACTCGCATTGCGCACGGTAGCGGGCGAGCAGGCGGTTGCCGATGAACCCGTCGCAGACGCCGGCAATCACGGCGATCTTCTTCAGTCGCTTGCCGATGGCGAGGCCGGTGGCCAGCACTTCCTTCGCCGTGCGGCGGGCGCGGACAATCTCGAGCAGCTTCATCACATGGGCGGGCGAGAAGAAATGCAGGCCGATGAAGCGCTCCGGGTGGGGCAGGGCGTCGGCCATCACCTCCAGATCGAGATAGGAGGTGTTGGTGGCGATGATCGTCTCCGCCGGCAGCGCTGCGCCAAGCCGGCCCAGCAGGTCGAGTTTCACCGCCATATCCTCGAACACGGCCTCGATGACGAGCCCGGTTTCCGCCAGCGCCTTGATCTCGGTCGTCGGCGTCAGGCGCGACAGGCGTTCCAGCCGGATTGTCTCATCGATGCGACCGGATTTGACCGATCGGAGATACAGGCCGTTGACGCGGTCAAGCCCGGCCTGCAGGGCGGCCTCGCTGGCCTCCATCAGCGTGACGCGATACCCGGCATCGAGGAAGGCCACTGCGATGCCGGAGCCCATCGTGCCGGCACCGATCACGCCGATATGGTTGATCTCGCGCGGGGAAATGCCGGCGAGTTCCGGCACGCGGGCAACCTCGCGTTCGGCCATGAACATGTGGCGCAAGGCCTTGGATTGTGGCGAGGCCATGAGGTCGAAGAAGGTCGCGCGCTCCTTCGGCTGGCCAGCGGCGAAAGGCTCGGCCCGGGCGGTTTCGACAAGCGCGATCGCCGCGAGCGGGGCAGTCCGGCCCTTCGCGTCCTTCTTCACCTTCGCAACCGTGGCCTCCCATGCCGTCGGGTCGCTGGCGGGAACGGGGCGTTCCGAGACGCGTTCCGGTGGCTGGCCGATCAGGCTTTCGGCGAGGGCGACGGCCTCCTCGCGCAGATTGCCGGCGGCAATGGCATCCACCAGCCCGAGGGCCAGCGCCTCCTTCGCGCCGACCATGCGACCGGAGGCAATGAGATCGAGCGCGACTACGGGGCCGACAAGACGCGGCAGGCGCTGCGTGCCGCCGGCGCCGGGCATCAGGCCGAGCTTCACTTCCGGCAGGCCGACGGAACCATCGGGCGCGATGATGCGCTTGGTGGCGGCAAGGCCGATCTCGCAGCCGCCGCCCAACGCGGTCCCGTGCCAGGCGACGACCACCGGCTTCGCGCAGGCCTCGATCCGGGTGATGACATCGGGCAGGTGCGGCAGAAGTGGCGGCTTGCCGAATTCGGTGATGTCGCCGCCGGCGGTGAAGGTGCGGCCCGCGCCGGCGATCACGATGGCACCGACAGCGGGGTCGGTATCGAGGCGCTCGATCGCGTCGAGCAGACCCTGCCGCACCGCCTGCGAGGTGGCGTTGACCGGCGGGTTGTCGATCTCGAGCAGGGTCACCTTGCCGCTGGGGTGAAGATGGATCACGCGCGTCACTCCGCTGCCGTCGCGGCCGGTTCCGCATAGGCATTCATGGTCAGCAGGTCATAGGTCGCGGCGGTCTCGCCGGCGCCGGTGGTGATTTCTACATCCCAACGGACCTCGCCGTAAGCGGCATTCCGGGGGGATTTCGATTTGACCGTCAGGCGAACACGGATCGACTCGCCGGGCGTGACCGGCTTGAGGAAGCGGAGGTTGTCGAGCCCGTAATTGGCGAGGACCGGGCCGCGCTTCGGCTCGACGAAGAGGCCGGCGGCGAAGGCCAGCAGCAGATAGCCATGAGCGACACGGCCGGGGAAGAACGGGTGGCCCTTCACAGCCTCCTCGTCCATATGGGCGTAGAAGGTGTCGCCGGTGAAGTTGGCGAAATGCTCGATATCCGCGAGGGTGATCACGCGTTCGGGCGAGTGGAAGCTCTGGCCCGGCACCAGTTCCTCGAAGGCGAGGCGGAAGGGATGGGCGGGGCTCACGGGTTCGGGCGTGCCCTTCACATAGCTCTTGGTCAGGGCGGTCAGCATGGCGGGCGAGCCCTGCAAGGCCACGCGCTGCATGTGATGCATCACGGCGCGGATGCCACCGAGTTCCTCGCCGCCACCAGCACGGCCGGGACCCCCATGGACGAGATGCGGCATGGGCGAGCCATGGCCGGTGGATTCCGCTGCGCAATCCGCATTCAGCACCAGCAGGCGGCCATGGAAGGCGCCCGCGCCGAAAACGACGCGGCGGGCAATATCCGGATCGCGCGTGACCAGCGAGCCGGCGAGCGAGCCATCGCCCTTCCGCGCGAGCGTCACGGCTGCTTCGAGATCGGCATAGGCAAGCAAAGTCGCCGCCGGGCCGAAGGCTTCGGTATCATGCGGGCGCTCGGCAGCGTCGGCGTTCCGCGCAGCAAGCAGGATCGGCGTGACAAAGGCACCGTTCACGGCATCGACGCCGCTCAGCCCGGTTGCATCGGGATCACCCCAGACGAGGTCGCATTCCGCCCGGAGCCGCGCGATCTGCGTCCGGACATCGGCGCGCTGGTCGAGCGAGGCGAGGGGGCCCATGCGGGTGGTCTCAAGGCGCGGATCGCCCACCGTGACACCGGCAAGGCGCTTGGCCAGCGCGGCCTGCACGGCCTCCATGCGGGATTGGGGGATGATGACCCGCCGGATGGCGGTGCATTTTTGCCCGGCCTTCACCGTCATCTCGCGGGCGACTTCCTTGATGAAAATATCGAAATCGGGCGAGCCGGGCTCGATATCCGGCCCGAGGATGGAGCAGTTCAGGCTGTCGCGCTCCGCCGTGAAATGGACGGCGTTCTTCAGGATGTTCGGATGTGCCTGCAGCTTGGTGGAGGTGGCAAGCGAGCCGGTGAAACCCACCAAGTCCTGGCTGGTCAACTGGCCGAGGAGATCCCCGGTCGAACCGGCGATGAACTGGAAGGCGCCTTCGGGGAGGATGCCGCTCTCGACGATGATCCGCGCGGCCTTCTCCGCGACATAGGCCGTGGCGGTGGCGGGCTTGGCGATGACCGGCATGCCGCCGAGGATCGCCGGGGCCAGCTTTTCCAGCATGCCCCAGACCGGGAAGTTGAACGCGTTGATCTGGATCGCGGCGCCCTCGCGCGGAACCCGGACATGCTGGCCGAGGAAGGTGCCGTTGCGCGAAAGGGCCTCCACCGCGCCATCGACGAGGAAGGTCTCGTTCGGCAATTCGCGCTTGCCCTTCGAGGCATAGACGAAGAGCGTGCCGATGCCGCCATCGATGTCGATCCAGCTGTCGGCGCGGGTCGCGCCCGTCAGGAACGAAAGGGCGTAAAGCTCCTCCTTGCGGGCGGTGAGTGCCTGCGCCAGCGCCTTCAGCAGGCTGGCGCGTTCGTGGAAGGTCAACGCGCGCAAGGCCGGGCCACCGCGGCGATGGGCGTGGCGCAGCAGGGCCGCCATGTCGAGCCCGCCGCTCGTCGCCTCGGCCACGGGCGTGCCGTCAATCGCCGAGACGATCAGCGCCGGGCTGCCGCTGCCGGCATGCCAATGGCCTTCCGCGTAGGAGTGCAATCTCTGGACGCCCATGGCGATCTCCTTCGTTGTCCGCTTTCCGGATCCCGTTTTCCGCCTGTCAGATCCCGAGATAGGCTTCCCGGACTTTCGGGTCGCCGATCAGCTGGGCCGAGGGCCCGGAATGGGTGATGCGGCCGGTCTCGATGACATAGCCGTAATCGGCCTTGGCAAGCGCGGCAGCGGCGTTCTGTTCGACCAGCAGCATCGTGATGCCCTTGGCGCGCAAGCTCTCGATCACGCCGAAAACCTGCTCCACCAGAACCGGGGCGAGGCCCATCGAGGGCTCGTCCAGCAGGAGGAGGCGCGGCCGGCTCATCAGCGCGCGGCCGATGGCCAGCATCTGCTGCTGGCCGCCGGACAGTCCGCCGGCGGCGAGATGGCGCTTCTCGCCGAGGATCGGGAACATCGCATAGATCGCGTCGCGCTCGGAGGCGGTGCCGCCGCCATGGAGCCAGCCGCCGAGATTGAGATTGTCCTCCACCGTGAGGCTGCCGAAAATCTGCCGGCCCTCCGGCACCTGCGCGATGCCGCGCTTCACACGCTCTTCGGCGGAAAGGCGGGTGATGTCCTGCCCGTCAAAACGGATGGAGCCGGATTTCAGCGGCTGGACGCCGGAAATCGCGCGGAGCAGGGTGGTCTTGCCGGCGCCGTTGCCGCCGATCAGGCAGACGAGCTGCGAGGCCGGCACGACAAGGCCGATGCCATGCAGCACCTCGATACGGCCATAGGCCGAGGACAGGCCGGAAATCTCAAGCACGGTTCGCCTCATCGCTGCCGAAGGTTCCGAGATAGGCGGCGATGACGCGCGGGTCCTCGCGCACGGCTTCCGGCTTGCCGGAGACGAGCTTGCGCCCGCGCTCCAGCACGGTGATCTCGTCCGAGATGCGCATGACGAGCCGCATGTCATGCTCGACCAGCAGGATCGCGATGCCGGCCTTCGCCACGTCATGGATGACGCGGTCGATCTCCTCGGTTTCGACAGCATTGCAGCCGGCGGCGGGCTCGTCGAGCAGGAGGATGCGCGGCTCGGTGGCGAGGGCCCGGGCAATTTCGAGCCGCTTCAGCGCGCCATAGGAAAGTGAGCCCGCCTCCTTTTCCGCGAGATCGGCGAGGCCGACCCGCGCCAGCTGCGCCATGGCAATCTCGCGCGAGTTGCGGTTCTCGGCCCGCACATTCGGCAAAGCGAGAAGATGGCTGAGGATGCCGGTGCGCTCATGGCGGTGGCAGCCGACCATGACGTTCTCGACTGCGCTCATCCGGAAGAAGATCTGCAGGTTCTGGAACGAGCGCGACAGGCCGCGCCGGGCCAATTGCTCCGGCGGCAGGCCGGTGACATCCTCGCCCGCCAGCTTCACGCTCCCGGCGGAGGGCGTGTAGAGGCCGGAAATCAGGTTGAACAGGGTGGTCTTGCCAGCGCCGTTCGGGCCGATGATCGAATGGATCTGCCCGGGCGAGACCGCAAGCGAGACCTGATCGACGGCGGTGATGCCGCCGAAGGCGATCGAGAGGTTCCCGGTTTCCAGAAGGGCGCTCATGCTCCGCCTCCCCGTAGGCGCGCGAGCAGCGAGGGGATGACCCCGCGCGGCAGCAGGATCATGCTGGCCATGATGATCAGGCCGAGCAGGAGATGCTCGTATTCGTGGAAGATCGTCAGCGCCTGCGGCAGGATAACGAGCATTGCCGCACCGACAATGGCCCCGAGGACGGAGCCGAGCCCGCCGAGGACAACCATGGTGACGAGTTCGACCGAGCGGAGGAACCCGGCCGTGCCGTCGGGCGTGATATGGCCGTTGAGGAAGGCCATGAGCGAGCCGGCGATCGAGGCATAAATCGCGGAAATGACGAAGATCTTCAGCTTGTAGGCCGCGACATCGACGCCAACGACGCGGGCGGCGATCTCGCTGTCATGGATGGCGCGCATGGCGCGGCCGGTCGGGCTCTCGATCAGGTTGAGGGCGAGGATCACGCCCAGTACCAGCGCGCCGGCGGTGATCATGTACCAGGTATCCGGCCCGCGCAGCCGCGTGCCGAAGAGTTCGAGCCGGGGTACGGCCATCCCGTCCGGCCCGCCTGTCCAGCCGGCCTCGTTGGTCAGCGCCATCGAGATGAGCAGGCCGAGGCCGAGCGTGGCGACGGCGAGGTAATGGCCCTTGAGCCGGAGGATCGGACGGCCGACGATAAAGGCCAGCAGCCCGGCAATCGCCGCGCCGGCCAGCATGGCGACGGCGCCGTTCAGGCCGAAGCGGCTGGCGCCGATGGCCACGGCATAAGCGCCGATGCCCATGAAGCCGGCATGGCCAAGGCTGACCTGCCCGGCATAGCCCATCAGCAGGTTGAGGCCGATGGCGGCGAGAGCGAAGATGTTCACCAAAGCCGCGACCCGGAAATAATAGTTCGACGGGAAGACCAGCGGCAGGGCGGCGAGAACGAAAGCAAGGGCGAGGACGAGCGCCCAGCGGGAGCGGAGAAGCCTCTCCATCAGACGCGCTCCGTCGACTTCTTGCCGAACAGGCCCTGTGGCCGCACGAACAGGGTGAAGAGGATGATCAGGAAGGCGATGGCATCCTTGTACTTCGACGAGATCAGCCCCGCGCCGAAGCTCTCGGCGAGGCCCAGCAATACGCCGCCGACAATCGCGCCCGGGGCGCTGCCCATGCCGCCGAGCATGGCAGCCGCGAATCCCTTCAGCGCCATCAGCGTGCCGACATCATAGCTCGTCAGCGTGATCGGGGTGACGAGCAGCCCGGCCACGGCCCCGATCGCCGCCGAAAGCGCGAAGGACAGGGCGACGATGCGGCGGACGGGGATGCCGACAAGCCGTGCGGCCAGCCGGTTGGTGGCTGTGGCGAGAATGGCGCGGCCAAGGATGGTGCGGTCGATCAGCAGGAAGATGAGCGCGACGATCAGCGCTGCGCCAGTCAGCACGACGAGGCTCTGGGGCAGGATGGCCGCGCCGCCGAGGCGGATCGGTTCGCTGCCGAACCACGGTGGGAGGGCGTGGAAGCGCTTGTCGAAAACCACCTGCGCCACGCCGCGCAGGAAGATCGAGGCGCCAATGGTGATGATGATGATCTGCACGGCGCCGGAGCCGCGCGCGAGGTCGATCGCGAAGGCATAGAGCGCGAGGCCGACCAGCACGGTGATCAGGATCGCGGCGAAGGCGGCGACAGGAACGGGCAGCCCGGCGAGGTGCAGGAACACCGTGATCATCCCGCCGAGCATCACGAATTCGCCCTGCGCGAAATTCACGACATCGGAGGCATTGTAGATCAGCGTGAAGCCGAGCGCGACCAGCGCATAGACCGCGCCGACCGTCAGGCCGGAAAAGGCGAATTGCAGCAATTCGGGCATAATGCCTCAGCTCCCGGTTGCGTTGCACTCACCCGTCATTGCGAGGAGCGAAAGCGAGGAAGCAATCCAGAAGGCGCATGGATTGCTTCGTCTGCGCTGCGCGCTTCCTCGCAATGACGAGGTGCCGGCTTGGCTGGCGATTACTGGACCAACGTCCAGTCGCCGTTCCGGATTTCCAGCATGCGGAAAGCCGAGAGATCGAGGCCCATATGGTCGGTCGGGGACATGTTCACCACACCGCCGGTGCCGACATAGCCCTTGGTCTTCTCGATCTCGTCGCGCACCTTGGCCGGGTTGTCGGTCCCGGCGCGTTCCACCGCCTGCTTCCAGATATGGAAACCGTCATAGGCATGGCCGCCGAAGGTCGAGACCGGCTGGCCGGTCTTCTTCGTGTAATCGGCGGAATATTGCATCACGACCTTCTTCTGCGGGTCATTGTCCGGCAGCTTGTCCGCCACCAGAAGGGCCGCAGCCGGCAGGCGCACGCCCTCGGCGGCGGGGCCGGCAAGGTCGATGAACTGCTTCGAGGCGACGCCATGGCTCTGGTAGAGCGGCACGGCGATGCCAAGCTGGCGGTAGTTGCGCGTCACGATGGCCGGGCCCTGGCCGAAGCCCGGGTTGATCACCGCCTGCACGCCCGCCTTGTTCTTGATGTTGGTGAGCTGCGGCGTCATGTCGGTATCCCGCGGGCCGTAGTTTTCTTCATGCAGGATCTCGATGCCGTATTTGCCGGCCACGCCGACACATTGGTCACGCATCGACTTGCCGAAACCGTCGGTGCCCGAAATCATGCCGATCTTGACCGTGCCGCGCTTCTTCATGTCCTCGAAAATCTTCTCGCAGGCCATGGTGTCGGTATGCGGGGTCTTGAACAGCCATTTCTTCACCGGCTGGACGATCTGGATCGCGCCGGCAAGACTGATGAAAGGCACCTTCGCATCATCGAAGGCCGCCTCCATGGCCAAAGTCGTGCCTGTGGTCGAGCCGCCGATCATCGCGGTCACCTTGTCCTCCTCGAGGAGGCGCGTGGCGAAGGTGCGGGCGGCATTCGCGTCGCCGGCATCATCATAGACGATCAGCCGGACCTTTCGGCCCAGCAGGCCACCCTTCGCGTTGAGGGCCTCGACCTCCATTTCCAGCGTCCGCTTTTCCGGATCGCCGAGGAACGAGGCCGGGCCCGTCACCGACAGCACGGCGCCAAGCTTGATCTCGGCCTGCGCGAAAGCCGGCGCGGCGCCCATCATGGCGCCGAACCCTGCCGCCAGCGCGAGGCGGCGGGAAATTCCTGTCTGAATGGACATGCACTCTCTCCCTGTTGGGATGGCCCGACCGGATGGTCAGCCTATCCGTTGCGTTTCCACCGTGCCGCCTGCCTTGCCGGCAGATCGGATCTGTTTTTGACCGGGCCTGACAAGCCCGTTGACAAGTCCGTCGTCTTCCCAAGATAATTATCCGACCGGTCAGTTAGTCAAGTGGGTTTTGCGAATTGCCATCGCCCGACCCCGCAAAAAGAAGACCGGCGGGACGAAACGAAAAGGAGTGCAGGATGGCTGAACCCTCACCGGTTCTTCTGGAGACGCATGGGGCGCTGGCCATTGTCACGCTCAACCGCCCGGACAGGCTCAACTCCTTCAACGAGGCGCAGCATCGCGCCTTGAAAGCCGCGATCGATGCGCTTGCAGCCGATCCCGGCTGCCGCGCGATCATCCTCACCGGGGCCGGGCGCGGCTTCTGTGCCGGGCAGGACCTGTCGGACCGGGTGCAGCCGGAAGGCGGCGCCGCGCCCGATCTCGGCTCTACGCTCGAGACCTTCTACAACCCGCTGATCCGGACGATCCGCGCCTTGCCGAAGCCGGTCATCGCGGCGGTCAACGGTGTCGCTGCCGGGGCGGGGGCCAACCTTGCCCTCGCCTGCGACATCGTGCTGGCGGCGAAAAGCGCGAAATTCATCCAGGCCTTCTCGAAGATCGGGCTGGTGCCGGATTCCGGCGGCACCTGGATGCTGCCGCGCCTCGTCGGCGAGGCCCGTGCCAAGGCGCTGACGATGCTGGCGATTCCGGTTCCGGCGGAGGAGGCGGAGCGGATCGGCATGATCTATCGCGCGGTGGAGGATGCCACGTTGATGGAAGAGGCGATGGCGCTGGGCACCCGCCTTGCCGATGCACCGACGCTCGGCCTTGCCGATACCAAGGTGCTGATCCAGAAGGCCTTCACGCAGGGGCTCGACGCGCAGCTCGATGACGAGCGCGACGCCCAGCGCCGGCTCGGCCGCAGCGCGGATTACGCCGAGGGCGTGCGCGCCTTCATGGAGAAGCGGGAAGCCCGTTTCGAGGGGCGCTGACATGGCCACGATGACACGGGATGAATTGGCGAAAGCCTGCGCCGAAGCGATGTGGCGCGAGGACAACGCCTCGGCCGGGCAGGGCATGGTGCTGGTTTCGGTGGGGCCGGGCCGCAGCGAGATCGCAATGGAAGTGGCCGCGCATATGGTCAACGGGCATGGCTCCTGCCATGGCGGCTTTATCTTCGCCCTGGCGGATTCGGCCTTCGCCTTTGCCTGCAACACGCATAACCAGCGCACGGTGGCGCAGCATTGCTCGATCACCTATCTCGCGCCGGGCCGGAAGGGGGACCGGCTGGTGGCGCGGGGCGAGGAAGTGTCGCGGCAGGGGCGGAGCGGCATCTACGATATCACCGTGACCAACCAGGACGGCGCGACGATCGCGCTGTTCCGGGGACATTCGCGCACGGTGAAGGGTGAATTCTTCCCCGGCGTGACGATCGAGGGGTGAGGGGGCGATGTTTTCGATTTCCACATACACGCCGCTGACCGACCCGATCGAGACCGCCTCGCGGGACGAGATCGCCGCGTTGCAACTCGGCCGGCTGAAATGGTCGCTCGACCATGCGTATCGTAATGTCCCGGCCTACCGGAAGAAATTCGACGATGCCGGCGTGCATCCGGATGACCTGAGGAGCCTCGCCGATCTCGCGAAATTCCCCTTCACCACCAAGGCGGACCTGCGCGACAATTACCCGTTCGGCATGTTCGCCGTGCCGCGCGAGCAGGTGGTGCGGATCCATGGTTCTTCCGGTACGACCGGCAAGCCGACCGTGGTGGGATACACCGCGGCGGACATCCAGACCTGGGCCGATGTCGTGGCGCGGTCGTTGCGGGCTTCCGGGGCGAGGCCGGGCATGATCGCCCATGTCGCCTATGGCTATGGCCTCTTCACCGGCGGGCTCGGCGCGCATTACGGCGCGGAGAAGCTGGGCTGCACAGTGATCCCGATTTCCGGGGGCATGACCGAAAGGCAGGTCCAGCTGATCCAGGATTTCCGGCCGGACATCATCATGGTCACGCCAAGCTACATGCTGGCGATTCTCGATGAATTCCGGAAAGCCGGGCTCGATCCGCGCGCCTCCTCGCTGCAGGTCGGCATTTTCGGCGCCGAACCCTGGACCAACGCGATGCGCGGCGAGATCGAGCAGAGCTTCGACATGCATGCCGTGGACATTTACGGCCTGTCCGAGGTGATCGGGCCGGGTGTCGCCAATGAATGCGTGGAGACCAAGGACGGGCTCCATATCTGGGAGGACCATTTCTACCCGGAGATCATCGACCCCGAGACCGGCGCCGTGCTTCCCGATGGCGAGAAGGGCGAACTGGTCTTCACGGCGCTGACCAAGGAGGCGATGCCGATCATCCGCTACCGCACGCGGGACCTGACGCGGCTGCTGCCGGGGACGGCGCGCTCGATGCGGCGGATGGAGAAGGTGACCGGCCGCTCGGATGACATGATGATCGTGCGCGGCGTCAATGTTTTCCCCACCCAGATCGAGGAAATGCTGCTGACTCTGGAGTCGCTTTCCGCGCATTACCAGATCGTGCTCACCCGCGAGGGGCGCATGGACGAGATGGCGGTGAAGGTCGAGGCCCGTCCGGGCGCCGGCGATGCGGCAAAGGCGGCCGGCAAACTGCTTGCCCAGCGCATCAAGGACAAGATCGGGATTTCCGCCCGGGTTGACGTGCTGCCGCCGGACGGGATCGAGCGGTCAGCCGGCAAGGCCCGCCGGATCATCGACCAGAGGCCGAAAGGATAAGGATATGGCACGCCCCATCGCGGCCGATCATGATGACAAGCGCCGGGCCATCCTCAAGGCTGCGGCGGCGATGTTCGCGCGGAACGGGTTCGACCGGGCCTCGGTGAACGACATCGCTGCGGCCTGCGGGGTCTCGAAGGCGCTGCTCTACCATTACTACACGAACAAGGAGCAGCTCCTGTTCGATATCATCCGGGCGCATCTGGATGATCTCGTCGCGGCGATCGAGGCGGTGCCGGAGAGCCTGAAACCGGCCGAGACCCTTCGCGCCATGATCGCGGCCCTGCTCGAGGCCTATCGCCATGCCGACGAGGAGCACCAGATCCAGATCAGCGACATGAAGCGACTGCCGGAAGACAAGAAGGCCGAATTGATCGAGCGCGAGCGGGTGCTGGTCCGGAAGTTTTCCGGGGCGATCGCCGCGCTTGAGCCGGCTCTGGCCGGGCACCGCGCCGCGCTGACGCCGCTGACGATGAACCTGTTCGGCATGATGAACTGGAAATTCATGTGGTTCCGGGAGAACGGCCCTGTCAGCCACGAGGCCTTTGCCGATCTCGTCATGACGATGATCGAGGCGGGCGCGCGTGAGGTCGCGCGGGGGCTTTCGCCGGCGCCGGGCGGCGGGCCGCGCATCCGTGTGGTGCAGGGGTAGGCAGGCCCTCGCCCGGCATTTCCCCTCACCCGCCGATGCTCCGCATCGTCGGCCTCTCCCCGAGGGGGAGAGGCGGGATGCTGGCGGGAGCGGCGGCGAGCGAGGAAAAGCGAAGACGAAGGTGCGCTTCCCCTCGCCCCGCTTGCGGGGAGAGGGTGGTCGAGGGAGAAGCCCGAGACCGGGTGAGGGGCTCACAAGGGAAGGGCCGTGGTGAGCTTCACATCCTTCAGCACCACATTGGTGCGGACATGCGCGATGCCGGGCAGGCGGAAGAGGAATTCGTCGAGGAAGCGGTTGTAGCTGTCCTTGTCCGGCGAGACGACGCGCAGATGGTAATCGGCCTCGCCGGTTGTCGCGAAGCATTCCAGCACTTCCGGCCGGCGCGAGACGGCCTCGATGAAATGATCCACCGGGGCGCGTTCATGCCGGGCGAGGCTCACATGGACGATGGCCGAGAAGGTGAAGCCGGCGGCTTCCGGCGCGAGGATGGCGGCATAGCCGGCGATCAGCCCGGCCTCTTCCAGCGCCTTGACGCGGCGCCAGCAGGCCGAGGGCGACATGCCCGCCGCCTCGGCGAGATCCTGGTTCGAGATGCGGCCATCACGCTGCAGGAGGCGGAGCAGGCGGAGATCGCTGTCAGAGAGTGGCAAAGGCATGGCAATGTCTTTCTGTATTTACTCCAGAAATGGCAGATTTTGTCAAAAAAGGAAGCGGGCGCGCGAAGTCCGGCATGATCTTTCCGGCAGATCCGGCATGATTCTCCCAAAAATCGGGAGGACGCCATGCAGCATCATGCGCCGCAGGAATTCGGGCCGGAGGCCTATCGGCTGGAAGATCGCTACACCGCCCGCGAGGGCCGCGTCTTCCTGACCGGCACGCAGGCGCTGGTGCGGATCCTGCTCGATCAGGCCCGGCGCGACCGGGCGGCGGGGCTGGATACGGCCGGCTTCGTCTCAGGCTATCGCGGCTCGCCGCTCGGCGCCGTCGACCAGGAACTCTGGCGCGCGAAGAACCTCGTCGCCGAACACGGGATCGAGTTCCTGCCCGCCGTCAACGAGGATCTTGCGGCAACCGCTGTGCTTGGCTCGCAGCAGGTGGAGACGCAGCCGGGCAAGCGCGTGCAGGGCGTGTTCGGCCTCTGGTATGGCAAGGGGCCGGGCGTGGACCGGGCGGGCGATGCGCTCAAGCATGGCAATGCCTATGGCGCCTCGCCGCATGGCGGCGTGCTGGTCGTGGCGGGGGATGACCATGGCTGCGTCTCCTCCTCGATGCCGCATCAGAGCGACGTCGCCTTCATGAGTTTCTTCATGCCGACACTGCACCCGGCTTCGGTGGCGGAATACCTGGAATTCGGCGCTTATGGCTATGCACTCAGCCGGTATTCCGGGATGTGGGTCGGGTTCAAGGCGATTTCGGAAGTGGTGGAGAGTGCCGCCAGCGTGGTGTTGCCGCCCGAGCGGGTGTTCCTGCCGCCGGATTTCACCCCGCCGCCGGGCGGTTTGCATTATCGCTGGCCGGACCTGCCGGGGCCGCAGATCGAGGCGCGGATGGAGGCGAAGAAGCACGCCGTCTATGCCTTTGCCCGCGCCAACCCGATCGACCGGCGGATCTACGACATTCCCGGGGCACGGTTCGGCCTCGTCACTACCGGCAAGGCCCATCTCGACCTGATGGAGGCCTTGCGCCTGCTCGGCCTCGGCGAGGCGGAATGCCGGCGGCTGGGCATCGACATCTACAAGGTGGGCATGGTCTGGCCCTTGCCGCTGCATGATGCGCTCGCTTTCGTGACGGGCAAGCAGGAAATCCTCGTCATCGAGGAGAAGCGCGGCATCATCGAGAGTCAGTTCAAGGAGTATTTCTACGATGCCCCGGCCGCCAAGCCGGAGCGTATGGTCGGCAAGCATGACGAGCACGGAAATCGCCTGATCCCATGGACGGGCGAGCTCTCGCCGCGCCTGCTGGCGCCGATCGTTGCCGGCCGGCTCGACCGGTTCTTCCCCGAACTCGGCCTGCCGGCCCGGGCTGCTGCGCTGCAGCCACAGGCCGGACGCGTGCTCGAGATTGCCGGGGCGACGCGCACGCCGTTTTTCTGTTCCGGCTGTCCGCACAATACCTCCACCCGCGTCCCGGAGGGCTCCAAAGCGCTGGCCGGAATCGGCTGCCATTTCATGGCGAGCTGGATGGAGCGCGACACCTCCTCGCTGATCCAGATGGGCGGGGAAGGGGTGAACTGGGTTGCCTCGTCGCGCTTCACCGGCAGCAACCATGTGTTCCAGAATCTCGGCGAGGGCACCTGGTATCATTCCGGCTCGATGGCGATCCGGCAGGCCATCGCGGCGGGTGCGAACATCACCTACAAGATCCTGTTCAACGATGCTGTCGCGATGACCGGCGGCCAGCCGGTGGACGGGCCGATCTCGGTGGAGGCGATCGCCCATTCCGTCCGGGCGGAGGGGGTGGAGCGCATCGCCGTGGTGTCGGATACGCCCGAGGCTTTCGCGCCGGGCGCCTTTCCTGCCGGCACGACGCTCCATCCGCGCGAGGAGATGGACGCCGTGCAGCGCGAATTGCGCGAGGTGTCCGGCGTCAGCGTGCTGATCTATGCCCAGACCTGCGCAACCGAGAAGCGCCGCCGCCGCAAGCGCGGGCAGATGGCGGATCCGGCGCGGTTCGTGGTGATCAACGACCTTGTCTGCGAGGGCTGCGGCGATTGCTCGGTGCAATCGAACTGCCTCTCCGTCGAGCCGAAGGAAACGCCGTTCGGCCGCAAGCGGCAGATCAATCTCTCGAATTGCAACAAGGATTTCTCCTGCCTCGACGGGTTCTGCCCCAGCTTCGTCACGGTGGAAGGCGGGCGGCGGCGCAAGCCGGCGGGGCGGGCCTTGCCCGAGGCGGCGAGCCTGCCGATGCCGGTGCTGCCCGATCTCGCCCAGGGCTGGGACGTGCTGATCACCGGAGTCGGCGGCACGGGCGTCATCACCATCGGGGCGGTGGCCGCGATGGCCGCGCATCTCGAGGGGCGGGGCGTTTCGGTGCTGGATTTCACCGGTTTCGCCCAGAAATTCGGGCCGGTGCTGAGCTTTCTCCGGCTGTCGGCGCGGCCGGAGGATCTCCGTCAGGTGCGGATCGACCAGGGCGCGGCGGATGCGCTGATCGGCGGCGACATCGTCGTCTCGTCCTCGCCCAAGGCTTCGGGCACCTATCGCGCGGGGATGCGCGGGGTGGTCAATCTCGCCGAGATGCCGACGGGCGATGTCGTGCGCCGGCGCGATGCCGATCTCGCCGTTCCCGCCCGGCTGGCGGCCATCACCCGCATGGCCGGCGAGGGGATGATCGAGGCGTTCGACGCCAACCGCCTGGCCGAGCAATGGCTGGGCGATGCGGTCTTTGCCAACATGATCCTGTTCGGCGCGGCCTGGCAGAAGGGCCTGCTGCCGCTTTCCCTGCCGGCGATCGAGCGGGCGATCACGCTCAACGGCGTGGCGGTGTCGCAGAACCGCGAGGCCTTCACGCTCGGCCGGATGGCGATGGCCTGCCCGGAGCGGCTGGCCATGCCGGACAAAGCGGCGCCCGAAACGCTCGAAATGCTGGTGGCGCGCCGCGTGGATTTCTTCACCGCCTATCAGGATGCCGCCTATGCCGCACGCTTTGCCCGGCAGGTCGAGGCGATGCGGCAGGCGGAGGCCGGTTTCGGTTCCACCCGGCTGACCGAGGCCGTCGCGCGCAGCCTCTTCAAGCTGATGGCCTACAAGGATGAATACGAGGTGGCCCGGCTTCACACGCAGAGCGGTTTTGCAGAACAGATCGCCCGCGACTTCGAGGGCGATTACTCCCTGCGTTATCATCTCGCGCCGCCGCTTCTGCCGGGCGCGTCGGATCATCGCGGCCGGCCGCGCAAGCGCGCCTTCGGCGGCTGGATGCAGGGCGCGTTCCGCCTGCTCGCGCCGATGAAGCGCCTGCGCGGCACACCGTTCGATCCGTTCGGCCATACAAGCGAGCGGCGGATGGAGCGCGCGCTGATCGGCTGGTACGAGGCGCGGATCGCGGAATGGATCCGTGTCTTGCCGGAGCGCGGCGTTGCGGCGCTCGTGCCGCTGGCCGAGGCGCCGATGGATTTGCGCGGCTATGGCCCGGTCAAGGAGGCAGCATTCGGAAGGCTGGAGCGGTTCTGCCGCGAGAACGGCATCGTGCCGCCGCCGCAATCCTGAGCAGCTTGCCGGGCTGTCATCGAACCGTCATCCTTCCCCGCTAGCGCAACCGGAAGGTTTGCCGGCGGGGAGGTCGAGGAATGGCGTTGCGGGCACGGCTTGTCGCCGAGGCGCTGGGGACTGCGCTTCTCGTTGCCACGGTCATCGGCTCCGGCATCATGGCAACGCAGCTCAGCCGCGATACCGGCGTGCAGCTCATGGCCAATGCAATTGCAACCGGGGCGATGCTTGTCGTGCTGATCACGATGTTCGGGCCGGTTTCCGGTGCGCATTTCAACCCCGTGGTCAGTTTCGTCTTCGCCCTGCGCAGGGAACTGGGCTGGTCCGCGCTGGCGCCTTATGTTCTGGCGCAGGTGCTGGGCGGGCTGGCGGGCACCGCCATTGCCCATCTGATGTTCGGCATGGCGCCGCTGATGACCGGCGGGGCCACGCGCACCGGGGTCGCACTCTGGTTCTCGGAAATCGTCGCCACCTTCACGCTGGTCCTCGCCATCCTGATGACGCTCCGGCACAAGTCAGGGAATGTCGCGGTGATTGTCGGCCTCGTCATCACGGGGGCCTACTGGTTCACGGCCTCGACCTCCTTCGCCAACCCAGCCGTCACGCTGGCCCGCGCCTTCACGCCCAGCTTCGCGGGCATCGCGCTGGCCGATGTGCCGGCCTTCATGTTCATGCAGGGGGTCGGTGCTTTGGCCGCGTGGCAGGCGGAACGCTGGCTCGCCGGTGGCCTTTCCGAGGAGAGTTCCGATGTCTGATGCCCTTCCCGTCGTGATCCATCACAACCCGGCCTGCGGCACTTCCCGCAACGTGCTCGCCATCCTCGAGGCGGCAGGCTACGCCCCGGTGGTCATTTCCTATCTCGAGACCGGCTGGACGCGGCCGCAACTGCTCGGACTTTTCGCCGCGGCTGGCCTCACGCCGCGCGAGGCCCTGCGCGAGACGAAATCGCCGGCCGCCGAGCTTGGCCTGCTGGAACCCGGCGTGACGGATGAAGTGCTGCTCGCGGCCATGATCGAGCACCCGGTGCTGGTCAACCGGCCGATCGTCTGCACGCCACGTGGGGTGAAGCTCTGCCGGCCGAGCGAGACCGTGCTCGACCTGATGGACCGCCTGCCGCCCGGGCCGCTCCATAAAGAGGATGGGGCGCTGCTGATCGATGCCGAGGGCCGCCGCGTGGGCGAGAAGTCCCGCTGAACCGGAGACAGGGGTCTTCCGGCCCTTTTCCTTCAGGAACTTATTCCGCATCACCATTGTGGTGATCCAGAGTTAACTTTTTCCGCCTAACGCTGGCGGATGGCCCTGCCTTCCCCTTTGCGGTCGATCCTCGCCAGCGCCCTGATCGCGCTCGCCCTGCCTCTTGGCGTGGCGACGATGCCGCGCGCGGCGACGCCGCTGCTGCTGATCGCGCCGCCCTGGCGCGGCGAGGCCGAGGCCATGCAGATCCTCGCGACGGCCGATGCGCGCCTGCTGGCAAGGGGCAGGTTCGACGGCACGCTGCTGGTGGCACCGGATGGCCCCGATCTCGCGCGACGGCTCTATGCGGCCGGCGCATTCCTCGTTCTCAACGGCGATCTCTACACAGGATGTACCCCGTGACCCCTTCGTCCTCCCTGATCTCCTGCTCGTCTCCGGCCGGATCCGCTGGCTCCATGGATGTATCCAGTATTCGCCGGATCAGTGCCACCTACATCCTCGCTTCGCAGGCGATCCTGCTGGCCATGATTGCTGCAATCGGCATCAGCCGCGACTTCGGATTCGTGCCCGCTCTGGCCAGTGGCATCCTCCTGGCCGGCGCCGGTGCGATGCAGCGTTTCAAGTCCAATGAAACGGTGACGCGCAACGTGCTCGCGACGACGCTGATGGGGCAGGTAATCCTGCTGCTGGGCGTGCTGTCGGGGCATGCCTACCAGATGGACATCCACATGGCTTTCTTTGCCGGGCTCGGGCTGGTGGCCGGCTTGTGCTGCTGGCACAGCATCGTGGCGGCGACGCTGGTGGTTGCCTTGCACCATCTCGGCCTGAACTATCTGATGCCGGCGGCGGTTTTCAATTCCGGTGCCGATTTTACCCGGGTCATGATCCATGCCGTCATTCTGGTTGTGGAAGCCGGCGCGCTGATCCTGCTTGTCGTCATGCTCGACAAGGCCTTCCGGTCCAGCCAGAGCTCCCTCGAGGCGGCGATCGAGGCCAGCCGGACGGCGCAACAACTGGGGGATGACGTTTCCCGCCGGCAGCAGGCGGATGAAGCCCGCCGCCAGTCGCTCGAACAGGCCATCCATGGCTTCGAGCCGGTTATCCGCTCCACCTTGCAGGATGCGGGCGCGCAGGCCACGAACATGCATGCGGCGGCGCAGGGGCTCGCTGGCATTGCCGATGCCGCGCAGGACGGCATGGCGGAGGCGGCGCGCTCGGCCAGCGATGCGGCGGCGAATGTCTCGAACCTTGCCGTGTCGATCAGCGAATTGTCGCGCTCGATCGGCGAGATCGCCAACCAGGTCCAGAGCACGAGCGAGGCGCTCGGTGCGGTCCGTCAGTCCGGCGAGGGTTCGCGCGCGAGCATGGCTGAACTCACGGAGGCGAGCCTGCGGATCGGCGATGTGATCACACTGATCGAGAGCCTCGCCTCGCAGACCAACCTGCTCGCGCTCAACGCGACGATCGAAGCGGCGCGCGCGGGTGAAGCCGGCCGCGGATTCGCGGTGGTGGCGCAGGAGGTGAAGACCCTTGCAGCCCAGACGGCTGCGGCGACCGAGGAAATCCGCCAGCAGATCCAGGCGGTGCAGAGCGCGACGCGGGCTTCGGCCGGCGGCATCGATGTGATTGTCGGCCGGGTGGTGGAGATCGACCAGTTCATGACCTCGATCGCTGCGGCCATCGAGGAACAGGATGCGACGACGCAGCAGATTTCCGGGACGATGCAGGACGCGGCCTCGAATGCCGCCGGCGTGACGGCCTCGCTCGGCGCGCTTCAGGAGAAGATGGGCCGGGTCGACGAGGTGACGCGGAAAGTGCGCGAGAGCGCCGAGCGCGTGGCCGGCAGTTCGGGCATTGTCCAGCAGGAAGTCGAGCGCTTCATCGGCGTGGCGCGCGCGGGTTGAGGCTCCTCAGCCCGGGCCGGCTGCCGCTTCCTTGACCAGAGCGGCGATATCGGCGAGGCGCGGCGCAAGCGGGTTTGTGCGCCGCCAGACCATGCCGATGGTGCGCGAGGGCTGCTCGCCCTCGAACCGCACCACGGAAACCGGGGCCGAGCGCGTTTCCACCGCCAAAGCCATTTCCGGAATCAGCGTGATGCCGATGCCGGCGCCGACCATCTGGACGAGCGTGGACAGCGACGAACCATCCAGCCACTCGCGCGGGCGGGACGAGGGCATGTGGCAGAAGGCGAGCGCCTGGTCGCGGAAGCAATGGCCTTCCTCCAGCAGGAGCAGCCGCATTTCGGGCAATTGCCGCCGGTCGGGCACCGGCAGGCCTTCCTGATCGCCCGGGCGCACCAGCACGAAGCTTTCCGAAAACAACGCCACTTCCTCGAGCGAGGCTTCCGAGACCGGCAGGGCGACGATGGCGGTATCGAGCCTGCCCTCGTTCAGCTCCTCGATCAGCTTGGGCGTCATCGTCTCGCGGACATGCAGGTCAAGCGCCGGATGGACGCGCGTCAGGTCGGCGATGATCCGCGGCAGGAGGTAGGGTGCAACGGTGGGAATGATGCCGATGCGCAGCCGCCCGGCCAGGCCTTCCCGCGCGCCGCGGGCGAGATCGCCCAGCTCATCGACCGCGCGCAGGATATCGCGTGCCCGCTGCGCGACCTCCTCGCCGAAGGCGGTGAGGCGGACCTGCCGTGCGCCGCGTTCGAACAGGCCGGTGCCGAGCGCCTGTTCCAGCTCGCGGATCTGCATCGACAAGGCCGGCTGGGAGATGGCGCAGGCCTCGGCCGCACGGCCGAAATGGCCATGCCGGGCCAGGGCCTCGAAATAGCGGAGCTGACGCAGGGTAAGATTGATCATAGAAAAACTTATCACAGTGATCAGAAAATAAAACTTAATCTAATCGTTCGGGCTTGCTAGAAGCATTCCAGTCTTCCGGACCACCGCCGCGACCCGACGAAATTCCGTCACCCCCGGCCGGTAGGGTCCCGATCCCTGTTCAGAACAACCGGCACGATTGGAGAGCATCATGGATGGAACCAGCGGAACCCCGAAAGGCGGCTGCCCCGTCATGCATGGCGGCGGCGGGAATGTGATTTTCGGCGGGCGGTCGAACCGCGACTGGTGGCCCAAGCAGCTCAACCTGAAGATCCTGCACCAGAACACCGCTCTGTCGAACCCGATGGACCGGGGCTTCGATTATGCGAAAGCCTTCAAGGGCCTCGACTATACCGCGCTGAAGCAGGACCTTCACGCGTTGATGACGGATTCGCAAAGCTGGTGGCCGGCCGATTACGGCCATTACGGCCCGCTCTTCATCCGCATGGCCTGGCACAGCGCCGGCACCTACCGCACCGGCGATGGCCGCGGCGGCGCCCGCTCGGGCACGCAGCGCTTCGCCCCGCTGAACAGCTGGCCGGACAATGCCAATCTCGACAAGGCGCGCCGCCTGCTCTGGCCGATCAAGCAGAAATACGGCAACGCCATTTCCTGGGCCGACCTGATGATCCTGGCCGGCAATGTCGCCATGGAATCGATGGGCTTCAAGACCTTCGGCTTCGGCGGCGGCCGTGCCGATGTCTGGGAGCCGGAGGAAGATATCTACTGGGGCACCGAGGACAGCTGGCTTGGCGACAAGCGCTATTCCGGCGACCGGTTCCTCGAGAACCCGCTGGCGGCGGTGCAGATGGGCCTGATCTACGTCAATCCGGAAGGGCCGAACGGCAAGCCGGATCCGGTGGCCTCGGGCCGCGATATCCGCGAGACCTTTGCCCGCATGGCGATGAATGACGAGGAGACCGTCGCGCTCACGGCCGGCGGCCACACCTTCGGCCGTTGCCATGGCGCGGGCGATGCGGCGCTTGTCGGGCCGGAACCGGAAGGCGCGGGGCTTGCCGAGCAGGGCCTTGGCTGGATGAGCCGTTTCGGCAGCGGCATGGGCGATGACACGATCACCTCGGGCATCGAGGGCGCGTGGACGCCGAACCCGACCCGCTGGGACAACGGCTATTTCGACATGCTGTTCGGCTATGAGTGGGAACTCACCAAGAGCCCGGCCGGCGCCTGGCAATGGGTGCCGAAGAACGTGTCCGAGAAGGACATGGCGCCGATGCCGCATGATCCGTCGAAGAAGCAGACCACCATCATGACCACCGCCGACATGGCGATGCGGATGGACCCGGCCTACGAGAAGATCTCGCGCCATTTCCACAAGAACCCGGCGGCTTTCGCCGATGCCTTCGCCCGCGCCTGGTTCAAGCTGACCCATCGCGATATGGGCCCGAAGACCCTCTATCTCGGCCCCGAAGTGCCGGCGGAGGACCTGATCTGGCAGGATCCGCTGCCGAAGGCGGATCACCCGCTGGTCGATGCGGCGGATATCGCCGATCTCAAGGCGAAGATCCTCGCCTCGGGCCTTTCGCTGTCCCGGCTCGTCGCCACGGCCTGGGCCTCGGCCTCGACCTTCCGCGGCTCGGATATGCGCGGCGGCGCCAATGGTTCGCGCCTCCGTCTTGCCCCGCAGAAGGATTGGGCCGTCAACGAGCCGGCCGAACTGGCCAGGGCGCTTGGCGTGCTCGAGGGCATCCAGCAGGCGTTCAATGCCGCGCAGAAAGGCGCCAAGCGCGTCTCGCTGGCGGATCTGATCGTGCTTGGCGGTTCGGCGGCGGTCGAGAAGGCGGCGCGCGATGCCGGCTTCCCGGTCGAGGTGCCGTTCACCCCCGGCCGGACCGATGCGACGCAGGAACAGACCGATGCCGAATCCTTCTCGGTGCTGGAGCCGCAGGCCGATGGCTTCCGCAACTGGCAGAAGAAGGAATACGCGGTCTCGGCCGAGGAAATGCTGGTTGACCGCGCGCAGCTTCTCACCCTGACGGCGCCGGAAATGACGGTGCTGGTCGGCGGGCTGCGCGTGCTCGGTGCCAATACCGGCGGGGCGGCGCATGGCGTCTTCACCCGCCGTCCGGGCCAGCTGACGAACGACTTCTTCGTCAACCTGCTCGATATGGGCACGGTCTGGAAGCCGGTGACGCCGGCGGAGGATCTGTTCGAGGGGCGTGACCGCAAGACTGGCGTCGTGACCTGGACCGGCACGCGCGTCGACCTCGTCTTCGGGTCGAATTCCCAGCTCCGGGCCCTGGCCGAGGTCTATGCCGCGCGCGATGGTGAGGCGAAATTCGTGAAGGATTTCGTCGCGGCCTGGACAAAGGTGATGAATCTCGACCGGTTCGACCTGGCCTGACCGGCCCGAACCCGAATGACGGGACAGCCGGCCTCGCGCCGGCTGTTCGCGTTTCAGGCCTCCTCGACCGTCATCGTACCATCCGCCAGCAAGGCCTCGATTTCGTCCTCGCCGAGGCCGAGTTCGCGGCAGAGCGCTACCCCCTGCTCGCCTGCGCCCGGGATGTCGTGCCGGAGGCCCGGCCGCAACCCGTCGAATTCCAGCGGCAAGGCCGGCGCCCGGGCGGCACGGCCATCCGGCAGGGTGACGGGCACCATCGCGCCGGGATGGTTGAGATGGGGGTCGTCGAACATGTCATGCGGCTTGTTGATCGGCGCGAAGGGCAGGCCGATTCGCTCGCATTCTGCGAGGATCTCCGCGCGTGACCGGCTGGCGAACAGCGTCCGCAAGCGGGGCATGAACTGGTCGCGTGCCAGCACGCGGTCGCGGTTGGTGGCGAGGGCGGGGTCGGCGAGCAGGTCCTCCAGCCCGAAAGCGGTGCAGAAGGCTGACCATTGCGTATCCGAGACAACGCCGACGAAAATCTGGCTGCCATCGGCCACATCGAACACATCATAGACAGCCCAGGCCGCGAGCCGGTTCGGCATGGGCGCAGCCGGTTTGCCGGTGACGGCGAATTGCATCATGTGCGTCGACATCAGGTAGATGCAGTTCTCGAACAGGCCCGCCTTGACGGATTGGCCCCTGCCGGTGGCATGGCGCTCGTTGAGGGCAGCGAGGATGCCGATCGCGGCGAACATGCCGCCCATGATATCGTTGACCGACGCACCGGCGCGGAGCGGGCGACCGGGCGGGCCGGTCATGTAGGCGAGGCCGCCGAGCATCTGGACCACCTCGTCGAGAGCGGCGCGGTTTTCATAGGGGCCGGTCAGGAAGCCCTTGAGCGAGCAATGGATCAGCCGGGGGTTGTCGGCCTTCAGCGAATCGTATCCGAGGCCGAGCGCCTCAAGTGCACCGGGGCGGAAATTCTCGGTCATCACATCTGCGGTGGCGATCAGCCGGCGCACCAGAGCGAGGCCGCGCGGGGATTTCAGATCGAGCGCGATGGAGCGCTTGTTGCGGTTGAAGCTGACGAAGAAGCCCGCACCCGACCCGGCAAGGCGGCGGGTATTGTCGCCCGCGCCGGCCGGCTCGACCTTGATCACATCCGCGCCGAGATCGGCCAGGACCAGCCCGCAGCTCGGCCCCATGACCATGTGGGAGAATTCGACGACGCGGATCCCGGCCAGCGGCGAGGGGGTGGTCACGCGCGATCTCCGGCATAAAGGAAGCCCTTCGGCAGGCCGGCCTCGGCGACATGGCCGTAGAGCGGTTCGCCCGGCAGGGCCTCGGCGAGGATGGCGCGCGCCCCGACAAGGCGGTCGATGTCGATGCCGGTGGTCAGGCCCGAGGCTTCCAGCATGAAGACGAGATCCTCCGTCACGATATTGCCCGTCGCGCCCGGGGCATAGGGACAGCCGCCAAGGCCGGCCAGCGAGGAATCGAAGGTGGTGACGCCCGCCTCCAGAGCCGCGACGACATTGGCGAGGCCCTGGCCGCGCGTGTTGTGGAGATGCGCGCCGCCGGCCTTCGCGCCGAGTTCGCTGCGGAGCCGGGTGAACAGGCGCTTGACCTGCGCCGGATTGCCCATGCCGGTCGTGTCGGACAGGCCCACGGAATCCGCGCCCGCTTCCGCCGCCAGCACGGCCAGCCGGATCACGCGGTCTTCCGCGACCGGGCCCTCGATCGTGCAGCCGAACGCCGTCGACAGCCCGACCTCGACGCCGCGATCCGCCGCATCCGGCAGGCTGTTCCGCAGCGCAGTGACCGCCCGGACCTCGGCGATGGCCTCCTCCGACGAGCGGTTGATGTTCTGACGGGAATGCGAATCCGACACCGAGACCGGCATCGAGACGCGATGCGCACCGGCAGCAAAGGCGCGCTCCGCGCCGACAAGATTCGGAACGAGTGCAATCACCGACAGGCCGGGCAAGGTGATCGCATCGGCGACAATTTCGGCCGTATCGGCCATCTGCGGCAGGCGCTTCGGATTGACGAAAGAGCCGACCTCGATCTCGCGCAGGCCGGCGGCGGCGAGGGCGCGGATCCAGCGTTGCTTCGCCCCGGTCGGCAGGGTGCGGGCGATACTCTGGAGCCCGTCGCGCGGGCCGACCTCGCTGATGATGATCTCGGGTTGGGTCATCAAAATTCCGCTAGACAGAATTATTATTCTGTTTTTAGAAAATACCATCATCAGCCTGCCGTCAAGGGCAGCGAGGGGGGATCATGGCCGGGAGACCGCCCAAGCGGTGCAAGGGGGAAGGCTCGGAACTGCCGCGCGTCGAGGCGGTGGAGCGTGCGCTGGCACTGCTCGCCTGTTTCGGCGAGGGGCGCACGCATCTTGCCCTCAAGGAACTGGCCGAGGCGGCGGGGCAATATCCCAGCACCGTGCTCCGGCTGTCCGGCTCGCTGGAACGGTTCGGCTATCTCCGCCGCGAAGCGGACGGACGGTTCCGGCTCGGCCCGGCCGTGCTGCCACTGGCGCGGGTCTACCGGCTCGGCTTTCCGCTTGAAGGGATCATCCGCCCGGCTTTGCAGGACCTCTCACGCGAATCCGGCGAGACGGCCGCCTTCTATATCCGCGAGGGCGAGGCGCGGCTCTGCCTCTACCGCGTCAATGGCCCGCGGCCGCTGCGCTCCCATCTCGAGGAGGGCAGCCTTTTGCCGCTCGTCATCGGTGCGAGCGGCCATGTGCTCTCGGTCTGGTCCGGTGCCGGCCATCCGCGTGAGGCGGAAATCCGCGCGGCCGGCCATGCTGTTTCGCGCGGTGAGCGCGATCCGGACAGCGCGGCGGTTGCGGCACCGGTTTTCGGCGCGGATGGCGCGCTGCTCGGCGCGCTCGGCCTTTCCGGGCCGATCACCCGGTTTGGTGCCGGCGAGGTGCCACGCCTCGCCGGGCTCGTGCAGGCCATGGCGGCGCGGCTGAGCGCGGCGGTTCAGGCGGGTTGAAGGCCTGTCAGCCGCCCGCCTCGCGCGGGGCCATGCCCAGCCTGGCCATCCGGTCGCTGAGGGTGCGGCGGGGCAGGCCCAGCCGCTCCGCTGCGGCGGAGACGGTACCGCCGGTTTCCGCCAGAGCAGCGCGGATGAGCATGCGCTCGTAATCTTCCAGCCGCGGGATCAGGCCCGCCTCGCTGCCCGCAGGTGCATCCGCGCCGAGAAGCAGGCGCGCCAGCCCGCCCTGCGGTTCGACAAGCCCATAGGCGAAGCGTTCGGCGACGGCCTTCAATTCGCGCACATTGCCGGGCCAGGCATGGGACAGGATCGCCTCGCGATCGACAAGAGCGAGTTGCGGCACAGGCAGGTTCTGGCTGCGGGCCGCCCGGCTGGAAAAAAGCTCGAAGAGCAGCAGCGCGTCCTGATCACGCAACCGCAGCGGCGGCAGGTGCAGTTCCGCGCCATTCAGGCGGTAGAACAGGTCCGCCCGGAATCGCCCGTCCTCGCTGGCCTTGCGCAGATCCGCCTTGGTGGCAGCGATGACCCTGAGGTCGAGCGGGCGCGGCTTGTTGGAGCCGAGGCGCTCGACCTGCCTTTCCTGCAGGACGCGCAACACCTTGACCTGGAGCGCCAGCGGCATGCTCTCGATCTCGTCGAGGAAAATGGTGCCGCCCTGCGCCGCCTCGAACTTGCCGGCCCGCGCGGCCCGCGCGCCGGTAAAGGCGCCGTCCTCGTGGCCGAACAGCTCGCTTTCGGCGAGATCGGCGGGGATTGCGGCGCAGTTCAGCGCCACGAAGGGTCTACTCGCCCGGGGGCTTGCGGCATGCAGCGCCTCGGCGAGAACATCCTTGCCGGTGCCGGTCTCGCCGGCGACCAGCACATCCACCGGCAGTCCGGCCAGTTTCAACGCCTGCCGCCTGACCTGCTCCATCGCCCGCGAAGGGCCAAGCAGCCGGGCCTCGATCGGGCTCGCACCTGCCGCGTCGCTGCGCAGGGCGGCGAGTTCGGCCCGCAGCCGGCGGAACGCAAGGCCGCGCGCGATGATCGCGGCGAGATGATCCGGATCATAGGGCTTCGTCACGAAATCATGCGCCCCGCCCTGCATGGCGGCGACAGCCATCGGCACGTCGCCATGGCCGGTCACGAGCACAACCGGAAGATCGGGATCGACGGCGCGGATCCGGGCCAGCAGATCGAGACCGGACAGGCCGGGCATTCGGATATCCGACAGCACCAGTTCCGGTGATGCCTGCGGGAGTTGGGCCAAAGCCGTGGCGCCATCCTCCGCCTCGATGACATGATGCCCGGCAATGCCGAGCCATTCGACGAGGGCGCGCCGGACCATGCGGTCATCCTCGACGACGAGAATGCGGCCGGGCTCCGGCGGGGCGGGGTTCTGGCTCATCGGGCGTCACCTTCCCTGGTCGCGAGGGGCAGTCGCAATTCGGCCGAAACGCCGCCCGCAACGCGCGGGGCAAGGCCCAGGCGGCCGCCATGCTCCGCCATGATGCCCCGCGAGATCGACAAGCCAAGGCCGAGGCCACGCCCGGTGGCCTTGGTGGAGAAGAACGGCTCGAATACCCGGTCCGGGGGCAGGTCACCGAGGCCGGTGCCCTCATCCTCGACAAGCAGGCAGGCCTCGTTCCCCTCGATGGCCAGAGTGACATCGATCCGCCGCGTGCGCGGTTCGAGCCGTGCGGCTTCCTCGCTGGCATCGATCGCATTGGCCAGCAGGTTCACAATCACCTGTTCGAGGCGGTTGGGCCTTGCCTCCACAACCACCGGTTCTGCCGGAAGATGCCGCGCCAGCGTGATGTCCTGCGCCTTGAGACGATGCTCGATCAGCGAGACCGCGCCATGGACCAGATCCTGCAGGCCGACCCGCCGTGGCGCTTCCTTGTCCGGCCGGGCGAAATTCCGCAGTTGGGCGCCAAGTTTCTCGACCCGGTCGGCGATGGCGGCGAGGCCTTCGGCGGTCCCCAGCGCCTTGGCCTTGTCACCGGTGCCGATGAAATGGGCGAGGCTGGCCAGCGAGACGCGCATCGCCGCCAAAGGCTGCGCCATTTCATGGGCGATGCCCGCGAGGCCCTGCCCGAGACCGGCCAGCTTGGCGCTCTGGACCAGCCCGTCCTGCGCCGCGCGGAGGGCGAGGGTGCGTTCCTCCACCCGCCGTTCCAGTTCGGCATGGGCACGCTCCCGCGCTTGGGCATGGGCCCGGCGCTGGGCGAGGACAGTGCTGGCGAGGAAGGCGACGAGACCGAGGACCAGCACCGAGAAGGCGGCGAGCGAGGCCATTTCACTGGCCCGCGTCACAGGGGCCAGCAGCATCAGCCGCCAGCCATGACCGGGGAGGGGGTGGGCCAGTTCGAACAGGGTCTCGGCCTGCCCGGGCGCCGGCTCGAGCGTGGTGAGGGCCAGCCCGAAGCGGATGCTGCTGCCCTGCGTCAAGGGCGGGCCGATCTGCGGCGGCGAGCCGTATTTCCGCGTCTCCTCGAGATAGCGCAGGGCTTCCGGCGTCAGTGGCGCCAGCGGGTGGTAAAGCCATGCCGGGTCGGTGGCGAGGAAGACGACGCCCTGCTCGTCGACAAGCGCGACCTTCTCCGCGGTGCGGCGCCATTCCGCTTCCAGCGGCGCGAGATCGACCTTGACCACCGCCACGCCGAGCGGGCCCTGCGGCCCGTCAATCCGCGAGGCAAGGAAATAGCCGGGCTTCCCGGTTGTCGCGCCCACGGCATAGTAGCGGCCGGAGCCGGCTTCTATGGCGGCGCGGTAATAGGGCCGGAAGGCGTAGTTCTGCCCGACGAAGGAGGTGGGTTCGCCGGCATTGCTGGCGGCGAGGGTCAGCCCGTCCGCATTCATCACGAAGAGGACGTCGGCGCCGGCAGAACGGGCAATGCGCAGGAGATGGGCATCCGCTTCTGCAGCCCGGGCCGCATCCGGCGCTTCGAGCAGGGCCTTTACGGGCTCCGTCAGGGCCATGAATTCCGGCAGGTAGCGGAAGCGTTCCACCGCAGCGTCGAGCGAGGTTTCGTACAGGGTCAGCCGGTCACGCGCCGTGTCGACAATGGCCCGTCCCGTCCAGAGCCAGGCCCAGAGCGAGGCGCTGGTGGCCAGAAGCAGGATGACACCCGCCATCAGGGCGGATGTCATCGCGGCTCTCATGGGTCTTGGTGCTGGCTGCACGATCCGTCATCCCGGGGCAGCCGGAGGGCCGCCCGGGCCGACATTACCCTCAGTTGATCTTGATACCAGAGGACTTGATGGTGGTTGTCCACTTGGCAAATTCCTCGGCCGTGAAGCGCTTCAGGCCTTCCGGGGTCATCCGGTCACCCGAGGGGCGCTCGGAGACCAGCTGTTCCAGCCGCTGGTTGATCAGATCGGAACGCCCGGCCTGGTCAAGCGCGTCGGTCAGCGCCTTGATGACCGGGGCCGGGGTGCCCTTCGGCGCATAGATCGCGGTCGAGGCGTTGACGATCAGCCCTTCGAGGCCGGCTTCCTTGGTGGTCGGGACATCCGGGAACGCCTTCGAGCGGGCATCCTGCGCGATGGCGAGCGCCCGGACGGTCTCGGCCTTGAGTTGCTGGCCGACATTCAGCCCCTGGTCGCACATCATGTCGACCTTGCCGGAGATCAGGTCATTGAGCGCCGGGCCCGTGCCGCGATAGGGAATGTGCAGCATGTCGATGCCGGCCTTCAGCTTCAGCAATTCGCAGGCGAGATGCGTGGCCGAGCCCGAGCCGGCCGAGGCGAAGCTGATCTTGCCCGGATTGGCCTTGCCGTATTCAAGGAATTCCTTGAGCGTCTTCGCCGGGAAATCCTTGCGGACGACAATGTAGATCGCTGCTTCGGCCAGCGAGGCGACGGGCTCGAAATCCGAGACCGGGCTGTAGGTCGCGCCGGCATAGAGGGCCGGGCCGGCCACGTGCGGCGCCACGTTATGGACAAGGAACGTATAGCCATCCGGCGCGGCCTTGACGGCGCGGTTGGTGCCCGTCACGCCGCCGGCGCCGACGACATTCTCGACGAGGAAAGGCTGGCCGAAGGCCTTGGAAAGCTGTTCGCCATAAAGCCGGGCGATGGTGTCGGTCGGACCACCCGCCGCAAAAGGCACGATCAGCGAGACCGGCTTGGACGGGTAGGCCTGTGCCCATGCGGCCGTGGCCGGCAGCAGCGCGAGGATGGAGGTGGCAAGGACGGATTTGGCAAGGATGGATTTGGCAAGAAGGCGGATCGGCTTGAACATGGTCATCTCCCTCGATGGATGCGCGTTCTCGGGGCGGCGCATTTCCACCGGGGGGACCAGCACGCATCATGCCAGAAGCAGGTCTTCCGGATAATCCAGATATAACAGCATGTTAGAGATGGGTGATCTTTCCGGTTCCGGCGGGATCCCGCCGGAGGAGGCCGGCGAGGTGGCGGAAACCCGCCGGATCGGCGGCGCCATGGTCGCAGCCCGGACCGGCCGGATTGCCTCGTCTTCCGCAGCGTGCATAATGTATTCAGATGGCTGGCGGTGCGCGTCGTTCCGCGCGCGGCCGGTCTGTCGCCCTTCGGTTTTCCCTCCCCGCATGGACGAGTTCTCCCTTGGCTTCACCCCAGTTGTTCACGCCGCTCCATGTCGGCGGCATCGATCTCTCCAACCGGATCGTCATTTCCCCGATGTGCCAGTATTCGGCGGTCGATGGCTGCATGAATGCGTGGCATATCCAGCATTACGGGATGCTTGCCCAATCCGGTGCCGGCGCGCTGACCATCGAGGCGACTGCGGTCGAGCCGATCGGCCGCATCACGCCCGCCTGCGTCGGGCTTTATGACGACGCCACGGAAGCGGCGATGAAGGCCATGCTGGAAAGTGTGCGCGCGTGGTCGGGCATCCCGCTCGTGCTGCAGCTCGCACATGCCGGACGCAAGGCCTCGTCGGACCGGCCGTGGCGGGGCGGGCGGCAGATCCCGCCCGATGCGGCCGATGGATGGCAGCCTGTCGCGCCCAGCGCCCATCCGATGATCGAGGGCGACCACCCCTCCGCCATCCTCGACCGGGCCGGGATGGAGCGCATCCGCGATGCCTTCGTGGCCTCGGCCCGGCGTGCGGTCCGGCTCGGGGTGGACGGCATCCAGCTTCATGCCGCGCATGGCTATCTGCTGCACAATTTCCTCTCGCCCATCTCGAACCGGCGCGAGGATGCCTATGGCGGCAGCCTCGAGAACCGGATGCGCTTCCCGCTCGAGGTTTTCGAGGCTGTGCGCGCTGTCGTTCCGGCAGAACGCCCTGTCACCGTGCGCGTCTCGGCGACGGACTGGATCGATGGCGGCTGGGATATCGACAGCTCGATCCGGTTCGCGCGGGAACTCAAGGCGCGGGGTTGCGCCGCGATCAATGTCTCGAGCGGTGGCATCGATCCGAAGGCCTCGATCCCGATCGGGCCCGGCTACCAGGTGCCGCTGGCCCGGCGCATCCGCGAGGGCGCGGAAATGCCGGTCGTGGCGGTGGGGCTGATCACCGGGTTCGAACATGCCGAGGCGATCGTCGCCACGGGCGATGCCGACATGGTCGGCCTGGCGCGGACGATCCTGTTCGATCCGCGCTGGCCCTGGCATGCCGCCGCGCATCTCGGCGGCACGGTCAATGCGGCGTCGCAATATCTGCGCGCCCATCCGGCGCGGTACCGGAACCTGTTCCGGGCCCCGTGAGCAAAGCGGTTACCGGGCGGCATGCCGCCCGGGAGATCAGGCCGCGCGCACCCGCGCCAGGAAGCACGAGACGTTCTCGCGCATGGATTCGGCCTGCTGCGCGAGTTCCGTCGCCGCGCTCAGCACCTGGCTTGACGCAGCCGCGGTGTTGCCGGCCGCGCTGGAGACATGGCCGATCGACTGCGTGACATCCTCGGTGCCCTTGGCCGCTTCGCGGACATTGGCGGCGATTTCCAGCGTCGCGCTCTGCTGCTGCGAGACCGTGCCGGAAATCTCGGTGCTGACGCGGTCGATGCTCTGGAGCGAACCATCGATCGCCTGGATCGAGTCGATGGTCGAGTTGGTCACGTTCCGGATCTCCGTCACGATGGTCGCGATATCGGTCGTGGCCTTGCCGGTCTGCGCCGCGAGATTCTTCACCTCCGAGGCGACAACCGCGAAGCCGCGGCCCGCCTCGCCGGCGCGGGCGGCCTCGATCGTCGCGTTGAGCGCCAGAAGGTTGGTCTGGGCAGCGAGATTGTTGATGAGTTCGACCACCGTGCCGATCTTGTCGGCCGCGAGGGCGAGGGCCTGGATGTCGGTATCGGTGGCGCGCATCCGCTCGACCGAGAAGCGGATGGAATGCGTTGCCGTTTCGAGTTGCCGCGCGATCTCGCCGGCCGTGGCGTTGAGCTCCTCGCCGGCTGCCGCGACACCGTTGACATTGGCGCTGGCCTGTTGCGAGGCAGCGGCCACACTGGCGGCTTCCATGGTCGACTCCCGGGCCGACCTTGTCAGATCGTCGGCAGCGGCGGCGAGTTCGGTCGAGGCGGAGGAAATCGTCAGCATCACGGATTCCGCCGTGCGCTCGAATTCGCCGATGGCGGCCTCGATCTCCGCCGCGCGGCGGGCATCCTGCTCGCGGCGGCGTGCAGCCTCCTGCTCCATCCTGTCATTGGCAACCAGCCCGTCACGGAATGTGGCAAGGGCGCAGGCCATCTCGCCGAGTTCGTCACGGCGGCCGATTGCGGGAATGACCGTGCCGTATTCCTTCGCCGCGACTGCGCGCATCGCGTCGGTCATCGCCACGATCGGCCGCGAGATTGTGCGGACCATGATGAAGACGACAAACGCCGCAACGAGCAGCGCGATGCCGGCGAGCAACTCGTTGGCGAAGATCATGTGATCGATGGTTGTCTTGGCTTCGCGGGTCTCGCCGATGGCGAGAGCGACCTGGCGCTTCTTCAGGCCCTCGTCGCCCTTGCCGTCGCCCTCGATGATCTCGATGGCACGGTTGATCTTCGGGGCATGGGTCTCGCTGTAGCTCCTGATCTGCGCGTCGCTGGCGCGGGTGTTGACGGGGATCGAGGCTTCCAGTCGGTCCTGCAGGGTCCGGATCTCGGAGAGGAGCGCATCGAGTTCGGCCCAGCGCGTCCTGTTGATTTCTTGCGTGAAGGTTTTCGCTTCCTCGCGATAGGCGATGCGATGCTCCTCGAGGGATTTCCACGAGGCAGCCCGCGCCTCGCGGAAGGCCGGATCGCCGGAGAGCATATAGCCGCGCGCCGCGCCGATCGAATCCGCCAGCTCGAAGGCCATAGTCGACAGATGGACCAGGGTCGGTAGTCGCTGCTCTGCAACATGGTCAATCTTGCGGTCCGCGACGGCAACTTGTTGCATCGAGTAAATTGTTGACGCAGTCAACGGTGCCAGAAGCGCCGCGAGTACAACAATGATCTTGTAGACCAGCTTGAGATTGGCGAACCAATTGCTGGATGATTTGTGTCCAAGATCTTCGTGCTTCATCGATGATCTCCTCAGGGATTTGATCACAGTGCGGCCTAATTCGTTAATGGAAACATAATCCTGAGGATCGGCCGGCCAGAAAATTTCGCAGTTTCAGGAATTTGGGAAATCCGGATGATTCTCCGGATCGTATGTTTGCCCCCGGCCCGGGATGTGGCGATTGCCACAGACACGGGCTCCGCTCCGGCCCACGCTGCGCCCCGCGCGGATGCAGCAACGATGGACGGGGTGCAGCATGAAGGCGGGTTGGACAAGGCAACTGGGAGCCGCAGGCCTGATCACACTGGCCTGCCTCGGCACCGCCCTCGCGCAGAACCCGGCACCGGACCCGGCGGGCCTGCCCAAGGTCCTGACAGACAAGCTCCTGCCGGAACTGGCCGGGTTGCTGGCCGTGGCGACGGTGATGGAAACCGCGTTGACGACCCTGTTCAACTGGCGGCTCTACCGGGAGTTCTTCAACGGGCGCGCGGTGAAGACCGTCGTCATGGTTCTGTTCGGCGGGATCATCGTCTCGGTTTTCAGCTATGATGTCATGGCCCGGATCATCGTCTTCGCCGGGGGCAAGGAAACGGTGACGCCGGTTTCCGGCATTCTCTCGGCGCTGGTCCTCGCCGGCGGAAGTGCCGCCGTGTTCGAGCTTTTCACCCGGCTGGGCCTGCGCTCGCCCGTCAAGCCGGAGGCGGAGCGGCCGCTGCCGCCGCAGGATCGCGCCTGGGTTTCCGTCCGGATCGAGCCGATCAGCCTTGTCGGGCCGGCCGAGATCTTCATCGAGAAAATCGCCAGCCCGTCGGAAGAGGAGAAGGCCATGGCGCCCCTGTCCGGCGTTCTCGGCGAGAAGGGCATCGGGGAACGCATTCGGGCTGTCTTCATGACCGATCCGCTGCGCTTTCCCCCTTCCGGCGGCTATTCCGTCGAAGCCGGCCCGGTCTACCGGATCACGGCCCGCGCGGCCCGGATGGTCCAGCGCGACCAGACCCGCGAAAAGGCCGTGCAGACGGAGACGATCTTTGTCGGGCGTTTCGCGGGGCGGGCGATCATCGATCTCGTCCACCGCATCTAGGGTTCGAACCATAGGGGAGGGTGGCCATGCCGGACCATGATGTCCAACACAGTGCCGACAGGACCAAACCCGCCCTCGCGCTTTCAGGCGGCGGCTTCCGGGCAACCCTGTTCCATTGCGGCGCGTTGATCCGGTTGAACGAACTCGGCCTGCTGACCCGGTTCGAACGGATCTCCTCCGTTTCCGGAGGGTCGATCGCGGCCGGCATGCTGGCTGCCACCTGGAAGCGCCTCGTCATCAAGGATGGCGTGATCACCAATCTCGGCGCCGCGGTGATCGATCCGCTGCGCGTCTTCTGCACGCGGTCGCTCGATACCTCCGCCGTCGGATGGGGCGCGCTGCTGCCGGGCGTCAGTGTCGGCGACATGCTGGCCGACGCCTATGACGATCTCTTCGGCGGCATCACCCTGCAGGACCTGCCCGATTCACCGCAATTCGTGTTCAACGCCACCAACCTGCAGACAGGGCGCCTTGTCCGGCTGCAGAAGCGGCGGCTGGCGGATTACACGATCGGGGAAATTCAGAACCCGAAAGTCCGGCTGGCTGTGGCGGTGGCGGCGTCCAGTGCCTTCCCGCCCGTCCTCTCCCCGGTCGAGATTGTGACGGATCCCGGTTCGTGGCGGAAGCTCAAAGGGGCGATCCACCATGGCGATCCGGCCTATACGGGCAAGCTGTCGCTGACCGATGGCGGCGCCTATGACAATCTCGGGCTCGAGACGGTCGATGATTTCCGGACGATCGTGGTCAGCGATGCCGGGGCGCCGTTCGGCACCGAGGAAGAGGCCAGCGGCTTCTGGCCGAAACAGGCGATGCGCGCGCTCGACATCGCGACAGATCAGGCGCGCGGCCTGCGCAAGCGGCTGCTTTTCGCCGAATGCGCTGCCAGCGGCCGGCAGCCTGTCTATGCCGGGATCGATGGCGATCCGGCCGCCTATCCGGCGCCGCAGGGGCTCAAGGCCGGTCCTGCCCGCCGCCGCGCGCTGGCCCGAATGAGGACGCGGCTGAACCCGTTCTCGGAAGCCGAGCAGGGGCAGTTGATCAACTGGGGCTGGCTCGCGATGGATGTGGCTGCGCGGTCGTTCCTCGTTCCAGGGGCTGCGCCACCGACCGAGTTCCCCGTGCCGGCCTTCCCGCTGGATGACCGGTGAGGGCGCCATGCTGGAGACCCTGCAGAAGCTGGCCGATATCGCACAGAAAGGTGTCGTCGCCATCGCGCTGGCCTTCGGGGGGTATCTGCTTTCGCGCGAGCAGGCCAATGTGACGATTGGCAAGTCCTGCGACGAGATGTTCTCGAAGATCCTCGATTTCGTCAGTGCCAACAACCTGACCGACCGCACCAACAACCTCGCCGATTACCGGCTTGAAACCTATGGCAAGGCCTGCGGTGCGCTGAGCGAGGACCGGCTTCGCTACATCAAGAGTTCGTGGAAGCCTTCGCAGGGCCCGGCCCTCTCGATGGTCGTCGATGCGATGGAGACGAACGAGCCGCCCGCCTCCAAGCTGGGCTGGGTCGCGACCGGGCGGATTCCGCCGCAACGCTACAGCGACACCAATTTCGACAGGCTCGACAAGCCGCAGGCCAGTGCAGACGAGGTCGGCGCGATCATCGAGCCGCGCTGGCAGGTGAATGTCCGCAAGAGCAACACCCCTGTCGCCACCACCAACAACCCGGTGGTCGGACAGGTGGCGCCGGGGGAATGCCTGAAGGTCATCACCGCCGTGAAGGGCCAGCTCAACAGCTGGGCGGAGGTGGCATCGGTCACCTGCCCCGTCAACCGGCGCTGAGGAGGGGAGCATGGAGACAGGCCGCAATGCTGCCCCCCTTGCCCGCGAGGAACGCGCCGTCCTGACCGATCTCGTGCACCGGACCTTCGGGCACAGCCGCTTCACGCAGGACAGCCCGGTGAGGCCCGATGTCTGGCTGATGCTCTGGGAGGACCTTGCGCAGGGCCTTGCCGATCCGCGTCCGGACCTGATGATCCAGCCGCGCGACGGTGTTCCGGCGGGCAGCGTGGCCGTGGCGATGGAACTCAACCTCGTCGAGGATCCCGACAATCCGGCCCTCAAGCTTTCCATGCGGCGGCGGACGCAGCTCGCCTATTCCCGCTCGACCGTGCATGCGCATCTGACGGTCACCGAACTTCTCCGGGCCGTCGTGCCGATGACCGATTGGTGGCACCGCCTTGCGGAGACCGGCACGACCTCGCTTCCGATGGAGGAAGTCGTGCCCGTCGGCACGCTGGGCCGCGAGTTGCTCCAGTCCGTGAACGAGTTCGCTGCTTCCCTGCGGGACCGGGGCAGCCGCTACACGGTCGATGACGCGATCAAGGAAAGGCGGACCTCGTTCCAGCTCTACCGGTTCGTCGCCCTGGCCAGCTTCACCGTGCTCTGGCAGCGGCGGCTTGGGCTGGATGCGGCCGGTGCGAGCCTGACAGCGGTGCTCGAAACCCGGCAGGTCATGCTGGGGGTTGCGCGGTCGCTCACCAACCCGGATGTCGCGCTGCCCGGCCTGCTCGCAGTGCTGAACGAGGCCATGAGCCTCGTTCTCCGGACGATCGACGAGGGTTGCGTCCGGCTGCAGGGCGGCAGCCAGCGCTCAGGCGCGGACCGGCTCGTCCAGCAGCAGGACAATCTGGCCCGGCTCCGCATCCACAGCATCGCCCTCAACCGCCGGGCCGAACATGCGGCCACGCGCTCGCGCCGGACCGTGAAGGCCGATGCTACCCATCGCCTGTTCCAGACCGACACGACCGGGATCCGGTGGGCGGTGGTCGATAGCGGCATCGATGCGCGGCACGCCGCTTTCGGCGGCAGGGAGGGGGATCATCCCGGTGATCAGGCGATCGACAGCAGCCGGATCGTCAGGAGTTATGATTTCACCTATGCCCGGGAACTGCTCGCCACGGCCCGGCTGCCGGTGATCGCGCCCGACCTGCCGGCGATGAACCGCAGGGCGCTCGACGCTATCCTGCAGGGCGAGGACCATTCCGATCTGCCTCCGCCGCGGCGTCTGGCCTTCGATATCGAGATTGCCGGCTGGAACGGCGAGTTGCAGACCATCCAGAAAAGATGGGCCGAGTTCCTCGCCTTCGTCACGGCCAGACATTCCGTGGCGCTTGAACGGGTGGCGATCCGCCGCGAGAGCGGCGCGCCGGTGGATTGGTCGCTGATCGAGCCACTGCTCGAGATTCCCCATGCCGCGCCGCATTACAGGCCGCCGCTGAACGAGCATGGCACCCATGTGGCCGGCATTCTCGCCGGGGACTGGCCAGAGGCCAGCCGGACCGCGCAGGGCGCGGAATGCGGGCCGGAAGGGTTCCAGGGCGTGTGCCCGCGCCTTGCCCTCTACGATATCCGCGCCTTCGATTCCGACGGGCGCGGCCGCGAGGATACGCTGATCTACGCGTTGCAATTCATCGAGCATCTCAACCGTTCCAGCACCCAGCCGGTGGTCCATGGCGTCAATCTCTCGCTGGCGGTGGGCCATGATGTGCAGGCCTATGCCTGCGGCCAGACGCTTGTCTGCCAGGCCAGCAACCAGCTGGTGCGCTCGGGCGTGGTTGTCGTCGCGGCGGCCGGCAATATGGGCTTCGAGGGCGATCCCGGCCTCCTCTCGACCGGACAGAATGCGCGCGACATCAGCATCACCGATCCCGGCAATGCCGATCTCGTCATCACGGTCGGCGCGACCCACCGGGACAAGCCGCATACCTATGGGGTGAGCTATTTTTCCTCGCGCGGTCCGACAGCGGATGGCCGGATGAAGCCGGATCTCGTCGCGCCGGGCGAAAAGATCCTCGGTCCGGTGCCGGGGAATGACGCGCTGAAACTGCTCGACGGCACCAGCATGGCCGCGCCGCATGTCAGCGCGGTTGCTGCGATGCTGATGGCGCGGAACCGCGAGCTGATCGGCCAGCCGCTGCGGATCAAGACGATCCTGATGGATTCCGCGATGGATCTCGGCCGGTTGCCGGCCTTTCAGGGCGCGGGGCTGCTCGATGCCCTCAGGGCGCTCCAATCGGTCTGAGGCTTGTGAAGGAAGGAGGGGCCGATGGTCACGTTCGAGGCGCTGGATGCCGCCTATGGCGATTGCCTGATGGTGCATTATTCCCAGAATGACGAAGCAGGCCAGCCGCAACGGCAGCTCTGGCTGATCGATGGCGGGCCGACCGAGACCTATCCGAGGGCGCTCGCGCCCCGACTGCGCGAGCTTCAGGCCCAGCAGGGCGGGAATGGCCCGCTGCGGATCCGGCTGGGCGTCGTCACCCATATCGACGATGACCATATCGATGGCATGGGCAAGCTGATCGGCGCCATGGCCGAGAACCCGCCACCGGCCGGGACGCCGGATCTGCGGTTCCAGGAATTCTGGTTCAACGGTTTCCAGGCGACTTTCGGCACGACGGCACAGGCCGGGGGTTCGGTGGCTTCGCTGGCCAGCAATGATGTGTTCATGGCCAGTGCCCCCGGGCCGGAGACGGCGATGTTCATCCAGGGCGTTCGCGACGGCGAGACGCTGCTGCGGAATCTCGGCGCCCTGAAGCCCGGCGGACGTGTGCCGCAAACACTCAACCAGAGTTTCGGGAGCGAGGCGCACCAGAAGGCGCTGGCCCCCCGCGTGATCCGGTTCGGCACCAACGGGCCGAAACTGGAGATCCTGACGCCGACCCAGCCGAGGCTCGACGCGCTGAAGACCAAATGGGCGGAAGCGACAGGATCGGACGCGGCGCTGCAGGCCTTCGTCCGCGGCAAGATCGATACCTCCGTCGCCAATCTCTCCTCGATCGTGTTTCTCGCAACAATTGATCGGAAGACCCTGCTCCTCACCGGAGATGGCCTTGCCGAGCACATCATCGAGGGCTGGAAGGACCGGGCGGGCAACACCGATCCGTTCCCGATCGACCTGATGAAGGTTCCGCATCACGGCTCTTCGGCCAACAATTCCGAGGCGCTCTTCCGGCTGTTCCCGGCCCGGCATTACGTGTTCTGCGCCAATGGCAAGCATGACAACCCGGACATGTTCACGCTGCAGGCGCTCAAGAACGCATGCGGCCAGAACCGGTTCACCGTGCATCTGACCTATGAGGAGGCCCATCCGGCAACCGCAGCCCAGACCGCCTTCCTCAAGGCCATGGCCGCAGCCTCGAATGGCCGGATCGATCTGAATTTCCGCAAGCCCAACGCACTCTCGGTGCCGGTCGCGCTCTGAATCTTAACGCCCTGTTCATCTTTGTGGGAATCCCCACCGACAGAGGAGGGCGCGCGCCTAGGCTGGGACACCCGGAAATCCGGCGAGACCTTCGGCAGGGGGGAGCGAGCATGAGGGCAGGGCATTCCGGCATTCCGGCGCCGATCCATGCACGGGCCTTGCCCCGGTTCTGGCTGGTTCTTCTACCGCTTCTGTTCCTTTCTGCCTGCATGGGCGATGTGAAGCTGATGCGCGAGGGTGCCGGCACGACTTTGGCCTGGGAAGGCCAGTCCGATGCCTTGGCGGCGCAGGACCAGTATCTTGGCCAACTCTGCGTCCAGGCCGGGTTTCCCGGCCCGGCCGAGACCTGCCGGCCGACGCGCCCCTCTGACTGGAAGCTGATCGTCCAGGCCGGCCTCAATGACATCGATGCGCGCTGCGATGCCTATCTCGCCTGGCTCGACGACAAGCGGCGCTCGGCCCGGCCCATCCAGCAGCAGCTGGCCGATGCCCGGACGGCCACGACCGCCATTCTGGCTGCGACCGGGGTCGGTGTCGATCCGATCGCCATTGTCAGCGCGGCTTTCGGTTTTGCGACCAGCAGCTTCACGAATTTCCAGTCCCGCCTTGTGCTGGAGGTCAACCATTCCACCGTCCAGTCCATCGTGCTGGGCGCGCAAAGGCGGCTTCGCGAGGAGATCCGGCCGCTCCTCATCACGAACCGGCCCGATGCGGTGCATGCGATGCGGCAATATCTCCGCCTGTGCATGCCTTTCACCATCGAGACCGAGATCAACACCACGCTCACGACGCTCGAGCGGAGCGGCATGGTCCGCTCGCCGCTGATCGATGGCTCGACCATCGAGGCGACCATTATCGGCTCGGCGGGGGACCCTGTCGGCCCGTTCCAACGTCCTAAACCGCCGCCGCTCAAGGGCGAGCCGCTGGGGGCCTACGAGACCGGCCTCCGCGACCCGCTGATCCGGCAATTCGAGACGATCGCCTGCCTGAAACCTTCCGGGGTGCTGACAAAGGCGGTGCGCGAAGGCCTGCTCGCCTTCCTCAACGGGAACAACTCGAAGGGAGAGGTCTTCAAGGATCCGAGCGAGAAGGACCGGCTGACGCCGCTCGATGGCGCCATGTTCCGGCAGATGAAGAGCGACGGCATCACCTGCAAGCGCTGAGGAGGCATCCATGGCCATCAACCGCGAAGACTTTGCCCAGCAATGCGTCGAGAGCGGGGTGTGGGTGGGTGTCCAGCCCCATTTCCTGATGGCGCTCGCCCAGCTCCGCAGCGGCATCGTCAACACGACGACCGGCGAGGCGATCGGCCCCTACCGCGTGACCGAGGCCGAATGGAATGCCGATGGATCGCATCAGGAGTTGCAGATCCATCTCGGTGCCGACCGGCGGAGGTTCCCCTTCGTTCAGGTGCTGCATGCCGCGATCCGGACCTTGCGGGTCAGCCAGGCCTTCTCGCTCGAACAGGGCCGGCACCCGACGAGTGTCGAACTCTACAAGGCGGGATGGCCGGATGATCCGGATATCGCCGTCGCGGGGTTCGAATCCCGCCTGCAGGCCGCGCTCGACGCCACACGGGCGGAGATCGTCGATGCGTTTGCCGTGCTCTACCCTGCCACGATTTCCGACGATGCGGCGCTTGGCGGTGCGGATCCGAATATCCCGCCCCGGACCGGCGATGGCGCCGGCCCCGGCATCCAGCCATCGGAGAAACTGTTCGCCGAGAAGTGCCTCTGGATCATGGTCCGGCTGGTCGATGCCTTCGACCTGACCGGTTTCCAGGTAGCAGGGATCCTCGGCAATCTCGGGCATGAATGCGCCGGCTTCCGCGACATGCACCAGAAGGGCGTGAGCATAGCCACGGGCGGGCTCGGCTGGGCGCAATGGTCCGGCTCGCGGCGGAATACCTTCGAGGCTTTCGCCGCGGAAAAGGGCCTGACGGTCTATTCGGACGAGGCCAATTTCGGCTTCCTGATGCATGAGTTGCGGACGACGCATGCCGTCGCGATCACCGAATTGCGCAAGACCACCACCCTGTCCGAGGCGGTGAAGAGTTTCGAAGCCACCTACGAGAAGGCCGGGGTGAAGAACTTCCCCAGCCGGGAACGATGGGCGACCCTCGCGCTCGATCTCTACCGGGCCGGCGGCCAGCCCGGCGCCGCCATCAGCCCGTTGCCGGCACGGGCGACCGACCTGTTGCAGGCCGCCGTGCCTTTCCGTGTGCTTGCCAGCGCCAAAGCCGGAAAGCGGCAGTTCTGGCTCGTGGGCGAGGGCGGCGAGGTGCCCGGGCAGGTCCTGATCGAGCAGCGCTCGGACGGGGAAGTGCGGGTCCTCAAACGCGATACGCTCGTCGTGCCGCTGAAAGGACTGGGCCTGCCCTCCGAGGTCGTGGCGGATCTCGAAAGCGATATCGAGAGCCCCGATCCTGTCGGGAAAACACCCGGCATCACAGTTCCCGCCAGCGATCGCGCCGGCCGGCTTTTTGCCGCCGCCGTCGCTGCAGTGAACACGCTGGTCTCCCGCCATGTCAAAGGCACCAGCAACGGCCAGCTGGCCTGTGCCTGGGCGGTCAACACGCTGGCCAGCCAGGCGCTGGGCAAGCCGATCGGCGGCAATCTCGCGACGGCTGCCATGGCCAAGGTGCTGGTGGCGAACCATCAGGAACTGGCGGAAAACGCGCTGGTTGCCGGGGCGATTGTCATTTCTCCCACAGCCGGGGGTGTGACGGGCCATGTCGGCATTGCCGGGGAGCCGGCAGTGCCGGTCGGCAAGACGAAGATCTATTCGAACAGTTCCTCGCGCGGAGTGTTCCTGCAGAACTACACGGTGGAGAGCTGGCATGCGCGGTTCGACAAGCGCGGCCTCGATATCCGCTATTTCCTGCCCTGACATCGCGGCCCTGGATCTGCCGGAGCGTTATCGTGCCGTCTCGCCGGCCAGCTTGAGGAACCAGTCCCGCACGCGCTTGGCGCCGGGGGGCAGGGGCGCGCCTTTCGGCGTCACGAGGTGGTAGCTGAAGCTGGTCGGCCAGGATTGGCCGAACGGGTTGACCAGCGCCCCGGAGGCAAGCTCTCCCCGGACCAGCCATTCCGCGAACAGGGAAATCCCGAGGCCGTTGATCGTCGAGCTGAGCTGGAAATGCCGGTCCTCCAGCATCATGCTGGATTGTTCGGCCCGCAGGGTCGTGCCGCAGCGCTCCATCCATTCCGCCCACATCCGCTTGTCATCGACATGCAAGAGGGTGCAGCGCTGGACATCCGCCGGCTGCTCGATGGCGAGCCGCGCCCGGTAATCCGGGCTGCAAACGGCCACGAGCCGCTCGTCCCACAGCCGGACCGCGTGGAATTTCGGCCAGTTGCCGCGGCCCCACTGGATGCCGAAATCGGCGAAGCTGCGCGGGTCCGGAAAATCGACGAATGTGTTGTTGTGGTTGAGCAGCACCACCTCGACATCCGGGCAGGATTGCTGCAGCCGGCTGATGCGCGAGGAGACGAAGCGGCTCGCGAACATCGGCACCAGCGCCACCCGGACGGTGGCATGGCGTCGGGCAACCTCTTCGATCCCCTTGCCGATCTGCCGGAGGCCGGCATCGACATGGCTGGCCAGCCTTGCCCCGTCTTCGGTCAGCTCAAGCCCGTGGGCCGTTCGCCGGAACAGCACCACGCCGAGATCGGCTTCGAGTTTCTTGATATGGTAGCTGACCGAGCTCTGCGTGCTGCCCGAGTGATGCGCCGCCTTCGTCACGCTGCCAAATCGCGCAACGCTGTCAAAGACATGGATGGAATTGATATTCCGGATGCGGACCATGGGCGGCCTTGAAGGCTTCTGTTCTCCCCTGAGCCTATCATCGAAAAATTGAATATCTAGCGCAAATCTTTGCGATACCCCGCCGGCACCGGACCTGCCTACACTCCTGCGGGTAGTGTCGCTGGTGGAACCGCATCATGACCGAACCGATCCTTCGCGTGGACAACCTTGCCAAGAGTTTCGGCGGCGTCAGGGCCGTGCGGGACCTGTCCTTCACGGTTTCGGCGGGGGAGATCCTCGGCCTGATCGGCCCGAACGGTTCCGGAAAATCAACCACGGTCAATGTCCTGTCGGGCGTATTTCCCCCGACCTCCGGTTCCATCCTGCTGGGCGGCGAGGCCATCGAGGGTCTGCCGGAGGCGCAGCGTGTCGGCCGGGGCCTGAGCCGCACCTTCCAGACGGCCCGGGTTCTTCCCGAATTCACGGTGCGGCAGCATGTGGCGATGGGCTGCCATGCGATCCGGCAGGTCAACCCGTTTGCCTCGATTCTGCCCTTCGGCGCCTGGCGCAGCGAACAGGCCGATATCGATGGCCAGGTCGACGGAATTCTCCGGCTCTGCGCGCTGCATGCGGTTGCGGACCGGCCGGTCGCCAGCCTGTCCTCAGGCCAGCAGCGCTTCCTGATGATCGCGACGGCGCTGGCCGCGCGGCCGCGCATCCTGCTGGTCGACGAGCCGGCTGCGGGGCTGGTCGAGCACGAGCGGCAGGACCTCGCGGAGTTGATCCGCGGTATCCGCCAGCAGGGCATCGCGGTGGTGATCATCGAGCACCATATGGCGCTGATCATGGCCCTGTGCGACCGGATCGTCGTGCTCAATTTCGGCGCCAAGATCGCCGAGGGCAGCCCGGCCGAGATCCGCGCCAACCCTGCTGTCATCGATGCCTATCTCGGCGAGGCAGCCTGACATGCTGAGCGTCCGCGATCTCAAGGTCAGCTATGGCGGCATCGAGGTGGTCCACGGGGTCAGCCTCGATGTGGCCGCAGGCGAATGTGTGGCGCTGATCGGCGCGAATGGCGCCGGAAAATCCTCGACGCTCAAGGCGATCTGCGGGCTGGTCCCGGCCGCGGGCGGATCGATTGCGTTCGAGGGGAACGATATCACCCGGGCGAGCGGCCATGCGATTGTCCGCGCCGGCATCACCATGTGCCCCGAGGGGCGGCAGGTCTTTCCGCAGATGAGCGTGATCCAGAACCTCAGGATGGGGGCCTATACCCGCAATGATTCCGAGCAGGAGGCCGATCTCTCGCGGATGATGGACATGTTCCCGATCCTGCGGGAGCGGCAATCCCAGGCGGCGGGGAAGCTCTCCGGCGGCGAGCAGGAAATGCTGGCCATCGCGCGGGCACTGATGGCGCGGCCGCGGATCTGCCTGTTCGACGAGCCCTCGCTGGGCCTCGCGCCGAAAATTGTCGCCAGCGTGTTCGAGACCCTCGCCCGGATCAAGGCCATGGGCGTGACCATCCTGCTGGTGGAGCAGAATTCGATGATGGCGCTCAACCTCGCGGACCGCGCCTACCTGTTCGAAGCCGGGCGGATCGTCATGGAGGGTGCCGCCGGCGCCCTCAAGAACCACCCGGATGTGATGCGTGCCTATCTCGGTCACTGACCGACAAGAAACGACAACGGAGGAAACCATGTCCAATCACACGTTCACGCGTGCCTGCGCCGCTCTGGCGATAACCCTTGTCGCCGGCTCGTCGCTGGCGGCGGAAAAGAAGCTCAGCGTCGGCGTTGCCGATGCCCTGACCGGCGGCGGGGCCGTCTATGGCCTGCCGCAGGCCAATGCGGTGAAGATGGCGGCGGAGGAAATCAACGCGGCCGGCGGCATCAAGGTCGGCCCGGATGTCTACAAGATCGATGTCATCGCCTATGACGACAAGGCCAACCCGACCGAAGCCACGAATGCCGTGCGCAAGCTGATTGACCGGGACGGCGTGAAATACATCCTCGGCTTCTGCTGCTCGGGCTCGACCAGCGCTGTGGCCTCCTTCATCGGCAACGAGAAGGCGGTGATGCTGGTCGGCAATGCCGCCGAGCGCTCGATCACCACCAAGAAGATCCCCAATCTCGTCCGCACGCGCCCGCCGGCGGATTATACCGGCCAGGCGGCCGGCACTTTCATCGCGCGGAAGGGACAGAAGCGGATTGCGGTGCTGGGGGCGCTCGATGTCGGCTTCTACGCGCAGTATGTCGATTCGGTCGAACGCGAGATCAAGAAGGCCGGCGGCGAGATCATCGCCCGCGAGGTCTTCTCGCTGAAGGATCGGGACATGACCCCGCAGCTGACCAAGATCCGCGGGCTCAATCCCGATGCCATCCTCGTCGTTGGCTATGTCGAGCCGGCCGCCTTCGTCTACCGGCAGGCGGTCGAGCTGGGCATGAACATCCCCCGCTATGGCTTCACCAGCGGCAGCGAGGAGCAGTTCCTGCGCGTCACGACCTCGGAACAGATGGAAGGCGTCTGGGATCTCCGCCCCACCGAGCTGACGCTGCTCTCCGCCAGCAAGAACGGCGTCGCCTACCATGCGAACTACACCAAGAAGTACAATGCCTCGCCGTCTCCCAGCTCGCCTTACGCCTATGACCAGCTCTACGCGCTGAAGGCGGCGATCGAGGCGGCCGGCACGGTGGATAACACGGAAGCTGTCGCCAAGGCCCTGCGCAACCTCGCCGTGCCGCCGCAGGTGGTCATGCAGTACCAGCCGGTTGACGGGAAGATGTTCGACGTCAACGGGCAGGCCTACACGTCCAACGGGGCCTTCCAGTGGCAGAAGGGCAAATGGGTGTTCGTCGAGGATCTGCCCTCGGATTCGAAGGCCTATTCGCAGTTCCTCAGCACGTTGAACTGACGGATCGGGCAGGCCGATGCTGATCGAAATCCTCCAGCAGACGATCAACGGTCTGGCGATCGGCGGCGTCTATGTGCTGATCGCCCTCGGCCTGACCACCGTCTTCGGCATCCTCGGGATCGCCCATTTCGCCCATGGCTCGATCTCGATGTTCGGCGGGTATCTCACCTATTTCCTTGCGACCTCGCAGGGTCTGCCGGTGCTGGCGGCCATCCCGGTTGCGCTGCTTGCCGGCTTCCTCCTCGGGGTGCTGGTCGAGATCCTCGCCTATCGCCCCGTGCGGAATGCCAACCACATCAACGCCTTCATCGTTGCCCTCGGCCTGACCATGATGGTCGAGGGCATCAATCTCCAGCTGTTCGGCCATGAGCAGGTCGTCATCCCCACCGGGCTCACCCGGGTGTTCCGGCTGGGCGGGATCACCGTTCCGGAACTGCGCCTCTACGTGATCGTCGCCGCCATCGTTCTGGTCGTGGCGATGATGATCTTCGTCGAGCGGACCAAAACCGGGCAGGCGATCCGCGCCGTAGCCGAGAACCGTGACGCGGCGATCCTGATGGGCGTCAATGTCCGCACCATCCCGCTCATCGTGTTCGGCATGTCGACGGCGTTGGGCGTCGCGGCCGGCATCATGGTCGGGGCGCTCTTCGCCATCGCTCCGGGTATCGGCGAGGGGCTGGTGGTCAAGGGGTTCGCCGTGCTGATTCTCGGCGGGCTCGGGTCCTTCCCCGGCGCGATCCTCGGCGGGACCGTGCTCGGGATCACCGAATCCATCGCCGCCGGCTTCATTTCCTCCGCCTACAAGGATGTCATTGCCTTTGTCGTGATGATCCTTGTGCTGCTGATCCGCCCGCAGGGCCTGCTGGGGCGCGCGCCATGAACCGGATCCTCGCCCTCCTTCCCTGGCTTCTGGCCTTGGCCCTGCTTGCGGCCCTGCCGCAGGTGCTGACGGTGAAATACTATCTCCATCTCAGCATTCTCGCGCTGATCTGGGTGATCGTCGCGCAGGGGCAGAACCTCATCCAGGGCTTTACCGGCTATGTCTCCATCGTACAGGCCGGCTTCATGGGCATCGGTGCCTATGGCTCGACGCTGATGGGGCTCAACTTCCAGTGGCCGCTCTGGGCCACCATGCTCGTGGCGCCGCTGATCACCGCCCTGTTCGCCCTTGCCACCGGCTATCCGAGCCTGCGGGTCAAGGGGCATTACTTCGCCATTGTCACGCTGGCCTTCAACCTGATCATTGTGATCGTGCTGGTGAACTATTCCGAGCTGACCAAGGGCGAAGCCGGGATTTCCAACATCCCGAAACCCTGGGGTGGCAATCGCGAGGCCTTCTATTATCTCGCGCTCGTGCTGGCCGCATCGCTGACGCTGCTGGCGGCGCTGATCGCGCGCTCCCGCGTGGGCGAGATCCTGCTCGCGATCCGCCAGAACGAGGATCTCGTGGCCGCGCTCGGGATCGCCGCGTGGAAATACAAGCTCTTCGCCTTCGTCATCTCGGCCATGTATGCCGGGCTGGGCGGCGCGCTCTACGCCCATTTCCAGGGCTTCATCAACCCCGAGATCTTCGGCGTGGCGCAATCGCTTGATGCGATCCTCGCGGTCATTCTCGGCGGCTCGGGCACGATTGCCGGGCCGGCCATCGGCGCCTTCCTCGTGGTCTTCCTGCCGGAAATCCTGCGCTTCGCCGACAGTTTCCGGCTGATCCTCTACGGACTGATCCTCGTTCTCGCGACGATCTTCATGCCGATCGGCATTGTCGGGATCGTCAAGGCCGCTTTCGCCCGGATCACGCGCCGGGAGGCCCGCCATGGCGGATGAGGCCACCCGGCTTTTCCTCGCCGAGGTCCGGGCCTTTGCGCGGGAGGGTTTGGCTCCGGCCGCGCCCGGCTGGGCGCGGGGCAGCGCGGTGGATCCGGCCATCTTCGCTCGCGCGGGAGAAATCGGCCTGACAGCGATCGAGGTCCCCGCAGCCATTGGCGGGCTTGGTCTGTCGTTCCGCGCGAAGGTCGAGGCCTGTGCCATCCTCGCCGCTGTCGATTTTGGCCTCGCGATGGCGCTGGTGAATACGCATAACGTCGCCAAGCGCATCGTCCTCTCCGCTCCGACCGAGCTGGCCCGCGCGCTGCTGCCGGATCTGCTGGCCGGGCGGGCCAGCGCCTGCACCGCGTTGACGGAGCCCGGCGCCGGCTCGGATGCCGCGGCCATGCAGTGCCGGGCCGAAAGGACCTCCGCTGGCTGGGTGCTGGACGGCGAGAAGCGGTGGATCGTCAATGCGCGCCATGCACGCCATGCCATCGTCTATGCGCAGACCGGGCAACCCGGACAGGGTGCCGGAATCGCCGCCTTCCTTGTCGACCTGACGGATCCCGCCGTCACGCGGTATCCTGTGGATTCCGTCATCCCGCAGGCCAGCATCGGCACGGGCGGGTTCCGGCTCGACCGGTGCCACGTTCCGGATGACCGCCTTCTCCTGCCGGCCGGCACCGCCTTCAAGGCCATCCTCGAGGAGATCAACGGTGCGCGGATCTATGTTGCCGCGATGTGCTGCGCCATGGTCTCGGCCGGGCTCCGTATCGTCCAGGCCTATGGCGGCACGCGGCGGAGCTTTGGCAAGCCGCTGGACGAGCATGCCGTCTGGCGCGAGAAGGCGGCCGAATGTGCCACCGCGCTCGCGGCAGCCTGGGCGCTGGTGGAGAGCGCCGTCACTGCGCTCGAGGCCGGCGGCGATGTCCGCCACCTCGCGGCCGCCGCGAAGGTGAATGCGGTCGCTCTCGCGCAGCGGGAATTGCCCGCGCTGATGCATGCCATGGGCGCCGAGGGCCTGCGCGAGATCCATCCCTTTGCCCGCCATATCGGTGCTGCCCAGCTGGCCGCGCTGACCGATGGCAGCACCGCGATGCTGCTGGACCGGCTCGGGCGCTGGGATCCGACGCCAATCAACTTGTAAAAGCGGGAAGGGACCGGCGCATGCGCGTTTTCCAGATCGAGGGGAGCTGGAGTTTCGACCATCTGGTTCTCGCCGAGAGGCCGGAACCGGTGCCGCAGGCCGGGCAGGTGCTTATCCGCATGCAGGCGGCCTCGCTGAATGCGCGCGACCTGATCGTTCCGCTCCGGGGCTATGGCCGGGCAACAGGCGAATTGCCGCTGATTCCGGTTTCGGATGGTGTGGGCACCGTCATCGCCACCGGTCCGGGCGTGACGCGGGTGAAGGTCGGTGACCGTGTCTGCCCGACCTATTTCCAGGGCTGGATCGCCGGTGAACCTTCGGCCGACCGTTTCGCCACCGCCCTTGGCGGGCCGCTGGACGGCGTCATGGCCGATCTCGTCTGCCTCTCCGAAGATGGTGTTGTGCGCGTTCCGGATTATCTGACCGACGAGGAAGCGGCCACCTTGCCCTGTGCCGCCCTGACCGCCTGGAGTGCGATTTCCGGGCTGGCGGCAACCCGTCCGGGCGATCATGTGCTGATTCAGGGAACCGGCGGCGTCGCGCTGTTTGCGCTGGCCTTCGCCAGGCTGCATGGCGCGCATGTGACCGTCATCTCCTCCAGCGATGCCAAGCTGGACCGGGCAAAGGCTCTCGGCGCCGATGCCACGATCAACTACCAGACCACGCCCGAATGGTCCCGGCCGGCGCGGGAGATCGCAGCAGCACGGGGCGGCTATGACACGATCATCGAGCTTGGCGGCGAAACCACGTTGGGCCAGTCGATCAAGTGTATCCGCGTGGGCGGCACGATCGCCCTGATCGGCGTCCTGTCGGGCCTCGCGCCGACCCTGCCGCTCGGCGCGATCGTAACCCGCCAGGTCCGGCTGCAGGGCGTCACGGTCGGCCATCGCGACGGGTTCGAGGCCATGCTGCGGGCCATGGCGCTGCACACGGTCCGGCCTGTCATTGGCAAGGTCTTCGCCTTTGCCGAACTCAAGGCCGCGCTCGACGAGACGGCCCGCCCGTCCGGCATCGGCAAGACCGTCATCCGGTTCGATGCCCATGAATCCTGACCTTCCGCCCTTCCATCCCCGCCGCCATGCGCTGGAACGGCCTGACGCCGTCGCCTTCCGGATGAGCAACAGCGGCGAGGCTGTCACCTTCGCCGAGCTCGAAGCCCGGGCGAACCAGGCCGCCCATGTGTTCCGCCGGCTGGGGCTGAAACGCGGTGATCATCTCGTCATCCTGATGGAGAACCGGCGCGAATTCCTCGAACTCTGCTTCGCGGCAGACCGGACAGGCCTCTATTACACCACCGCCAGCACGCATCTCGCCGATGACGAGATCCGCCATATCATCGAGGATTGCGGCGCCGCGCTGGTGCTGGTTTCGGATGCGCTGGTCGCGCGGATCGCGCATTTCGCCGATGATTTGCGGCGTCAATGCCCCGTCCTCGTGGTCGGACAGGACGGCGCGGGCCTGCCGGGCTTCGGCGCGATGGCCGCGGTTGCGCCCGTCTCGCCGATTGCCGATGAATCCCAGGGTCTCGACATGCTCTATTCGTCCGGCACGACGGGGCGGCCCAAGGGCGTGAAATGGGCCTTGCCCGACCAGCCTGTCGGCAGCCCGTCGATGTTGATCGAACTCCTGTCAGGCCTGTTCGGCTACGGGCCAGAGACCCGCTATCTCTGCCCGGCCCCGCTCTATCATGCCGCGCCGCTGCGGCACACGATGGTGACGATCCGCACGGGCGGTTCCGCAGTGATCATGCCGAAATTCGATGCCGAAACCGCGCTGGCGCTGATCGAATCGGAGCGGATCACCCATAGCCAATGGGTGCCGACCATGTTCGTGCGGCTGCTGAAACTGCCCGAGGAGACGCGCCGCCGCTATTCGACCGCGTCGATGATCATGGCGGTCCATGCTGCCGCGCCGTGCCCGGTCGAAGTGAAACGCCGCATGATCGCGTGGTGGGGCCCGATCATCCACGAGTATTATGCGGGCACCGAGAATAACGGCTTCACCGCCCTGACGACCGAAGAATGGCTCGGGCATGTCGGCTCGGTCGGGCGGGCCAAGCTCGGCGTCATCCATATCTGCGACGAGAACGGCGTAGAAATGCCCGTGGGCGCCGAGGGCGAGGTCTTTTTCGAGAACGGCCACCAGTTCGAGTATCACAACGATCCGGAAAAGACCCGATCCAGCCGGAATGCCCGGGGCTGGACCAGCCTCGGTGATATCGGGCGGCTGGATGAGGATGGCTATCTATACCTGACCGACCGCAAGTCCTTCGTCATCATTTCCGGCGGCGTGAACATCTACCCGCAGGAGGTGGAAAACCTGCTCCTCCAGCACGAGGCCGTACTCGATGCGGCGGTGATCGGCATTCCGAACGAGGAATTCGGCGAGGAAGTGAAGGCGGTGGTGCAGCTGGTCGACGGGCGGGAGGCCAGCGAGGCCCTGTCCGACGAGCTGGTCGCCTTCTGCCGGAAGCGGCTTTCGGCGATCAAATGCCCGCGCAGCGTCGATTTCCGGAAGGAGTTTCCCCGTTCCCCGACCGGCAAGCTGCTGAAGCGCCAGATCCGGGACGATTACCGGCCCGGAAAGGCGAGGGCGGCCTCGCCCTGAGCCTCGACCGGACCGGGCCCTCGTCAGCCGGCCGGGCATTCTCGCGCTCGATGAACCGCTGGGCGCCCTTGATGCGCTGACCCGTATCGACATGCAGGCGCTGCTCGAGACCGTGTGGCAGCAGGCAGGGCTCACCGCATTGATGGTTACCCATGATGTGCCGGAAGCGATTGCCCTTGCCGATCGCGTTGTGCTGATCGACGAGGGTCGGATCACGCTCGATCTCACGGTCGATTTGCCCCGGCCCCGCCGCCGTGGCACGCCGGAATTCGCCGCGCTGGAAAGCCGGATCCTTGACCGCATCCTCCAGCGGCATGGCGGGTGACATGACGGTGGCGAACAATCTCCGGGCAATTCTGGCCTGGGTCTGGCGGAAACTGTGCCAGTCTCCCGATCCGGGTCTGGGCGACCATATCGGATTTGCGCCACTCGCCGACCTGATGGAGGGCAGGCTGGACTAGCCGCTCTACCCGAAGGCTTACCCGAGAACGGTCAGGTCGAGCCTCTGGCAAACGTTGTTGCAATAGCCGCGCGGGTTCCAGCGGGGCTCCAGTGGCTGCTGCCGTCCTTTTGCGTCGGTGGCGCGGATGATCGCAGTCAAGGATCCGCTGGCCGGAACGACCAGCGGCAGGGAAAAGCGGGTCCAGGCAAAGGGCGTGGCGGGTGCCGTCAACGAGGCCGGCAGCCAGCTTCTGCCCTCATCCAGCGACACCGCCACACCGGCGATGGGCGTGCCGTGCGCCCAGGCCCAGCCTTCGAGGTCGATCGTCGTGCCAGCTGGAACGGCATCGCCATTCTCGTGGGTGGTGCAGATGGCGCGGACCGGCATCTCGCCGATGATCTCAAATCGCCCCGGATCGACAGGGTCGCCCGGACGGATCGGGTCGATCGGCAGCCGGTAATCCAGTCCGGACATGCCCGGCGCTTCGTGCACATGGTCCAGAATTTCGATGCCCGTGAGCCATTTCTGCCAGGCCGAGCCGGGATAGCCCGGGGCGACGATGCGGAGGGGGGCGCCATGGTCCGCCGTCAGGGGCTCCCCATTCATTGACCAGGCGAGCAGGCATTCCGGCTGCAACGCCTTTTCGAGGGGCAGGCCGCGCGAGAAGGCAGGGCCACCCCCCTTGAGCGCGCGGTCTGCGCCGTGGTGCCGGATATGGCTGGCACCGGGCGCCAGTCCCGCCGCTTGCAGGAGATCGGCAAGCCGGATGCCGGCAAAGGTCACGCAGCCAACGGCACCGAGGCCCCAGGGAATGCCGTCGGTAGGGTGGATGTTCAAGGCGCGGCCATTGCCCGCACATTCGATCACGGTGGTGATCGATGCCACCGGGAACCGGCGCTCAAGTTCGGCCACGGAAAAACACTGCGGTTGCTCGACCAGCCCTGTAACGGAAAGCCGCCACGTCTCCACATCGAAAGGGCCTTCGGGCAAATCGCCGTTATTCCGGATGAAGAGCTGTCCGACCGGCGTGATCGGCGAGTTCAGCGAAGTCAGCGGGCTCTCGGCGTTGGTGGCCTGATGGTCATGTCTGCGCAAGGGGGCCAGCATCGATCTCCTCAGGGAAGCACACCAAACCTAGTTGAGCCCAGACAGGCCGATTGGCCAAGCGGTTTGTTTGCTCGTGGGGAGGGCAGAGGAAACGCTTTTTCTATCTTGCCTGAAAGCTCCGATGCAGGGTTGAACTGTTCCCACCACTCCGCCTGCCGCAACATATGCGGCAGGCGTTATGCACAGACTGGCTCGTCAGGCTGCGATCTTCCAGGCTTGGCGTTTTGCCCAGTCGTCGAAGGTTTCCGGTGTAACACCCAGGTCCCGCCATTCCGCCGGGTCACGGCTCATGATGGCCAATTCCGCTTCCATCGTGCGGTAGAGCGCGGCGATATCGTCGCCAGCCGGCGGTCCGAACGCAGCATTGATGCCCTCCGCAAAGGCAGGCAGGGGAATGCGGTGATAGCTGACAGCACGGCCCATGACGCGTGTGAGGCGTTCCGCCATCGCATGACCGGTCAAGGCTTCGGGCCCGCCGATCCTGAAAACGCGACCCAGAACAGGGCGCGTTGCCGCAGCATGGACAAACTGCCCGAGGCTTCGATGGGAAATCCATGAAACAGGTGCATTTTCCGGCATCGGATAGGCAAGGACACCATCATTCACGAGGCTCGGAAGCGACCAGGGCGCGATCAGGTTGTCCATATACACGGTTGGCTGCAAGACGGTGGCCGGAACCGGGCCGGCCAGAACCGCATCGCTCAATGCACCGAGCACTTTGGCCACCGGGTGCGTGCGGTCATCGAAAACAGCGGCTGCCGCATTGAAGACCAGTCGCGCCGTTCCCGCCTTTCCTGCGGCCTCGACCACAGTCTCGATCAGGCGCTCGCGCTGGCCCGGGCGATGGTCGATGGGGGACGTTACGACAACGACTTCCGCGCCACGGAGGGCCTCGGTCAGTTCCGTCCGGCTATCCGGGTCAACCTGGCGGTATTCCGGACAAATCGAAGACGGGATCGACGTGTGTCGGGATCGGCCTATTCCACGAATGCGAAATCCGTTCTGCGCGAGTTCCCGAGCGATTGCCTGATTTTGAATGCCGCCGATGCCGATAACAGCGACGATGGGGGAGTTGGTCATGACAGTCTCCATACGATGCAGGATTGCATGGAGTGGCAAATGGCATGTATTATCCGTCTAGAACAGTACGCACAATAACCGCCTATAGTATCGAAAAGGATACTGTCATATGCCCAAGCTTGTTCCCTCTGAGGTCGCCATGCAGGAGGTCCTGACATTCTGTCCGGTCGATACGACGCTGGCCGTGATCGGCGGCAAGTGGAAGCCTCTGATCCTCTATCAGCTCCGTTCAGGTCCCAAGCGCTTCAATGAGCTTCGCCGGCTCTTGCCCACCGTGACACAACGGATGCTGACCGCCCATCTGCGGGAACTTGAAGGCGACGGCATCGTTCACCGCGAGATTTTTCCGGTGATACCACCCCGTGTAGAATACACGTTGACCGAACGTGGCCAGACGCTTGTACCAATCCTTGTCGCCATGGCGGAATGGGGCACGGCCCACGCTGCACCGCCCGAAGAAAACTCGGCCGCCATCGGGGGGGAGGGCGGCTAGAAGGGCAGGATTCGCAACACCCGCATCCGTGGCTCCTTCAAGGGCTCACCCGGAGTCCTGTGCCACCTGGACATCACGAGCGCTGACGATCACCATCCTCCGCTCCCATGTCCAGCGTTGCAAAAAGCTGGGCCAGGGTGAAGAAACCGAGCTTGCGGGTCGTCTTGTCCTCAGCCAGCAGGCCCTTGCGGTTGAAGCCGCGCTGGAAGCCCGTTTGCCGCCGCTCGGTTCGGAAATCGTACAACAGCCAGGCGGCAAGCCCGGCAATGTAGGGCGTGGCGGAAATGCGCCTGAACTGCTCACGGTAGAACTCCGCCTGCCAGTCTTCCGTGAAAAGAACACGGCCTGACCCTCGATGGCCAGGTGAAGCATCGGCGCCTGTCTCGCTGATGATGACCGGTTTGCCGGGTCGGGAATTGGCGAGCAGGCGGTCGAGCCCGGAAAAATCCGGCTCATACCAACCGAAATACTCGTTGAGACCAATGACATCGAGATACTCTGCCAGTCGGTCCTCGATGGCAAAGCGCTCGCGGTTGATGAGGCAGGCAGCAGCCGTCAGACGGGATGGATCCAGCCTTTTCGCTGTCCGTGCGAGTTCCACCATGAAAGCAAGCCGGGCATCGGTATCGGCATTTTCGTTGCCGACGCCCCAGAGGATGACGCTCGCCCGGTTGATGTCGCGCAGGATCAGCTCTGAAAGCTGGTTGCTCGCATCGGCGAGTGTCGAGGGGTTCGCGAAATCGATCGCCCAGTAGACCGGGACCTCCGCCCAGAGGAGCAAGCCCTCCTCATCGGCTATCATCGCGACCCGTTCGTGATGCGGGTAATGTGCGAGGCGCAGGAAGTTGCAGCCGAGTTCCCGGGCATGGCGGAAGCGGCGGCGGATATCGGCGTCGCTGGTGACCTTGCCAAGCTCGAGGTCATCCTCGTGGACGCAAACGCCCTTGAGCCATATCGGTTCACCATTGAGAAGGATCGCCGTGCCGCGCGTCTCGACGGTGCGGAAGCCGATCCGCTCGGTCACGATATCGCGGTCGAAGATGAAGCGCACAGCATGGAGACGGGGCGAAGAAGGCGACCAGCGCGCGGGCGAGGCCGGTACGTTCAGTTCCCCCCGCCCAGCCGTCACAGGCAGGGAAGCCCGAAGACCGAGTTCGGCAATCTCGACAATCGCCTCGCCATCAACCCTGTCGGACAATTCAATCGCGAAGCGGATGGCGGTGCCCTCGGTTGTCAGTGCAGCGCTGGCTTTCCGGATGAAAACCGCCGGAAGACGAACCAGCGCCACTTCCCGATACAGGCCCCCATAATTGAACCAGTCGATATGGTGCATCGGCACGCGGTCGGCACGGCGGCGGTTCTCCACATAGACCTGCAGGCGATTGCGACCCGGCTTCAGATGCGCCGTTGCTTCCAGGCAAAAGGGAGTCGATCCGCCCTCATGCCCGCCGAGAGGCGTGCCGTTGAGGAACACGAGCGCCACGTAATTTGCCGCGCCGAAATGGAGCATCACGCGCTCGCCGGGCTGGCCCGGGTGCCAATCAAACCAGCGCGTATACCAGGCGCCGCCCTCGAAATGTGTCCATTCCGGCTTCAGCACATTCCAGCAGGAAGGAACGGGCACGAGATCCCCCGCTTCGATCTCATAGTCGCGCGGGGTCGCCCATTGCGATGGCGGATCCTCGTCAAGCGCGAACCAGCGTTGACGCAGCCCCTCATCGAAAAGGTCGAGGGTGAAGCGCCACTCGCCGTCGAGCGAAGTGGTCTCGCGGCCAGCCAAGGTCACCAGCGTTTCCGCTCTGGCCATGTCACGCAGGAACGCGCGCGCGTAATCCTCGTCGTGCAGATGGTGGAACGGATCGTCGACGGTCATGGCGTCCTGTTCCAGTCCGCCATGCGGTAGCCGATCCCGATCATTCGCCGGAAATTCCAGCGCCAACGGCCGGGCCAGAGCGTATCGGCGATCATTGCAATCGCGATCCAGCGGAACCAGGTGGCGAAGGTGTTGGAGAGCCCCTGCGGTTCCTCGTAGCCGCGCACCCAGCCATCCTGCCGGCGCAGTCCCTGCCGGATGTCACAGAATCCGCCATCCGGGTTCTGGAAGGCGAGCAGTTCCGGCAAAAGCGCCGCCAGCCAGGCTTCGATCTCGTTCCGGCGATAATCGAGCAGGTGCCAGCCATGGATCAGGACATCCACGGCATCGACATCGATGCAGGCGCTGTCGATCCGAGGTGGCAGGGACAGGCAGTAATCCACCGCGCGGTCCTGCCCCTCGAGCGGCCGGTTCTCATGGTACCAGAGGTGGAAGTTATGCATTGAACCTGCAAAGGCGTGCAGCCTGCGTGTGGCATCGGAAAGCTGTCCGACACCCCAGAAGCCGGTTGTCGGTTCGCGCAGCCGGTCATGCCAGGCAAAAAGCTGCTGAAGCGCCCGGTTGACGGCATCCGCCGAGCCCGGCTGGTTTTTCCTGAGCAGCAGGAGGAAGCTCGCGAGATTGACGATGTTGTTTCCCTCCTGCCAGGGATCGCGCAGGTCACGCAGGCTCAGCCAATGGCCGAGCGTCAGCCTGTCGAGAAAGGGCAGAATGAACTCGAGCTCGGGCCGGCGTTCCGGTGTCAGCGCCTCGATCGCACCCAGTGTGTAATTGCTGACATGGAAATCGATATAGCCCCAGGTCTCGTGGTGATCCGGCTTCTTGAAGACGTCCGCATCCGCCATGCCCGCGATCCGGAACCGTCCGTCCGGCAGCCGGCTCTCCTCTAGCCAGTAGGCCAGCGCCTCGCGCTCTGCCGCGCTCCAGCTCCCGAGGCCACCGAGCAGGTCGAGGCAGAGGATTCCGTTATAGGTGCCCGGCAGCAGAACGCCCGGCCAACGGGCCGGGTCGTGATGCGCGCTGATCCGCATGCAGCCCTTCGGGGCGCCGGGAACCTGCTGCGCTGCGAGCCATTGCAACGTGCGGCTCCGCGCGGCTTCGATGCCGATGGCCAGCGCCTCGCGGCTGTCGATTGTCCTCAGCATCGCCTCATCCTTTCACCGCGCCGGCTGCCATGCCCTCCATCACCCGCTTCTGGGCGAAGAGAAACAGCAGCGCCACCGGCAAGGTGGTCAGCACGGCCAGGGCCATGATCCCCTGGAAGTTGGAACCCAGCTCGCTGTTCATGGACAGCAGCGCTACCGGCAGCGTGTAGGTATCGGGCGAGCGCGAGATCACCATGATCGGAAACCATTGCGCCCAGTTCAGCAGGAACGTGATCATGGCCACAGTGGCTGTGATCGGCGCCGCCATGGGCAGCACCACGCGGGTCAGGATCTGCCATTCGCTGGCGCCGTCGATGACCGCAGCCTCGATCACCTCGTTCGGGATCTTCCGGAAGAATTGCTCGAACAGGAAGAATTGCAGTGGCCCGAGTGCGAGGAACAGGATGATGCCGGCATAGGAGCCAAGCAGCCCGAGCTTGAACATGACGAGATAGACCGGGATCACCAGCAGCATGTAGGGATACATGATCGTCACGAGGAAGCCGTAGCGCACAAGGCTGAAGCCCGGCGCCTTGGGCCGCCGGACGAGCGCATAGGCGCCAAGCGCGGTGACGATCACGCCCAGAGCCGTCGAGAGCGTGGTGATGACGAGCGAATTGACGACATAGGTCGAGAGATCGACCCCGCCGATCCGGCCAATCTCGGAGAAGATCTGGAAGTTCAATGTCTCGGGCCAAGGCCGCAGCGGTGCCGAGAGGATGTTCCGCGTCGGCCGGAAGGCCGAGACCAGCATCCACCAATAGGGATAGAGAAACAGCAGGCTGGTACCGATGGCCACGCCATAGGCCAGCGCCTGAAGCAGCCGGTTGGGGCGGATGTCGTCATTCATTGGCCCGGCTCCCGGTCGCCCAGCCGGTAGGCCGTCAGCGACAGCCCGATCACGATGGCGAAGAGGATCGTCGCCATGGCGGTAGCCTCGCCGTAACGGGCCTGGTCGAACAACTGGTAGGCATAATAGCTGACGAAGTTGGTCTGGTCGTTCGGCCCGCCCTTGGTCATCACCACCACGACGGTGAAGGTCTTGAGAAACTGGATCAGCGCATAGACAGAGTTGATGACCAGGGCCGGCCGCAATTGCGGCAGGATGACATAGCGCCAACGCTGCCAGGTTGTCGCGCCGTCGAGATGCGCCGCTTCTTCAAGGGCCCGGTCGCGGATCGAGAGATTCGCGAGGAAGATGATCATGTAGAAGCCGGCATGGTGCCAGAGTTCCGCAATTAGGATTGCGAGCATCGCGGTATCGAAGCTGGAAAGTCCGCCGAAGGGCGGCAGGCCGACCATGGTCAGGAAGGCATTGAGCGCACCGAAGGAGCGGTCATAGAGCCAACGCCAGACGACATAGCCCGCCACATCCGGCGTGATGACCGGCAGGAAGATTGCCAGCCGGAAGAACAGGCTGCCCCGCTTCAGCAGGCGGGAATCGAGCAGGATCGCGAAGCCCAGCGCGAAGGCGAGGTTCGCGACCACCGAGAGCAAGGTGTAGAGCAGGGTCCGCCCGAGCGAGGCGAGGAAGATCGGATCGGCCAGCACCGCGACGTAATTGGCGAGGCCGACATAGGTCGGGTTCGGCCGTAGCGCCGTGGCCGAGGCGGTAAAGGAGACCTGGATCGAGAGCAGGATCGGCCAGACCCCGAAAAGGATGGTCAGGGCTGCGAAGGGGGCGACGAACAGGTAGAAGATCCTGTCACGCGAGAGGGTTGCTAGGATATCTGTCATCGGTGGCGATCCCGCGTCACGCTTTCCGCCGGCCCGGAAGGCCGGCGGTTCTCCCGCAGCCGGGGATCAGCCCCGCAGCTTGGCGGCGAGGTCGCGCATTTCCTTCGCAGTTTCCGCGATAAACGCCTTCCAGTCCGCCGGAGGCCGGGCAATGCCGGACAGCAGCTTGCGATGGAAGGCCGCTTCCAGCTCCGGATAGAAGGTATGGATCGATTCCGGGAAATCATAGGCGACCAGCCGATGCTCGGCCTTGGCGAAATATTGCTGGCGCGGCGAAAGCTTCGAGATGTCGAGATCCTTGCGCATTCCGGCGCCGATATTCTCGAGCGAGGCCTGCTGGGCTGGCTTCGACAGCATGAAGGCCGCGAATTCCTGCGCCAGTGCCTTGTTCGGCGAGTTTTCCGGAATGGCAATGCCGCGCATCCCGCCGATCACCACGGCATTCGGTCGGTCCGCCGCGAATTTCGGCCACGGACCGGAGACGAAATCACCGTTCAGCACCTGCGCGCCATCCCATTTGCGGACGTTCCAGTCGCCCACGCGGAACATGCCGCCGCGACCGCCCTCGATCACCTGATACATTTCCGCGAAGGAATGGTTGATCGTGTCCGGTGCTACGAAGCGGTAGCTCGAATAGGTCTTGAGGAATTCCTCGAGCACCTCGGCATGGCCCGGCTGGTCGATGGTGATCTTCCCGTCCGGGTCGATCAGGGTATGCCGCAGGCCCGAGCCGAATGTGAAGAGATCGAGCATATGGATCAGATCGCGCGGCTTGGCGGCCTGCAATGCCATGCCGAATGTGTCTGCCTGGCCATTGCCGTCCGGATCCTTGTCACGGAAGGCGGTGGCGAGGGCCTTCACCTCGTCCCAGGTATCGGGGAACTTGCCGCCATTCTTGTCGAGCCAGCTCTTGCGGACACCGAAGGCCATCTGCACGCGCTGGATCGGGATGATGATCTGCCGGCCCTTGAAGGTCGCGACGCGCATGTCATCCTCGGAGAGGAAGGCCTTGTCCGTGATCGAGCCGGTCAGCGCCTTCAGGTCCATGACCTTGTTGGTCTGCTGCTGGATCCGGATGACGCGCTCGTAATTGTTGAAGATCAGGTCCGGCGCCGTATCGGTATTCAGCGCACTGACGACGCGACCGAACCATTGATCGGTCGGAAAGCTCTGCGACCGAATGGTGACGCCCGGCTTCTGCTTGGCGAATTCGGCGGAAAGCGCCTCGAACCACTTGATCCCGTTATCGCCGAGATCATGCCACACGGTCAGCTGCTGGGCCTTGGCCGGCAGGATGGAGGCGGCGGCCACGAAGGCGGCGCATGCGACTTTGCGTAGGATGCCCATCTGTTCCTCCCAGGGCTGTTTTCTTGGCCGGAATTCCGGTTCTTGACTCGATGGGAAAACGAAGGAAAACGTTTTCCCTATTGTGACACTACCACCGATGGGGAAAACTGCAAGCCAGATGACGAAGCGCATGATGCAGGCAAGTTCCATCAAGGAGGTCGCAGCCCTCGCGGGCGTTTCCATCGCGACCGTTTCCCGCGTGGTGAATGGTGTCGCGAACAAGGCGTCCGACGAGACGGCGGAGCGGGTGCGCAAGGCCATCGTCGCGCTGGATTACCGCCCGACCAGCGCCGGGCGTGACCTGCGCCGGCGGACAAGCCGCCTTGTCGCGGTGCTGGCAGCCAATCTTGCGAACCCCGCCATGACGGCGATCGCGGCTTCGGCCGAGGCTGCCCTGCGGGAGAATGGCCTCGTCATGGTGTTGTGCGATACGCATGATCAGCCGGAACTCCAGGACGAGTATATCCGCGAGATGCTGGCCCAGCAGGCGCGTGCGATTGTGCTGCTGGGTGCCGTGGACAGCTTTATGCTGCGCCGTGCGCAGGAGAGTTCCATTCCCCTCGTCTTCGTGAACCGACGCGCCCCTGACGGGCTGATGCGCGGCTTCATCGGGATCGACAACCGGCGCGCGGGCGAGGATGTTGCCCGATGGGCTCTGGCGCGCGGATTGCGAAACGCCGCGCTGATCCATGCGCCAATCCTGTCCTCAGCAACCCGCGAGCGCGTCCAGGGCATCCTTGCCGGTTTCGCTGCGGCCGGAGCCCCCCTGCATACGAAGCATGTGCTTGCCCCGCACGCTCCGGACCATCTCCATATCGGCAAGGATGCCGCTCTTGACCTGATCAGCCGTAGTGACAAACCCGACCTGGTGATCTGCACGAGTGATCTGATCGCCTTCGGTGTTGCGCGGGCCTGGCGGGAGGCCCTGCCGGGGCAACAGGCACCGAGACTTATCGGCTTTGACGATTCACCGATGAATGAGTGGCTTGCGCCAAGCCTCAACTCGGTGCGCATCCCCTACGCGGCGTATGGCCGGGCTATTGTGGAAGCCATCCTGGGCGACGACCGCAACACGACGATTGTGCTTGAACACCAGATCATCGAGCGCCAGACCTGAAGCGAGCGCGGCGGCATTCCTGCGAACAGTGACATCTTCCGCTTCGGGAAGACCTGCCAGGGCTTACTGTTCGGGCGTGTTCGCCACGGAGCGGCGGATTTCGTCAGAGAAGATGCGCCCATCTTCCATCCGGATAACGCGATCGGCGAGATCGAGGATGCGGCTATCGTGTGTCACGATCAATATGGAAAGGCCGCGCTCCTTGGCGAGCTGCCGCATCAGCGCAATGATCTCGTAACCGGTGGTGCTGTCAAGCGCAGCAGTGGGTTCGTCGGCCAGCACGAGGGGCGGGCGGGAGACCAGGGCGCGGGCGATGGCGACGCGCTGGCGCTGGCCACCGGAGAGATGCTCCTGTCGCTTGTGCATATGATCCGCAAGGCCAACCGTGTCGAGCATGGCCCGGCAGCGCGCGTCGGCATCGGGTGGCAGCGCCCCGCCCTGTGCCTCGAGGCCCATACGCACGTTCTCGAGCGCAGTAAGGCTGCGATGCAGGTTATGCGCCTGGAAAATGAAGCCGACCTGCCGCCGCGTCAGCACCTGCTCGCTTTCGCGCCCCCCGATGAGGCTACGGCCGAGCACGGTGATCTCGCCCTGCTGCAAGGCACGCAAGGCCCCCACCAAGGTCAGCAGCGTGGTTTTCCCGCAGCCGGAAGGGCCCATCAGGAACACCACCTCGCCGGGCCAGATCGTGAGGTTCACGTCGAGCAGAACCTGCCGGTGCGATTCACCCTCGCCGAAGCCGTGGCTCAGGTTCCGGATCACGATGGCGGGAAGGGTGGAACGCATGCCGACTTCTTTACGCGACACGTCCCCCGGAATGGCGATCCCCATCAAAACACCTCCGCCGGATCGGCGCGGGAGAGGCGCCGCATGGCGATGGTGCCGGCGAGCACACACATCGTCGCGGTCATCGCGAAGACCATCAGCACCCGATCAGGCGGCATGGTGATGGGCATGGAAACGCCTGTTCGGACGAGTTCGTAAAGCCCCAGAGAGACAAGCAGCCCAGGCACAAACCCTGCGATCGTCAGGATTGCCGCTTGCTCGTAGACGATGCCGAGCAGCGAGCGGTTGGTGAAACCAAGCGCCTTGAAGGTCGCGTATTCCGGCATGTGATCCTGTACATCGGTTGAGAGGATCTGGATCACGATCACGATGCCGACCACGAGGCCCATGATGACACCGAAGGTGAAGATGTAGGCAATCGGCGATTCCTTCACGAGGAAATTGCGGCTCTCGGTGATGAACTCCTCAAGGGTCAGCACTTTCACATCGGCCCCGGCCACGGCAGCACGTACGCGGTGCGCTACTTCGGTCGGGTCTGCACCCGTCTTCACCCGCAGCACCCCGAGATTCGGTAAGCCTGGCGACGCTTTTGGAGAGAGAGCAAGAAAGGTCTGGTCCGAAACGATGATCGAGCCTTCCGAGCCGAAGGATGCACCGATCCGGAAAACACCCTCGAACGTGACCGTCTTTCCAGCCACCTCGGTTTGCGGGCGCTGGCCGGCCTGAATGGCCTCGATAAAGGCGCGGAAATCCCCGCGCGACCCCGTGTCGAACAGGGCCGTTCCGGTGATCGAGAGGATGCCCTGCTCGGCGGAGACACCTGGCGTGACGAACGTCTCGTGATCGGTCCGGATTCCGAAGGCGGTAATGATGCCGCGCTCGCCCTTGCCGTGTCCTTCCGTGCCCGGCTTGATCCAGGTGAGCTGGCCGATATGCATCGTCTCGCCATCGGCGATGCCTTCCACCCCCATGGCCTGGATGAAACGGCGGCGGGGGAAAGTGCGCAGGTCAATGAGGCTGCGCGCGGCGGGATCAACCAACACGATATCTGCCTTCAATTGCCGATGGAACATCACGGTGGTGTCGAACAGCATGTTCATGAAGCCCAACTGCATGAAGACCATCAGCACAGCGAAGGCCACGCCGGTGATTGCCATGGAGAACCGCAACGGGTGATGCGCCAGTTGCAGCCAACCGAGTGGCGTGCGGCCGAACAGGGCTTGAAGGAGCCGTGCCATGCTTTCGTCATGCGCCCGGTTGGGGCCCGAAGGCCGCGCGCACCTGAAGGCCTGTAAGTCCGGTTACCCGCTGCGAGGATGCCGGGTCGAGCCGCACCATCACCTCGATGACGCGGGCATCGAGCGCCGCGGCGGGATCTTCGCCGACGATGCTCTGCCGGTTGACCGTGAGGCCGATGCGGTCGATCACGCCGATCAGCGGCTCGGCCAGTGCGCGCGACGTGATCGTTGCGGACTGGCCCGGGCTCAGGCGGGCAATATCGCTCTCGAATACCTCGGCCCGCACCATCATCACGCGGGTATCGCCCATTTCAAGGAGCCCGTCCTGCCCGACCTGCTCGCCAGAGCGGGCGAAGCGGCGCAGGATCCGGCCTGCAACCGGCGCACGGATCACCGCGAATTCCAGCGCTGCGCGCGCCTGCTGCACCGAGGCATCGGCTACATCGATCTCGGCCCTGGCACTCGCCTCGTCGATGCGATTGCCGGAGGCATCGCGGCTGCGGTTGCGCACCAGTTGCAGTCGCGCGCTTTCGAGCGCCTGTGTCGAACCTTCAAGTGCAAGGCGCTTGTCGATCAGCGCTGTTTCCTGATAGACGCCGGATTGCTGGAGCCGCTTCAGCCGGTCGAGGTCCCATTTGCTGCGCTCGCGCTGCGCCTCCTGCTGCTCGAGGGCGGCGGCAAGCATCTTCTCCTGGTTGTCGAGATCCGCGATGAGCTTGCGCAGTTGTGCCTGTCGCAGGGCCAGCGTTGCCTCAGCCTGCATGAGCGCCGCCGCGAGGCGGGGCCGCGTCTCGAGTACGGCGAGCACCTGGGCGGCTTCAACCCAATCACCCTCATTCACGACAATCTCGGCAAGGCGCCCGCCTTCCTGCGTCGTCGGTCCAGTGATCTTCACGCGTTCGGAGACCGGCTCGATCCGCCCCAGCGCCACGACGCGGGCGGGCTGGAGAGGAAGCGTCAGCCGCTCTGTCGCCACCGGGCTCCGCGATCCCTGAGCGAGGAGGATCGGCAGGCTCGCAACGAGGCCGATGCCGGCGATCACCGCACCGAAGAGAACAAGGCGACGTGTCACAGCGGCGCCCCCGGCGAGGGCGTGCAGGCGGTCGCAGCAAGCGGGCCGCCTTCTGCGATCCGCTTTGCGGGCCTTCGGGGCAATACGGGCAGCAGGACTTGCACCAGAAGACCTCCGGTTTTGCCGTTTTCGGGCGCGCGATCATGCAGGGTGATTTGCCCGCCATGGCGCTCGATGATCTGCTTCGCGATGGCGAGGCCGAGCCCGAAGCCTTCTTCTTCCGCCATGCCGCGGGCAGGGTCGCCGCGGCTGAAGGGCTCGAAGGCAAGGAGTTTCCGCGGATCAGGAATGCCGGGACCATTGTCCTCGACCAGGATTGCCGCCTCTGTCTGCGCGCGCATTTCGAGCCGCACGACCGCGCTGCCGCCGAACTTCACCGCATTGTCAACGAGGTTCGAGACGGCGCGGGTGAGCAATTCCGGCTCGCATTCGAGCACGACATTTCGCGGCCCGGTGAAGCGGGCGGGTAGGCCGGCATCGGAGAAATCGTCGCAGATCGAGCCGAGCAGGGCAGGCAGGTCCACGCGTTCGAGGGCTTTTGAGGTCGTCTGGTCGCGTAGGTAAGAGAGCGCCTGGCCGATCATTGCGTTCATTGCAGAGATATCCCGGAGCATTTTCTCCTTCTCCTCGCCGTCAGGCAGGGCCTCGGTCTTCAGGCGTAGTCGGGTCAGCGGCGTCCGAAGGTCGTGGCTTACCGCCGCGAGCATGCGCGACCGGCTGTCGACGAGCTGGCGGATGCGCGTGCGCATGAGGTTGAAGGCGGCGGCCAGCCGGCCGATCTCCGCCGGTCCCACCTCTGGCAGGGGCGTCGGGTCGAGATCGATCGAGAACCGCTCGGCGCTCTGCGCAAGTCGACGCAGCGGATCCGTCAGCAGCATCGCGGCCCAGACCGGCAACAGCAACATGGGCAATATGAAAGCGATGAGGAATACGGGTGCGACAACGCGCGGGACATTGATGCGCGGCCCACCCTGATCGGGATCGAACACCAACGCTCGGCCTGCGCCCGCCTGTATGGCCACCAGTTCGTCGGTGCCGGCAAAATCGCCCTCGCGCCCGACCGGCTTAGCCACAAGCGACGTGACGGAGGCGAGTTCCGGCCGCGCCCGCGTCATCCCATCCACAATGGCATGCGGAAGGATGCTCGCACGCGAGAGGATGAGTGTCGCCGCATCGTGGAAGCGGATATGCGGATTGGCGCGTTCGATCGCGGCTTCCAACATCGATCGCTCGGCCGCGTCGGACTTCTGGAATACGTCGCGGAAGCCGATGGCCTGCACGGCAGCGATCGAGGTGCCGGTCAGAAGGTCGGGCCGTTCATAACGCCAAACGACAAAGGCGAAGGTGACCGCATGAGCCACCAGCTGGCAGACCATCAGAACGGCCGCCACCTGAAGGAGGATCGAACGATCGGTGATCATGGATCGGAGCGATAGCTTCATGGTGTCCGGACCTCCGGGGTGAACATGTAGCCGCCGAGTCGCACCGTCTGGATGAAGACCGGGTCCTTCGGGTCGACTTCGATCTTCTGGCGGATGCGGCTCACGAGCGTGTCGATCGAGCGGTCAAAAGGCCCGGCTGCGCGGCCCTGCGTGAGATCGAGCAGCTGGTCACGCGTCAGCACGCGGCGCGGCCTGTCTGCGAAGACGACCAGCAGGTCGAATTCTGCGCCAGTCAACGTCACTCTGGCTCCCTCGGGATTGTGCAGCTGCCGCGCGGCAACGTCCAACGCCCATCCGGCGAAGACGCGCTTGCTGCCATGCTCGTCCGGCGCGTTACCTCGGATATTGGCGCCCCGGCGAAGCACCGCGCGGATGCGCGCCACGAGTTCGCGGGAGGAGAAGGGCTTGGCGATATAGTCGTCCGCGCCGAGTTCAAGGCCAACTACACGGTCCATTTCCTCGCCCATTGCCGTCAGCATGATGATGGGCATTGTGTGGCTTGCGCGCAGGCGCCGGCATATCGAGAGTCCGTCCTCCCCCGGCAGCATGAGATCGAGCAGCACAAGATCGATCTTTGCATCGCGCAGGGTGCGGTCCATCGCGCGCGAGTCAGGTGCATGCGAGACGCGGAAACCTGATTGCGTGAGAAACCGTGTCGTGCCGCGCGCGATCTCCGGATCGTCTTCGACCATCAGGATATGGGATTGCGGTATTGTCATGTGCGGATCCTCTACCATGCGTCTGCGGGGCGGCGAGATCGGGTTTGTTACGTGATGTCTCCACCTCCATGGCGGGACATATTCAGACACAAAATTACGGTTTCGGGACAAGTACCAGCCACCTGGCGCGGTCAAACAGGATGCGTCGTGGTCACCACCCTGCGAAAGCGCTCCCCCCCTTGCGAGGACGTACGGGAAACCCGGCAACCAGAGGCCCCTCGAGGGGAGAGTCCGGATGAGCGCGTTTCAGCAATCCTTCCCGTTCCAACCGTCCGCGGCGGTTGTATCCTCTGGAATTGGACAGCCGGGCTGGCCGAAGCCCGGCTGTCCATCTCTTTCCGAACTTTTGCAGTTTACAAATGCAAGCCATGTCGAAGCGATCTACACGCGAAGTTGCGCATTGTTCGAGGCCCTGCAATCGGGTGCAATTGATGCGGTGCGGGCGGCTTACCTGCCCGAAGCTGTGCTCGAGCATCCCGTGCTCGGAGGACTCCATGGCCCGGAGATCGATCAGTATTGGGCGACTTTTCTGAAGCGCACGCCCGATTTCGTGCTCGATTTCACGATTACTCATGTGGTGGGGTCGATCGCCGTGGCCGAATGGTCTGCGGCCTACACGTTCTTCGAGACCGGCCGGCCAATGCGGCTTGCGGGATTGTCGGTCCTCACCCTGCAAGACGGGTTGGTGAAGCACCACGAAGAGCGCTTCGACCGCCGTGCCTGGTCATACCAGGCACTCGGTCTCTCGGGGCTCCTGATCTCCTGCATGCCCGGCTCGCGCAGTTTCCTGCGCCAGGAAGCGCGCCGTGCCTTCGGGATAGATGCGCCGCAAACCTGAGACATACTGGTCGATCCCATGCCAGGCAGCCTGCTCCCGTCGCCGCTCCAGCCCCGTGAACGCATCCTGCGGACTGCAGCAAGTGCTTTCTCGCAGCGCGGCTTTCACGGCGTGACCATCCGCGACCTCGCACAGCAGGCGAATGTGAACCTGGCTGCGATCAACTACCATTTCCGCACCAAGGAGGAACTCTACACGGCTGTGATTGATGCCGCGCTCGCGCAATGGCTGGCTGAGACCGTGGTGCTTGATGACGCCCCCGAGAATGCCCCGCTGGAATTGGTCATCCGACTGCTTGTCTCCGCGCTGGTCGCTCCGGTGATTGAACGCGAGGATAGTCCGATTTTGCCGCGCCTCATCGCCTGGGACCTGCTGCAGGGCAACGCTGCCGGCCAGGTCGGTTCCTCGCCAGGCGTAACAAGGGCCATTCGCAACCAAATCAGGCCCTATCTGTCGTCACAGCTCGGGCCGGAGACGATCGATCTTGTCGCGAGCTGGCTTGTCTCTCAATGCCTGCTTCTTGCCCCCGCCCTTCGGACAGGGCGAGCCCCTGATTTCGAGGAAAGCCGCGTGCTCGCGACGCGCATCGCCGATCTTGCGCTCGGAGGCATCAGGGCGCTCATGCCAACGCGCTGAAGCGTGCCGGAAGAGGCCGGACGGGTGCGAGGCCCCCGCCCGGCCGGGCATCATCAGGCGCCGGCCTCGACCTGGCTCTTCTTGTCGTCCTTGTCGTTGCCGGTATTCAGGATGTCGAGCAGCCTGGAGGTGAAGTCAGTGGTGGCGCTATTCCCGCCCTTGCCACCATAGGCGCCCAGTCCCTGCAGCAGCAGCGAGAGATCCGGCGCGTCGCCGCCCGGGCTCTGCACTTGCTCCTTCATCCGCTCGGCAAAGCTCATGAACTCTGACTGGCTCACCAAGCCATCGGAATCCGCGTCGATGTTCTTGAAGAGGTCGTCGCCCTCCGCCTCGCCGAGCAACCCGGCGATCGGGCTTTCGGCCTTCACTGCATCGAACTCCTTCCGTGAAATCGAGCCATCACTGTCCGTATCGGAATCATTGAACAGCGCGTTCAGGTCGGGCTTGCTGCCGCCGGACATCATCTCCTGCATCTGGAGCATCATGGCCTGGATCTGGCTCGACATCCGGTTCTCGAATGCCTTCACCTCGTCCTTGGAGAGCGAGCCGTTACCGTCGGTGTCGATCTTTCCGAAAATCTCGGAGGCCTCTTTCGCCTGGCCTCCGCCCGGCAAATTCTTCCCGACTTCGGTGAATTCCTCGAGCGAGATGCCCTTGTCATTGTTGGCATCGGCCTTTTGGAACATCTTGTCGCGCATTGCCGAAAGGTTCGGCATGCCGCCCGTTCCTGCCATCAACCCACTGATATTCATGGTGCTTGTCCTTTCCTTCATCAAAAGCAGAAGGCCCTTGCCTCTGCCGGCTCCATACGGAGCCTGACTTGGAAAACTGCACCGCCCATGCCAGCCGTGTTTCAAACAAGCGTTTGGAAACATGGCTGTTTTTGTCTGTTCCAGACACATTCGGACATGTTTTCGCGGCATTGCTGGCAGGGGAAAACCAGACCGGCATTCAAGGAATGCCGCAGCATCACGCTCGCCAAGTGACGTCAACGCTGCGCGGTCTGATCCATGCGGGCGTTGGAGACTTTCCGAGATTTTCCGGTTTGTCTGACAGCAACGTGGAATGGTGCCCCTGGCCGGAACCGCAATGGATGAATATGTATATGATAATATTTCGGAAAAATAAATTTGAATTTCGAAAGACCAACGAAAAGACCAACATTTTATGGTGCTGGAGTTCTCTTGAGACCCACTTTGCGCCCCTTGCTGTCCAAGCTAGAGGCGGCGTCGTCCACTAGGCGGCATGTGCGCGGTATCTTGTGAGCAGGTCGGCATTGATTTGTTGTGGCACGTAAGCGGCTTCCGCGGATGCCCGTTAGTCCTACCTAACAGAACGCAGGCAAAGGCGGGAAAAGCCCCATCAATGCTGGATTTAGAGGCTGTTCGAATGCGTCCCGAAGTTGTGGAAGACTTTAAACATATGATTGCAGGCGAGTTCTCTCAAGGCCAAATTGCCTCTCATCAGAAGAGGAAGGTGCAATTAACCAAGGGTGCATCATGCCCATTGAAGTTGAGTTTTTTCCCGTTGGCGACAGCAACGGTGATGCAATTATTGTTAAATACGGCCAAGGCAACAATTTCTGCCTCCAAGTGGTCGACGGGGGATATTCTCAAATCGGAGAGGAGATGATTGAGCATATCGAGAAACACCATGGCAAAGACGTTGTTATTGCTGACATGGTGGTTTCGCACGCTGACAACGATCATGCTGCTGGACTCATCCCCGTCTTTAAGCGCTTCAGGGTCTCGAACCTTTGGATGAATCGACCATGGCTCTACGCCCAGGAGGTAATTGATCAGTTTCATGGAAATTGGTCTCTTGAAGGCTGGATCGACAACGTTCGCTCCAAACACGAATACCTCGTCGAGCTCGAATACCTCGCGCTAGAGCGTAAAATGGTGCCCAAGGAGGTTTTCTGCGGCGCGCAAATCGGGCCGTTCCAAGTACTTGCGCCGTCGCGCGAACGCTACATTAGGCTTATCCCCGATTTCGATAAGACACCGCCGCCGTGTAAGAGTGAAGCTGCTGGGTTGGGGAGAGGGCTGTTCGAAATTGCGCGAAATGGCCTCGACTCCATCAAAGAAGCGTTGGATGTCGAGACATTGGATGCAAATCCTCCTGCGACTTCGGCCTCGAACGAAGCGAGTGTGGTGCAGCTCGGTCTTTATGACGACAAGAAGATTCTGCTAACGGCTGATGTCGGACCGGCTGGATTGATGGAAGCCGCGTTGTACGCCGAATCTCTCGGAATTCTATCGCCGCCGGACATGATCCAAATCCCGCATCAAGGGAGTCGCCGTAACGTGACGCCTGCGGTCCTAAACGCATGGCTCGGACAACCGGACGGTGGAGCGCATTATCGCGGCAACGCGCTAGTAATGGTTGGCAGGAATAAGTTGGAATGGCCACGCAAGAAGGTGAAGAACGCTTTCATCCGACGCGGTTACAACGTCTTTGTAGGGCGCAGCGATGGTCCAGTGCAAATGCCATATGGATACGACCGGCGCGGAAGTTCCATGACGGCTGAGCCATTTTCGCACGATGTTGAGGATGATTGAGTGTGACGGGAATCAATGGCTACGCGCTGAAGGCGCGTTACTATCCCGCGCTACTCGCGACGATCCCAGTGCTCGTCGCGCTCTCAATTTTGATCTCACGTGCTAAGTTCGGATTGGCAACCGGCGTCGCATCTCTTGCAATCCCGGTGCTCGTTTTCGCTGCCGCAGATATCGCGCGACGGATGGGGAGGCGGCTCGAAGAGCAAATCTATTCTGAGAGCGGAGGCAAGCCGTCGGTCACGATGATGCGTTACTCGGATGATGCTTTTGATCCCGCCTCGAAAGAGGCATATCGTGCATTCTACGCTTCGAAAATTAATCAGCCTATTCCGAGTGAGGAAGCAGAAAAGGCTGAAGTGACTGCGGGCGACGCCTTCTACGAACGGGGTAGCGCTTGGCTGCGAGAGAATACACGCAGCAAGAAATTCTCGGTTCTGCTCGCGGAGAACATCACATACGGCTACCGGCGCAATCTGCTCGGATTGAAGTGGCCCGCGCTCCTTACGAACCTAGCACTGGTCCTACTGTGCGGCTCCATGCTTTATAAAAAGGGAGTGTTTGATACTGACGACGAAACGACAATCGCACTGCTGATTATCGTCGTGCTCGCGGTCGTGCATTCGCTTTTTATGGGTTTTGGCGTTAGCCGGCAGGCAGTCATCGAAGCTTCACGGCAGTACTCGCGGCAGTTGATACTTTCTTGTGAGACCTTTCTCGGCAACGAAGCTTCAAATGGGAAGCTAGTCAGACGGAAGAAGCCAATCAAGAAGTGACGAATGTCAATTCATGCTTGCGGTATGGACTAGATATGTGGAGCGTTCAAATGGCAGATTTTGCGGTGACGGTCTCGATATCCGCCGGTCCGCTTCGCTCCGTCCCTTCTCACCCCTTTTTCCCATCGAAATTTCCTGCGTTGTTGAGGATGGCCTCCACGTCCATTCCGAACCGATGAAGGATGGCGAGGTCCATCGCCGTGTTGAGGTGGTCGAGCCGGTCGAGGTGCCTTTCGTAGGTGCTCCGGCGCATGCCCTTGGGCTTCAGGGGGAAGTCCGGGTCATTGCTCTTCAGCTTTCTTGCCAGAAGCCGGTCGCGTTGGGCGCAGAGCCGGTGAAAGCCGGGCGCGACATTCTGCGAGGCATAGGCGAGCCGCCATGCCTTCCGGGCGAGGAAGCGCTTGGCCCCCGGCGGGAGATAAAGCTTGGAGACCTTCAGCCGTGTGGCCGGGCAGATGGCGAACCATCGCATTCCGCCAAAGCGGCAGGGCTCCGCCACAAGGCGAAGGTCATAGGCGACCGCTTCCCCATCCCGCGTGTAGGAAAGCCGCAGGCGGGCTTCCTGTGGGCTGTGACGGGCAATCCCGTAGGTGATCGAGGCGAAGCTTTCGCCATCGCGTGTCCAGCCCCATGACCCTTCCACATAGTCGCCTTGGGAGAGGGCGAGCTTGGCCAAGCGATGCACCGGCAACCGGAGGCCGTAATCGAGGATGACCGCCATCGTTCAGCCTCCCTTGATGTTGCGGGACGCGCCCCAGCGTGCGCCTTCGATGGGTGCGCCACCGATGCGGTGATAGGGCCGGCGAAATACAGCCTGCGGGCTCATCTGCTTGCAGATGTAGAGGAGGTCCGAAAACCAGTAGCCAGCGTCGCTCCAGTAGCCTTTGGTGCTGGCGGTGCGGGCATGGCAGGCATCGGGCTCGCGTCCCCAGCCCTTGGCATTGGCAACCAGCTTGGCGCGCTGCTTATGCGGGACATGGCAAAGCAGGTGCAGGTGCTCCGCCATCGTGTCGAGCGCGACTTCCCGCACCGAGAGCCAGGCGCGTTCAAAGCCGTTCTGCCGGCCAAACTGGCAATAGCAGTTGGTGATGCGCTTGAACTCGGCGAGCCGCTCTTCCAACTCCATCTCGCGTGTGGTGCGGGGATGAAAACTGATCAGGACATTCAAGGGCAGGCCGAGCGCGGTTGCCTTGGCGTCGGATGCGATGATGGCCTTGAAGTCCTTCACGGAGAGGGCGTTGGTGCTCTTCCGGCTGTTCATGGGGAAGGTCTCCAGAACGTAATATGAGAGCGTGAACCGGGAAATGCAGGCGCATCCGGTCCCAAGTCTCTGAGTTTTCAAGGGGAAGCCGATTTAGCCCGGCAGTGCGTGGAATTGCCTTTTTGAGGCTTGTTCCGGGCGCGTCACGCGGGCGCAAAGGCGCGTGCGGCGGCAGTCACGGATGAGGCAATGGCAAGCGAACGGGCGGAGGATTATGCGCCCATGGAACGCCTAGGCGTTGGGCTTCTTGCCGGCATTGATTTCGGGAAGCTGATCCACAAACGCTTTCAGGTCTTCCGCCCGGATCAGGGTGCGCCCGGAGAATTTCACGGCACGCAGAGCGCCGCTCTTGATCGCCTTGTAGAGCGATGTGCGCCCGATGCCGGTTTCCTTGGTCACGTCGGAAATCGAGAGCGTGATGGGGAGGTTCTTCATAGACGAGCCTTTCTGCCGCGTGGGCACAAAAAAACCCGCCGGGCGTGAGCCGGGCGGGCGGGAACCTGCTGGAGCGCAGGCGTCATTCGCGAATAGATCGAGCGTGGCCGTCTTTCGAAGGCTGCCCGGCTAGTCGGTCAAGAGGTGGATGTGTGAGCGGGCAAGCGTTCAAGCCCACCTCCGGAAGTCCGGGGCAGGCGAAACGTCAAGCCGGTGGTGAGCTTAGTGCTGAAGCGTGCTTGCCGTTGGGCCTTGAGCGCAACAGCGGCATCGTTACTGCCTGACGATAAACATGATGCGCCGGTCCACCGCAAGCGGCAACAGCAGGAATACGCTCGTGTTCCACAGGGTTTGCGGGGGTGCCCGCGCCTTCCGGAACGCCTTGCCGGAGCTACGTCGCGGCAGGCATCCGCAATTCAACCGCGTCGCCCTTGCGTAGCCCGTCGAGATAGTCGGCCCACCATTGCGCCATTTCCACACGCTCTTGCCAGTAGGCGCTGTGATTGTAGGCGCGGCGGACTTCGTTCGGGTCTTTATGTGAGAGCGCCCGATCGATGGCATCCCGCTGGAATCTGCCGCTTTCGTTCAGCAGGGTGGATGCGGTGCCCCGGAAGCCATGGGAGCAGATTTCCTCTTTTGTGAAGCCCATACGCCGCATGGCTGCGTTGAGCGTGTTCGCGCTGATCGGGCGCGTTATGCTGCGATTGCCGGGAAAGAGGAGCTTGGCGTGTCCGGTTATGTCCTGAAGCTCCTGCAACAGCGCTATGGCTTGGCGTGAGAGAGGCACGGCATGCGGTCTGCGCATCTTCATGCGCCCGGCTGTAACCTTCCACACAGCCTCCTTGAAATCGAACTCCTCCCAGAGGGCATTCCGCAGTTCGACCGGTCGGGTGAAAACCAGCATGAGAAGCTTCATGGCGATGCGTGTTGTGATCTGGCCTTCGAATTCGTCCACGTCCCGCAAAAAGCCTGCGAGCTTCATCGGGTCGGTGATTGCCGCGCGGTGCTTTACCTGATGGCTTGTCAGCGCGCCCTTGAGGGCTTGCGTCGGATCGTCCTTGCAGCGTCCTGTTGCCTGCCCGTAGCGAAAGACGGCCCCGCACAACTCCTTGGTGCGGGTTGCGGTTTCGAATGTGCCGCGCGCCTCGATGCGCTTCAGAGGTTCCAGCACTTCCGGCGCGGTGATCTCCGTAAGGGGACGCTTGCCGAGGGCTGGCAGCACATAGCGCAATTGCGTGCGCAGGCGCTTTTGCGTGCTCTCTGCTAGGCCCTCGCGCACCTTCTTGGCGAGATATTCCTCCGCCACAACTTCGAAAGTCGCGGAATCGGAGATCGACTTGGCGATCTTGTCGAGCTTCTTTTTTTGGCTGGGATCAATGCCATTGATCAGCAGCCGTTTGGCGTCGTCGCGTTTCTGCCGGGCCTCCGCGAGGGAGATTTCAGGATAAGGCCCGATGGCGAGGGATTTCTGGCTTCCATTGTAGCGGTAGGCGAACCGCCAAAGCTTCGAACCTTGGGGCATCACCCACAATTGCAGGCCCCCGCCATCAGATTTTTTTTGCAATTTGCCGTTCGATTTTGAACCCCGGATGGCCACGTCCGTAAGCGGCATGTTGGTATCCTGTTGGTATCAGGCGTTGGTCTTTCGAGCCGATACCAACAACGATACCAACAAATCCGTTGGCTTCAAGCGGACGAAATCGAACGTCCACAACCAGCGTTGGACACATAAGCCTTGATTTATCTTGATTTTCCAGACGCTTGCGGACGTCGGTGAACATCTGCGGAGAGCGATGTGGTGCCCCTGGCCGGAATCGAACCAGCACTCCTTGCGGAATCCGATTTTGAGTCGGACGCGTCTACCAGTTCCGCCACAGGGGCATCGGCCGAGCCGAATGCGTGCTCCGCGTATCATGCGTTTGACCGGCTGGTCAATTCGGTCGATAACCGCGCGCGGGGGCAATGAAGACCGGAGTCCGGATGGTCAGGCGACCTTCCGGCTGCAATCCGCTCCCGGCAGCCGGGTCTGCTGGCCCGTGCCCGGCTTTCGTCCAACCCCGTGCCCAGGCGAAATCCCCCCAATGACCGATCTCCTGAACAAGCCCCTCGAGGATGCGGATGTCGAAGCCTTGTATCTGGCGATCCTGCGGCGGGCGCCGGAAAGCGCCGAGACCATCCGTTCGCATCGCGAATCGTCAAGAACCGTCGGCGGGCTGCTGAACGCACTGCTCGGTTCGCAGGAATACCGCCAGCGCATCCGCGAATGGACGGCCGGCTCCATGCAGCTGACGGGCGAGCCGCCCCATTGCTTCGTCACGCATACGCATGATGACGCGATCGGGATGCAGGTTCGCTGGAACGGCCATTTCGAGGAACATCATGTCGGGGAGGTCGTGCGGCGTCTCGGGGTAGACCCGGCTGCAAAGCCGTGGTTCGTCGATATCGGGGCCAATATCGGCACCCATTCCCTGTTCGCGCTGCGAAACGGCTTCGGCCAGGCCCTTTGTGTGGAGCCGGAGCCACGGAATTTCCGGCTGCTGCGGGTCAACCAGATCCTCAACGGGGTTGATGCGCGGTGCCGCAATGTGATGGCCGCCGTGACCGATTTCAACGGCGAGATCACGCTGGAACTGGCCGATGACAATCTCGGCGATCACCGGGTCCAGGGCAGCCAGCCCGGGGAGGAACATTTCCGCGAATCCGGGCGCCAGCTGGTGCAGGTGCCGGCGAGGATGTTCGATGACATCCTGAGGGAGCAGGATGTGGATCCCGGTTCGATCGGGCTGGTCTGGATCGACACACAGGGCCATGAGGGCCAGGTGCTGAGCCGGGCCGGGAGCCTGCTGGCCCATCATGTGCCGATGGTCATCGAGTTCTGGCCCTACGGGCTCGATCGCGTGGCGGGCTATCCGCGCCTGCGCGAGGTGCTGGCGCGATGTGGCCGGATCGAGACTGTCCGTTCCGGCGAGCGCATGGACCTCGCGGCTGTCGATGCCGTCTATGCGGCATTGCTGCAGCAGCCGGAAAAGGGCGCGGCCTATCTCGATCTGGTGCTTCTGCCCTGACAGGCGCTGCCCGGGATCCGCAGGATATTCACCCTGACGGCATTTTTCCGGGCCCGGCCAATAGGCTCCCGCACCGGAAATGCTCTATGAAGCGCCAGCACATCGCGGGTGGCAGGATCTGGCATGTTCAAGCAGCTCTATGACTGGACGATCGGGCTCGCCAATTCCCGGCGCGCGCCGCAGGCGCTGGCGGCGGTGTCGTTCGCGGAGAGCTCGTTCTTCCCCGTCCCGCCGGATGTGATGCTGGTGCCGATGACCATGGCCCGGCCCGAGCGTGCCTGGCATTATGCCGCGATCTGCACCATCGCCTCGGTGCTTGGCGGCATTGCCGGCTACCTGATCGGGGCGCTGCTCTACGATACGCTCGGTGCCTGGCTGATCCGGCTCTATGGCTATGGCGACAAGATGGATGCGTTCCGCGCGCTCTACCAGCAGCACGGGCACTGGATCATCCTGATCAAGGGTTTCACGCCGATCCCCTTCAAGCTGATCACCATTGCCAGCGGCCTCGCCGGCTATGATTTCCTGATGTTCGTGCTGCTCTCCGCCATCACGCGCGGGGCGCGGTTCTTCCTCGTCGCCGGCGTGATGAACCGTTTCGGCGGGCCGATCCGCCGGTTCATCGAGGCCAATCTCACGCTGGTCGGCATCGTCACGCTGGTTGCGATCATCGGCGGCTTTGCGGCAGCGAAGTTCTTCTTCTAGAGCGGACGACCTGACTGAATCAGGTCGTCCGCTCCCGTTTCTTGTTTTTGACGCATTTTCTGCGATCAACCGGTATCCACTTGATCGGAAAATGCTTTAGGCTGCGAATGATGCTTGATCGCCCTGTTCCGCTCCTCCTCGCCGGGATCGCGCTTGCCAGCGCGGCGATCGGCGGTGCGTGGTTCTCCGAACTCGGCCTCGGCTATGTGCCCTGCATGCTCTGTCTGTGGCAGCGGATCCCCTATTATGTCGCCGCGGTGCCGGCCCTGGCCGCTCTGGCGCTGCTGGCAACGGGGAAGGGCCCGCGCGTTCTGGGCTGGCTCGCCGTGCTGCTCGCGCTGGTCTTCCTCGTCTCGGCGGGGCTGGGCGTCTATCATGCCGGGGTGGAGTGGAAGCTCTGGGCCGGGCCTGCCGGCTGCGGCGGGCGTGTGGAACTTGCCGCGCCGAGCTTCCAGGACTTCCAGAAATCGCTGCAGAAGGCGCGGGTTGTCCTGTGCGACGAGGCGCCGATGCGCGTGCTCGGCCTGTCTTTCGCGGGGTGGAATGCCGTGGCTTCGGCCCTCGTGGCCGGGCTGTTCGCGCGGGCGGCGCAGCTGTTCCGCCGGGCCTGACGGCCGGGCTTACGGTTCCAGCTCGGTATCCCAGTAGAGATAGTCCATCCAGCTGTCATGCAGGTAGTTCGGCGGGAAGAGCCGGCCGTTCTGGTGCAGGTCCTGCACGCTGGGCGCATAGGGCCGCTGAAAGGGCAGCATCTCCACCTCGTGAGGGAGGCGGTCGCCCTTGCGGAGGTTGCAGGGCGAGCAGGCCGCCACGACATTCTCCCAGGTGGTCAGGCCACCTTTCGAGCGCGGGATGACGTGGTCGAAGGTCAGGTCCTCGCGCGCCCCGCAATACTGGCAGGTGAAGCGATCGCGCAGGAACACGTTGAACCGCGTGAAGGCCGGAATGCGCGAAGGCTTCACATAGGTCTTGAGCGAGACGACGCTGGGCAGCCGCATCGAGAAGGACGGCGAGCAGACTGCACGGTCATATTCGGAGACGATGTTCACCCGGTCGAGGAAGACGGCCTTGATCGTATCCTGCCAGGACCAGAGCGAGAGCGGGTAATAGGATAGCGGCCGGTAATCGGCGTTCAGCACAAGCGCCGGACAGGCTTCGGGAGAAACGAATGGGTGGACATGAATCGTCACGCAAGGCCCCCAGATCGATACGCCGGTCGTGTTCTTACGCAGATGCTCGGATACGCGGTCTCTCTTCTTTTCCCGGGCGGGGACGAATCGCCGCCCGTCATGTTCTGTCCTTAGTGTAGGGCCGATGTGACAGCCCTGTGAAGGGGGAGCCCGGTCGCAGGCTGCAATGGGGCCGCATCCGGGGCTCAGGCGAGCGTGAAGGCCTCGTTGATCGCGCTTTTCACGCCGCCGCCCATCTGGGGCCCGCCACCGGCGACATAGATCGCCTCGCCGATCACTACGGCGCCCATGCCATGGCGCGGCGTGAGCATCGGCGCGTGGCTTTCCCAGAGGTTGCGGACGGGGTCGTAGCTCTCGTTCTGGCCATAGACGCGGTTGGTGCCCTCGCCGCCCATGCAGAAGATGCGCTCGCCGAACCAGACCGTGCCATGGCCGGAACGCGCCGTGGGAATGGGCGCGAGGAAGGCCCATTGGTCGGTCTTCGGATCATAGGCATGGTGGAGGTTCGAATTGGTGTGAAAGCTGTCCACCCGCCCGCCGATGATATGCACCCGGCCGTTCACGGCCACAATGCCGCAATGATCGCGCCCCACCGGCATGGGTTGCCGGCGGGTATAGCGGTCGGTTTTCGGGTCATAGACGAGGTGCCAGTCGATCGAGCGGCGATTGTCGGAGCCGATCGCCCCGCCGACAAGATGGATCATCCCGTCCAACGCGATGCAGGCCATGGCGCCGCAGGCTTCCGGCAGGCGGCGGATCGGCTTCCAGCCGGTGCCGTCGAAGATGAAGGCCTCGTCATGCGGGGTGCGGTTCTGCTCGAGGAAGCCACCGAAGGCATAGAGCCGGTCGCCCGACGTGGCGATGCCGACATGGTTCGCCCCGCGCGGCAGGCGCGGCAATTCCTCCCAGCGGTCGGAAGCGGGGTCATAGGCATGGTGATAGGGCCTGTCGACGCGCTGCTCGGCATAGCCGCCGACAAGGTGCATCCGGCCGCGATATTCCACCGCCCAGGCCATCTCGGTCCGGGGCAGGGGCAGCGGTGCGCGCGGCGCCCAGCGGCCCTGCCGCGCCGCCTTCGGGGCGGGGCTCTCGGTCACGGCATGCTGGAAATGCAGTTCGGGCGTATCGATCCGGCCGGGCTGGTTCAGCCGCTCGAACTGGCCGGCATGATGGGCATGGGGGTTCTGGGCCAGGGCCGGGCCGGCAGTTGCGGCACCAAGGCCGGCGAGAAGCGAACGACGCGAGAGCATGGTGTCCTCCGTTTCTCCGGAGGCTAACGCAAATCCGGCCCGCGTCGAGGGGCCAACAACAAAACGCCGGCGAAGGACGCCGGCGCCGGTTCACGGGAGAACCAAGTCAGGGGAGGGGGAACGGGCCGGTCCTTCCGATGGCGCCGGGACTTTCGGACGGAGGGTCCGAAACCCTGCCGGTTGCCGACGGGACGGCTGCCGGGCGAAGCGCCAGGGGAGGGGGGCGGCCCGTTCCTCCACGATGCAGGGAGAGCATGCCGCGCGCCGGCGGGGCTGTCGTTGATCTGGATCAAGGGGGGCTTGCCGCATAGTTGGGCTTGCCCCTCACCCGGCGCTTCGCCTGTTTGTTCTTGCCCCTCACCCGGCGCTTCGCGCCACCCTCTCCCCGCAAGCGGGGCGAGGGGGGTCCCGCCCATCGCCTTCGCTTCTGCTCCCCGCAAGCGGGGCGAGGGGGTCCCGCCCATCGCCTTCGCTTCTGCTCCCCGCAAGCGCTGCGAAGGCGGAAAACCACCACGGTCTATGCAGCAAGGTTGAAACGCCGCCCGCCTTTCCAGCCAGATTCCCGTCTCTCCCCTCGGGGGAGAGGTCGACGGCGCGAAGCGTCGGCGGGTGAGGGGGATTGCAGGACCGGGGAACAAACCCCGCCGTCATGGCCGGGCTTCGCCCGGCCATCCGTCACTTGTCGTTGCCAAGGGAATTCGTGGATGCCCACCCCAGGGGCGGGCATGACGATAGAATACCGGCTTCAGCGCAAAGCCTCAGCCAAGTTGGGGTGATGCGAACTTCCTCACCGCGTCGGCACGGGTTTCTCGCCCCGATAATCGTAGAAGCCGCGCTTGGTCTTGCGGCCGAGCCAGCCGGCCTCGACATATTTCACCAGAAGCGGGCAGGGGCGATACTTGCTGTCGGCGAGGCCGTCATGCAGCACCTGCATGATCGAGAGGCAGGTATCCAGCCCGATGAAATCCGCCAGCTGGAGCGGGCCCATCGGGTGGTTGGCGCCCAGCTTCATCGCGGTGTCGATGGCCTCGACCGTGCCGACGCCCTCATAGAGCGTGTAGATCGCCTCGTTGATCATCGGCAGCAGGATGCGGTTGACGATGAAGGCGGGGAAATCCTCGCTCATCGTCACGGTCTTGCCGAGAGATTGCACGAAATCGCGGCTGAGGTTGAAAGTGTTGTCGTCCGTGGCGATGCCGCGGATGATCTCCACCAGCTGCATCACCGGCACCGGATTCATGAAATGGATGCCGATGAACTGCTCCGGCCGGTCGGTCGCGGCGCCGAGCCGCGTGATCGAGATCGACGAGGTGTTGGTCGCGAGCAGGGCCTCGGGCTTCAGCGTGCGGGTGACAGTCTGGAAGATCTTGCGCTTGACCTCCTCGTTCTCCGTGGCGGCCTCGATCACGAGATCGCATTGGGAGAGGGCGGCCATATCCGGCGAGCCGGTGATGCGGGCGAGGGCGGCATGGCGGGCCTCGTCGGTGACGCTGCCTTTCTGGACCTGGCGGGAAAGATTGCCGTTGATCGTCGCGAGGCCGGATTGCACGCGCTCCTCGCTGACATCGTTGATCACGACATCGAGGCCGGCAAGCGCCACCACATGGGCAATGCCGCTGCCCATCTGCCCGGCGCCGATCACGCCCACTTTCCGAATTCCGCCTTGCATGGCCCTGTTTTTCCTTCAACGCACCGGAAGCGAGGGTAGGACGGCCCGCATTCCGGCTCAAGCGCCGGAATGCCAATTCGTCAAATTTGTCCCAATCGAAACGGGACGAGGCGCGATTCAGAGCGATTTCTCGAGTTCCGGCACCGCCTCGAACAGATCCGCGACGAGGCCGTAATCCGCGACCTGGAAGATCGGGGCCTCGGCATCCTTGTTGATGGCGACGATGACCTTCGAATCCTTCATCCCCGCGAGATGCTGGATCGCGCCGGAAATGCCGCAGGCAATGTAGAGCGCCGGCGCCACCACCTTGCCGGTCTGGCCGACCTGCCAGTCATTCGGGGCATAGCCGGCATCCACCGCCGCGCGGGAGGCGCCGATCGCCGCGCCGAGCTTGTCCGCCAGCGGCTCGATCACCTCGCGGAACTTCTCCGCCGAGCCCATGGCGCGGCCGCCCGAGACGATGATCTTCGCGGAAGCCAGCTCCGGCCGGTCCGATTTCGCCACTTCTTCCGAGACGAAGCGGGCCTTGGCCGAAGCACCCGGCGCGGCCACGCTCTCGATGGCAGCGGAACCACCGGCGCCCGCCGCCGCGAAGCTCGCGGTCATGATCGAGACCAGCTTCTTCGCATCCCTCGACTTCACGGTCTGGATGGCGTTGCCGGCATAGATCGGGCGTTCGAACGTGTCGGCCGAGAGGATTTTCGTCACGCCCGAGATCACCTGCACATCGAGCAGGGCCGCAGCGCGGGGCAGGATGTTCTTGCCGTTGGCCGTGGCCGGCGCGACGATGCCGTCATAGCCGGGCGCGAGGCTGACCAGCAGCTCCGCCACGGTTTCCGGCAGCGCGTGGCCCAGCGAATCACCTTCGGCCAGCAGGACCTTGCCAACACCTGCGAGTTTGGCCGCGGCTTCCGCCGCCGGCTTCGCGCCGTTGCCGGCCACGAGCACATGGACGTCGCCGCCCATCGCTGCTGCGGCGGTGACGGCCTTCGCGGTCGCCTCGTTGAGGGCCGCGTTCGAATGTTCCGCGAGAACGAGGATCGCCATGTCAGATCACTCCGGCTTCGGTCTTGAGTTTCTGCACCAGCTCGGCCACCGAGCCCACCTTCACGCCGGCCTTGCGGGTCGGCGGTTCGGTGGTTTTCAGCACCTCGAGGCGGGGGCTGACATCGACGCCGAGGGCTTCCGGCGAGGTCTCGTCGAGCGGCTTCTTCTTCGCCTTCATGATGTTCGGCAGCGAGGCATAGCGCGGCTCGTTGAGGCGGAGATCGGTGGTGATGATCGCTGGCAGGGCGAGCGATACCGTCTGCAGGCCGCCATCGATCTCGCGCGTGACGGCGACTGCATCGCCCTCGACCGCGACCTTGAAGGCGAAGGTGCCCTGGCCCCAGCCGAGCAGGGCCGCCAGCATCTGGCCGGTGGCGTTCATGTCGTCATCGATGGCCTGCTTGCCGAGGATCACCAGGCCCGGGCCCTCGCTGGCGATCACCGCCTTGAGGAGCTTCGCCACGGCGAGCGGCTCGACCGTCGCGTCCGTTTTCACGAGGATGCCGCGATCCGCCCCCATGGCGAGGCCGGTGCGGATGGTTTCCTGGGCCTGGGCCGGGCCGATCGAGACCACCACCACCTCGGTCGCCTTGCCGGCTTCCTTGATGCGCAGGGCCTCTTCCACCGCGATCTCGTCGAACGGGTTCATCGACATCTTCACATTGGCCAGTTCGACGCCCGACCCATCCGGCTTCACCCGGATCTTCACGTTGTAGTCGACCACCCGCTTCACGGGGACCAGAATCTTCATGGCGCTCGTCCTGTCTGTTTCCTCTCGAAGGTTCCCGGGAGGACCGGGAACCAGCCTGATCTTGAATAGTTTATATATGAACTATCATGCGAAGGAAAGGGGTTCCGTTCCGTTTCGCCGGGTTGCCGCCGGAGCGGGGAATAGGTCAAGGACGCTGCCGTTTCTGTCAAGTAGACGACCCTGCCGCATGAATTCCGCCCTCACTCCGCCGCCGGCTGGTCCCGCGTCAGGCCGGGCACCCAGAGAACATCGCCGGCGCCATCGCCATTGGCGTTGCGGGACAGGACGAAGAGCAGGTCGGACAGGCGGTTGATGTATTTCAGCGCGGCCGGGCTGACGGGCTCGCCCTCGATCGCCGCGAGCCGGCACATCTGCCGCTCCGCCCGCCGGGCCATTGTCCGGGCGAGATGAAGATGCGTCGCCAGGGCCGTGCCGCCGGGCAGGGTGAAGGATCGCAGCGGCTGGAGCCGGGCATTCATCCGGTCGATCTCGGCTTCGAGCCGCGCAACCTGGTTCTCGACGATGCGCAACGGCTCCCAGCCCAGGGGCTTGCCGCGATCCGGCGTGCAGAGATCCGCGCCGAGATCGAAGAGATCGTTCTGGATCCGGGCGAGAATCGCGTCGATCTCCGGTTCGGCCGCGCTGTGCAGGCGGGCGAGGCCGATCGCGGCGTTGGTTTCGTCGACCGTTCCGTAGGATTCGACGCGGAGGTCGAATTTCGGCACGCGGGCGCCGTCGCCGAGGCCGGTTGTGCCGGCATCGCCGGTGCGGGTGTAGATTCGATTGAGCTTGACCATGCCGGGCACTATGGCCGGGGGCGCCGGAAATTCAAGGGGAGCGCGTGTCGGGGGACGTGGGAGCCGGTACCGGGCGATCCCCTCAGAACCGGTAGCCCAGCATCATGCCGAGATGGGTCAGGCCGCGATTGGCGTTGCAACGGCCGGCATTCGACAGATGCTCGAGCCCGGCCGTGACGGTCCAGCCTCCGTCGAGTCGGTAGCCGACAGAGGCCGCCTCGCGGAACAGGGCGCGGCAGCCCAGCGCGTTGCGGCCGGCGGGAACGGCCCTGCCGGTATGGCCATCATGGAGCGCGGCGCTGAGGCTCCCCTCGACGAACAGCCGGGCCGTGAGATCGACCTGCCAGGTCAGCCCGGCATGGACATGGCTGGTCTTGCCGCCGAGGCTCGCCGAGAGGCCGAGATGGGGCAGGGGCACGAGAGCCGCCGGCGCATTGGCGGGCAGGAAGGGCCGTCGGAACAGCAGCAAACCGGCGAGATTGGCCGAACCCGCCTCCGGGCTCCACGGATCATGCGCGGCCAAGCCGAACCGCGCCTCGGCCAGCCAGCCGCCCGGCGGGCGGGGGCCGCCGAGAACAGGGGGGTCGGCGGCCAGGGCGGATCCTGCCATGAGGAACAGGCCGGCCGCGAGCAGGCGTCGCAGGGTCTCCATGCCGGAGACCATGGCGAGAAATCGTTAAGGTTAACCGAATGGAAAAGCAGGAAGCCGGCCGGCAGGCCGCGATCAGCCGTTCTTGTACCAGATGACGCCCATCATGATGACGATGGCGAGGAATTGCAGGCCGACGCGCCAGCGCATCAATTGCTGCGAGCGGTTGGGCGAACCGCCGCGCATCATGTTCACAAGGCCCAGCAGAAGGACGAGGGTTACGGCTCCGACGGCCACGCCGACAACAGCATTCATCATGATTTCCCCTCGTTTCGGCTGTGCCCGGGCCGGGCGCGCCCTTCTGTAGGCGAGCGCGACCGCGCCGGGAAGGGCCCTGATCCGCTACCTTTGGACGCTGTCAGCGCTGGCGCAGCAGGCGGTCAAGGTAATCGAGTTCGCCCTGCGGCCGGTCAAACTCGCCGAGCCGGCGGCGCAATTCGCGGAGCACGCGCTCGGCGCGCTCGCTGATCGAACCCTGCAGGTCGTTCCTGCCGATATCGGGATTGGTGGTGTTGTCCTCGAAATCGCGGCGCTGGTTGGCCTGTGGCCGGCCGAGCGGGTCCATCCGGTTTTCGGCACGGCCGCGCTGGCCGGGGCCGGGCTGACCGAGGCCGGGGCCTTCGCCTTCGCCTTCGCCGGGCTCGTTGCCCTGGCCCAGCTGGCGCTGGAGTTCCTGTGCCATGCCCTGCGCCGCGCGGCCGAGGCCGTCGAGCGCGCGCTGCTGGCCTTCGGTGGCATCGCCGGGATTGCCTTGGCCAAGCTGGCCCTGCGCATCGCCCATGCCCTCCTCGGCCTCGCCGAAGCCTTCGCCTTCCTGCATGCCGCGCTGCTGGAGCCGCTCGCGCAGCTGGCGCAGCCGGTCCCGCAGGGCCTGCTGCTGCTCCTCGAGGCCGCCGCCTTCCTGGCCCTGCTGGCCGGGCTGGCGCTGGCCGCGCTGCTGCTGGCCTTGCTGGCCCTGTTGCCGCTGGCCCTGCTGCCCCTGCTGGCGCTGGCCGCGCTGCTGCTGGCCCTCGCGGAAGGTGCGGTCGCGCAGGTCACGCTGCTCGCGCTGGAGCCGGTCGAGTTCCTCGAGTTGCTGGCCAAGTTCCCGCATGCGCGGATCGACATCCTGCCGGCGGGCGGAGCGGAGATTCTCCATCATCTGCCGCAATTCGTTGAGAAGGCGCTGGGCTTCCGCCGTGTTGCCGGAGCGCGCCATTTCCTCGATCTTGCGCAGCATCTCGGCCAGATCGCGCTGGTTGAGCAGGCGCTCGGGCGAAACCGGGCTCTGGTCTCGCGAATTGCGATCCTGCTCGCGCAGGGAACGTTCGGCGAATTCGCGCAGGAACTGGTCCATCGCGCGGCGCAACTCCTCGGCGAGGCGTTTGATCTCCTCGGGCGAGGCGCCACGTTCCAGCGCATCGCGCAGGCGGGCCTCGGCCTCACGCAGGCGGCGCTCGGCATCGGTCATGTCGCCATTTTCGAGATAGAGCGCGAAATCATAGATCTGGTCAGCAATCCCGCGCAGCTTGTCCTCGTTCCGGGAGGTGCGCAGGCCGGTGCGGATCATGTCGAGCGCGATGAAATCCCCCACGCGCGGGGTGAATTTCTCCGGCTCGAAGAGCAGCGCGTCGAAAGCGAGGCGGATCGGGGCGAGATCCATCGGCGAGAAATTCAGCAGGCGGCGCTGCTCGACAAGGGCCCGCGGCAGCGCCTGGCTGAAGGGGCGCTGCGGCAGCATCACTGTCTTCCATTCGCTGAAGGCGCTCTGGCCGACATCATCCTCGACCTTGATACGGACGCGCACTTCCTCGCCGGCCCAGGGATGATCTTCGGTGGGCAGGGCAGCCTCGCCCGCGCCGAGGCGCAGGGGAAGCGAAGAGGTCGGGGCCGGGAACAACGTGCGCGGATGGCGGCTGAACGGCGCGCTGGCGCGCTCGATGACCAGTTCGGCCTTGGCGATCCCGTAATCGTCGGTCATCTCATAGGCGAGGCGGATGCCGCCAGGGCTCTGGCGTTCGACATTGGCCGATTCCGCGCGGACTTCCTTCAGCGCCACGCCGGGCGGAAGGTCCGGGATGACGGCGAGCTGGTAGCGGGCGATTTCCTGGCCCTGCCGCAGCACGCGGAGATCGGCATCCGCCTTGAGGACGCGCTTCTCGACAACGATGCCGGGATTCGCGCGCGGGGGCGTGGCGGGCGCGGCCGGCGCACCTTCCGCAGGTGCCTCCGCCTTCGGCGTCTCGAGGCCGGGGCCATGCGTGACGGTGATGGCGGGCGGCAGGCTCTCGCGGCCCTCGATGCGCGGTGCGGTCGAACGGACGGTAATGGTCGAGCCGAGCGGCGCGCGGATCACCTCGTCGGCGGTGGTCGAGAGGAAGATGGGCGGCCGCCCGGTATAGGCGGGCGGGTCAATCCAGGCATCGAGCCGTGGCGGCACCGGCGGGATGACCGGCGTCGTCCAGTCAAAGGCCTGGGCAAGGCGGGCTTGCCGATCCTCGCCGGCCACGAAGGCCGCGGCCACGAGCGCCAGCACGGCAAAGGCGCGCAGGGCGACCGGATCGCGCCGCCGGATCCGCGCATCGGCGGGCACGGCAGCGAGTGCAAGGCTGGCAGTTTCGGCGCGGCGCTGATGCACCTGCCAGAGTGCCTCTGCGAAGGCATCCCCCTTCGCCGCCAGCTTGTCGCCCAGAGTGGCGAGCGGGCGGTGCAGTTCGGGGCGCGAGCCATCCAGCCGACGGCGGATCGCCGCTTCATCCGGCAGGCGGATGCGCAGCAGCCCCCGCAGCGAAGCGAGGAAAGCGAGGCCGAACAGGCCGGTGACAGCGGCGCGCCAGAGCGGTTCGATCTCGCCGAACAGGCCGAGCCAGGCTGTCACAAGGAAGGCGACGAGGATCGCGGCGGGCGCGAGCAGGGCGGGTAGGATGGCTTCGAGCGTCAGGCCAAAGGCTGTCCGGCGCCAGGTCCAGGCGGGAAAGCGCAGGGGTATGGAGGGTTTGGGCAGGGCAGACGTGGACAGAGAAGGCGTGCCGGGTTGTGTCGGCAGTGTTTCCGGCGCGGCGTCGCGGGGCTGATCGGCCATGGCGCTCCCATCCATCTCAGGCGGGAAAGGGGCCCCCGTTCCCCATACCCGGATCAGACCAAGCTAGCACGGCTGCGCGATCTGACCAGTGCCAAACCGGCAGCCATGCTGTCGCAATCGCGTGATCAACAGGTTCGCGCGGGCGCCAGGTGCCGCTCAGAGCCAGTCCGGAGCACGGTCCTGCCCCAGCAATTGCTCATAGGTCTGCCGGGGCCGCGTGACGGCAAAATCCGCGCCGCGGACCAGAACTTCCGACACCAGCAGGCGCTGGTTGTAGGTCGAGGACATGGTCGCGCCATAGGCACCGGCGGTCTTGAAGACCAGCAGGTCACCGGGCGCCATCGGCGGCAGGAGGCGGTTGGTGGTGAAGGTGTCGCCTGATTCGCAGATCGGGCCGACCACGTCATAGGCGACGGGGGCGAGACCGGGCGCCGGTTCCTTCACCGGCCAGATCTCGTGATAGGCATCATACATGGCCGGGCGGACGAGATCGTTCATCGCCGCGTCGATCACAAGGAAGCGCTTGTCGGCACGCTCGTTCACATAGAGAACGCGGGCGAGCAGGATGCCGGCATTGCCGGCAATCAGCCGCCCCGGCTCGAAACCGAGCTCGACATCCAGCCCCTCGGTGACAGCGCGGACCATGGCGCCGTAATCCTGCAGCAGTTCCGGGCCATGGGCATAGGGCGCCTGCATCTGGTAGGGGATTCCGAGGCCGCCGCCGAGATCGAGCCGGGTCACGCCATGGCCTTGCGCGCGCAGGGTCTCGATGATGCCGCGCAGCTTGCGGAAGGCCGCTTCCAGCGCGTCGAGCTTCAGGATCTGGCTGCCGATATGGACTGCGAGGCCCTGGACCGAGATACCGGGCATGTTCGCTGCGCGGGCATAGAGCCGCTCGGCCTCGGAGAAGGATACGCCGAACTTGTTCGCCGCCCCGCCTGTGGTGATCTTGGCATGGCCGCCGGCCCCGACTTCCGGGTTGACGCGCAGCACGACCGGCTGGCGCTTGCCCCGGGCCGCCGCCACCTTCGAGAGAAGGTCGAGTTCACCCTCGCTCTCGACATTGACCTGATAGATCCCGGCCTCGACCGCGAAGGCGAGTTCCGCCTCGGTCTTGCCCACGCCGGAGAAGACGATGCGGCTTGCCGGAATGCCGGCCGCCAGCGCCTTGCGGATCTCGCCTTCCGACACGGTATCGGCGCCGGCACCGAGACGGGCCAGCGTCATCAGAACGCCGAGATTCCCGTTGGCCTTCACGGCATAGAAGATGTGCGGATCCTTCAGGCCGAGGGAATCCCGGAAGACGGTGTAATGCCGCTCCAGCGTGGCGCTGGAATAGATATAGGTCGGCGTGCCGACGCTGTCGGCGAGCGCGGGAAGCGGCACGTCCTCGGCATGGAGGATGCCGTCGCGATAGTCGAAATGGTGCATCTTAGCCTCGTATGGGCTGGAATTCTGCAGGCGGGAATTCTTCAAGTCAGTCGAGCAGGCGGTCGATCAGCAATTCGCGTTTCGGCGGGGTGATCGGGACCCGCTTGTTGCCGCCGATCCGCGTCTCCCCGGCCGGCCGGGCACCGGTTGTCGCCGCGTCTGCCTGCTCCTGCTTCGGGCGGGCCGCCTCGCTGCCGGGCGGCGGTTCGAGCTGACCGCGCTTGCCGCAGGCTGCGAGGCCGCCGGCGAGCAGGATCATGACGAAGGCGATGCGAACAGGTCGAGACATGCTGTTTCCCGGAGCAAGGACGTCCAATGGGCGAAGCGTTAGCACGAAGCCCCGCCTCAGGCGAGGGGCCGCGCCTGCCTTGCGAGACTGTCCTTGGCGAGGCGTGCCAGCCAGCGCTTCGCCTGGGCCCGGACATTGGCCGGCGCGGTGCCGCCATAGCTCGTGCGGCTCCTGACCGAGTTCAGCACCCCGAGTACCTCGAAAATCTCCGCCGTGATGCGCGGCTCGACGCCCTGCATCTCGGCCAGGCTGAGCTTTTCGAGATCGACCCCCCGTTCGGAGGCGAGACCGACGATCCGCCCCGTCACGTGATGGGCCTCGCGGAACGGCATTTTCAGCGTCCGGACCAGCCAGTCCGCAAGATCGGTCGCGGTGGCATAGCCCGAGCCGGCGGCCTTTTTCAGCCGCTTCGCATCGGGTTCCATGTCGCGCACCATGCCGGCGGTCGCGGCGAGGGCGAGGGCGAGGGCATCGAGCGCATCGAAGGTCGGCTCCTTGTCCTCCTGCATGTCCTTCGCATAGGCGAGGGCGAGGCCCTTCATCACCGTGAGCATGCCCACCATGGCGCCGAAGATCCGCCCCGTCTTGGCGCGGACCAGCTCGGCCGCGTCGGGGTTGCGCTTCTGCGGCATGATCGAGGAGCCGGTGGTGAACTTGTCGGACAGCTTGATGAAGGCGAATTGCGGCGTCGTCCAGATCACGATCTCCTCGGCGAAGCGCGAGAGATGCATGGCGAGGATCGAGGCGGCGGCAAGCGTTTCCAGCACGAAATCGCGGTCCGAGACCGAATCGAGCGAATTCGCGGTGGGACGGTCGAAACCGAGCCATTGGGCCGTGCGCATCCGGTCGATCGGGAAGGAGGTGCCGGCCAGGGCTGCCGCACCGAGCGGGCATTCGTTCAGCCGGGCCCGGGCATCGCGGAAGCGGCCGCGATCGCGCCCGAGCATCTCCACATAGGCCATGAGGTGATGGCCGAAGGTCACGGGCTGCGCGCTCTGCAGGTGGGTGAAGCCTGGCATCACCGTGCCGGAATGCTGCAGGGCCTTCTCGCAGAGCGCCTGCTGCAGATCGCCGAGGGCGGCGTCGATCGCGTCGATCGTATCGCGCACCCAGAGGCGGAAATCGGTCGCGACCTGGTCATTGCGCGAGCGGGCGGTGTGGAGCCGGCCGGCCGGGGCGCCGATAATCTCGGCGAGGCGGGCCTCCACATTCATATGGATGTCCTCGAGGGATGTCTTGAATGTGAACGCGCCTGCGTCGATTTCCTGCTTGACCTTGCCGAGCCCCTGGATGATCGCTTCCGCCGATTGCGGATCGATGATGCCCTGCGCGGCCAGCATCTCGGCATGGGCCATCGAGCCGCGGATATCCTGCGCGGCGAGGCGCTTGTCGAAGCCGATGGAGGCGTTGATCTCCTGCATGATGGCCGCCGGGCCTTCGGCGAAGCGGCCGCCCCACATTTCGTTTGCCACGTGACTACCTCGATGAAAAAGGGAACAGACCGTTGAGTGAACCGCCGCAGAACCCGAAACCCGCACCGGCCCGGAGAGGCTTGCCCCTCGCGCCGCTGATCGTGCTCGCGTTCCTTTTCGGCGCTTCGCTATATGCCTTTGGCGGGATCGGCAACCTCCTGCAAGGGACGGGCACCGGAGAATCGGCACAATGCCGGGCTGCGCAGCCCGTTGTGCAGCGGCTGAAACCGCTCGTGAAGGGCGAGATTGCCGCTTTGCAGGTGCCGGAACGCCCGGCTCCCGCCACACCGCTGTCGTTCCGCAACGCGAAGGGCGAGCCGGTGACCCTGGCCGATTTCAGGGGCAGGGCGGTGCTGCTCAATCTCTGGGCGACATGGTGTGCGCCTTGCCGCCACGAAATGCCGGCTCTGGACAAGCTGCAGGGTGAACTCGGCGGGGCGGATTTCGAGGTGGTCGCCGTCAATATCGACACCCGGAATTTCGACAAGCCCAAGCAGTTCCTCGACGAGATCAAGGTGCAGAAACTGGCCTATTTCTCGGATCCTGCCGCGAAGATCTTCCAGGATCTCAAGGCCGCAGGCCGCGCTTTCGGCATGCCGACGACGCTGCTCATCGATGCGCAGGGCTGCGAGCTTGCCTGGCTGGCCGGCCCGGCGGAATGGGCGAGCCCGGACGCCCTGGCCTTCATCCGCGCCGCACTCGGGCGGTAGCGGCGGGGTACACCCGGCTTTTCGCCGGTTCTTTACTTGCCTCTCACCCGGCGGGGAGAGGCCGACGGCGCGAAGCGACGGCGGGTGAGGGGGCATCCCGCGCCATTTGCCATCCCGGCGCAGCGGGTCTAGCCTCCCGCCATCGCCTTTGTTCCCGTTCCAGCTATCCTGCCCGCCATCCGGAGGGGTCCATGCGCATCCTGCTTTCGCTTCTGGCCGTCCTGCTCTCCGCGTCCCTCGTGCGAGCGGGGGAGATCCTGCCCGAGCTCGGCACCGATGCGGTGCTGGACCGGCCTGCCGGCAAGCCGCGCGGCTCCATCATCCTGATGGGCGGAGGCGATGGCGATCTCGGCATCACTGCCAGCGGCGAAATCACCAGCCTCATGGGCAATTCGCTGATCCGCAACCGCCGCAGTTTCGCGGCGGCCGGCTTTGCCACGCTCTCGCTCTCCTCCTCGGGCAGCCCGTCCCGCGCGATCGCCGCCATGCGCAAGATCGCGCGGCCGGTTGTCGTGGTCGGGACCAGCCGCGCCGCCACGCGGATGCATCGCGCGCTGGAGGCGGATGGCCTTGTGATCACCTCGGGCATGCTCGACCATTTCCAGTCGAATGTCGGCTCGGCCGATGTCCTGCCGCCGACGCTGGTCGTCCATCACCGGCAGGATTCCTGCCGCGTCACGCTGCCCGGCCTCGTGCCGCCGTTCCAGCAATGGGGCGGGGCGCGGGTGCGCGTGGTCTGGCTGGATGGCGGGCGCGACGAGGGCGACCCCTGCCAGGCGCGCGGGCACCATGGCTTTGCGGGGATTGATGGCCGCATGGTCGGCGCGGTGACCGGTTTCGCGCGCGGCGTGCGGCCGCGCTGAGCGCGCATGCTACGGTTCAGGCGTCGATCAGCAATTCCACTGTCACCGGATCGCCGTCGGACAGGCGCTCTGCCTTGCGGATCGCGGCCTTGACCGGCAGCAGATAGGTGCCGGCCTTCGTATCGGGGAAGATCGAGGTGGTCCAGCGGGCTTCACCGATCCGGGCCTTGACCCGGACCGAGCCGAAGCCGCGCCTGGGCACGGCCATCCGGATCATCCCGGCTTCGGCCTGCGGCAATGCGACGAAAAACCAGGCCGCCGGGCCCGACCAGACCTTCAGCGGCGCGGTGAATTCGACGATCACGCGCGGCTCAGCCGGCCTTCTTCACGGCGATGCCGTTCTGGGTCATCGCCTGCTGGAGTTCGCCGGACTGGAACATCTCGCGGATGATATCGCAGCCGCCGACGAATTCGCCCTTGATGTAGAGCTGCGGAATGGTCGGCCAGTTGGCGTAATCCTTGATGCCCTGCCGGAGCTCGGCATTCTCGAGCACGTTATGGGCCTTGTAGGGCGCGCCGACATAATCGAGGATCTGAACGACCTGCCCGGAAAACCCGCACATCGGGAATTGCGGCGTGCCCTTCATGAAGAGCACCACGTCGTTCGACTTCACTTCGTTATCGATGAAGGCATTGATATCGGTCATTGTTTCTCTCCTGCCGGGTCAAGGCCGGCGTGATGCCCCGAGGAAGGTCAGCCTCTTTTGAAGGCTACTCGGCGCTTGTCGTCAAGGCCAGCGCATGCAGCACGCCGCCCATGTTGCCCTTCAGCGCGGCATAGACCATCTGGTGCTGCTTCACCTTGCTCAGCCCCTTGAAAGCACTCGATACCACGGTGGCGGCATAGTGATCGCCGTCGCCGGCGAGGTCCTTGATCTCGACCTTGGCATCGGGCAGTGCCTCCTTGATGAGGCGCTCGATCTCGGAAGCTTGCATCGGCATGGTTTGTTTCCTTGCCGCTTTCGCGGCGGTTTCCGGGCTGACCGCCCGGCGGCCATTCGGCCTTCGGAAGGATCAGCGGTTGTTCTTGTCTGGCTCACGGACCCGGGGGCCGGGAGCGTCGGTTCTTGCCGCTTTCGCGGCGGTTTCCGGGCTGACCGCCCGGCGGCCATTCGGCCTTCGGAAGGATCAGCGGTTGTTATTGTCCGGCTCACGGACCCGGGGGGGATCCGCGAGGGGTGGTTCACTCCGCCGCCTGGCCCATATAGGTGGGCAGCCAGCTTTCATGGGCCTTGCGCAGATCCGATACGGAGATCGGGTCCGTGCCCGGCAATTTCAATGAATCGCCGCCGACAATCCCGATGAATTGCGCCGGAACGCCGGCGGCATTCAGATAATGCTCGATCTGCGCCGCTGTCTTGCCGTCGGTGGTGACGATATAGCGGGCCTGATCCTCGCCGAACCACAGCGCATGGCCGGGCATGTCGGGTGCGAAATCCTGGATATCCGCGCCGAGATTGCCGGCCATAGCCATTTCCGCCAGTGCCACCGCGAGGCCGCCATCGGAAAGGTCATGCACGGCATTGACGAGGCCTTGCTCGATCATGGTGCGGACAAGCGTGCCATGCCGGAACTCGACATCGAGATCGACCGGGGGCGGTGCCCCTTCCTCGCGGCCGCAGATCGTCGCGAGATAGGCCGAGGCGCCGAGCCAGCCCTTGGTCTCGCCGATCAGCACGATGGCATTGCCCGCGGCCTTGAAGGCGAGCGTGGCATGCTTGGTTACATCCGCCAGAAGGCCGACGCCGCCGATGGTCGGCGTGGGCAGGATGCCCTGGCCGTTCGTCTCGTTGTAGAGGCTGACATTGCCCGAGACGACCGGGAATTCCAGCACCCGCGCCGCCTCGCCGATGCCGCGCACCGCCAGAACGAACTGGCCCATGATCTCGGGGCGTTCGGGATTGCCGAAATTCAGGTTGTCCGTCAGGGCGATCGGCTCGGCACCGACCGCGCAGAGGTTGCGCCAGCATTCGGCCACGGCCTGCTTGCCGCCCTCGAACGGATCCGCCTCGACATAGCGCGGCGTGACATCGCAGGTGACAGCCAGACCCTTTGGCCCGTCTTCCACCCGGATGATCGCGGCATCGCCGCCCGGCTGCTGCACGGAATTGCCGAGGATCAGGTGGTCATATTGCTCCCAGACCCAGCGCTTCGAGCAGAAATCCGGCGAGGCCAGCAGCTTCAGCAGCGCCTCGGCGGTGGAGCAGGGCGGGGTGATATCGGCCCGGCGGATGTTGAAGCGCTTCGGCGTTTCCACCCAGGGCCGGTCATACATCGGGGCCTCGTCGCCGAGTTCCTTGATCGGCAGGTCGGCCTTGATCTCGCCGCCATGCCGGATAACGAAGCGGAGCGTGTCGGTGGTCTTGCCGATGACGGCGAAATCCAGCCCCCATTTCGTGAAAATGGCGCGGGCTTCCGCTTCCTTGTGCGGATGGAGCACCATGAGCATGCGCTCCTGGCTCTCGGAGAGCATCATCTCGTAGGCGGTCATGCCCGGCTCGCGGCAGGGCACCTTGTCGAGGTCAAGATCGATGCCGAGATCGCCCTTGGCGCCCATTTCCACGGCCGAGCAGGTCAACCCCGCCGCGCCCATATCCTGGATCGCGATCACGCAGCCCTTTTGCATGATCTCGAGGCAGGCCTCGAGCAGCAGCTTTTCGGCGAAGGGGTCGCCGACCTGCACGGTCGGGCGCTTTTCCTCCGACTTGTCGTCGAATTCGGCCGAGGCCATGGTGGCGCCGTGGATGCCGTCTCGCCCGGTTTTCGAACCGAGATAGACGATCGGCATGCCGACGCCCGTGGCCTTCGAGGTGAAGATCATCTCGCGCTTTGCGATGCCCACCGCCATCGCGTTGACGAGGCAATTGCCGTTATAGCGCGGATGGAAGCCGACCTGGCCGCCCACGGTGGGCACGCCGAAGGAATTGCCATAGCCGCCGATGCCGGCCACGACGCCCGAGACGAGGTGCTTCGTCCGGGGATGGTCAGGATCGCCGAAGCGCAGGGCGTTCAAAGCCGCGACCGGGCGGGCGCCCATGGTGAAGACGTCGCGCAGGATGCCGCCGACGCCGGTCGCCGCGCCCTGGTATGGCTCGATATAGGAAGGGTGGTTGTGGCTCTCCATCTTGAAGGCCACGACCATGCCATCGCCGATATCGACCACGCCGGCATTCTCGCCGGGGCCGTAGACGACGCGCTTGCCCTTGGTGGGCAGGCCGCGGAGATGGATGCGCGAGGATTTGTACGAGCAATGCTCGTTCCACATGGCCGAGACGATGCCAAGCTCGGTGAGCGTCGGCGTCCGGCCGATCAGGGCGACGAAGCGCTCGTATTCATCCGGCTTCAGACCATGGGCCTTGACCAGTTCCGGCGTGATCTCGGGTTCGTTCTTCAGCAGCATGCGGCACCTCTGGGGGTGCGTATACCCGGCCAGACGGCAAGGGGGAACGGCTTTTTCAGCGAATTCCCCATTGCTGTTCCGGTTCGCTGATCGGGAGGGCCGTTAGCTGTCTCGACATCATGTGGTCATGACGCGGATACAGCCCTGACATGCGGCAAGCCTAAGCGGAAGGCCTCAACCCCAGGGAGGTCGTCATGCTTCGTGCCATGCTCTTCGCCGGTGTCGCGTTTTCCGCGCTGACGCCCGCTTTCGCCAACCAGGCCTTCGAGGCTGTCCTTGCCGGCCATGCCGTGCTGCCGGCCCAGACTTTCATCGATCCGCCGGCCGATGCGCCCGCCGATCTCAGGCTTTCGGGCAAGTTCGCCAATGGCCCGGTCCGCATTGAGGCGCCCGGCTCCTCGGAAGGCCGATCCGCCGGCCGCCCGACCGGGGTGAAGGTGCCCTTCCGGGGCCAGCCGGTGCAGGGCCATTCGGGCATCAAGAAGATGGCCGACGGCACGTTCTGGGTGGTGACGGATAATGGCTTCGGCACCAAGGCGAATTCGCCGGATGCCGCTTTGTTCCTCAGCCAGTACCGGATCGACTGGGCCACCGGCGCGGTGACCCGGCTCGCCACAGTGTTCCTGCATGATCCGGACAAGAAGGTGCCATTCCGCGTTGTCCATGAAGGCACGGAGAAGCGCTATCTCACTGGCGCCGATTTCGACCTCGAAGGCTTCCAGATCGTCGATGGCAAGATCTGGCTCGGCGAGGAATTCGGGCCCTACCTCATCCGCGCCGACATGACCGGCAAGGTCGAAGCCGTGTTCGAGACCATGGCCGATGGCAAGCCCGTCATGTCGCCGGACCATTTCCGCGTGACGACGCAGAATCCCGGCCAGGCCATGCCGGCCAATGTCAATCTCGGCCGTTCGCGCGGCTATGAGGGCTTTGCCGCCTCGAAGGACGGCAAGTTCCTCTATGGCCTGCTCGAAGGCCCGCTCTGGGATGTCGAGAAGAAGGATTGGGAAAAGGTGGATGGCCGGCAGAGCCTGCGCATCCTCGAATTCTCGATCGCCGAGCAGAAATGGACCGGCCGTCACTGGAAATACGTGCTCGACCAGGGCGCGACCGCGATCGGCGATTTCAACATGATCGACGCGACCACCGCGCTTGTCATCGAGCGGGACAATGGCGAAGGCACGAAGGACAAGGCCTGCCCGGCGGGCCAGCGCGCCGAGACCTGCTTCCATGATCTCGCCCAGTTCAAGCGGATCGTGAAGATCGAGATGAACGACGCGAATGCGAATGGCCCTGTCCGGAAGATCGGCCATGTCGACCTGATGAAGATCCAGGATCCCGACAAGAAGGCGCGCAAGCCGCTGAATGACGGCGTGCTGACCTTCCCCTTCTTCACGATCGAGAATGTCGATGTCGTGGATGACAAGCACATCATCGTGGGTAACGACAACAACCTGCCGTTCTCCTCCTCGCGCGATCCCAACAAGGCGGATGACAACGAGTTCATCCTGCTCAATGTCGAGGGCCTGCTGAAGGCGAAGTGAGCTGCCGGGGGGCGAAGGGTCGGGCAGCATTGCCCGACCCGTTTTTCCGGCTCAGCTACCCTTGCGTTCCACCGGGCAGGTCGAGAAGCCGAGGATCGAATAGGCCGGGCAATTGCCGATCAGGGCCGTCAGCAGCGGCACGATGCCGAACCAGCCGATCCAGGACCAGGACGAGCCAGCGCCGATGAATTTCATCGCATAGGCCAGCAGGACCAGCCCGACGATCACGCGCAGGGCGCGGTCGATGGTTCCCATATTCCTCGTCATGACGCTCTCCCTTTCGATGATGACGAGCCCATCGTATCACGGATCGTGAATATGGCATTGCGGTATCGCAAGGGCGGGAGGCATTGCCTCAGGCGCTGACCACGCCCTGCCGGCGCTTCACATGGCCATACCAGGCCCAGAGCATCCGGGCGGCGACGGCCCGCCACGGCGCCCAGCGGGTGGCGATTTCCGCCATTTCCTTCGTGGTCGGGCGGGTTTCGAGGCCCATGGCGAGTTTCGCGCCTTCCTGCAGGGCGAGATCGGCCGGGGCGAAAATGTCCTGCACGCCGAGGCAGAACATCATGTAGACCTCCGCCGTCCAGGGGCCGATGCCATGGACGCGGACAAGCGCGGCCTGCGCTTCCGGCACCGGCAGGTCGCCCAGCCGGTCAAAGGGCAGGTCGCCCGAGACGATGGCGCCGGCCAGAGCGCGCAACGTGCGGATCTTCGGGCCGGACAGCCCGCAGGCGCGGAGTTCCTCCTCGCTTGCGCCGAGCAGGGCCTCGGGGGTGAGCGGGTCGAGCCGGGCCATCAGCTTGGTGCGAATCGCGTTCGCGCTCGAGACCGAGAGCTGCTGCGCGGTGATGGTGGAGACGAGGCCGGCAAAGCCCGGCTCGCGCCAGCGCAGGGGCGGCGGACCGATGGTTTCGCCGATCATGCGCATATGCGGGCATATTCCGGCGAGGACATCCATTCCCCGCTTGATGTCGTCGTCATTCGTGATCACGCTCATGGCATCCTCGTTTTTTCCAGCCAAAGCCGGTTGGCCGCGCTTGGCAACCCGATTCCGTGACAATGTCCCCCGTCTTCCGCTTTGCCCCCAGCCCGAACGGCTTTCTCCATCTCGGTCATGCCTGCTCGGCACTGCTCAATGCCGAGTTGGCCCGGCGGGCGGGCGGGCGCTTTCTCGTCCGGATCGAGGATATCGACACCACCCGCTGCCGGGAGGACCTTGTCGAGGCCTGTCTCGAGGATCTCGCCTGGCTCGGGCTTGCATGGGAACAGCCGGTCCTGCGGCAGAGGACGCGGTTCCCGGCCTATCGCGCCGTGGCGGAGAGGCTGGAAGCCGAGGGGCTGCTCTACCCCTGTTTCTGCACGCGCGGCGAGATCATCCGCGCCACCGGGCCGATGGCCGCGCGCGACCCGGATGGCGCGACGCTCTATCCCGGCACCTGCCGGCCTCTCGACCTGGCGGAGAAGGCCAGCCGGCTTGGAGCGGGTGCGCCCTTTGCACTGCGGCTCGACATGGCGAAGGCGCTGGCCCGCTTTCCCACGCCCCCGGGCTGGATGGAAGGCGGGTTGCCCGGGACGGGCGCGGCTCGGCACTTTCCGGCCGATCCGGCGGCCTGGGGCGATTGCATCCTGATCCGCAAGGAGATCCCGGCCAGCTACCATCTCGCCGTGGTGCTGGACGATGCCCTGCAGGGCGTGACGCATGTGGTGCGCGGGCAGGATCTCTTCGCCGCGACATCCGTTCACCGGCTGCTGCAGGAGATCCTTGGCCTGCCGGCGCCCTCCTACTGGCACCATCCGCTGATTGCCGGGCCGGACGGGAAGAAGCTCTCGAAATCGCTCGCCTCGAAGCCGTTGCGCCAGTACCGGGCGGAGGGCGCGAGCCCGTCGGAGATCCGCGCGATGGCGGGAATCGACCGGCTACTTGACGAGAGCCATGGTCACCGAGACGGCGAGGGTCATCGTGAAGATGGCGAGCAGCGTCGATAGCGTGATCGCGCCCGAGGCGAGGCTGGCGCCGATGCGATAGCGCTCGGCCACGAGGAACGCGTTGATCCCGGTCGGGCAGGCCGCGAAGAGGATCGCCGCGCCGGCGAAATGCGGCGGCAGGCGCATGACATGCACGGTCAGGACGTAGACCAGAAGCGGATGGAGCAGCAGCTTGATCGCGGCGATCAGCCCGATCATCCGGCGGTTGCCGGCGAGGGAGACCCGCGTCATCGACATGCCCATGGCGGCCAGCGCGCAGGGCGCGGCCGAATCCGCCAGATATTTCAGCAGCGTGCGCATCAGGTCGGGAATCGGGATGCCGAGATAGCGCCAGAGCAGCCCCGCGCCGATGGCGATCAGGATCGGATGGCTTATCAGTGAACGCATCAGGCCCTTCCACGCGCCGGGCCCGCTTTCGCCGCGCGCGATCAGCAGGGTCACCGCCGTCATCGTGACCGGCAGGTGCACGGCCAGCAGCAGGATGACCGGCAGCGTGCCGGCCTCGCCGATCGTGCCGAGAATCAGCGGGATGCCGACGAGCACGGTATTCGATTGCGCGGCGGAAAAGCCGATCACTGCAGCTTCCCGGGCATCGCGGCCATCGCGGCGGGCCAGCAGGTGGGCGAGCGTCCAGCAAATCGCCAGCGCGCCGAAATAGGAGATCCAGTAGGGCAGGGGGTTCAGGGCCGGAAAATCCGCGCTGGCGACGGTGCGGAACAGGAGCGCGGGAATCGCCAGCACGAACACGTATTCCGACAGGGCGTTGCCGGCCTCGCCGCTGACGAGGCGTGTCTTCGCAGCGCCATAGCCAAGGGCGACGAGTCCGAAAATCGGCGCGACAATGGCGAGCGCGGCCAGCAGCACGGCGGAAACTCCCTTTCCCGGCTTGCTTAAAGCGAAATCCAGCCGGACTGAACCCGCTCCCGCATCAACGCTTCCGGATTTCCCGCCTTTTTCCCCGGCTGCCGTTCAGGCGACCGGGTTATGCCGAAATTGCCGCAGCGGCTTAGGCAAGGGTTAACGGCGCCGGCCTACTCTCGGAGCAAAGGGCCAGCAGGGCCCGCCATCACAGGGCCCGCCATCCTTGGGGATGCCAGCCGAGAACCGTGCCGAGCTTCGATCATGATTGCCTTGCCGACCTACAGCCCCCGGGAAATGGCCGAGATCGCGCATGAATTGCGCGCGCCCCTTGGTGGCCTTCAGGCCATGATCGAGGTGCTGGCCGAGACCGAGCTCGATGCCGGGCAGCGCCAGGTTCTCGAGGCGCTCGGCGCCTCGGCCCTTCACCTGCGCCAGATTGCCAACCGCCTGCTCGGCGAGAAGGATCCCGCGGCTCCGGCCGCGCCGGCACGGATGATGCTGCGCCCGTTCCTGAACCGGCTGGCCCGTTCTGCCGAAGCCCGGGCGTCACAGAATGGAATCACCTTCGCCCTGCTCGAATCGCGCGATTTGCCGCTGACGGCCGATATCGACCCGGTGCCTTTGCGGCAGGTGCTCGAAAACCTGATCGACAATGCCATCCGCCTCACCGCGCAGGGGCGCGTCGTGCTGGCCGTCGCGCCGGCGGCGGACGGGCGCCTCGCCTTCCGCGTTTCCGATTCGGGGCCGGGCCTGACCGAAGCCGAGGCCGGAAGGCTGATCCGGGAAGGCGGACATCTCGAAGGGCGGCCCGGCGGTGCAGGCATGGGGCTGAGCCTCGCCGGACGGCTGGTTGCCGCCCGGGGCGGCACGCTGGCGGGTGGCCCGAATTGCGATGGCCATGGTGCTGTCTTCCGGTTCGACTGGCCGATCCTGGCCGATCTGGACGAGCCGGCCTGCCTGATCGTGGATGACCACGCGGCCTCGCGTGCGGTCCTGCGCACGATCCTGCAGGCGGCCGGGCTGCCCTGCCTCGAGGCCTCCAGCGTCGAGGAGGCCACCCGCCTGCTCTGCGAATATCGCCCGGCGCATCTCGTCACCGACCTGCGCCTCGATGGCGGCGACGGGGCGGAACTGATCCGCTGGGTGGCGTCGCAGCCGGCGCAGGAGCGGCCGCGGATCGTTGTCGTCAGCGCCGATCCGGTCGATTCTGTGCCTGGTTTACCGGCGCTTGTCGATGCCGCCGTGCGCAAGCCGGTCAATGTCCGCGCGGTCCTCGAGGCTGTCCGGGGCCCTCAGACCATGCGCAGCAAGCCGGCGGCCTGACCGGGCGGCGCCGGCCGCGCCTGCTTCAGGGCTCAGTTCTGCGCGACCAGCGCCGAGGCGCCGGGGGCCAGTTTCAGCACCGCCTCGATGTGGTCGCGCTCGCGGCGGAAATTGGCGAGCTGCCGCCCGGCCAGTTCGCGGCCCTTCGGCAGCTTGATCGCCAGCGGGTCGACGAAGCGCTCATTGATCAGGACCTCGTAATGCAGATGCGGGCCAGTGGAGAGGCCCGAGGAGCCGAGGCGGCCGATGATCTGGCCCTGCCGCACGCGCGCACCGGCCTGGATGCCGGGCCCGAACGCGGAGAGATGGTTGTAGGTCGTCACATAACCGTGGTTGTGCTCGATCTCGACCCGCCGGCCATAGCCCGAATCCCATTCTGCCATCCGGACCACGCCATTGCCGGCCGCGCGAATCGGCGTGCCGACAGGCCCGGCCCAATCGACCCCGGAATGGAGGCGGTAATAGCGGAGTATCGGGTGGCGGCGCATGCCGAAGGTCGAGCGAAGCTCGCCGCCATCCATCGGCTTGCGCAGGAGGAACTGCTTCACCGAGCGACCCTGATCGTCGAAATAGTCGACGACATCGTCCTCCGGCAGCTTGAAGCGGTAGTAGCGGCGCTTGACGCCCTGGGTGACAAGCGAGACCAGCAGCAATTCCGGACGGGCATTGTCGCCCTCGTTGTTGGAGACCAGCATCTCGAGCGAATCGCCCGGGGCGACGCGGCGCTGCAGGTCGACATCGAAGAAGACGGTGCGGATGGCCTCGTCGATGACAGCCGGCGGGATCTCGTGCCGCCGCGCGGTCTCGTGGATCGAGTGGTAGAGCGTCAGGCGGCCCGAA
>JAPZTO010000008.1:187500-348285 GCA_027532775.1 Beijerinckiaceae bacterium
GCGGTCTATGCCGAACGGCTTCGTGCCGCGCGACCGGATGAAATCGTCGTCGAGGCGGCTGTCGGGCCGGACGGGCAGGAGACGACCCTGTTCGAATTCGCCGGGACAGGGATGACAACCGCGCGGGCGGATTATGCGGATACGCATGGCAAGTCCGGGTTTGAATTTGTTCCCGTCAAGATGGTCACCCGGACGCTGGCGTCGATCTTCGAGGCGTTTCCGCATACGGACATCCACTGGTTGAAAGTCGATGTCGAGGGGATGGAGCGGGCTGTCATCGAAAGCTGGGGCGACCATCCTGCCCGGCCGTGGATTGTTGTCCTGGAGATGACGCTGCCCAATTCGACAGTCGAGGTCGATGACGGGGTCAGCGACCTACTGTCCGAACGCGGCTATCGCTCGGTCTATTTCGACGGGCTGAACCGCTTCTTCCTTCACGAAAGCCATAACGAGCTTGCGATCCATTTCGGACCCGGACCAAACGTTTTCGACCGCTTCCGGTTGACTCCGAATTCGGCCTTCGTGCTTCACCTGCGCGAGCAGATCGAAGCTGGCGAGGACCCATACGGGGTCGTGCTCAAGTTGCGGGAAGCGTTCACGAAAGGGTTGGTGGCGCAGGGCGTCGAGGCTTCCGACAATCGTGTCCGGCTCGATGCGCAACTGGCTTCGGCCTGGTCGCAGGTGAGGCAGCTCGAGGCACAATTGAGGGATGCTGAAGAGCGCTTCGCTGGGGTAGTTCGGGAATTGTCCGAATCGCAGCGTCTTGCGCTCGTCCGCATTGCCGAGGAGCGCGAGGCCGCGAGCCGCGCCGCGGAAGCGATGGTCGAGCGGGCGGAAATGCGTGCGCGGATCGCCCAGCACCGTCTCCTCCGGATCCGGAAGTGGTTCCGGCGCGGCTTGCGGGTGCGCAGCTTGCCGCTGTTCGGCGGGCTTTTCTTCTCGCGCGAAGGTTGAAGCCGCAAAGCAGGTCGGGCGCCCAGTCCCGCGCCGCTGCGGGTGCGAAAGTTCCGTCTGATAAAAAATTAAACACAAAAGGACGTCCGCCGGTTCTGGCCGGCGAGAATTTACGCCTTTGTAGCAGTTTCCGGGGATTGCTCAGGGTTGTGCCGCCCAGAATGGAGCTTCTCGCCCGATGCGTGTCCTTCTTGCCGAACCGACGCGCATTGGGCGGACCATCGTGTCCGGCATGCTCGCGCAGGAAGGCTACACGCTGATCCCTGTCGATTCCGCCGAAGCGGCGCTCGAGGCACTGCAGAGCGACGAGGACATCGATGTCCTCATCACGGCCATCGAATTCGCCACCATGTCTGGCTTGGAGCTGTGCTGGGAAGCCCGGCTGCATGCCGATAACGGGCGGCCGCTCTATGTGATCGTGCTCTCGTCCTCGCGCGAGGAGGCCAAGCTTGTCGAGGCGCTCGATTCCGGCGCCGACGACTTCATCAACAAGCCGCCGAACCGGAACGAGCTTCTGGCGCGGCTCCGTTCAGCCTCACGCCTGATCCAGGCGCAGCGCCAGCTGATCCGCTTCGCCAATTTCGATGCGCTGACGGGCTTGCGGAACCGGCGTTCCTTCTTCGAGGAGCTGGACCGGATGAAGGATGTCGAGACCGTGCGCTCGGTCGTCATGCTCGACATCGACTATTTCAAGCAGGTCAATGACCGCTACGGCCATGATGCCGGTGACGACGTGCTGCGCGAGGTCGGCGCCCGGCTGGCCCGGGCGGATCGCGCCTTTGCCCGGCTCGGTGGCGAGGAATTCGCGGTTGTTGTGGCGGGTGATGCCAACAAGGCCGGCGAATTGGCCGAACTGATCCGCAATGTGATCGCCTCGACGCCGGTGGAGACCTGTGCCGGCCCGCTGGCGATCACCGCCAGTGTCGGCGTCGCGGAGCGCTGGCCGGGCACCGAATTCGACCAGACGATGAAGAATGCCGATATCGCGCTCTATGCCTCCAAATCGGCCGGCCGCAACCGCGTGACGATTTCCGCCTCATCCGGCGGAGAGCACCGCCAGGAAATCCGCCACGCTTTGGTGGCTTGATTCTACAGGTCCCTCGCGACGGCCCCATGGGGGCCTGCTCGGCGGCACATTCGTGCCTAGGCCAGCCCGTGGGGCTGGCCGTTTGTTCTTCAGGTCCCTCGCGACGCCGCCTGACGTGCGGCTGCCCCGCGTGAAGAACCTGCCTGCAAAAACGAAAACCCCCGGAACCGCGAGGAGCAGGATTCCGGGGGGTGTGAAGCATCGGGGCCCGCAAAGGGGGGAGCGAGGGGCGCACGATGCCGTGCCCACGCGATACGCGAGACCGGTTCGCGGGGGGCGGGAGCGGCGCCTGCATGGACAGGCGCCGGTCTTTCGGGAAGGTCAGAAGGGCAGGACGATATCGAGGACCTGCTGGCCGAGGCGCGGCTGCTGGACATCGGTGATCTGCCCGCGGCCGCCATAGGCGATGCGCTGCTGGGCGATCTTGGTGGAGTCGATCTGGTTGCCGGCCTCGATGTCTTCCGGGCGGACGACACCGGCCACGACCAGCTCGCGCACCTCGAAATTCACGCGGACTTCCTGCTTGCCCTCGATCACGAGGTTGCCATTCGGCAGGACCTGCGTGACGACAGCGGCAATATCGGTAACGAGCTGCTCGGAGCGCTTCACCGTGCCTTCGCCCTTGGACGAGCTGGTCGAGCCGAGATCGACGAGGCCCTTGCCGGTCGCGCCCTTGGCGAAGAGCTTGTTGAGCCGGTCCTCCTGCCCGAAGAAGCCCTCGACATCCATGCCCTCTTCGTTGGTGCGCTTCCGCGAGGTCGTGTTGTCGATCGCGGCCTTGTCGGTGATGCGGACGCGGACGGTGAGCAGGTCACCGACCTGCTGGGCACGCTGGTCCTTGAAGAAGGCGCGGCTGCCGGTGCGCCATAGCGAGTTGGCCTGGTAGCTCAGGGGCTTCGGGGCCGGCATCGGCATCTGCACCGGGCGATAGCCGGGTTGCGCGGTCGGGTTCTCGATGGCCGAGAGCGACGGCGCCTTGCCGACATTGGCCAGCCGGTCGAGGCTGCCGCAGGCGGAAAGGCCGATCCCCATCAGGGCGAGCGAACCGAGGCGAGCCGCAAGGCGGGTCGAGGAGGCGGTGGGAAGGGTCATCACAGGGATCCTTTACTGAAACAATCAGCGGCGCGCGGCGGGCGCCGCTTCCGCAAGGTTCGGGGTCGGGGCCGGCGGGGCGCTGATGGTGATCTGGGCCTGGCCCGTCACGACACCCTCGACGATCCGCTTGGATTGCGGGTTCTGCACGCGGATGGCCTCGCCCATCGAGCCGGAATTCTGCGAACGCCCGCGCATCGAAAGGTTGAGCCCGCCGGAATTGTAGAGGACGGTGACGATCTGGTTCTTCTCGACCAGGATCGGCTTGGCGAGATCGGAATTGCGGATCGGCTCGCCCGCCTTGAGCGTACGACGGGGGATCATGCCGGTCAGGTCGGCATCGGCCGTCAGCACGTCATTGCCGATCAGGTTGACCGGGCGGCGGACCAGCACGAGCTTGCGGGCCTCGATGGCATCGCCGCGCTCGAGATCCTGGGCCGGCACCGCGATCTCGCGGGTTTCCACCACCGAACCGGTGAGCATCCAGCCCTCCGAGGTCGGATCACCCGCGAGGATGACACGCGCCTCGAAGCGGCCGCTGGTGGGGTCGCGCACCAGCCTGGTGACGCGGATTTCCTCGCGCCGCGCGGAATCGACGGTGCGGGCGACAAGGTGGTCATCGAGCGTGACCTCGAGATCACCCTTGGCGCCGCGCTCGGCCAGAGCCTTGGCGACGATGCCCTGCAGGTCCAGCCGGGAGATGACCCGGCCGGGCCTGTGGATGGTGACGGTGACGAGCGAACCGGCATCAATGCCGGTGATGCCCATATCCCGCGCAGCAGCGATGACGCGGTCCGCCCGGATGGTGCCCCGGGTACCCGGCGCCGGAGCCCGGAAGACCGGAACATCGGCGCTGGGGTCGATGCCCTCGACGAGATGGCCCAGGCGGACCTGCTCGCCATCGACAACGGATTCCGCCCGAAGCCGCAACGTCTCGGCCAGAGCTGTGCCGGAGAGGAGCGCGAAAGCGAGGCCCGCGCCGGAAAGGAGAGTAGCGATCCGCATGGCGAGCCTCCTCAGGCGCGATACATCTGCGCGGTGGACGACAGCATCTGGTCGGCCCCGGTGATGATCTTGGAGTTGAGTTCGTAGGCGCGCTGGGCCTGGATCATGGCGGCGATCTCGGTCACCGCATTGACGTTCGATTCCTCGAGATAGCCCTGCTGGAGGTTGCCGAAGCCCTCGCCGCCGGGCGTGCCTTCGATCGCCGGGCCGGAGCCCGCCGTTTCGAGATAGAGGTTGTCGCCGATGGATTCGAGGCCGGTCTTGTTGATGAAGCGTGCGAGGCTGATCTGACCGAGCAGCTGCGGCTGGGCATTGCCCGGCAGCAGCGCCGAGACCTGGCCCTGCTGGTTGATGGCCACGCTGGTCGCATCCTGCGGGATGGTGATGCCGGGATCGACCAGATAGCCTTCCTTCGTCACGATGCGGCCCTGGGCGTCGGTCTCGAAACCGCCGTCGCGGGCATAGGCCGTGCGGCCATCCGGCATCTGGACGCGGAAGAAGCCCTCGCCGCGGATGGCGAGATCATAGGTGCGCTCGGTCTGGGTGATGTTGCCCTGCGACATGATACGCGGGGTGGCGACGACCCGGGTGCCCGAGCCGACGAATACGCCGGCGGGGGCCTGGGTGTTCTGGTCGGAGGTGGGCGCGCCGGCCCGGCGCTGGTGGTCGTAGAGCAGATCCTGGAAATGGATCATCTGCCGCTTGAACCCCGTCGTCCGCATGTTGGCGACGTTGTTCGAAATGACCTCGACACTCTTTTCCTGGGCCTTCATGCCGGTGGCGGCCGTGTAAAGCGCGCGCATGGGATTCTTCCTTCTGACTTCGGTGAGGGCCGCGCGCCGGGTAACGCGCCCGCGATCGCGGCCTCGTGAACATGAACTCGGGTGACGGAGAGCCGGCCGACGGGGCCGGCCTTACTCAGATGGGCTCGCCAAGGCGCTGGATGGCCGAGCGGCGGATCTCGTCCTGCCGCCCGATCAGGCCTGCGATGCTCTGGTACTGACGCGTGACCTCGATCATCCGGCTGATCTCGACGACCGGACGCACATTCGACCGTTCCAGGAAGCCCGACTGCACGCGGGCCTGCAGGGCAGGCTGCGGCTGGACCTGGGTGGTGAAGAGATTCGACCCCGCATTCTCGAGCACCTGCGGGTTCTCGAAGCGCACGAGGCGCAACCGGCCCCGGTTGCCGTTGGACGAGGTGACGTTGCCATCCGGCGCGACCGCAAGGTCACGCTCGTCGGCGTTGAACTGATAGACGCCCTGCTCGCCGAGCACGGGGAACCCGTCGCTGTTCACGAGCTGGCCGTTGGCATTGACCATCAGCGCGCCGTTGCGGGTGAAGCGTTCGCCATTCGGCGTCTGCACCACCAGGAAGGCATCGCCGCTGATCGAAATGTCCAGCGGATTGCCCGTCGGCTCGACGGTGCCGAGGGACATGTCGAGCGGCGTGCCGCGGTCGACGACGAAGGAAACACGCCGGTCCTCGCCCCGCTTGAACGTTTCCGCGGCGGCTTTCGGCATCTGGAATTCACGGCTGTCAGCCGAGCGGCGCTTGAAGCCGTTCGTCTGCGCATTCGCGACATTGTTCGCGATGACATCCAATTCTCGCCTGAGCGCCATCTGGCGCGACAGGCTGACGAGAAGAACGTTCTCCATGGAACGGACTCCCTTTGCTCCTCGAGTGGTGGCCTGTTCTCCTCGCTCCCCAGCGCAAGAACCTGCCGATGCCTTTAACCATAACAAGGCGCGTGCCAGACCGAGGTTTCGATAAAAATGTCGGTAAAACAGAGGGATAATCGAAATCCACTGCCGCCATCCTGTAGGGCGGAATTTCCAGCCGGCAAAAAGGATCAGGCAAAATTTGCCGGGCGGGGCCATTTGGAAAGTAATCGTTAACCATGGTCCGCCAAGGTCAGCTCTGACGGCGGTACCGATTCCGGAACCGCACCAGGCAGACCACCACCAGTTAGGGCGAGAACATGGCGACCGACGTGGCGAATGCGGACCAGATCCCGGTTGAGGGGCAGCAGCCTGCCAAGGCGGCGCCGATGCCGAAGAAGAAGAAAATGATGCTGTTCGGCGCGGCGGCCCTCGTGGCGCTGATCGCGGCGGGCGGCGGGGTTTATTTCTTCCTCGGCAAAGGTGCCAGCAAGCAGCAGGCCTCGACGGCCAAGAAGATGGTGTTCTTCGACCTGCCGGAAATCACCACCAATCTCGCGATGGTGCCCGGCCAGGAGCGGCCGGTCTATCTCAAGATGAAGGTTGCGCTCGAACTCGAGGACCAGAAAATGGTCGCCGAGATCCAGCCGCTGATGCCGCGCGTCATGGACAATTTCCAGATCTTCCTGCGCGAATTGCGGCCTTCGGATCTCGAGGGATCGGCGGGGCTCTATCGCCTCAAGGAAGAGCTGGTGCGGCGGATCAATGCCGCGATCTATCCGGCCCGGGTCGAAGCCATCCTGTTCAAGGACGTGCTGGTGCAGTGAGCTGACGCGGTTATCGCGGCCTCGACGAGCATAGCGGAGAAAGACACGTGGCAGACACCCCCGACCAGACCCAGGACGATCTTGCCGACGAATGGGCCAAGGCACTCGGTGAATCCGGCGATGGCCAGGAAACCGGCCTTGATGCCCGTCCGGCGGATGCGGGCCTGGACCTCGATCTCGGTACCGGGCTCTTCCTCGACCAGGAGGAAGTGGACACGATCTTCGGGTTCGACCCGGAAGATGCCGACCAGTCGAAGCAGAACGGCGTGCGCGCCATCGTCGATTCGACGGTGGTTTCCTACGAGCGCCTCCCGATGCTCGAAATCGTCTTCGACCGCCTCGTGCGGACGCTGACAACCAGCCTGCGCTCCTTCTTCTCGGACAATGTCGAAGTCAGCCTCGACGATGTGACCTCGGTGCGCTTCGGCGACTATGTCTCGTCGCTGCCGCTGCCGACCATCCTCTCGGTGTTCAAGGCCGAGCCCTGGGAAAACTATGGGCTGGTGACGATCGATTCCGATCTGATCTACCTCGTCATGGACGTGCTGCTGGGCGGGCGCCGGGGTCTCTCGAATTTCCGCATCGAGGGCCGGCCCTACACCACGGTCGAGGTGAGCCTCGTCAAAAGGCTGCTCGACCTGGTCCTCGGCGAGGCCGAACAGGCCTTCCAGCCGCTCTCGCCGGTGAAGTTCCTTGCCGAGCGCATCGAAACCAACCCGCGCTTCGCCTCGATCACCCGGCCGGCCAATGCCGCGATCCTGATCGCGCTGGCCATCGACCTCGAAGGCCGCGGCGGGCGCGTGGAGCTGCTGCTCCCCTATGCCACGATCGAGCCGATCCGCGAATTGCTCCTCCAGAGCTATATGGGGGAGAAGCTCGGCCGCGACCATATCTGGGAAGGGCATCTCGCCAGCGAGATCTGGCAGGCCAAGCTCGATATCGACGCCGTTCTCCATGAAACCCAGATGCCGGTGAAGAAGGTGCTCGACCTCAAGGTCGGCGACACCCTGGTCTTCGATGTCCGGGGCGACCCCCTTGTGACGCTCCGTTGCGGTGACATGCTGGTCACGCAGGGGCGAATCGGGAGAATGGGTGACAATATGGCGATTGAAATCGCCAAGCCTCTCAAACGGTCGAAGACGACCTTCGCAGCTTTCGAACAGGGCGCTTCCGTGCGGCGCGACAGGTGACATATGGCAGGCAATCTCGGGTTGGTCATTGAATTGATGGTTGTCGGCCTGCTGGTCGTCACCATCGGCTATTGCATGATGCTCGACCGGCGCCTGCGGCAGGTCCGGCAGGACGAGGCCATCATGCGCAAGACGGTGGTGGAACTCGGCGCTGCCACCGAGCGCGCCGAACGGGCCATCGATGCCCTGCGCGCCACTTTGGGCGATTGCGACCGCACTTTGGCCGAGCGGCTCCGCGTGGCCGAGCGCTATACCGCCGATCTCGAGGACCAGATCCGTTCCGGTGACGACATCCTCAACCGGATCAGCCGGATCGTCTCCACGACCGGCGTGCCGGCCGCGGATCCTGCCGCCGGCCAGCGCGGCCTTTCGCGCATCAACCAGACCCTTGCCACCGCGCAGGCCCTTGCCAGCCAGGCCCAGTCGCGCGTGGCTGATCCGACCCAACGGGATAACGTGGCATGACACGGCTCCGCCTGCTTCCTGTCCTTGTTTTCGGCATGGTCTCGCTGCTGTCGCTGAAGCTGCTGCAGCTGGCGCTCAACGCCCCGCCGCAAAGCTCCTTCCCGGCGCGGGAAGCGAATGGCGCGTCGTTCTCCCGTGTCATCACGGCGGCGCGCGAGGGCCATCCGGACGAGCAGATCATCACCGGCGCCATCACCAAGAAAAAGGACGAGCCGGGCAAGGCGGATGACGATGTGCCCGCGCCCGGGGCCAAGGTCACGCCGGAAGAGCAGGCGCGGATCGACAAGGCGCGGGCTGACCTGAGGGCCAAGGCCGAGCCGGAGGGCACCCGCATTGTCGTGCCACAGAATCCCGGCGCCGTCGCCCAGGCCGGCGGCAGCGCGGAGGAGCGCGCCCTGCTGGAGCGCCTGCGCAACCGCCGCAACGAGATCGAGTCGAAGGACCGCGATCTCGACCTTCGCGACAACCTGCTCCGGATGAGCGAGCGCAAGCTCGACGAGCGGATCGGCGAATTGCGCACCCTCGAATCCCAGCTTGGCCAAGGCGGCAACAAGAACGACGTCAAGACCCGCTACAAGCCGCTCGTCGTCATGTACGAGAGCATGAAGCCGAAAGAGGCGGCCCGTGTGTTCGACCGGCTCGACACCCGCATCCTCATGGATCTCGTCGGCCATATGAACCCGCGCAAGGTGTCGGAAATCATGGCGGTGATGGATGCTGCCGCGGCCGAGAAGCTGACGATCGCGCTGGCCCGCCAGGCGGCGCAGGGCGATGCCCAGCTCGCCGAAACCGCAGCGCAGCCCGCCAGCACCGAACTGGAGAGGCTGCCGGCGCCGAACGCGCCGCGCCGCTGAGGGCAAGCGCCGGAATAATCGACGCTTCGCTCAACAGCGGCAGGCAGGGTTAATCTGCCGTTAGGCATGAACGCCTAGGATGTGATCACGCGTTTCCTTTCGAGTGTGGTCAGTCCCGTGTTGCGTAATCGTTCTGCCGCCGCTTCCCTCCTCAGGTCACTGGCTGCCCGCGTGGGCATGGCGGCTCTCGCCTTCGGGCTCGGGGTTGGCGCGGCGCTTGCCGCGCGCGGCCTTGTCGTCGGCTCCGAGATGCAGGGCTTCGGGCGCATCGTCTTCTCGCTCGACAAGGAAGTTCCCGCCCGGACGCGGATCGTCAACTCGGTCCTGATCGTCGAGTTCGAAGAGCCGATCACGGTCGATCTCGACAAGCTCAACACCCAGCTGCCCAATTATGTCTCGATCGCGCGGGCCGACCCGGATGGCAAGTCGCTGCGCTTCGGCCTGAATGACCGCTACAAGATCGACATGAAACCCGCCGGCGAGCGCGTCTATATCGACCTGCTGCCGCCGCGCTGGCAGGGTCTGCCGCCGGCGCTGCCGGCCGAGGTGGTGCAGGATCTTGTCCGCCGTGCGCGGCTGGCCGAGGACCAGCTGCGCAAGATCCAGCGCGAGGCCGAGCGCAAGCTCAACCGCGACATCGAGATCAAGGTCGGCTCCACGCCGCAATTCCGCCGCGCGATCTTCCAGATGCCGTGGACGGCGCCCGTCGACCACACGATGAAGGACGGGAAAATGACCATCGTGTTCGATGGCAATTTCCAGTTGTCACGCGAGGTTGTGCGGGCCCGGATGGCCGGGCTTCTTCAGAATGTCGAGATCGAGGCCGGCGAGGATACCCTCCGGGTGATCCTCCAGCCGGCGGACGGGCTGAAGCTCCGGGCTTTCCGCGAGGATGATTCGCTGACGCTCGATTTCTCGCGCGCGGATGGCCAGCCGATGGATGCCGATGCGCCTCGCGCCGAGGCTCCGGCCGTTCCGGCTCCGGCGGCTCCGGCTGTGGCTGCAACGCCCGCCAGCCCGGCTGCGGCCGCCCCTGCCGCGCCCGCCACGCCGCCGGTTCAGGCGCCGGCCCGCGCCGCCGTGATGCCGGGCACCGCGCCCGTTGCCTTGCCGCAGGGCGAGACCGATGCCCAACGGCAGATGGCCGCCCGCGCCGAACCGCCCCGTCAGGTGACGACCACCGAACTCGCTACCCAGCGGCCGATCGAGGCCCGGATCGAGGGCGGCCAGGATGCCCAGGGCTTTGCCCTGCGCCTTGCCGACCTGCGCGATGCGCCGGTGGCGATCGTCCAGCGCGGCAAGGCACTGTTCGTGCTGATCGAGACGGCTGAATCCCTCAACAACCCCGTTGTGCCGGCCCCGCAGGCCGGTGCGGTTGAATCCGTCGCACTCAGCCGGATGCCGGGCGCCACGCTCCTGCGCCTCCAGCCGGCGCGTGACGGGCGCTTCTGGCTGACGCGCGAGGGCGAGGATCTGGTGATCCATCGCGGCGCCACCACCGGACCGGGCGAGGTGCATTCGCCGCAGCCGATCGCGCTGCGCCGGGCCTTTGACAATAACGGTCGGGAATCCCTCGAGGCGCCGGTCGGTCCGGTTGGTGCGCTCCACATGATCGATGATCCGGCCACGGGCCAGCGGCTGGCCATGGTGCCGGTGCCCCGTGCTGCGATGGCCTCGCTCCGTTCGATGCAATTCGCCGAATTCGAGATCGAACCGACCCTTTCCGGTTTTGCCCTGCTGCCGAAGGATGAATCGGTCGTCCTGCGCCGGCAGCCCGAGACGGTGCTGATCGGGCACGAAATCCGGCTCAATCTCTCGGCCCTGCCGCAGGAAGCGGCGGAAGGGCCGCGCGCCGTCCGGCCGCTGATGCTCGACATCGATGGCTGGACCGAGGATTCGCGCGGCTCGATCCGGAAGATCGAACGCGAACTGATCCGTGCGGCTGCGGAATCGCCGCGCGTCACGCGCAGCGAGGCCCGGGCCAAGCTGGCGCGGTTCTATCTGTCCAACGCGCTTTATCCGGAAGCGCAGGCCGTTCTCGATGTGCTGGCCGTCGACGACAAGTCCGCGGCCGCGACCAAGCAGATCGTGTTCCTGCGCGCCTTTGCTGCGACGATGATGAACCGCCTTGTCGAGGCCGGGCGCCTGCTGAATGACCCCGCCATTGCCATGGAGGGCGAACAGAAGCTGCTGCAAGCCATCGTCGATGCCAAGGCCATGCGCTATCCGCAGGCCAATGCGCATTTCCGCCAGGCCACGCAGGAACTGGATCGCTATCCCGAGCCGCTGCAGGCCTTGTTCCGTCCGATTGCCGTGACCGCCGCCATCGAGGCGAAGGATGTCTCCTTCGCGCGTGAGATGCTGCAGGGCTTCGACAAGGTCGATACGCGCTATCGCGATCCCAATCTCCAGCAATTGCTGGCCGGCCGCCTCGCCGAAATGCAGGGCCGCCATGGCGAGGCGTATCATGCCTATTCGGTGGCGATGACCTCGCGCGACCGGGCGATCGAGGCCGAGGCCCGGTTCGGCCGCGCGGTTTCGGGCCTGGCCGAGGGAAAGGTTGCGCCCGAGGATGCCCGCTCCGAATTCGAGACGCTCAGCACGATCTGGCGCCGGACCGAAGTCGAAGTGAAGTCGCTGGAACTTCTCGGCGAGATGTATGCCAAGGACGGGCGCTGGCGCGAGGCCTTCCTGATGGCGCAGCGTGCCAGCCAGATCATGCCCGAGCATCCGGCAACACGCCGCCTCGAGGATGCGATGGGCCGTCGGTTCGAGAACCTGTTCCTCGACAACGAGGCCGACAAGCTGCCCAAGGTCGAGGCGCTGGCGCTCTATCAGGAATTCCGCTCGCTGATGCCGGTCGGCCGGCGTGGCGACGAGATTGCCCGGCGGCTGGCAGACCGGCTGCATGAGCTTGACCTCGTCAACGAGGCGGCCGAAATCCTCGATCATCAGGTCAAGCACCGGCTCGAGGGCGTGGCCCGTGCCTCCGTTGCGGCGCGGCTTGCCGTGATGCACCTGCAGAACCGCCAGCCGGCCAAGGCGCTCACGGTCCTTCGCGGCACCCGGCTCGCCTCGCTGCCGGAGGATCTGCGCCGGCCGCGGGCCCTGCTGGAGGCCCGGGCTTTGGGCGATCTGTTCCGCACCGATCTTGCGATCGAGGTGCTGGCCAATGATCGCGGCGAGGATGTCGAGCGCCTTCGGGCGGATATCTACTGGAAGGGCAAGCGCTGGCGCGAGGCCGGCGAATCCTACGAGCGCGTGCTGGGCGATTCCTGGCAGAATGCCGAGCCGCTCAATGAGGGGCAGCGCCTGGACGCCTTGCGCGCCGGGCTTGCCTATGTGCTCGGCGACGAAAAGCTGTCGCTCGACCGCCTCCGCGGGCGCTACCTTGCGAAGATGAGCCAGACCGAGGATGCCGGCGCCTTCCGGCTGATCGCGACCGACAACCTGACGCGGCCGCAGGCCTTCCGCGACGTGGCGCGGGCGGTGGTCAGCGCCGACACGATGGTCGAATTCATGGCGTCCTACCGGAAGCGCTATCCGGAAACCGCCGGCACGGCACGGCCCGTCCGCAGCGCGGGCGATGGCCGCCAGTCCGTGCTCGACCGGCGCGAGCCGGCGCAACCGATCCCGCCGCCAGGCAACGGCTGACCGCATAGGGCCGCCCTTTCAGGCACGGTGACGCCCCGGAAGGGGCGCTATCCGATCTGTCCGAAGCTCTGGACGAGCGAACCGGCGACCAGCCTCCAGCCATCCACCAGAACGAAGAAGATCAGCTTGAACGGCAACGAGACCATTGCCGGCGGCACCATCATCATACCCATCGAGATCAGGATCGACGAGACGACAAGGTCGATGATCAGGAAGGGCAGGAAGAGCAGGAAGCCGATCTCGAAGGCCCGGCGCAATTCCGAGATCATGAAGGCCGGCACGAGGCTGCCGAGTGGCGTGGCTTCGGGCGTGGCCGGCCGGGGCTGGCGTGAGAGATCGAGGAAAAGCTCGAGATCAGTCGGGCGCACATGCTTCAGCATGAACTGCTTGAAGGGCTGGGATGCCCGCTCGAAGGCCTCAACCTCGCGGATCTGCCCGGCAACCAGTGGCTGGATGCCGGCCTCGTAGGAGGCCTGGAAGGTCGGCGCCATGATGAAGGCGGTGAGGAACAGGGCGAGCCCGGTCAGCACTGTGTTCGGCGGCGCGGACTGCGTGCCGATCGCCATGCGGAGCAGCGACAGCACGATCACGATCCGGGCGAAGGATGTCACCATGATCAGGATCGACGGCGCCAGGGACAGAACAGTCAGCAGGGCGACGAGCTGAAGCGCCCGTTCGCTGACACCGGTGCCGCCGAAATTGATCGAGATATCCTGCGCATAGGCCATGCCGCAGGCCGCAAGGAAGAAGCCGGCCGGGATGGCCGCGTACCGGAGCGCGCGCCGGAACGGGTTGCCAGGCTGGCGGGCTGTCATGGCGCCTTGGGCGGGTTGGGCCGGCCGAGCAGCCGCGCCATTTCTTCTTCCAGCATATCCATGTCGGATTCGACCGGCTTGGCAGCCTGCGGCGGTGCCGCGGCAGGCGCGGCCGCAGCAGGCGGCGGGTTCGGTGAGGTCGGCGGTGCCTTCGGCGGGTCGATCATGCTGGCCAGAAGGTCGAGCTCGTCGAGCGAATTGACCGGCGCGGCCTTGCGCGGCTCCGTGGCCGGCGTGGCGACAACAGGAGCCGGTGCCGGCTCGGCTGGCGGTGCGGGCGGCGGCGGAGGCGGTGGCATGACCGATGGCGTCGACGGAACCGGCGGGATCGGCTTGTTGAAAGGCGGGCGCAGCTGGCCGCTCAGCGGCTTCTGAAGCACCTCGTTGAGACGGCGCGCCATTTCGCTGACCGGCTCCTGCCGGGCAGGCCGCTGTGGCGCCGGCGCAGCGGCCGGGGCAGCTGCGGACGGAGCGGCAGGCGGCGGGGGCGGTGCCATCTGCGGTGGAGGAGGAGGGGGAGGCGGCGGCGGAGCGACCGGACGGGCCGGCGGGGCAGCGGGGCGCATCGGCGGCGACGAGACGAGCGAACGCTCGAATTCGTCATCCATCTGTGCGGCGCTGGCCGGCGGTGTGACGACCGGCCGCGAAGGCGGCGGAGCCATCGGTGCCGGAGCCATCGGTGCCATGGGGGCGGGGGCCATCGGCGGCATCGGCGCCATGCGCGGCGGGGCCATCGGGGGCAGGACGGGCGCGGCAGGCGGGGCCATGGGAGGCGGGGCCATGGGAGGCGGGGCCATAGGAGGTGGGGCCACCTGGGCCGGCGGCGGCTGGAAGCTGGCGGGCGCCATCGGCATTTCCGGGCGCACCGGCGCATCGGGAGCGGACAGGCCCTCGACGATCGAGGCCAGTTCGTCCGGACCCGGCCGGGCGCGGCCTGCCCGCTCGCCCCGGACGATATTGCCCTCGACGAGGACATCGTTGGGGCCGCCGATCAGCAGCAGATGTTCGACATTGTCGCGCCGGACGATGACAAGCTTGCGGCCATCCCTGTCCAGGTTGAAGGCGTCGGTCACGGCGAGGCGCTGGGGCCGGCCACCGCGCCCGCTTCCGCCCAGGTTGAGGCTGGGCCTCAGCACGCGCACGAGCCAGGCGGCGAGCGCCACCACCACGATCAGCAGCAGGAGCGAGAGGCCGATCCAGAGGATCAGCGAGACCGTGCTCTCCCCGAGGCCGAGCTTGTCAATGATGCTTTGCATGCCTTCTCCCGCAACTGGTCGATCCGGCCTTAGCGCCCTCCTGCCCGCGAGTAAACGCCGCAATGCGATGGAGGGCAGCGCGAACCTGCCAAGTCCTTCTCATAGAGGGTTTTCCCGCCCAAATGAATGCGCGTGCAGCCCTGTGCCACGGTTATCCGCATCTTCGTGCTGTGTGTCGAGCCGCCATTAACCATGATGCGGGCTCTTGCGGGCTCCTGACGGCCCGGTGCGGGGCCAGCGCGCGCCGATCTGTCCCCAAATCGGACAGAAGCCGCCGGAATATATATTAGCATTAACTCCGAATTAACCATGACGCAGGCAATAATTGCCGGAATTGGCATTGAGCCGGTTCGAAATTGCCGAGGTGTTCATGATTCAGGATCTCGCGACCTTTGCGGCCCTCAAGGAGCGGATGCGCTTCCTTCAGACCCGCCAGAAGGTGCTGGCGCAGAATGTCGCCAATGCCGATACGCCCGGCTATCGCCCGAAGGACATCCGCCAGCTCGGCATTGACCCGGCCACGCGCGGCAGCGATGCCGCCCGCCGGCTCGCCGGCTTCGCGGGCTACGCACCCCAGGGCGGCATTGCCGTCACCGATCCGCGCCACATCATGCCGGCTGCCGGCAACGGCATGGCGACGGTCGATCGCGGCGCCAGTTTCGAGACGCGCCCCTCCGGAAACGCGGTCGATCTCGAGAACGAGATGCTCAAGGTTTCCCAGAACCAGATCGATTTCCAGACGGCAGCGAACATCTATCAGCGCGGGATCGCCACGCTGAAGATCGCGCTTGGCCGCAGGGCCTGAGGAGGGCTTGGACCATGGATTTCTTCCGCTCGCTCGCCGTCGCTGCTGCCGGGCTCCGCGCCCAGGCCGGGCGCATGCGCGTCATTTCCGAGAATATCGCCAATGCCGACACGACCGCGACGCGGCCGGGGGGTGACCCCTACCGCCGGAAGGTCGCAACATTCGAGAAGACGCTCGATGCCGAAATGGGTGTCGAAACCGTCCAGCTGGGGCGCATCAGACGCGATCGTGCCGCCTTCAAGGCCCAATTCGAACCTGGCCATCCGATGGCCGATGCGCGCGGCTATGTCCAGAAGCCGAATGTCGACACCATGATCGAGACTCTCGACATGCGCGAAGCGCAGCGGTCCTACGAGGCCAATCTGAACGTCATTTCAACCACGCGGCGGATGTTGGCCAGGACGCTCGACATCCTCCGCGCGTAATCCCCTCGAATCGTTTATGGAGAATGCCATGAAGACGACCCTGAACCCGAGCCTTGCGGCCAGTGCCTATGCCCTGACGCAGAAGATGGGCTCGAACCCGGCCGCGGCACTGACGCGTCCGGGCGAAGCCGGCAACAGCTTCGCTGACGTACTCGAAGCCACGGTGGGCCGCGCCCGCGAATCCGGCAAGCGCGCCGATGCCATGGCGATGACCACGGCAGCCGGCCGCCCGACCGATCTCGTCGAGGTGGTTACCGCCGTCGCCGAGAGCGAAGCGGCACTCGAATCACTCGTCGCGGTCCGGGACCGGGTTGTCGCGGCCTATGAAGAAATCATGCGGATGCCGATCTGATGAACCCAGCCGACCTGATCGAGATCTCCCGTGACGGCATCATGACCTTCTTCAAGGTCGGGATGCCTGTCATGGTGATCGGATTGCTGGTCGGCGTGATCATCTCGCTCTTCCAGGCGCTGACCCAGATCCAGGAGCAGACCCTCGTCTATGTGCCGAAGGTCGTAGCCATTTTCGGCTCCCTTCTGCTGCTCCTCCCCTTCATGGCCGATGGCATGGCGTCCTATATGGCGCGGATTGCCTCGCGGATTTCCGGCGTCGGCTAGCCTGACGGCAGGCGGCCTCTCCGTTGCGCTCCGCCACGCCCTGCCGGGTGTGGCGTTCGCGTTTTCGAGCGAATCACACGACAATCGGGCATGACCCTCAGCGTCCTTCCCGAATTCGCGATCGCCTTCGCCCTGATCTTCGCGCGGATCGGCACGATGATGATGCTGCTGCCCGGATTCGGTGAACGGACAACGCCGCAGCGCGTACGGCTGACTTTGGCCGTGCTCGTGGTTCTCGTTACGCTGCCGGTTGTCCGGGCCGGGCTGCCGACCTCGCTCGTCAACCTGCCGGGGCTGGTGCAATTGCTGATCGGGGAATTGATGATCGGCTTCACCTTCGGCCTGGCCGGGCGGTTCCTGATGTCCAGCCTGTCGACGGCAGGCGTGATCATCGCGCAGCAGCTCGGGCTCTCCTTCACGATGATCTTCGACCCGGCCAATGCCGATCAGGGGCAATCCGCGATCCTCGGCACATTTCTCTCGCTGCTGGGCGTCTGCCTCATCCTCGGGCTCAACCTGCATCATGTCGCGCTGCTCGGCGTGGTCGACAGCTACCAGACCTTCCGGCCCGGCGAGGTTCCCGCCAGCGGGGATGCCGCGCAGCTCGTTCTGTCGGTCGCGACTTCTGCCTTCGCCACCGCCATCCAGATCTCCGCGCCGTTCCTTGTCTTCGGCCTCGTGTTCAATGTCGGACTCGGCGTGCTCTCGCGCATGATGCCGCAGCTTCAGGTCTTCTTCCTCGCGATGCCCGCCTCGATCCTGCTCGGCACGCTGATTCTCGCGCTCGTGCTCGGCCTGATGATGGAGGGGTTTCTCGAGCATATCATGCGGGTCTACCGCGAGATGTTCCCCGGAGGCCGCTGACCGATGGCCGGTGAGGACAAGGACCAGGAAGACAAGACAGAAGACCCGACCGACCGCCGGATCGAGCAGGCCATCGAGCGCGGCGATGTGCCGAAAAGCATGGAAGTGGCGACCTTCTTCGCCCTTGCGGCGGGCACGCTGGCCATCATGATCACCGGCGCGGTGGGCCTCGGCGATTTCGTCGGCTCGCTGCGCGGGATGGTCGGCAATGCGCACCAGATCTCGATCAATCCCGGCGGAATGATGAACCTTGCGGAATATTCCGCGGTCAAGATCCTCGCGGTGGTCGCGCTGCCTTTTGCTTTCGCCCTCCTCGCCGGAATCGCGCAGGGGCTGCTCCTGCATCGCCCGCTCTGGACGGTGGAGCCGATGATGCCGAAGCTCAACCGGATCTCTCCTATTGCCGGGTTCAAGCGGATCTTCGGGCGCGAGGCCTTCGTCCAGTTCATCAAGAGCCTGCTGAAATTCACTATCGTCGCCGTGGTCATGTACATGGTGCTGATGCCGGAGCGCGGGAAACTGGATGCGCTCGTCCGGCTCGATCCGGTCCGGATGATCGATGCGAGCTGGGTCCTGACGCTGAAGCTGCTGGGCGCGGTGCTCGCGGTCTATGCCTTCGTTGCCGTCCTCGACGTGCTGTACCAGCGGTTTTCCTGGCGCCAGAAGCTGAAGATGACGCGCGAGGAAATGAAGCAGGAATTCAAGGAGACCGAAGGCAGCCCCGAGGTGAAGGCCCGTATCCGCAAGGTGCGGATGGAGATCCTGAAGCGGCGGATGATGGCGAATGTGCCCAAGGCTTCGGTGATCCTGACCAACCCGACGCATTTTGCGGTGGCCCTGCGCTACGAAGCCGGCATGAACGCGCCGGTCTGCCTCGCCAAGGGGGTCGATTCGCTGGCGCTCCGCATCCGGGAGATCGGCGGCGAGCATGATATCCCCATCATCGAGAACCCGCCGCTTGCGCGCGCCTTGCATGCGACAGTCGAAATCGACGAGGAAATCCCCGAGGAACACTATAAAGCTGTTGCGGAAGTCATCGGATACGTGATGCGCTTGAGGCGGCAGCGTTTGTGAGCCAGAACGGGGCGTTGGGCGGGACTGGTCCCTGCCGGGGTGGGAAAGCATGCTGAAGGAGACGCCTGTCGGCGCGCCGATCGACCGTAGCCAGCGTCACGGTTCGCCGACGCTGCTGCTGCTGATCACGCTTGTGATCGTCGGCGCCGTGGTCGGCATGGTCTATCTCGACGAGCGCCAGCATGCGCTGTTCATGACCCTGTTCCTCGCCTTCTTCGCCGCGATCGGCGTGCTGGTGGCCTTCCTCTATGCGATCGGCATCCTGCAGTTTGCCGGCAGGGCGGCCCGGAACGACGTGACCAAGGCGCTGATCGACACGGCCTCCGAGGGCACCCTCGTGGTCGATCGCGAAGGCCGGGTCCTCTATGCCAATGCGGCCTACCAGTCCCTGTGCGGGGGTATGCCCGGCCGTGTGGCCAGCGTGCGCCCGGTCGAGCGGCTCTTCGCCGGATCGCCCGAGGTGAGCGAGGCCACCTACCGGCTGGCGCAGGCGGCGCGCGAGGGAAGGAGCGCGACGGAGATCATCCGCCTCGTGCCGGCTTTGGCCGGCGGGGCCCCCTCGGCCTGGTACCGGGTGCGGGTGCGGCCGCTGGAACGCGGCGGCGAGACGGTGCAGCACTGGACCGTGAGCGATGTCACCCGCGAGCGCGAGCGGAACGAGAACGAGTTCCAGGAACTCCAGCAGGCGATTTCCTATCTCGACAATGCCCCGGCCGGGTTCTTCTGCGCCCATCCGGACGGAAAGCTCGTCTATCTCAATGCCACTCTGGCGGATTGGCTCGATCTCGACATTGCCGAGATCGCCGACCAGAAGCTCGAACTGAAGGATATCGTGTCGGGCGGCGGCGCGGCCCTGATCGCCTCCGTGCAGGGCATGCCGGGCGGGCTCAAGACCGAGACGATCGATCTCGACCTCAAGCGCCGCAACGGGCAGACGCTGCCGGTGCGGCTGATCCATCGCGTCGCCTTCGCCGCCGACGGCACGGCAGGCATCTCGCGCACCCTCGTGCTCAACCGCAGCCAGGGGCAGGGGACCGAGGCCTCCGAGGGCCTGCGCGCGGCGGAAGTGCGGTTCGCGCGGTTCTTCAACAACTCGCCGCTCGCCATCGCCACGCTCGACCATGACGGCAGCATCCGCTCGACCAATGCCCGGTTCGCCAGCCTGCTGCCGCCGGCCCAGGCGGGCGAGCGGCGGACATTGCTCTCCATGGTTGCGGCGGGCGACCGGCCCCGCGTCGAGGCGGCCTTCGCCGAGGCTGTCGCCGGGCGCGGCGAGATCGACCCCGTCGATGCGGCGATCGAAGGCGAGGGCAGCCGGTCGGCCCGGTTCTTCTTCGTGCCGGCCGAGGTGCGGGGTCAGGATCCGGAGGTGGCACTGGTCTATCTCATCGAGACGACCGAGGAAAAGAAGCTGCAGGAGCAGTTCTTCCAGTCAATGAAGATGAACGCGATCGGCCAGCTGGCCGGCGGCGTCGCCCATGATTTCAACAATCATCTCCAGGCGATTGTCGGCTTCGCGGACCTGCTGATCGGCAATTACCGCGCCTCCGACCCCCGCTATCAGGACGTGATGCAGATCAAGAATTCGGCCAACCGGGCCAAGAGCCTGGTTCGGCAATTGCTGGCCTTCTCCCGCCAGCAGACATTGCTGCCGGAATCGATCGATCTCGGCGAGCGGCTGAGCGACCTGACCAACCTGCTGAAGCGCTCGATCGGGCCGAATGTCGAGCTGGAAGTCCGGCATGGCCGCGATCTCTGGGGCATCAATGCCGATCCGGCCTCGTTCGACAACATGATCATCAATCTCGCGGTCAATGCCCGTGATGCCATGCCCGAGGGCGGCAAGCTGCTGATCCGGACGGCGAATATCGTGGCGGGCGAGGTCGAGGCCTTTGCCGTCGAGGGGATGCCCGAAGCCGATTACGTGCTGGTGGAGGTTTCGGATACCGGCACCGGCATGAGCGAGGAGGTGCGCAAGAAGATTTTCGAGCCCTTCTTCACCACCAAGGAAGTCGGTCGTGGCACCGGGCTCGGCCTGTCCTCGGTCTATGGGTTCGTCACCCAGTCGAACGGCTTCATCGCCTGCGACAGCACGGTCGGCGAAGGCACGACCTTCCGGATCTTCCTGCCCCGGCATGACATCGTCCTGGCGCCGGTGGCTGTGCCCGTGCGGCCGGCCGAGACTGCCCTGGCCCCGGCCGATCCGGACGCCGCCGCGCCGGGCGAGAACCGGCCGGCTGCGACGCCCATTGCCGACATGACGGGCAAGGGCACGATCCTGCTCGTCGAGGACGAGGATGCCGTGCGCGGCTTCGGGGCCCGGGCCCTGCGCTCGCGCGGTTATACGGTCATCGAGGCTCAGAGCGGCGTCGATGCGCTCGAGCAGGTGGGGGATGCGATCGAGAGCATCGACCTTGTCGTGTCGGATGTGGTGATGCCGGAAATGGACGGGCCGACGCTCCTGCGCGAATTGCGGGCCCGCAAGCCGGATCTCAAGGTGATCTTCGTATCCGGCTATGCCGAGGAGGCGTTCCGGAAGAACCTGCCGGATGGCCAGCAATTCGACTTCCTGCCCAAGCCTTTCGGCCTCAAGCAGCTGATCGAGACTGTGAAGGGCGTGATGGGCTCCGCGCCCGGCTCATGAGGGCGTATCCACGGAGCGCGCCTCGCCATCCGGCGCGGCCTCTTCCTCGGTGATCATCCCGCCATCATAGAAGGCCGCGAGCCGGCCGATCGCCGCTCTTGCATGGTCGTCGAAAGCCGCGCGCGCATCGACAGGCGTTCCACCTTCCGGAGCCGGCAGGTTGCCGCGCAGCAGGCGCACCAGATCGCCCGGCGCCTCGAGCCCGTCCGGCCCAGCCGAGGCTTCGATCAGGGCGAGGATCTCCTCCGGGCTCTTCCTGCCAAGGCCGGCGAGAAACCCCTTCAGCAGGCGCTGCAGCAGCGCGCGGTCGGGATGATCGGGGCGGTCGAGGGCCGGGCCGAGTTCGTAATAGTGCCGCACGCAATCCCAGGGTGCAGGCTTTTCCGGAAAGCGTTCCGCAAGGTAGCTCTCCTCCGCGGCGACATAGAAACGGTTGATGCCATCGGCGAGAGCGAGCGTATAGCCGGCGGACAGGACAATCGGTTCCCAGGAATCCCAGGCCGGCTCGCCGGTTCCGGGCTGGATCGCCTCGATGCAGAGCACCGAAGGCCGGTGGCGGGCCCAGTCAACGCCGCGGAGCACCTCGGCCTCCGCGCCCTCCACATCGATCTTGAGGAAGGCGATCGGGCCGATTCCGTGCGAATCAATCAGCCCGGACAGCCGGCGGATCGGCCGCATCTCGGTGCGGAATCCGGCCCCGAAAGCGGCTGCACCCTCGGCATTGGCCTTCACGATTGTGGAAAACCCATGCAGCCGATCGACGCGGTGGAACGGAACCTCGCCATCCCCGGCGCCGACCAGCACATCGAGCACGATGTCGCGCGGGCGGAGATGGCGATAAAGGGCCGCAAGATTGCCTTGTGGTTCGATGATGAGCCCGCGCCAGCCCTTGAGATAGAAGTGATAGCTCACATTATCCGCGAGCGGGTGGCCACCTCCCACATCGATATAGGCTGCGCCCTGCCGGTCTCCCAGCACGCGATCCAGATGATAATCCTCGAGAAATTGCGCATAGGAGAGGTGCATCCGGCGGGTCCTGGCGAAAACGGGCTTCCAGCTTAGGGCGGGAAGCCACGCCGGCGCAATGGCCGTTAAGAACAAAAAAAGAACTTCTTGACTAGAACAAAACAGGAATTACCCTGTTGTTGTGCCTGCTGCGCCGATCCCCTAAGGAGGAAGAATTCGATGTCGCAATCCCAGCTTCGCCTCGTAGAAGGTTCCTCCATGGACAAGACCAAGGCTCTCGACGCCGCCCTTTCCCAGATCGAGCGTGCATTCGGCAAGGGGTCGATCATGCGGCTCGGCCAGAAGACCTCGATGGAGATCGAGGCGATTCCCACGGGTTCGCTTTCGCTGGATATCGCTCTGGGTGTCGGCGGTCTTCCCAAGGGGCGGATCATCGAGATCTACGGGCCGGAATCCTCGGGCAAGACCACGCTTGCGCTGCATGTGGTGGCCGAGGCGCAGAAGCGGGGCGGGGTCTCGGCCTTTGTCGATGCCGAGCATGCGCTGGATCCGGTCTATGCGCGCAAGCTGGGTGTCAATCTCGACAACCTGCTGATCTCACAGCCGGATACTGGCGAACAGGCGCTCGAGATCGCCGATACGCTCGTGCGCTCCGGCGCCGTGGATGTGCTGGTGATCGATTCGGTGGCTGCACTCACGCCCAAGGCGGAAATCGAAGGCGAGATGGGCGAGATGCAGCCCGGCCTGCAGGCGCGCCTGATGAGCCAGGCCCTCCGCAAGCTGACCGGCTCGATTTCCCGCTCGAATTGCATGGTCATTTTCATCAACCAGATCCGCATGAAGATCGGGGTGATGTATGGCAGCCCGGAAACCACGACCGGCGGAAACGCGCTCAAATTCTACGCCTCGGTCCGTCTGGATATCCGGCGCATTGCCTCGATCAAGGAGCGCGAGGATGTCGTCGGCAACCAGACCCGCGTGAAGGTCGTGAAGAACAAGGTTGCCCCGCCCTTCAAGCAGGTCGAGTTCGACATCATGTATGGCGAGGGGATTTCCCGCACCGGCGAGCTGGTCGATCTCGGGGTCAAGGCCGGCATTGTCGAGAAGTCGGGGGCCTGGTTTTCCTATGACAGCGTCCGCCTCGGCCAGGGGCGCGAGAATGCGAAGACATTCCTCAAGCAGAATCCGGAAGTGGCGGACAAGATCGAGCAATCCATCCGCCAGAATGCCGGCCTGATCGCGGATTCGATTCTCGCGGGTTCCCCCGAGCCCGGGGATGAGTGAGGCGCACCCTGGTTGGCGCCTGACTGCTTTTCCCGGGCAGTCCCAATGTCGCGCTGCTTTTCGCCATGTGGACAGGGGGCATTCCCCTGACTAGAACCAACCTGAACAATCAGGGTCCGGCATGGCGTGCCGGGCGAGAACAGGCAGGGTTTGGTCCATGAGTAGCGTCAACGACATCCGTTCGACCTTTCTGGGGTATTTCGGCAAGAACGGGCATGCGGTTGTGGATTCCTCGCCACTGGTGCCGCGCAATGACCCGACGCTGATGTTCACCAATGCCGGGATGGTGCAGTTCAAGAACCTGTTCACCGGCGTCGAGACGCGAAGCTATTCCCGGGCGGCCACCTCGCAGAAATGCGTCCGCGCCGGCGGCAAGCATAACGATCTCGACAATGTAGGCTACACAGCCCGCCATCACACCTTCTTCGAGATGCTGGGGAATTTCTCCTTCGGGGATTATTTCAAGGAAGACGCGATCCATTTCGCCTGGACCCTGGTCACCAAGGAGTTCGGCCTTTCCAAAGACAAGCTCAGCGTCACGGTCTATCACGAGGATGACGAGGCATTCGGCCTCTGGAAGAAGATCGCGGGCCTGCCGGACGAGCGGATCATCCGCATCGCGACCTCCGACAATTTCTGGGCGATGGGCGATACCGGGCCCTGCGGTCCCTGTTCCGAGATCTTCTACGATCATGGGCCGCACATTCCCGGTGGGCCGCCCGGCTCGCCGGACCAGGACGGCGACCGGTTCATCGAGATCTGGAACCTCGTCTTCATGCAGTTCGAGCAATTGCCCGGCGGCGAACGGATTCGCCTGCCGAAGCCCTCGATCGATACCGGCATGGGGCTGGAGCGGATTGCCGCGGTGCTGCAGGGCACGCATGACAATTACCGCACCGACCTGATGCGCAGCCTCGTCCGGGCGGTTGCCGACCTTGTTTCGGTCGATCCGGACGGACCTCAGGGCGCGAGCCACCGCGTGATCGCCGATCACCTGCGTGCCTCCAGCTTCCTTGTGGCAGATGGCGTGCTGCCCTCGAACGAAGGGCGGGGCTATGTCCTCCGGCGGATCATGCGGCGCGGCATGCGGCATGCCCAACTGCTGGGCGCAAAGGATCCGCTGATGTTCCGGCTGGTTCCGGCCCTCGTTCGGGAGATGGGACAGGCCTATCCGGAACTGGTACGGGCCGAGGGCCTGATCACCGAAACGCTGAAGCTCGAGGAGAGCCGGTTCCGCAAGACCCTGGAGCGCGGGCTTGGCCTGCTTGAAAGCGAGACATCGTCGCTGGGCTCCGGGCAGAAGCTTTCGGGCGAGACGGCGTTCCGCCTCTATGACACGTTCGGTTTCCCGCTCGATCTGACACAGGATGCGTTGCGGGCCCGCGGCATCGGTGTTGATCTCGACGGGTTCAATGCGGCGATGGCGCGGCAGAAGGCCGAGGCCCGTGCGGCCTGGGCCGGCTCGGGCGATGCGGCGAGCGAGGCGATCTGGTTTGCCGTGCGCGAGGCGGTCGGCGCGACCGAGTTTCTCGGGTACGAGACCGAGCAGGCCGAGGGTGCGGTGACCGCGCTTGTCGAGGGCGGCCGGCAGGTGGACAGCCTGACCGGCGAGGGCTCCATCATTCTCAACCAGACGCCGTTCTACGCCGAATCCGGCGGGCAGGTCGGCGATGAAGGCGTCATTGCCGGCGAGGGATTCCGTTTCCGCGTGACGGATACGATCAAGCGCGCCGGGGATGTCTTCGTGCATCAGGGTCGTGTCGAGGAGGGGGTTGTCAAGGTCGGTACCGCGGCAGTTCTGAAAGTCGATACCGGCCGCAGGGGCGCGATCCGCGCCAATCATTCCGCGACGCATCTTCTCCACGAGGCTTTGCGCCAGGTTCTGGGTGACCATGTGGCGCAGAAGGGCTCGCTGGTCGAGCCGGATCGGCTTCGCTTCGATATCTCGCATCCCAAGCCGGTCCTCGGCGAGGAACTGATGCAGGTCGAGGATCGCGCCAACCAGATCATCCTGCAGAACAGCCCGGTCGTGACCCGGCTGATGGCGGTGGACGAGGCAATCAATTCCGGCGCGCGGGCGCTGTTCGGCGAGAAATACGGCGACGAGGTCCGCGTTGTGTCGATGGGCCTCGAGGCGGATGGCCGCGCCTATTCGATCGAACTCTGCGGTGGCACCCATGTCGGCCGGACCGGCGATATCGGCCTCGTGTCGATTGTCGGCGAGGGCGCGGTTTCGGCCGGTGTCCGCCGGATCGAAGCGCTGACCGGCATGGCGGCGCGGCGGCATCTCAATGCCGAGCGCGAACGCCTGCGGGATATCGCGGCCAGCCTCAAGGTCGGCGTGGACGAGGCACCCGGGCGTGTTGTCCAGATCGCCGAGGAACGCCGCAAGCTCGAGCGTGATCTGGCCGAAACGCGACGCAAGCTGGCGATGGGCGGCGGCGAGGCGGCGGATGCACCGCAGCGGATCGGGGCCATCGCCTATCTCGGCAAGCAGGTCGAGGGGGTCGAGGTGAAGGATCTCAAGGGGCTTGCGGACCAGCACAAGGCGAAGATCGGCTCGGGGGTGATCGCGCTCGGTGTGGTGGGCGAGGACCAGCGCGCCGGCATCGTCGTGGCCGTGACCGAGGATCTCGCTGGCAAGGTCAATGCGGTCGATCTCGTCCGTACCGCATCGGAAATCCTGGGCGGCAAGGGCGGCGGTGGCCGGCCGGACATGGCCCAGGCCGGCGGGCCGGATGGCGGCAAGCTGCCGGAAGCCCTCCAGGCTATCGCCAGCCGTCTGGCTGCTGTCAACTGAAGCCTGCCGGCGCGGGGAAAGCCGCTACCGGTTGAACCGGGCCCGGTGCCACGTCAATTGTGGCGTCGGCTCCGGTGATTGCGCACTCAATCCTGTCGGCGGGCGTGGAACGGGCGCAAGCTCTGCGTGCCGGCGGGTAGCCGGGCTTCCAGCCAATGCTGGATCGCGACGCGCCGCCGGGCATAGGCGATGCCGAGCCCGACCATGACCAAGCCCATGGCCGAGAGCGCGAAGGGGAAGAGCAGCGAGTCCTTGAACACGCCATAGGCGAGATGGCCGAGATAGACCATCACCCCGATCACGCCGAAGACCGAGTAGACGCGGCGCCCGAGGAAGACCGCCAGCCCGATCAGCCCGATATTGATGAGGCAATAAATGAACTTGCCCCATTCGCTGCCGGAGGACTGGAAGGTGAGCCCGCCCCAGAGCGTGATTGCGGCGACAAGGTGCAACCAGAAGCCGTAGTCGGACCGCCGGGCCTTCAGTTCGCTCGCCCAGGTCGCGACCATCAGCACCAGCCCGAAGACCAGCGAGACCTGCCGGCGCAGGGTGTAGTCGAAGCTCTGCTCCTTCGCGAGCCAGGCCGCGAGATCCATCGACAGGAACCAAAGGCAGATCGCCGCCGGGAAGGCGATGAAGGTGAAGGGATAGCGCCGCAGGGCGAGGACGCTGATGACGAGCGTCGCCAGTTCCATCGGGATCCAGCCCGCCTTGATGTAGTGGAAGAACGAGCGGTATTGCCCGGGCGCGGACGAGCCGGGCCAGATATCGGCGGCGCTCTGCACACCGAAGACGATCAGCGGCACCATGGACAGGGCGGCGGCGATCAGCAGGCCGCCGGGCGTGCGCGTCTCCTCGCGCTGCCAGAGGCGGTGGCCGCCAGCCCAGAGGCCGAGCCCGTAGATCAGGCCTGTCACCGCAAGGCCGGCGCCGCCCATGGCCGAGAAGGCAAGGGTGGAGAACAGGCCCATGGCGCTCATGATGATGAGCGCGCCGGCATACCAGAGCACATGGGTCAGGTCGAAGCGCGAGGCTGCAGCCGGCCTGGCGATGGCGGCCGGCGCTGGCGCCCGTCCGGCAAGGAACCCCTTGAGGCGTTCGGCGGCGGCGGGTTCGAGCAGGCCGGCCTCGACGGCGGCGTCGAGATCGCGGGGGGAGAATCGGGCATCGGCGTTCATCCCGGCATTTTCCACAGCGGGAATTGCGCCAACAAGTGCGCCGGCGCACCGCGCTGTGAATCATCCCTCGGGAAAGGGCGCAAAAGCGCGGTAAAGATCGCGGACGCGCTCCGGGATGGCGGTGGCGCGATGGTTTTTCTGGTCGGTGTAGACCTGCACCACCTCGCCAGTCGTCAGCAGGCGGTCCTCGCCCTGCGGGAAGATCCCGAGCGCATAGGTCAGGCTGGAGCGGCCCATCCGCGCGACGCGGACGCCGACCTCGAAGGCCTGATCGTAGAGCAGCGGCGCGCGATATTCGACCAGCGCCCGCACGACATGCCAGTCCTCCTGCAGGTCTTCGGCCTCACGCGTCTGGTCATAGCCGATGGCGCGGTAGAACTCGAAGATCGCCGTGTCGAACCAGGTCAGATAATGGGCGTTGTAGGCCACTTTCTGGCCGTCGATCTCCGAATAGCGGACGCGGAACGGGAAGAAGAAGGGGAAATCGGAGCGGGCAGGCAGCGACGTCACGGGCAGGATCCGGCAGGCTGGAGGAGGTTGCGGGCAGTCTAGGGGGCCTGACCGGGCCTGCAAGCGGGGTGGCCGGGATTCTTGTGCCCATCGCCTTCGCATCCCTGTCATGGCCGGGCCTGTCCCGGCATCCACGACTTGCCGTCCCGCCCAACAAAAAAGAGGCCGCGAGGCCCCTTCCTGTTCCGTCGGCCGGGCGCGATCAGGCGCCCATCGCCTTCTTGAGATTCTCGTCGACCTTGTCGAGGAAGCCCGAGGTCGAGAGCCATTTCTGGTCGGCGCCGACGAGGAGCGCGAGATCCTTCGTCATGTGGCCGGCCTCGACCGTATCGACGCAGACCTTCTCGAGCGTCTTGGAGAACTTCGCCAGTTCCTCGTTGCCATCTAGCTTGGCGCGATGGGCGAGGCCGCGCGTCCAGGCGAAGATGGAGGCGATCGAGTTGGTCGAGGTTTCCTTGCCCTTCTGGTGCTCGCGGTAATGGCGAGTCACGGTGCCATGGGCGGCCTCGGCCTCCACCACCTTGCCGTCCGGGGTCATCAGCACCGAGGTCATCAGGCCGAGCGAGCCAAAGCCCTGCGCCACCACGTCCGACTGCACGTCGCCATCATAGTTCTTGCAGGCCCAGACATAGCCGCCTGACCATTTCAGCGCCGAGGCGACCATGTCGTCGATCAGGCGATGCTCGTAGATCAGGCCCTTTTCCTTGAACTTGTCGGCATATTCGGCATCGAACACTTCCTGGAAGATGTCCTTGAAGCGGCCGTCATAGACCTTGAGAATGGTATTCTTGGTCGAGAGATAGACCGGATAGTTGCGCAGCAGGCCGTAGGAGAAGGAGGCGCGGGCGAAATCACGGATCGAATCGTCGAGATTGTACATCGACAGCGAGATGCCGGCGCCCGGCGCCTTGAAGACTTCCTTCTCGATGACCTGGCCATCCTCGCCGACAAACCTGATCGACAAGGTGCCCTTGCCGGGGAACTTGAAATCGGTGGCGCGATACTGGTCCCCGTAGGCGTGGCGGCCGACGACGATCGGCTGGGTCCAGCCCGGAACGAGGCGCGGCACGTTCTTGCAGATGATCGGCTCGCGGAAGATGGTGCCGCCGAGAATATTGCGGATCGTGCCGTTCGGCGATTTCCACATTTCCTTGAGGTTGAATTCCTTCACGCGGGCTTCATCCGGCGTGATGGTCGCGCATTTCACGGCGACGCCGTATTTCTTGGTGGCTTCCGCGGAATCGATCGTGACCTGATCGTTCGTTGCGTCACGGTTCTCGACCGAGAGATCATAGTATTTCAGGTCGATATCCAGGTAGGGGTGGATCAGCTTCTCCTTGATGAAGGCCCAGATGATCCGCGTCATCTCATCGCCGTCCATTTCGACGACCGGGTTGGCGACCTTGATTTTCTTCATCGTGAGCAGACCTTCAGAGCAGGGACAAACGGGGAGTCGCATTCGTCTTTTTCTGGCAGTATCACTCCGGCCGGAGCGGACGATGCACCGGAGCGGGCTATAGCACCGCTTTCCCGCGAGGCAAAGATTGACGAAGGGCGGAGAGAGGGGCATCTGCCGGGGCAGCCACGCTTTTCGCAGGATTGCCGGTTTGTCCGACCCCGCCCGCCCCGTCATCATCCTTGTCCGGCCGCAGCTTGCCGAGAATATCGGCATGTGCGCGCGCGCCATGGCGAATTTTTCGCTGACGGAGATGCGGCTCGTCGCCCCGCGGGATGGCTGGCCGCAGAAGACGCGGATGAAAAAGGGCGCGGTCTCGGCGGCGGCCGGCGCGACCGCCATTCTCGACAGGGCACAGCTTTTCCCGGATCTGCCAAGCGCCATCGCCGACCTGCACCATGTCTATGCCACCACGGCGCGGGAACGCGGGCAGGCCAAGCCGGTGCTCGGGCCGCATCAGGCCATGGAAGAGGCGAAGGGGCGGATCGGGCAGGGGCAGCGCGTGGGCATCCTGTTCGGGCCGGAGCGGACCGGCCTCGAGAACGAGGATGTCGCTCTGGCCAGCACGATCATCACCTTCCCGGTCAACCGGGAATTCGCCTCGCTCAATCTCGCACAGGCCGTGCTGCTGACCGGCTATGAATGGTTCCGCCATGCCGAGGGTGATGCGGCGCCCTTCGCCATGCCGGAAATGAGCCCGCCGGCGACGCGCGAGAGCTTGCTTTCCTTCTTCGATTTCCTCGAAGGCCATCTCGAACGGGCGCGCTATTTCTTCCCCGAGAGCAAGCGCCCGCAAATGGTGCGGAACATGCGGAACATCATCCACCGGTTGCAGCCGAGCGAGCAGGATATCCGCACGCTCCGCGGCGCGGTGGACTGGCTGGTCAAGCGCGGCAAGCCGGCGCCGCGGCGGAGCGATCCGAACACGGAAATGTGAGCGGGATTCCCGGGCGGGCCGGTCCAGCGACCTCTTCTGGCCGTATTCCAGAAGGCCTATGGCTGACTTCAGGAGCCTGCCATGATCTCGCGACGCCACTTCACTGCCGGAACGTTGCTTGCTGCCGGGAGCCTCGCCTCGCCGGCCTTTCTCTCTTCGCCTGCCCGGGCGCAGGTAAGGGCTGATCTCGACCTTGCGATCATCGGGGCGGGCGCGGCCGGCCTTGTTGCGGCCCACCGGGCGCGGGAGAAGAAGCTCACCGCGAGGATTTTCGAGGCGCAGGGCCGCGTCGGAGGCCGGGTCCATACCGATGAGAGCCTCGGCGCCGGGTTCGAGGCCGGGGCGTTCTATATCCATTTTGCCGAACGCAACCCGTGGCGGGAGATTGCCGAACGGCAGAAATTCGAGCTGGTCGACGACAACACGCTCTGGGGCGGGTTCAACGTGTTCCGCCATGGCAAACCACTTCCGGCGGAGGAGCGCAGCCGGCGGCGCGGCGCCTTCGGGCGGCTGTCGATGGAATTGGAACGGGAGGGCCGTGATGCCGATCTCTCCTTCGCGGAGGCGGCGCGCCGCCATGCGCCGGAACTGCTCGAGGCCGCGCAGGGGCTGACTTTGCTCTCCCTCGGCGAGGACCCGGAGCATGTGTCGATCCGCGATTATCAGGCGCTTGATTCCGGAGATGATTTCGTGCTGCCCGCCGGCTATGGCCATCTGCTCGAGACGCATGGGAAGGGCCTCGATATCGCGCTGAACAGCCCCGTCTCGGCGATCGATCTTTCCGGCCCCGGCGTCCGGCTCACCGTGCCCGGTGGCGTTGTGACGGCGCGGGCCGTGCTGCTCACCGCCTCGATCGGGGTGCTGCAGGCCGGCGGTATCCGAATCACGCCGGACTGGCCGGCGGAGATTCAGCGCGCCCTGTCCGGCCTCCGGATGGGGGCGATGACCAAGGTCGCGCTCCGGATGGATGGCGACCGGCTCGGCCTCAGCCCGTGGACGCAGTATTTCGACCAGGGCGATGGTGATGAACTCGTCAATTTCGAGTTCTGGCCCTTCGGACGGCCGCTCATCGTCGCGACGTTCGGCGGAAACTATGCGCGGAGCCTCGCAAAAGCCGGCGAGGCGACCGCCGTCTCGACGATTCGTGACCGGCTGGTGGCGATCCTCGGCGAATCCGAGCGCACGCGGCTGCCGCAGGGCCGGCTCGCCGGCTGGAGCGCCGATCCGCATGCGCTGGGTTCCTATTCCATCGCGCTGCCGGGGCAAATGGAGGCGCGGCGTGTGCTGGAACGCCCCGTGCGGGACCGGCTCTGGCTGGCCGGCGAGGCCAATGCCGGGCCGGCCTCGATGACGGCCGGCGGCGCCGCCCTTTCTGCGCAACGCGTGGTGGACGATATCGTCCGCCGCCTTGCCACGGGGACGATTCGGCGCGATTGACGGGGAGCCGTCACACCCCCGGATGCCCCTTGCCCACACGCCAGAAGATCCTCGTTTTCGATTCCGGCCTCGGCGGGCTCACGGTCTTCCGCGAGATCCGGAAGGTGCGGCCCGATGCCGATTTCCTCTATCTCGGCGATGATGCGCTTTTCCCCTACGGCGCGCTGGCGCCGGAGGCGCTCGTGGCGCGGGTGGAAACGGTGATCGGAGAGGCTTTGGCCGGCTTTCCCGCCGATGCCATCGTGATTGCCTGCAACACAGCCTCCACTTTGGTGCTGCCGCCGCTCCGGGCGCGGCATGCCATGCCGATTGTCGGCACGGTTCCGGCGATCAAGCCGGCGGCGGCGGCGACGCAGAGCGGCATGATCTCCGTTCTCGCGACGCCCGGCACCGTCAGCCGCGATTACACCGCCGAGTTGATCCGCGATTTCGCGCAAGGGATTGCCGTCACGCTGGTCGGCTCGAAGGCGCTGGCCGGTCTGGCCGAGCGGGCCTTGCGCGGCGAGGCGGTGCCGGATGAGGCGATCGCGGCGGAGATCGCGCCCTGTTTCGCCGAGGCGGAAGGCCGGCGCACCGATGTCGTGGTTTTGGCCTGCACGCATTATCCGCTGCTGCTCGACCGGCTGAAAGCGCTCGCGCCCTGGCCTGTTCAATGGATCGACCCGGCCCCCGCCATCGCGCGCCGTGTCGTGCAGGTGCTGGGCGAATGCCGCCTCGACAGCCCCGGCTCGGCCCGGATGGAGATGACCGCGGGCAACCCGCCGGAGGCGCTGCTGGGGCCTCAGCCGGCCGCGGGAATGCCAGCTTCCGGTTGACGCGGGCGGCGATTTCCCCTATCGACCGCGCTCCGGCATGGGAAACCTGCCCGGAGGGAGGGGAACCTCCCGCACGCACCCGCGATCCTCCGGAACCGGCCACGGCCATCCCGGTCGATCTGTCGCCCCGCATATTCCGCAAGGGATGGGGAGAGGAGGGCGCGTTCCTCCTGAACTTGAACCCTAATCGGGCGTTCGGGGAACGTGGATCGGCGCGCAACCCGCCTTCGGGCCGGGTGCGGCTGCTTTCGTTCCTCCTGCCCTTGAGAGGAACTGCGATGACCAAGCGTCACGAAGCCAAATACAAGATCGATCGCCGCATGGGCGAGAATATCTGGGGCCGCCCGAAGTCCCCGGTGAACAAGCGCGAATACGGCCCGGGCCAGCATGGCCAGCGCCGCAAGGGCAAGATGTCGGATTTCGGCACCCAGCTCCGCGCCAAGCAGAAGCTGAAGGGCTATTACGGCTCGATTTCGGAAAAGCAGTTCCGCCGTTACTATGCCGAAGCCGTCCGCATGAAGGGTGACTCGGGTGCGAACCTGATCGGCCTGCTCGAGCGCCGCCTCGACGCCGTCGTCTATCGCGCCAAGTTCGTCCCGACCGTGTTCGCCGCGCGCCAGTTCGTCAGCCACGGCCATATCCGCGTCAACGGCAAGCGCGTCAACGTTCCGAGCTATCTCGTGAAGGTGGGCGATGTCGTTGAGGTGAAGGAAGCCTCGAAGCAGCTGACCCTCGTTCTCGAAGCCGCCGGCCTTGCCGAGCGTGACACGCCGGACTTCCTCGAAGTCGATCACGGCAAGATGACGGCCAAGTTCGCCCGCATTCCGGTTCTGACCGATGTGCCCTATCCGGTGCAGATGGAACCGAACCTCGTCATCGAATTTTATTCGCGCTGATCGATCGATCCACGCAAGGAATGCAAAAGCCGCCCTCCGGGGCGGCTTTTTTTCTGACGTGATCACCCCTCCCGCGGTCCCCCTGCAGGCCGGCAATGCAAAAAGGCTGCCCGCAGGGGCAGCCTTTGCCTTCTCGGAAAGAGCGCGGGTCTCAGAACTTGTAGTTCAGGCCAACCCGAACCGTATGGAACGAGAAGCGCGTCCTGACCTGCTCGGTGTAGGCTGGAGCCACAAAAGCACTTCCCGGCAGATAGACCGAGCTCTTCGAAGCTCTTCCGAGATCCGTGTAGAGATACTCGAGCTTCGCCGTCCAGTTGCGGGTGAAAGCATGCTCAACACCTGCACCGACGGTAAAGCCGGCGCGAACGCTTGAATTGCTCATGGCCTTGAGATAGTTGCCGCTCGAGGCGACGGACCAGTTATCCTTCACCTGAGCGATCGCCAGGCCGCCGGTCACATAGAGCAACGTCCGGTCGAATGCATAGCCGACACGCGGGCGGATTGTGATGAGCCAGTCTGTGTCGACGCGGCGGGTGAAGTTATAGGTCAGCCCCGGAAAGCCACCTGCATTGTTAAGCGTGTTCGCCGTCCGTTTGCGGATATCGAAGAAATTGATGTCGACTTCACCGCCAACGACCACGCGGCCATATTGTTGGTTGTAACCGGCCTGAACGCCGCCAATGAAACCACCGCCACGAAGGTTGCCACCGCCGCCGTCACGAAAGGCATTCTGCAAGGCTGCTGCTTCTGTTGCCCACTGGCCACCGAGGCCAAGACGGGTGCGCTGCTCGCCGAATGCATAACCAGCATTCGCACCGACATAGAAACCGGTCCAGGTATACGATGCCATTACGGGCAGCACTGGAGCGCCCGGCTTCTTCCCGAGATCCGCAGCAAAGGCGGGCGCCGCCATTATTGTTGTGACCGCAATGAGTGCCGACAGTTTGCGCATGAAGTCCTCCGCAAGCCAATGTTGACCCATTAGATGCTTAGCGTACCGGATTTTTTTTGTCATTCCTGGATTCGGGTTTTTATTTATTATCTGCTGTAATGTTGCTTGGTAACAACAAAAAATCAAGATTTCAGGAAAGTCACAGAGTCTTCGTGTGGAATGACTGCTTTAATTTCTATATATACAATATACAATCATTTGAGATTGCTTTCTCCAAAGCAGAGATCAAGCAGATAAGGGTATGGCTTTGTTTCTATTCCGGTTCTCGCGGGCTTGCCCGGTCCGGCTCGGGCAAGGCAACCCTCATCGTCGGTTGCCCTTCGCGCTGATCGATCGATCCACGCAAGGAATGCAAAAGCCGCCCTCCGGGGCGGCTTTTCTGTTGCGCGCCGGACGGGTCGAGCCCTATATATTCAAACCAAGCTATATGACGCCTGCACGGAAGACAGGCGGGGAGACAACGTCATGGACACCCTCAACCGCCGCGAGGCGCTTGCGTTGGCTGCCGGCCTTGGCGCCACGATGGCGCTGCCGGGCGCCGCACGCGCGCAGAGCGTGATGACGCTCGGGCCGCGTAGCCTGCATGTGCTCTCCGATGGCGGCTTCGAATTGCCCGTTTCGATGGTGGCGCGGCAGGTGCCGGAGGCGGAGGTGCAGGCCCTGCTCAAGGCCGAGGGCCTGCCGACGGATATTTCCCGCTCGGTCCTGAATGTTACGCTGCTGAAGGACCCGGATGGCTGGATCATCTTCGATTGCGGTTCCGGTGCCAATTTCCTGCCCGGTTCGGGCAAGCTGGCGGCCAGCCTCGAGGCGGCGGGCATCGCAGCGGCGGACGTGAAGCGCGTCATCTTCACCCATGCCCATCCGGACCATCTCTGGGGGGCGATCGACGAATTCGACTCGGACCTCTTTCCGAACGCGACCTATCAGATCTCCGGCGCGGAATGGGATTTCTGGGCGGCGCCGGATGTCTATTCGAAGCTGCCGGAGGATCGGCATGCCTTCGCGGCCGGCGCGCAGCGGATCTTCAAGGCGATTGCGGGAAAAGTGACGCGCATCGCCGCCGGGCAGGAGGTTGCGCCCGGCATCCTCGCCGTCGACACGTCGGGCCATACGCCCGGGCATCTCGCCTTTGTCGTGGCCGGGGGCGGCAAGCAGGCCATGATCCTCGGCGATGCGCTGACGCATCGCGCGATTTCCTTCCGCCATCCGGAATGGCGGACAGGGTCGGATACGGACCCCGACAGGGGCGCCGCGACCCGCAAGGCGTTGCTCGACCGGCTGGTGGCCGACAAGCTGCCCTTCATCGGCTATCACCTGCCTTCGCCCGGCCTTGGCCATGCGGTGAAGGAGGGCAGCGCCTATCGGTTTGTCGCCGGCGCGCCCTGATCAAAGCGGGCCATCCTCACAGCTGGCGGAGGAAACCGGCGAAACGCAACAGCCCCTCCGGCCAGGGGCCATGGCCGGATTCGACATTGATATGGCCGGCCTCGCCGGCATCGACCAGCGCCGAGCCCCAGGCATTGGCGAAATCCGCGGCGGTTTCGAATTCGCAGTAGGGATCGTTCTGGCTGGCGACAAGCAGCGAAGGGAAGGGCAGCGGCTCCCGCGGGATCGGCGCGAAATCATGGCTCAGCCCGGGCAGCAATTGGGGCCGGTTCCAATCCGACAGGCCGACCAGGAAGGCGCCGCGCACCACTCCGGCGGGCAGGGATGGTGCCACATGGGCGATGGCGGCGACGCCGATGGAATGCGCGACAAGGATGACCGGCCGCCCGGCGGCTTCGACCGCTGCGCGGATGGCGCCGGTCCATTGCGCGCGATCAGGGCGGTTCCAGTCCGGCTGGACCACCCGCCGCGCGGTGGAGAGCTTGCCCTCCCAGCGGGTCTGCCAATGGTCCGGGCCGGAATTGCCCAGCCCCGGAATGATGAGGATATCAGCGTCGGCGGTTTTCATGGCGTGGGCATAGCGATGCCCGGTGGCGCGGGCAAGGGGCGAGACGTCCGGACCATGCGCGCCGTTATCGCGGGGCGCGAAGCGACGTGGCGATCCAGCGCCGTGCCCCATCCTGCCGCGTGGGATGGATTGCCGCGTCGGGCTTCGCCCTCCTCGCAATGACGAGGGGGGGGAGAGGCGGGCTTGTCCCATGGATGAGACAGCCTGACGGGATTACCCGAACACCCGGTCGAAGATCGTCTCGACATGCTTGAAATGATAGCCGAGATCGAACATCGCTTCGAGTTCGACGGCCGGGATGCGCGAGGAAACCTCGGGATCGCCTTTCAGCGAGGAGAGGAAATCCGCACCGTGTTCCCAGGTCTTCATCGCGTTGCGCTGGACAAGGCGGTAGCTGTCCTCGCGGCTCACACCGGCCTGTGTCAGGGCCAGAAGCACGCGCTGCGAATTGTGCAGGCCGGAGAGCCGGTCGAGGTTCTTCTTCATGTTCTCCGGATAGACGAGCAGCTTGTCGATGACGCCCGTCAGGCGGTGCAGGGCGAAATCCAGCGTGATCGTGGCATCGGGGCCGATATAGCGCTCGACCGAGGAATGCGAGATGTCCCGCTCGTGCCAGAGCGCCACATTCTCCATGGCCGGGATGCAATAGGAGCGGACCATGCGGGCAAGGCCGGTGAGGTTCTCCGTCAATACCGGGTTGCGCTTGTGCGGCATGGCCGAGGAGCCCTTCTGGCCCGGTGAGAAATATTCCTCCGCCTCATAGACCTCGGTGCGCTGGAGATGGCGGATCTCGGTGGCCAGCCGCTCGACCGACGAGGCGATGACCGCCAGCGTGGCGAAGAACATCGCGTGCCGGTCCCGCGGGATGACCTGGGTGGAGACCGGCTCGACGGCGAGGCCGAGTTGCTGGGCGACATGGGCTTCGACGCGCGGGTCGATATTGGCGAAGGTGCCGACAGCGCCGGAAATCGCGCAGGTCGCCACTTCCGACCGGGCATTGAGCAGGCGGGCGCGGCAGCGCTCGAATTCGGCATAGGCCTGCGCAAGCTTCAGCCCGAAGGTGACCGGCTCGGCATGGATGCCATGGCTGCGGCCGATGGTGGGCGTGAATTTGTGCTCCATCGCCCGGCGCTTCAGCGCGGCGAGCAACGCATCGAGATCCGTCAGCAGGATGTCGCTGGCGCGGGTGAGCTGCACGGCGAGGGTGGTATCGAGCACGTCGGACGAGGTCATGCCCTGATGGACGAAGCGGGCCTCGGGGCCGACAATCTCCGAGAGATGCGTCAGGAAAGCGATGACATCATGCTTCACCTCGCGCTCGATCTCGTCGATCCGCGCGACATCGAAGGTGGCGGGCCCGCCCTTTTCCCAGACCTTGCGCGCGGCCTCCTTCGGCACGACGCCGAGTTCGGCCAGCGCATCGGTGGCATGAGCCTCGATCTCGAACCAGATGCGGAAGCGCGTTTCCGGCGACCAGATGGAGACCATGTCGGGGCGGGCGTAACGGGGGATCATCGATGTTCTTTCTGGCTGGAAAGCGGGGCCGGCATGGCTGGCACGCGGCCTCTCGTTACACCCGGGGGGGCGCAGGCTCAACCGGCTTTGCAGCCTTTGCGGGGCCTGCCAGCAGCCAGGCTGCGCATCCGGCGAGGAGCGGGAGCGGCCAGGGCAGGAGATAGGGCGGCACCGAGACAAGGAAGAGCAGGGAGGTCTGCATCGAAGCAAAGGCGATGCTGCGGAGATAGCGGTCCGGCCGGCCTTCGAACTGGCCGCTGATCGCGATCGCGTAGACGAGGTAGCCGGCGAGCATCGCGGCCATGAAGCCGGCGCAGAAGACAAGGCCGGTGGCGAAAAGGCGCCTCGCGGTGCGGCGGAATCGGCCGAGCGGCCCCGCCAGCAGCAGGACAAGCAGGCCGCCGCCCAGCCCGCCAAGGCCGGCAAGGCCTGTCAGCCAGTAGGTCCGGTCGAGCCAGATCTCGCCCCGCTCGACGATGCGCAGCGCGAACACGGCCATGGCCAGAACCGGCAGGACAAAAGCCGCCCGCAGCCAGCGAGCGGCCGGCAGTGCGGCGGCTTCTGTCACCGGCGACCGGCTTCCGCCGCGGCGCGGATGGCCGCGACATTGGCGGCATAGGCCTGGCGGCCGCCCTTGAACGCCGCCGAGCCGGCGACCAGCACATTCGCACCGGCTGCGGCGATGGCGCCGGCATTCTCCGGCGTCACGCCGCCATCGACCTCGAGATCGACCGGGCGGCTGCCGATGATCGCGCGGACATCGCGGATGGTCCCCAGCACGGAGGGGATGAAGCTCTGGCCGCCGAAGCCGGGATTGACGCTCATGCAGAGCACGAGATCGACCATGTCGATCACCGGCGCGATGGCGCTGGCCGGCGTGCCGGGGCAGATCACCACGCCGGATTTCTTCCCGAGGCCGCGGATCGCCTGAAGCGAGCGGTGGATATGCGGGCCGGCCTCGACATGGACAGAAATGAGGTCTGACCCGGCTTCCGCGAAATCCTTGAGGTAGGGATCCGCCGGGGCGATCATCAGATGGGTGTCGAACAAAGCGGGCGTCGCCTTGCGGATCGCCTTGATGATCGGGGCGCCGAACGAGATGTTCGGCACGAAATGCCCATCCATCACGTCGATATGCACCCAATCGGCGCCGGCGCCCATCATCGCCGCGACATCGGCACCGAGATCGGCGAAATCAGCCGAGAGGATGGAGGGAGCGATCAGCAGGGGGCGCATGGCATGTGGCTCCGGATCAGGCGGCATCGGGGCGCGGGGCGGCCGGGCGGGGCTCGAGCCGGGCCTTTGCCCATTTCAGCATCATCGGTGCCATGTAGACCGGCACCTGGGCCAGCGCGAAATACAGGAAGGTATCGCCTGGCACCAGAGAAATGATCGGCGCGACCAGCAGGCCCATATTGCGCAGGCCGATCGAGATGGCGATGGAGAAGCGGTCATTGAACCCGAGCAGCCCGGTGACCAGATAGGCCGCCGCGAAGCCGAGCATGCAGAACAGGGTCGAACCGGCAATCATGCCGGCCACCAGCCAGGGCCGTGTCAGCGTGGCATCGATCACCCCGTCCATCGCGGCAATGGCGAAGAGGAAATAGAGCACCACGCCGAAGCCATCGAGTTCGTTCTTCAGCGCGGTGATGCGCGGCAGGCCGACCAGCCGGCGGAAGGCCAGCCCGACCAGGATGCCGCCGCCGATGAAGATGGCGAGGCGCTGGGCGAGGGTGAGGGGCGAGATCGGCACTTCCGCCCCGACGAGGAAAGAGGCGAGCGCCGGCGAGACCAGCGGCGCGACCACCATGCCGAGAACCAGCATGGAGAGGGCGAAGCTGTTCTCCAGCCCGACTACGGCGGCATAGACCGGCGAGGCCATGAGCGGCGGGGCGGCGGCCATCAGCGCGATGCCGAGCCGGATCGAGGGGTCGAGCCCCGGCAGGGCCTGCAGGACGATCCAGCCGATCATTGGCGGCAGCAAGGTGGACAGCGCGAGGCCGAGGGCCAGATGGCCTGGCCTTTGCAGCACGGCCTTCAGGCCGGGCAGGTTGGCCCGGGCGAAGGACAGGACGATGAAGGTGAAGATCGAGATCGGGATCATCGGCTTCAGTGTTGCCGCCAGAGCCGGCAAAGCGAGGCCGACAAACATCGACAGCGCATAGGCAATCGTGGCGTGTCGGCCGAGGAAGGCGAGCAGGATGCGCAGGGGGTTCAGCATGAAGTGCCGCGATTTTCACTAGATCCAGGCAGATATTCCAACACAATCACGGGGAATGGCGGGATATCGTGATTGAGTTGAGGTAGTGGTTTGGGCAGATTGGCGGCAACGGGAGGGGAGTTTCCATGCGGTTCGATGTTCTTGTTCTCGGGGGCGGCATTGTCGGCACCTCGCTTGCCCTCGACCTCGCGCTGCGCGGCCGCGCAGTGGCCCTGGTCGACCGGGGTCGCCCGGGTGCGGAGACCTCGTTCGGCAATGCCGGCCTGATCCAGAGCGAAGCCGTCATGCCCTATGCCTTCCCGCGCGATCCCCTCCTTCTCCTGCAATATGCGCTCAACCTCAAGCCGGAAGCGCATTACCACATCAAAGACCTGTTCAAGATCGCGCCCTTCATGGCGCGCTACTTCATGGCCTCGAACCGGGCCGGCCAGCTGAAGACGGCAGCGGCCAATGCGCCGATTTTCGGCGCCTGCCTTGCCGAGCACCGGCGCCTCGCCGGCGCGGCCGGTGCGGAATCGATGCTGCGCCCCGGCGGGTGGCTCAAGGTGTTCCGCAAGGAAGAGAGCCTCAAGAAGGTGCTTGAGGAAACGCGCCGCGATCTCGAGCCGTTCGGCGTCGAATATTCCGTGCTCGACAAGGCGGCCCTGCAGGCGATGGAGCCCTCGCTGTCGGATGTCGTTGTCGGAGGCATCCACTGGACGACGCCCTACAGCCTCAACGATCCCGAAGCGCTGACCCTCGCCTATGCCCGCAAATTCGAGGCCCTGGGCGGGCGCTTCCTCAGCGGCAATGCGATGTCTCTGGCCGAGGAGCGCGATGGCTGGTCGGTCAAGACGGAGGCGGGCCCGGTCTCGGCGCGCGATTGCGTCGTGGCGCTCGGCCCCTGGGCGCCGGACCTTCTTCGCCCGATGGGCTACAAGGTGCCGATGGGCGTCAAGCGCGGCTACCATGTCCATATGCGGCCGAAGGGCAATGCGACGCTCGGCCTGCCGGTTCTCGATGCGGATATCGGCTATATGCTCGTGCCGATGGCGCGCGGCATCCGGCTGACCTCGGGCGCGGAATTCGCCCATCGCGACAGCCCGGCCACGCCGCGCCAGATTGACATGATCGAGCCGCATGCGCGCGAGATCATGCCGCTGGAGGGGCGTGTCGAGGCGCAGCCCTGGAAGGGCGCACGGCCCTGCATGCCGGACATGCTGCCGGTGATGGGCCAGGCGCCGCGACACAAGGGGCTGTGGTTCAATTTCGGCCATGCCCATCACGGATTGACGCTGGCCGGCTCGGCCGCGCGGCTGCTCGGCGAGATGATCACCGGCGAGGCGCCCTATACCGATCCGACGCCGTATTCCCTGGCGCGGTTCAACTGAAGCGCCTCGCGAAGGGGATGAGGCCCCTGCCGGATTGATTCAGGTTCGGCAGAAAAAGGCTGCATTTCCAGAGGCTTGTGCCGGCAGACCAACAGGCTGATTCCGCTGCTTCATGCGCCGGTTTCACCGCCAAACCGCGTCTGCCAGTCCGGCAGGGCGCCCGGAAACGGCAGCGCGCGGGCGTGATAGACCGCGCGGGCAATGGCCCGGGCGACGCAATCCGCCGCCAGCATGCCGAGTTCCGTCAGGTCGCGCAGCGGATCCGCCAAAGCCTGCCGGCCTGTCGCCGCCGCGAAAAGCGTGTCTCCATCCATGGCGGCATGAGCAGGGCGGATGGCGCGGGCGAGGCCATCATGCGCCATGAGCGCGAGGCGATGCGCCTGTGCCTTGGTGAGCCGGGCATCGGTCACCACCGCGCCGATCGTGGTCGCGGGCTCGGCGGCATGGCCCTTGATGCGGAGGGCGATGGCCTCCTTCGGCAACGCCAAGGGCCAGCCCTGCCCGCCGAATTCATCGCCCTGTTCGAAGGGCGCTGCCCAGAAGCGGCCGGTCTCGCCGATGGTCGCGACCCCGATCGCGTTGACGGCGATGAAGGCCTGGACAGCGATGCCGTTCCGCGTTGTCGCGCTTGCCGTGCCGAAACCGCCCTTGAGGTTTGCCAATGTCGCGCCGAGGCCGGCGCCGACCGAGCCTTCGGGCGTTGTCGCCTCGGCCGTCAGCACGGCCTGCCGGCCCCATTCCCAATAGGGGGGCGGGTTGTCCCAGACCTTGTTGCCGCCGTTCAGCAGGTCGAAGAGGATCGCCTGCGGCACGATCGGCACGCGCATCGGCCCGACCGGGAAGCCGCGTCCGGCCGCAGCCAGCGCCGCCATCGCGCCGCCCGCTGCATCGAGACCGAAGGCCGAGCCGCCCGAGAGCAGCAGCGCATCGACCTGCTCGACGGTCATTTCCGGGGCGAGGAGAGCGGTGTCCCGCCCGCCGGGCGCGCCGCCCAGCACCGCAACAGCGGCGGTGGCGGGCTCCGCGAAGACCAGAGCCGTCACGCCGCTGGCCACGCTTTCATCGCCGGCATGGCCGATGGCGAGACCGGCGGGCACAACCGGGACGGCGGGGGAGCGGGTTTGGGGCAAGCGAACCTTCCGGGACATCGCGCATGTTCACGACAAGGTGTCCGGCTCGTGGGATTTTCTCAACCCTTGTTGCTGTAGAAAGCGGGGGAACATCCGACGGAATTGCCATGACGCCCGAACTGACCCTGCCTGTCATTTTCTTCGCGGGATTGCTCTCCTTCCTGAGCCCCTGCGTGCTGCCGCTGGTGCCGCCCTATCTGTGCTATCTCGCCGGGACCAGCGTGTCGGAACTGTCCCGGGCCGGCGAGATCGATCGCGGCCTGCGCCGCCATGCGCTGCTGGCCGCCCTGTTCTTCGTGCTCGGCTTCTCGACCGTGTTCATCGCCCTCGGGGCCGGGGCCTCGCTGGTCGGGGCGCTGCTCCGCGCCTATGCGCATATCCTCGCGCAGGTGGCGGGCGTCGCCATCATTCTGATGGGCCTGCATTTTCTCGGGGTTTTCCGGCTCGGCATCATGGCGCGCGAGGCGCGCATGGAGGTGGAGAAGCCGGCGGGCTTTCTCGGGGCCTTCGTGATGGGGCTGGCCTTCGCCTTCGGCTGGACGCCCTGCATCGGCCCGGTTCTGGCCGGGGTTCTGGCGGTTGCCGGCAGCGAGAGCAGTGTCGCGCGGGGGGCGGGCTTGCTGGCGATCTATTCGGCCGGCCTCGGCGTGCCCTTCCTGCTGGCCGCCTTCATGATGGGGCCGTTCCTGCGGTTCCTGCAGAAATTCCGTGCGCATATCGGCAAGGTCGAGAAGGTGATGGGCGTGCTGCTCGTGCTGACCGGGCTGGCTTTCCTGACGGGGTCCTTCTCGCAATTCGGGTTCTACCTGCTCGAGGCCTTTCCGGCGCTCGGCAAGCTGGGGTGAGGGCAGACCATGCGGCTGTTGAGCGATGACGAGTTGTCGCCCGAGGCGGAGGCCGTCTTCGACGAGATCCGCAAGGTCCGGCAAACGCCGTACATCACCAATTTCTGGCGGGCGCTGGCGCATAACCCGCCGCAGCTTCGCAGCGTCTGGGACGAGATGCGCCCGGTCCTGCGCGCGGGCGAGCTCGATCCGCTGGTCAAGGAGATGATCTATCTCGCACTCTCGATCAGCAATGCCTGCCCCTATTGCATTGCCCAGCACAAGAGCCAGGCACGGGCGCGCGGCATGACGGAGGGGCAGTATATCGAGCTGATCGCGCTGGTGAATCTCGCCAACCGCACCAACCGGCTCGCGACGGGCATGCAGGTTCCGGTGGACGAGATCTTCCGCCAGCCGGCGGATTCGGCCTGAAGACCGGCGGGTTGCCGCTTCCCGCCTGGAATGATGCGGGGGCTCGGGCTGATTTCAGGGGTTGGGATGATCTTTTGGGGTTGGGATGATTTTTGGGCCTGCCCCGTCTGCCGGCGCCAGTCTTTGTCCCCGGCTGTGAAATCGGGTGGCGAAGCCGGTGCAGGCGCGCAAGGCTGGATGATCCCGAAGGAGATTGTCCATGCCCGCAACCCGCCCTCAAGTCCGGCCCTTGCCGCCCCAAGCCTCCATCCCAAGTTCCCGGCCGGCTTCCATCCGGCTTGCCATTCGCGGCCTTGATCCCGCACTCTTCGCCCCCCTGTTCCGGCTGGCGGATGCCGCGCTGATGGCGCGCGGAATCCGCCGGGTTGTGGTGCCGGAGGATCCTGGCATCCAGTATCCCTGCCGGGTCAGCCTCGACTATCCGCAGGCCGGCGAGGAGATGCTGCTGCTCAACTACCGGCATCTCGACCATCCCGCCTCGCCCTATCGGTCGGAAGGGCCGATCTTCGTCCGGCGCGGCGTGCCGGCCTTCGATGCAGTCGACCGGCTGCCGCCGATCATCATCCAGCGACCGATGGCCGTGCGCGCCTATGACGAGGAGATGATGATGGTCGAAGCAGAGATCGCCGGGAAGGACGAACTCGCCGATCTTGCCCGCCAATGGCTGGAGCAACCCGGCATCGCCCATGTCGATGTGCATTCGATGCGCCGTGGCTGCTTCTTCTGTCGCATCCATCGACGCTGACCGCCCCGCAACGGCGGTTGCCATGCGCACAAACAAAAAGCCCGCCGGATGGCGGGCTTTCCGTTTCAAGGCGTGAGCCCTGATTAGTTCTGGACGTAGGTGACCTTGCCGTCCGCACCCTTTTTCCAGGTGTACATGACGTAATCCGGACGGGTGATGTCGCCCTTCTTGTCGAAGGAGAGATCACCGATGACCGTCTTGAAGGTCATGCCGGAATGCATCTTTTCGGCAACCTTCTTCGGATCGAGCGACTTGGCCGATTCCGCAGCCTGCTTGATCACTTCCATCGCCGCGTAGGTGTAGAGCGTGTAGGCTTCCGGGTTGATGCCCTTGGCCTTGAACGCCGCAACGATCTTGGCGGCTTCCGGACGGCTGCGCGGATCCGGCGGGAAGGTCATCAGCGTGCCTTCGACGCCCGGGCCGCCGATCGTGGCGAACTCGTCCGAGGTGATGCCGTCGCCCGACATCATGACGGCCTTGACGCCCTGATCACGCATCTGGCGGACGATGAGGCCACCTTCCGTGTGCAGGCCGCCCCAGTAGACGACATCGATGTTGGCGTTCTTCATCTTGGTGATGAGGGCCGAGAAGTCCTTCTCGCCGGTATTCACGCCTTCATAGAGCGCTTCCTTCACGCCCTTGGCATTCATCGCCTTCCGGGTCTCGTCAGCGAGGCCCTGGCCATAGGTGGTCTTGTCGTGGATGACAGCGACCTTCTTGTCCTTCAGGTTCTTGACGATGTAATCGGCGGCGACAGCGCCCTGCTGGTCATCGCGGCCGCAGGTGCGGAACACGTTCCACAGCTTGCGCTCGGTGACGCGCGGGTTGGTGGCCGACGGGGTGACCATGAGGACACCGTTCTCGGCATAGACTTCCGAAGCCGGGATGGTGACGCCCGAGTTGAAGGGGCCGACCACGAACTTCACGCCGTCACCGACGAACTTGTTCGCAACCGAGACGCCCTGCTTCGGGTCCGACACGTCGTCACCCTTCGAGAGGGCGATCTTCTGGCCGAGAATGCCACCAGCGGCATTGAAATCGGCAGCAGCCTGTTCGGCGCCGTCCGTAAGCTGCTTGCCGAAGGCGGCGTTCGGACCGGTGATCGGGCCGGTCACGCCGAATTTCAGCTGAGCATTGGCAGCGCCCGCGAAAGCGAGCGTGGCGGCAAGCGCGACGCCGGCCAACAAGGTTTTCTTCATCAGGTCTCTCCCTGTGACTGATAAGACGGGTTGATCTCGCCACCCGCAAGCGTCTCCAGCCGTGTCAATTAACACGCCTGAAACCATCAAAGCCGGTTTTTTTGTCTCTGTCACCAGCCAAATTCACGCAAAATTCGATAATATTCGGGGCATTTCACCGCAACCAACGGCGATTTTCCGGTCGTCCCGCGAGGAACCGATTTTTCCCGCGCAATCCCGAAAAAATCGGCCCCGGTGTAGCAAGCCGTGCTCATGCTGCCTTGCGTCGCCAGCTGATCGCCGACGTCTTCTCGAAGGCAAAACCATACTGGCGCACCATCGCATTGGCGCGTTCATTCCGCCAGCCGAGATAGGCGAAGATCGAGATCAGCACGGTGTCGATCACGTAGAAATGCAGCGAGAACAGCGTGCCGTGGAACAGGGCGAAATGGATGAACCGGACCGCCATGCCGAGAAGCGCCATGTAGGGAACCAGCATCCAGGATGGACGCCAGGTCTTCGCGATGGCCTTGCCCGTCCGCCAGGCGGCCCAGCCGCCCATGATCACGGTGACCAGCAGGAACAACCAGATCGACGGTTCCTCGTAGAGAATTCCTTGCATCGGGGTTTTCCTTGTTCGGGGTTTGCCCGGGCTTCAGTGATGGCCGCCTTCGAGATAGGCCGCCTTGACCTGCGGATCGGACAGAAGTTCCTTCCCGCTGCCGCTCATCGTGATCAGCCCGTTGACCATCACATAGGCGCGCGTCGCGAGCTTCAGGGCGTGATAGGCGTTCTGCTCGACGAGGAAGACCGTCATGCCTTCCTTGCGGTTGACCTCGCGGATGACGTCGAAGATCTGGCGGACCACGATCGGTGCCAGCCCGAGCGAAGGCTCGTCCAGCAGCAGGAGCCGCGGGCGGCTCATCAGTGCCCGGGCGATGGCCAGCATCTGCTGCTCGCCGCCCGAAAGCGTACCGGCCCGTTGCTGGAGGCGTTCCTTCAGCCGCGGGAAAATGGCGCAGACCTTCTCGAGATCCTCGTCGAAATGGGCGAGATTGTTGACCGAGGCCCCCATCTGGAGGTTCTCGAACACGCTCATCCTCGGAAAGACGCGGCGGCCTTCCGGGCTCTGGGCGATGCCGAGATGGGCGATCTCATGCGTCGGCATGCGGGTGATGTCGCGGCCGTCATAGGTGATCGTCCCCTCGCGCGCCTGCGGCTTGCCGAAGATCGTCATCATCAGCGTCGACTTCCCGGCGCCGTTCGCGCCGATCATCGTGACGATCTCGCCCTCATGGACATCGATATCGACGCCCTTGAGCGCGATGATGTTGCCGTAATAGGTTTTCACCCCGCGTACGGCGAGAAGCGGGGCCTTCTCCGTCATGGTCATAGGCCCACCTCCGCTTCGATCTTCTCCACTTCCGCCTCGTCCTCGGCGCCAAGATAGGCAGCGATGACCCTTGGATCGGATTTGACCTGGTCGGGCGTGCCGTCCGAAATCTTGGTGCCGTAATCCAGCACCACGACATGGTCGGAAATTTCCATGACAACCGACATGTCATGCTCGATGAGCAGCAGCGACGTGCCGTGATCATCGCGGATCGAGCGCAGCAGCGCGTTGAGCTCGAGGCTCTCGCGCGGGTTGAGGCCAGCCGCCGGCTCGTCGAGGCAGAGCAGGACGGGCTCGGTGCACATGGCGCGTGCGATTTCCAGCCGGCGCTGGTCGCCATAGGGCAGCTCGCCGGCGGGATCATCGGCGCGATCGATCAGCTTGGTCTTCTCGAGCCAGTATTTGGCGGATTCGATCGCCGCCTTCTCGCGCTTGCGGAAGCCGGCAAAGCCGAGCAGGCCGCCGATGGTCCAGTTCGAGGCGACCATCAGCGGATTATGCTGCGCCACCATGAGGTTCTCGAGGACGGTCATCCCGGAGAAAAGGCGGATATTCTGGAACGTCCGGGCGACTTTCGCCCGCGCCGAGACCTGAAAATCCGGCATCCGTTCGAGCAGGTAGAGGCTGCCATCGGCGCTCTTGAGATGGTCGTTCGGCGTGTCTGTCAGCCGCTCGACATAGGCGTCGATGTCGATCGTGCCGTGGCGAAGGGCCATGCGGCCCGTCGTCGGCTTGTAGAACCCGGTGATGCAGTTGAACACCGTGGTCTTGCCGGCCCCATTGGGACCGATCAGGGCCGTGATGTCTCCACGGCCGGCCGTGAAGGTCAGGTCATTGACCGCGACGAGACCGCCGAAGCGCATCGTCAGGTTCTGGACCTTGAGGATCGGATCCGAAAGCGCACGCATCAGAATTCTTCTTTCCGCAGGAGCCGGAGCGCGGGGTGAACAGGCGGGAACCGGCGGATCATCCATGCCCCTCCTTCACCAGGTCGGACGACACGGCCTTCTTCTCCTTGAGGAAGACGGAGGGCTCGCGCACCGAAATCAGGCCGCGCGGTTTCCAGAGCATCATCAGCACCATGCAGGCGCCGAAGATCAGCATCCGGTACTGGGCCGGATCGAAATTGTCGCCGAAATAGGCTTTCAGGAAATCCAGCTCGCGCAGCAATTCGACACCGCCCACCAGCAGGATCGAGGCAATCACGACGCCGAGCAGGCTGCCCATGCCGCCGAGCACGACAATGGCCAGGATCTGCGCGGATTCGAGGAAGACGAAGCTTTCCGGCGATATGAAGCCCTGGCGGGCCGCGAAGAAGGCGCCGGCAAATCCGCCGAACATCGCGCCGATGGCGAAGGCCGTCAGCTTGGTGTTCACGGTGTTGATGCCCAGCGAGCGGCAGGCGATCTCATCCTCGCGCAGCGCTTCCCAGGCCCGGCCGACCGGCAATCGCCGGAGCCGCGTGGAGACCACGGCCGTGATCAGCGCCAGGATCAGGATGACGTAGAAGAGGAAGATCGTTCGGTAGATCGGCGTGAATTCGAGCCCGAATGTCGCGGCAAATCCGCTCTCCGTGGCATTGAACGGCACGCCGAAGAAGCTCGGCCTCGGGATTGACGAAATGCCGGCATAGCCTCCCGAGAACTCGACCCAGTTGATCAGCACGAGGCGGATGATCTCCCCGAAGGCGAGGGTGACGATGGCGAGATAGTCACCGCGCAGCCGCAGGACCGGGAAGCCGAGCAGGACGCCCCAGAAGGCGGCAAGGATGCCGGCAACCGGAAGGCAGATCCAGAAGGCCCAGAGGGGCCAGAAGGTCGGGCCGACCACGCCGGCCATGAATTCCCGCACCGGTTCCGATGTGGCCAGCAAGGCATAGGAATAGGCGCCGACGGCGTAGAAGGCGACGTAGCCGAGATCGAGCAGGCCCGCGAGGCCGACAACGATGTTCAGACCCCAGCCGAGCATGATGTAGATCAGGATCTGGATGCCCAGATTGTCGATCCACTTGATCGCGCCCGAGGGCCCGGCAGTCCCGAGAACCATCATCGGGTAGACAAAGAGGAAGCCGACAAAGGCCGCCGTGCCGTATTTCTCGATCTTGAGGGCAAGCGGCGTCGCCGGGGCCTTCCGCTTCGTGATCTTGCCGGCATTGACCGCCTGCCAGTAACCGATCAGGAACCGGCCGACAAAGACGAGGCCGACAACAGCGGCGAGCAGGCCCGGCCGCGGCACGAGGACCATCTGGTTGTTGAGCGTCTGGTCGGTCTTCAGACCGAGCATCAGCGAGAAGAGGCCGAAGGCGATGGCAGCCGCAAAGGCCGCATCCTTCAGCAGGCCGGCGAAATTCACCGGCTCACGTGCAGGCGCTTCCATCATCATCACACCTTCTCGACTTCGGGTTTGCCCAGGAGGCCTTGCGGCATGAAGATCAGAACGATGGCCAGGATCGAGAAGGCGGCAACATCCTTGTAATCAATGGAGAAATACGCCGACCAGAAGGTCTCGATCAGGCCGATGAGCATGCCGCCGAGCACCGCCCCGGGCAGGGAGCCGATGCCTCCGAGCACGGCCGCCGTAAAGGCCTTCACGCCGGGGACGAACCCGTCGGAGAACACGACGACCCCGTAATAGGTCAGGAACATGGTGCCGGCGACCGCCGCGAGGGCCGCGCCCATGATGAAGGTGACGGCGATGGTGCGGTCGACATTGATGCCGAGCAGGGCCGCCATCTTCTGGTCCTGCTCGCAGGCGCGCTGCGCCCGGCCCAGCGGCGTCTTCTGGACGACATACCAGAAGATCCCCAGCAGGATTGCCGTGACCAGGATGATCAGGATCTGCTTGTAGGAGATGGCGACGACGAAGCCGTCCTTCTCGAAGAGGCTGATCGTATCGCGCATGATCGGGGGGATGGGCTTGTTGCGTGCCCCCTGGGCAACCTGCACAAAATTCATCAGCAGGATCGACATGCCGATCGCCGAGATCAGCGGCGCCAGGCGGAACGACCCACGCAGTTTCCGGTAGGCGACCCGTTCGATCGTCCAGCTGAAGAGGGATGTCACGATCATCGACACGATCAGCGCGACAAGCAACGCCAGGAAGACGGCGCCTCCCGTCATGCCGGCCAGGGCCGTTACGGCCATGAAACAGATGAGTGCCACGAAGGCGGAGATCATGAACACGTCGCCATGGGCGAAGTTCACCATCCCGATGATGCCGAAGACCATCGTGTAACCGATGGCGATAAGCCCGTAGACGGCGCCAAGCGTGACGCCATTAATCAATTGCTGGACGAATACTTCCATCCTGAAACCAACGCCTCCCCATAACGTCTCCCGTTCTATGCGGGAATTGTGCCAGTTGGCGAAACCACCCACCGGCGAAGCCACGCTAGCAGCAAGCCGCAAGGCCGGCAATCACGTGGCGGTAAGACATGGACCAGCCCGTTTAGGGCTTCAATCAAAAAAATCACTCCGAACTAGCGAATACCGCCAAAGAATGCCGGAAAGGGCACGGATTTCGCCGTTCGTTAAGCCCGGTCGGCCAGAACAAAGCCATGGGCGAATGGATCGTGGTCATCGACGAAGATTGTGTTCAGGCCCGTCATGACCGCCCAGCCCTCGATCGAGGGGATGATGGCGGCGTATTCTCCGACCTGCGTCTCGCCCTCGATCCGGCCGGTGAAGAGCGAGCCGATGATGCTCTCGTGAATGAAATCCTCGCCCGGCTTCAGCCGGCCGCGCGCTGCCCATTGCGCCAGACGGGCGGAGGTTCCGGTGCCGCAGGGCGAGCGGTCGATCGCCTTCTCGCCATAAAACACCGCATTGCGCGCGGTGGCGCCCGGCACGGTCGGCTTGCCGGCCCAGAGCACGTGGCGGCAGCCGCGGATGGCCGGGTTTTCCGGGTGGACGAGGTCAATCGCCGCATTCACGGCCGCGCGGACACGCGGTGACCAGCGCAGGATGTCGGAGGGTTGCACCGCCTCGACGCCGGCAAAGGCGGGCTGCGGGTCGATGATCGCGTAGAAGTTGCCGCCATAGGAGATATCGACCACCAGCTTGCCGAGCCCCTCCACCTCGATGGCCAGATCGCGCACGAAGAGGAAGGAGGGGATGTTGATCAGCTTGACCGAGGTGACGCGGCCGCCTTCCTCGCGGTAATGCGCCTCGACAAGGCCGGCCGGCGTGTCGAGCCGGAGGATGCCCGGCGTGCGGGCCTTCACCAGCCCCTGCTCCAGCGCCATCGTGACGGTGCCGATCGTGCCATGGCCGCACATGGGCAGGCAGCCGGTGGTCTCGATATAGAGGATGGCGATGTCGCAATCGGGCCGCGTCGGCGGATAGAGGATCGAGCCGGACATCATGTCATGGCCGCGCGGCTCGAACATGAGCGCGGTGCGGATCCAGTCATAGTCGCGGATGAAATGATCGCGCTTCTCGCTCATCGTGGCGCCCTTGAGATCGGGGCCACCGCCGACGACCATGCGGACCGGATTGCCGCAGGTATGCCCGTCGACGCAGAAGAACGTGTGCCTTGCCATGGTCTTGAATGCCCTGCTTTTCAGGAAAGGGGAGAAACGTTGCCGCCGGCATCGATCCGTGCCGCTCCCGGCATGAGGGCCTGCCCGGCCGGGTCGAGCGCGAAGGCGGGCGGGGCGGCCCAGCCCATCTCGCGTGCGACGAGGCAGCCAATCATCAGGATCGCATCCGGCGTGCCCATGACGAGGGCTGCCGGCGCGATGCCGAGGCGGATCAGTTCGAGCAGCACGGCCGAGGAGGAGGAGGAGCCGATCGTGGCCGGGAGGCAGAGGATCGCGCCGCCGATGGTGCGGCCGCAATCCGGGTGGCGGACCTGGGTGATCCGGCCGGTGGCAGGATCAACGCCTCCCCAGAAGGACAGCGGCGCGGAAAGCTGCAGCACCGGGCCGGAAGCCTCGCCGGGCAGGAGGGGGGTGAGCGCGGGAAATGTCATGACCAGAGCCTTTCCTCGCGGACCAGGCGGCCCGAGACGGCACTCTCGACGCATTCCGCCATGGCGCCGTATTGCACGGCATAGCCGGTATTGCCGGGCGCGTAATGGGCGAATTTGCCCGAATTGGTCATCAGCACGCCTTTCACGCCATCGAGGATCGGCGTGACGACGACGCAGGTATCGGCCACCAATGTGACCCCCGCCTGCTCGAGGGCACGGCGGCGGCCGGCAGCCTCGAGTTCGGCCACGGCATGGCGCCCGGTGCAGGCATAGAAGGGCCGCGTGAGGCGGCGGCCGGCGATGAGCCGGTCGAGTTCCAGCAATTCCTCCGCCGAGCAATGCGGCGAGCCGATCGCCACAGCGTCGATCGCGGTCTCGCCGGTGGTCGAGAGTCCGGCGCGGGCGGCATTCAGCATGGCCGCCGTGACCGGAACGACCGGGATATCCTGCCCGCCGGTGACGGTGGCGAGGTCCGGGGCTTCCGGCGTCTCGCCGAGAATATGGAACAGGCCGACCGCGCCCGCCGAAGCGGCAGCGGCACCGAAGGCCTTCAGCCGGTCCTCGGTCGCGCAGCCTTCGAGGCCGAGGACGACGCCGATATCCGTTCCCGCGCGCTGGCCGAACAGGGTGCCGATGACCGGCCAGAAGACATCCGAGTTCCGCAGCGAGGGGGAAAGGCCGGAGCAATCGAGCGCGAAGACGGCGCGGCGGTTCTCCGGAATGTGCAATCCGTAATAGGGCGCGCGGGCGGTCATCGCGCAGCATATGTCGAGAAAATCGCCGTAGCGGTTGGTCCGGGCGCCCAGCACGGAATTGCAGAAGGCGACCGCGTTGGATTCCCCCCAGGCGACATCGCTGCCGAAAGCAGGGCGGTGTCCAGCCTGATAGGGCGCGCAGGTCCAGGTCGGGGCGCAGCCCATGGCCTCGTAGGCGCGCATCATCCGGTAGGCCATGTCATGCTGGTGGGGCGGCAGCCGCGTCTTCGCGCCGCAGGCAAGGTCCAGAGCGCCGACATTCAGCGTGGTCGGGATGGCCAGTTTCGCGCCAAGCCGGACGAGGTGTTCGGCGAAAAGCGTGCCGGAATCGCCGTGATAGAGCGCGCCGTCAATATGGGCGGAGACAACCGGCACCAGCCGGCTGGCGCCCATCAGGCGCGCCGTCTCGGTGATGACGCGCATGGCCAAAGCCATGCCTTCGCCCTGATCGCCGGCGAGCAGGCGGGTTTCTTCCGGGGTCAGGGCAAGGCTCATGCAGGATTCCCAGAGGCAGGAGGATCAGCCGGAAATTGTATCCAATATACGATTGGGGCCACGGTGACACGGCAAACGAGTTCTGGCAAGGGCATCGGCGCGGGAGCATAGCGGCTCCGGGCCCTGCGTAAATCACCCGCGCGAAATCATTGCGGAATCCCCTTGCCGTTTCGGCCCAATGTCGTCACTTGAGGGGTAAGGAGACCAAGCGTGACTGCAACAGCCTCGGCGCCCCCGGATGCGGCCTCGCCGGATCGGCAGGCCCTTTTCCGCGATGCCATGAGCCGGGTTGCCGGTGCCGTGCATCTGATCACCACCGATGGCCCTGCTGGCCGCGGCGGACTGACCGCGACAGCCGTAACCTCGGTTTCCGACGCGCCGCCCACTTTGCTCGTCTGCCTCAACCAGAACAGCCGCACGGCCGCGATCCTCCGGCAGAACATGGCCTTCGCCGTCAACACGCTGGGGGTCGGCCAGCAGGAACTGGCCAATGTCTTTGCCGGGCGGACGCCGGCCCGCGGCGAGGCGCGGTTCACGCATGGTGCCTGGCGCAAGGGCGCGGCCGGACAGCCGCTGCTCGGCGATGCACTGGTCCATTTCGAGGCGCGGGTGATCGATTTCCGCCCCGTGGCCAGCCATTTCGTCGTGATCGGCGAGATTCTCGGCATCGGCCTCGGCCATGCCCATGGCGGGCTGGTCTATGTCCGCCGGGCCTATCACGCGGTGTGAGTGATCCTAACGGGCGGTCCCTTCCGGCTCAGACCGAGCGGGTGATGCCCCCATCCACCCTGATGTTCTGGCCGGTGATGTAGCCGGCATCCTCCGAGAGAAGGAAGGCCGCTGTCTTGGCGATCTCGGCCACCGTGCCATAGCGCTTCATCGGAATGCGCGCCTTGAACATTTCCTTTTCCGGCAGGGAATCGATGAAGCCGGGCAGGAGGTTGTTCATGCGGATGTTCTGCGCCGCATAGCGGTCGGCGTAGAGCTTGGCGAAAGAGGCGAGGCCGGCACGCAACGTGCAGGAAATCGGGAAGACGGGATCGGGCTCGAAAGCCGCGAAGGTCGAGATATTGACGATGGCCCCGCCGCCCTGCTTCTCCATGATCGGGGTGATCAGGCGGCAGATCCGGACGACGTTGAGGATGATCAGGTCGAGGCCCTTCGCCCAGTCCTCGTCCGAGAGGGCGAGCAGATCGCCTTTCGGCGGATGGCCGGTGGAGAGGACGGCGCCGTCAATCCGGCCCCAGGCGTTCATCGCGCCGTCCACCAGCCGGGCGAGATCAGCCGGGTCGGTGACCGAGCCGGTTATCCCGATGCCGCCAAGTTCCTTCGCCAGTGTTTCCGCATTGCCGGAGGGGGAGAGCAGCGCGACATTCCAGCCGCGGGCGGCGAGTTCACGCGCGGCGGCACCGCCCATGCCCTTGCCGGCACCGGTGAGGATCGCGACAGGCATCAGGCGGCTCCGAGGAAGGACGAGACGACGCGGTTGTATTCGGCCGGGGATTCGCAATTGGCGATATGCGAGCCGGGCACGACGGCCTTTTTCGCGCCGGGGATGTTCCGGACCATGATCTCGCCCATGGCCGGCGTGGTGGCGATGTCCTTCTCGCCGATCACCACGAGGACGGGGTTCGAGATCGACTTGATGGCCTCGCGCTGGTCCATGTCGCGCAGGGCGGCGCAGCAGGCGGTGTAGCCGGTCACGGTCGCCTCGCGCACCTGATCGGTGATGCGGGCCACTTCGCCGGGGTTCGACTGGTTGAAGGCGGGCGTGAACCAGCGCATCTTCATCGCCTCGGCGATGGCGCCCATGCCCTCTCGATGCGCGATGCGGATCCGGGCATTCCAGTCGGTGAAGGGCGGGCCCATGAAAGCCGCCGTGTTGCCGAGCACGGCCCGGTTGATCCGGTCGGGGTGATGCGTGAGCAGATACATGCCGACCATGCCGCCCATCGAGCAGCCGATCCAGTCGACCTTGTGGATATGGAGCGTGTCGAGGATGCGCAACGCATCCTGCGCCAGCATGGCCAGCGAATAGGGGCCGGGCGGGCAGGAGGAGCCGCCATGGCCGCGCACGTCGTAGCGGATCACGCGGTGCGTTTCGGCGAAGACGGGGATCTGGTCACTCCACATTTCCAGCGTCGCGCCGAGGCTGTTCGAGAACATGAGCGGCGGGGAGGCCTTGGAGCCGTCACGCGCGATACGGAACCGGACATCGCCGGCATCGATGAAGGAGATTTCGGAAGACAAAGGGAGATCCTCGGGCAGGGTTCGTCGCGAACATGCCTAGCTTCACGGCAATCGGATGGAAAAACAAGCGAAAGCGGCAGGGCATTTTCGCCGGCATGCCTGTGGCGCGGTGCCGATGACTTCCGGCTGTTTTCTTGCCGGCTACCGGCTTTTCATTTGCTGCGATGCGCAAACGAATTTGCCGGGTTGCGCGCAATTGGCCGCTTGACGGTTTCTTTAGAACGGGTCCACCTTAGAAAAATCGGGGAAAACGACCCAAAAACGGCATTGCAAAGCCCCGTCAGGAAACGTTGGGCGCGGTTTTGTGCCCATTTTCGCTCAAGGAGAGTTTCATGCCCAAGGTGAGCATGACCGTGAACGGCAAGCGCGTGAGCGCCGATGTCGAGGGCCGGACGTTGCTGGTTCAGTTCCTGCGGGAGCACCAGCGCCTGACCGGAACCCATGTCGGCTGCGACACCAGCCAGTGCGGCGCCTGCGTGGTCCATGTCGACGGAAAGGCCATAAAGGCCTGCACCAATCTGGCCCTGTCCTGCGAGGGGGCGAATGTCACGACGATCGAGGGGCTGGCCAACGGAACCGAGCTGCATCCGATGCAGGCGGCTTTCCGGACGCATCACGGCCTGCAATGCGGCTTCTGCACGCCCGGGATGATCATGGCGGCGATCGATATGGTCAACCGGCTCGGCTACGACCTGTCGGAAGAGACGATCCGCCACGAGCTCGAGGGCAATATCTGCCGCTGCACGGGCTATCACAACATCGTCAAGGCCATCCAGGCCGGCGCAGCCGCCATGGGCGGCCTGAAGGTCGCTGCGGAATAACAGGGCAGTCGGGGTTCGGCCATCGGCAACCGGGGTCAATCCCGTTGCCGACCGCCTGCTGCCCACTGCCCATAAAAACCAGGAGGGAACACCATGGCTGGTACCGGTATCGGTGCGCGCGTGATGCGCAAGGAAGATTTCCGTTTCATCACCGGCAAGGGCAACTACACGGACGATATCAATCGCCCCGGACAGGCCCATGCCTATTTCCTGCGTTCGCCGCATGCCCATGCGAAGATCCGGAAGATCGACACTGCCAAGGCCGCGGCGATGCCGGGCGTGGTGGCCATCTTCACCGGCGCCGATATCGAGGCGGACAAGGTCGGCGGGCTGATCTGCGGCTGGATGATCCATTCGAAGGATGGCACGCCGATGAAGGCGGGCGCCCATCCGGCGCTGGCGGTAGGCAAGGTGCGCTATGTCGGGGACCATGTCGCCGTCGTCATAGCCGAGACGCTGGCTGAAGCCCGCGACGCGGCGGAGGCCATCCTCGTCGATTACGAACCGCTCAAGCCGGTTGTCGATCTTGCTTCCGCGACGAAGAAGGGCAGCCCGGTCATCCATGATGCTGCCCCGGACAACCAGGTCTATGACTGGCATCTCGGCGACGAGGCCGCCGTGAAGGCCGCCTTCAAGAAGGCGAAGCACGTCACAAAGATCGATCTCGTCAACAATCGCCTCATCCCCAACGCGATGGAGCCACGGGCGGCGATCGGCGACTACAATTCCGGCGAGGAAGCCTTCACGCTGTACACGACCAGCCAGAACCCGCATGTCGCGCGGCTGGTGCTATCGGCCTTCATCGGCATCGCGCCGGAGCACAAGCTCCGCGTCATCGCGCCGGATGTCGGGGGCGGCTTCGGTTCGAAGATCTTCATCTATGCCGAAGAGACGATCTGCGTCTGGGCGGCGAAGAAAGTCGGGCGGCCGGTGAAATGGGTGGCCGACCGGACGGAGGAATTCCTCGCCATCGCCCATGGCCGCGACCATCTCACCCATGCCGAGATGGCGATCGACGAGAATGGCCGGATCCTCGGGCTCCATGTGAAGACGCGGGCCAATCTCGGCGCCTATCTCTCGACCTTCGCCTCTTCGGTTCCGACCTATCTCTACGTGCCGCTGCTTTCCGGGCAGTACAATATCCCCGCCATCTACGGCGAGGTGGAGGCCGTCTACACCAACACCGCGCCGGTCGATGCCTATCGCGGGGCGGGGCGGCCGGAAGCCACCTTCGTGATCGAGCGGCTGATGGAAGTGGCGGCGCGCGAACTCGGCATGGATCCGGCGGCGTTCCGGAAGAAGAACTTCATCAAGTCCTTCCCGCACCAGACGCCGGTGATCATGTGCTACGACACCGGCGACTACAATGCCTCGCTGGCCAAGGCGATGGAGATCCATGACGTCAAGGGCTTTGCCCGCCGCAAGCGCGAGAGCGCCAAGGCCGGCAAGCTGCGTGGTCTCGGCTATTCGGCCTATATCGAAGCCTGCGGCATCGCGCCGTCGGCGGCGGTGGGCTCGCTCGGGGCCGGTGTCGGCCTCTGGGAATCGGCCGAGGTGCGCGTCAATCCGGTCGGGACGGTGGAAGTGCTGACCGGCTCGCACAGCCATGGCCAGGGCCACGAAACCACTTTCGCCCAGCTGGTGGCGGGGCGGCTCGGCATCCCGATCGAGAATGTCGCCATTGTCCATGGCGATACCGACAAGGTGCAGATGGGCATGGGCACCTATGGCTCGCGCTCCGGCGCAGTGGGCATGAGCGCCATCGTCAAGGCGCTCGACAAGGTCGAGGCCAAGGCCAAGAAGGTTGCCAGCTTCGTGCTGGAAGCTGCCGAGGCCGATATCGACTTCAAGGACGGCAAGTTCTCGGTCAAGGGCACCGACAAGTCGATCGATTTCGCCTCGGTCGCCCTGCAAGCCTATGTCGCCCACAAATTCACCGGGGAGCAGCTCGAACCGGGGCTGAAGGAAGGGGCCTTCTATGACCCGACCAACTTCACCTTCCCCTCGGGCGTGCATATTGCCGAGGTCGAGATTGACCCCGATACCGGCGTCACCACCATCGCCAAATGGACCGCGGTGGATGATTTCGGGGTGATCATCAACCCCATGATCGTCGAGGGGCAGGTGCATGGCGGGATCGCGCAGGGGATCGGCCAGGCGCTTCTCGAAGGCGCCGTCTACGATGCCAACGGCCAGCTGTTGACGGCGAGCTACATGGATTACGCCATGCCGCGCGCCGATGACCTGCCATCCTTCCGGGTCGACCACACGACCACGCCGTGCCTGTCGAACCCGTTGGGGATCAAGGGGTGTGGCGAGGCCGGGGCGATCGCGGCGCCGGCGGCTGTGATGAACGCCATCACCGATGCGCTCGGCCACGAGAATATCGCCATGCCGGCCACGCCACAGGCCGTCTGGCAGGCGGCTCAGGCCGGCCTGGCCAGGGCTGCGGAATGAGGATTCCCCCCTCATCCGGCGCTGGGCGCCACCTTCTCCCGCAACGGGAGAAGGATCGCTTGTGCCCATCGCCCTCGCTTTGTTTCATATAATGCCTCTCCAGACCCCCCTCTCCCCTTGCGGGAGAGGGTGCCCAAAGGGCGGGTGAGGGGAAACCCATTCCGATCAAGGAGATCCACCATGTACGCTTTTGATTTCCATCGCCCCGCGACGCTCCGCCAGGCGAATAACCTTGTCGGCAAGGTCGAGGATGCGAAGATCCTCGCCGGCGGGCAGACCCTGCTTCCCACCATGAAGCAGCGGCTGGCGAGCCCTGCCGCCGTGATCGACCTGTCCGGCGTGCCGGAACTGGTCGGGATCGAGCAGAAGGGCCGCAATCTCGTCATCGGTGCGATGACGAGCCATGCCGAAGTGGCTTCCTCCGCGCTCGTCCGGGCCGCGTTGCCGGGCCTCGCGGCCCTGGCTGCCGGTATCGGCGACCCGCATGTCCGCCACAAGGGTACGATCGGCGGCTCGATCGCCAATAATGATCCGGCGGCGGATTACCCGGCCGGTCTGCTGGCCCTCGGCGCGACGATCGTGACCAACCGCCGCAAGATCCCGGCGGGCGATTTCTTCACCGGCATGTTCTCGACCGCGCTCGACGAGGGCGAGATCATCACCAAGGTGATCGTGCCGACCGGGGCCAAGTTCGCCTATGCGAAGTTCCGCAACCCGGCCTCGCGCTATGCCATGGTCGGCGTGGCCGTTGGCAAGAAGGGCTCGTCGGTGGTCGTCGCGGTGACCGGCGCCGGCTCCGACGGCGTTTTCCGCTGGGCGGATGCCGAGGCGGCCCTCGGCAAGCGCTTCAACGCGAAATCGCTCGACGGAATCAAGAACCCGGCGGCGAAGGAGCTGAACAGCGATATCCATGCCTCGGCGGAATATCGCAGCCATCTCATCGGTGTCATGGCCCGTCGGGCTGTTACGGCCGCCACGGCAAAATGAGCGCTGAACCGGCCGGAGCGGATCCGGCCGGCCTTCCCTCAGGCGGTGGGATAGAAGAACCGCTCCTCGACGATCCTGCCGTCCCTGACGGTGTAGAGGCCGAACTCTTCCATCTGCATGCGCTGGCCGGTCATTTTCGGGGTGACGTCCAGCGAGAACCGCATCAGGAACTGGTCACCGTTGATCAGGGGGCCGTCCGACTCGGCAGAATGGATCTCATGGTTGGCGTACCACCAGTCGCTCTTGGCCTTCACGGCGGCGGTGCCCCGGCAGATCGCCATGTCGCCCGGCATGGCCTCGAGGCTGACAATGTCCGGAGCGTTGAAGCGTTCGGCGGCCTCGATATGCTGCCCGGCCTTGAGCATGGCGGTGAAGGCTTTGGCGATTGCGGCGGTATCCATGGAATGAACTCCCTTCGGCAAATGAGAACAAGACAAGAACATTGGCATGTTGCCCGGGTCCCTGGCAAGCCCCCCGGCCGGGCCTCCTGATGCGCCTGCCTGAATTTGCACTGGCCGCCCTGCTGATCGAGATGACTCCCGGTCCGAACATGGCCTATCTCGCCTCGCTGACCCTTGCCGAGGGGCGCCGGATCGGAATGGCCGCGGTGGCCGGGGTTGCGCTGGGTCTGACAGGGATCGGGCTCGCCTCGATGTTCGGCCTCGCCCGGCTGGTCGAGGCCATTCCCATGGCGCATGACGGGCTGCGCTATGCCGGTGCCGCATTCCTGCTTTACCTCGCCTGGGATGCCTGGCGCGGGGCCGCCGGAAAGGGCAATGCGCCTGCCGCGCCGCGTCCGGCCTTCCGGCGGGCCCTGATGACCAACCTGCTCAACCCGAAGGCTGCTGCCTTCTATTTGCTGGTGCTGCCGCTCTTCGTCACGCCGGAAACCGGGGGCGAAACCGGGCAGGCGCTCCTCCTCGGGCTGATCTACGTGATGGTGGCGACGGCGGTCCACACCATGATCGTGCTGTTCGCAGCCGCGCTCAGGCCCTATCTCGTACAGGGGCCGCGCGAGCGGCTGGTCCGCCGCCTGCTGGCGGTGTCGATCGCGCTGGTCGCGGTCTGGTTTTTCTGGGGGACCCGTCAATGATCCACGCGCCTGCCTCGATCGATGCCACGCTCGATCTGCTCCGCGCCGAATCCTATGTCGCCGATCGCGGCTTCGCGACCGTGCTGTTCCTCGCGCTCCGCATGGGCCGGCCACTCTTCCTCGAGGGCGAGGCGGGGGTCGGCAAGACCGAGATCGCCAAGGTGCTGGCACGGGCTCTGGGCCGCAAACTGATCCGGCTGCAATGCTACGAGGGGCTCGACAGCGCCGCCGCGCTCTACGAATGGAACTATGCCGGGCAGATGATGGCCATCCGCCTCGGCGAGGCCTCGGGCGAGCATGACCGGGCGAAGCTCGCGGCGGATGTGTTTTCCGAGCGTTTCCTTGTCAAGCGGCCGCTGCTCCAGGCGCTGGAGGCCGATCCGGCCGGCCCGCCGGTTTTGCTGATCGACGAGCTTGACCGCACGGACGAGGCCTTCGAAGCCTTCCTGCTGGAAATCCTCTCGGATTTCCAGGCGACGATCCCGGAACTCGGCACGATCCGCGCGCCGGCGCCGCCCATTGTCATCATCACCTCGAACCGCACCCGCGAGGTGCATGATGCCCTGAAGCGCCGCTGCCTCTATCATTGGGTCGATTATCCGGATACCGCCCGGGAACTCGCCATCCTCAAGGCCAAGGCGCCGAAAACCCCGGCACAGCTCTCGAAGCAGATTGTCGCCTATGTCCAGGCGATCCGGCAGGAAGACCTGTTCAAGGTGCCCGGCGTGGCGGAAACGCTGGACTGGGCGACGGCGCTGGTGGAACTCGATGCCGTGGCGCTCGACCCGGCTCTCGTTTCCGACACGCTCGGCGTGCTGCTGAAATACCAGGACGATATCGTGAAGCTGCAGGGCAGCCGCGCCAAGGAGATCCTCGATCAGGTGAAGGCGGGGTTGTGATGACAGGAGCACAGGAAATGATGCAGGATGATGATGATCTCGTGGCCATCCGCGCGGCGGTGCAAACCTATCTCGATGGGTTGTATGAGGGCGATGCGGATAAACTCGCTTCCGTCTTTCATCCCACATCCGCGCTGACCCAGTTCAGCGATGGCCAGTTGCGGATCACGCCGCGGGATGCCTGGCTCGATGCCGTGCGCAACCGCCCCTCGCCGCGCGCAACGGGGCTCGCCCGCCATGATCGGATCCTGACGATCGACCTTGCTGGCCCCGGGATGGCCCATGTGAAACTCGCCTGTGCCATTCCGCCCCGGTTTTTCACGGATATGCTGTCTTTCCTCAAGATCGACGGAAAATGGCAGATCGCCCAGAAGGTTTTCATGACAGAGGCGCGCGCGTGACATTGGCTGTCGCGCCTGTCCCTGCCGGCGGCCATCTCGCGGAGAATGTCGCCTTTTTCGGCCGCGCCCTGCGGCAGGCGGGCATGGCTGTCGGCCCCGGTGCGATGCTCGATGCCGTGGCGGCAATCGAGGTGATCGGGATCGGCCATCGAGACGAATTCCGCGCGGCGCTCGAGGCGGTCTTCGTCAAGCGGCGGCAGGATGCGGACCTGTTCGACCAGGCGTTCCGGCTGTTCTGGCGGCGGCGGGCGCTGCTCGAGAAGATGATGGCGACGATGATGCCGGTGGCGCCGGGTGATCCGGATCCGAAGCGCGAGGAGGCTTTGCGCCGGCTGACCGAGGCCCTGTTCCAGCCGAAACCGCCCGAGGACCAGCCGGAGCGGGAACGGGTCGACCTCGATTCCCGTCTCACCGTGTCCGATATCGAGGTGTTCCGCAGCCGGGATTTCGATGGCATGTCGGCGCTGGAACTGGCCGAGGCCAAACGCGAGGTGGCGCGGCTGGTCATGCCGCTGCAACGGGTGAAGACCCGGCGTTTCCTTGCCGATCCGCATGGCAACAGGCCTGATCCCCGGCGGGCGATGCGCGCCAGCCTCCGGGCCGGCGGGGATGCGTTCGAACTGCGCTTCCGGGCGCGGGCCGAGAAGGTGCCGCCTCTGGTTGCCCTCTGCGACATTTCCGGCTCGATGAGCCAGTATTCGCGGATTTTCCTGCATTTCCTGCATGCGGTGGCCCAAACCGGGCGGCGTGTATCGGCCTTCACCTTCGCCACCGAACTGACCAATGTCAGCCATGCGCTGAAGAGCACGAAGGACCCCGATCTCGCTTTGCGCGGTGCGGCGAAGATGGTGCGCGACTGGGATGGCGGTACGCGGATCGGCCAGACGCTGGAGCGTTTCAACAAGCGCTGGGCGCGGCGGGTCATGAGCGGCGGGGCCGTCGTGCTGCTCATCACCGACGGGCTGGAGCGCGACCTCCGCCCCGATCTCGCGCGCGAACTTGCGCGGCTCCGGCGCACGGCGCGGCGGCTGATCTGGCTCAATCCGCTGCTGCGTTTCGACGGGTTCGAAGCCAGGGCGGCCGGCATCCGGGCGATGCTGCCGCATGTTGACGAATTCCGCACCTGTCATAGCCTGAACGCCATGGCCGATCTGTGCCGGGCGCTGGCCGACGGGCAGGACACGGGCGCAGATCCGCGCCGCTACCTCCGGGAGGAACCATGAGCGAGCATGTTGCGGGTGGGCTGGCCACCGAAACCGAAATCCTCGCCACGGCCGAGGCGTGGCGTAAGGCCGGGCGGGGCGTCGCGCTCGCGACCGTGACCGAGACCTGGGGCTCCGCGCCGCGGCCAGTCGGCTCACATCTCGTCATTGACGGGGAGGGGAATTTCCTCGGCTCGGTTTCCGGCGGCTGCGTCGAGGGCGCGGTGGTGACCGAGGCGATCGATGTTATTGCCAGCGGGGTGCCGAAGCTGCTCGAATTCGGCGTGGCCGACGAGACGGCCTGGCGGGTCGGCCTGTCCTGCGGCGGGCGGATCGCCGTGCATGTCGTTCCGGTGAATTGAGGATTTCCGGTGGATCTCGCCCTTCTCTCCACCCTGAACCGCCATCGCGCTGCCCGCGAGGCGGTGGCGCTCGTCACCGATCTCGCAAGCGGTGCCGCCAGGCTGGTAACGCCGGAGAGCCTTGCCGGGGATCCCGCGGCCGAGGCTGTGGCAGAAGCATTCCGTACCGGGAAATCCTCGACAGCGACGGCCGGTGACGGGGATGTTTTCGTCGATGTCCATGTCCCGCCGGTGCGGCTGATCGTGATCGGGGCCGTGCATATCAGCCAGGCGCTGGCGGAAATGGCGCGGCTGGTCGAGCTTGACTGCACGCTGATCGACCCGCGCGAGGCCTTTGCCACGCCGGAGCGGTTTCCGAATGTGCGGCTCATCGCGGAGTGGCCGGATGTGGCCCTGCCGCCGTTGAGGCCGGATCGTTACACCGCCTTTGTCGCCCTGACGCATGACCCGAAGATCGACGATCCTGCCCTGACGATCGCGCTGAAGGCCGGGTGCTTCTATATCGGCGCGTTGGGCAGCCGGAAGACGCATGCAAGGCGGCTGGAACGGCTGGCGGCAGCCGGGTTTTCCGAGGGTGAGCTTGCGCGGATCCGTGCCCCGATCGGCCTCGATATCGGCGCAGTCAGCCCGGCGGAGATTGCCGTGTCGATCCTGGCCGAGATCATCGGCACGCAGCGCCAAAGGCGGCGTGGCTGATGTTTTTCGGTCGCGTTCCCGTCAGCGAGGCCGAGGGTGCGGTGCTGGCGCATCAGGTCCGGGCGGGCGAGACAGCGTTCCGCAAGGGCCATCGGCTCGACGGGGCGGATTGCCATGCCCTCGCCGCAGCGGGGGTGGCCGAGGTGACCATTGCCCGGCCTGAACCGGGCGATCTTTCTGAAGACGAGGCCGCCGCGCAGCTGGCCGAGGCAGCACTCGGCCCGGGCCTGCGCGCCGACCCGGCCTTTACCGGGCGGGCCAATCTCTTCGCCACCGAAGCGGGGCTTTTCGTGCCGGACCCCGCCGCGATCGACGCCTTCAACCTGATCGATCCCGATCTCACCCTTGCCACGCTGCCGGCCTATCGCCGGGTTGTTCCCGGCGAAATGGTGGCGACGGTCAAGATCATCCCCTTCGCCGTGCCCGGCGCATTGGTCGAGGCCGGTTGCCGGCAGCTTGCGGGCGGTGCGATACGGGTCGCGCCGTTCCGGCCGAAACGGGTGGCGCTGCTGTCGCTGCGCCTGCCGGGCCTGAAGGAAAGCGTGATCGACAAGACGCGACGGGTGATGGAGGAGCGGCTTGCCGCCTTGGGCAGCCATCTCGTTTGCGAAACGCGGATCGAGCACCGGCAGGACGCGCTTGAGGCCAGCCTTGCCGGGCTTGATCCTGAAAGCTTCGACATCCTGATCGTGTTCGGGGCAGCGGCGATTGCCGACCGGCGCGATGTCATTCCCTCGGCCATCGAGGCGCAAGGCGGGCGGCTCATCCATCTCGGGATGCCGGTCGATCCCGGTAACCTGCTGATGCTCGCGGAATGGCAAGGCAGGCCGGTGATCGGCGCGCCGGGCTGTGCCCGTTCCCCGCGCGAGAACGGCTTCGACTGGGTGCTGGCGCGGCTCTGCGCTGACCTGCCGGTGAGCGGGCGTGATCTCCAGCGGATGGGCACGGGCGGCTTGCTGATGGAAATCGTCTCGCGGCCGCAACCCCGGGCCGGTGAGGCCCGGCCTGCGGGTCCGGGCGCGTTCGGCATCGTCATCCTCGCTGCCGGACGCTCGACCCGGTTCGGCGCGGAGAACAAGCTGCTCGCCCCGTTCGAGGGGCGGCCGATGCTGGCCCATGTGCTGGATATCGCCCGGGCGGTGGCGCAAGGGCCGGTTGTTGTCGTGACGGGCCACGAGGCCGAGAAGATCGAAGCGCTGGCGGCGGGTACGGACGTCCGACTGGTTGCAAATCCCGATTACCGCGAGGGGCTCGCCACCTCGCTCAGGGCAGGGCTCGCCGGGTTGCCGCCTGAGACCGAAGCTGCGTTCATCATGCTGGGCGACATGCCGCGCCTTCGTCCGGAAACGCTGCAGCGCCTTGCGCAACAGGCGGTCGAGCAGCCCGGGGCCGAGGCCTATGTGCCGGTGCATCACGGCCAATGGGGCAACCCGGTTCTGGTCCGGCGGAGCCTGTTCGCCGACCTCATGGACCTGACGGGCGATCAGGGCGCGCGGCGTTTGCTGGAGGCGCGTCGTGACCGGGTGGCCGAAATGCCGGTCGAGGATCCTGGCATCCTTGCGGATTTCGATACGCGGGCCGCGCTCGAGGCGGAGACGGGTGGTCCGGCAGGGGCGCTTCCTGCGTAAGCCCGGCAGGCGCGGAAACCGCGCGGCAGGGGCAAGGCTTTCCATGACGAAGACGGCAGTGATTTTCGGTAGCACCGGCGGAATCGGCGCGGCCACGGCGCGCGGGTTGAAGGCGAAGGGGTATGCGCTGCATCTCGCGGGGCGCGATGCGACGCGCCTCGAGGCGCTGGCCGGCGAGCTGGGTGCCGGTTTCACCGCCGGTGATGCGCGCGAGCCGTCGCATTTCGCCGATCTCGCCGTAGCTCTTGGCGAGCGGCCCGTCGATGCGCTCGTCTATGCGGTGGGTTCGATCAATCTCAAGCCGGTCAACCGGTTGAATGATGCGGATTTCCTCGGTGATTTCACGCTCAACGCGCTGGGCGCGGCCCGCGCGGTGCAGGCCCTGCTGCCGGCGCTCAAGCGCAGCGAGGCGGCGTCGATCGTGCTGTTCTCCACCGTGGCGGTCGCGCAGGGCTTTTCGGCCCATGCCTCGGTGTCCATGGCCAAAGGGGCGGTGGAGGGGCTGACCCGTGCCCTCGGGGCGGAACTCGCGCCGCGGATCCGTGTGAATTGCATCGCGCCCTCCTTGACACGGACGAAGATGGCGGCCGCGCTGACCGGCAATGAAGCCATGGCCAAGGCGATTGCCGAGCTGCATGCCATTCCGCGCCTCGGACAGGCCGAGGATGTGGCCGGGCTGGCGGCTTTCCTCGCCAGCGCGGAAAGCGGCTGGATTTCCGGGCAGGTCATGGCCGTGGATGGCGGCCGCTCGCGGCTGCGCACCAAGGGCTGATTCATGCCGCGCGGCGTCAAGAAGGCCCATCTGCCGGAAAAGCCCTGCGCCTATTGCAGCCGGCCGTTCACCTGGCGGAAGAAATGGGAAAAGGTGTGGGACGAGGTGCGGTTCTGCTCGGATCGCTGCCGGGCCGAAGCGCGCCGCGGCCGCGAGGCCGAACATCGAGCGGTCAGGCCGTGAGCCGGCTCGTCCTGCTGCTGGGCGACCAGCTCACCCGGTCGATCAGCGCGCTTGAGGGGTTCGACCCGGCGCGGGACCGCATTCTCATGGCGGAAGTGGCCAGCGAGGCCACCTATGTGCGCCATCACAAGCAGAAGCTGGTGATGGTTTTCTCGGCCATGCGCCATTTCGCCGAAAGCCTCCGCGCCGAGGGGCTGGTGGTTGATTACTGGCGGATCGAGGATCCGGGCAATCCCGGCTCGCTCGATGCCGCGCTCCGCCTTGCCGTCGATCAGCACCGGCCGGACGCGGTGACGCTCACCGAGCCGGGCGAATGGCGCGTGCTGGAGATGATGCGCGACTGGGCGGAGACGCTCGGCCCGCCGGTGGAGATCCGACCGGATACGCGTTTTTTCGCACGGATCGAGGAGTTTGCCCGCTGGGCCGAGGGCCGCAAGACCTACCGGATGGAGTTCTTCTACCGCGAAATGCGCCGCAAGACCGGCCTGCTGATGGAGGGCGAGCAGCCCATCGGCGGGCAATGGAATTTCGATGCGGAGAACCGGAAGGCGCTGCCGGCGGGCCATCGCCTGCCTGAACGCCTGCGTTTCCCGCCCGATGCGCTGACGCGCGAGGTGATGGCCGTGGTGGAAGCGCGGTTCGGCGGGCATTTCGGCAGCCTCGAGGGGTTCGGCTGGCCGGTGACACGGGAGCAGGCGCTGGACGCGCTCGACCATTTCATCGCCGATGCGCTGCCCTGGTTCGGCGATTTTCAGGATGCGATGAAGCGGGGCGAGGATTTCGTCCATCATGCCCTGCTGGCGCCGGCGCTCAATATGGGCCTGCTTCTGCCGGAGGAGATTTGCCGGGCGGCCGAACGGGCATGGTTCGAAGGGCAGGCGCCGCTCAATGCGGTGGAGGGGTTCATCCGCCAGATCCTCGGCTGGCGGGAATATGTGCGGGGTCTCTACTGGCTGGAAATGCCGGGCTATGCCGAGACCAACGCGCTGGCGGCGCATCGCCCGCTGCCGGATTTCTACTGGACCGGCAAAACCGACCTGCGCTGCCTCGCGGAGGTTGTGCAGGCGACGGCGCGGAACGCCTATGCCCACCATATCCAGCGGCTGATGGTGACAGGCAATTTCGCGCTGCTGGCGGGGATCGCGCCGAAGGCGGTCGAGGAATGGTATCTGCTGGTCTATGCCGATGCCTATGAGTGGGTGGAATTGCCGAACACCCATGGCATGGCGCTTTTCGCGGATGGCGGGCTGCTGGCCTCCAAGCCCTATGCCGCTTCCGGCGCCTATATCGACCGGATGAGCGATTACTGCACGGGCTGCCGCTATGATCCGGCCGTGAAAAGCGGCCCGAAGGCCTGCCCGTTCAACTATCTCTACTGGAATTTCCTGATCGCCAACGAAAAGCGGCTCTCCGGCAACCCGCGTATGGCGATGCCCTACCGGACCCTGGCGAAGATGGCGCCGGCGCGGCGGGCGGAGATCGTCGTGGAAGCGAGCGCCTTCCTCGACAGCCTTCCGGCGGCTCAATAGGTGAAGGTGAGGCCGAACGCAGCATAGGGGCGCGGCTTTTTCCGGCTGTCGAGCAAGGCGCCGCCCGACAGGGTTAGGCTGGCCCGACCCAGCCGCAGGCCAGAGGCATGGGCGCCGAGGCGCAGGTGGCGATAGGGTTCGCGATAGGTGAGCGGGCCAATCCGCCAGCGTTCCCCGGCGGAGGCGAGAAGTTCCGGCCCCAGCGCAAGGCTCGATGCACCGAGGGCGATGCCGATCCGCGCGATCATCGTCACGCCCTCCCGCGCACGATCGGCCTCGAGAGCGAGCTGGAGGAAGCGCAACCCGGCCGGGCCGCCTTCGGGCCAATCCCGCCAGAGCTGCATCGCCGCCACGAGGCCGAGCCGTTCGGTCCGGCCTGTCAGCGCCATGGCGAGCGCATCCAGCCCGATCCGCGAAAGGCCCGCCTGCAAGGTCAGCTGGAAGTCGGCGTGAAGCGAGGTTCGCCCGAGGATGAGGCGCTGCTGGAGCAGGCGGGGCTCGGTGCCTCCATCGCCGCCGCTCAGCCGGATATGGCTCCCGAAAGCGAAGAACCAGCCGGAGCGGTCCAGCGTGCCCGACAGGCTGTGCCGCAGCTCTGTCGCGGCCGCGACATGCCGGGTGTCGCTGCCAAGGGCGAAGGCGAGCCGGGTGCGGGCGGGTTCCGGACGGAACCAGAGATCACCGGTCCGCCCGAAGCTTCGGGACAGGAAGGCCAGCCGGGATGCCGGCAATACCCCTGAAAGCCCGGCAAAATGGGGGTCTGGCGCCTGCGGGTCGCCTTTCTGCGCGCTTCGATGGATCACGGTGCTCCGTGCATCCGGGGCGAGCGAATGCAGGCTGCCGGGAAGGGCGGGCACGAGCAGGAGGCTTCCGGCAAGGACGACGGCAAGACGCGGGATCCCGAACATGAGCGCGGCTCCGGGGTGGAGGAACGGTCTAGGAATAAACGCCTATTCCGGGGTGACCACCAAGGAGCGGTTGAATCCGGAAGGCTCACGCACCTGTCGCCGGCTTGGCCCGGGCGGGGCCTTTCCTTTCCCGTCCAATCACCGTATGAGCGGGCGAGGTTCCTTCCTTGCGTGGTGACGTCCGTATGAAGCCGTTCTCGGCCCGCATTTCCGATGTGCTCGCCGAGACGGTCCGGAGCAAGGGCGATGCCGATGACCCGACGCCCATGCTGGGCGATCTCGTGGCGCTGCTCGGCAAGCGCTCCTTCGGCATCGTGCTGGTACTGTTCGGCCTGCCGAACCTGCTGCCCGTGCCGGGCCTGCCCATTCTCTGCGGCGTGATCGTCGGTGTTGTCGCGCTGCAGATGCTGCGCGGGCATGATGCGCTGGTCCTGCCGCGCTGGCTTGCGCAAAGGCGGGTGAAGCGGCGGGACCTCCAGAACGTGCTGGAAAAATCGGAGCCGACCTTGCGCTGGTTCGAGCGCGTGATGCGGCCCCGGCTCCTTGCCCTGACCGATGTCCAGGCGCAGCGGGCGATCGGCGCGCTGGTCATGGTGATGGCTTTGTGCCTGATGTCGCCCATTCCCTTTATCGGCGGAATTCCACCGGGAATCGCGGTGATCCTTGTCGGTCTCGCGATGGCTGAACGGGATGGCGTCGTGATGCTGGTCGCGGCATTTGCAGCGGTGATCGCGCTGATCTTCACCGTCTCGCTGACCTATCTCATCCTGTGGAAATTCTTCGTCCTGCTGCCGAGGCTGCTCGGTTTCGGCTGATCAGGCCGCATTCGGCGCATTGCGGCCGCTGTCCTCGGCCTGCTCGGCTGCCAGCAATTCGTCGATGGTCTCGGCGGGCACCGGCCGCGAGAACAGGAAGCCCTGGAGGTAGTGGCAGCCCACGGCCTGGAGGAAGCGGCGCTGCTCCTCGGTCTCGACGCCCTCGGCCGTGACTTCCAGCCCGAGCGCGCGGCCGAGATGCACGACGGAATGGACGAGGATCGCACTTTCGCCGGTAGCTTCCATCGAGTCGAGGAAGGACTTGTCGATCTTGATCTTGTCGAAAGCGAAGCGGCGCAGATAGATCAGCGAGGAATAGCCGGTGCCGAAATCATCGAGCGCCAGCTTCACCCCGATGGCGCGCAGCTCCATCATCGCGGCTTCCGCCTGATCGGCATCCTCGACAAGCACGCTCTCCGTCAGCTCGATTTCCAGCCGCCCGGTCTCGAGATTGGTCTCGCGCATGATGCGGTGGACATCCTGAACGAAATTCGCCTGCCGGAACTGCAGGGCCGAGACATTGACGCCGACGCGGAGGCCCGGCCAGCGGGCGGCATCCTGGCAGGCGCGCCGCATCACCCATTCGCCAAGCGCCACGATCAACCCGCGCTCCTCGGCGGCAGCGATGAAGACACCGGGCGCGATCAGGCCATGCGTCGGGTGCCGCCAGCGGACCAGCGCCTCGACGCTGGCAATCCGGGCCGTATCGGCATGGACCTGCGGCTGGTAGGCGAGGGTCAGTTCGTCATTCTCGATGGCGCGGAGCAACTCGTCATCGACCAGCTTGCGGATCCGCTCGGCCTCGGTCATCCGGTGCTCGTAGAGGGCGAAGCGGTTCCGGCCCTCGTTCTTCGCGCGGTAGAGGGCGGTGTCGGCAGCCCGCAGGATCGTCGCCACATCGGTGCCGTCATCGGGCGAGATCGAGATCCCCACGGTGACGCCGATGCGCATCTGGGCGCCATCCATCGTGAAGGGCTTGTTGGTCGCGTCGATGATGGCCTGGGCGAGGCGGCTCGGCTCGAGATGCGAGTGGATGCCTGTCTGCAGGATGGCGAATTCGTCGCCGCCCAGCCGGGCGATCAGGTCCGTCTGCTTCAGCAGCGGCTTCACGCGGTCGCCGAAATCGACGATGACCTTGTCGCCGGCCGCATGGCCATAGGTGTCGTTGACATCCTTGAACTTGTCGAGATCGAGCAGCAACACCGCGATATTGGTGTCGCGATTGACGAGATCCTCGATATTCTCCGCCAGCCGCTCGCAGAAGACGGCGCGGTTCGGCAGTCCGGAAAGCGGGTCATGGCGGGCTTCGTGGCTGGCCTTCGCCTCGCGCTTGAGGATGGCGGCTGTGGAGGCCTGCATCCGCTTGATCAGGAAGATCGACACGATACCGATCGCGATCGAGGCAAACAGGCCGTAGAAGGCCAGATCGGCGAGGGTATCGGCTGCGAAACGGCTCGGGCTCCAGACGATGGCGAGCTGCTCGGTGCCGCCGAGGCTGGGAATCGCATAGCTCGTTTCCGCATTGGTCGTGCCGGGGACCGCGCGCAGATTCGGAATGGCGAGCATGCTCGACAGGCGGCGGAAGCCGCTCGCCCCGAGGGCCCGCGTGACGATCAGCACGTGGTTGCGGCCGATCGGTACCGCCGCGAGATTGATGACATTGACGCCGTCCTGGACGATCCGTGCTTCCCGGCCGATCCCCAAAGTCGTCGCGTCGAGCCCGCGCAGGCGACTGCCCTCGATGAACTGCCGGAGGAAGGCGCGGCGCTGGTCGAAACTTTCGGCATCACCGGCCTCGGCGATGACCTCGCCCTCCATCCGGTTGATCAGGATGGCGAAATCGGTCGCCTGCCGGCGGTTGAGCGCGGCGAGGATGCGCTCCGCCTGTTCGCGCTGGCGCTGGACCTGGAACAATTCCCCCAAAGCCTCGTCACGCGAGACGCCGGTCATCAGCCGTTCGGCCTCGAAACTCAGGGTCTGCACGACCTGCCGGCGCTCGCGGTCAAGCTCGTATTCGTGCTGGCGATCGGCCGCCCGGTTGGCGACAAGCACCATCGAGCCCATGACACACAGGACAAGGAGAAAAATCGGCACGATGGAAAGAGAGGCTCCCTGTCCCTTCTGGGCGCGGGGCGGCACAATTTTCATCCGGGAACTCAACTCACAACGCGCTACTCGCAGTCCGGACAATGCGCGAAGAAAGTGAATAGGAGGTTTCCGGCCCGGGTTCTCGCCGGAATCGCCCAGGAAACCGGCGCGGGACCGCTTCTTTTCCGGTGGTCCGGCGCCGCGTTACAGCAGCCCGAGCGCCCGGAAACTGGCATGGCCGTTGCGCCCGACGATCAGGTGGTCATGCACGGAAATGCCGAGCGGGGTCGCCAGCGCGACGATCTCGCGCGTCATCTCGATATCGGCCCGCGACGGCGTCGGATCGCCCGAGGGGTGATTGTGCACGAGGATAATCGCCGAGGCATTGAGCTGAAGCGCGCGACGGATGATCTCGCGCGGGTAGACGGGGGTGTGGTCCACCGTGCCGCGCTGCATCACCTCGTCACCCATCAGCCCGTTCTTCTTGTCGAGGAAGAGCAGACGGAACTCCTCGCGCTCGGCGAGGGCCATGGCGGTCCGGCAATAATCGACCACGCCGGCATAGGAAGCAAGGACCGGCCGCTGGCGGATATCGCCATGCGCGACGCGGCGGGCCGCCTGCTCGATCAGTTTCAGATCATGGACAATCGAGGGGCCGACTCCCTTCGTCTCCTGCAGGAGATCAGCCGGCGCCGCAACCACCTCGGCGAAGGAGCCGAACCGGGCGATCAGCTCCTTGGCGATGCCCTTGACATCGCCCCGCGCGATCGACCGGAACAGGATCATTTCCAGCAATTCGTAGTCGGGAACGATGTCGCGGTTCTGCGCGAACCGCTCGCGCAGGCGCTGGCGATGGCCGTGATAATGCGGCACCTCGCCCATTCCCGGCCCGCGAGGGCCCGGCTTGCGGGTGGTCATAGGATGGCGGGAAGCGGCGCGCCGGGACGATCCGGAAAATCGAGGCCCTTCGGCGAGCGGGTGAAGATCTCGACGCCGGTTTCGGTGACGCCGATCGTGTGCTCGAACTGCGCCGAGAGCGAGCGATCCCGCGTGACGGCGGTCCAGCCGTCGGAGAGGATCTTCACATGCGGGCGGCCGAGATTGATCATCGGCTCGATGGTGAAGATCATCCCCGGCTTCAGGACAACGCCCTCGCCGGCCCGGCCGTAATGCAGGATGTTCGGCTCGTCATGAAAAAGCTGGCCGAGGCCGTGGCCGCAGAAATCCCGGACGACCGAGCAGCGCTCGGCCTCGGCGTAGTTCTGGATCGCTGCCCCGATATGGCCGGTCGTGTTGCCGGGGCGGACGGCGGCCATGCCGCGCTCGAGGCTTTCATGGGTGATCTCGAGCAGCCGCATCGCGCGGCGGGGCACCTCGCCCACGCCATACATGCGGCTGGAATCGCCATGCCAGCCGTCGACGATGAGCGTGACATCGATATTGACGATGTCGCCGTCCCGCAGGGGTTTGTCGGTCGGGATGCCGTGGCACACGACATGGTTGATCGAGGTGCAGCAGGATCGTGGATAGCCATGATAATAGAGCGTGGCCGGGAAGGCGCCGTGATCCATCGCGAATTCGAAGACCGCCCGGTCGATCGCGTCGGTCGTCACGCCCGGCTGGACCATGCCGACGAGCATGTCGAGCGCCTCCGCCGTCAGCCGGCCGGCCTTGCGCATGGCGGCGAAGCCTTCCGCCCCGTGCAGCTTGATCGTGCCCGGTTGCCGGCGGACCGGCTCTTCGGCGACGTGCAGGTTCATGCGTCTGGTGTTCCCGGCTGGCGCCCCTTCCGGAGCGAGAGGCGACAGGCGCGAGATGTAGCGGGACTCGCCCGCCGATCCAAGAGGGCAGGAGTTGTGAAAACGAAATCCCGCGCCGGGCCCTCGCGTCAGGGTGGTAATGCACTTCGGCTCTCGCTTTTTTCCGGAAGGCTCGCTAAGGACGGCCATCATGACAGAACGCATCCCTTCCGAGACCGGGCCTTCGGAATTCGGCACCTTCGCCGCACGGGGCCTCGTGGCCACGCTCCTGAGCTGGACCCGCAAGATGCCGGCGACCTGGCTTGGCAAGCGCCTCGGCTTCCTGCTCAGGCGTATCGCGATCTCGCGGCTCAACGGGCGGCCGGTCGATGCGGAATCCCTCGGGGCCCGGTTCCGCCTCTATCCGTACAACAATGTCTGCGAGAAGCGGATCCTCTTCGCCCCGCGCGATTTCGACGAAGCCGAGCGTAACCTGCTGGTCTCGCGCCTGCATCCGGATTTCGTGTTCCTCGATATCGGCGCGAATATCGGCGGCTATGCGCTGGCGGTGGCCGCCAAGGCCGGGTCGCGTGCCCGCATCCTCGCGATGGAGCCGCAGCCGGATGTTTTCGAGCGGCTGGTCTACAATATCCGCGCCAACCCGTTCGGGACGGTCAAGGCGATGGCGGTTGCGGTGGCCGATCGCGACGGCGAGATCACCCTGTTCCTCGATCCGCGCAACAAGGGCGAGGCGAGCGTCAAGATCGTCAGCGCCGACCATGCCCGGCAGGTCCGGGTCGCGGCGCGCACCTTGTTCGGCATCGTGCAGGATGAGGGTTTCGGCCATATCGATGCCGTCAAGCTCGATGTCGAAGGCGCCGAGGACATGATCCTCAAGCAGTTCTTCGGCGAGGCCCCGGCCGCGCTGTGGCCGAAGCTGATCATCGTCGAGCGCGGCGAGGACCGCTGGAGCTTCGACCTCCTGGCCTATCTTGCCGAGCGCGGCTACGCGCCGATCGGCGGTACGCGCAACAACCACCTGCTGGAGCTGAAGGCATGAGCGATCCCGTCACGGCCGCCCTGCTGGTCATCGGCGACGAGCTCCTGTCCGGCCGGACCAAGGACAAGAATATCGGCTATATCGCAGAATACCTGACGGCCATCGGCATCGACCTCCGCGAGGTGCGCGTGGTGCCGGATATCGAAGGCGAGATCGTCGCCGCGATCCAGGCGCTCAAGGGCCGCTATGCCTATCTCTTCACGACGGGGGGCATCGGTCCGACGCATGACGATATCACCGCCGATTGCGTGGCCAAGGCCTGCGGCGTGACGATCGATATCGACCCCCGGGCCGTGGCCATGCTGCGCGAGCGCTATGCCGAGGGCGACCTCAACGAGGCCCGCCTGCGCATGGCCCGTATTCCCGCGGGTGCCGACCTGATCGAGAACCCGATCTCGAAGGCGCCGGGCTTCCGGATCGGCAATGTCATCGTCATGGCCGGCGTACCCTCGATCATGCAGGCCATGCTCGACAATGTCGCGCCCACGCTCCGGACCGGCGTGAAGATGCAGGTCGTCACGCTCGATGCCGGTGGCCTGCCGGAGGGGCTCTACGGCACCGCGCTCGGCGAGGTCGCCAAGGCCCATCCGGGGGTGAGCATCGGCTCCTATCCGTCGTTCAGCCAGGGCAATTTCCGTAACCAGATCGTCCTGCGCGCCCGCGATGCCACGATCCTTGCTGCCGCCGAAGCCGACGTGATGGCGCTGCTGGCGCGGCTGCGTTCCGATTCCGTGCCGATCTGAAACCACGCCGAAAAACCGAAGCCCGACCAAGAACCAGAACAGGGGAGGATCCCATGCAGCAACCCGCACCCAAGGCCCTGCCGGCCAAGGCCTTCCCGGTTTCCTGGGACCAGTTCCACCGCGATGCCCGGGCCTTGGCCTGGCGCCTCGCGGGTTCCGGCCCGTTCGAATCGATTGTCTGCATTACGCGCGGCGGGCTGGTGCCGGCCGCGATCGTCGCGCGCGAACTCGAGATCCGGATGATCGAGACGGTCTGCATCGCCTCGTATCACAGCTATACCGAGCAGGGCGGCCTCGAGGTGATCAAGGGGATCGACAGCGTCGTTTCCGGCACCGATGGTGGCAAGGGCGTGCTGGTCATCGATGATCTGGTCGATACCGGCAAGACCGCGCGCGTCGTGCGGGACATGCTGCCGAAAGCGCATGTCGCCACCGTCTATGCCAAGCCGCAGGGCCGGCCGCTGGTCGATACCTTCGTGACCGAAGTCAGCCAGGATACCTGGATCTATTTCCCCTGGGATATGGGCTACGCCTTCCTCCCGCCGATCGCCGACGGCTCGGCCGGCTGAGTGGACAAGCGCCGGTGCGGGCGGCATGATCCTCGAAAAATCGAGGGGGAACCATGCTGGACCGGGCCATCCTTGCCGAAGGGCAGGGGAAGGATGCGCATTTCGAGCGCTTTCGTTCGTTGCCACAGGCGTTGCTTGCCGCCCGGCGGAAGGTCGGCGGGGCGGCGGAAGCGCTGGAGGATCCGGAGCGCCAGCCGCTCAGCTTCGACCGCCTTGTTCTCGGGGCGCTGATCCTCGGGCGCCAGCTCTCGCCCTTCGCCCCGAAGGGCGGGCGGATCGGGGTGCTGCTGCCCAATGTCAACGGCATGGTGGTGACGCTGTTCGGCCTGTGGTTCGAGGGCCGCGTTCCGGTGATGCTGAATTTCACCGCCGGGCTGAAGAACCTGCGCTCCGCCTGCCGCTCGGCCGAGCTGAAGACCATCGTCACCTCGCGGCGCTTCGTCGATACCGCCAAGCTGGACGAGTTGGTGGCCGGGCTCGGCGAACAATGCCGGATCGTCTATCTCGAGGATATCCGCAAGGGGATCGGCCTCGCCGCCAAGATCGGCGGGCTGATCCGCAGCCGCTTCGCCGGCCTTGCGGCGCGTTCCTGCACGAAGGGCCCGGATGACCCGGCGGTGATCCTCTTCACCTCGGGTTCCGAGGGCGAGCCCAAGGGCGTGGTGCTCTCGCATGCCAACCTGATCACCAATGCGCTGCAGATCGCCGCCTATGGCGCCGATTTCCTGACCCGCGAAGTGGTGTTCAACCCGCTGCCGGCCTTCCATTCCTTCGGGCTGACCGCGGGCACCCTGTTCGGGCTGCTCTCCGGCTACAAGATCGTGCTCTATCCCTCGCCGCTGCATTTCAAGCAGGTGCCCCGCCTTGTCGGCGAGACGCGCTCGACCCTCCTTTTCGGCACGGACACCTTCCTGCTCGGCTATATCCGGGCCGCCGATCCCGGCGATCTCGAGGGTTTGCGCCTCATCGTGTCCGGCGCCGAGAAGGTGAAGGACGAGACCCGCCGGCTCTGGTCGCACCTGCCGGCGGCGATTGTCGAGGGCTATGGCTGCACGGAATGCTCGCCGGTCATCGCGTGCAACCATCCGCGAAACAACCTGCCGGGCTCGGTTGGCCCACCCCTGCCGGGCATCACCTGGCGGCTCGAGAAGGTCGAGGGGATCGAGGAAGGCGGGCGGCTGCATGTGCGCGGCGGCAATGTCATGCTCGGCTACATGCTGCCCTCCGAGCCGGGCCGGCTGCAGCCGCGCCATTCGGATTGGCATGATACCGGGGATATCGTGGCGATCGGCGCCTCGGGCGAGATCATCATCCGCGGCCGGGCCAAGCGTTTTGCCAAAATCGGCGGGGAGATGGTCTCGCTTGCCGCGATCGAGGCGCAGGCCGCCGCGCTCTGGCCGGATGCGACCCATGTTGCCGTCACGCTGCCGGATGCCAAGAAGGGCGAGCAGATCGTGCTGGTGACCGACCGGCCGGATGCAGAGCGGGCAGCTTTGCTGGCCCATGGCCGGAAGGAGGGGATCAGCGAGCTCTTCATCCCGCGTGCGATCCTCGTCGTCAGTGCGGTCCCGGTGCTGGGTTCCGGCAAGGTGGATTATGTGGGAACCGCCGAACTCGCCCGGACGATGCGGGCGATGATCTGAGGCGCAGCGCAGGCCAAGGGAACGATTGCCGGCAGCGATTGCCTCGAGGGATTGCCTTGCGGATGCGCCCGGCTCGACTATACCGGGCGCGATGCGGACGTGGCGAAACCGGTAGACGCAAGAGACTTAAAATCTCTCGGCCGCAAGGCTGTGCGGGTTCGAGCCCCGCCGTCCGCACCAGAACAGCCGGGCTTAACGGCCGCTCCGCACCGCCCTCGGCATATCGAGCGTCCTGATCAGCACGCCGACCTCGCCCTCGCTGCGGCGCTTGATCTCGACCATCTCGCGGATATGGCGCCGGGGGATCGACACCATGAACGTGTTCGGCAGCGTGCGCGCATTGAGCACCTTCAGCCGCATGCCATGGTCCGAAATGTCATGCGCTTCCGCGATGATCGGCGGCGCGGACAATTCGGTGTAGATCTCCGCGCGGAGATAGCAGGAATTGCGTGGCTCGCGGCGCTTGTCGGACATGATGGCTCCCTTCAGGTCGTGGACAGCGCGTTCTTCCGGCGCTGGCAGGATCGGTTCTCCGGGGCATGCCGACGGGGAGGCTCCTGATCCCCCGTCATGCCCGTGCAGGGACGCTAGGGGCGGGCCGTTAATACTTCATGGAATTGCGATGGTTGCCGGACAAAATGCGCGTCGGGGCGGCCGAATTCGGCGATATTGCCTTAAATTTCGTGAATCCGAATGTAGAGACTATTTACCCGGCGAGACGCCGCGGACCCGCTCGCGATGGAACAGGTATATGCCAGACATGATCACGATGCTGGCACCGGCGAGAGTCCAGAGATCGGGCAAATCACCGAAGATGAAATAGCCGAGGCCGATCATCCAGATGATCTGGGTGTAAAGGAACGGCGCGAGCGTGGCGGCCGAGGCATGGCGATGGGCGAGGATCAGCAGCCAGTGCCCGAGCGCCCCCCAGAATCCGACCAGCACCATCAGCGCCCATGTCAACGCATCGGCCGGCATCCGCCAGATGAAAGGGATGATCGGGGTCAGCACGACCACGCCGGCAATGGCGGAATAGAACATCGTGGTTTCGGACGAATCATGCGCTGCAAGCACGCGCGTGATCATCGAGTAGGCAGCATAGGCGCCGACGCCGAGGAAGGAAAAGATCGCCGCCCAGTGGATGCCTCCGGCGCCGGGCCGGGTGATCAGGAGCACGCCGACAAAACCGACTCCGATGGCGATCAGGCGGCGCGGGCCGGCCCATTCCCCGAGGAGGGGGCCCGACAGCAGGGCGACCAGCAGGGGCTGGAGGAAGAGGATCGTCGTGGTTTCCGCCAGTTGCAGGTATTGCAGGGCGATGAAGTTCAGCACGGTCGAGATCAGCAGGGTGGCCGAGCGGATGGCCTGCAGCATCGGGCGGCTGGTTTTCATCAGCCCGGGCTTCGACCATGGGTTGAGGAAAACCGAGACGATCAGGAAGCTGGAGAGGTAACGGGCCCAGGTTGTCTCCACGACGCCGATCCGGGGCGAGAGCCATTTCGCCGTTGCATCCAGCGCCGAGAAGCAGGCAAAGGCGAGGAAGATCAGCAGGATGGCCTTCATCCGGTTCTTGCGTTCCCGGATCTGCTCTGCCGTCTGTCCGGATTGGCCGGTTTCTTCCTGCATGTCAGGCTCCCGGAACGCGCGCATCGTGCCGGTAGATCCAGCCGAAGCGCTCGAGCGGGGCATCGCCCGGCAGGAGCGAAAGGGTTGTATCCCGCAGGCGGGCCTGCAGGCCGGTGGCGTGGTAGAGCCGGCCCTGGCTCAGGGCCGCCTTCTGGATGCGGGCCGTGCGTGGAATGCGCAGCCGGTCATAGCGCGCCAGCGCGGCGGCGAGGGCGGCCGGCTCTGCCCCTGATCCGGCGATCAGCGAACCGAGGCAGGCGGCATCCTCGATGGCCTGGCTGGCCCCCTGCGCGAGGAAGGGCATCATCGGATGGGCGGCATCGCCCAGCAACGTCATCCGGGCGCGGGACCACCGGGTTTCCGGCGCGCGGTCAACCAGCGCCCAGCGCTTCCAGCTCTCGGCGGCGGCGATCAGGCTGCGGGCGCGGGCATGCCAGCCGGCGAAGCGCGAGGCCAGCACATCCGGATGGCCGGGCGCCGACCAGCCTTCCTCGCGCCAGTCATCCTCGATGATGGCGACGACGTTGATCTCGTGGCCACCCCGGACCGGGTAATGCACGAGATGGGCACTCGCGCCGAGCCAGAGATGGATATCCGGCTCGCGGGCGAAGAGCGGGGCCTCCTCGCGGGGGATCAGCGTGCGCCAGGCGGTCTTGCCGGAATAGCGCGAGGGCGAGGGCAGGCCGCAGAGCTTCCGCGCGCGGGACCAGAGCCCGTCTGCGCCGACAAGCAGATCCGCGCCGATCCGGACGGGGGCGCCGTCGGTCGTCAGGAAATCCGCGTCGATGACGTCCGGCCGTTCGTGGATCTCCTGCAGGGCAAGGCCCAGCTTCAGGGTGATGGCGACATGGGCCTCGACCTTGTCGAGCAGGGCGCGCTGGAGGTCTGCCCGGTGGGCGACGAGGAAGGGCGCGCCGAATTTCGCGAGGATGCGATGGCCGAACCGGGCATGGGTCAGGATACGGTCATCCGAGGCGCGGTGGACGAGGATGCCGTTCGGCTCCACGGCGATGTCGTCCAGTGCGTCGAGCACGCCGATCCCGGCAAGGAGGCGTGCGGCATTGGGCGAGATCTGCAGCCCGGCCCCGGCCTCCTGCAAGGCTGTTTCACGATCGACCAGCGTGACCCGCCAGCCGGCCCGGGCCGCGAAAAGCGCTGCGGACAGCCCGCCAATGCCGGCGCCGGCAATCAGGACATGCGGTTTGGCCTCAAGCGCGTCGGGCCGTTCTCGATCCTCGGGCATCGGAAGGGGCTCAGGCGGCGTCCGGTTCCTGCCAGAGAGCGTCCGGCGGCGCGCAGGTGCCGGCCTTCAGGGCCGCGTCGAAACGATAGAGCGTCGAGCAATAGGGGCAGATGATCTCGCTGTCCGAACCCATGTCGAGATAGACATGCGGGTGGTCGAAAGGCGGGAGCGCGCCGATGCACATGAATTCCCGCGCGCCGACCCGGATTTCCCGGAGGCCAGCGGAATTCTGGAAATGTGGCACCGATTTCTCGGCCATGGCGCGTCTCTCCTGATAGCGGTGGTTCTCCTGTGAATAGCGGGATTGAACGGCCCGGCCAAGCTAAACTTCCGGTCATCCCGCGCGTTGCGGCCGGTTGCACCCACCCGCGAACGCGGCTAGGCGAAAGCCATGCTGCATCATTTCCATTCCGACGGGCTGCGGCTCGCCTATCGCGATGAACCGGCTGCCGGCGGCCACAACACGCCGGTCCTGCTGGTGCACGGCTTCGCCTCGTCCATCGAGGTGAACTGGAATTTTCCCGGCTGGTTCAAGACCTATGGTGATGCCGGCTATCGCGTGATCGCGATCGAGAATCGCGGCCATGGCGCTTCGGAGAAGCCGTCCGAGCCGGCTGCCTACCATACGGACAGGATGGCCGGCGATGCGCTGGCCCTGCTCGACCATCTCGGAATCGGGCGGGCCTTCCTGCAGGGCTATTCGATGGGGGCGCGGATCTCCGCCTTTGTCGCGCTCCGGGCGCCGGAGCGGCTGCATGCGCTCGCCCTCGGCGGGCTCGGGATCCATCTCGTCGATGGTGTCGGCCTGCCGCTCGGGATCGCCGAGGCGCTGGAGCGGCCGGACCCGGAAGCCATCACCGACCCGACGCAGAAGATGTTCCGCACCTTCGCCGAGCGGAACCGCCAGGACCTGGTGGCGCTCGCCGCCTGCATCCGCGGATCGCGCCAGGCATTGACGCCGGACGAGGTAGGCCGGATCGCCACGCCGGCGATCGTCTGCGTCGGCACGAACGATCCGATTGCCGGGGCGCCGGAACCGCTCGTCGCGATGATGCCGGCGGCCGAGGCGTTTGCCATCGAGGGGCGAGACCACAATCTCGCGGTAGGGGACCGCACGCACCGGCAGGCTGTGCTCGGCTTCTTCGAGCGGATCCGCGCTGGCTGAGCGGCCTCAAGCAAATGTGTTAACGCCGCCGGCGGCGGATGGTCGATTTTTCCCGCCGGGATGATACATTGATGGACAACACAGCTGAAAGGACCTGAAAATGGTCAAGGCCATTGCCGAGAGGGTCCAGTCCCTCGCCCAACTCGACCCGGTATGGGCACAACTCCGCCAGGAGGCGGAGACCGTTCGCGCCAGCGAGCCCTCGCTGGCCGGTCTCGTGCTGGCGACGATCCTGCAGCAGCGCTCGCTCGAGGCCGCCGTCGCGCATCGTATCGCCGAGCGCCTCGACCATACCGATCTTTCCGCCAGCCTGATCCGGCAGGCCTTTGCCGAGTTCGTGGAGGCCCAGCCGGCCTTCCGGGAAAGCCTGCGCGCCGACATCATGGCGGTGCTCGACCGTGATCCTGCCTGCGAGCGGGTGATCGAGCCCGTGCTCTATTTCAAGGGCTTCCATGCCATCGAGACGCATCGTCTCGCGCATTGGCTCTGGACCAACGGAAGGCGGGATTTCGCGCTCTACCTGCAGAGCCGCTCCTCGGCCGTGTTCCAGACCGACATTCACCCGGCCGTGCCGATGGGCAAGGGCGTATTCCTCGACCATGCCACGGGCCTCGTTGTCGGTGCGACGGCGGTGATCGAGGACGATGTCTCCATTCTCCAGGGCGTCACGCTTGGCGGGACCGGCAAGGAGCATGGCGACCGGCATCCCAAGATCCGGCGCGGCGTGTTGATCGGGGCCGGCGCGAAGATCCTCGGCAATATCGAGATCGGCCATTGCGCCCGCGTGGCCGCCGGTTCGGTGGTGCTGCAGGCGGTTCCGAGCTGCAAGACGGTGGCCGGCGTGCCGGCGCGCGTGGTCGGCGAGGCCGGCTGTGCCGAGCCGTCGCGCTCGATGGATCAGGTGATCGACAGCGGCATTTGAGCGCGCAACCGGGGAAGGCGCAGCCGGCCTGCGTTTTTCCGGTTGTCCTCGCTCCGGCAAGATGGCAAGTCCCGCACGGATGGTCGCCGCGATTCCGGATCGGCCGTCAAAGCGTGATGAGAGGGGGGACAATCATGGACAAGGCGGATCTCCAGAAGGTGGAAACCTATCTGCGGCGGACCTTTTCGAATGCGGCGATCCGGGTTGTCGCCCGTCCCAAGAAGAAGGATTCGGCCGAGGTCTATATCGGCGACGAATTCATCGGGGTGCTGTCCGAGGACAACGAGGACGGCGACAAGTCGTATTTTTTCGAAATGGCGATTCTCGACACCGATCTCGAGTGATGTCCTGCTGCCGGGCTGGCCGCGCGAGGCAGCTCAGCCTCCGGCCAAAGGCAGGCTTTCAACCAGCAGGCTTGTTTCCTGAAGGATCCGCCGCCATTCCGGCAAATGGCGGGCGTTGAAACGCAGCTCCGCATCCAGATCGCCGACGCGGATCCGCGTCAGGCAGGGTTCCATCTCGCGATGGGCATCGAGCGGGCACAGGGCGACGAAGGGCCTGCGCCCGCCGACACCGAGATAGAGTTCCCGGTCCTCGTAGGGCGTTCCCTGGCGGAAGCGCCGCATGACGAGACCGCCGGGATTCGACCAGGTCTCCCGTGCGAGGAACCGTGCGTAGACGGTGTGAAACAGTTCAGCCGCCACCGGTTCGCTGCGTGATGCCGTCAGGATCAGCGTCAGCCGTTCGGGCATCGGGCGGAACGGATCCTCTGCCGAGGGCTGGGGCAGGGGTGCGAAATCCTGGATCCCGACCGCCAGATCGAGCCGGTCGAGCCGCCCGCCGGCAAACTGCACCTTCTCGCGGATCAGGGCCTGCGGCACGGCCAGGGTGATGCGCCCCAGTTCCACCCGGGCCGTGCCCAGTTCCGGCGCATGGCCGGGGCCAGCCCGCAGGAGCAGGGCGGCATTGGCGCCGAGGGCGATTCCGAACAGGGCCAGAGCGAGGATCAGGCGGTTCATGCCCGTATGGAAGCCCGATCATGGTTAATCCGCGTTTAAGGCCCCGTTTCGCTCTCGCAGGGAAACGTCCCGGAACGGGACAGGCGTGGATCAGGCCCGCCGCGCGCAGGATCGGGCCGGCTTTCGCCAGAGCCTCGTGAAATCAGCGCTGTAACGATTCGTTAGCGTTAACCAAAGGTTACGAAACCGGTTTTCCTGACCCGATCTGGCGCAGTAAATCGGAGCACGAGGTTTGCAACGCCTCTCGCAAACACAGGTTGCGGAGTTCAGCGTCATGTCGACTCACCAGATCGATTCCTTTCTCGCCCTCGGCCTCGGCTTTGCCTTTGCCGGGTTGATCGCCTCGGTCTACAGCGCGTGGCGGCACCAGCCCGCGAGCTTCAGCCTGCTCTTCGCGGGCGGGACAGGCTCGCTCGCCGCGCTGCCGCTTCTGGCAGCGGCGGGGCCGGCCATCATCATGCGGAACACGCTCCGGGGCCGCAAATACGAGCGGCGCCCGATCCATTTCGTGGCGATGTCGACCATCATCGCCTCGTTCTGGTCTATCGCGATCGGTTTCCAGTTGCTGAAGCTTATGCAAGGCTGAGGCAACGACAGGAGAATCGCGATGCCGCTCTATGCGCTCGATGGCCAGGCGCCCGAAACCCCGGGAGCGGGGCAATTCTGGGTGGCTCCAGATGCCCATGTGATCGGCAAGGTGGTGATCGGGGCCGATGTCGGCATCTGGTTCGGGGCCGTCATCCGTGGCGACAACGAGACGATCACGATCGGGCCCGAGACCAATATCCAGGAGCATGCGATGCTCCATACCGATATGGGCTTCCCGATGACCCTCGGGCGCGGCTGCACGATCGGCCATGGCGCGATCCTGCATGGCTGCGTCCTCGGCGACCATGTCCTCGTCGGCATGGGCGCGACGGTGCTGAACGGCGCGAAGATCGGCGCAGGCTCGCTGGTGGGTGCCAATGCGCTTGTCACCGAGGGCAAGGAATTTCCGCCGGGATCGCTGATTGTCGGCTCGCCCGCACGGTCAATCCGGACACTTGACGAGAAGGCGCTGGAGGGGCTCCGGGGCTCGGCCGCCGGCTATGCCCGCAACTGGAAGCGCTTCGCGGCCGGCCTCAAGGTCGTTGGCTGACCGCTTTTTTTCTTGGCCCTGAAAAAGGCGGGCCGGCTCACGCGGGTGACGTGAACCGGCCCTATCTCGCAAGCCCGATCCGGGGGGACGGGGTGGGGTGGGGACCTGACCGCGACTTGCGAAACTCCGTTTGTTGAGGTCAGCGGCTCGCCGCGACCGTGCTGGTATCGATGCCGCCGAGGGAAACCCAGCGGGCGGGGTTGTCATCGGCCTGCCGCTTGATGAAACGGTAGCCGGTCTCCTTCCAGGCGAGGATCTTGCCGACCTGGTTGTCGAGAATGAAATCGCCACGGTCGGTCTTGACCGTGAGCACGGCATGCCCGTCACCCTTGTGGTCGCGGACCACGGTGACCAGCAGCGTCTGGATCGGGAAGCCCGCCTTCACAAGGCGACGGCGCTTCTCGAGGACGAAATCCTCGCAATCGCCCTTGCCATCCTCCGGATAGGACCAATGCTCGGGCGTGCCCCAATGGTCCTGATCGGTCACCGCGATGATCTCGCGGTTCACATCGGCATTGATCTTCACGATCGTCCGCCAGCTCGATTCAGAGAGCTGGACGGTCGTGCGGGCGAAGCCGCGGTTCTCGCAATCTTCCGGATAATCCCGGCAGAATTGCACGAAGCCCAGAGGCGGCGATGTTGCCGCGCCGATGCTTGCTGTCTGTTGTGCCTGCGCCCCAGTATTCGCAAGCATCAGCAAGCCAATAAACCCCATAGTCTTGACGATAACGCTTTTCATACACCCCTCCCGTTCGTCGAGATGAGTGATCGCATGGGTCCTTTTCAAATCCGGCGATTTTCAGTGATCGGATTTTCAATGTCGGATTAAGGGATTTCTAAGCATGCTCGCCCGATGCATATGCCGGGAAGCGGAGAGAAAAATTTGTTAATCATATAAAATATTGAACGTAAACGGTTATTGGATGTGGCGGAAAAACTTCGATCAAATTGCAGCTTCTGAAATTAATCAGGATTTACTAGGCTGGTTAGGCGTGAATAAAGGCTAGCGAAAAGACGGCTTTCCGGCCGATAGCCAGCCTTTGTGTTGCGGGCGCAAAAAAGCCGCCCGAGGGGGCGGCTTGCTTCCGATCCAGCTGGCAACCGGGTGCCGGCAACTGCGCATCAAGACGCGCCCGATTTACGAGTATACGCCCTAGAGCCGCATCTTGACGTCGAACATCGCTTCGGGGACCGAGCCATGGAACTCGACCGCGATACCGCCATCGAACACGCGGACCACGAGGGCTGGCGTGGTGCCGATGATGATCTCGTCGCCCTTTTTGAAATCGCCCCGGATCGAGAGGGCCGCGCCCGAGCGCGAGACGTCGATCAGATGGCCGTTGACCGGCTCGACATGCGGCGACGACTTGTGGCGCACGCTGATGCGCGGGTCATTCGGCACCACGCGGTCATGGCGGCGATCTTCGGGCAGGTTGAGGATCTCGCGGTTGGCGAGCCAGATCAGCTGGCTGGCCAGACGGTCCCGCTTCACGAGGGTTGTCACCAGCTCGAGGATGAAGCTTCGCGACTTCACGCGCAGGACTTTGCCCTCGATCCGGCCGATCGTGTAGAAATAGCCGACGATCCGCTCCCCGGTCACCACAAGGGCGTCCGACTCGATCTCCATGGTCCGCAGGGAGGCCTCGGTAATCGTGGCGCCATGTTCGCTCCGGTCCGGGCGCATGAAGCGACCGCCGATCGACAGTTTGACGCGCGGCCCCTGGCGCTGTTCGTCGCTCATCCGGAAAAGGCGCGCCGGGATAGCAGGATCCCGAGGTTTCATCAAAGGCAAAGGCATCCGATTTCCCGTGGAAAAGCACGATGATTCACATTGCCACGAAGCCGGAAACGAAAGCTTAAGCCTGTCCGCTCCCGGTCTCATGCGTTTCCGCATCAATGGTCGCGGTCACCCTTCAGGACCAGCAGGTGGGCGCGACGCTCGACGCCGCCCGGCACCAGATCGAAGCCGCGCAAGGGCAGGGCATCGCGGCCGAGCATGCGCCCGCCGGAAATCACCAGCCGGGCCGGTGTGGCGCGCGGCATGGCCGGGGGATCGAACAGGGCCATCGCCCCGAAGATCCGCCGGCCGGATCCGGCAGGGTGCCGAAGGGGCAGCAGCAACAACTCGCCGGCAAGGCCGAGGGGCGCGCGACGCTCGATCCGGGGGCCGGGCAGCGGGCGGAGATTGAGCCACGGGGTCGGGCGCGATGCCGGCGGCGGGGCCGGCGTCGGTTCGGGCTGCTGATCGGGCTCGGACAGGCGGATGCCGATGAGCATCGGCTCTTCAGCTTCCAGCACGGTCGCGATGGCTTCCTCGGCACCGGCCCGCGCCCCGTCCTCCCAGAGCAGGGAAAAGCGCCGGCCGGTCAGGCTGTCGCCAAGCGCCTGGACGATCCGCGATCCGGCGAGGCGGAACCGCATGTCCTCGCGTTCGCCTTCGAGCAGGAACAGGTCTCCCAATTCCCGCGCGAGCGCGCGCGGGTCCACTTCCGTGCGGTACGGTGCCGGTCGATGGGCCCGCAACTGGTTCCAGTAGGCATAGACGGAGCGGATCGACGAATGACGCATGACGGCTTCCCGGGCTCGGTTCCGTCCCCTTTCGGGAAGGGGCGGACGCTGATTTCTGGTTCAGGGGGCCAATCCGTTCCGATCCGGAACAGGACGGGCCTCTTGCCTCGTGCCTCGCGAAATCCGTGCCGGCAGAAGTTAACGCCCGGGCTGGCGCGCAAGCGGTCAAAGTAACCTTAATCAGGGATGGCAATTGCGGAATCCCGGGCGATGTGAGACCTTTCAATCGCTCCAAGGAATTCACGCCGCGCCTGGCTCCGGGCGCGGCGTTTACTTTTCCGGGCCCTTCATTCGCAAAATCTCATATTGCGCTGCGCAACATCTTCGCGTTGCGTCCGGCTGCGATTTAGACAAAAGTCGTATGTCACGTGGCCCGCGTGGCGAGGCCGCGCCAGAACCGCAACAAGGGAGCGACCGATGAGCGTTGGCAAGATTCTCGCGAACAAGGGCAGGGCCGTCATCACGGTGGAGCCCGGGCAGAGCCTCCAGCAGGCGGCGACGCTTCTGGCCGAGCACCGTATCGGTGCCGTTGTTGTTGCCGGTGCCGGCGGCACCATTGCCGGCATCCTTTCCGAGCGCGATATCGTCCGCGCCGTTGCCACCGGCGGCGAGACCGCAATGAAGGACCGCGTGGCCGATCATATGACCCGGCGCGTGGTGACCTGTGTCGCCGCTTCGCCGATCAACCAGGTGATGGAAATCATGACCGCCGGCAAGTTCCGGCATGTGCCGGTGGTTGTCGATGGCCGCCTCGACGGGATGATCTCGATCGGCGACGTGGTCAAATTCCGCCTCGCCGAACTCGAGCAGGAAAGCGCGACCCTGCGCGACTATATCGCCGCGAGCTGAGCCGCTGCGTTTGCGGCTTCACTCTTCCGTCACGAGAGCGAAGCCGCCGTCGCGCGCCTCGACACGGCGGTAGAAGCAGGATCGCCGGCCGGTATGGCAGGCCGGGCCCAGCTGTTCGACCCGGATCAGCACGGCATCCTGATCGCAATCCACCCGCATCTCGACCAACCGCTGGGTGTGGCCACTGGTCGCGCCCTTGCGCCACAATTCATTCCGCGAGCGCGAGAAATACCAGACATCACCGGTTTCAAGCGTGCGCGCGAGAGCCTCGGCATTCATATGGGCGAGCATCAGGATCCGGCCATCGGCATGGTCGACCGTGATGGCTGTGATCAGCCCGTCAGCATTGAAACGGGGCGACAGGCCGGAACCTTCCTCGAGGTCCAGCTTGGTGCCCGGCGGGGCGAAGGGGGTCGATGGCGTCCACATACCGCGGTTGTTGGGCGATCGGCCTGCTGAATCAAGCCCTTTTTCTGCGCGGTTCCGGGTGGACAAGAAAAAGGCCGGGCTGGGCCCGGCCTTGAAGGCGATGTTGTTCAGGGAAGACCGGGCGGGAGAGCAGCCCGGCGCGAGCAACATCGGAAAATGGTACGGCGCCGCTCAGTTACGGCGGCCGGTATTCAGCAGCGTGAAGAAGCGCACCTGCTCGGAAGGATCATCCCGGAAGATCCCGGTGAACTGGCAGGTTGTCGTGGAGGCGCCCTGCTTCTGGATGCCCCGCATGGACATGCACATATGTTCGGCCTCGATCAGAACGGCGATGCCGCGCGGATGCAAGGCGACATCGATCGCCTGGACGATCTCGGCCGTCATGGTTTCCTGCGTCTGGAGCCGCCGCGCAAAGATATCGACCACGCGGGCGAGCTTCGAGAGACCGACCACGCCCCCTTCGGGATAATAGGCGATATGCGCCCTGCCGACGAAGGGCACCATGTGATGCTCGCAATGCGAGTGGAAGGGTATGTCCTTCACCAGCACGAGATCATCATAGCCCTCGACATCCTCGAAGATCTTCGAGAGCGCCTCGGAGGCATCCTTCTGATAGCCGGAAAACAGCTCCTCATACGCCTTCACGACGCGTTTGGGTGTTTCGAGCAGGCCTTCCCGGGCCGGGTCGTCGCCGGCCCAGCGGATCAGCGTGCGTACGGCGGCCTCGGCCTCCTCACGCGACGGGCGATCGACAGGCTTCCGGATCGATGACTTGGCGGGAAAGGTCTTAACCACCGCATCCATGTGGCGCCTCCTGTTGTTGTGTTGTCCGACTTACGCGTGACCTCCGGGCGTGGATTGCCCGGCGGCCAGGAAATTTGTCGCGGCCCATCCTCGGGAGGATTGCTTCAGCTTATGGCAATTCGGCGGCTTTGGCCTTATCTTTTCCGACAAGAGGTTTTCCATGCTCGACGATGTCTATAACCGCCGCATTCTGGAACTGGCTGCCGACATTCCCCGTCAGGGGCGTCTGGCGGCGCCGCAGGCCAGCGCGACCGCGCATTCCAAGCTCTGCGGCTCCACCGTCACCGTCGATCTCGTGATGGAGGGCGATGTCGTGACGGATTTCGCCCATGAGGTGAAAGCCTGTGCCCTCGGGCAGGCTTCCTCCTCGATCATGGCGCGTAACGTCGTGGGTTCGACGGCGGCAGAGCTGCGCGAGGTCCGCGAGGTGGCGCGGCGGATGCTCAAGGAGAATGGCGCGGCGCCGGAGGGCAAATGGGCGGATCTGCGCGTGCTGGAGCCCGTGCGCGACTACAAGGCGCGGCATGCCTCCACCCTGCTGACCTTTGATGCTGTTGTCGACGCGATCAGCCAGATCGAGGCAAAGCGGGCCGTGGCGGCGGAGTGAGGGCGTCTTTCTTGAAATCGGGCGGCGCTGCCTGTATCATGTCGGTATTGTTTCGAGGAATTGCCGAAAGGAGTCGAGCCATGATGACGAAAGAAGGCTGGGGCGGCTGAGTTCGAGCACGCCCGGTGACTTTGATAGAATTCGGCCGCGATTACGCCCCCTTCATCCAGGCTGGGGGCGTTGTCTTTTCTGCCGCCGCGGCAGGCCTTTATGCCTATGTCCAGGTGCGGGCCAACCGCCGGATCGCCCGTGAGCGCGCGACACTCGACCTGCTGATCAAGCGCGAATGGGACAAGGATTACCTGGACCACAAGGCCCATTTCAACCGCCTGCGGGATGCCGAGGGCGGGTTGGAGAAATGGATGTGCGTCGAGCATCGCAATTCCGATGAGGCCAACTCCATCCGCTACATCATGAACGACTATGAACTGATCGCGCTCGCCATTTCGCGCGGCGTGATTGACGAGGTCATCTACAAGGCCTGGTTCAGGGGCTCGATGATCCGCGATTTCCGTGCGGCCGAGATTGCCATCAGCCGCGCGAGAACGCTGGCAAATTCCGCCCGGATCTATGTCGAATGGGAACAGCTGGCGCAGACATGGCAAGCCGAGTGATGGCAAGCCGGGTGATGACGCGTCTCGCTCGCCAACTCTTCCTCGCGCCCGTCCATCTCTACCGCTACACGCTCTCCGCGCTGATCGGGCGGACCTGCCGACACATGCCGAGCTGTTCGGAATACATGATCGAGGCGGTGGAAAAGCATGGTGTCTGGCCGGGCGGCTGGATGGGCCTTGCCCGAATCTGTCGCTGCCGTCCGGGCGGGACCTCCGGGCTCGATTTCGTCTGCGAGGAATTGCCGGACGATGCTGCCTGGCATCGGCCGTGGCGCTACGGGCGGTGGCGCGACACCTGGGTGCCGGAAGGCATGCGCCGGCAAGGGCAGGATCCCGGCGGCGGCGAGGGTTCGCGCTGAGACATCCCGGTCAGCGGATCGCCTCCAGCAACGCCTTCGGCAAGGCCGGATGCCCCGCCACTTCGGCCGGCAAGGCGTTGACGAGGCCGAGCGCGCGGGCTTCTTCCAGCGGAAACCAGTCCATCGTTTCGTTCGGCGTGGCGTGATAGCGCTCGGCGAGGCGCGGATCGATGCCCATGGCGCCGAAATGATCGGGGATGCCCCTGTCCAGACGCTTTCCTGTCTCGGCATCATCGCCGCCCAACGACAGGGCGAGTCGGCCGGCGGCGGAATCGCGGTTGATGGCCGGTCGATGCACCCCGAACCGGACATCGGACATGGCGAGCCGGCGGACAGCGCCGGCCAGCAGCATCGGGCAGGCCGAAGCGCAGGAGCCGCCGCGCACGAGCCGGAAGGTCTGGACCTGCCCCTCGGCATCCCTGGGGTCGCAGGCCCGGCCATTGCCCCTCCAGAGGCAGGTGGGTTCCGCCCGGGCGACAATGGCGGTGACTTCCAGCTCGCGCCATTTGCGGGCGAGGAAGGTGGCGCCGATCACGAAGCCGCCGGGCGATTCCAGGATGACCGGCAGGTCGCGGTCGCCGGCGCGCTTGCGGGCATAGAAGAAGCCGAACGCGCTGGTATGGGTGATCTCGCCGCGCGCCACGATGAACTGTGCGCAGGGGGCACCGCAGGCCGGCGCGGAGTCGAGCCGGCCGAGCGTGAAGGTCATCGCGTCATTCGCCCGGCTGGCCGGGAGGGCCAGAAGGAGCGCCGCAAGGACCAGTATGGCCCGGGCGGCGAGGCGGGAAAGGCGGGGCTGGAACATGCTTGTTTTGGTCCTGCGCGTCGTCTATCGGGAGCAAGGTGCCGTGAACCTTTGGCGGTTACAAGCACCGACAGACGCGAATCGCCCTGACCGGATGCGGGCTTCGCCGATCGACATCATCCCAGCATCCGGACTGGCTTACGGGGTCCGTATCCCCGAGTGAGCAGGAGAATGGCCGATGGCCCCCATGATTTCCCTCACCTTTCCCGATGGCGCACAGCGCGAATTTCCCGCCGGAATCACCGGCGCGGCGATTGCCGGCGGCATTTCCCCCTCGCTGCTGAAGCGCACCGCCGTCATGGCGCTGGACGGGGAGGTGCGTGACCTTGCCGACCCGATCGAGCGCGATGCCCGGATCGAGTTCCTGCCGCGGACGGATCCGCGTTGCCTCGAGCTGATCCGCCATGATGCGGCGCATGTGCTGGCCGAGGCGGTGCAGGCGCTCTGGCCCGGCACGCAGGTGACGATCGGACCGGTGATCGAGAACGGCTTCTATTACGATTTCTTCCGGAACGAGCCGTTCACGCCGGAAGATTTCGCGGCCATCGAGAAGAAGATGCGCGAGATCATCGCGAAGGATGCGCCGTTCACCAAGGAATTCTGGACGCGCGAGCAGGCGAAGGATTTCTTCCGGGCGAAGGGTGAGCATTTCAAGGTCGAACTGGTCGATGCGATCCCGCCCGGCGAAGACCTGAAGATGTACAAACAGGGCGAGTGGATCGACCTCTGCCGCGGCCCGCATATGACCAGCGTGGGCAAGGTCGGTACCGCCTTCAAGTTGATGAAGGTGGCCGGTGCCTATTGGCGCGGCGATTCGAACAACCCGATGCTGACCCGCATCTACGGCACGGCCTTTGCCGCGCAGGAGGATCTCGACGCCTATCTCAAGCAGATCGAGGAAGCGGAAAAGCGCGACCATCGCAAGCTCGGCCGGGAGATGGACCTGTTCCATTTCCAGGATGAGGGCCCGGGTACGGTCTTCTGGCATTCCAAAGGCTGGACCATGTTCCAGCAGCTCATCGCCTATATGCGCCGGCGCCTCCGCCGCGATTACGAGGAGGTGAATGCGCCGCAGATTCTCGACAAGAGCCTTTGGGAAACCTCGGGCCATTGGGGCTGGTACCAGGATGGCATGTTTGCCGTGAAATCGGCCTCGGCCTTCGAGAATCCGCTCGATGCCACGCGCGACCACAAGGTCTTCGCGCTGAAGCCGATGAATTGCCCCGGCCATGTGCAGCTCTTCAAGCACGGGCTCAAGAGCTATCGCGACCTGCCGATCCGCCTGGCGGAATTCGGCGTGGTGCATCGTTACGAGGCCTCCGGCGCCTTGCACGGGCTGATGCGCGTGCGCGGCTTCACGCAGGACGATGCGCATGTCTTCTGCACCGAGGAGCAGCTTGAATCCGAGTGCATGAAGATCAATGAGCTGATGCTCTCGGTCTATCGCGATTTCGGCTTTGACAGCCTGGTGGTGAAACTCTCCACCCGGCCGGAAAAGCGCGTCGGCACCGACGAGGCCTGGGACAGGGCCGAGGCGATCATGATGCGCGTGCTCGACAAGATCGCTGCGGAATCCGGCGGCAAGATCAAGACCGGGCTCAACCCCGGCGAGGGTGCCTTCTACGGCCCGAAATTCGAGTACACGCTGAAGGATGCGATCGGGCGGGACTGGCAATGCGGCACGACGCAGGTCGATTTCAACCTGCCGGAGCGGTTCGGCGCGTTCTATATCGGCGCCGATGGCGAGAAGAAGCAGCCGGTCATGGTGCATCGCGCCATTGTCGGCAGCCTCGAGCGCTTCCTCGGCATCCTGATCGAGAGCTATGCCGGGCATTTCCCGCTCTGGCTGGCGCCGGAGCAGCTCGTGGTCTGCCCGATCACCTCGGAAGCGGATGAGTATGCGCATGAAGTGACGGAAGCCGCCTTCGCCGCCGGCCTTCGGGCGCGGGCTGATCTTCGCAACGAGAAGATCAGCTACAAGGTGCGCGAGCATTCCCTCGCCAAGGTTCCGGTGATCTTCGCCGTGGGCAAGCGCGAGGCCGAGGAGCGGACGGTGACGATCCGCCGGCTGGGTTCGCAGGCGCAGGTGACGATGCCGCTCGACGAGGCGCTGGCCATGCTGGAGGCCGAGGCGGTGCCGCCGGATCTGAGGCGGTGAACTTCGTGCGACCCTGCAAGGCAAGCTTGCTCCAGAGCGGGTTCCTCTCACGCGGTTGTGATACTGCAACGTGAGGACAGGTCTATCCTCCCCTGGCCCAGAAAAATCCGGGCCAAGGGAGGAAACAATGAACAAGCAACTGGTTCTGGCGGTTTTCGCCGCGGGGAGCATGGCCATGCCGGCGCTGGCCCAGGCGCCGCAGCCGCCGCAATTCCCGAACATGACTTTCTTCATCAGCTCGCAGCCCGGGCCGGACGGTGCCAATTTCGGCGGCCTCGAGGGTGCGGATGCCTTCTGCCAGCGACTGGCGACAAGCGCCGGAGCCGGCGCGAAGACCTGGCGCGCCTATCTCTCGCAGCAGGCCACGGGCGGCAAGGCGGCCGTCAATGCGAAGGATCGCATCGGCAAGGGGCCGTGGGTCAATGCCCGCGGTGTCGAGATCGCAGCGAATCTCGAGGATCTCCACAATCCCGAGAAGAACAGGATCAACGTCGAAACCGGGCTCACCGAAACCGGCCGCATGGTGATGAGCCGCCTCTTCGTGGTGAATTACCACGATATCCTGACCGGCACGAATACCGACGGAACCGCGATGCCTGCCGACAAGGACATGACCTGCAACAACTGGACGAGCGGTTCGGCCGGTTCGGCTATGGTCGGCCATCATGACCGGATGGGCCTCAACGATCTCCCGCCGGCCAAGAGCTGGAACACGTCGCATCCCTCGCGCGGCTGCGACAACGCTGCCCTGCGGACGACGGGCGGCAACGGGCTCATCTATTGCTTCGCGTCGAATTGAGGGGGCTCGGTCCCGGACGTGAAATCTGGCCGGGGGCTTCAGATCAGTAATTGACCGCCCGCTCCGGTTGGCGGTCAACATTCAGTGAGAAAACATCCGGCCTCGAATAATGGCCGACAGGGTCGAAATCCATCCGCGCGCGAATGAGCGTGGCGCGGTCGAGATCGGCATACAGGATGGTGCGCTGGTCCCAGACTTAGCCGCCGCCGCGGAACGGACGGGGGCGTTTCCGGCTACATTGGTGGTGAAGGACTAGGCTTCGGTGTCATTCCGGAAGCCCCGAGGGCGAGCGGGAATCCAGAATACTCGATGCTACTTCTCTCAGAGTGTCGAACTGCATTATTGATTACTCGCCGGCAGCAATGATTTCTGTCCGAAGTCGCTCAATGTCGATCCCATTTTCAGTTAGCTTCGTGCATAGGGTCGAATGAAGGGTCTGCGCTGCCTCTACAAGTTGGTGGAAATTTGGCGATGCCAGATATTTCTCAATATCGCAGTGACCGCTGTCACTTTGAAATTGCGGAGACAAGACCATCTCATCATGGAGTCGTGTAAATTCTTGAAATTCTTCAGTCAAACTGAATATCGGCACAAAATAATCAACCGCATCATCAATTTCACTAAATGCGTAGATATCGTTGTAGCCATCATTAGGCGATGTGCAGACGCCATCAATTTCTCCGCGCCAAGCTCGTTTTACATAATCTTCATCAGAAAGGAAGCTCAGTTCATCAAGGAAGTAATAAATTGAATAGACATAATTGACGCGAATATTCCTGTGCTCGCGTTCGAGCGAAACGGCTGGAGGTTTGATGTCCTTGGATTTCGGTCCCATAAACCTCAAAACGCCTTGAAGGTAATCACCGTCAGCGTGTCCTGAATGCCCGGCAGCGTCTGCACCTTCTCGCCGACGAAATGGCCGATATCGTGCTCGTCATCGAGGTGGAACTTGGCGAGAATGTCGTAATGCCCGGCCGTGGAATAGATTTCAGATGCAATTTCGGCATCGGCCAGAGCGGTGGCAACCTCGTAGGTCTTGCCGAGCTTGCATTTGATCTGGACAAAAAACGTCTGCATTTTCTTTCCTTGCCGCCTCGCGGGGTAGGTTTTTCTTGCCGCTTCGCGGGGCCCGAGCTGGCCGCCCGGCGCGCGTTCGCGCTTCGGCAGGATCAGAGCCCAGTTTTCGGGGGAAGTGAAGGGGGTGGGCGAGATTTCCCTCGTGGTTCGTCCTCGTTTGGCGAACTCCCCAGCTCACCCGTCATTGCGAGGAGGCCGCAGGCCGACGCGGCAATTTAGACTTTCGGCTGAGTCAGATTCCAGGTCGGGACTGGATGGCTTCGTCGCTCTGCTTCTCGCCATGACGGTAAGGGCGGGTGATGACCCGCTGGAGAGTTGCCCGACCGTGGCTGTCGGCAGAGTCGCCCGGCCACGGCGCGGGCGTCACTCCACGATGATCTCGAAATCGCGGTTGACGCCGCCTTCCACCTTCATCTGGCCGCGATATTCGCGGTCATTGTGCCGGGCCAGGACATTGTAGGTGCCTTCGCCGATATCGACGCTCGGGAAGGCGCCGACCGCCTCGGCCACGATATCGCCACCGGGGGTCTCGATCGTCCATTCGGCGCCGGCGAGGGCAACGCCGCCGCGTTGGCGGACGAGCTTCAGCGTCATCGTTGCGGCGCGATGGTTCACCACGGCCTCCGTCACCCGGCCGGTTGTGATGCGCACATCGGTGCGGACCACGGAATTCGAGCCCGAATAGGTCGAGACGAGGTGGTAGGTGCCTTCGGGCAGCATGATCCGCGTCATCGGGCGCAGCGTATCCGTGACGAGCTTGCCTTCCGAATTATTGGCCGTGGGAATGAAGACCGACAGCTTCTGCCGCTGCGGCGGGATCGGCCGCTCGGGCACGCCGAGATGGCCGCTCACCGCCAGCGCGCCGACATTGATCGGCAGGGTTGCGACAGAGCCGGTCTCGCTCAGGGTGATGTCCCGCGTGGCCGTGGCAAGCCCGTGGCTGACATGGATCGCATATTGGCCCGGCGGCAGGACGAGGCTCGGGCGTGCCGTCTCCACCTTGGTGTAGAGCTGCACATCCGGCCCGCGGACGGTGTAGATGCGCCAGACGAGATCCGACAGGATCTCGGCGCCTCGATCGCCATAGGTGGCGCGCAGGGCGAGGATGCCCGTCCGGCCCGGCGTGAACTGCGCCATGGCCGGCGCGAGCCCGGCCGCGAGCACGCCACCGGCGGCCAGCAGGCGCCGGCGCGACAGGAGGCGGGGAATCAGGCGGGCAGGATCCATCACAGGCTTTTCCGACAGAGAAGGCAGGCAGGCAAGCCGCACGCAGCAGCTTGCGCGCATGATCTTGCCATAAGCGTGGCAATCAACCATCTGGACGGCAACATCAAGGAGCTTGCCATGTTCTACGAACCGCGTCTGCGCAATCACGGCCTGCCGCATGATCCGTTCAAGTCGCTTGTCGCGCCGCGGCCGATCGGCTGGATCTCGACCGTCTCGGCCGAAGGGTTGCCCAATCTCGCGCCCTATTCGTTCTTCAACGCGTTTTCGGACAAGCCGGCGATTGTCGGGTTTTCCTCCGCCGGGATGAAGGACAGCGCTGCCAATGCTGCGGAAACGGGTGAATTCGTCTGCAACATCGTCATCAAGGCCGATGTCGACGCGATGAACCAGAGTTCGGCGCCCTATCCGCGCGGGGTCAACGAATTCGAGAAGGCCGGGCTGGAGATGGAGCCGAGCCGCCTCGTGCGGCCGCCCCGCGTGAAGGGTGCGGCGGCCGCGCTGGAATGCAAGGTGACCTCGATCCAGAACCTGCCGGGTCTTGACGGGCAGGAGGGGCCGTATTTCCTCGTCCTCGGCGAGGTGGTGGGCATCCATATCGACGATGCCTTCATCCGCGACGGCAAGGTGGATTCCACGGCGATGAACCATCTCGCGCGGCTGGGCTATATGGAATATGCGGCCGTCGAATCCGTCTTCGCGCTGGAGCGGCCGACGGTTTGAGCCTGCGGCTTTCGTCTGCTCGCTTGACGCATTTTCTTCAGGCGAACCGGTATCCACTTCGCCTGAAAATGCTCTAGCCCAACACCCCCGCGGCGCGGGCCCGCGCGAGGATCCGCGCCGCCTGCACGCGGTGGGGCTTGTCGATCATCTGGCCATCGATGCCGACCACGCCGGCATCCGGATGCTCGATGAAATAGCTCTCGATCTTCCGCGCCCAGTCGATCGCTGCGGCATCGGGCGTGAAAACCTCGTTGATCACCAGCACCTGCGCCGGGTGGATGGCCATCTTGGCGGTGAACCCGTCCTGCCGGGCGGCGAGGCATTCGGCCCGCAACGCATCCATGTTGCGGAAATCGACCGAGACCGTGTCGATCGGTGTCACATCCGCCGCAGCGGCGGCGAAGAGGGCCAGCGAGCGGGCCAGACGGAACGGTTCGGTATAGAGGCCGTTTTCGTCGCGGTTGCGCTCCGCGCCGATAGCCCCGGCGAGGTCCTCCGCGCCCCAGGTCAAGCCCTCAAGCCGCTGGCTGGCACCCGGGATGGTGCCGAGGCGGAACAGGGCGATCGGCGTTTCGGTGGCGATGGCGATGATGCGTGTGCCGCCATCGGGCAGGTTGTTTTCCGCCTCGCGGACGGCAATCAGGGCGCCGAGATGCTGGATATCGGCGCCGCCTTCGCATTTCGGCAGCATGATTGCCTCGGGCGCGCCGGGCATGACGCCGTCCAGATCGGCGGCGATATCGCCCGAGCGCAGGGCATTGACGCGCACGACCAGCCGGGGCTGGCCGGGCTGGCGGGCCAGCAGGGCCTCGCGCACGATGATGCGCGCCTCGGCCTTGCGGCTGGCCGCGACGGAATCCTCGAGGTCGAGGATCAGCGCATCGGAACCGGAGGCGAGGCCCTTGGCGATTTTCCTGGGATCATCGCCCGGAACGAACAGCATCGAACGCATGAACCCTCTCAGCCCGGAATCGCTTTGCGCATGAAGGCCTGGCGGCGGCATTCCGCCACCAGGGTGCCATCCTGCCTGTAGGCCCGGTGGTGGAAATCGACGATGCCGGCATCGGGCCGCGACTTCGACTCGCGCTTGGCGATGATCTCCGTCGTGACATGTACCGAATCGCCCTCGAAAAGCGGGGCGGGGAATTTCACGTCGGTCATGCCGAGATTGCCGATCGTGGTGCCGACCGTGGTATCGTTGACCGAGATGCCGATCATCAGCCCGAGGGTGAAGAGCGAATTCATCAGAGGCTTGCCCCATTCGGTTTCGGTGGCACAGAAATGCGCATCGATATGGAGCGGCTGCGGGTTCAGCGTCATGTTGGAGAACAGCATGTTGTCCATCTGCGTGACGGTGCGCGTCAGGCCGTGGCGGATGGTCTCGCCGACGGTGAAATCCTCGAAATAACGGCCGCCACGGGGATGGCGCGTCCCCGGACTCCAGGGCTGAGTCGGCGCGGGAAAGGGGGATGACATGCAAAAATCCTTGAAAATCAGAGGTCGAAAGCGTGGTCGTCTCAATTCGGAACAGAATTCTGCACCCGAATTAAACTGCGGTTTACCATAAACGGAGAAAGTTCAAGAGGGCCGGGGATCGAGCGAATCTCCGGCAGAGGGATCCGCGCCATGTTCTTTTTCACCACACCGAACCGGACGGAGTCGGTGCCGCAGGTGCAAGGCGAGCATCCGCTTTCCAGGCCGCTGCGGCAAGCCTCCGAGGCGACCGGCATTCCCTTCGACTACCTCGTCAAGACCGCGAAGCGCGAATCCAATCTCAACCCCGAGGCGAAGGCCGCGAGTTCGAGCGCAACCGGCCTGTTCCAGTTCATCGAGCAGACCTGGCTCGGCCTTGTGAAACGCGAGGGGCCCAATCTCGGCCTTGCCGAAGCGGCCAGCGCGATCCAGCGGGACGGTTCCGGTCGCTATGTCGTGCCGGAAGGCGACATGCGCCAGCAGATCCTCGCCTTGCGCAAGGACCCGACCCTCTCCGCCCGGCTCGCCGGTGTCTTCACCAGCGAGAACCGTTCTTCCCTGCGTGAGGCGCTTGGCCGGGACCCGACGGGCGGCGAACTCTATATCGCGCATTTCATGGGCGCGGGCGGGGCGAAGGAACTGATCGGCCTCGCCAATGGCAGTCCCGAGCGGTCTGCCGCCAGCGCCTTCCCCGAAGCGGCTTCGGCGAACCGCTCCATCTTCTTCGATCCCAAGGGCCGCGCCCGCACCACGCGCGAGGTCTATGCCCGGCTGGTTTCCTTCCATGACGGCGCCACATCCACCATGCCGCCGGCGATCCAGCAGGCGGGCATGCCGGCAGAGCCGGAAATGGCGACGCGTTCGCCGCTGGCCATCGCCCCCGCACGCGTCGCAACGGTGACAGGCGTGCCGCAGCCCAGCCCGGCAGCGGTGGGCGGCTTCTTCCGAACCGGGGCGAACAGCCAGGCCGGGGCCGACCTCCGCAAGACCTGGACCACGGTGGCCGAATCCCGGATGAACCCGAACGCGCCGTCCTTCTTTCCTCGGGCGGACCCGGTGAAGGTGGCCGCTGCCGAAGCGGCGATCATCGAGGCCGTGGACAAGCGGCTGAGCGATATCGAGCCGCCTTCGCCGCTGGCCGGCTTCGAGGCTATGGCCCGACCAACCGAGCCGTCGGTGGCCTATCCGGCCGTCCGTGCGCCCCTGCCGCCGATGCGGCCGGCCCATCTTGGCGGAACGGGTCCCCTCGACCTGACGCCGCCCCCTTCTTCTCCCAAGCGTTGAGTCGAGAACATGCTGGTCAAATCGTTCCTGAGCTGGATGGATGAAGCGCCTGCCCGCGAGCGGGCCGAGGCGGCGACGGTACTGGCCGAGGCGTGGCAGGCCGGCGCGCTCGGCGAGGATACGCCGGAGTCGGTGGAGGCCGCCCTGACATCGGTGCTTGACGATCCTTCGCCGATGGTTCGCCGGGCCCTTGCGCTGGCCTTTGCCGAGAGCCGGGAAGCGCCGCGCCATCTTGTCCTTGGCCTCGCCGCCGATCAGGCGGAGGTTTCGGCGCCGCTCATCGCCCGCTCGCCGCTTCTGACCGAAGCCGATCTCGTTGATCTCGCAGCAACCGGAGAACGCAAGGCGCTGGTGGCGATCGCCATCCGGCAGGATGTCAGCCGCGCGGTTGCGCAGGCGCTCATCCACCGGCGCGATGCCGATTCCGCTTTCGCGCTGGCCGGGAACGGTGCCAGCGAGATAGCCGAGGCGGACCTGCTGGCGCTGATCGAGGCGTTCGGCCATCTGCCGAAATTCCGCTCCGTCGTGCAGGCGCGCCCCGACCTGCCCGTCACGGCCCGGCATGCCCTGATGCTGCGTACGGCGGAGGGGCTCGGCCAGTTCGTGACCGAGGGCGGCTTCCTGCCGGGAGGGCGGAAGGCGCGCCTCCTCGACGATACGCTCCAGAGCGGAACGATTGCATTGGCGCGGCAGAGCCCCGGCGAGACCGGCCGCTTCGTGGCCCATCTGCGCCGGCAGGGGCTGCTGACACCAGCCCTGCTGCTGCGGAGCGTCCTTGGCGGCGACCTCGGGCTTGTTACCGAGGCTTTGGCCGATCTCTGCTCGGTGCCGGCAAGCCGCGTCGTCGCGCTGCTGCGCGGGCGCTCCGAACCCTCGATCCTCGTCCTGCTGCGGCGCGCGGGCCTGCCGGCCTTTGCCGAGCCGGTGCTGGCAGCAGCGATCATGGCGGCGGCCCGCCTGCCTGCCGGCGAAGGACGCGGCGAATTCTCGTTGCCGGTGCTCCGGGCGGCGCAGGGCGCCTGTATCGACATTGCCGGCGAGGAGGGCGTGCGGCTGATGGCCATGCTCCGCCGCTTCGAGGCCCAGACGATGCGGGAGGAATCCCGTGCCCGGGCGGAAAGCCTCCGGCAGGATCTCCGCCAGGAAAAGTCCGAATTGCTGGCGCTCAGCCTGCCGGGTGACGCACAGGATCTGCTGCGTCTCGGCGGGTTCGATTCCGAGGGGGAGAAGCTGGTCGCGGAGATTGTCCGGGCCCAGCCCGAGGCGGCCATACCGAAGCGCCGCATCCTGCGCGAGCGCGGTCTCGTGCTCGACGAGCCGATCCCCGATCTCGCGACGATCATCGCCGAATGGAAGACCGAACTCGGCATGCCCCCGGCGACGCTGCCGGTGGCCTCAACGCAAAAGCCCGGCCGAAGCCGGGCTGCATGACGGGGCCTTCGCTGCTTGCAGCAAGGCTCAGGTGGAGCGGCGGAACCGCATCTCCTCCTGCATCGCCTTCTGGCGCGCATCGACGACACGGTCGATCGCACGGCGCAGGTTATGGATGATCTGCGTGGCCACCGGGTTGGCATAGTCGCGGATGTTGTTCCGGTAGATGGCCTTCACGGAATCGACATGGTGCGCGACAAGCTGGATTGGCAGGTAATCCGGCTCGATCTTGTCCAGCAGCTTGGACAGCGAGCCGGCGATTTCCGCCGCGATCGGGAAGCCGAACACCGCCGCCTGGCCGCGGATATCATGCGAGGCCCGGAAAAGCGGGCCGACATCGCGCTGGTCGGGCGGGGAATCGCGGAAGACCTCGTAGGCCGCGATGAGGCGGTTCACCTCGTCGCCCATCCAGTTCTGGAAGTCGCCGGAGAGATCCTTCATGGCCGCATCGGCCGCCGCGACGGACATCTCGTCCACGCCGACCGCATCGGAGGAGCGCACCGCCGCCTTGGCGCGGAGCGTGCCGCCGAGATGGATCACGCGCGTATCGCCGAAATCCTGGGCAACCGTGCCGTCCGATTCCGGCTGCTCGCTCGTGGCGAGTGAGTTGTTCCTATGCATTGCCTATCCCCGTATTCGCGAAGGCCGCAGCGGCACCGCGGTTCTTGTACTGGTCCGCCTTCACGAGATGGCGACGGTCGGGACCGAAATAGTTTTCCGTGCGGATGAACGGGCGCGGATTGAGAACCACCTTGGCGATCCGGGCATAGAGGCCCTTGGCCGAGATCGGCTTGACGAGCATTTCCGAAACGCCGGCATCCCGGGCCTCGAAAACGCGGTTCCGCTCGGCATAGCCGGTGACCATGATGATCGGGACGAACGGGTTCGGGCTGGTATCCGGCTGGCGGATCATCTTGGTCAGCTCGATCCCGTCGAAGACCGGCATCGACCAGTCGGTGATCACGACATCGGGGAGGTGGGTGGCGAAGGATTCCAGCCCGGCCGCGCCATCCTCGGCCTCGAAGACCTCGCGCGTGCCGAACCCGTGGAGGAGCGTGCGGATGATGCGGCGCATATAGCCGTTGTCATCGATCACGAGGAAACGCAGGCGGCTACAATCGACGCGAAACATGCATAGCCCAGCGCGTCACGGATCCTGCCGCCGGCCCTGGCGTGTGACGCGAAACTGCACCCGGGCCGAAGAATTCTCTCAACACCGGCGAAACTAATCAAAGACCGTTAACGTGCCGTGAAATGCCGCTCTCTTCCATGCAGATCGGCTGGGTCAGTACCGAATTGTTCGCGCAGGATCCGTTCGTCGAGGGAATGCCCGGGATCATGCAGCATGACCAGGTTGACCGAGCGATCCATCGCCACCGAGACTTCCCGTGCGTCACGCGTCTCGAAATGGTCGGCCACGGCCGCCACGGGGCGTTTTTCCGCCTCCAGCACCGTGATTGTGATGGCGGTGCTGTCGGGCAGCAATGCGCCGCGCCAGTGACGCGGCCGGAAGGCGGAGATCGGCGTCAGCGCGATCAACGGCGCATTCAGCGGCAGGATCGGGCCGTTTGCCGAGAAATTATAGGCGGTCGAGCCTGTCGGCGTGGCGACAAGCACGCCATCCGCCACCAGTTCGGGCAGCCGGACCTGGCCATCGATGGCGATTTCCAGCTTCGCGGCCTGGAAGGTCTGGCGAAGCAGCGAAACCTCGTTGAGGGCCCGCGCCTCGGTCACACGCCCTGCCGAATCGCGGCAGCGCATGTTGAGCGGATGCACGATGCTGCGCTCCGCCTGCGCGATCCTCTCGACAAGGCCATCCTCGCGGAACTCGTTCATGAGGAAGCCGACCGAGCCGCGATTCATGCCGTAGATCGGCTTCTCGGTGCCGAGGAAGCGGTGCAGGGTCTGCAGCATGAAGCCGTCGCCGCCGAGCGCCACAACGATATCGGCCTTGTCCGGGTCGTTCTCGCCATAGAAGCGGGAAAGCCGCCGGGCTGCCAGCTGGGCTTCCGGTGCGGTCGAGGCGACAAAGGCGAGCACCGGGTTGGATGACCGGCTGGCCGGCATGCCGGCAAGACCGGCGGCGGAACTCTCGCCCTCGTTGCTCATGCGCCCTCCCGGCGATCTGCGGCGCACTGGCCACCTTTGGAAGGGACGGTAGCCATGTCGGGCGCAAAGGCAAGGTGCCGGCTGCCGCGGGAGCGGGAAACCCGGCGCGCGCGGGGCAGCAGAAAACCGGGCGATCGGGGAACCGGGCCAGCAAAAAAGGCAGGGCGGTTTGCGCCCTGCCTTTCCTGAGTGTCAGGCCGGATGGCCGGAATTTACGACCACTGGGCCGGAACGAAGCGATAGCCGGCGCCTTCCTTGGCGATGAACCCGGTGGCCGGGAACGAGGCATGGTAGAAGGCGAGGCGAATCTTGTCGGCAGCCGCCATGTCGAGGATACGCTTGCGCGTCGCCACGGCCTTGTCGGCGTCCATGTCGAACATGACCTTCCATTCCGGGTTCGCGGCGAAGAGAACCGGTGTGTTGGTCGTGTCGGCGACATACATCATCTTCGCATTGCCCGAGGCGACGACGAAGGCGGTGTGGCCCGGCGTATGGCCCGAAGCGTCAACCGTGGTGATGCCGGTAACGATTTCCTGGCCCCACTTGAACTGCTTCACATCCTTGGCGCTCGGCGCGAGCACGCGGCGGACACCCTGGAAGGCACCCTTCATGGCATCCGGCGCGGCGGCCATGCGGGCGTCGTCCATCCAGAAGGCCCATTCGGCTTCCGGCACCATGATCTCGGCATTCGGATAGACGATTTCGCCGGCCTTGTTGCGCAGGCCCTGCAGGTGGTCGCCGTGGAAATGGCTGAGAACGACGGTGTCGACCATCGACGGCTCGATGCCCGCCGCTTTCATGGCGGCAACGGTGCGGCCGTTGGTCGGGCCACCATTGTCGTTGAAGCCGGTATCGATCAGCACCAGCTTCGAGCCGGTGTTGACGAGAACGGCGGTGAAGCTGATCGTAAGCTTGTCCGTCGGCAGGAAAGCGTCGGCCAGCGTCTTCTGGACGGCTTCCAGCGGCGCATTGCGAACGAAGGATGCGTCGAGCGGCCGGGTGAATTCACCTTCGTGCAGGGCGATGATCTCGAACTCGCCGAGCTTGTAGCGGTAGAAGGACGGGCTCGGCGCGCCGACGATCGGCGCCTTGGCCATGGCCGGGGTGCTGACCCCGCGCAGGATTGCCGGGGCGGCAATAAGCGCCGAGCCGGCAAGCGTGGTGGTGGTAAGAACGGAACGGCGGGAAATCATGTCGGTCTCCTCCATTGTGCCGGGCTGGATCACGCGTCCGCACCGGCTTGAGCATCTGAACAAGAGTGTCCCATAGATCGGGCGGCAGCGTCGATTAGCGACATTCATAGACGCAAATATTCTTTGCGTGAAAACAAAAAACAGTCGGATCGCCGCGTCCCGTCTTTTTGTCCGGAAAGGCCGGAATCCGCTCGGATTTTCGGCGCATTGCCTCGGTTTTCGGCAGGTCCGACCAAGCAACAATTCACCACTTCTTCAACAATGCCCGCCATAGTTGCGGCGTTAGTGACGTCGATGGCGCGGTTGCGCTCGAGGGGGATGGAATGAGTGAGGCCAGAAAAGCCAGCGTTCTGGGGCGATTTGGACGGTCGGTGACCTGGAAAATCGCGTTGATTGCCCTGGGACCGGTGATCGGGCTGGGGCTGACACTGGCCCTTAACCAGCATGCTGACCAGATCCGCAGCGAAGCGGACCGGGCCTATCAGGTTTCGGTCGAGGAACTGGCGCAGGTCGATATCCTCTCCTCGAATCTCTCGCTGATCACGTCTCAGGTTTCCTCCTATCTCGAAAGCCGGACCGACCTTGTCGAGCGCGAGATCCTTGTCGGCATCACGGATGCCCAGAAGGCCCTCGACAAGCTGAAGGCCTCGAACGACCAGCAGATGCGGGACAGTGTCGAGAATGCCGAATTGCGGCTGAAGCGCGCGAAGGATTCCTTCGGCACGCTGAAGGAAAAGGTCGAGGCGGTGGGCCGGACCAGCAATGACGGCCTGACCGATGATCTCGACAAGATGACCGAGGTGCTCTCGGCCCTGTTCGACGGCGCGACCTCGACCCATGAGGGCTTCCGCCCGCTGGCCGGTGCCTATGGCGAACTGCGCGGCGTCGAGCTGCGCTACCGCTGGAAGCGCGACGACAAGCTGGAAAACCGCATCGAATTCATGCGTTCCGGCCTGATCGAGCGCCTGACCCGGGCCGATTTCGACCGGCCGCAGGCGGATATGCTGCTCGAATCCGTGCGCAAGCAGAAGGCAACCTATGATTCCTGGCGGCAGGGCGTGGCGTCGGAGCGCGAGGCGCGCGACGATACTGTCGGCCATGCCAAGCGCGCATTGGCCGCGACGGCCGCGATCCGGGACCGGGCCGATGCCCGCCAGGCTGAAGCCCGTCGCCAGAATGCGGCGGCCAACGACCAGGCGGCTCAATGGTCGCTGATCACGGCGGCTCTTGCGGCGCTGATTTCTGTGGCGATCATCTTCGTGATTGGCCGTGGTATCGGTAAGGCCCTGTCCCGCCTGGCCCTTGCGATGCGCCGCGTCGCCGATGGCGAGGCCGATGTCGAGATCCCCTACACCACCCGTAAGGACGAGATCGGCGATATGGCCCAGGCGCTCGGCGTCTTCCAGATGTCGATTTCCGAACGTGCCGAACTGACGCGGCGTTCCGAGGAGGAGGGCGCGGCCCGTCTCTCGCGGGCCCGCCGGGTCGAGGCGGCGATCAGCGGTTTCGCCTCCTCGATCGAATCGGCCCTGCAGCACCTGCAATCCTCGGCCGACAAGATGCGCCAGGCGTCGGAAACGCTCGACAACGATTCGCGCGCCCTTACGGCCCAGGCCGAAGTGGCGGGCAACGCGACGGCCATCGCCTCGCGGGAAGTCTCCTCGGTGGCGGTTGCGGCCGAGCAGCTGTCGAAATCGGTGGATGAAGTCTCCCGCCAGGCTGTCCGCTCGACCGAGGTCGCCGACCGCGCCGTCCAGCAATCGCATCGGGCGACTTCGATGATGTCGGAACTCGCCGCGGAAGCCGACAAGATCGGCGGCGTGGTGGAGTTGATCCGTTCGATTGCCGGCCAGACCAACCTTCTCGCGCTCAACGCGACGATCGAGGCGGCCCGCGCCGGGGAGGCCGGCAAGGGCTTCGCGGTCGTGGCCAGCGAAGTGAAGGCGCTCGCCAACCAGACGGCGCAGGCAACCGAGGACATCGTCTCGCGGATCAACTCGATCCAGAGCGCCTCGGGCGATGTCAGCCAGGCGATCGGCCAGATCGGCGGGATCCTCTCCGAGATGAGCGCGATCGCCACGAGCGTCGCCTCGGCGGTCGAGGAGCAATCCAGCGCGATCGCGACGATCTCGGACAATGTCAACGAAGCGGCACGCAGCTCCGCGGAAGGCGCCTCGGCGATCCGCGATGCCGAGAGCCGGGCGTCGTCCAGCCGCTCGACCTCGACGGAAGTAGCGCAGGCCGCCCAGACTGTCGCCAGCGAGGCGGTGTCGCTCGAAGGCGTGGTCTCGACCTTCCTCGAGGAAGTGCGCGCCGCCTGATCCGGGCGGCGGGCCGCAAGGCCACGCGAGGAACACAGAATCAGAAGGCCGCCGGCAAACCCGGCGGCCTTTTCCATGCGCGGCGGCCTTAACCTTGCGCGGCTTGCGGCTGTTGATCCGGCTACCGGATGGGCGGTGCGTAGAGGATACCGCCCTCGGTCCAGAGCTGGTTCAGCCCGCGCGGAATGCCGAGGCGGGACTTGCTGCCGACATTGCGATCGTAGATCTCGCCGTAATTCCCGACAGCCGCGACGGCCCGTGCCGCCCAATCCGCCGTCACGCCGAGCTTGGGCCCGAGATCGGCGCCATCAACCCCGACAAAACGGCGGACATCCGGCTTGGTGGAGCGCTTTGCCTCGGTGACGTTGGAACTCGTCACGCCCAGTTCCTCCGCATTGATCAGGGCGAAATTGACCCAGCGGACCAAAGTGTACCAGCGGACATCATCGTTCCGGACGACAGGACCGAGCGGTTCCTTGCTGACGATATCCGGCAGGATGACGGCCTCGCTGGCGCGGGCCAGCCGGAGGCGTTCCGCGAACAGGCCGGAATTGTCGGCGGTCATCACGTCGCATTCGCCGGTCTCGAAGCCGCGCAGGGTGGAAGGACCATCCGGGAAGGTCTTCAGTTCGGCGGTGATCGAGTTCGTCGAGAAGAATTCGCTCGCTCCCTGCGCATTCGTCGTCCCGGCCTGGACGCAGACCCGCGTCCTGTTCAGTTCGAGCGCGCTGACGGCCTTGTTGTCGCGCCGGATCATGAAGCCCTGGCCGTCATAGAAATTGACGCCCGCGAAGAGCAGGCCGAGCCCGGCCTCGCGCTCGAGGGTCCAGGTGGAGTTGCGGGACAGGATGTCGATCTTCCCCGCCTTCAGGGCATCGAACCGATCCAGCGCCGAGAGCGGCTGGAATGTCACCTTCTTCGGATCATCGAAGATCACAGCGGCGAGGGCGCGGCAGAAATCGACATCGAAGCCGGTCCAGCTGCCATCCGGCTTCTGCTCGGAAAAACCCAGCAGCCCCATGCTGACGCCGCAGACGAGATTGCCGCGCTTGCGGACCTCGTCCAGCGTGCCGGAGAAAGCCGGCAACGTCGCCGCGAAAAGGGTGCCTGCAAGGGCGAAGGCACGGAAACCGATGGGCATGGCCGACCTCCTTCAGATGCTCGCGCCGTGGCGGATGATGACCTTCGCACCCACGGCAATGCGCTCGAAAAGGTCGATCACGTCGCCGTTGGCCAACCGGAAACAGCCGGAAGAGACTGCATGGCCGATCGTCTCCGGCTGGTTGGTGCCGTGGATCCGGTAGACGGTAGAACCGAGATAGAGCGCGCGGGCCCCCATCGGATTGCCGGGCCCGCCCGCCATGAAGCGGGGCAGGTAGGGCTGGCGCGCGATCATTTCCGGCGGCGGGGTCCAGTCCGGCCATTCCGCCTTTCGCGAGACCCGGACGAGCCCTGACCACTGGAAGCCTTCGCGCCCGACGCCGATGCCGTAGCGCAAGGCGCGGTTATTGCCCTGGACCACATAGAGGAAGCGCTCGCTGGTATGGATGACGATGGTGCCGGGCGGCTCGCTGCTCCGGAAGAACACGAACTGGCGCGCGAAGGGGCCGTCCTCGACGATCTGCTCCGCCGTGGCCACCCGGCCGGGTTCATCACCGATCTCCATGGAGATCGGGATGGCCTGCTGGCGGCTATTCGCCGCACCCGAAAACGCCAGTACGACAAGGCCCGCGAGGACGACACCCGTACCGCGACGGGTTGTCACGGCCAGACCGCCAAGGCGGGAACGGCAGAAGAGGGCGCGGCGGGGTGTCATGGTTCTCCCTGTCGATCAGCCGGGGCAGCGGACATAGATGAAGGTGCCGTAACGGCCATGCACTTCGGGGTCGACGAAGCGCATGATCATTTCCCGGTCGGTCACCGACAGGATCTCGCGATCCTGCCATTCGCCGGGCGGCGCCTCGGGACCGAGATAGGTCTTGCCGTCCGAGCCGCCCTTGATGCGCAATTCATACAGCTTGGCGTCATCGGCCAGATGCATCATCACACCATCGGACGGGCCTTTCGCGATGATATAGGGCAGGCGGCATTGCGCACGGGCCTGGGCCTCGACGCGCTTGCGGTCCTTTTCGTCGCGGTAGGAGGCAACGCCCCATTTCCCGATGAGCTGTTCGTTCCGGATCGTGGCCGGTCGCTCGGTCAGTGCGCCGGGCGTGACGACCCCCTCGTCGATCGTCGTACCGCAGCCACCGAGCAGCAGGACCAGAATCGCCGGAATTCCGACGCGGATCAGCAAGGCAGGATACGCGGAAACCATCATGCTTCACCCTCAGGAAGCCGAAGGGTAAAACAGCTTCGAAAGGCCGGCAAGTCGCGTTGATCACGCGGTTTTCGGCGAAGATCGGGCGTTCCGGAAGAACGTGTTGCCGCGCCGGGCGGTTGGTGCTATGTAAGTTGCATCGAGTTTCGGCCGAATGACTTTGCTACTGCGGATCTGGATCCGCCTTGGCTGATGACCTCCTCCTAGAACATCGATATCAGCAGCGCGTGCCGCCAGCCTCTCCGGTTTGCGTTCCTGCGCCGTCAGCCAGACTACGTACTCAAACTGATCCAAAGGGACTTCCCATGCAGAACGGAACCGTGAAGTGGTTCAACGCCCAAAAGGGCTTTGGTTTCATCCAGCCGAGCAACGGCGGCACCGACGTCTTCGTCCATATCAGCGCTGTCGAGCGCTCGGGCCTCAGCGGCCTGAACGAAGGCCAGAAGGTGTCGTTCGAGGTCGTTGCCGATCGCCGCAGCGGCAAGTCCGCCGCCGATCGCCTCCAGATCATCGGCTGAACCTGATTGCCGGGTTTCGACCCGGCATTGTGACCCCGGCGCGCCGCCCGTTCATTCGGGCTGGCGCGCCTTTCCCTATCGGCCGATGCCGGGAGATGGCTTTTGCAAGTTCTTGTCCGTGACAACAATATCGAGCAGGCGCTGCGCGTCCTGAAGAAGAAGATGCAGCGCGAAGGCGTTTTCCGCGAAATGCGGCAGCGCAAGGCCTACGAGAAGCCGTCCGAGCGCAAGACGCGTGAAAAGGGCGAAGCGGTTCGTCGCGCCCGCAAGGCCCAGCGCAAGCAGATGCAGCGCGAAGGCCTGCTGCCGATGCCGAAGGCCAAGCCGCGCGTTGCCGGCCCGGGCCGCGGCGCGCCGCGCACGGCCTGATCTCCCCTCCGAATTTGCCGTGAAGCCGGCCGGTGCCCTGCGCCAGCCGGCTTTCGTGTGTCCTGACGAACCGTCAGCCCTCTTTCTGTCGGCCCTCTTTGCGCCAGATCAGTGCGGCATGCCTGCCAATCCGGCAGGGTCCTCCCAGCCATTGTTTCAGGGAGGAGTTTCCACCATGCCGACAGCCAAATCACTGACATCGGTCCATTGCATCATCCGGGTTGCCGAAGAGGCGAAGTCCGCCGCGCTGTCTGCCAGCGCCAAGCTTGCCGAAAGCACCGGTGCCTATCTCGGCGTCACCGTCATCACGCCCAAGGCCCATGTCCCGTTCTCGCTGCTGGGCTCGTCCTATGTGGCGCCGATGATGGCCGACCTCAACCAGCGCGCGCTGACCGAGGGCGAGAAGCTCATCGTCGAGGCCAAGGCGCAGATCGCCGCTGCCGGGCTTTCGGCGCATGTCGAGATGACGCATGACCTGCTCGAGGAAGCCGCGGCCCGCGCCGTCCGGCAGGCGCGTGCGACCGACCTGATCATTGTCGACCAGCCCAAGGCGGTTCTCGATGTCACCGGGCTTATCCTGGAGGAGGCGCTGTTCCGCTCCGGCCGGCCGATCCTCGTCGCTTCGCCCCGGGCCACAGCCAGGGGGGCCTTCCAGCGCGCCGTGATCGGTTGGGATGGCTCGCCCCATGCCGCCCGCGCTGTCAGCGACATGGCGCAGCTTTTCCCGGGCATCACGCAGGCGGATATCGTGGTCGTTTCCGGCGAGAAGCCGCTCGAACGGATGCTACCCGGCGCCGATCTCGCGCATCATCTCGCCCGCAAGGGGATCGAGACGAAGCTGGTCGAGAAGACGGTAGTGGGCGAATCGGTCGGTGCCGTGCTGGACCGGCATGCCGTGGAAACCGGCGCCGATCTCCTCGTCATGGGCGGGTTCGGGCATTCCCGGATCAAGGAATTCCTGTTCGGCGGCGTGACCGTTGAGTTGACCCAGAGCGCCCATGTCCCGCTGCTGATGGCCTATTGAAGGTCTGGCCTTTTGAAGGCTGCAGCGATCCCTGTCCCTGCAAGGGCCGCCAAGGGGCGGCCCTTTCTTTTTCATCAATCCAAACAGCTTCCTGGTGGCCCGGCTCTTACGCCGCATTCGGCCGGGCGGTGACCAGCGCGCCGACGGCATCCGCCGTGGCGGCGGAGAGCGTCCAGCCGAGATGGCCATGGCCGGTATTGTAGAAGACGCGCGGGTTCCGGCCGCGCATGACGCGGGGCATCATGTCCGGCATCATCGGGCGGAGGCCGGCCCAGGGCACGCTCTGGCGCGTGCTCATGCCGGGGAAATGCACCCGGCACCAGGCGATGAGCGGGGCGATGCGGGCTGCGCGGATATCGCGGTTATAGCCGTTGAACTCGGCGGTGCCCGCCACGCGGAACCGCGTCGGACCGAGGCGGCTCGTCACGATCTTGGCCTTGTCGTCAAGCAGGCTGACCCATGGCGCAGCCTCCTGGTCAGCCTTCTCGGTCAGGCTGACGGTGATCGAATAGCCCTTCACCGGGTAGACATTGACGCGGTCCCCGAAGCCGCTGGCAATCGCGCGCGACATGACGCCACCACAGACGATGACCTTGTCGAAGGTCTCGACCTGTTCGGGATGCAGGCTGCCATCGAGGGTCGGCTCGGTCGAGCGGGTGACGAGCGTCACATCATTCCCGCCCGCGGCGGTCGAGGGGATTTCGGTCGAGAAGCGCATCGACACGCCCTGCCGCTCGCAGGCCTTGGCGAGGCCGATCGTGAATTTGTGGATGTCGCCGGTGAAATCCGACGGGGTGTAGAAGCCGCCGTAATAGTCACCGCGCAGGGCCGGCTCGATCGATTTGATCTCTGACGGCGTCACGGCGCGGCGCTCGAGCCCGCCTCTGGCGAGGAGCGTGCTGACGCGGGCGGCGGCGTCGAAATCCTTCTTCGTTTCGTAGAAATGCAGGATACCGCGGGTCTCGCAGTCGAAATCGATGCCTTCGGCATCAGCCATCGCCTTGAGATAGGCCCGGGCCTCGATGGCGAGACGCGCCGTGGTGACGGTGTTCTGCTCGTATTTCGGGATCGATGCGATGAATTCGCCCATCCAGGAAATCTTGTGCCATGAGGGTTTCGGGTTCACCAGCAGCGGCGCGCCGGGCTCCATCATCCATTTGATGCCCTTGAGCACCGTTGCCCAGCTGTTCCAGACCTCGGCATTCGAGGCCGAGAGCTGGCCGCCATTGGCGAAGGAGGTTTCCATCGCCGCGTAGGGCTGGCGATCGAAGACGGTCACGCGGCAGCCGCGCTTCATGAGGGAATAGGCCGTGGTAATGCCGGTAATGCCGGCGCCGATCACGGCGACGGATTCAGGATGGGAAGCAGACATGACAATGGCTCCTTGAGCCCGCGCACACGGCGCGAGGCAGAGCCCCCTCTGTCATTGGCCTGAGAGCATCACCGGCCCTGTTCGTCAGGGTGCCGGCTTACACCATCGGCGGGAGCGGCAGCTCCACTTTTCAGAGTCAAATCCAATGTGCGGTTCTGGGGCCTGAGAGTTTCCGGGGCGGTTGCTCCTTCGGCGCCAACCGGCGAACCGGCTGAACTCTTCCGCGAGCCGATGCCTAGCAGACGCAGCGGCGGCGTCAAGGTTTTGTGCCGGGATGGGCGATCCGGGCATTGGTCCCGCCGCCTGCTCTTCTCGCCGCCACTTGCCGGATGCGGCCGGAAAACCTCTGGCTGGCTCTTTCCGCGCCGGCGCGCGCGCCTTAGGACGTATGCGCATCCGTGGGAGCGTACGAGGCAGATCGGTTCATGGCAGTCAAAGCGGGCGGGAGCCCGGAGCGGGATCCAGCGTTGCAGCCTTCGCAGACGGGGGAGGCGGAGGAATTGGTCGAGTTGCTGGCGCGCCAGATGCCGATCGTCATCGGCGCGGTGCTGGTGGTGGCGCCAACCGCCGCCTATGTCCATGGCCTGCGCCTCGGCCCCGGCCCCATGGCCTCGTCCTGGCTGGTTGCGGCCGTGGTTCTCGCCGCGTTCCGGGCGCTGTTCGTGGTCGCCTACTGGCGCTATCGCCGGAGCAGCACGCTCTGGTTCTGGCGCGCCGGCTTCATGCTCGGGAGCCTCGCCTCGGGGAGCCTGTTCGGCTGGTTCGGCTGGGTTGTCACCGGGTCCGGGGACGGGCCGCTCATGCTCTTCATCATCATGATGCTCGTGGGGCTGACGGCCGGCTCGGTCGCCTCGCTGTCGGCGGACAGGCTGGTCTATGCCGCCTTCGCGCTCAGCGCGATGGGGCCGGTCATCATGCGGTTCGGCCTCGCGCCCGACGAGACCAGCCGCTGGATGGCCGTGCTCGGCCTCGTCTTTCTCGTGACGCATCTCGGCTATTCGATGCTGCAGAACCGCACGATGCGCGATCTGATCCGCCTTCGGAATCAGGAAAAGGCGTTCTCGCGCGAGTTGGCCGAGGCGCGCGACCGCGCCGAACGGTCCAGTACCGAGAAGACACGGTTCCTGCTGGCCGCAGGCCATGACCTGCGCCAGCCGCTCTATGCGATCCGGCTGCTGCTGGATACGCTCGACGCTGCCGGGAAGGATGTCCGCGCGCAGCGGATCGCAACGATCGGGGAATCGGTTGATACGATTTCCGATCTGCTCGAGCGCATGCTGGAGGCCGCGCGGGCAGGGGCGAAGGGGTTCGAGCCGAGGCTGGCACCGGTTGAGCTTGAGGGCATCTTCCGGCAGGTCGGTGTGGAATTTGCCGCCGAGGCGGCCGGGAAGTCGCTCGATCTCTGCTTCGTGGGTACGAGCCGCTGGGTGCTGGCCGAGCCGGTCCTGCTGACGCAGATCCTGCGCAACTTCGTCGGGAATGCGGTCCGCTATACCGGCAGCGGGCGGGTGCTGGTCGGTGTGCGCCGGCGCGCGGGCCGCCTTGTCCTCCAGGTCTGGGATACCGGGCCGGGAATCGAGGCGGCTGACCTGCCTCGCATTTTCGAGCCCTTCCACCAGCTCGCCAATCCGGCCCGGCAGGCGGGGCGAGGCCATGGCCTCGGCCTGACCATCGCGAAGAGCATGGCCGAGATTATCGGCGGCGGGATCGAGGTCCGGTCATGGCCCGGCAAGGGGTCGCTTTTCGCGCTCGACCTGCCGGTCGCTAGCCCTCCGGGGCTTGCGGATACGGCCGGTGAGGCCGCCATCCCCATGGTTCCCGGGCCGGAAGCCGGGCGGGTGCTGCTGGTCGAGGATTATGACCCGGTCCGCGAGATCCTCCGCGAGATGCTGGCCGGCTGGGGTTATGCTGTCGAGACGGCGGCCGACGCTACGGCGGCGCTGGCTCTGGTCGATGCCCGAGGCGCGCCCGACATCGTCGTTTCCGACCTGCGGTTGCCCGGCGGCATGGATGGCCTGATGCTGATCCGGGAGGTTCGCGCCCGCACGGGACAGGCCATTCCGGCGGTGCTCGTCACGGCGGATCCGGCCGTGCCCGATCCGGGCGAGGCGATCCGCGTGCTTCAGAAGCCCGTTGCCGCCGGCACTTTGCGCGCCGTTCTGGGGGCCGCGCTCAGCGGATCTCTCAGCGGACCCCGAGGCGTTCGAGAAATTCCTTCACCTCGCCACGATGGGTCAGGCCGAAGCGCTTGAACACGCTGGCGAGATGGGCCCGCACCGTATTCTCGCTGATGCCGAGGCTGCGCCCGATGATCTTGTTCTGCAGCCCGCGGGCACAGAGAACAAGAATGTCGCGCTCGCGCGGGGTCAAAGCCGGTTGGCCATTGGCCGTGATCGCGCCCGGTTCCTGCGAGAGCAGATCTGACAGGATGCCGAGGATGGCCTCGGGCCCGGAGGCCTTGGACAGGATCGCGGCGGCGTCATCCAGCGCCGGCGAGGCGCGCAGTTCGGCAGGATCGCTGCCGGTTACGATGATGATCGGCAGGGCCGGGCACCGGGACTGGAGCGCAAGATAGGTCCCCACGCCCGTCGAATCCGGCAGGGCCAGGTCGAGGATGATCACATCGGGCGGGACAGGACCCACACGGGTCATTGCCTCGGCGAGGCTCGCACCTTCCTCGACCTCGATGCCCGGATAGGCGGTCTGCAAGGCGGTCCGAAGTCCGAAACGAACCAACGGGTGATCGTCAATGATCAGGATCCGCGCCTGACGCTTTCCTGGCACCAACAACTCCCCGGACGCAATCCAAACCGGGCATTACCCGCAACAGGAATCGCCCCTCGTCGCCATCGTATAGCGAGGCTTCGCCGCCGCGCCAAGGCTCCCGGGCCGACCGGAGCCAGCGCGCGGTCAGCTCGCGAGGCCGGGCAGGATCCCGATCGTGACGGGGCTCAGGAATTCCTGGATCGACCTGTACTGGAATGTCCTGTCGCGGGTGGTCGCGTTGACGTCCCGGTTCTGCTCAACCCAGGTTTCAGCATAGGCATCATCGGTCAGGAAGGCCTTGAAGGCAGCATCATCACGCAGCAAGGCCCGCATCCTGTGGGGCGGAAAAACTCTCTTGTAGGCCGATGACCCCTGGCCGAACCGCTTCTTGAACAGTTCGAGGCGCTCTTTCATGGCCCGGTTCTTCGGGTCGTCCTCGAGGCTCTTCAACCAGACCCGGCCGAAGCCGCGTGCGTATTCGATGCGCTCCCGCGTGATGCCGGCCTTTTCGAGGATGCCAATCTCGTCGAGCCAGCTGTTGACGGAGTCGTAGGTCACTTCCGGATACTGGGCGAGATAGGCCCCGATGGCATAGTTGATGAAGGTGTCCTCGTTCCGGGTCAGGTCGGTCCTGAAACTGTCGGGCAGGTAGAACATCGCATCGCCCATTGTCGTATTCCAGAAGGTGATGCTGGACCAGTTGTCGGCCTTCGCGATCTCTGCCATCGCGACCTTGCGTTCCTCAGGCGTCTGGGAGAAGTAGCCCTTGATGCCGCCCTGCACGAGGCCGGGATCGACGCCCACGCAGCCCGGCAACCCGCCGAGCGCAACCAGAAGTCCGGCTATTGCAAAAAACCGGGGAAAAGAACGCATCCTCATGGACATCAGGGTATCTCCGGAAGGGTCGGAATGCGCCGGGGGCAGGGCCGCGGCACCGGAAGGGGATCAGAACGTGTAGGCCGCGCCGATGGTCGCACGGCTGTAGTGCATGCGCTGGTTGGAGAGCCAGGTCATGCCCTTGATCGACACTTCCCAGTTTCGGTTGATCTGGTAGGCAAGGCCCGTCTGCAGCGTGAACCACGTCCGGTCGAGCCCGCGCTCGGCCGGGGCGACCTTCTCGGCAAGCACCTGGTTCAGCACAATGCCGCCGGACAGGCGCAGGCGCGGCGTGATCGAATAGAGCGCGCTCAGATGCAGCAGCCCGATCGTCGATCCGAAATGCGCAACCGGGGGAATGTTGGTCGGGTCATAGGCCTGCCGGCTCCGGGTGGTCAGCAGGGTCGCATCCAGCGAGAGCATCACCGGGCCGACCGGATAGGACGCGCCGGCGAAGGCGCCTAAGCGGTAGCTGCTGCTGTCCGCCCCGACCGGCGCGCTCGCCACGCCGACGAACTGGTACATGCTGTTCCCGACGCCGAAACCGCCGAGGACGCCGACGCGCAGGAAGGGCAGGGGCGTGATCCCGAGGACGAGATCCGCCCCGCCGGCTTCGGCCTTCGAATCAAGCGAAAGCGGGAAAGCCAGAATGGTTGACTTGATCGTCTCCCTCGAGAAATTACCTGTGACCGAGGCGAAACCCATCGAGCCGATGCCGAAGCTCAGGCCCAGTTGCGTGCCGTAGCTGTTCTGCTTCAGCCGCGTCGGCTGACGGCGTTTCTCGGTGATGGCCATGCCGAGATCGACCGACAGCCGGAAGCTGTGCAGGAATCCGCGCCGGGCTGGATCACCGAATTCAGCCGGCAGGGGCAGCGTGCGCACCTGCGAGAGTTTCGGCAGCCCGGCATTGCTGAACCCCGCCTGCGCCACAGCCGCAGATGGCATGGCGAGCAATCCTGCCGCGATAATGAAGCCTGGCGTCACGCGCATCCGTATCAGCCCCTTACCCGTTTTCGTGGCTGCGCTGCGGGATTGCCGAAGCCTGCCCCGAACGCCGCCATCTTCTGGTTGCGTGCGGACAGAAGCAGCCGTCACCGGCGGGAGCAAACGATCGAAAAGACTAGTCCATGGCGTCCGGATGGTGTGTCTACAAAGGCACAGGGCCTGATGCGCTTATACGACGAAACATCTGCAATTCCTCCGCAAGCCCGGACCGGGATCAAGCGGGTCAAACTGCGCTTCGGCAGGTCGGGCACACGGCCTGACACTGGTAGGGGAACCTGCCCTTCGAGCCACGATGCGCAGAAAGACCTTGAGGCCTGGTGCGGATGAGGGCACCGCGTTTACCAGCTATATAATTGATTAAAAATCGTAAAAATAACTTTGATTTTCAAAAGACCAACAAAAAGACCAACAAATCCGCTGGCTGGGGGTGGATCCGGGTGGACGGCGGTGGATGAATTCTGAGTCGGGACACTGTCTTTCAGTTGTTTGGGCCGACCGACATGTGCACATTCCGGCAGGCGGAGAAGGGAAAAGACGCAGTTCTCCGCATCATGATCCTTTTGGTCGAGGAAGCCGATGGTTGATTCGCATGAACACTGGGTTTGGTGGGGTGTGCCCGAGCGCGGCATTCAGCGTGCCCAGATCGACTATGATTCTTATCAGGGGAAGCAATACCCTGCCTTCACTTCTGAGCGTATTCCGGAGGGTGCCTTGGGTCTGCCGATCTTTAGAACGGCCTCATCAGCCAGGCGTTTTGAAGGCAGGCACTGCCCTCCGGTAACAGGTGGGCTTGTGGTCGATAAAGTGATAATCGATGTCATCTTGTCATTCGACACCGAATCCTACGTCCAGTTTCATCCAGTAATTATTATGGCGAGAGGAGTCCCTATAACTCATTATTCTTGGATTTTCATTCAGGCAACGGCCTTCTGTATTGATTATGAGAATTTGATCGACGCAGAAATTCGATATCACAACGGTCATCCGTTTGTCATGGAAGCAAAATCATTCAAATACAAAAGTGGATGCCTTGGCGACTATCATATTGCCCGTGATTATTATCACGGGTCCCATCTTGTCGTTTCAAGGGCGCTGAAGAATGCTTTGCTGGAAACCGGCGAGCCAATCGATTTTCGGCAGCCCGAAGATATCGCTCAACCGTGGTGGCTCTGCAGGCCTCTAGGATAAGCTGCAGCTTTCCGATGGAGCTGCGCCTATCGACAATCAACCTCTTTTCAAGCCAGCAGAACAGCTTTGGTTTTCAAGAGACCAATAAATTCGATGCTGGGAGTGGTTGCGGGTGGACGTGGCGGATGAATTCTGCGCGGGATGCTGCTTCTAGGTTGCTTTTGGAAGCTGCGATCTGAACATTCCGACAGATGGATGTTGAAAAACTCATATCATGGCATCATGATCCTCTCGATTGAGAAAGCAGATGGCAGCAGAATTTGAAAACTGGATATGGTGGGGTGTTCCAGAGCATGGCATTGAGCGTGCTCAGCTTGACTACGACACCTATATTGGGAAGCAGTATCCAGTCTTGACCGTTAAACGTGTGCCCGATGGTGCGCTGGGGTGTCCTGTTTTTGTTACATCGTCGTCATCATCCAAATTTGAAAACAGGCGCTGCCCACCGGTTTCAAATGGAATTGTGATCGACAAGACATTTGTAGAAATTATACTGTCTTTTGAAAATAAAGAATTTGTTCAATTCTATCCAATAAAAATAAAAGCGGGAGGCATATACGTTAATGATTATTTTTTTATATTCGTAAATACGCATGTAAATTGCATTGACTATCAGTCTATGGGGGAAGAAAAAATTGTGTACTTTGACGAGAATCCCATCGTTATGGAGGCAAGGCAGTTTAAGCACCTGAAGGGCTGTCTTGGTGGCCGTCATATCGCTAGGGAGTGTTTGCATCCATCGCATCTTATTGTCTCAAATGACCTGAAGAACGCCTTGGTTGCCACAGGAGAGCCGCTTGACTTCAGGCAGCCGGAGCAGGTTGCTTGGCCACCGCTTCTTTGCCGGCCTCTAGGTTAGGCGGAGCCGTTGGAGGAAAAGCGGGTTGCGCCTGAGGACGAGCCGGCTAGCTCGGGAAGGCTGAACAAAGCACGCGTTTTCGTCTGCCTTGTGGCGGACTAGTGAAGGTGGTCACCTGCATCTGGGTGAGCTGCGCGAACCAAACGGGTCCGGAATCGGAATGGTCATTCCGGCCCGAATGCAACGTCTATGTGCTGACCAAGCATGTCTTCGCTGGAGCGGAGCGCGTTGGTTGTGTGCGTTCTGTTACCCGAAATTCCCTGCCTAACCGCGCTTACAAAATCCCCTCCAGCACCTCCGGCCCAAACCGCCGCATCATCTCCACGTCCATCCGGGTGTGCAGATGGTCCAGCCGGTCGAGATGGGCCTCATAGGTCCGGCGGCGCATCCATTTGGGCTTTACCGGGAAATCCGGATCGCGGGATTTCAGTTTTCGCGACAGGAGCCGGTCACGGCTGATGCAGAGGCGGTCAAAGGTCGAGCTGGCATTCTGCGAGCGATAGGCGATGCGCCAGGCCTTGCGGGCGAGGAAGCGCTTGCCACCCGGCGGCAGGTAAAGCTTGGCCACACGCGTCCCCAGGCGCGGGCAGAGGGCAAACCAGCGGAGGCCTCCGAAACGGCATGGCTCCGCCACCAGATTGACCGGATAGGCCATCGCCTCGCCATCCACCGTGTAGCGCAGGTGAAGCCGCGCCATGCCCGGCTCCAGCCGTTCAAGGCGGTAGGAAACCGAGGCCACCTGCCGCTCGCCTTGCGACCATATCCAGCTGCCGGAAGCCTCGTCAGCGGGGCTGCGGAGGGCGCCCGCGACAAGTCGATGGATGGCAAGGACCAATCCGTCTTCAACGCAAACCGAGGGCATGGGGTCTCCTTCCCTGGCGGGCAGGCGAATGCAAACAGCAGCACACGCTGCGGACCGTTTGTGTTCCGACAGTGGCAGTATAGGATGGCGAGCATTCGCATGCACGGCTTGTTCGCGCTGTATCGACAGGTTTGAACCAATGACCACCATGATTGTCGAAGACAGGCAGGCTTTGCCGGAATGGTTTTCCTACGATGATGAGTATTTGTTCTTTGCCAGAAACGAGATCACGGAATTCGGCCCCATCCGTTTCTTGCCGGCGGATGGGCAATTGGTGGTCAGGACATCGCTTCAGAAGCACCTTGACTTCGATTGCGTGCCGATCTGCTACGACCGGCAGATGGACGAGCATGTCGCATGGGTGTTTCTCCATGGCCGGCAGAAAATCGTTCGCTTTCCGGGTGATTCCGACCGTCTGGAAGTTTTTCAGGAATATGAATCCTTCTGGGCCGTGCTTGATTATGCCGTCCGGCGGATGAAAGAGGCCTATCTCGACGATTGAGCGGATTGCCCAAAAGCCATCGGTAGCTCCACTCCGCGCCCGCCATCGTGATCGTGCTTTTCTCTCTCGAATGAAGTGCAATGCTCACTTGAGATTGTACAGTAACCTCATATGTGCCAAATTGTCGGATATCATCCCTGCAAATGTCCGCATCAATGTCTGCATTGGCAAAAAATTCGAAATCCTATGAAAGGTAATTATATTAATGATTATTACTAACCAATCTATTTTTAAAAATCTATTTTTTGTAGGTTTTTTGGCAATTTTTGTTGCTTCTCAATATTTTGATTTTAGCAATTATCGCCAATTTATGTCTCTCGTTATAGGTGTTTATTATATAATTTTCGGAAATTGGCTTTTAGAAAGAAAACATAAAGTGCCTTTCATTGCATTATCTATTATATTTTTTCTATACTCAACGGGGGAAATCAATTTTAGAAAGTCTAGTTTTGACCTTTTTCTATTCTTTTCTGTTGCTGTTGTCTCATTCATTCTGAAATGGCATGAAAAGATCAGGTAAGATTTGTAGGATTGGCGCTTGGGTCTCGGGCCATGAAGAAAAAAGCTGAAATCCGCTCTGTCGATTGTGATGGAGATCTTCTGGAAGATTGGAAGCCCGGTCGTGAATGGGATTTTGCCATTCAGATCGTGATCGAAATTGGCCTTGAGGGTGACGAGGGAGGATGGCTCTTCTACCTTGAAATTCTCCCTAGACAATTCTTTGAAGCGTGTCCTCTGCCGAGATTTGTCAATAGATCCTTGGTGTTGGACCATTACGATCCGCGTTTGATCAAGGATTTTATCAATAGGGTTGTTTCGGGACATGAATTCGAAAACTGGGATAAATGTGTTGAGCACCTGAGTTATTACTTTTCTCATGAATATGAGAATTATAATACCTAATTGCACGCTGTCGGATGCCGGAAGAATTGACCTGAGCCGGACATCTGGATGCTTCAATCAAGGCCGAAAAGGGCCTGCGGGCCCACGGTCGATCAATCTGCGGCATCCGGTAAGGCCAGGCTAGACGCGTCCTGAGGGGCAAACCGAGGGCATGGGGGTCTCCTTTCCGATTTGGTGATTCTACATCATCGAATGCGGCCTTTCCGCAAGTTGTGCGAGGCGCCGCACCGATCCCCGTGGATTGTGCCGCCGGGCCTCCGGGAATAGGGGCGCCGGAACGCAGCCTGTGATGTCATTTGCTTTACAATGTAGGTGATGGCTGACCGGAGCTTGCCGCGAGGGTGCCTCCGCATCGCCTGCGAGGCCCGGCGGGCGTCCATCTCGCACGGGCCGGGAAGCCAGCGTTCCGCGCAAGCCATCAGCCTTGCCACCAGAGGCGAGGGGGCATGGCAAAGCAGGTGCAGATGTTCGCCCGTCCCGGTTGTCGAGATTTCGCGCGTCCAGAGGAAGGTCGGCGGGAAGCCATGCCGGCGGGCGAACTCGGTGTAGTTCTTCTTGATCCGGAGGAAGATCCGGCAGCGTTCGTTGATGGCAAGCCGGTCCACCCCGTCGGGGCGAGCCGTGATGAGGATATTGAGCGGCAGGCCCATATGGCGGGCACGGTGCCATGCGTCGAAGAGGAACGACACGTCGAGATGCGTGAGAGCCTTGCTGGGCTTCCGGGTGCGCATGAATCCGGTCTCCATAACTATAAAAGACGGATGCGCGCCGATCTCGGGGCTTCAGAGCCGTCAATCCGTTGAAAGGATAGGGAAATCCGCAATTGCCTTCCTCTCGGGCGGCATGGAACTTTTGACGCGGATTCCCGGCGGAGACCGGGCAAGCCGAGGCCATGTGAAGGCATCACGGGGCACGCGTTCCCGCGCCGCCGGCACAGGCCGGGCAGGTCCGATCTTTCGGTTGAAAAGGGATGGGGAGCCGCTAGAAAGGAGGGGTGAATGATCCAGGCGGAGAGTTCACCCGGCCCGGGAAGCGTTGCAGCGCTTCGCTGGGCCTTTCCATTTCCGGCGGGGCCATTGGCTTACCTGTCGGCCTCCGGCAGCGCGTGTGCCCATTCCTCCGCATCGCTGGTCAGGATCAGCGTCCGGGCGCCGACCTTGCGGAAGCGGATCCGGCCGGCGCGGCGTTCTTCATAGGCGAGGGAACGGCTGATCCCGTAGCGGGAGCAGAATTCAGCGACGCTGAAAGCGCCGAACGAAGACGGTGCCATCGGTTCGGAAAGATGATGGCCGGGGGAGGGGGAGAGGTTGTGAATACCCATACGGACCCTTTCGAGGCTTTGCTGTTGCCGGACCATCCGGACAACGGCCTATTCAGGCCAACATCAAAAACCACATGCGGAAAAGGTTGGGGCCGGATTTTGAAAAATAATCCTTGTTTCCCACAGATGCCCACAGGATTGAAACCGGAGCTATTCTTGTCTTGACGGCGTTCGGGGCAATTACAGTCAGGACTGTTCCGGGCGCGCGAGAAACGCGACAACCTCTCCGCCAGCCTTCAGGCGGTCGAGATAATCTGCCCACCATTGCGCCATTACAACCCGCTCGTCCCACGAATTCCCGCGATTATACGCCCGGCGGATGGCATTCGCGTCCTGATGCGCAAGTGCGTTCTCAATGGCATCGGGCGAGAACCTGCGGGACGCGTTGAGCAGCGTCGAGGCGGTGGACCGGAAGCCATGAGCCGACATCTGCTCCTTTGAATAGCCGAGGCGGCGGAGCGCGCCATTGAGGGTGTTTTCGCTGATCGGTTTCGGCGCGACCTTCCGGCCTTGACCGCCGCTCATGCCAAAGCCCGGAAACAGCAATTCGCTCCGGCCGACAATCAGGCGGAGGGATTCGAGGATTTCAATCGCCTGCCGGGGCAGCGGCACCTCATGCTCGCGTCGCATCTTGGTCCGGGCAGCCGGGATGATCCAGATCCGGTTCCCAAGGTCGAATTCCCGCCAACAGGCCTGCCGGAGTTCCCCGGGGCGGGGGAAGAGAAGCGCCAGGAGGTTGAGGGCTGCCTTGGTGGTCGGTTGCCCATCGTAAGAATCAATCACCCGCAGCAGGCCTCCGAAAGCCACCGGATCGAGGATGGCGGCGCGGTGCTTGACGTGAGGCGCGACGATGGCGCCGGCAAGCGCAGTGGTCGGATCGCTCTCCGCCCGGGTGGTGGCAATCGCATAGCGGATCACGGCGCCGATGGTCGCCCGCACGCGCTTGGCAGTTTCCAGCGTGCCGCGCCGCTCCAGATGCTTCAGGACAGCCAGCACCTCTGCCGCCTTGATCTCCGCAACGGGGCGCGTGCCGATAAACGGATAGGCCAGTTCAAGGTAGTAGCGGTTTTTCGAGATGGTCGAGTCCGCCTTTCGCTCGCGGATCTTCTTGTCGATGAATTCCTCCGCCACGGCTTCGAAGGTGGTCGCGGTGCTGATGGCCTTGGTGAGCTTGTCGAGCTTCTTTTGTTGGCCTGGGTCCACTCCCGAGGCCAACAGCGCTTTGGCCTCGTCGCGCTTCCTGCGGGCCTCTAGAAGGCTGACTGCCGGATAAGTGCCGATGGCCAGAGGCTTCTGCTTGCCTGCAAACCGGTAAGCCAATCGCCAAAGTTTTGACCCGTTCGGCATCACCCAAAGCTGCAGGCCCTGAGCGTCGGACAGCTTGTAGATCGAATCTCTCGGTTTGGCGGAACGAATTTCGACGTCGGTCAGCGCCATGTTGGTATCCGTCTGTTGGTATCGCCCTGTTGGTATGGGCTCCGATACCAACGACGATACCAACAAATCTGTTGGCTTCAAGCGCACGGAAATGGACGCCCGCAGACGCTTGCGGACACATAACCGTTGATTTATATTGGTTTTTCAGGCGCTTACGGCCGGCAGAAGACGTCTGCGGACGAGAGTTTGGTGCCGGATGAGGGGATCGAACCCCCGACCTTCGGTTTACAAAACCGCTGCACTACCGCTGTGCTAATCCGGCATGGCTTTTCCTATTCCCGATTTGGCCGGCGCTGGCAACGCCTTTGCGCAGGATCTGGGCTGTGGCCGGGGGATTGCGCCGGCGCGGGCGGCCTTGGCGCGCTGCGACAGGCCCCGGTGCACGCGGCGCCTCGCTCCGCCACGTGACGCCTCGAAAAGGAGCTTCCGGGCAGGGGGCTCCGCGCTGAGCCAGGACATTCCTGCGGCCCGATATACTCCGGGCCGCCACCGGCTCCGACGAAAGACTCCCGACCTTGGTCTATCAGTCCAATTGCCGGCTGGGGCGCGGGCGGAGCGAGGTCTATAGACAGCGCAGTGGAGGCGCATGCCGCCGCTTCAACGACAACATCGAAACGGGTCTCCGGCTCAGACAAGACCCCGCCAGCACCGGCTTGTCCGGGGCCGGGCGGCCTGTTGCCTGTCCAACCCTGAACTCGATGCCGCCCAGATCAGGAGAACGCCCATGGCACAGGCACAAGCCATCCAGGCCGGACGTGATGTCCGGCCCATGACCAAGGAAGAGAAGAAGGTCATCCTGGCCTCTTCGCTCGGTACCGTTTTCGAATGGTATGATTTCTATCTCTATGGCGCGCTGGCCGTGATGATCGGCGCGCAGTTCTTCTCGTCCTTCGACCAGTCGACGCGGAATGTCTTTGCGCTGCTGGCCTTCGCGGCGGGCTTCCTTGTGCGTCCGTTCGGCGCGCTGTTCTTCGGTCGCCTCGGTGACCTGATCGGCCGCAAGCAGACCTTCCTCGTGACCATCCTGATCATGGGCCTCTCGACCTTCGCGGTCGGCCTGTTGCCGTCCTATTCGACGATCGGCTGGATCGCCCCGGTGATCCTGATCGGCCTGCGCATGCTGCAGGGCCTTGCGCTCGGCGGTGAATATGGCGGCGCGGCCGTCTATGTCGCCGAACATGCGCCAGTGGGCCGCCGCGGCTTCTATACCTCGTGGATCCAGACCACGGCGACGCTCGGCCTGCTGCTCTCGCTGGTCGTCATCCTGTCGCTGCGGCTCTATCTCGGCGAGAAGGATTTCGCCGAATATGGCTGGCGCATTCCGTTCCTCGGTTCGATCTTCCTCCTCGCGATCTCGGTCTGGATCCGCCTGCAGATGCAGGAAAGCCCGGCTTTCCAGAAGATGAAGGAAGAGGGCACCCAGTCCAAGGCGCCGCTCTCGGAAGCCTTCGGCCAGTGGAAGAACCTCAAGGTCGTGATCATCGCGCTGCTCGGCCTCGTCGCCGGTCAGGCCGTTGTCTGGTATACGGGCCAGTTCTACGCGCTGTTCTTCCTGCAGAGCATCCTCAAGGTCGACCTGTTCACCGCCAATGTTCTGGTGGCCTGGTCGCTTATCCTCGGCACCGGTGGCTTCATCTTCTTCGGTTCGCTTTCGGACCGTATCGGCCGCAAGCCGGTCATCCTCGGCGGCTGCCTCGTGGCGGCGCTCACCTTCTTCCCGCTCTTCCAGGCGATGACGCAGGTGGCCAACCCGAAGCTCGACCAGGCGATCAAGACCATCAAGGTGCAGGTTGTGGCTGACCCCGCCACCTGCGGCAACGTGATCGACCCTGTCGGCATCCGCACTTTCACTGCAGCCTGCGATGTGGCCCGTGTGGCGCTCGCCCGAGCTGCCGTGAAGTATGACTTCACCCCGGCTCCGGCCGGCACCACCGCCAAAGTCGTGGTTGCGGGCAAGGACGTGGCCATCGCCGCGACCATTCCGGCCAATATCACGGCATTGACGGCGGCTGCGGTCGAGGCGGGCTATCCGAAGGCGGGGGATCCCTCCATCGTGAAGCTCAACGGCGTCGTCCCGACAACCGTGCAGGCGTGGAGCGTGGTCGCGATCCTCACGATCATGGTCCTCTACGTGACGGCGGTCTATGGCCCGATCGCGGCGGCTTTGGTCGAGTTCTTCCCGACCCGGATCCGCTACACCGCGATGTCGCTGCCCTACCATATCGGCAATGGCTGGTTCGGCGGCTTCCTGCCCCCGACCTCCTTCGCCATGGTCGCGGCAACCGGCGATATCTATTACGGCCTCTGGTATCCGGTGGTCGTGGCGCTCGGCACCTTCGTGATCGGCCTGTTCTTCGTGAAGGAAACGAAGGACCGCGACATCTACACGGTCGAGAACCGCTGAGACTTCAACAGCCCCGAAAGGTTGTCCTTCCCGACAGCCTTCCCTGGAGCCCCGCCGGAAACGGCGGGGCTTTTGTTTTCGCGCCCCGTGCGCGGGCGGCGAGGGCCGGGTTCAGCCGCCCTTCACCCCGCGCGAGACGGCATAAAGGCTGATCGCGGCAGCATTCGAGACATTGAGGCTGCGGATCGCGCCCGGCAGTTCCAGCCGCGCGAGGTGGTTGCAGAGGCTGCGCGTCGACTGGCGCAGGCCCTTGCCCTCGGCCCCGAGCACGAGCACCAGCGGCATGCGGAGCGGCAGATCATGGAATTCCTCTGCGGCCTCCGAATCGAGCCCGACCAGCAGGAACCCTTCCTCTTGCAGGCTCGTCAGGGCCCGGCCGAGATTGGTCACGCCGACGATGGGCACATGTTCGAGCGCGCCGGATGCCGCCTTGGCGAGGACGCCGCTGACCTCGGGGCTGTTGCGGAACGTCGTGAGCAGGGCGCCCACGCCGAAAGCGGCGGCACTGCGGAGGATGGCGCCGACATTGTGCGGATCGGTCACCTGATCGAGCGCCACGATGATCCGGTCCTGCGGGACGGCCTCGAGCCGCATCAACGGCAGGCGGAACGTCTCGAGATAGACGCCCTGATGCACGGCATCGGGCGGCAGCAGCGCGTTGATCGCGTCCGGCTTCACCACCTCGGCCTGGATCGGCAGCGTCAGGTTCTCGCTGAGGCGCAGCAGGCCGTTCTCGGTGGCAAGCAGGCGGTGATGCTTGCGGGCCGGGTTGGCGAGGGCCTCATGCACGCTGTGGATGCCGTAGAGCACGTCGCAATCCTCGGGCGGCTTCGGCTTCTCCTTCTTCGGCTTGGGCGCGAAGCGGGACTTGTCCTTGAAGCGTTTCGGGGCCGACTCGTCCGGCCCGGTTGCGGGGAGGGGGCGTTGGCCGCCATCCTTCTGGCCGGCGCGCCGATAGGGCGATTTCATGTTCTTTCCTTCCCGGGAAGCCCCGGATTCAGCGTGAGGCCTGCCGGGATAGGCGTTTGCCGTCGACTTGTCGATTGTTCCGCTTGCGGGGACCTGCCCAGCCGGGCCGTTCGTTCCGGCATTCCGCTCCTGCCCCGCGTTTCCTCCGCCAAATTTCTCGGCTGCCGGCTGCTTTCTTCCGTTGACACACCGGGACGGCTTGATCATAACGCGGCCTCGCGCTCGGGAAACCGAGGTACCGCGTTCGTGGGGGAATGTCCCGAGCGGCAAAGGGGGCGGACTGTAAATCCGCTGGCTAAGCCTTCGCAGGTTCGAGTCCTGCTTCCCCCACCACTTCCCTCCCCGGCGCACGGTTTTCTAGCAATAACAGCCATCTGCCCTGATGCCGCGCGGTGCGCCAGACTCATGGCCGTCAGCGTCCCTGCTCCGTGCCGGCGCGGATCACGGCTTCGGTCAGGGCCGGGTCACAGGCCTCGATGAAGCGATAGGCGAAGCCGCGCAGGAACCGGCCCCGCTTGACGGCAATATGCGAGGTCATCTCCTCGAAGAGCGCGCCGCTGTCGAGAAGCGCGAGGCCGGTATCGCGCGCGGGCTCGAAGACCTGCGCGGCGATGATGCCGATGCCGAGGCCCAGCTCGACATAGGCCTTGATGACATCGGCATCGATGGCTTCCATGACGATGGAAGGCTGCTCGCCTGCGGCCTCGAAGGCGCGGTCGATGGCCGGGCGACCGGTAAAGCCCTGATGATAGGTGATGAGCGGCCAGGCAGCGATGGCGGCGAGGCTGAGCGGCCCGGCCGTTTCCAGCGGATGGCCCTTCGGCACCACTACGGCATGGTGCCAGCGGTAATAGGGAAAGGCGACGAGTTCCGGCACGCGGCCGACCGTCTCCGTGGCGATGCCGATATCGGCGCGGCCCTCGACGAGCATCGCCGCGATTTCCGGCGGGCTCGACTGGTGCAGGACGAGCTGCACGTTCGGGAAGCGCGCGCGGAAGGCCGCGACGACACGCGGAAGCGCATAGCGCGCCTGCATATGGGTGGTGGCGATGGTGAGCTGGCCATGATCGGCCTGCGCCATCTGCTCGGCGATCCGCTTGATGTTGCCGGCATCGGTGAGGATGCGCTCGGCCATGGCCACGATCTCGCGGCCGGGCTCGGTCAGGTCGAGCAGGCGCTTGCCACGGCGGACGAAGAGCGCGACGCCGAGTTCATCCTCGAGGTCCTTGATGTGCTTCGACACGCCGGATTGCGAGGTGGCGAGGTGATGGGCGACCTCGGTCAGGTTGAACTGGCGGCGCACGGTTTCGCGGATGATCCGCAATTGCTGGAAATTCATCGTCCCTTCCGTCCGCGCGATCCCGCGCCTGTCCTGCCACTATGCCGCGAGACGGCTCGGAATCCAAAACCTCAGCGCAGGCTGGACATCTCGGCACAGCGCCGGCTGATCGCCTCGACGCGGGTGCGCTGGCAGTCGCTGAGCTGGTCCCGCATCAGGCTGGTCCACAGGCCTTCTGCGCGGGTGGCCTCGAGCGCGCACCGGCAGAGGCGCGTGCAGGTCGGCGCATCGGCACCATTCGCCGCGCATTGGGCATGGCAGGCGGCGAGGAAGGGTCGAGCCTCCGGGTCGGGCCGCTGCACCACCATCAGCGCCACCAGCCAGAGCGTGCCGAACAGCAGGGGCTGGTGCACGAGATAGACCAGCAGGCTGCGGCGGCCGGCCGTGACGAGCAGGCGGCCGGGGCGCGTCGCCGGTTCCGGGCCGGCGAAGCGGGACCAGTCGACCAGTCGGCCGATCGCGACGCCGAGCAGCATGAAGCCGAACCACGGAAAGACCGGCACGAAATCGGTCGAATTGGGCAGGCGGTCGCCGAGGCCGATCCAGATCAGGGCTGGCGCTGCCATGGCGGGGCTCTGGACGAGGAAGGGCAGCAGCCAGACTGCGCCCGCCGCCAGCAGCGTAAGCCAGAAGGGAAGCCTCAGGAAAGGCAGGGCCAGCACGCTGCCGAACGCGATGGCATGGAGGATGCCGAAAAAGACGAAGGCATCGGGGAAGACCAGCCAGGTTCCTGCAGTGACGAGCAGGGCCGCCCCTGCGACCAGTGCGAGCCGGCGGAGGAATTTCGCCCGGTCGAGGCCCTGCCCGTGGGCAAGGACGAGCCCGATCCCGGCGAGGATGAGGAAGCTCGCCGCAATCAGGCGTGCGAAGCTGCTCCAGAGCAGCGAATCGCGGAGCGCCGGGTCGATCAGCCCGAGGAAGGAGAGGTCCCAGACGAAATGGTAGACCACCATCGCCGCGAGGGCGATGCCGCGGGCCTTGTCAAGGAAGGGCAGGCGCGGGGCGGGGCTCTGAGACATCGGCGGGTCCATCCGGTCAGCGGGGCCCCCTGCTTTCGCGCCAACCGGATGGCCGGGTCAAGCCCGCGTGATGTCGCCTCAGCCTGTCCGCCCCCGCGCATGGCTGAGGGCGGTCATCACGCCGCGCAGCTCCGCGAGGCCGCGGAGCCGTCCAATGAACGGGTAGCCGGGATGGCTGGCCCGTCCGATATCGTCGAGGATTTCGTGGCCGTGGTCTGGCCGCATCGGGATCTCGGCGAAATCCTCGCCCGCCGCGCGCCGGCGGGCTTCCTCATCGAGCAGGGCGGCGACCAGTTCGACCATGTCGGTATCCCCGCCCAGATGCTCGGCCTCCATGAAGGAGCCATCCGGATCCTTCGCCACGTTGCGCAGATGCGCGAACCAGATCCTGCCGGCAAAGCGCCGGGCGATGGCGGGTACGTCATTGGCGGGGTTGGCGCCCAGCGAGCCGGAACACAGGGTCAGGCCATTGGCGGGAGAATCGACCATGGCAAGGATATCGGCGAGGTCCTGCTCGCGCGAGACGATGCGCGGCAGGCCGAAGACCGGACGGGGCGGATCATCCGGGTGGATGCAGAGGCGCATGCCGAGATCCTCTGCGGCCGGCACCACCGCCTCGAGGAAGCGGCGCAGATTGCCCTGCAATTCGCGATGGCCGATGCCACGATAGCGGTCGAGCATGCGGCGCAGGCCGGGAATGTCGTAGCGGTCATAGGCACCGGGCAACCCGGCCATGATGTTGGCAAGGAGGCGGGCCCTGTCGCTTTCCGAGGCAGCTTCATGCCAGGCTTTCGCGCGGGCGAGAACATCGGCGCTGTAGCCTTCCTCGGCGCCGGGGCGCTGGAGCATCAGCCAGTCGAAGGCGACATATTCGTGCAGGTTGAAGCGCAGCGCCCGGGCGCCACCGGGCAGCTCCGCATCCATCTGGGTGCGGGTCCAGTCCAGAACCGGCATGAAATTGTAGCAGATCGTGCGGATGCCGGCGGCCGCGAGGTTCCGCAGCGAATCCCGGTAGGTTGCGAAAAGCGGTTCGAGCTGCCCCTCGCCGATGCGGATGCGCTCATGCACGGGCAGGCTTTCCACCACGGCCCAATGCAGGCCGAAGCCGGGTGCGGCAATCTCGGCCTGACGTTTCGCGATTTCCCCGGGCGTCCAGACCTCGCCATAGGGGATATGGTGCAGCGAGGTGACGATGCCCGTCGCCCCGGCCTGCCTTGCGGCAGCAAGAGAGACGGCATCACCCGGGCCGAACCAGCGCCAGCTTTGCAGCATCGTGTCTCCTCCCGTCACATCAAGAGGTTGGGCAGGAACAGCACGACGCCCGGCAGGAAGACCAGCAGCATGATCACGAAGCAGATCATGGCGAGGAACGGCAGGCTCTCGACCGTGTATTCCTCCATCGACGTATCGAGGATGGAGCAACAGGCGAACATGCAGGGCCCGACAGGCGGCGTCATCGAGCCGAGGGTCACGACCGACATCATGACGATGCCGAAATGCACCGGATCGACGCCGAGCTTGGTGATGATCGGCACGAAGATCGGCGTCAGCAGCAGCACCATGACCGTGCTTTCCAGCGCGGTGCCGAGGATCAGCAGCAGAAGCAGGATCAGCAGGACGATCACGGTGGGGTTGCTGGAGAGGCTGAGCATCCATTGCGCCATGGCCTGCGGGGTCTGCTCGAAGATGATGGCATAGCCGAGCGGACCGGACATCAGGATCACGAACATGATAATGCCGACGTCGAGCACGCCTTCGGACAGGGCCTCCTCGAAGCGCTGCCAGGTCAATTCCCGATGGAGGAACGCGCCGACAACCACGGCATAGAACACCGCGAAGGCGCCGATCTCGGACGGGGTGAAAACGCCCGCGCGGATGCCGACCAGCAGGGCGACGGGGAAGAGCAAAGCCCATTTCGCATCGACCACGGCGCGCCAGACCTCGCGCGCTTTCGGCTTTTCGGCCGCCGCCGGCTGGTAGCCGCGCTTGCGGGAGATATACCAGACGACGGTCATCAGCCCGACCATCATCATCAGGCCGGGAATGACCCCGGCGAGGAAGAGCCGGCCGATCGAGACATTGCCGATATAGCCGTAGAGGATCAGCCCGAGGCTGGGCGGAATGGTGGCGGTGATCAGCGAGCCGACCGCGATGGCCGCGCAGGTGAAGCCCTTCGAATAGCCGCGGCGGATCATTTCCGGGCCGAGCATGCGGGCTTCCATCGCCGCATCGGCGACGGCAGAGCCGGAAATGCCGCCCATCATGGTCGAGAGCAGGATGCAGACCTGCGCAAGCCCGCCGGACATCCAGCTCACCAGCACGTTCGAACAGGCGATGAGGCGGGTGGTGATGCCGGTCTTGTTCATCATGTGGCCGGCCAGCACGAAGAAGGGCACGGCCAGAAGCGGGAAGCTCTGCGACTGGGTTGCGATCTGCTGGACGGCGATGCTGACCGGCACCGTGCCGCTGAGGACGAAGAAGCTGAATCCGGAAATCCCGATCGCCAGCGAGACCGGCATGCCGAGAAACATCAGCGCGAAGAACAGGAACGTGATGAGCAGCATGGCCGTTATCCGAGCTGGCTATGCGCGCGTTCGAGATCGTTCGGCTTTTCCGGGAAGAAGACGAAGGACCGGTCGCGGAACGAGCGGAGGACGTGGAGGATGATCTCGAGACTCATCAGGAAGCTGCCGACGGGAATGGCGATCGTGACCCACGCGTAGGAAATGCCGCTGTCGCCATAGACGCGCTGCCAGTTCAGCATGGTGAGCTTGTAGCCGGAGACGGCGAGAGTGATGAGGAAGCCGAGGATCAGGGCAGCGTTGAACATCTCGAGCATCCAGCGCGGCGTGCGCGGCAGCCATTTCACGGCATAGTCCACCGCCATATGCGCCTTGATCCGCATCGCGCGGGTCGCGCCGAACACGCAGAGCCAGACGAAAAGCAACTGCGCCATGTCATCCGACCAGATGACGGGATGGCCGATCGTGCGTGAAACCGCGGCGATCAGCACCAGCACCGTGATCGCGGCCAGCAGGAATTTCGAGATGATATCTTCCAGTCGCACATACCATGCCGGCATGATGCCCCCCTTCACGCGGACCCGAAGATCCCCGTCTGCTTCCGGTATGATGAGAAAACGGGCCGGGCCGCGAAAGGCCGCCCGGCCCAGTCGGCCTTACTTCAGCAAGGCCTCGACCTTGATGCGGAGTTCGCCGTAGCCAAGCTTGTCGTAGACCCCCTTGGTGGCCTCGATGAAGGGCGTGCGGTCGACTTCCGCCACCGTCATGCCCTTGGCCTTGAACTCGGCCTCGAACTTCGCCAGCGATTCCTCGGTGGCGCGGGAGGCGAAATCGCCGGCGGCGAGGGATTCCTCGCGCAGGATCTTCTGCAGGTCGGCGGGGAGCTTGTCGAACCAGGCGCCGCTGGTGACGATGCCGGTGATCAGGTTGAAATGGCTCGTCTTGGTGAGGTGCTTGGTCACTTCGTAGAGCCGGGCGCCATGCGTGGCCGGATGCTGGGCTTCCGCCGCATCGATCACCTTCTGCTGGAGGGCGGGGTAAACTTCGCCCCAGCCCATCGCCGTCGGCGTCGCGCCCATGGCGCGGATCGTCTCCATCCAGACCGGCGCACCCGGGGTGCGCATGCGGATGCCGGCGAGATCGGCCGGGACCTTGATCGGCTTGTTGGTCAGCAGATGGCGGTCACCCTGCCACCAATTGAACGAGAGGATCTGATGGCCGGACGTGGCCTTCAGCTTGGCTTCCCATTCGGCGAAGAGCGGCGAGGTGACGACCTTGCGGATGCCGTCGAAGCCCGAGGCGAGATAGGGCGCGCTCAGGATGCCGAATTCCTTGACGAAGACCGCGAGGCGGCCGCCATCGACCACGACGGCGACATTCGCGCCGGCGCGGGCCTGTTCAAGAACATCCTCGTCCTTGCCGAGCTGCGAGCCCGGAAAGATGCGGATGGTCAGCGCCCCCTTGGAGCGCTCCGCCACCCTGTCGCGCATCCGCTCGAGGCCCTTGTAGATCGGGTCCTCGGTGGAGAGGGCGGTGTTGATGTTGAGCTGCTGCTGGGCCGAGGCCGAGGCCGTCAGCCCGAGAATTGCGAGGGTCGCCGCCGCCAGGGCAACAGTGCCGCGGCGCGAAAAGGTGGAACCTTCTGCCTTCACCATGGTGTTTTCCTTCCCGTTTTCTGGTTGTCCCACCCTGCACCTTCATGCTTGAGGTATGGCACCATACCGGTATAGTGCACATCCTGTGGTCATTCGCAAGGGGCCGCGCTATGTGCCGGGGCGGGAGAGGGAAGCGATGCCAGGATTGAACGAGAATGCCGCCTTGCGGCTCGCCGAGCCGATCGTGCCGCAGATCATCAACCGCCTGCGCCAGGCGATCATCGAGCTGAAGCTCGAACCGGGGCAGCCGCTTTCGGAAAAGGAGATCGCGCTGCTCTACGGGGTGAGCCGGCAGCCGGTGCGGGAAGCCTTCATCAAGCTGGCCGAGGCGGGCCTCGTGCAGGTCCTGCCGAGCCGCGGCACCTATGTGACGAAAATCTCGGTCAAGGAGGTGCTCAATGCCCGTTTCGTGCGTGAGGCGATCGAATGCGCTGTCGTTCGCGAGGCGGCGACCCGGATCGACGCTGCCGGGCTCGACCGGCTCTCCGCGCTGATCGATGGCCAGATGCGGGCAGCTATCCGGCTCGACAATGTCGCCTTCACCGAACTGGACGAGGCCTTCCATCGCGCCATCGCGGATTGCCTCGATTGCGATTATGCCGTCCGCGTGGTCGAGGCGGCCCGCACCCAGACCGACCGTGTGCGCCATCTCAGCCTGCCGGAGGCCTCGCCCTTTCCCGTGCTGATCGATCAGCACCGGCAGATCGTTGCCGCCCTGCAGGACCGCGATCCGCTGGCGGCCGAAGCGGCGATGCGGCGCCATGTGCGCGAGATCCTCTCGGCCATCCCGCGCCTCGCCGCCGCGCATCCGGCCTATTTCGAGGATCAGGGCAGCCTGCCGCCGGGCTGATGCGGTGGATTGATCAGCCGGATTGATCCATGGGCCGAACTGATGCACTGATTTCAGTAATCAGGCGTCAGAAGGGCCGGCTTTCATGCGGATCGACTTTCTCGGGCTGGAAGCCTTCCTCTCCATTGCCGAGCGCGGCAGCTTTCATGGCGCCGCCGCGCATCTCAACCTGTCGCAGACAGCCCTGTCGCACCGGATGCGCAAGCTCGAGGATGATCTCGGCATCAAGCTGTTCACCCGCACGACGCGGCAGGTGACGCTGACACCCGCCGGCCTCGAATTGCTGCCGCGCGCCCGGCAGATGATCGACGCCCTTTCCGCCTCCTATGACGCCCTGCGCCGGCAGGGGCGCGAGCGGCAGGCCCGGCTGACCATCGGCTGCCTGCCGACCATCGCCACCTATTACCTGCCGCCGATCCTGCTGGAATTCTCCGCTTCCTATCCGGATATCACCGTCCATATCCAGGATGCGGCGGCGGGCCAGATCGCGGATTTCGTGCAGAAGGGCGAGGCGGAATTCGGCATCACCATCATCTCCGCCAATCGCTGGGATCTCGACATGCGGCCCCTGCTGCGGGAACCCTATGTGCTGCTTTGCCAGGCGAGCCACCCGCTGGCGTCGCGGCCGCAGGTCAGCTGGGCCGAACTCGAGGGCGTGCCGCTGGTGCGGATCAGCCCGCAGGCGGCGAACCGGGCGATCATCGATGACGCCCTCGGTTCGCGGCGGGAATTCATGACCTGGCGCTACGAGGTGCAGCATGTGGCTACCGCCGTCAGCCTCGTGACGGCCGGCGTGGCGCTGACGGTCGTGCCCCGCCTCGCGATCGACCTTGCCGGTGCGCCGGGTTTGAAGGCTGTGCCGATCGTCAATCCCGGCGTCTCGCGGATTGTCGGCGTCGTCAGCAACCGGGCGAATCCGCTCTCGCCGGCGGGCGAGCACCTGCTGAAGCTGGTCGCCCAGAGGTTCCGGCGCGATGGCGAGGCGGCGGCACCTGCGCTCGTGCACGAGATTCACTAAAGCCGCCAAAACAATCACTGGATTCATTGAACGCTTGCCCGCAGGAATGACGGGCAAGGTGGGCGGAGCCTTGCCGGTCCGGGACCGCCGGGCGGCGGTTCTCCCTGCGAACAAATGCGGCCGTCAGGGCTAGAATGCCTGATCCGGCCGGTGTGGGCGGGGTCAGGCCTTGCCAGCAGGGCCGGGCGGCTCGACATTCTCAGCGATGATCCCTTTCGAGGGATTGTCCTTTCACCGGGGGAACCCGGCACGGCAGAAACAACAAGGCTGGCACATGACCGGCCGGAACAAACGGGACGGAAATGCGCGAACAGATCGTGTTCATGCCGGGGCTCCTCTGCGATGGCAGCGTCTTCACGCACCAGATCGCGGCCCTGTCGCGCCATGCCGATGTGAAGGTCGCGGATTTTCTCGGTCAGGATTCGATCGAGGGCATGGCCCGGCTGGCTCTTGGCCTGTTTGACGGGCCGGTTTCCCTCATCGGCTTCTCGATGGGCGGGCGGGCGGCCTTGCAGGCGATCCGCCTTGCGCCCGAGCGGGTCAAGCGGCTCTGCCTGATGGATACCGGCGCAACGCCGGCGCGCGAGAACGAAGCCGAGACCCGCCAGCCGCTGGTGGACCTTGCCCATGCCGAGGGGATGGGCGCGCTGGCGGCGCGATGGCTGCCGCCGATGCTCCATGTCGATCGAGAGCGTGATCCGTCCCTGATCGACCCGCTGACAGCGATGGTGAAACGCGCGACGCCGGATCAGCATGAACGCCAGATCCGCGCCCTGCTCTCGCGGCCGGATGCGCGGCCGGTGCTGGCGGGCATTCGCTGCCCGGTTCTGGTCATGGTCGGCCGGCAGGATCGCTGGAGCACCCTGGCCCAGCACGAGGAGATGGCGGCGGCGATCCCCGGCGCGGAACTCGCGGTGATCGAGGAGGCCGGGCATTTCGTGTCCGTCGAGCGGCCGGAAGCCGTCACGCGAGCGCTGATGCGCTGGTTCGGCTTTGAGCGGGCGGAGGCGGCGTGATGGAAGACCGCATTCCCGACACTCCGCTTTTCGACCGTTCCCGCCAGCGCCGGGGCTATCGCCTCAACAAGATGGCGATGGGGCTGGTCGATCCGGCCAATCGCGACGCGTTCCGCTCCGATGAGGATGCCTATCTCGACCGGTTCGGCCTTTCCGACGAGGAGAAGCAGGCGGTCAAGACGCGGAACTGGCAGGAAATGGTCCGGCTGGGCGGCAACGTCTTCTACATTCTCAAGATTTCGGCGATTTCGCCGGCCCGGATGACCGAAATCGGCGCCCATCAGGCCGGGATGGACCACGACACCTTTCTCCGCGAGCGGCTGGGCAAGAAGCCGGCGGGAGGCCAGTGAGATGCCGGCCAGTGACATGACGGGAGTTCAAGCATGGCGAAGCTGATTGGCGGGCTCGGGTCCTCGCATGTGCCGTCAATCGGCGCGGCGATGGACAAGGGCCTGACCCAGACCGATGACTGGAAGCCCTTCTTCGACGGGATCGGGCCCGGCCGCGACTGGGTGGCCGCCAACAAGCCCGACGTGGCAGTGGTGGTGTTCAACGATCACGGCAATTCCTTCTTCCTCGACAAGGTGCCGACCTTCGCGATCGGCTGTGCCGAGCACTACGACCCGATCGACGAGGGTTGGGGGCCACGGGCCATTCCATCGTTCGAGGGCCACGCCGAACTGGGCTGGCACATGATCGACCGCATGGTCGAGAACCGGTTCGACCCGATGATCGTGCAGGAAATCGAGGTCGATCACGGGTTGCAGGTGCCGATGGAGCTGTTCTTCGGCAAGCCGGACAAGGCCTGGCCGGTCAAGGTCGTGCCGGTCTTCGTCAACGTGATCCAGTATCCGATCCCGCTGCCGAGCCGCTGCTACGAACTCGGGCAGGTGCTGCGCCGGGCAATCGAGAGCTTCCCCGGCGACGAGCGCGTGGTGGTGATCGGCACCGGCGGCCTCTCGCACCAGTTGCAGGGCGCGCGCGCAGGCTTCACCAATCCGGAAGCCGACCGCGAATTCCTGCGCGACATCGCCGCCAATCCGGGCCGGCTGGCTGCGCTCAGCCGCGAGGATTATGTGCGGCTCTTCGGCAGCGAAGGCGCGGAGCTGATGATGTGGCTCGTCATGCGCGGGGCGATGGACCCGGAAGTGGTGGTGAAGCACAGCCATTACTACGTGCCCGCCTCGATGACCGGCGCCGGCATGCTGGTGCTCGAGAACAGGGCGGCGTGACATGCACTGGCTGATGATCTGCCGCCATCACCCCGGCAAGGATGCGGAACGCGCCGCGATCCGCGAGCGGCATCGCGCGCATGTGCTGAGCGGCGGCGGGCGGGTGCGCGTGCTGATCGGCTCGGCGCTGACGGCCGATGACGGGCAATCCCCGCTCGGGAATTTCGGCGTCATCGAGGCGCGGAGCCGCGAGGATGTCATCGCCTTCGCCGAGGCAGACCCCTACGCCCAGGCCGGGATCGTCGCGGATATCGCGGTGACGGCCCTCGCCACGACTTTCCAGGCGCACCGGATCGATCCGATGACGCCGGTAACGGCCGCAAGCGGCTGACGACCCAAGACAATCCGGTGCCGGGCGAAACCGGTTCCGGGCAGAGATGTTCCAAGGGAGGACAACATGAGCAGACGGAATTTCCTGAAGGCCGGCGCGGTGGCGATGGGCCTCGCGCTGATGGCGGGCACGGCCCTCGCGCAGGACGCGATCAAGATCGGCCTCATCCTGCCGATGACCGGCCCCTTCACCTCGACCGGCAAGCAGATCGCCGCCGCGGCCCAGCTCTACATGGCGCAGAAGGGCACGACGGTCGCCGGCAAGAAGGTCGAGCTGATCATCAAGGATGATACCGGTGTTGCCGATGTCACGCGCCGCATCGCGCAGGAGCTCATCGTCAACGACAAGGTCACGGCGATTGCCGGTTTCGGCCTGACGCCGCTGGCCCTCGCCACGGCGCCGCTGGCCACGCAATCCAAGACGCCGATGGTTGTCATGTCGGCCGCGACAGGGATCATCACCGAGCGCTCGCCCTTCATCGTCCGGACCAGCCAGGTCGTGCCGCAGATCGCCGGCCCGTTCGGCGAATGGGTGGCCAAGCAGGGCATGAAGCGCGTCGTCACGGTGGTGACGGATTACGGCCCGGGGCATGATGTCGAGAAGTGGTTCTCGGATGTGTTCAAGGCGAATGGCGGGCAGGTGGAGAATCTCCGCGTGCCGCTGGCCAACCCGGATTTCTCGCCCTTCCTGCAGAAGGTGGCGGATTCCAAGCCGGATGCGCTGCTCGTCTTCGTGCCTTCGGGCGTCGGCTCGCAGTTCATGAAGCAGTTCGTCGAGCGTGGTCTCGACAAGAGCGGCATCAAGCTGATCGGCACGGGCGACGTGACCGATGACGACATCCTCAACACGATCGGCGATGTCGCGCTCGGCGTGGTGACGGCGCATCACTATTCCGCCGCCCATGACAGCCCGGAGAACAAGGCCTTCGTCGAGGCCTTCAAGAAGGCCAATAACGGCCTGCGCCCGAATTTCATGGCCGTCAGCGGCTATGATGGCATGCATGCCCTTTATGAAGGCCTGAAGAAGACCAACGGCGCCGGTGGCGAAGCGCTGGTCGAGGCGATGAAGGGCCTGGCCTGGACGAGCCCGCGCGGGCCGATCTCGATCGACAAGGATACCCGCGACATCATCCAGAATGTCTATATCCGCCGGGTCGAGAAGGTCGGCGGCGAGCTCTACAATGTCGAGTTCGCCACCATCCCGAACGTCAAGGATCCGTCCAAGGCCAAGTAAGCCGGACCTGATCTTACCGGCCGGGCGCTAAATCAGGCGCCCGGTCCCTTTGCTCCCGGGGGATCTCGCGTGCTGACCATTCTTTTTGACGGCATTGCCTATGGCATGGTGCTGTTCGTGCTGGCCTGCGGCCTCTCGATCACGCTTGGCCTGATGAACTTCGTCAATCTGGCGCATGGTGTCTTTGCCATGGTCGGGGGCTATGTCACCGCGATCCTGATGAACCGGCTCGGCGTGCCGTTCCTCGCCACGCTGCCTTTCGCGTTTCTTGTTCCGGCCGCACTCGGGCTCGTCCTGGAGCGGACGCTCTACCAGCAGCTCTACAACCGCAGCCATCTCGACCAGGTGCTGTTCACGATCGGGCTGGTCTTCATGGCCATCGCAGCGGTGGATTACGTGATGGGCTCGCAGCCGCAGCTGATCCAGCTTCCGTCCTGGCTGCGCGGCCGGGTCGATGTGTTCGGCGTGCAGATCGGCCTCTATCGCAGCTTCATCATCGTGGTCTGCGGGGTGCTGGTCGTCGCGCTGCAATTCGTTCTGGCCAAGACGCGGTTCGGCGCGCAGCTCCGGGCGGCGGTGGATGATGCCCGCGTGGCGCGCGGGCTCGGCATCAACACTTCGCTCGTCTTCGCCGCGACCTTCGCCGCCGGCTCGGGCCTTGCTGGCCTCGGCGGGGCGCTGGGCGCGGAAATCCTCGGCCTCGACCCGACCTTCCCGTTGAAATTCCTGATCTATTTCATGATCGTCGTGACGGTTGGCGGCACGAGCAGCCTGACGGGCCCGTTCTTCGCCTCGCTGCTGCTCGGCATCGCCGATGTGGCCGGGAAATATTACGTGCCGAGCTTCGGCGCCTTCGTGATCTACACCGTGATGATCGTGGTGCTGGTCTTCCGCCCGCAAGGGCTGTTCGTCAAAGCCCGATAGGCGGAACCGAGCCATGCAAGGGACACCGACCGATATCGCGACGCGCCATCTCGCCGAGACGAGCCGCTGGAAGCCGATGGAATTCGTGTTCTGGCTGGTTGCGTTCGGCGCGATCTGGCTGCTGCCGAGCCATCACCTGATCCTCAACGAGATCCTCATCACGGCCCTGTTCGCGATGTCGCTCGACCTGATCCTCGGCTATGCCGGGATCGCCTCGCTCGGGCATGCCGCGTTTTTCGGCTTCGGCGCCTATTTCGCCGGGATCTTCGCCATCCGGGTGATCGGCGACCCGCTGACCGGGCTGGTCCTGGCTACCTTGGCCTCCGGTGCGCTGGGCTTCATCACCAGCTTCCTCGTCCTGCGCGGAGTGGATCTCGCCCGACTGATGGTGACGCTCGGCGTCGCGCTCGTCCTTGGCGAGATCGCCAACAAGATGACCTGGCTGACCGGCGGGGCTGATGGCCTGCAGGGCGTGATGATGGGCCCGGTGCTGGGCCTGTTCGAGTTCGACCTCTATGGCCGCACGGCCTATGTCTATTCGCTGGTCGTCACCTTCCTGCTGTTCCTGATGGCGCGGCGGATCGTCGTCTCGCCCTTTGGCCTCTCGCTGCGGACGATCCGCGACAACCCGCTCCGGGCGCGCGCCATCGGCATTCCCGTCAACCGGCGGTTGATCGCAGTCTACACGCTGGCGGCGGCCTATGCCGGGGCGGCGGGTGCGCTGCTGGCGCAGACGACGCAATTCGTCTCGCTTGACGTGATCGCGCTGCATCGCTCGGCCGATGTGCTGCTGATGCTTGTGATCGGCGGCACGGGCTATCTCTATGGCGGCTTTGCCGGCGCGATCGTGTTCAAGGTCCTGCAGGAGGTGATCTCGAACTGGACGCCGCAATACTGGACCTTCTGGATCGGCCTCATCCTCGTCATTCTCGTGCTGATCGGGCGCGAGCGCATGAATCACCGGGCCGCCGTGCTCTGGGCCCGCCTGCGCGGCAAGCCCGAGCCGCGGCCGCGCACGATTGTCGGGGGGCATTGAGATGAGCGCCGCGCTCGAGACTGTCGGCCTGCAGAAGCGCTTCGGCGGCATTGTCGCGACCGATGATGTCACCTTCCGCCTCGAGCCGGGCGCCCGTCATGCCCTGATCGGGCCGAATGGTGCCGGCAAGACCACCTTCGTCAACCTGCTGACCGGAGTGCTCCAGCCGAGCGCGGGGACGATCCGCCTGCATGGCGAGGATATTTCCGCCATGGCGCCGGAGCGGCGCGTCAAGCGCGGGCTGGTGCGCACCTTCCAGATCAACCAGCTCTTCGCCGGCATGACGCCGCTGGAGACCCTCGGCGTCGCGGTGTCGGAGCGGATGGGCCATGGCTATGAATTCTGGCGGCCGGCCGGCTCGAAATCGGCAGTGATCGACGAGATCGTCGAGATCGCCACCCGGTTCAAGCTGGTCGATGTGCTCGAGGAGCGGACGGCAAGCCTGCCCTATGGCAAGCAGCGCCTGCTGGAAATCGCGCTGGCCTTTGCCTGCCAGCCGCGCGTGCTGCTGCTGGACGAGCCGGCCGCCGGCGTGCCGGAGGCCGAGCGGCATGACCTGCTGGCCACCGTCGCGGCCCTGCCGCGCGATGTCTCCGTCCTGCTGATCGAGCATGACATGGACCTCGTCTTCTCCTTCGCCGAGCGCATTTCGGTGCTGGTCAACGGCGCGCTCTTTACCGAGGGCACGGTGTCGGAAATCGCCAATGATCCGCGCGTCCGCGCCGTCTATCTCGGGGAGAGCCTCGATGGCTGAGCCGCTTCTCCAGCTCGCGCAGCTTTCCGCCGGCTATGGCCTGGCGCGGGTGATCAACGATGTCAGCCTGACGCTGGAAGCGGGCCGCTCGCTGGCCGTGCTCGGCCGCAACGGTACCGGCAAGACGACGCTTCTGAACACGATCATCGGCGCGACGCGGCATCTCGGCGGGACGATCCGCTTCGAGGGGCGCGATATCTCGCGGCTCCGTTCCGACCTTCGGGCGCGCGGCGGCATCGGCTGGGTGCCGCAAGAGCGGAACATCTTCAAGTCGCTGACCGTGGAGGAAAATCTCTCCGCCGTGGCGCAGCCGGGTGCCTGGGATATCGAGGCGGTCTATCGCCTGTTCCCCCGGCTCAAGGAGCGGCGCGGCAATATGGGCAACCAGCTTTCCGGCGGCGAGCAGCAGATGCTGGCCGTGGCGCGGGCGCTGGTGCTCAACCCGCGCCTTATCCTCCTCGACGAGCCGACCGAAGGCCTCGCGCCGATCATCATCGAGGAATTGCTGGCCGCGCTGAAGCGCATCACCCGCGACGAGGGTCTCTCGGCGATCATCGTCGAGCAGCATGCCCAGAAGATCCTCGGCGTGACGGACGAGGCCATCATCCTCGACCGTGGCGCCATCGTGCACCAATCCTCGAGCGCCAGCCTGATCGCCGATCCGGCCCCGCTCGAAACCCATCTCGGCGTCACCGGCAAGAAGGCCGGTGCGCGCGCCCATTCCTGAACGATTCCGGAGGATATCATGACTGCCAGACCGCCTTTCCGCGCCGACCAGGTCGGTTCCCTGCTGCGCCCGGCCGCGCTGAAGAAAGCCCGCGAGGAGCGCGCCGCCGGCACGCTGAGCGCCGAGGGGCTGAAGGCGATCGAGGATCGCGAGATCAAGGCGCTGATCGCCAAGCAGGAGGCGGTGGGCCTGAAGGGCGTGACCGACGGCGAGTTCCGCCGCGCCTACTGGCATTTCGACTTCCTCGAGCAGCTCGACGGCGTCACCTCGGTCGAGGCGGATTCCGGCATGAACTTCAAGGGCGGGGTCGGGATTGCGAAGGCCCTGCGCATCACCGGCAAGGTCGGGTTTTCCGGCCATCCGATGGTCGAGCATTTCACCTTCCTCAAGGCGAATGCCCGCGCGACCCCGAAAATGACCATTCCCGGCCCGTCCATGCTGCATTATCGCGGCGGCCGGAAGATGATGAATCCGGGCATCTATGCCGATATGGACGCGTTCTATGCCGATGTCGGCGCGGCCTATGGCAATGCGGTCGGCGCCTTCTATGATGCCGGCTGCCGCTACCTGCAGCTCGACGACATCTCCTTCGCCTATCTCTGCGACCCCAACCAGCGCGAGATGCTGCGCCAGCGCGGCGATGACCCGGAAAAGCAGCCGGACATCTATGCCGGCATGGTCCGCAAGGCGCTGGAGAACAAGCCGGCCGACCTCGCCATCACCATGCATCTCTGCCGCGGCAATTTCCGCTCGACCTTCATTGCCTCCGGCGGCTACGAGCCGGTGGCCGAGGTGCTGTTCAACGCGATGCCGGTGGATGGCTATTTCATGGAATGGGACAGCGACCGCGCCGGTGGCTTCGAGCCGTTGCGCTTCCTGCCCAAGGGCAAGCATGTGGTGCTCGGCCTCGTCACCTCGAAGACCGGCGTGCTGGAAGCGAAGGACGATATCCGCCGCCGCATCGACGAGGCGTCGAAATTCGTCTCGCTGGACCAGCTCTGCCTTTCGCCGCAATGCGGCTTCGCCTCGACCGAGGAAGGCAACACGCTGGCCGAGGACGAGCAGTGGAAGAAGCTCGAGATGATCGTCGAGCTGGCCGCCGAGGTCTGGAAGGACGCGTAAGGGGCTGAATTGCCCCTCACCCTGCCTCGGGCTTCACCCTCGGCTTCCCTCTCCCCGCAAGCGGGGCGAGGGGAGCGCACTGCCGCTTTCGCCGGGACATCGAACCGCTCATCCGGTTATCCAGCGAGCCTCCCGCCTCTCCCCGCCGGGGAGAGGCCGACGGCGCATCGCGCCGGCGTGTGAGGGGCCTTACACCGCGTCGGGCCGGTAATCCGTATCGAGGGTGAGGGTGCCGGTGGCACGCGAGACGCAGGCGCAGAGCTTCCGGCTTTCCTGCTTCTCGTGATCGGAGAAAAATACGTCGCGATGGTCGATCGCGCCGTCGAGAGCGAGGATATCCATCGCGCAGAGGCCGCATTCGCCCTTGCGGCAATCATGGATGACGTCGATCCCCGCCTCTTCCAGCGTATCGAGCAGGGTGCGGTTGCGCAGCACGACCAATTCCAGATTGTGCCGGGGCAGGCGGACGGTGAAATCCTCGGCGGCGTGATGGCCTGACGTGCCGAAGGTCTCCCAGCGGAGATCGGCTGTCGGCCTTCCGGCGGCAGCCCAGGCGCGGCGGGCATCTTCCAGCATCGGCATCGGGCCGCAAAGCGCGCAGAGCGCATCCGTCCCGAGAGTCGCAAAGGCAGCGGCGAAATCGATCCGCTGGCCGGTTTCCGAGACGAAGATTTCCAGATCCTCGCCGAGCATAGCCTGCAGCAGCTCCAGATAGGCGAGGTCCTCGCGCTTGCGGGCCGCATAGAGCAGCCGCACGCGGCTCCCCCGGCGGCGCAGCAGGCTGGCCATGCCGAAAAGCGGCGTGATGCCGATGCCCCCGGCAACGAGCAGGTATTCGTTGCGGCCGAATTCGAGCTCGAACGCGCTTTTCGGTTCGGTGATGGTGAGCCGGGCGCCGGGCGCGAGGCTCCAGAGATAGGCCGAGCCGCCGCGGCTGTCCGGCCGGCGCTTTACCGCGATGCGGTAATGGCCGTCGCCGGGCTCGCCGACCAGTGAATAGGAGCGCGTTTCGGGCAGGTCGCCGATGGTCAGGGCAAGATCGATATGGGCGCCGGGCAGGAAGCTCCGGCAGCCGGCGGCCGGCACGATGCGGAATTCGCGGATATCCGCCGTGAGATCATTCACGGCGCGCAGGGTGGCCTCCTGCCAGGTGACGGCGTAGCGCATGCTGGCTCTCCTCAGACCGGCCGCAGCCGGATCAGCGCGCCGCCGGGCACCTGTGCCATGGCCTGGCGCGAGCGGGCAGCGTTTGCGAGATTGCGGCTGGCGAGGCGGGAATGTTCGCGCATCAGCGCCTCGGCGCGGGCGCCCTCGCGCTGGAGGATCGCTTCGACGACGGCATGGTGCTGGTCCTGCGCGAGGGTGAGGATGCGCCGGGCCTCTGCCGTCTGGGCCTGGGCCATCACGAAGGCGCTGGGCGAGGCGAAGGGCAGGGCCATGACGCGCTCGATCTGGCGCTCGACCACGCGGCTCCCGGCAAGGCCGATGATCTCGCGGTGCCATTCGGCGTTGAGCGCGATGTAGCGCTCGAAGACATCCGGCCCCGTAAGCGGGCCGGCGACCACTTCGTCCAGCCGGGCGAGCAGGTCCTGCAGGGTGTGGGCAGCCAGTGCGCTGATGCCCCTTTCGGCCGCGAGGCGGGCGGCGAGGCCTTCCAGCGTGCCGCGCATCTCGATCGAATCGCGCACATCCTGTTCGCTGAAGGCGCGGGCGGCGAAACCACCGGAGGGGATCGGCTCGACAAGCCCTTCCTCGGCCAGCAGCGTCAGCGCCGCACGGACCGGCGTGCGCGAGACACCGATCCGCTCGACAATCGCCAGTTCGGACAGGCGTGCGCCCGGGGCGATCTCGCCGGAGAGGAGCAGTTCGCGCAGGGCCAGCTGGGCGCGGACGCTCTGCGAAGTGCCGCGATCCTCACGTGGGCGGGATGTCTCGGCGGTGGCTTCGGGGATCGCGGATCCGGCCATGGGCTTACTCCGCCGCCTGCGGCACAGGCTGTTCCGCTCCGATCATCCGGTCGATCAGCCGACGGGCCCACATCGAACCGGAATCGATGTTGAGATTATAGAAGATCCGGCCCGGGTTCTCGTCGATCGCCTGCTGCTGCGCCTCGAGAATGGCCTCGTCCTCGCGGAAGATGCTGCTGACCCCCTCGCAGAGCTGGGTCGTCAGCGCCTGGTCATGCCGGCGGTAATTCCGGGCGAAGGCCCAGAAATAGTGGCAGGTCTTGTCGGTTTCCGGGGTGATGGTGTTCAGCACCATGCCGTTGACGCCCTGGCTCCGGTCACCCTCGGGCGCGCCGGTGCCGGTGGGGGCGACGCCGACATCGATCACGATGGTCGAGGGCGCCTCGAACCGGATGATCTGCCAGCGATCCACATTGCCGGGCTTGCCGAGCTGGCCGCGCCAGAAGGGCGGTGGCTCGATATCGACCATCCAGCGGGTCACGGTGGCGGTCCTGTCGCCATGGGTGGTGACGAAGGGCGCCTCGGCCACGGCGGCATTGCCGATCGAGGTGCCGTGCACGAAGGTCTCGTGGGTCAGGTCCATCAGATTGTCGATCACGAGGCGATAATCGCAGCGGGCATGGATCAGCTTGCCATCGCCTTCCCAGTCCGGATCCTTGTTCCAGTGCATGTCCGGCACCTTGGCCGGGTCGGCCAAGGCAGGGTCGCCCGGCCAGATCCAGAGGAAGCGATGCTTCTCGACGATCGGGTAGGACCGGACGCAGGCGCTGGGATTGATGGTTTCCTGCGAGGGCATGAATGTGCAGCGACCCTGCGGGTTGAAGACAAGGCCGTGATAGGGGCACACCACCTCGTCGCCGTGCAGATGCCCGCGCGAAAGCGGAACCAGCCGGTGCCAGCAGGCATCGGCAAGGGCCACCGGCTCGCCGGCCTCGGTGCGATAGAGGACGATCTTCTTGCCGCAGATGGTCCGGGGCAGAAGGGCGCGCTTCACCTCGACATCCCAGGCGGCGGCATACCACGCGTTCAAGGGGAATAGGGTGGTCATTGCGCGCTCCCTGTGTTCATTCTGTATACAGAAAAACATAGAACAGGCGAGAAAATCCAGCAATAGGCCGTATACGAACAATTTATCTGGACTGATGTATACAGCCTTGCGCAGTGGAGTGCGTCTGGCCTCAGAGCTGCGAGATGCGCGGCCCGGCCTTCCGGGGCTCTGCCGGAGCAGGCACGGATTCCGGCGATCCATCCTCCGGGGATCCGGCCAGCCGGCTTTCCTGATGCGATTTCAGTTTCTGCCCGATCTCGACAATCGACCGGATGGCCGGCAGCAGGTCATGGCCGAGTTCGGTCAGGGCATATTCCACCGAAGGCGGGGAAGTGGGCAGCACATGCCGGCTGGCAACGCCGCTCTGCTCCAGTTCCCGCAGGCGCTGGGTCAGGACTTTCGAGGAAATGCCCGGCAGGTCGCCGCGCAGTTCCGAGAAGCGACGCGGCCCGCCGGAGAGATACCAGATGATGTTCGGCGTCCAGGCGCCGCCGATCAAGGCGAGGCAGGCCGTGAGCGGGCAGTTGGGCAGCGGCGCCGCCACCTGGTTCTTGCGCATCCTAAGGGCCATGCCGGTCTCCTGGTTACCGGATGGATACCTGATTTTGCAGGTCACTACAAGTTACCCGGTTTCTATTGGTAACCAGAGCGGTTATGGAAAGCGCCATCCCAACCCCCTCAGGAGATCGCTGATGAAGCTCTATTTCTCACCCGGCGCGTGCTCGCTCTCGCCGCATATCGTGATCAACGAACTCAATCTGCCGGTGACGCTGCAGCGCGTCGACACGAAGACCAAGATTCTGGCTGGCGGCGGCGATTTTCATGCCGTCAATGCCAAGGGGCAGGTTCCGGTGCTCGAGCTGGATGACGGCACGCGGATCACGGAAGGCGCGGCGATCGTGCAGTTCCTCGCCGACCGGGAAGGCGCGCGCGAACTCGCACCGCAGCCGGGCACGGTGGCGCGGGCTCGGGTGCAGGAAATGCTGAACTTCGTCGCCTCCGAATTGCACAAGGCTTTCGTGCCGCTCTTCGTGCCGACCAGTTCCGATGCCGAGAAGGAGGCCGCCCGCAAGGCTGTGTCGAAGCATCTCGATCATGTGGAGTCGCTCTTCGCCGATGGCCGCGACCATGTGACCAGCGCCGCTTTCACCGTGGCCGATGCCTATCTCTTCGTGGTCACGAACTGGACCGGTTTCGTGGGGATGTCCCTCGATGCCTGGCCGCGCCTGAAGGCCTATATGGGGCGTGTCGCTGCCCGGCCGGCTGTCCAGTCTGCGCTCAAGGCAGAAGGCCTCGCCTGACCCTCATCCACACGCCTGCCGGCTGCGTAAGCCCGGCAGGAGTTCACGATGACGGATTCACGCCATTTCGAGCCCGGCCGCGCGGCCGGGCTTCTTCGCCTTCAGACGTTCCTGCCCTCGGCAGGCCGGGATTATGCCAACCGGCGGAACAGCGATTTCGGGCCCGACCGGCGCGACAATGTCTCGGTGCTCTCGCCTTATTTGCGGCACCGGCTGGTGACCGAGGCGGAAGTTCTCGAGGCGGTTCTTGCCCGGCATTCGCCGGCTTCGGCCGAGAAATTCATCCAAGAAGTGCTCTGGCGCGCCTATTTCAAGGGCCATCTCGAGACCCGCCCGGAAATCTGGCCCCGGTATCGCGAGGCGCTTTCCGGGCAGGTCGCGGCTCTGGGCGAGAAGGGAGGCTTCCGCAAGGCCTACGAAGCCGCCCTTGCCGGCCGGACGGGCATCGATGCCTTCGATGCCTGGGTCAGCGAGCTGGAGGAGACCGGCTATCTCCATAACCACGCCCGCATGTGGTTCGCCTCGATCTGGATCTTCACCCTGCGCCTGCCGTGGGAACTCGGGGCGGATTTCATGATCCGTCATCTTCTCGATGGCGACCCGGCCTCGAATACCTGCTCGTGGCGCTGGGTGGGCGGGCTTCACACCAGGGGCAAGACCTATCTCGCGCGGCCGGACAACATTGCCGGCTTCACCGGCGGGCGCTTCTCGCCGCGCGGCCTCGCGAAGGAGGCGCCTCCGCTCGACGAACCGCCGCTCCCCGCCGCCCGGCCACCCCGTGCGCCGCTTTCCGGTCCGGCCGAGGGTGTGACGGGCCTGCTCCTGACCGAGGAGGATCTGCACCCCGAGAGTCTCGGCCTAGATCGGCCCGGAATCCGCGCGATTGCTGGCGCCAGCGCGGTTGACGGGCGCTCACCGCTACCCGTCGCAGATGCCGTGCAGGCCTTCACCGAAGCGGCGTTGACGGATGGGCTCGACCGCGCCGCCCGGCATTGGGCCGTCGAGGCAACGCGTCTGCCGAGCCTGACGGCGGTTGCCCTCGGCGACTGGGCGCGGCGGCAGGGTCTTTCTCGGATCGTCACGGCCTATGCGCCGGTCGGCCCGGTGGCCGAGGCTTTGGCCGAAGCCGCCCCCGTGCTCGCCCGGCAGGGCATCGCTCTGGTGGAAGCCCGCCGCCCCTATGACGAGGCGTGCTGGCCGCATGCCACGCGCGGCTTCTTCGCGCTGAAGGAGAAGATCCCCCGGATATTCGAAACGCTTGGCCTGCAAGCCGGGGCCTCTGGCCAGGGCGATCTCTTCGAAACCGGAAGCAGCCCGGCGGGCGGGTTCGACCGCTTTGCGGGGAGTGCCGGTCAGGCCGGCTGAAGCACCTCCGCCGCGACGGGGCGGTTCAGCGCGCTGAAGGACCTTCCGGAGGCGATGAGTTCCGCCACGAGGCGGCAGGCCTCGAAGCCGGCGCCATCGCGCTGTGCGCTTGCCTCGATGGCGGACTGGATCACCCGGAGGCCGCGGGCATCCGCTTCCTGCATCGGCCCGCCGCGCCAGGCCGGGAAACCGTGGCCATGCACCATCAGCAGGTCGATCACTGCCGGCCGGGCCACGATGCCGGCCTCGATCATCCGGCAGCCTTCATTGACCATGGCAGCAAGGACACGGAGCTGGATGGCATCCGCCGTGAAGGCCTGCCGCCGCCGGCCCGTCGATGCCGCATGGGCGCGGATCAGCGCCTCGACGTCCGGATCGGACTCGCGCTGGCCGTTGCGATATCGATACCATCCCTTGCCGACCTTCTGGCCGAAATGCCCCCGCTCGCAGAGCTGGTCGAGGATCGGCACGTCACGCTCGCCCGGCGGGCGGGTTTCGGCCTGCCGCTTCCGCCGCGCCCAGGCAATGTCGAGGCCGGCCAGATCCTGCGCGGCGAAGGGGCCGATGGGCAGGCCGAAGGCTTCCAGCGCGCGGTCGATCTCGGCGGGGAGGGCGCCTTCTTCCAGCAGGAAATCACATTGGGCTCGGAACCGCGCGACAATCCGGCCGCCGACAAGCCCCTCGGTAGCAAGGCAGGGGATGGCCATCCGGTCCATGCGATCGAGCAGGGCGAAGGCGGCGGCGAGGGTTTCGGGCCTTGTATGCCGGGTGCGGCCAAGCTCGACGATCCGCATGGCCGGGGCCGGGGCGAGGAAATGCATCGCGAGGTAACGGCCGGGATGGGAAAGCTGCCCGGCAAGGGCGGCGTGATCCGACATCGGCGAGGCGCTCGCCAGCAGGGCCTGCGGCGGCAGGATTTCCTCAAGCCGCTCGAACAGGTCGCGCTTGAGGGCGAGATCGTCGAAGACCGCCTCGATCACGAGGTCGCAGCTGGCGAGGGCCGCAAGATCGCCCTGGAAGGACAGGCGGGCGGCAATGTCCTGCCGGGCCGCTTCCGGAACGCGGCCAGACCGGATGCCCCGGGCGATCAGCGCGGCAACCCGCTCTCGCGCGGCCTGCAGCCCGCCCTCCGTAGTCTCGACCAGGGTGACGGCAAGCCCGCGTTCGGCCAGGGCCGCAGCGATGCCGGTGGCCGCCGAGCCCGAGCCGACAACGCCGATGCGGGCAAGAGCGCGGGGCCGGATTTCCGCGAGTTCCGGCCGCTTGCGCAGGGCCCGTTCGGCAAAGAAGAGATGGCGCAGCGCGCGGGACTGGTCCGAGGCGGTCAGCTCAAGGAAGGCCCGCCTTTCGGCCGCGCCCCCGATGGCATAGGGCGTTGTCAGCGTCTGGCCGACGAGTTCGATCGCGCGCAGGGGCGCGATGCGGTGCCGCGCTTCGCGGCGCACCCGCTCCACCATGGCCTCCCATTGGCCGGGTTCAGGCGGATTGGGCGGCCGCAGCGAAAGCCGGGGCTGCATCCGGCCGATCAGCGCCCGGGCTGCCGCCAGCGCAGCTTCGCGGATGTCGCCGTCGGTCACCTCGTCACAGAGGCCGAGAGCGAAGGCCTCCATCGCATCGATCACCCGCCCGGAGGCGATGAGATCCAGAGCGGCGGGGAGCCCGATCAGCCGGGGCAGGCGTTGCGTGCCGCCGGCTCCGGGCACGAGACCAAGGCGGATATCGGGCAGGCCGACCCGGCTCTGCCGCCCCATGATGCGGCGATGCGCGGCCAACCCGATCTCGCAGCCGGCGCCGAGCGCCGTGCCATGCCAGGCGACCACGACGGGCTTGGAGGCGGCCTCGATCCGGTCCACTACCTCGGCCATGCCGGGGTCACGCGGCTTCTGGCCAAGTTCGGTGAGGTCGATCCCGGTGACGAAGGTGCGGCCGCGCGCCAGGATCACCATGGCGCCGATCTCGGGCTCGGAATCCGCCCGCGCGACGTGGTCAGCCAGTGCCCTGCGGATCGGCTGGGACATCGCATTCACCGGCGGGTTGTCGATCTCGAGGATCGCGACCCGGTCGATGTTGGTTCGGTGCACCTGTCCGCCCATCGCCCCCAGACCTTGGCCCCCAGACCCTTGGCGTCCGCACAGGATGTGCTTCATCACAATGGCTGCGGATTCGGCGCGCGTCCATCAATGTTGTGATGATTAGCAGGGACAAACATTCGAGAGCGGCGCCCCGGGCCCCGGCCAGTCTGCGACACGCTGTCGCATCTTTGGCCGGGCTCTATTGTGCGCCGCACAATAGTTGACTCGTGCAAATGTATAGAGTGGCTGCTCGGGCAGGCTTTCCGCCAGCTGTCCATGTATAGCGCAGACGGGCGCTGCCGATTGCATCTGTTTGCACTGCACAATCAACGCGATGCAAGCGGATTGCATTTCGGAGGCCCTCTTTTCCTCTTGGCTATTAGACCTAGGTAGGGGAAGCCGGGGGGTGTTTAACAGGTTATTCATAAACCCGGGCAGGTGCGTCTTCGGGGGCGTGCCGGTTCTCACGCTGGCTCCGGCCAGCTTCAGGGAAGAGAAACAAGGGGAGGTGGCGGAATGACGCCAGATACCGAGCAACATTGGGCTCGAACAAGGTCCCTCATGATCCTCATGATGGCGCTGTGGGCCTTTTTCAGCTTCTTCGTCCATATGTTCGTCGTGCAATTGAATGCCATCAAGATCGCCGGGTTTCCGCTCGGCTTCTACATGGCCTCGCAGGGTTCGCTGATCATCTTCGTGGCGATGCTGTTCTGGTTCGCGAAAGCGCAGGACAGGATCGACCGCGAGACCGGCGTTGCCGAAGACGATTGAGGAGAAAAAAATGGCAAACGCATCAGCTGACAAGGGCAGCTTCCTCAATAATCTCGGGCGCATCTATGCGCTCTACACTGGTGGGTTCTTCGGGTTCATCTTCCTCGTAGGCATCCTCGAGCAACTCGGTGTCGGCCAGAAGTATCTTGGCTACATGTTCATGGGTCTGACGATCCTCGTCTACGCCTTCATCGGCGTGGTCTCGCGCACCTCGGACGTGGGCGAATACTATGTGGCCGGCCGGACCGTCCCTGCCTTCTACAATGGCATGGCCACCGGCGCGGACTGGATGTCAGCGGCCTCGTTCATCGGCATGGCCGGCACGCTCTTCCTGCTCGGTTATGACGGTCTCGCCTTCGTTCTGGGCTGGACCGGCGGCTATGTGCTGGTGGCGGTGCTGATCGCGCCGTTCCTGCGCAAGTTCGGCGCCTATACCGTTCCGGACTTCCTGGCTGCACGGTATGGCGGCAACGCGGCGCGCCTCTGCGGCGTGATCGTGCTGCTGGCCTGCTCCTTCACCTATGTGGTGGCGCAGATCTTCGGAACGGGCCTGATCGCGCAGCGCTTCCTCGACATGAACTTCGAGCTGGCCTGCTTTGTCGGCCTGATGGGCATTCTCGTGTGCTCGATGCTGGGCGGCATGAAGGCCGTGACCTGGACCCAGGTTGCGCAGTATATCGTTCTGATTGTCGCCTACCTGATCCCCGTGGTCTGGATGTCGGCGAAAAAGTTCGGGATCCCGGTTCCGCAGTTCACCTATGGCCAGGCGCTTCAGCAGATCGCCACGCTCGAGCAGGAATTCGTCCAGAAGGGTCTCGCGGCGGCCAGCGCGCCGACGCATACGGCTCCGTTCACGCGCTATTCGCCCGCGAACTATTTCTGGCTGATCTTCTGCCTGATGGTTGGCACGGCTTCGCTGCCGCACGTGCTGATGCGTTATTTCACCACCCCGTCGGTGCGTGAAGCGCGTCAGTCGGTGGCCTGGTCGCTGCTGTTCATCTTCATCCTCTACTTCACGGCGCCGGCCTATGCGGCGTTCTCGAAGCTCGAGGTTTATTCCACCCTGATCGGCAAGAACGTCGCTGATCTGCCGGCCTGGGTGTTCAACTGGGGCAAGCTCGGGCTGATCACGATCTGCGGCAAGAGTGCTACCGCTGCCGCTGATGTCGTGGCGGCGTGCAAGGCGCTGCCAGGGCATGCTGGGCTTCTGCGACTGCAGGATTTTGTGATCAACACCGACGTGGTGGTGATCTCGACGCCTGAAATCGCGGGTCTGCCTTACGTCATCACGGGTCTCGTGGCCGCCGGTGGCCTTGCCGCCGCGCTCTCCACGGCGGACGGCCTGCTGCTCGCACTGGCCAACGCGCTCAGTCATGACATCTACTACAAGATGATCAACCCGAACGCGCCGACCAAGCAGCGTCTCGTTATCAGCCGTGTCCTGCTGGTGGTCGTGGCGGTGTTGGCGGCCTGGACGGCATCGACGAGGCCTACGGACATCGTCGCCATGGTGGCCTGGGCGTTCAGCCTTGCCGCAGGCGGTCTGTTCCCGGCGCTCGTCCTTGGTGTCTGGTGGAAGCGCACAACCAAGCAGGGCGCGATTGCCGGCATCCTTGCCGGGTTCGGCGTGACCCTGTTCTACCTCGTGATCACCCGCTACTGGCCGCATATCGGGGTCCAGTATTTCGGGATGGTCTCGAACCTGAACCCGATCACCGGCGCGCCGCTGATCTCGCCCGAAGCCATGAAGGCTGCGCTGTCCAACCCCGCGCTGCTGGATGGCCCCGTCACGGCGGCCCATCCGCTCCAGAGCCGCGTGGGCTGGTTCAACATCAACAACATCTCGTCGGCGGCCTTTGGCCTCCCGGTGGGCTTTGTCGTGATGTACGTGGTCTCGCTGATGACGCCGGCTCCTTCCGCGGAGCTCCAGCGCTTCATCGACGAAGTCCGCAAGCCGCGCGGCAAGACGCTGATGGACGAGAAGGGCGGCCTCGTCGCTTCGCATTGAAGCGGTTGAACCGAAAAACCGGGGGCGGGAGAGCAATCTCCCGCCCTTTCCCTTGACCGGCGGGGATCGACCGTCGCAGGTTGCGACACCCCACTCGAGAAGAACGGACAGGCGGCCGATGGGCGGCGATATCAGCTTCTTTACCTTCACCGCACCGAACTACATCCTTGCGGCCCTGACCTACACGATGCTCGGCCGTTTCGTTCTGTCGTTCCTGTTCGCGGACAAGCCGGACGTGGTGATCTACAAGGTCTTCGTCCAGATTACGGATCCGGTGGTCAAGGCCGTCCGGTTCGTGACGCCGGCCATGGTGCCGCTGCCGCTGGTGCTTGTGCTGTCGCTGTTCTGGCTGACGGCGGCACGCGTCGCCCTGTTCCTTGTCAACCGCGTGCTCGGCATCGGGCCGACCGGCATCACCTGAGGGAGATCCCATGGAACGCGAAGTCCTGATGCAGCGTGACGGCATCCTTGTCGGGATTGCCGGCTTCTCCCTTGTCAACGGGATGCATGTCTCGCCGTGGTTCGACCCGATCTATATCCTGCTGCGGCCCTTCACCCCGACGCTGATTGTCGGGTCACCGTTGCTGACCTTCTATTTCACGTCGTTGTTCATTTCGGTGATGAGCGTGGCTCTGGCCGGCGTTCCCGCCGCGATCTTCGAGCGACTGACCGGGCGCCAGCATAGCGATACGAACTCGATGCTGATCTGGCTCGCCTTCGTGCTCCTCTTCGCCATTCCGGCGCTTGTCTTCCACACCTGACAGGCGATCACTTTTCCGTTGGCCCGGCGCCCCTGTCTTGCGGTCGCCATCCGGGCAGGTATCCTTCCGATATCGTCCGAGCCGGGGAGCCATGGGTGGAGCAGCGTGTCCGGGAATTCGCCTTTCTCTCCGTGATGCGCGGATGTGGTTTCGGCATGATTGCGATCGTCATCACGATGCTCGCGCTCGCCAATCAACCGGACATGTCGCTCAAGTTTGGCGGGTTTTCCTTGTTGCTGATGAGCTTCATCCTCATCCTCAAGGCGGCGCGGGCGCATACCGTGCCTTTGCGCTCGACCGAGGTCTGGATCATGCTCCGTTCGGATGATCGGCTCCCCGAAGCGGTGGCCTCGGGGATCATCCCCGAAGCACGGCGCGAGGCGTTTCTGGTCTATGCCTATCGCGCGGCCATTATGGCCGGGGTGCTGCTCGCGCTCGACATGCTGGTCATCGCCTTCCGCTGAGGCGGGTCACCCGATCTTCACGACAACGCGGCCGCGCACCTGCCCGGCGAGGATCTTCGGAGCAAGCTCCGGCAGGTCATGCAATTCGGCCTCGGTCGCCATCGCTTCCAGCTTGTCCATCGGCAGGTCGGTGACCAGCCGCTTCCAGGCAGCGAGGCGGCCGGGCAGGGGCTTCATCACGCTGTCGATGCCGAGCAGGTTCACCCCGCGCAGCAGGAAAGGGATGACCGTGGCCGGCAGGGAATTGCCGCCAGCCAGGCCCACTGCCGCAACCGAAGCGCCGTATTTCATCTGCGTCAGCACCCGCGCCAGCATCGGCCCGCCGACATTGTCGATCGCGCCTGCCCAGAGTTCCTTGTCGAGCGGGCGGGTCGGGGCCTCGGCGAGTTCGGCGCGGGGGATAATCCGGCTGGCGCCGAGATCACGCAGATAGGACTCGGTCTCCGGTCGGCCGGTGACGGCGGCGACGCTGTAGCCACGCTTCGCGAGGATGGCCACAGCCACCGATCCGACTCCGCCCGCCGCGCCGGTGACGAGCACCTCGCCGGAGGCGGGCGTCAGGCCATGCTGTTCCAGTGCCATCACCGCGAGCATGGCGGTGAAGCCGGCCGTGCCGATCGCCATGGCCTGCCGGCTCGTCAGCCCTTCGGGCAGGGGCACAAGCCAGTCCGCCTTGACACGCGCCTTCTCGGCATAGCCGCCCCACCAGACCTCGCCGACGCGCCAGCCCGTCAGCACCACGCGGTCACCGGGGCGGAAGCGCGGATCGGCCGATTCGGCCACCGTGCCGGCGAAGTCGATGCCGGGCACATGCGGATAGGTGCGCACCAGGCCGCCGCCGCCGGTCAGGCAGAGGCCGTCCTTGTAGTTGACGTTGGAATATTCGACATCGACCATGACATTGCCGTCAGCCGGCAGGCGCGCTTCGTCCAGCGTCTCGATGGACTGCCGGATCGAGCCATCCGGATTCTTGTCGACGATCAGGGCCTTGAACGACATTCTGCTCTCCCGTATCCCGCTCTGGGGCTGCGCGCGGAATGGGTCCGCATCCGGTCCCGAGATTTAGGATAGCGGGGCGGGGTTGTCATCCCGGACCTCCGTCGCACAGGATTTCCCTCAGGAATTGGGCATGGCCAATATCGATATCGAACAGCGCGGCAAGGTCGCGATCCTCACCCTCCGCCGGCCCGACCGGCGCAATGCGCTGGACGAGGCGACGATCGCCGAGATCGACCGGTTCTTCGACCGGCCTGACAAGGCGATCCGCGCCGTGGTGCTGCAGGCCGAGGGGCCGCATTTCTGCGCCGGGCTCGACCTGCGTGAGCATTACGATCTCAACCGTTCGCCGGTGGAATTCATGCGCATGTGCCAGGAATGGCATCGTGCCTTCGACAAAATGCAGTTCGGCAGCATCCCGGTCGTCTCGGCGCTCAAGGGCGCCGTGGTCGGCGGCGGGCTCGAACTCGCCGCGGCGACGCATGTCCGCGTGGCGGATCGCTCGACCTTCTTCGCCCTGCCGGAGGGGCAGCGCGGGGTCTATACCGGCGGCGGTGCCACCGTGCGCGTCGCCCGGATCATGACGCCGGCGCGGCTGATCGACATGATGATTGCCGCCCGCACCTATGACGTGCAGCGCGGTTTCGAGGTCGGGCTGGCGCATGAGATCGTCGAGTCCGGCACGGCCGAGTCGCGCGCCTTCGCCATCGCCGAGGCGGCGGCCGAACATTATGACCTGACGAATTTCGGCATCATCACCGGGATCTGGCGCGTGAACGACATGTCGACCACCGACGGCCTCTATGCCGAGGCGCTGATGGCCGGCATGATCATGACCAACCCCAATCTCCGGCCCAGCCTGGAGGCCTTTTTCGCCAAGGCCGCTCCGCGCCTGGAGCCGAAGGACTGATCCATGCACAGCCAGCCACTCGTTCTCCGCCTGTCCTGCCCGGACCGTCCCGGCATCGTGGCCGCCGTCTCGACCTTCCTGTTCGAGCGGGGCTGCAACATCCTCGATGCCCGCCAGTTCGACGATCTCGAGACGGACACGTTCTTCATGCGCGTGGTCTTCGCGCCCGGCGGGCAAGCGGATGCCGCGCAAGGGTTGCGGGCAGAGTTCCAGGCCCTGTCCGGGCGGTTCGGGATGCAATGGTCGATGCGGCCGCAGGGCGAGCGCCGCAAGGTGCTGATCATGGTCTCCGGCTTCGACCATTGCCTTGCCGATCTGATCTACCGGAAGAAGATCGGCGAATTGCCGATGGAGATCGTAGCGGTGGCTTCGAACCATCCGCGCGAGAAGTTCGCCGATATCGACCTGCAGGGGCTCGATTTCCGCTACATGCCGGTCACGCGCGACACCAAGGCCGCGCAGGAGGCTTCGCTGCGCAGCCTTATCCGCTCGACCGGGGCCGAGCTGGTGGTGCTGGCGCGCTACATGCAGGTGCTCTCGGATGATCTGGCCCGCGAGCTGGCCGGCCGCTGCATCAACATCCACCATTCCTTCCTGCCCGGCTTCAAGGGGGCGCGGCCCTATCATCAGGCGCATGCGCGTGGGGTAAAGCTGATCGGCGCAACCGCGCATTACGTGACCGGTGATCTCGACGAGGGGCCGATCATCGATCAGGATGTGGAGCGGATCAGCCATGCCGACACACCGGACGATCTTGTCCGCAAGGGGCGGGATATCGAGCGCCGCGTGCTGGCCAAGGCGGTGCTCGCCCATCTCGAGGATCGCGTTTTCCTCAATGGCAACCGGACGGTGGTGTTCGGCTGATCCCGGAATATCGCCTGCGAAAGCGATTCAATCGGTTCGCGGATTGATTCAAGCGCTTGCCGGCCTGATTCCGGAAGAGCCGCCAAGTGCCTGATCGATCATGGAGATTTCCGGATGAAGGGATTGCTGTTGTGATTCCGGATCCAACGCCGCCCTTGCCATCGCCGCGCGGCGCAGTTACCTAGCCATTCGATGCGGGTGTAGCTCAATGGTAGAGCAGCAGCCTTCCAAGCTGAATACGAGGGTTCGATTCCCTTCACCCGCTCCATCCCGTTTTCCGGCCTCGTGATCGAACCCTCGTTTTGATTTCCGATCCGCGGTCGGGCTTTGCCCGGAGCGGATCGGCAGAAGATCCGGGTTCGATTTCCTTCACCCGCTCCATCCCGTTTTCCGGCCTCGTGATCGAACCCTCGTTTTGATTTCCGATCCGCGGTCGGGCTTTGCCCGGAGCGGATCGGCAGAAGATCCGGGTTCGATTCCCTTCACCCGCTC
>JAPZTO010000015.1 GCA_027532775.1 Beijerinckiaceae bacterium
CCGCGCAAGATCGGCCGCCGAGCCCAGCACCTGCTGCGCCGCACCCTCGGTATGCCCGGCCGTGGCGGAAACCGCCGTGATCGAGCGCGAGACTTCCTCGGTCCCGCTCACCGCCTGCTGGACATTGCTGGCAATTTCCCGCGTGGCGCGTTCCTGTTCGCCCACCGAGCCCGCGATTTCCGCCGTGGCGCGGTCGATCAGCGCGATGGCGCCGTCGATCTCCTTGATCGCGATCACGGTATCGCTCGTCGCCTGCTGGATCTGGTTGACCATCTCCGAGATCTCGCTGGTCGCCTTCGCCGTCTGATTCGCCAGCGCCTTGACCTCGCTCGCCACCACGGCAAAGCCCTTGCCGGCATCCCCGGCCCGCGCCGCCTCGATCGTCGCGTTGAGCGCGAGCAGGTTGGTCTGTTCCGCCAGACCATTGATCAGGCTGATCACCGAACCGATCCGCGAGGCGGCGGAGGCCAAAGCCTGCGCGCTCTCGTCGGTCGTGCGGACGCTGGCCACCGCATCGGCGGCGGCCTTGGTCGATTCCGCGAGGATCCGCGAGATCTCGCCCGCCGTGCCGGAAAGCTCTTCGCCCGCTGCCGCCAGACCATGGAAGGTCGTGCTGGTCTGCGTTGCGGCCGCAGCCACGGTGGAAGCTTCGATCGTCGTATGCTTGGCCGCCTGCGAGAGCTCGTTCGCTGCCGCTTCCAGCTGGTTGGCTGCCGAAGAGATGGTCAGCACGACCGAATCCGCATTGCGCTCGAAGCTGGAAATCTCGGCATCGACGCGCGTCTGGCGTTCACGCTCGGCCGCCCGCCGGGCCCGGGCCTCGGCATCCGCCTGCTGGTTCTGTGCCAGCGCATCCCGGAAGACCTGCAGCGCCCGTGCGATGACCCCGATCTCGTCGCGGCGCTCCACGCCCTCGATCGCCGTATCGAGTTGCCCCGCCGCGATGCCTTCGACCGAGCCCGTCAGCTGCCGAACCGCCCGCGACAGGCTCCGGCCGAGATACAGCGCGAACAGCACGAACAGGGCCGCGAGGGGGATGATCTTGGCCGCCAGCGCGCCGGCCTCGCGCCAGAGCGCCTTGTCCACGTCGTCCACATGCAGGCCGGAACCGACAAAGGCCTTCGTGCCCGGCAGCAGCGCGTTATAGGCGATCTTGACGGTCTCGACCTCGTCGCCCGGCTTCTTCCAGTGATATTCGGTGAAGCCGGCCTTGTTGGCCTGAACTTCCTTGATGAATTCCTGGATGATCATCACGCCGTTCTTGTCCTTGAGGCCAAGATTGTTCTTGCCCTCGAGGTCCTTGCGGATCGGGTGCATCAGCGTGTCGCCGCTGAGGTCGTAGATATAGAAGTAATTGCCGTTGTCGAAGCGCGAGCTGCGGAGGACATTGCCTGCCGCCCGCACGGCATCGGCATCGGAGGCGCCACCCGCCTTGGCCGCCTCGTAGGCGCCCTGCATGACGGTCACCGCCGCATCCACCGTGTTCCGGATTTCCGCCCGCTTCTGGTCCAGCATGATCGAGCGGGTCTGCATCATGACCAGCATGATGGCGCCGGCCAGAAGGACGAGCGCGGCACCGGCGATCAGTGCAAAGTTTCGCGTGATGGACGCATTCTTGAGCATTCGGACCATTCCTTGAATTCAGCCGAATCTTCAGATGCACTGCAATTGGTAAATTCTCGGTCAACTCTAGGGCGCCCTGCCCGAAAAATGGACAGGATCGCCGGCAACTGTTCGTCTTTCAGGCGGCGCGGACGGTCTGGAGGAAGCGCTGGACCTCGGAACGCATGGTCTCGGCCTGCCGCGCAAGATCGGCCGCCGAGCCCAGCACCTGCTGCGCCGCACCCTCGGTATGCCCGGCCGTGGCGGAAACCGCCGTGATCGAGCGCGAGACTTCCTCGGTCCCGCTC
>JAPZTO010000013.1 GCA_027532775.1 Beijerinckiaceae bacterium
CAAGACGACCGGAAATCGTGGGCTGGGGGGCTCGGGCCCGCCCGTCGTCTTCAGGGCACGCGGGCTCACCAAGACCTATGGCTCTGGTGACACGGCGGTCCATGCCTTGCGCGATGTCGATCTCGACATACCGGAGGGCGAATTCATCGTCCTGCTCGGCCCCTCGGGCTCGGGGAAATCGACGCTTCTCAACATTCGGGGGGCTCGATGCGCCCACCTGAATCGCCCCGAGTTTTCTAGACGCCCTCGGCTTGCGCTTTGTGCTGCCTTTCGAACTCGACGGGTGACAGCATCCCGTTTCGTGCGTCTTTGCGGGCAGGGTTATAGAACATCTCGATGTAGTCGAACACGTCCTGGCGCGCTTCGGCCCTTGTCCAATAGACCTTCCGGCGGATGCGTTCGCGTTTAAGCAGATTGAAGAAGCTTTCCGCAACCGCGTTGTCATGGCAGTTGCCGCGTCGGCTCATCGAGGGCTCAAGATTGTGGTGCCTCAGGCATGCTGGTGAACTGCGAACCTTGGTCCGAATGGATCAGCACGCGGCCGTTCGGCTTACGGCGCCAAACGGCAGCCAGCAGGGCTTGCAGAACCACGTTGGTCGTCTGCCGGCCTTGCATCGCCCAACCGACCACGCGGCGCGAGAAGAGATCGAGCACGACAGCGAGATAGGCAAAGCCCTCATGGGTGCGGATATAGGTAATGTCGGTCACCCACGCCTTGTCCGGTGCCTCCACATCGAACTGGCGATCCAGCGTATTGTCGACGACCAGTGAAGGCTTGCCGCCGTACTTGCCGGGCCGCTTCTTGTCGCCGATCTGCGCGCGAATGCCGGCAATCTGCACAAGCCTGGCCACCCGGTTCGGGCAGCAGGTCTCGCCAATGTCCATCAGGTCATCATGGAGCTTCCGATAGCCATAGACCTTGCCTCTGGCTTCCCATGCATCTTTGACGAGCTTGGCTTGCCGCTCATCCTCCCGGGCACGCTTGCTCAGGGGCACCTTCAGCCAAGCACAAAATCCGCTCGGCTGGACGGAGAGGCAGCGGCACATGGCACGGATCGAAAAGATCGGACGATGCTCGGCGATGAACGCGTACCTCACTTTGCATCCTTGGCGAAGTACGCGGCCGCTTTTTTTAAGATGTCGCACTCCTCGGTGACACGTGCCAGTTCACGCTTCAGCCGTCGGACCTCGGCCGCCTGATTATCCTCACCAGAACCGGTGGCGGGCTTGGAGAACTTCTTCCGCCACTCGTGTAGGGAATGCTGACTGACGCCCAATCGCTGCGAAACCTCCGCAACCGGGTAGCCCCGTTCGGTCATCTGACGCACCGCGTCGCGCTTGAACTCGTCGCTGAATCTGGCGTTGCCCATCATGGCCTCCTTGCCTCAAAATTAGGAAAGAAGGCGTCCAGAAATCTAGAGGCGATTCACCTCCTTGAAAATCGGTCGACTGATGAGGGTGCGTTCCTGGTTGAAGTGATTGTGAATGGAGCCTTGTACTGCGGCGAATTTCTGTAATATTCGCTTCGCGGACCTGCGGTTCAACGCCGCCTTCTTATCTCGGCGCTTCGTGACTAAGCTTTCGAGCAATTCGCCCTCATGATCGACGGCGCGCCAGAGATCGTGCTTCACGCCGTGGATCTTGACGAAGACCTCGTCGAGATTCCAACGCCGATGCCGAAAATTCCGCATCGCTTGGACCCGACTCCGGCGGATCTCGGCAGCGAAAATCGTCCCGAACCGGCTCCACCAGAAACGCACCGTTTCATGCGTGATGTCGATCCCCCGCTCGTGCAGAAGGTCCTCGACGTTCCGCAGCGAGAGCGGGTAGCGGACCTACATCATCACCGCCAGACGGATGATCTCCAGGCTTGTCTTGAAATACCGAAAGATGCGGGCGTTGCTCATCCGGTCCGGCCAGACACCCTCCCCGTCAGCGGAAAGCCGATTTTCCTCTGACAGTGCCCAATCTGGCAGCGCGAGCCTGCCTCGCGCCTCTTTGCCGCACCCACGACTAAGGATTTCTTTATCCGTCGGCGTGATACTTACTGGCGATAGAATCGTGTCTCTGTGAATTCTGTCGCCTTCCTCATCTTCCGGATTTGCCATTCTGACGGCAACGCAATCGGGGATACCAAATGTTTCCTTCTTTTTTCAGGGCATCCATTGGCCAGAGGATGCTCGTCTGGGGGAGCGCATTTGCCTTCCTTTTCCTTTTGTTTGGTCTTGTTGAATTCATCCATATTTCGAAAGTCGACGCTTTCGTCAAAGAGGTCGCGGATGCAACTGCCACATTGACGAAATCCGGGCAAACAGAGGCACTGGCCACGCGCATTTCTGAACTGAACTCGGCTTTTGCCTATCACGCGCAAGGCGACAGCCAGAACAAGCTGTTGCTTTCACTCCTCGCGGTCTTCCTCATGCTGCAGGTCGCTATCTTGGAGACGCGTTGGCTCATCAAGCCCCTGCATGACATGTCTCGTGCAATTGCCGACAGTGAGCTGACATCCCGATTGATGGCGAACGCAGCAATGCGACGCGATGAAATCGGCATTCTCGGACGGGCCCTGCATTCACATGGCCTCGACATCGATGCGCAAAAAAAGGCGGCTTCCCACGAAGTCACGGCGCTCAATCAACGTTTGCATGAAAATGCCGCATTGCAGGCCGCCAGTAACGCATTCCGCCAGCAGACAGACGACATTCTCCAAAGCCTCGAAGCGCATTCGCGCCGCATGTCGGAGGCATCGACGAGCTTGTCCAGCGTTGCCCATCGAACGGATTCGCGTGCGGCCGATGCCGCAGAAGCGTTGCGCGTAGCGTCCCGCCACATGGATGCCATCTCGGGTGGAGTCGCGGACACAGCAGGCGTAATGGGCTCCATCGCGCAGGAGGCCGAGAGAACCGCCCAGTTCGCTGGCAAGGCACGAGAGACGGTCGAGGCGGCGAATACAGATAGCCAGGCGTTGGCAGAGGCTGTCACGCTGATCGAACAGATCATGGCATTCATCCAGAACATTGCGAGCCAGACCAATCTGCTCGCGCTCAATGCAACGATCGAGGCGGCGCGTGCCGGCGAATCCGGCCGCGGGTTCGCGGTCGTGGCGTCCGAGGTCAAACAGCTCGCGCACCACACATCACGGGCGACTGAAGACGTTCGAATGCGGCTGGAAGCCGTGACGCGCGCTTCGCGCGGCATCGCGGCACGGATCGACGAACTCGTAACGTCTGTTGCTCAGGCGGATCGTGCCGCCACAACGATCGCCGAGCTGGTCCAGAAGCAAGACATCAGCATCCGGAACATCAGCACCGGAACGGAGCAGACCGCCGAGACCATTCGCGGTATTTCTGGCCAGATCGGCGAAGTCGCAGGAGCGGCTGGAGAAAGCCGCTCCGCGGTCGAAATTGTTGCCGGAATTGCGCAAGACCTTGACCAGCAGGCAGCTCGCCTTCGCGGTGCCGTCACCATTTTCATGGACGAGGCAAAAAGGACAGCAGCATGACAAATTCAGTCAACTCACCGCCAATACGCAGGCAGGCGTCTTCAGGCATCGCTTCATATGTGCCTTTTGCCAAATGGATGCACTGGACAATCGCTGTCCTGGTCCTGGCGATGTTCACATCGGGCGTCCTGATGAAGCAGATCGGCGGTGGTGCCTTTGCCGATTTCCTGTTCTCATCGCACAAGGTCTTCGGTGTTGTGGCGCTTGCGCTTATGGTCATGCGGCTCGCCTACCGCTTGTTCGCACGGGCATCTGGCATCTGGGCTAAAGCGTCTGGCGCACATCCTGTGCATCAATCGATCTACGGGCTGGCCATTCTAGTGCCGCTTCTCGGTTGGGCCGGGATTTCGGATTTTGGAGCCCGGACCGTATTCTTCGGGTTGAGGCTTCCGGGAATCTGGCCAGAAGGCGCTGGTCAAGCCGGCCTTTTCTTCACCGCTCATGCCTGGCTCGCCTTCGCCCTCATTGCAGCGACATTTCTGCATATCGGCGTTGCGATACAGGATCACATCATGCGGGGCAGAACCATTACCGACAACGTCGGCTGACGTTTCAGGAAGTATTGCGTGCTGTCAGACTAACCGAAAAAGTCTCGGAAGTCCCCTGCCCCGGCATGGATCAGGCCGCGCAAAGTTGACGCCATTCATTGAGAGCGGCGGCACGGCGTTCCTTGAATGCTGGTCTGGATGAGAGGTGTCGTTCCTGGTTGAAGTGGTTGTGGATCGAGCCGTGAACCGCGGCGAACTTCTGCAAAATTCGCTTCGCGGACCTTCGGTTCGCATCCGTCGGAACCGGAGCATCGCCCTTTCTCTTCGTCGGAATGGCTGATGCGAGTTCTCCGCGCGATTGTTCAGCCAGCGGCCAACCTCGCGTTTGTCGATGGCGCCCAAACTCCTGAGCGCCGCGCCGTATGGTGCGAGGCGATCTGTGACGATCGATTCCACCAGTCCGTGCCTACGAAGCGATTTTCGCAAGAACTTCAACGCCGCCTTCTTGTCGCGCCGCTTCGTGACGAAGCTTTCGAGCACTTAGCCCTTGTGATCGACGGCGCGCCAGAGGTAGTGCTTCACGCCGTTGATCTTCACGAAAACCTCGTCGAGATGCCAGCGCCGAAGCCGGAAATTCCACATCGCCTGGATCCGGCCGCGCCTGATCTCGGACGCGAAAATCGCCCCGAACCGGTTCCACCAGAACCGCACCGTCTCATGCGTGATGTCGATCCCCCGCTCGTGCAGAAGGTCCTCCACGTTCCGCAACGAAAGCGGGTAGCGAACGTACATCATCACCGCGAGGCGGATGATCTCGGGCCAGGTCTTGAAGTACCGGAAAATGCGGGCATTGCTCATCCGGTCCGGCTAGCCGCCTTACCCATTACCGGCAAGCCGATTTTCCTCTGACAGAGCCGATGCAGGCCTTCGCCCAAAAGAGCTTTCCCGAGACAGAATGGCAGGTCATTCGCGACACCATGCAATGAAATTATACGCGAAATTGCAGCCTTAACCAAGAATGAATCAGTTTCGCGTAAACGCGAAGGGGCGTAGTTTTACGGGGGACATCGATGCGTGGCATGTCTGTCAGAACCTGGTTGCTGGGTATCACCACCTTGCTGGCTTCCTTGCTCGTCGTGCTGCTGGCCCGCGAGCTTAAGGATTCCTGGGAAAAGCGGGAGGTGGCGCGAGAAATCCGGACGGTTACGCGGATCTCCGGCAATCTACTGACAGCCTTCCAGCATGCCCGACTTGACCGCGGCAACACCTTCCGCGTGTTGATCCTCGATTCCATTGGCATGAATGAAGCCACCCGCAGTTTACGCCAAAAGACGATGGGCGGCTTGAATGCCGCCATCGCGGATCTTTCCGAAAGCGGTCTCGCACCCCGGATTGCCAGTTTCCCGGCTTTCATGACTGCGCATGAATCGTTCCTCCGGTTACTGGAGGAGACGGCCAAGGCCATTGAGCTGCCCAAGGACCAGCGCCCCGCGGCCCTGCGCGACAAATGGCAGAGCGAGGTGACGACCTATCTTGAACAGCTGAGGACGCTGGCGAACGAGATTGAAACCCGCATCCTGGTCCGTGACTCGCGAATTGACGCGCTTCTGGCCATCAAGCAGGCCGCTCTTGATGCGCGCGGCAAGGCTGGCGATGCCACGATCATTGTCTCGAACGGGACGGCCGGCGCGAAAGTTTCGCCGGATCAAGCGCCGAAATTCAATTCCGATATTGGCGGCGCCATCGCGCTGCTGGAGCGCGCCCGCGCGGTATCGAACATGATCGGTGCGCCGACCCAAATCGATGAAGCGCTCAAAACCGCGATCGGGCGCTATGCTGGTCCCGATTTCCAGCAGGCGCAGAGCCGGCAGTTTGCGGCCCTCGCTGCGGGTGAAAAGCCGCCTTTGACGCTGCAACAATGGCAGGCAACCTTCACGCCGGTGCTGGATGCGCTCGCCAATTCTGCATCCGTTGCGCTGGCGGAAACCCAGAACCAGGCTGATTCCATGGCGGAGGAGGCCAACCGAGCCTTCTTCATCCAGGCGATGATGCTGGCGGTTTCTGTTGCCGCTTCCGTTCTCTGCGTTGTTCTGGTCGTCATGCTGATCACGCGCCCCCTGCTCGTGCTGGAGCAGCGCATGCAGGAGCTGGCGGCCGGACGGCTGGATGTCGAGGCGCCCTTCACCCAGCGCTCCGATGAGATCGGTGCCCTGGGCCGGGCCATGGCGACATTCCGGCAGAACATGACGGAGGCCGAGGTGTTGCGCCAGGAAAAGGCCCAGCAGGAATTGGTGAGCGCTGAACAGCGGCGTCGGGCCACCCTCGACCTATCCCATCAGTTTGAAACGGCGGTCAGCGGTGCCGTTTCAGCCGTGACTGCGGCGGCCCACGATCTCCAGCAGGCTGCCAGCACACTTTCGGATGCTGCCGCCGCCACAACCGAGCGCTCCCTTGCAGTAGGCGCTGCATCCGAGCAGGCGAGCAGCAACGTCGCCTCCGTGGCCGCCGCGACCGAAGAGCTCAGCACCACGATCGGCGAAATTGCCCAACAGGTCGAAAGCTCCAGTGCCATTGCTTGCGCGGCCGTAGAAGAGGTCAACCGCGCAACAGTTAAGGTCAGCGATCTCGCCGATGTGGCTCGCGAGGTGGGCTCCATCGTGACGCTAATCCGCGACATCGCAAGCCAGACCAATCTTCTTGCTCTCAACGCCACCATCGAGGCTGCCCGCGCTGGTGACGCCGGCCGTGGATTCGCCGTCGTCGCATCGGAAGTAAAGCACCTAGCCGACCAGACCGGCCGTGCCACGGAACAGATCGCCAGTCAGATCAGTGCCATTCAATCTGCGTCATCCGAGGCCGCTACAACGATCCGTGTCATTGGCAACACTATCGATCGCATGAGCACGATTTCGCAATCAGTCGCCACGGCTGTGGTGCAGCAGGGGCTAGCCACGAAGGATATTGCGCGCAACATCGCCGAAGCATCGAGCGGGACGGCCGAAGTCGCCAGCAACATCGTGCTCGTGAACAATGCTGCCAATCAATCTCAGGAGACCTCTGGTAGGGTTCTAAAATCCGCCGATCACCTGGCAGATCAAGCTTCCGGTCTCTCTCGGCAACTGGATGAGTTTCTGTCGCGCATCCGGGCGTGACCAGTTAGCGCTGGAGGGTGCTGTCAGACAAACCAAAAAAGTCTCGGAAAGTCCCCTGCCCCGGCATGGATCAGGTCGCGCAAAGCTGACGCCATTCCTCGAGAGCGGCGGCGCGGCGTTCCTTGAAAATCTGTCAACTGATGAGGGTGCGTTCCTGGTTGAAGTGGTTGTGGATCGAGCCGTGGACAGCGGCGAATTTCTGCAAAATTCGCTTCGCGGACCTCCGGTTCAACGCTGCCTTCTTGTCCCGGCGCCTTGTGACAAAACTCTCGAGCACTTCGCCCTCGTGATCGACGGCGCGCCAAAGATAGTGTTTCACCCCGCTGATCTTCACGAAAACCTCGTCGAGATGCCAACGCCGATGCCGGAAATTCCGCATCGCCTGGATCCGGCTGCGCCTGATCTCGGACGCGAAAATTGTCCCGAAGCGGTTCCACCAGAACCGCACCGTCTCATGGGTGATGTCGATGCCGCGCTCGTGCAGCAAGTCCTCGACGTTGCGCAGCGAGAGCGGGTAGCGCACACACAGCATCATCGCGAGGCGAATGATCTCGGGGCTCGTTTTGAAATACCGGAAAATGCGGGCCTGACTCATCCAGTCCGGCTAGCCGCCCTCCCCTCCGGCGGCAAGCCGATTTTCCTCTGACAGCGCCCGCTGGAGCGGGCTGGCACCGCCGGAAGCCCGCGCAGTAGACGCAACGAGACCTTTCGGTTTCGTACCATCGCCAGCCTAGTCGAACATATCCGGCTGGGTTGCGGCGATATGGTTGTATAGTGTCTGGAAATGCAGCCAGCCAATATAGTCGCTGCCGACATGTTCACGGCTGTATTGTGCCGTCTTGGCCGAAAGAAGCTGGGGCTTGATACCCGTCGCCTCAACCAGCAACTGCTGTTTGCAAGCCCGCTCGAGGGCAATGAACCAGAAAGCCGCATCATCGATGCTGTGGTGGCTTGCCGTCAGCAATCCGTGGTTCTGGTGAAGAATACCCCGGTTGCGTCCGATCTCCTTGGCAACAGACCAGCCGCTTTCCTTCTCGACCGCGACCGCTCCGGCGGAAGCACCGATCACGGCATGGCTGTTATAGAAGGCTGCCGCATCCTGGCTGATCATGTCGAGCGGTCGTCCGGTGGCACACCAGGCCGTACCATAGACGGTATGTGCGTGGCACATCGCCATCACTTCCGGATATTCCTCATGCACTGCCGCGTGCAGGACAAAACCCGCCCGGTTGATCGCATGACGACCTTCGACAACATCTCCCTTGTGATCCGCAAGGATCAGGTTCGACATCCGGACCTGCGAAAAGTGCACGCACATCGGATTGGTCCAGTAAAGTTCGGGCCGCTCCGGATCGCGGACCGTCAGATGACCGGCAAAGCCATAGTCGAAGCCGTGCATGGCAAAGGCGCGGCAGGCTGCGACGAGATGTTGTTTCCGGTAGGTGCGTTCTTCCTCGAAGCTGGCGAATTCCGGCGTTTCCGGAAAGATCAAGCCAGCCTGCTCGGGCTGGTAAATTGAAATGCGCTTCCGCCCGGCCCGATCCGGCGCAATTTCGATTGCGGCATCGTGGATGTGATCGTCTTCCAACATGGCGTTCCTCCATAGTGTTCTTGGCATCGATCTATTCGGTGGAGTGTGTTGGCAACGCGGGGTTTTGACAAACGATGCGTTTTCAGGGATACATGAATCACATTCACGAGGCTGCGCTTGCTACGAACGCCAAGTCTCCATGCTCTGCGCGCCTTCGAGGCGGCCGCCCGGCTCGGCAGTTTCGCCAGAGCCAGCGAGGAGTTACACCTTACGCCCTCGGCGATCAGCCATCAGGTCCGCGCGCTGGAGCAGCATTTCGGGAAGCCGCTTTTCACACGGTCAACGCGGCAGGTCATCCTGACACAGGAAGGGGTGCGCCTTCTGGCGGCATTGTCGCAAGCCTTCGCGATCATTCATACAGCCTGCGCGGATCTGAGCCCTCGTCCGCGCGCGGAAAGCCTTTCCGTCCATTGCAGCCCGAGTTTTGCCGCCAAATGGCTCGGGCCCCGTTTGCCCGGCTTCATCACGCAAAACCCGGATATCAGCATTCGACTGTCCTCCAGCGCGGATCGCGTCGATCTTCTCCGCGACGACACGATCGACGTGCTCATCGCTTACGGAACAGCCCCGAATGACCCGGGCGTCACCAAGCAAGCCCTTGGCAAGGAAGAGATCGCCGCCCTCTGCTCGCCAGCGCTTGCCAGCGCGTTTCCGGCTGTCGAGCTGGAGGATTTCGAACATATCATGCTGCTGAAATCCTCCTTCAGCCCGGTCCATTGGGCGGAATGGTTCTCGGTGAATAATCTGCGCCCGTCGAGCCTTCGGACAGGTACGGTTTTCGATCGTGGCGCCCTGGTTGTCGCGGCTGCAGCGCAAGGCCTCGGAGTAGCGCTGGAAACACTTCGCTTCGCGCAGGCGGAAATCGAAGCTGGCAGCCTGGTGCGTTTCGGTGGCGGGAGATTCTGTAGCCTTGAGCGGGAAATGCATTTTCTTTGCTATCGCACGCGTGACCAGAACCTGAAAAAGATCCGGCGCTTCTGCGAATGGATCATCCGGGAGATCACGCTCTAGGAGCGGCGACTGACAAAGGAAAACCTGCCGTCCACGCTTTGCCGCCCCCGCGCGCTATGGATTGGGCAAAGCCTATCGCGCTTTGAGGAAAACCCTTCAGAAGATGGCAAAGTGCGGGCGAACGGGCGAAAAAGGTCCAACTCCGACCCGTTCGTCTGCGAGACCATTTTTATGTCTGAATGTGCCCCCGCTATCATCTCTGTGACGTGGATTTTCTCCGGCAAGGTCTTGAAGCACAGAAGATGCGGTCGTTGCCGGCCGGCCCGGCCAGACTCCCTGCCCGTCAGCAGAATCCCGATTTTCCTCCGGCGACCGGATGCGCGAGTCACCGAAAAGGATCGAGGCACCTCCTCAAAGCAGCGGCCAATTTCTCATCATGAACGCCTGCACGCTCCGAAGCGTCGTCAGATACGAACGAAACATGGCAGTCTGCCCGCATCGACAAGACGAAACATCCGGAACGGATGATGGCAACATCCCAGCACCGGAGCCACGCCAATGCCTCGCGCAACTCTTCTTGCACTTGCCCTCCTCGCCGCCACAAGCACCATGGTCGAGGCCCGCTATGCCTGCGCGGTCAAGCAGACCCCGGACGGCTTTGTGGCACTTCGCGAAGGACCATCAACCAAGCATCGGATTGTCGCGAAGATGAAGCCCCACGAACTGGTCGGCATCATGCATCCGGACACCGAAGATCTGAAGCGCTCAGGTGATTGGCTGTGGGGTCGCTGGTACCCCGGCACGCGCCGCACGGCATTCCATACTCCCTATGGCGATCCGGCCACGGCCCGTGAAGGCTGGGTCTATGACCGCCTGATCAACTGCTTCGAGGAGTGAAACGATGCTCGGGCGATCCGTCTTCCTGTCCATGATGACGCTGGTGCTCGCCGTCTCATCTGCCGACGCCAAAAGCGCCTCCTCATTGCCAAAGGCACTTCAAGGCGTCTGGGGCGCTGATCTCGAGCACTGTACCGTCACCGGCGAGAGCTATCCCTACACGATCGGGCCGCGCTTCATCGCCGGCTATGAGCATGGCTGGACGATCCGCCGCTGGACACTCCAGAAAGGGACATGGATCGGCCGGGGTACCTCGGGCGACGACCAGGGCTCCCAGCCAGCGACAGTGCGCTTGAAGCTGCGAGCCGACGGAAAGTTGGAGTTTGACGGCAGCGAATTCATCCGATGCCCAGCAAAACCCTCGGCGAATGGCTAGGACGTTGGCAGAGAAAAACCGCAGCACCCGCTTCGCTGCGCTCGCTCCCCCTGCCAAGCCGATCATTCGCTGACCGTCCCCATCACTCTGTTTCAGTGATCGAAACAATTCATGTGCCGCCACGAACCCGGTCTGAAACTGATGTTTGTGAGAACGGTGAAGTCGCAACCAAGGTTGTCGCGTCCGAAACTCAGGAGATACAACATGATCCTTACGCTTGTTCGCGCCGCGCTCCCTGCGGTTTTCGTTGCTCTCTTATCCTGCTTTGCGATGGCGGGCCCACACTCGTTGCCCGTTGACGCGCCGGTGGTTGCGATGACGTTTCCCGACGACTGGGACGTCCAGAAGACGAACCGGTTGATAGAGGTAACGTCAAAAGCCGGCGACATGTATGTCTCGTACATGATCGTCGGGATGCAAGAATTCACGCGCGCGATGAAGACCTGGGACGCCTGGGCCGGCGATCAGAAGATCAAACTCGATGACACCAACAAGTCGGTCAAGAAGTTTCAGTTCGAGGGTCACGACTCGATCAGTCACCGCTGGACCGGCAGCGACGAAAACGGCCCGACCATCGTCATGCGAACCATCCTGAAGCTGAGCGAAGACAAACTGGTTTTCATTACTGAATGGGGCTCGGTACCGGCCACGCAAAAATATTCAACTGAACTGCAGATGATCAGGCGAAGCGTGACCAAACTACGGTAACCATCGGCACCCTACGCGACATGAAGTATGGTTCTCCGCGACGTTCTCAGGGCTGATGAGCGTTCGTTACAGGTTGAAATGACTGCAAATCGAGCTTGGTTGCCCAGCCGGGCTCCCTCGATCTTTCGCGAAGACCCGATCTCTTGGGAGACGTTGAAAATGCAGCATCGTCTGCAATTTGCGGCCCTTGTCTGGCCAATCATTTGTCTCGGTGCTCTTGCAACCAGCAATGCCACTTTCGCTCACACACACGGCGTTCCGAACGGTGCAAGTCCATGCCAATTCGAGGCTTGGGTTGTCGATGCGGATGGAAAGGTCAATGTCCGCGCTGCGCCCTCTCAAAAGGCCTTTATTCTCGGGACCCTGCCCGCGGCTATCAAGCATCTTGGCAGTCCGGATGAAGGAGCGACTGTCACCGTGATCGCCAGCAAGGGCGACTTCTTCATGATCAAGACAGTCGATGCCGACAAGGTTGAACGCGGTGGTCCGGCGCAGAAACCAGATCAGATCTTTCGTGGACGAGGCTGGATCCACGGCAGCCGTTTGACCTTTGCCATCCAGCGCGCTGATGGTCTGCGATCTGCGGCTGCGGTGAAGGCGCCGGTTACCATCCGTATCCGCACACAGGAACCAGATGGGTCGGGCGAGCCCGACGCCTATGTCGTTCGCCTCCATTCTTGCCGGGGTGGCAAGATCGAAGCGACGTTGCGGACAGTAAGAGACAAGCCCCTGGGCCGCGGCTGGCTGATTACCGAGGTTGAGAAAGATAACCTGGCTCCGGTTCAGATCTGTGCCAACCAATTGACGACCTGTGGTTAAATTGGCCGGTGCTGAGAAACAGAGCATGAATAAGATCGCAGGTCGTCTCCTCAGCGTGCAACAATCAGATCGTTTTTGAGACTGCTAGTCGTTATAGGGGCAATCTGACGCGTTCCTGGAGCCGACCTCATTTGAGAGGGTGCTGTTCCTGGTTGGACCCGTTTGTGCGCCGTGCCCTGATCTGCGTCAGACTTCTCCTAAAATTCTTTTCGCGGAGCGCCGGTCAGCATACTCCGGATGCAAAACAGGGCCCTCCCCCTCATGCGGCGAGTCGCACGTGTTCTGGCGGTGCCTCGTTCCTTCCGGCCTATCCGCTTGGTCACCGTCCGGCATCGCGTCATTCATCGAGAATTGCGATGATCCCTGCCATTGCCGTGGCCTTTCGGATGTCATTGCGTCGCCGCGTGAGGGTGTCGTCATCCGCGACACGGCCGGGAAAGCGGCAGCCCGCCAGGAGATCCCGGACAGGAGAGATCCCGCCGTCCTTGCGACGGATCAGCGAAAAGCGGATCGGCATCATGCCGTTCGGGTTGGCCATCATCCAAAGCCCGCCACGCTCCCCCACAATGTTGTGCATCTCGAATATCTGTGCCGAAGCATCAACCACAATGGGCGGACCCGACAGGGACCTGTCCGACAGTTCCGAATAGAGGCTGAGCCGCATGCGGCTGAGATGATCGCGCGCGTGAACGACGTCCGCCCGGCACGGCATTTTGCCATTGCCGCCGATGCCCGTGACCAGAACGACTGGAAAGGCAAGGCTTTCTGGCGCCACTTCGACCGCTGGCTGGCTGCATCCGACCAACACGGAAACCGAACCCAATGCAACGGCCTTAAGGCAGGTGAGCCTCATCTGGGGGCGCCTTCTTTCTTTAGCGGTTGCGGCGGCGGAGCACGAACCAGATGACAAGCAGCAGGCCACCAACGAGGCCCATGGCGCTACCAAGGATCACAGAGATGGTATCGACCGTTTCTGCGAGACTCCTCGCGGGGCGGAGTTCACCCGTCCGGAGCGCGTCCAGCAGATACCACCAAAGGCCGGCAAGGCCGAGTTCGATCACGATCAGCAGGATCATGACCCGTAACGAGGGTTTCATTCGATTTCCTTTGCGCTCGACCAGGTTCTCTTGAGCGGGCGATTTTGCGTCGGGAGGGTTAGCGGAGCGCCTTGTACGCAGCAGCAGCGGCGACCAGAGCGAAGGCCGTTCCGGCGATGATGAACGTCAATCCAAACCCTTTGGTGGCTTCGAGAGCAGACCGGCGTGGATCGGCCGGATCGTGGCTCACTTCAACGCGCATGCCGGGCCTGTAGCGCTCGACGTACTGTTCGGCAAAATCCTCCGAGCCCGCGATGGTCATATCTGCCTGAATGTTGCGACTGACATGCGTGACGCCATCCACGTCGTAGCGATATTCGACAACGGGCATGTAGCTGACGACGATGGCCCGTACACTGCCATCGTTCCACCGCCGTCGATGCCCGCTGTCGAACGGGGCCACGGTGCTCGATACGATCACACCGGGCACTTTCTTCCAGCTTGTCAGACTCGACAGCCAGCGCCGTTGCCGGAGATGGCCCCAGAGGAAGCCGGCCGAAACGGCACCGCAGAGCAAAGCTACACCTGCCCAGCGTGAAATGGGCAAGGAAGCGAGCCTCGTCACGCCGTGCGTCGCGAGCCACATCACCGGCATGGCGATCGCCGCGAACACGCAGGCAATGGCGAAGAGGCCCTTGATCGTGCGCCCCGCATCCGGCTGCCGCTCGAGAACATTGCGAGAGGGGTTGCGCGGATCGTAATAGACTCGCACCCGGCTCCCGAGTGGATAGCGGGCCAGCAGGGCCTCGACCTCCTCTTCGGGGATGATCTCGTCAATCCGGATCCGCGATCCCCCACTCGTTTTCATCCGGCCATCGGCTGCCGGATAAGTGAAGCGATAACCGATATCCGCAATCCGGTGGTTCCTCGGCATGCCCTTGGCCGGCGTGATCAGACGAAAGCCTGGCTCCGAACGCGTGATCTCTGCGTCCGCCTCCTGCCACGTCTTCATGTCGGCTTCCTCGACCCCCATCAGCACAGTGGCGAGGGCGATCACCCCAAACAGGAACGAAAAGAACACGAAAACCCATCGGGCGCCTTCTGAATCGAAAATGCCTGGCATCGGAATGCGTGCGATCAACCGGTCAAGCCGGAACCCCAGCATCGGGCCGATCTCGAACAGACCAAGCACGACGACAAGCACGACACCTCCCATGATGGAGGATTGGTGCTGGGCGATAAGGCGCCTCAAGCGGCCGAGTATGGCGGGACGGTCAGCGGTCATGATCGGTCTCGGTGACTGGGTTGGTGGTTGGCTGCAGCAGAAGCGCGATGCTGCACGATGTCTCTCGATCGTTTCAGAACCGCGCTACCGGAGGGATGGATCGTTTCAACCAGTGGCCCCAAGCCTTGCGGTGCTGTCAGACTGACCAAACAAGTCTCTGAATGCCCCCTGCCCCCAGCATGGATCAGGTCAGGATGCTCTCGGGGCGCGTTTTGAAATGCCGGAAATGCGGGCGTAGCCCATCCGGTCCGGCCAGCCGCCCTCCCCTCCAGCGGCAAGCCGATTTTTATCTGACACTGTCCAAACGGCCATGAATTTCATGGCAATAGGAGAGCAATGCTTATGGCGCGATGACCGGAAGCGGCGACAGATACGGCTCGACACGCAATGAACCATGAGCGAGCAGACCAACGCGCCTTAGCGGCGCCTGCTGCAGGCTTCCGTTCTCGGCCTTGCGCACTGCGTATTGCCAAACCGTCAATTCGCCGCGGGTAGCCAATGCGCCGGCTACCGCGCCTGCGTCGCGCGCGCCGCCGATGCCGTCAAGTTCTGTCAAGCTAAGGCCGATGACGATCTCGTCACGAACGGTGATAACCTTGAAGAGGCTGACACCATCTTGGGCAGAAGCGGGAGCCGAGCCGGACGGCCCGAGCATGGATATACCGATGGCCGCAGCGAGACTTAGGGTCTTGATGTTCATGTCGGGTCTCCTCGGAGTTGGATTTCAGGTGCGCTCTCGGCACTGAACCCGTTTTCAGGGAGTCACATTTCAGCAGTTTGCCGTGAGAACATACGATTGTTTCCGAGGGGCGCTGCCAGAAGAAAACTTGCGGTCCCCGCTTCGCCGCCCCATCGTGATCGATCGGGCACAGAGTATCGCGTTTTGCGGGACACCGCTCGGAAGACGCAAAGCGCGGACGGCCGGGCGATAAAAAGGTAAAACGCCGATCCGTTGGTCCACAAGGCCATCTTTATCTGACCGTTGCTCCGGTCCAGCTAGCCGCCCTCCCGGTCAGCGGCAAGCCGATTTTCCTCTGACACTGCCGCCAGGCCAATTGCGTGGCCAAGGGCAAGCCGGCCATCACGGTCGTGGGCACGGAGGGCTCTGTCGACGCCCGCAACCAGATCAAGACGCAGCGCCTGCAGGGCGGTGTGCAGGGCTCCGAGACGATGTCGTATTTCCAGAATCCGGAGCCCAATACCTATGTCCCGCTTGGCTTGCCGTTTACGCAATCGCCGGTGGGAATTCCGGTCGCCAAAACTGAAGAGGGCGCGAAGCTGCGTGATGCTGTGAAGGGCGCGATCGAGCGCCTGCAGGCCAAGGGAATCTATGATGCCCTGATCACCAAATACGGGCTCGTGAACAACATGTTGAAGCCGCCGTCGATCAATCAGGGCAAATGAAGGATCTGCGTTGCTGACGAAAGGGGCCCGCCGGCTTTCGGCGGGCTTCTTCATCTCTCAGCGCGGTATGTCGAGGATCTCGGGATCGTGCAGGAGCTGAGCGCCCACATTAACCCCGGCGGTTGCGCTAAGGCACATTGATTTTGGGGGATTATCCCCTTGAGCTTTGAAACAATCCCGAGATCGGAAGACGAATGGCCGAAACATCACGCCGTCATTGTGCCTTCATGCCCGCTGCCGATGGGCGGCCCAAACCGGAGTTAACCGCAATGACCATGTTTCCTCGCCCCACCCGTCTTCCGCTGGCTGCCACCTGCCTCGCGGCATTGATCGCTGTTGCCGGCCTTTCGGGTGCTGCCCTGGCGCAGGCGACGGGGCCGCTTGATACGAGCACGCTGCCGCGCCCCCCGGCGGTGAAGCAGCTCGTCGCCCTGCCACAGACCACGATCATCGTCTCCGCCGATCCTGTCGCCGTTGCCGCCAAGGCTGCCATGACCCTGCTCGAGGCCCAGGGTTGGCAACGATATGAAAGTGCCCATGGCCAGGCCATGCCACAGCCCAATACGGAAATGGCGACGCTGAAGAAGGGCGGGCACGGACTGACCCTTTTCGTCCAGACCGCCCCCGCCCAGGGCAATGCAACCACAATTAGCTATACCGCCATGCCGCTGGACCGTGACCTGCCATTCCCGGCGCAGGCCAGCGCGATCAAGTTCTCGCCGGACCGTTTCCACCTCGATGCGCAGGTGAAGCAGAGCCCGGATGCCCTGCTGGCCTTCTATCGCGCAGAACTGCCGAAGGCAGGCTGGTCGCTTCATTCCGGCAGCGGAGCCGGAGCGCCGATGGCGATTCCGCCGGCAGCCGGCCTTGAACAGGCCTTCTTCACCCATGATCGGTTCGGTGCCTTGCATGTCGTGGCCCGCACGGCGGAGGGTGGTCATTCGACTCTCGCGATCCGCAACGTACCGAAGGGTGTCCTGCCGGGCAATTTCGTGGCCAAGGTCGAGCCACACAAGGCACCGGCTGCCCCCAGCGCGATGCCGACCGCCAATACGAATGCCCATGCCGAGATGAGCCAGAAATTCGATACGATGGCGCAGGATCTCATGAAGCAGGCCATGCAGGCACCGCCCCCCGCCCCTCCCGGAACCTTGCCGCCCAGCATCGCCAACAATCCGATGGCACAGCAGGCCCTCGCCAAGGCGCTGAACGCCGGCAAGCAGAACGATGAACCTGCCAAGCCGGCACAGACGATGGCGAAAGCCGAGATCAAGCTGGAGCGCGAGGATGTCGGCGGTTTGCCGATCCCGAAGCCCTACAGCAGCAAGGCCCAGACCCGCACGCCCTGGCGGCAGGAGGCACAGGCCCGGGTTTCGGCCGATCTCGCAAGCGTGACGAACTTCTACCGGCAGGAATTGGCCAGCCTCGGCTGGAAGGAAGCCGGTGCCCCCAAGATCACGGCCAGCCGCGCCGAAATGCCTTACACATCGCCGGAGGGCCCGATTCTGGTCACGCTGGAAAGCAAGGGCAAGACGACCGAGATCAGCGTTCTGCTGCGCAAGGAGGCCGAAGTGCGCAAGGCCGGCATAATGCCCAAGGCAGGGCAGGCGAAGATCCTGATCGGCAACGTGATGGACTCTGAATCGACGATCGTTTTCGGCGGCAAGTCGATCAAGGTCGGTGCCGGTGTCGGCGCCAAGGCGCCGGATGGCCCCTCGCTGGACGTGCCGCCTGGCGACCATCGGCTGACGATCCGCAGCCCGGGCAAGCCGGACGAAACGGAGGTCGTGACCGTCAAGGCCGGCGATATCTGGGGCTTCCTGATCGGGCCGGGTGGCGGGCTGCCGCTCCAGGTCTACTGAGCCAACGACAAGACCCTATGCAAAGGGGCCGCGAGGCCCCTTTTTCGTTGCTGCGGTGGTCTTGCTTTCGCACCGGTGTTGATTGGCGACAAGAACTGACCCGGGGTGCGCATAAATTTCCGCTGAGATTTGACCCGTGTTCTGACCTTCTCCCTGACTTTGGGTCGGGGGAACATGGGGTGATCGACATGGCATTATTGAGCGCCATCCGGCGCTGGCATTTCCGGGAAGGGATGCCGATCCGGGAAATTGAACGGCGCACGGGATTGTCGCGGAACACGATCCGCAAATATCTTCGCGGCGGCACGGTTGAGCTAAAGTTCAAGGTTCCTGATCGCCCGAGCAAACTCGATGCTTTCGCCGCGAAGGTGACGGGGTGGTTGCGGTCGGAGGCCGGCAAGTCCCGCAAGCATCAGCGGACTGCGCGGCAGATGCACGCTGATCTTGTCGCCCTGGGTTATGGCGGCTCATACGGTCGCTTTGCAGCCTTCGTTTGGGCCTGGAAGCCCGAACGGCAGCACGAGGCCCAGACCAGCGGCTGCGGAAACGGTGCTGTCAGACTAAACAAAAAAGTCTCTGAAAGCACCCTTCCCCGGCATGGATCAGGCCGCGCAAAGTTGACGCCATTCATTGAGAGCGGCGGCGTGGCGTTCCTTGAATGCTGGCCTAGATGAAAGGTGACGTTCCTGGTTGAAGTGGTTGTGGATCGAGCCGTGAACCGCGGCGAATTTCTGCAGACTTCGCTTCGCAGACCTTCGGTTCGCATCCGTCGGAACCGGAGCATCGCCCGTTCTCGTCGTCGAAATGGCTGGTGCGAATTCTCGATACGATTATTCAGCCAGCGCCCAACTTCGCGTTTGTCGATGGCACCGATGGCTTTCAATGCCGCGCCATATGAAGCAAGGCGACCCGTGACGATCGTCTCGGTCGGATCATGCATGCGCAGCGATTTTCTGAGGAATTTCGCTTCGCGGACCTCCGGTTCAACGCCGTCTTCTTGTCGCGACGCTTCGTAACGAAGCCTTCGAGCACTTCTCCTTCGTGGTCGACAGCCCGCCAGAGGTAATGCTTCACGCCGTTGATCTTCACGAAGACCTCGTCGAGGTGCCACCGCCGATGCCGGAAATTCCGCATCGCCTGAACGCGACTCCGGCGGATCTCAGACGCAAAAATCGTCCCGAACCGGTTCCACCAGAACCGCACCGTCTCATGCGTGATGTCGATGCCGCGCTCGTGCAGAAGGTCCTCGACGTTCCTGAGCGAGAGCGGGTAGCGGACATACATCATGACCGCCAGGCGGATGATCTCGGGCGAGGTCTTGAAGTACCGGAAAATACGGGCGTTGCTCATGCCGACCGGCTAGCCGCCCTACCCGTCAGCGGCAAGCCGATTTTCCTCTGACAGTGCCTTACGAAAGCCATTCAGGCGTTCCGGGCGAAGGGCACGGCATCGCCGTGACAACAGGACCACACTCTCGCGAAGGGTTTCAACCGCGATGGGGCGAATGCGCAGGATAGCATGCTTGTCCATTCCTCCTTTTACTTGAATAGCCGCGGCTTTGCGCGGGGCCAGATCAAAGCGCCTTGCCCCGCCCCGTGAAAGAGTACTCCTGCATTGCTCGGCGGTGCCTCATCAGCTGGCCCATCGCCTCAAGAAGGATGGGGACGGGGGCCGGGCAATACGCTTGGATTGCAGTCGGGGCGTTTCGGCGATTCGTCCCAAAGAGAGCGCAGGTGTCCCTCGATGCTCGAAACCAGCAAGACGACCGGAAATCGTGGGCTGGGGGGCTCGGGCCCGCCCGTCGTCTTCAGGGCACGCGGGCTCACCAAGACCTATGGCTCTGGTGACACGGCGGTCCATGCCTTGCGCGATGTCGATCTC
>JAPZTO010000003.1 GCA_027532775.1 Beijerinckiaceae bacterium
ACGGCCGGCCTGGACCACGTTGTTGTTGATGACGTTCGTGATTTCAGTCTTGTACGCTTCGTACTGGGTGCCCAGTTCGAGGCGGCGTGCGTTGTTGGTCGCGCCGAGGATCGGGTTGCCCTGAACCACCGGAACCCCCGAGGCCGCGTTGAAGCGGGCCGCGCCGGTGACGGAGTCGAAGGCGCCCGTGCCGTTGAGGACGGTAACCGCATTGCCCGAGAGGTTACGCAGGGCAATCCGGAACTGGCCGGTGTTGGACTGGACGAACTCGGCCTTCACACCAGCGTTCAGAGCGTTGATTTCGGCAACAACCGAGTCAAGGTTCTTCACGGTCGTGGTCGACCAGGTCCGGGCCACACCGTCCGCGCCGAGGAACGAGAGCGACGAACCGGCGGCCACCGACGAACCGGCGAAGGTCGAGGCGGTCGACAGCGCGCCACCCGTGCCGAAGCGCAGGCCCATCGGGTTCGAACCACCGAAGCCAGTCGGGCTGGCCGTACCGTTGGCGAATTTCGAGGCGGCGTAGGTGCCATCATAACCTGAATTGATCGCGGTCAGGTCATCGACCACCTGCTGCGAGGAGCGGCCGTCAAGCGTGAAGCCGGTCTTGCCATCGGTGGCTTCAAGGATGACCCGCGAACCCGTGCCGTTGACTTCGAAGCGCATGGACACGCCGATATTGGCGTTGTTCAGCGCCTGCGCCACCTGGCCCCACGTCGTGGTGTTCGTCGCCCCCGTGAAGGTATAGGTGAAGTTCTTGCCGTTATCCGAGGTGATCGAGAAGCGATGCCCCGTCGAAGCACCGTTGACGGTGGTCGTGTCGGCGATGTTGGCAGTCGAGGTCGCCTGAACCGTCGTGGCCGAGCCGGCATTCAGCGCGTCCGAGGCCATCGTGTTCATCTGCTGGAGCAGGTTGCGGATCTGCTTCAGGGCGAGGTCGGTCGATTCGAGGGTCTTGAGGGCCGTCGAGATGTTGTTGTTGACGCGGTTGAGGTTCGACGAACGGCTCAGCATCGTCTCCGACATCGTGTACTTGGTGGCGTCATCGGCCGCGCCGAAGATCGCCTTGCCGGTGGCAACACGCTTCTGGGAGATCTGGAAGAGACGGTTCGTGGTCTGGAGGATATTGACGTTGGCCGCAGTGGCGGCATTGAAAACGACAGACATTTGTGCGCTCCTTCTGAATGCACATAGATCAAAGTGTGAATTACGGCGCGTATAAATACGCAGGTAATTTCACGTTGCTTTTACAGAAGCTTTCCTGCTGCTGATTTGCGCATCATTGAGAGCTGAAACGACTCAAGTATTAACGAGATTATTTTTCGATGACTTGCATTTGTTGATAGTGAACAGGTGGTGAAAATCGCCGGAAATTGCAGATCTGCGCTGCGTAAACCTTCGTAGCGGAGGGGAACGCCCGGTTCGGGAGCCCCTTGCGGATCGTGGAATCCTGCCGCGGCGAAGGGCCGGATCGCCGGTATCCGGAACAGGCGCCGGGCAGCCACGTGCCCCTGCCGGGCGCCGGCATCGGTTAAATCATGGCTTTCGAGGGGGTTCCGGGCATGCCGCTCAGGCGGCCGGAGGCCGGCCGAGGCGACGCGCTGGACAGCATGAAATGGTTGGGTGCCCCGTTTCGCCGGAGCCGCGCCGATCGTCGGGCCCCCGCATCAGGACGGGAGGACAATCACCTTCGTCTTGACCGGCGTCCGGTCATATAGGTCGATCATGTCCTGCGTGAGCAGCCCCGTGCATCCGCTCGTCACGCCGCTGCCGATCGATTCCGGATCGCTGGTGCTGTAGATCGTGTACAGCGTGTACACACCGTTCTGATACAAATAGAGCGTGCGCGCGCCGAGCGGATTTTCGGGGCCGCCCGGCATGCCGCGGGCATATTTGGCGACTTCCGGCTGCCGCTTGATCATTTCCCTGGGCGGCGTCCAGGTCGGCCACTCGGCCTTGCGCCCGATATAGGCCTCACCGCTCCAGAGAAAGCCTTCGCGGCCGACATTGGCGCCATAGCGCGTGGCATTGCCTTCGCCCTCGATCCGATAGACATAGAAATTCTTCGGATCGACGATGATCGTGCCCGGTGCCTCGTCGGTTTCGAGGCGGACAGTGCGGCGGAAATATTTCGGATCGACCTGGCTGATATCGACAGCCGGGATCGGGAATTTCTTGTCCGGCACGGCGCCGTAGAGCTTTTCCGCCTCGGCGAGGCTCATGCCGTCATTGGTAACGCACCCGCCCAAGGCCAGCGTACCGAGACCGGCCGTGGCGCCAAGCAGAAAAGAGCGCCGATGGAGGGCGCCCGAAGGATGCAGGCCCGTATCCTTGCTGTCCTTGCCCGTGATGATCATCGCGGAATTTCCCTTGTCCTGTCTTCCGACCAGAGAGAACTCCGGTACACACGCCTGAACCTTGCACTTCTTATCGAGATTGCCGCCTTATGCCACGATTGGCAAGCCGATCAAGCAGGGATCGTTCCCAAACCGTTCCAGCCCGGCTCAATCCTGCCTGTCGGAGGGCGCCAGCCGCAGGACCAGCCAGCCGATTGTCCCGGCCAGGAGTGAACCCGCCAGGACGCCGATCTTGGTCTGATCCTGAAGACCGGGCGAGCCCGGGAAGGCCAGCAGGCCGATGAACAGGCTCATCGTGAAGCCGATCCCGCAGAGCAGCGAGACGCCATAGAGCTGGAGCCAGGTTGCCCGGGCCGGCAGGTCGGCGAGACCGGTCCGGATGGCGATCCAGGCGAAGCCGAACACGCCGATCTGCTTGCCCGCAAACAGCCCCAGCATGATGCCCAGCGGGACTGAGGCGAGCAGCGCCGAAGGGCCGACGCCCGCCAGTGAGACACCGGCATTGGCGAAGCCGAAGACGGGAATGATCAGGAATGCCACCCAGGGATGAAGGGCATGTTCAAGCCGGTTGAGCGGCGCCTCCTCCGCGTCGACGGCACCCGGCGGCGGCGTCAGCGGGATTGTCAGGGCGAGGATGACGCCGGCCAGCGTCGCATGGACGCCCGACTTGAGGACGAAGGCCCAAAGCAGCCCGCCAAGAAGCAGATAGGCGGGCAGTTTCCGATGCCCGGACCGGTTGAGAGCGACAAGCGCCGCCAGCACACCCAGCGCGCCCAGCAGGGCGAGCAGGTTCAGCTTGGCCGTGTAGAACAAAGCGATGATGATAACGGCGCCGAGATCATCGAGAATGGCCAGCGCTGTCAGGAACACCTTGAGGGAAATCGGAACGCGCGATCCCAGAAGCGAGAGCACGCCGAGCGCGAAGGCAATGTCTGTCGCCGCCGGGATTGCCCAGCCGCGCAGCGTTTCCGGCGAATGGGCGTTGAACGCCACATAGATCAGCCCGGGGACCACCATGCCGCCCAATGCCGCGAGACCGGGCAAGGCGCGTCTCGGCCAGGTCGAGAGCTGGCCGACGAGGAACTCCCGCTTGATTTCCAGCCCGACCAGCAGGAAAAACACCGCCATCAGCGCATCGTTGATCCAGTGCAGGACGGACAGCCCGCCGATATAGCGGCCGAGAGTCGTGAAATAGACCGGCGCGAGCGGAGAATTCGCGATAACGATAGCAAGAAGGGCAACACCCATCAGGATGATGCCGCCTGCGGCTTCGCTCTTCAGGAAATGACGGATGGCAAAGGGCTGGCGCATGGGTACGGGTTTCCTGCGAAGGCGGCCCGACCTTCGTTAACCCTGCCTGCCCGACAGCCGGACAGCGCACCCAGGAGGGGTTCTAGCGTGAAATCGTGAAACTTCAACTCCCGGCGGTACGGAGCGATGATTGATGCGTGGCGTGATCGGCAAGGCGGGGATTTCACGGAGCTTGCAGAAAGACGGAGAGGTTTGGTAATTGAAGAGCTACAGGGCAACGATCGCTGTTAAAGTACAATCACTCCCTCGCGCCTAGCTCTTAAATATTAATTTTGACTTGGCTTGTACAATATTTTTGTTTAATCTCGATAGAGATTTAATACATATGAAGCGATATCAATTTTAAATCATTCATGATAAAAATCCGGTTAATTTTAATATTGTCTCTAGACACTACTTATTGTCGTACTGAATGATATTTCAAACTCCAACCAGATATGGATTTCTGATTTTATCAGACAGTCTAATTTTTTCTACTACAATTTCCTATCTGCGCCAATAAATATTCCAACAATCTTGATTATACTTATTTATCTCCGCAAACCGTCTGCAGAAGGTTAGGACCGGCCACAAAACCGGGATTTCTCGAAGAACCAAGGCGCCCGACCAGTCAACATCGGGGGCCCCTTCGAGGACATCACAGGATGCCTGGAAGCATCGAGGAAAGGTCTGGCGGAAAGGAAGTCTGCCATTTCAAAGTTCAAATCGATTTCTTCTTGTCGTATATCCTTTAAAGCTGCGGATGCGACAAAAACAGGCATCGAAGCTGAGCTGAAAGTTGTGTCCCTTATCCTCTGCGTCGGAGGGTGATCATGAAGACCAAGCTTTTCGAGGGCGGGTGCTTGTGCGGCTGGATCCGTTTTCAGGCGAGAGGACCAGCACAGAAGCCCCACACTTGCTCATGCAAGATGTGTCAGCGCCACACAGGAGCACCGACCACTGCTTGGGTCGAATTTCCGGCCGACATTCACCCGGTGAAGTAAGGCGTCTGGAACTGACCGCAGGCCTTTACGCGCGCTTTACGCGCTGGCGCCGCTTTTCACATCGCGGCTTTACGTTACTCCACCCTATTCAAAGAGCGGATTCAACGGAGGCTTCTCCATGCCGCTCGATATGCTTCTCGGGCTCGGCCTTGCGGCCGGGCTGTTCATTTATCTTGTCGCCGCGCTTGTCGCGCCCGAACGGTTCTGAGGGGGGCGGACATGCAAGCCGATCTTCTCCAGGCCGGGCTATATGCCCTCATGCTCCTCGCGCTGGCTGTCCCGCTCGGATGGTTTATGGCAAGGGTCTTCACCGGGGAGGTGCGGTTCCTCGCGCCCCTTGAACACGTGATCCTTGGCGCAGCCGGCGACCGACGCGAGCAGGGCTGGAAGGCCTATGCGTCCTCGCTTCTTCTTTTCAACGCCGCCGGCTTTTCGCTTCTCTTTGGTATCCTGCTGTTCCAGCACCGCCTTCCGATCAATCCGCAGGGCTTCGACGGGCTTTCCTGGCATCTCGCGATCAACACCGCGATTTCCTTCGTCACCAATACCAACTGGCAGAGCTATGGCGGCGAGACGACGCTCTCGCATTTCAGCCAGATGGCCGGGCTGACGACGCAGAATTTCCTCTCCGCCGCCTCCGGCATGGCCGTGGCCGTGGCTGTCGCACGCGGGTTTGCCGCCCGGCAGGCGAAGCATCTCGGTAATTTCTGGACCGACATGACCCGCGCGACGCTCTACATCCTGCTGCCGGGGGCGATCACGCTGGCTATTCTCTTCCTCGCCTTGGGTATGCCGCAGACGCTTTTCGCCTCGGTCGACGTGACGACGCTCGAAGGCGGCAAGCAGACCCTTTCGTTGGGGCCGGTGGCCTCGCAGATCGCGATCAAGCAGCTCGGCACCAATGGTGGCGGCTTCTTCAACGTGAACTCGGCGCATCCGTTCGAGAACCCCACGGCCATCACCAACTTCCTCTCAATGCTGGCGATCCTCGCGATCCCCGCCGCGTTCACGTTCACCTATGGGCGGATGGTGAATGATCCGCGCCAGGGCCGCGCGCTGTTCGTGGCGATGGGTCTGCTGCTCGTTGCGGCTTTCGCGGCAATGTATGCCGCCGAGCGCTTCGGCAACCCGTTGCATGCCGCCTATGCCGATCCCGCGGCCGGGAACATGGAAGGCAAGGAGGTGCGTTTCGGCCTCGTCAATTCGGTGCTCTGGGCCGTGACCACTACCGCCGCTTCGAACGGCTCGGTGAATGCGATGCATGACAGCCTCACGCCGCTCGGTGGCCTCATCGCGATGCTCAACATCCAGCTCGGCGAGATTGTCTATGGTGGCGTGGGCGTGGGCCTCACCGGCATGCTGCTCTTCGTGATCATCACGGTGTTCCTCGCCGGACTGATGGTAGGTCGCACACCGGAATATCTCGGCAAGAAGATCGAGGCACGCGAGGTAAAACTTGCCGCACTCACGCTTCTTGTCATGCCTATCGGCGTGCTGGTCTTCGGCGCCCTCGCGATTGCCACCGGCACTGCGCAGTCCAGTGTGCAGGATGCCGGCCCGCATGGCCTTTCGGAGCTGATCTATGCGTACAGCTCCGCGACCGGGAACAACGGCTCGGCCTTTGCCGGCTTCACTGCGAACACAGCATTCCACAACACGATGCTCGGCCTCGCAATGCTGCTCGGGCGGTTCGGCTACATCATTCCGATCCTTGCGATTGCCGGTTCGCTCGCAGCGAAGACACCGGCGGCTGCGACCGCTGGCACCTTCCCGACCCACGGGCCGGTTTTCGTCACCCTTCTCATCCTCACCATCCTGATCGTCGGAGCGCTAACCTTCCTGCCCGTGCTCGCTTTGGGCCCCATCGCCGAGCATGTCTCGGTGCTGTTCGGCCGGACCTTCTGAGGAGTATCCCCATGTCGAAACAGGCAACCACAGAAATCGGACTCCTTGAACCCGCGATTCTCAGGGAGGCCCTGAAACAGGCCGTGCTGAAGCTGAACCCCAAGGGGCTCGCGCGGAACCCGGTGATCTTCTCGACCGCGCTCGTCTCAATGCTCGCGACAATCCTCACCATCCGCGAAGGGATTGCGGGCGGTGCGACCTTCGCCATCGGGATCCAGATCACACTCTGGCTTTGGTTCACTGTGCTCTTCGCGAATTTCGCGGAGGCCGTTGCCGAAGGGCGCGGCAAGGCGCGGGCGGATACTTTCCGCGCCACGCGATCCAAAGGTCGCGCGAAGGTGCTGCTTGACGCGCATGATCGTCAACTCTGGGAATTCCAAGAGGTCGAACTCCTCGAACCCGGCGAGGTGATCCTGATCGAGGCGGGCGAACTCATCCCCACCGATGGCGAAGTGATCGAGGGCGTGGCCTCCGTGAATGAAAGCGCCATCACGGGCGAGTCCGCGCCGGTGATCCGCGAGGCCGGCGGAGACCGCTCATCGGTAACGGGCGGGACGACGATCGTCTCGGATTGGCTGGTGATCCGGGTTACCACCCGGCCCGGCGAAACCTTCCTCGATCGCATGATCGCGATGGTCGAAGGCGCGAAACGCCAGAAGACGCCGAACGAGATCGCGCTCGATATCCTGCTCGCAGCGCTCACCCTGGTGTTCCTGCTGGTGGTGGTGACGCTGCCGTTCTTCGCAAATTGGTCGGGCACGACCATCCCCGTGATTTATCTGATCGCGCTGTTCGTCACGCTTATTCCCACGACCATTGGCGGTCTGCTCTCGGCCATTGGCATTGCGGGCATGGATCGCCTTGTGAAAGCGAGTGTAATCGCGAAATCCGGTCGCGCGGTCGAAGCGGCGGGCGATATCGACGTGCTGCTTCTCGACAAGACCGGCACCATCACCTTCGGCAATCGCATGGCCGATGCATTCGAGCCGGTCCCTGGCGTTCACGAGATCACGCTGGCGGAAGCGGCCTATCTGGCTTCGCTCGCCGACGAGACGCCGGAGGGCAAGTCCATTGTGGAACTGGCTGCCCGCAAGTTCGGCTTCACGCCGGGCACGACGCGCGACACCGCAACCTTCGTGCCCTTCACCGCGCAGACAAGGATGTCGGGCGTGGACCTTGCCGACGGAAGCTCGATCCGCAAGGGAGCCTCGGATACCATCATCGCCATGCTGGGGGGGAAGGTGGATCCGGCACTCGAGGGCATCGTTCGTCGCATCGCCTCCACCGGAGCGACGCCCATCGTGGTGGCGCGTGATGGCAAGGCGCTGGGCGTGGTACACCTGAAGGACGTGGTGAAGCCGGCCATTCGCGAGCGTTTCGCAGAGTTGCGCCGCATGGGCATCCGTACGGTGATGATCACCGGCGATAATCCGCTCACCGCCGCAGCGATCGCCGCTGAAGCGGGGGTGGATGATTTCCTTGCCGAGGCCACACCCGAGAAGAAGCTGGAACTCATCCGCAAGGAGCAAGCCGAAGGCAAGCTCGTGGCGATGTGCGGCGATGGCTCCAACGATGCACCCGCCTTGGCGCAGGCCGATGTCGGTGTGGCCATGAATTCCGGCACACCCGCCGCGAAGGAAGCAGGCAACCTGATCGACCTCGACTCCGACCCCACAAAACTCATCGAGATCGTTCTGGTCGGAAAACAACTCCTCATCTCGCGCGGGGCGCTGACCACGTTCTCCATCGCGAATGATGTTGCGAAGTATTTCGCGATCCTCCCGGCCTTGTTCATTGCGGCCTATCCCGGCCTCGGGGCGCTCGATGTGATGGGCCTGGCCTCGCCTCAAAGCGCCATTCTCTCGGCCATCATCTTCAATGCACTGGTCATCATCGCGTTGATCCCGATTGCGCTGAAGGGGGTCGCCTACCGGCCAGCTTCGGCCGCGAGCCTGCTCACACGCAATCTCGTCATCTATGGCCTTGGCGGGCTCATCGTGCCGTTCGTCGGCATCAAGGCGATCGATCTGACCGTCAATGCCCTGCGCCTCGCCTGATCAAGGAGACAGCCATGTCCCAGCTTCGCGCTGCCCTCGTCCTCTCGGTTCTCTTCACGCTTCTGACCGGGTTGGCCTATCCCCTGGCCATCACCGGCATCGGACAGGTTCTACTACCCCATCAAGCGAATGGCTCGCTGGTGAGACGCGGGGAAGCGGTGGTCGGTTCGGCCCTGATCGGGCAGAACTTCGCCCTGGATCGCTATTTCCAAGGCCGCCCCTCGGCCACGAGTGCGGTTGACCCGGCGGACACGACGAAAGCCATCGATGCCCCCTACAACGCCGCCAATTCGACCGGCTCCAATCTTGGCCCCTCCAGCAAGGTGTTGGCTGGAGCCGTGGAGGCCCGCGCCAAGGCATTGGGCGAGGGCCCGCAGCCGGCCGATCTCGTCACGGCCTCGGCTTCGGGGCTCGATCCGCATCTTTCGCCGGCCGGGGCACTTGCGCAGGTTGCTCGGGTGGCAAAGGCGCGCGGCAAGCCGGAGGCGGAAATCCGCGCTCTTGTCGAGCGGCAGGTCGAGGGGCGCGATCTTGGCATCCTCGGCCAACCGCGCGTCAATGTGCTGGCGCTGAATCTCGCCCTCGACGCCCTCGCGCCATGAGTCCATGTTGAGCTTCTGATGCCGACGACTGACCCCGCTCGTCCTACCCCGGAAAGCTTCCTCGATGCCGCCCGCGCCGAGGAAGCGACTTCGCGTTCCGGGAAGTTGAAGATCTTCCTTGGTGCGTCGCCCGGCGTGGGCAAGACCTTTGCCATGCTTGAAGAAGCGCGGATCCGGGCGCGCGCGGGCGTGGATGTCGTGGTGGCGCTCGTCGAGACGCATGGCCGCGCGGAAACCGCCGCCTTGCTCGGCGCCTTGGAGCAGGTTCCCCGCCGCCGGATCGAGTATCGGGGGCAGGTCCTTGAGGAGATGGACCTGGACGCGCTTCTGGCCCGAAAGCCGCGGCTCGCGCTGATCGACGAATTCGCGCACACCAACGCGCCGGGATCGCGCCACCCGAAGCGGTGGCAGGATGTGATGGAGGTGCTCGATTCGGGCATTGATGTCGTCACCACGCTGAACATCCAGCATATAGAGAGCCTGAATGACGCTGTAGCGCAGATCACCGGCATCCGGGTGCAGGAGACGGTGCCCGATGCCGCGCTGGACCGTGCCGACCAGATCGAACTGATTGACCTTCCACCAGAGGAGCTCATCCAGCGCCTCAAGGACGGGAAGATCTATCTGCACCAGCAGGCCGGCCGTGCTCTCGAGAACTTCTTCACGAAGGGCAAGCTGACCGCCTTGCGGGAGATGGCCTTGCGCACGGCGGCAGGCCGGGTCGATGCCGAGATGCTCGACCTCAAGAAGGCGCAGGCCGACCAGACCATCTGGCCAACGGCCGAGCGATTGCTCGTCTGTGTGAACGAAGCTCCGGTGGGCAAGGCGCTGGTTCGCACCGGCAAGCGCATGGCAGATCGCGCGAAGATTCCTTGGATTGTCGCGACCGTCCTCACGCCAAAACATGAGGCGATGGATGCCGACGCACGAGGCGTGACCCAGGATGCGCTTCGACTGGCCGAGACCCTCGGTGCGGAAACCGTGACGCTTCGCGCGGAATCGAACGCGGCCGGCGAGATCCTGCGCTTCGCCCGGGAACGCAACGTGACACGGCTCGTGATCGGGCGGCCACGCTGGCGCAACAACCTGTTGCAGCGGCTGGTCGGGCTCATCCGCGAGCCCGTTTCCGAGACCCTGCTCGATGAAGCGACGGATTTCGAAATCACAGTTGTCACCCCGCATGTGAAGATCGAGCGGAGAAAGGCCCTGCTTAGGCGCTCGCTGATCCCGTCGGATTGGCGAGGACCGGTCGCGGCCGTTCTTGCAAGCACGATCGTGACGCTTCTTGCCTGGCCCATCACGCAGGTCGATGCCATTCCCGCCGGCGCAATCACGGTGCTTTATCTGCTGGGCGTGATGCTGGTGGCCTATCGCTTCGGGCTGGCGTCATCGCTGCTGGCAAGCGTCACGGGGTTTCTGGGCTACAACTTCTTCTACACGGAGCCCTATCTCACCCTGTCGGTCACCAAATCATCCGACATTGTCTCGTTGACCGTCTTCCTCATGGGAGCACTCTTCACGGGTACACTTGCGAGCCGGTTGAAGGCGCAGGTGGAGACCATGCGTGCGGCGCAGGCCCGGACCGAGACTCTCTACGATTTTGCCCGCAAGATTGCCTCGGCCACCAAAGCCGATGATGTACTCTGGGCCGCGGTCGCGCATGTCGCGCGGGTCCTGCATGCCGACGTGTTGATCCTGACGCCAGACCGACAGGGGCAATTGTACCAGGTGCAAGGTTGGCCGGCCATCGACGAAGAGCTCGATGCGCGCGACCTTGCGGCGGCACAATGGGCGTTCGAGAGGGCAGAAGCAGCGGGCTTCGGCACAGATACCCTGCCGAACGCGGCCTGGCAGTTTGTACCGCTCGCCACCGCCGGCCGACCCTTTGGCACCATGGGTGTTCGTTTTCACGATGCCTCCCGCGCGAAGGACCCGGAAACGAAACGCCTGCTGCTCGCTGTGGAGGATCAGGTGGCGGTGGCCGTGGAGCGTAACCGGCTTTCGGAGGAGGTCGCCAATGCGCGTGTGACCGCCGAGAGTGACAAGCTGCGCGCCGCTCTTCTCAATGCTGTCAGCCATGACCTCCGCACGCCGCTCGTCACCGTGATCGGCGCGACCTCCAGCCTTGCGGACGATTCCAGCAGCCTGACGGAGGAGGCGCGGCGGATGCTCGCCTCGAGCGCCCACGAGGAAGCACGGCGGCTCGACCGCACTGTACAGAACCTGCTGGACATGACCCGACTCGGCCATGGCGCGCTGAAACCCAATCGTGCGGCGATCGACCTGCGGGAAATCATCGGCCGGGTGCGCAACGATCTCGGTCGCGTCCTCAATGCCCACAGCCTCGTGATCGATATCGCCCCGAACCTGCCACCGCTCGATGTGGATCCGGTGCTGATCGGGCAGGCTCTGGCGAATGTGCTGGAGAATGCGACCAAGTACGCCCCGGCCAATTCCGTCATCCGGGTCACGGCCCGCTCCGAGGGGCCAAACGCCACGATTTGCATCGCGGATGAAGGGCCGGGCATTCCGGCAGGAGACCGCGACAGGGTGTTCGATCTCTTCTATCGCGCGGCACAGGGCGATGGAGCGCCGGCGGGAACGGGAATGGGGCTTGCCATCGTCAAGGGTCTCGTGGAAGCCCATGGAGGAAGTGTGTGCGCGGAAGCCGGGCCGCAGGGTCGCGGTACGGCCATTCGGCTCAGGCTTCCCCTTGCGACATTGCCACCCTTGGAGAGATCCGGCGCATGAGCCAACCTCGCATCCTGATCATCGAGGATGAAGCGCCGATCCGCCGCTTCCTTGCGATTGCGCTGGGTGCAGGCGGCTTCGAGGTGATCGAGGCAGAGCGGGGACGGGCAGGAATCGAACGCGCGGCGATCGAATCCCCCGATGCGATCCTGCTCGATCTTGGCCTGCCGGATATCGACGGCAAGGTCGTGATCGCCGGCATCCGCGAATGGTCGCAAGTGCCGATCCTCGTGCTCTCGGTGCGGGATGGAGAGGCCGAAAAGATTGCCGCACTGGACGCCGGTGCGGATGACTACGTCACGAAACCCTTCGCCACGGGCGAACTTCTTGCGCGTCTTCGCGCTGCACTCCGAAAGCGCCCGACAGGGACGGCCGAAAAGGCGGAACTCGCATTGGGCGCTCTGGAGATCAACCTCGCGACACGGATGGTGCGTGTCGAGGGCGTGGAAGCAAAACTCACACGTAAGGAATTCGACGTTCTGGCGCTCCTTGCGCGTCATGCCGGGCGGCTGGTGGGGCATCGCCAGCTTCTCACGACCATCTGGGGCCCGGCCCATGCCGAAGATACGCATTATCTGCGCATCGCCATCGGGCATATCCGTGAAAAGATCGGCGATGACGCCGCCGATCCGCGTTTCATCCTCACCGAACCAGGAGTGGGCTATCGGTTGCTGGATGGCTGAATACCTGTTGCAGCCCGAATATGCGGGGCGACTGTCTGATTTCCGAATTCGTTCCCCAAAGCCGTCCGTCCGGTTCCGGCCCCAGTTCGGACCATGCGGCGTCCACTGAGAGTATGTTTTCGCAGTCTTGCAATCTGCCGCTTTGAGTGACGGAAGGGGGCCGGAACCGGAATCGCGGCTGCCGGGACATGCACTTTCGAAAGCAGCCTCTTCCATATCGAGGCGACAACCGATTGATCTAGAATACCCCAATCCGGCGCGCGATATCGATAGCCAACATGCCGCTGCTGGTCACCACACCTGCGACAGGAACCCAGAACGGGCAGTCGAAGATGTCGGGCGGCGGGCTTGTTTCCCGCCCCTTGATCACGATTAGCGCTAGATTGACGAGCACGAAGATCAGCAAGGTGCCAATGGATGCGAGGTCAGCGAGACCCGACAGCGGAACAGCCAAGGCGAGCCCCAAGATGCCAGCGACGGCCATCAGGGTGGCGAAAACCGGGGCACGGGTCTTCTGGTCGACCTGCGCAAGTCGCTTTGGCAATTGTCCTCGATCCGCAAGGCCGTAGAGCACCCGCGCGATAATGATCATGTTCACGAGAATGCCATTCAGTGTTGCGGCCACTGCAATCGCACTCATCACACCCAGAGGCCAGCCGGTGAGCCGTTCGAAGACCAAAGCCAGCGGGGCCGGCGAAGCGGCAAGCTCGGCCGGTGGCACGGCGCTGACCGCAATCAGCACGACGAGCGCGTAGAGCAATCCAGTCAGGCCGAGGGTGATGAACAGCGCGCGGGGAAGCGTGCGGCGCTGATCCTTCATTTCCTCCGAGATGTTCACGAGATGCTCGAAGCCAATGAATGCAAAGACGGCGAGCAAGGCCGCCGAGGCAATCCCCGGCCAGGCGGTCGCATCGGCAAGGCCGGGCGCCATGTCGAGGATGGGTGCCACAAGGTCGAGTGTCAGGAATCCCGCTCCGATGATCATCGCCAGGCCGGCAACCTCGATCATGGTCATCAGGCCGGCGAGGCTTACGGCCTGAAGCGTCGCGCGTGTGGCAATCGCGCCGAGAAGCAGAATGATCCCGGTCACCAGCACGGGTTTGGGCAGGGGCAGGAAAACGCTGACATAGCCTGCTGCACCGACGGAAATCGTAGCGGCGGAGATCGCGGAGGTGACGATGCTCAGCAAACCGACCGCCAGCGCCATGCGCTGCCGCCGGAACGCCGCCTCCACATAGGCGGCCTCGCTTGCGGAGACCGGGATGCGCGTGCCGAGTTCGGCGAAGGTCGCGGCCGAAAACCCCATCACTCCCGCGGCCAGCAGGAAAGCCATCGGCGCATGAACGCCGGCGCGTCCGGCCGCCAGCCCGACCAGCACATAGATGCCGGCACCGATGGTGATGCCGAGACCATAGAGAACGGAATGGGTGAGACCCAGCGAGCGCGCGAGGCCTTTTTCCGCCGCTTCAGCTGCGGTCATTGCACGATTTCAGGACCATGGTGCGCGCCTTTTCGGCTGGTTTGGGGGCTTGCAAGGAACGGTAACGGAACGTTTTTCTGCCGGACATCAGCCATGGCATAAGGAACGCACCATCGCCAGCCGGGCGATCTGTCTGCGCCATTCATTCCGCCTCATGGAGCACGATCGCATCGATCCCCGACGGGGCAGCAAAACCCTTGGGCGGCCAGACGCCATCGACAAGGATCGCCGTGGCCCAGGCATCTGCCTCCATGCAGGTCGGCGCCAGCACAGTAACCGAAATGTGCTTCGATTTGACGGGTGCACCGGTTGAGGGGTCGATCAGGTGCGAAATCAACTGACCACCGACATCCCGGCACTGGCGATAGGTGCCTGACGTCGCCACGGCCATCTCACGCAACTCGATCACGCCGGAGAGTTCCCGCTTGCCGGCAAGAGGGCGCTCAAGGCCAACCGCCCAGGGCGTGCCATCCGCCTTTGGCCCGCCGGCCCGCAATTCACCATCGATGCTGGCAAGCCAATGAGAGAGGCCGGCATCCTTCAGCACGTCACCGAGCCTGTCCACGCCATAACCCTTGGCGATGCCCGAGAGATCGAGGCTGAGCGGCCCATGCTTGCGGGCCCGCTGGCCGCGCCGGTCCAGTTCCAGCGTCTGCCGCGTGATGGGCCGCGGGCCCACAAACGCCGGCGCCTTGTCCGCAAGGGGGCCGAAGCCCCATCTGCCGACCGCTTCGCCAAGACCGATGTCAAATGAACCGTTGGATTGCGCTTCGATGGCCAGCGCAGTTTCGAGCACGTGGATCAGGCTCTCCGGGAGTTCGATCCATTGATCGACCAAAACGTTGTTGAGCCGTGAGATATCCGAATCCGGCTTCCAGTTCGACATGACGGCATCGACTTCCGATACAGCCTCATGAAGCTCTCGGCCCAGCGCCTGCACATCCATGGTTGGTTCGGCATAGGCGATGACGGAATAGCGCGTTCCCATCGTGTTGCCGTTCAGGGCGAGGCGGAGAAGCGGGTCAGTAGACATCTTCGACGAGCCTTCCATTCCGGCGCAGGGTGGGGAGATCGAGGCCCAGCGGGGCCAGAGCCCCGGACAATGCAAGGCGAACGCCTTCAGCCATGTCGCGCCCGCCGCAGATCAGGATCTGACCGCCAGCGGCGATCTCGGCGCGAAGTTCGGGCGCATCCAGGGTGATCAGATCCTGGACGTATCCGCCGCCCTTGATTCGCGAGAAAATCGTGCGCAGCCGTGTCAGGCGCCCATTCGAGCGCGCGTTCTCGAGTTCCGTGCGGAAGAGGAAATCCGAATTCGGATCGCGGCCACCCCAGTAAAGACGTACCGGGTGGCCGGGCCGGGCATTCCGCACAAAGCCGACCAGCGGGGCGATACCCGCTCCGGCGCCGATCAGGATCAGCGACGAGGCCTTCGCATCCGGCCGGAAGGCCGGGTTGGGGTGGATTACCGCCTTAATCTCCTCTCCGGGCAGCAGGCCGTAGAGATAGCCCGAGCAGATTCCGCCCGGCTGATGCCGCACGCAGATTTCCAGAATGCCGCTGCCCGATGCGGAAGCGATGGAATAGAAACGTGGCCGGGGATCGGAGGGCGGAGAAATCGCCACAAGGTCGCCGGGCTCGAAGCGGGGCATCCAGCCAAGACTTTGCTGGAGCCGCACCGGCAGAAGCCGGAAACGCGGCACAATCGCGAAACGGAGGATGACCGTCGGCGCCTGCACCTCGGCCCCGTAATCCTCGCGTTCGATCACGCGGTATCGCTGGACGAAGGGTGTCGCATCATCGAGTCGCAGTTGCAGGGGCAGATCAAGACTAAGGGCCAGTTGTTCGCCCCATTGCAAGAACGCTTCCGCCGATTGCCGGTCGATCCGTTCGGTTGGGACCGCGAGCGCGAAGCCACGGGCCAGACAGGCCGTTTCAACCTGCTCGGCATAGCCGCAAAACCTCGGAAACTGCCGATCACCGAAGCCGACGATCATCACATCGGGCTTCGGACCTTCCCATTCTGCGAGTTTGTCGATGAACCGGTTTGCGGAGGCGGGCGCTTCGCCATCCCCCGCCGTTGCCGCGAGGATAACTATCTGCGAAGCCGGAGAACGGGCAGGCAGATCGTTCATCGGGGCAAGGTGGACCCGGCGCCCGGCAGCTGTCAGCGCCCGGTGCAGCGCCTTCGCAAAGCGCATCGTGGAACCACCCTCCGAGCCAACGAGCAGGAGGATATCCGCCGCACTGGCAGCGGAATTGGCGCGAATGCGGCCGGAAGCGAAGCGCCGACGCAGGCTGATCATGAGGCCAGTCAGCGCAAGCACGAGCCCGCCGGCAGAATTGATGGCCAGAAGGATCGCGAGCCAGAGCAGGCCTTCCGCCGTATGGAGTCGATAGGCGATATCCCGCACATGCCAGGCGAGGGAATAGCGATCCTCACGCAGCACCTGCCCCGTCGCAACATCGACGAAGCGGATGGCCTCATCCGTGCGGATGACGATCGGGTCGCTCGCATCCGCCGGATCAGGCAGGATGATCTCGCGCAGGTTCGCAAGCGAGAGTGTTGCCAACCCATCCAGCGTGCTGAGCGGGCGCGGCGCTTCTCCACTTGCGCTGACGAAAACATCCTCGGCTGCGCCATCCGGCAGCATTTCAAACCCGATCAGCGACATGTGCAGGCCCGTTACCGAGGACAGGAGCAAGCCTGCAACCGCGATGCGGCCCAGTTCAAGGTGCCAGCGGCGGATGCCTTCGCCCCGAAACGGTAGGAGCAGGGCTGACCAACCGCCAAATATGCGCTTCAGCATGACAAGCCCGGTCAGGCAGAGGAGCAACATCACGGCGGCCGCGCCTCCGGCGGCAAGCCGCCCACCATCACCCGAAAGCCAGGCCCGATGCAGGTTCGTGATCATGCGCGAGGTTGGCGAGGCCGTATCGATTGAATTCGCAATGCCGGTCTTCGGGTCCACGAGAACCGAGCGCGGGCGCCCTTGCGCAAGATGCGTGACGCGTACCCGCCCCGAAGGTGTCCGGGTAATCTTCTCGACACCGGTGATCTGCGTGGTGATTGTCTCGGCAAGATCCGCCAGCGAAATCGTCGCTTCGGCAACCCTTGGGGCCGTGGCGGAATCCAGTGCGGCCTGTCCCGCGAGAATGGCGCCGGTGCCGGCTGTGATGGCCAGCACCAGTGCGAGAAACAGGCCGGGGAGAGCGTGCCATTGGCGCAGCATCACGGGCTCCATCACATTTCGATGGCGATGGACTTCACGTAGCCGCGCCCGGCTGAAGGTTTGCCGATGCTGGCCTTTTCGAGCGTGATCCGCGCATCGGCCGGCACGTCGCTTTCCTTCTCGACGGCGCTGTCGACACGGATTTCGAAGCCTGCATCAATCAGGGCATCGGCAATCTCGGCGCTGACGGTGAGGCTGCGGCCGGCACCAACGCTGGCGCCGGTCGTGCCATCGATCCGCCCGCCGGATTGGCGGAACCAGCCGGAGAGATGCTTGTGATACTTGGCCTTTCCGCCCGCGACATGGATGGTCTGCCGGAGTTTGCCAGCCTTGTCCGTCACGTAGATCGCGAGATAGGCCCCGTCGCCACCATAGGCGTTCAGCGTGGTCGTGATGCGCACGGGGCGCGCTTCTGCAATGACAGGCAACAGAAGCGGCAGGGTAAGGGCCAGAGCGAGGATCGGCTTTTTCATGGGAGGTCTCCGGTCGATGATGAACCGGAGCCTCGCCCTTGAGACTGACATGCACCTGAAGCGCAACGTGATTTTTGTTCAGCTTCGTGTCAGCGAAGCGGGAATGCCAACCGGATCTCGACGCCCTGGCCACGGTCAGTCGTGGCAGGAGTAAGCGTCCCGCCAAGTCCCTTGGCGATTGCAGAGATGATGGCCAGGCCGAGGCCGGCGCCCTCGGCGCGCGTGGCGCCACGCTCGAAACGCTGGCAGAGCCGCTGGAATTCCTCGGTTGCGATAGGCGGCCCGCCATTGACGACAGAAAGGGCGCCATCATCACCGAGCAACACGCGGATGGGCTCCCCCGATGGGCCGTGCTTCAGCGCATTCTCGACCAGATTGCGCAAGGCGATCGCGAAGATGTCGATATCGACATTCGAGAGGATGGGTTGCTCCGGCAGGACGCATTCGATGCGGCCTGCGCCAGGCAAGTCGGCGAGAACCAGCGGAAAGATCGTTCGCAGGTCGTGCTCCGCAGCGCTTCTAAGGTTGCCGCCTTCGGCCTTGGCCAATTGCAGCAGTTTTTCCGTGAGGCGCGCGAGCCGAAGCAAGGCCGCCTCGATATCGGCCGCCCGCGCACGATGGGCGGGATGGTCGAGATCGGCGATCAGCCGCTGCGTTTGTGCCAGCGCGCCGGCAACGGGGGTTCGCAATTCATGCGCGGCATTGGCCGTGAGGCTCCGCTCGGCTTCCAGCGTACGCCGAAGGCGCTCGAGCAGGAGATTCACCGCCCGTTCGACCGGATGAATCTCGCTCGGCAAGCCAGCGGCAGCGATGGGCGCAAGATTGCCCTCGCCACGGGAGGCAATCACCGCGCCGAAAGCCGCAACCGGCCGGACGCTGCGCGACACCAGCCAGATCGTCGCGCCGATCATGCCCGGCAGCAGCAGAAGAAGCGGCAGGGACAGCACAACAACGCTTTGCCGAACCGTGCTTGCGCGATGGCCGGGCCGCTCCATTGCAGTCACGACAATCGACCCGCTGACCGCACTTTCGGTGTAGAAGCGGCTCCCGTTCCAGTTCCGGAATCCGGTCACCTCGCCGGGAGGGAAAAGGGCCGGCTCCGCATCATGGGACTGGAGAAGCACGCGGCCGGAGCCATCCCGGACGACATAGGTGATATACTCCTCGTGCTTGCCGACATCCGGCAGGCGCTGTTCCACCGTGTCATCCGCTTCCCGCGCGAGGATATCCGAATAAGCCAGCGGCAGCACACGCTGCACCACTTCCTGCATCGCGCTGTCGAAGACCTCGTCGATTTCATGCCGGACGAGGAGGCCAGCCCCGGCCACGGCGACCAGCCAGCCCACGGCAATCGCCAGCCCGAGGCCCCACAACAGGCGGTTTTGGAGACTGAAGCCGGAAGCAGACGGGGGGGCACGCATCGCGGCTTACCCTTCCCGCACGAGGCGATACCCAAGGCCACGCTCGGTCAGGATGCGATCGTGACCGATCTTCTTGCGCAGGCGTGCGACATAAACCTCGATCGTGTTGCTCTCGACCTCGGCATCGAGCGCATAGAGCCGCTCCTCGATGTCGGTCTTCGAGATAATGCCCGAAGGCCTGCTCAGCAGGGCCTCCAGAACGGCCCATTCGCGGGCGGTGATTGGCAATGCGCGACCGTTTCGGGTGGCCGAGCGCTCGGCCAGTTGGATTTCGACATCGCCCAGCATGACCCGAGTTGAGGGTTGGCCATTCGCCCGCCGCGTGACCGAACCGATGCGGGCTGTGAGTTCGGCCAGTTCGAAGGGCTTGACGAGATAATCGTCCGCCCCGGCATTGAGCCCGGAAATCCGGTCGGAAAGCTGGTCGCGTGCCGTCAGGATGATGACTGGCGTTGCATCTCCGCCGGCTCGAATACGTTTCAGGAAATCGAGGCCACGCCCATCAGGCAGCATGAGATCGAGAAGGATGAGATTGTAGGTCGCAACCGCCCGGCAATCCTCGGCCTCGGCGAGCCGCATCACCCAGTCGACTGCATGTCCTTCAGCCAGCACATGGTCCCGGACCGCGGCTCCGAGCAGGGCATCATCTTCGATCAGCAGAACGCGCATGACGCCCCCTTCGAGCACCAGCCGCGAGTAATGCACCAAGCTGACATCAATCTGAATGTGTTTCTTCGCAGCATTCAGGTCGATGTCAGATTGACCGGGCATGCCTTTCTCCAGGACAAGGGGAATGCCATGAGCACAATCCGTTTTCTCGTGCTGTCGGGAAGCCTGCTGGCTCTCGCAGGCCCGGCTGCGGCCAGTCCCCGGTGCAAGGCGCCACTCGATACATGGCAACCGCGCGAGGCATTGGAGAAAAAGCTCCGGGACGAAGGCTGGCAGATCCGCCGGATCAAGACCGATGATGGCTGCTACAAGGTGGAAGGCGTGCGTGCGGATGGACAGCGCGTGAAAGCGACCTTCCAGCCTGATACGCTGATGCTGATCCGCGAAAAGACACGCGACGACTGATCTCGCTCTCGCTTTGTGACCGATGCCCCTCGGGAAACAGAAGGGAAGACCCATGCACCCGCTTCATCGCGAAACCCATCTCGTTGCCCGGATCGGCTGGTTGCGGGCGGCCGTGCTCGGCGCCAATGACGGCATCATTTCCACCGCGAGTCTGGTCGCCGGCGTCGCTGCGGCGGCAAAGTCTCCAAGCGAAATTCTCGTCGCCGGCGTCGCAGGTCTTGTTGCGGGTGCGATGTCTATGGCAGCAGGGGAATATGTGTCCGTTGCCTCCCAGGCCGACACCGAAGCCGCCGATGCCGCGCGCGAGCGACGCGAACTGGCTGAGCAGCCGGAGGCAGAGCTGGCCGAACTGGCGGGGATCTATGTCGCGCGCGGTGTTGAACCGGCCTTGGCCCATCAGGTCGCAGTGCAGATGATGGCGAAAGATGCCTTCGGTGCCCATGCCCGCGACGAGCTTGGCTTTTCCGAGCATGGCTCCGCACGACCCATTCAGGCCGCCCTCACCTCGGCCGTGACTTTTGCTGCCGGTGCCGCCATCCCGCTGGTGATCGCCGCGATCTCGCCCGCGCAGGAGCTGGCGATAATCGTCTCGGGAAGTTCCCTGCTGTGCCTTGCCATTTTGGGTGCGGTGGGCGCCAGGATCGGCGGCGCACCAGCTTTGAAGCCGGCCGTGCGGGTCACCTTCTGGGGCGCAATCGCAATGGGCATCACCGCTGCAATCGGCGCGGTGACCGGACAGGTGCTTTAGGCCGGAATTGCTTCACGGTGCTTCCGGATGACCGGTTTTGGCAATTTGACGAGAGCAGCTGAAAGACTGGATTGGGGGGGCGAGGCTCAGGAAGCAAGCGTTGCAGCTCTTGCTGTTCGTCGTCATGACGACCCGACCCCACCCATCCCGACGACCGTCGTGGAATATCACCAGCTTCCACAAAAGAGGACCTTGGCAACGGTTCTAATGATGGCGGACAGGGAGGGATTCGAACCCTCGATAGAGTTGCCCCTATACACGCGTTCCAGGCGTGCGCCTTCAACCACTCGGCCACCTGTCCACACGCACGCCGGGAAGGCGCACGCAATTTCCCTTGCTTCGGACGCGATGCCCTTGGGCATCGCTGGTGCGCCTTCAACCACTCGGCCACCTGTCCACACGTACGCCGGGAAGGCGCACGCAATTTCCCTTGCTTCGGACGCGATGCCCTTGGGCATCGCTGGTGCGCCTTCAACCACTCGGCCACCTGTCCACACGCACGCCGGGAAGGCGCACGCATCACGTCGCAGGGCGACGCAAGCCCGGCCTTATGGCGGGGTGCGGCGGAAAATGCAAGGCTCGCGAGGCATCTGCTCGCGATGGTTTCACGTTTGGTTGACAGGGGTTGCACGGCTGCGTGCGCGGCCCCAGCTTGGAACGAGCCAGCGAAAGGGAAATCCGATGTTTTTCCGCAAGAAGTCCGAAATGCCGAGCGCCGCCACCGCCTTGCCGGGGCGTGAGGCGCCGATCGCCACGGCCAGCCGGCACCATGTGCTGGGGCAGCCGCTGAAAGGTCCGTATCCGGAAGGGCTGGAAACAGCCATTTTCGGGCTGGGCTGCTTCTGGGGGGCGGAACGCAAGTTCTGGCAACTCGGTGCCGGCATCTGGACAACCGCGGCCGGCTATTCCGCAGGCTACACCCCGAATCCGACCTATGAGGAAGTCTGTTCCGGCCTGACCGGTCACAACGAGGTTGTTCTCGTGGTCCATGATCCGGCGCAGGTCAGCTACGAGATGCTGCTGAAGACATTCTGGGAGAATCACGATCCGACCCAGGGCATGCGGCAGGGCAACGATATCGGCACGCAATACCGTTCCGGGATCTATGTCACCACGCCGACCCAGCGGCAGGTGGCGGAGGCCTCGCTTGCCGCCTTCCAGACAGCTTTGGAAGCCCGCGGTTACGGCCGGATCACGACCGAGATCCGCGAGGCTGGGCCGTTCTATTTCGCCGAGGAATACCACCAGCAATACCTGGCCAAGAACCCGGCCGGCTATTGCGGCCTCGGGGGCACCGGCGTTTCCTGCCCGATCGGACTGGCAAAAGCCGCGGGGTGAGCATGCCCGAATTGGCATGCCGCTTCTCATCGGCCGTGCCGGATGCTAAGGGCTCCCTGTCTCTTCTCGGCCGGGAGCCCCCATGATCGAACGTGCGCTCGAACAATTCCTTTTCCGGAGCCGCTGGCTGCTGGCGCCGTTCTACGTGATGCTTGTCATCTCGCTCTGCGTCCTGCTGCTCAAGGCTGGCCAGGAGACGGTGCATTTCGTCGTCCATGCCCTGAGCGCCACCGAATCCGATGTCATTCTCGGGGTCCTCGCGCTGGTTGACCTGACGCTGACCGGATCGCTGATCATCATCGTCATCTTCTCGGGCTACGAGAATTTCGTGTCCAAGATCGAGGTCGAGGATGCGAAAGACTGGCCGGAATGGATGGGCAAGATCGATTTCTCGGGGCTGAAACTCAAGCTTCTGTCCTCGATCGTCGCGATTTCCGGGATCCAGGTGCTCAAGGCCTTCATGAACGTGAAGAACATCAGCGACCGCGACCTGATCTGGCTGGTCGTGATTCATCTTGTCTTCGTGGGTTCAGGGTTGCTGATGGCCTTGACCGACAAGATCTCCGGCGACGCCAAGAGCCATTGACGGCCAGGAGAACTTGACGACCAGCAACCATTGAGGTCACGAACGACCGGGAATGGCGCCCGAAGCGACAGCTCCGGCGCCCCCTTCCGGACCATGCCTGATCCAGACCACGCTCAGGCGGCGCGCGAGGTCGTCTCTGAGGTCAGGATCGCATAGATCGCCGCGGCATCATCGGTCTGGCGCAGCTTCTGAGGCACGCCGGGTGCCCGGAACAGCCTTGCGATCCGTGCCAGCGCCTGGAGATGATCCGCGCCGGCATCCTCGGGCGCAAGCAGCACGAAGACGAGATCCACCGGCTCGCCGTCCAGCGCCTCGAAATCGACCGGCCGTGCGAGTTGCGCGAAGAATCCGACCAGCCGGCCAAGGCCAGCCATGCGGCCATGCGGGATGGCAATGCCCTGCCCTATCGCCGTCGTGCCCAGCCGCTCGCGCTGGAGCAGCGTCTCGAAGACGAGACGCTCGTTCAGGCCGGCCACGCGTGCGATATGCCCGGCAAGATCCTGGAGGATCTGCTTCTTGCCGTTCCCCTTGAGGCCGGCCAGCACCGATTCGGGCGTGATCAGAGAGGTGATCGTCATGGGCACCCTCTAAGCAGAATGCGTGCCGGAAGGCCAGAGCCAACTCGACCCTGGCCCCGGCGGGGCGAATTCAACCGATATCAACCCAGCCGTAATGCCCGTCTTCGCGCCGGTACAGTACGTTGATCCGCTCGGTTCCGGCATTGCGAAAGACGAGGACAGGCGCCTTGCCCTTCTCGAAGGCGGCCACAGCGCCCGTGATGGAAAGCCGCATCGCGCCGGCCAGGGGCTCGGCGATGATGGCCGCGCCGCCGCCCGTTACCTCGATCACATCATCCTCGGCATCGTCATGGCCATTGACCATGGGAGCTGCCATCCCTGCGAAATCCGCCGCGTTGAGGCGGTCGGCGCCGTGGCGGTCCCGCTTGCGTTTGAAGCGGCGCAGCTGCTTGGCAATCCGCTCCACCGCGATTCCGACGCTCTGGTAGGCATCCGTGGCTTCACCGGTGACATGCATGACCGGGCCGTGATCGAAATGGACGGCACATTCGGTCTTGAAGCCGATCCCGTCCTTCGCGACGGTGACATGGCCTGAATAGCCGGCATCGACATATTTGCGCACCGCATCGTTGAGCCGAGTCTCGGCCTGTGCCCTGAGCACGTCACCGAGATCGATATTCTTGCCGGAAACACGTATCGCCATGGATTGAACCTCAGATAAGAGACGGGCCACCCGCGGGGGGGGGCCGATTCGGGTGCGATGTGGCCATGCCGGCCACAGGGTTCCGTGAGGGATGCTGCGCCTGATTCCTCCTCTGGTTCTGGAAGGAGAGGCTACGTCCGGGCTTCCCGCAAAGTCAACGAAAGCCCGTGCTGCCCTGCAACAGCGTATTGCCCGGAATCCGGGCGGGCTGATGGCAAAACCGGCAGGGTTCAGCCGACGCGGCTGCGCGGCAAGGCAGCCATTTTCTCGCGGCGGCGGACGGAGGACGAGGCGATTCCGAGGCCTTCGCGGTACTTGGCCACGGTGCGCCGGGCAATATCGATGCCCATATCGCGCAGCTTGTCGACAATCGCGTCATCGGAGAGCACGGACTGCGCCTCCTCCTGATCGATCAGTTGCTTGATCCGGTACCGCACGGCCTCGGAGGAAACCGAGGCGCCGCCATCGGAAGAAGCGATCGCCGTGGTAAAGAAATACTTCATTTCGAACAGGCCGCGCGGCGTCGACATGAACTTGTTGGCGGTTACCCGGCTGATGGTCGATTCGTGCAGCGACACGGCATCCGCGATCATCTTCAGGTTGAGGGGCCGGAGATGGGCGACACCGTAGGTGAAGAAGGCATCCTGCTGCCGGACGATCTCGCTGGCGACCTTAAGGATGGTGCGGGCGCGCTGCTCGAGACTGCGGACAATCCAGTTGGCGTTGGTCCAGGCCTCGTCGATGAAAGCCCTCACTTCCTTCTCCGCGCCCTTGCCGGCCACGCGGGCATAGAAGGTCTTGTTGGCAACGACGCGGGGCAGCGCATCGGAATTCAGGTCAACCTGCCAGCCGCCATCCGGTGTCGCGCGGACAAATACATCCGGCGTGACCGGATCGACCGGGTTGGCGCCGAAGATCAGGCCCGGCTTTGGATCTAGACGGCGGATCTCGGCGATCATGTCCGCGAGGTCCTCCTCGTCGACGCCGCAGACGCGCCGGAGCTGGCCGAATTCACGCTTGGCCAGAAGGTCGAGATGGTCGACCAGAGCCGCCATGGCGGGGTCCAGCCGGTCCTTCTCGCGCAGCTGGATCCGGAGGCATTCGGCGAGATTGCGCGCCCCGACACCGACCGGATCGAAGCCCTGCACGATTTCAAGGGCAAGCTGGCAGCGCGATTCGGGCACGCCGAGCCGCTGGCTGATATCGGCAAGCGATTCGAGCAGGTAGCCGGTCTGGTCGATCTGGTCGATCATCTGCGCCGCGATCACGCGGGTCAGGTCGTCGGTGTCGGTGCAGCCGAGCTGGTTCTCGAGATGCTGATGCAGGGTCGTTGCACTGGCGCAATAGGCCTCGAGATTATGGTCGGCATCATCCAGCGAAGCCCCCTTGCCGCTGCCGCCGGACAGGTTCCAGAAGGGGGAATCGGGCTGGGGCAAAGCCTGGTCGGGCACGGCCTCGTCGGGGAAGGCGTTCTCGAAATCGGTTCCGGTCTCGCGTTCAAGCGTGGCGCGGTCGGCGGGAAGGTCCTCGCGGGCCCAGTCCCCCGGCTCGGCCGTCATCGCGGTCGAATCCGGCCGCTCCTCCTGGTTGATCGGCGCCTCTTCGGCCCGGGCGTCCCGTTCGAGCAGCGGGTTCTTCTCGAGTTCGGCCTCGACATAATCCTGCAGCTCGACGGTGGAGAACTGCAGGAGCTTGATCGCCTGCAGCAGCTGCGGCGTCATGACCAGAGACTGGCTCTGGCGCATCATCAGTTTTTGACTGATCGACATCCCGCTTTACCGCCTGCCTGTCCCTGTCGTGCGCCGCATCGAATCGACGCGCCTTCGTGATCGGCACAGATATTGCACACTCGCTTGTGCCTTCGTGAAGTGCAAGCGCGAAGTTGGGTTAATGCTGCACTGCGTCAAGGCATCGCTGCCGGTGCCGCTTGAATTGCCGCTAGAGGCGGAAATCCTCGCCAAGATAGAGGCGGCGGACATCCGGTGAGGCGATGATCTCGTCGGGCGTGCCTTCCATCAGCACCTGGCCGGAATGGATGATATAGGCGCGGTCGATCAGGCTCAGGGTCTCGCGGACATTATGGTCGGTGATCAGCACGCCGATGCCGCGCGCCTTGAGATGGAGCACGAGGTCCTGGATATCGCCGACGGCGATGGGGTCAATCCCCGCAAAGGGCTCGTCCAGCAGCATGAAATTCGGCCGGCCGGCGAGCGCGCGGGCAATCTCGCAGCGCCGCCTCTCGCCGCCCGACAGGGCAATCGATGGCGATTTCCGCAGACGGGTGATCGAGAATTCATCGAGCAGCGCGTCGAGCTGCTCCTCGCGCTTGCGGCGATCCGGCTCGACCATCTCGAGCACGGCACGGATATTGTCCTCGACGGTCAGGCCGCGGAAGATCGAGGCTTCCTGCGGCAGATAGCCGATGCCGAGCCGCGCGCGCCGATACATCGGCAGGCGGGTGATGTCGAACCCGTCAAGCTGGATCTGGCCCTGATCCGCCGGGACAAGGCCGGTGATCATGTAGAAGACGGTGGTCTTCCCGGCGCCGTTGGGGCCCAGGAGGCCAACAGCCTCACCCCGGCGAACATTGAGGCTGACATCGCGGACGACCTGCCGCTTGCCATAGCTCTTGCCAAGGGAATAGGCCGCCAGCATGGCCTCGCCGGGGTCGCGGCCAGATTCATCGACCCGCCGCGGCAGCCGGGCGCCACGGATGGTCGGGGCTGCCGGCATGGCGGGCGCCGCCGGACGCGCCGCATCCTCAGCCGTGCTCCGCCCTCGCTTCAGCCACCTGCCCAGCACGCCTTGCCCCTGTTAACCCCTGCCGCCCGATTGCCTGCTTATGCCGGTCTTCGAGGGGCCGTGGCAATGCCCCTGTCTCAGTTCGTCCGCGGGCCGCATTCGCCCGCCGCCTTTTTCTTGTCGTCGCTTCCCGGTGTGAAGACACCCTGGACGCGGCCTTTCGCCCCGGCATCGACGGTCGCGCGCCCGGTCTTGACGTCATAGACCGCGCGCTCGCCGCGCTGGACATTGTCACAATCGGAAATGATGACATTGCCGGTCAGGGTCACGGTTTCGGCCTGGGCATCATAGGTCATGAACTTGCCGGTTGCGGCCTGCGTGCCCGAACTGACGCTGACCGGGCCTTCGAAATCGATCTTGCGGATCGAATTCTGGCCGGCCGGCGCAGCCTGGCTGCTACCGCCCGCATTCTTGTTGGTGATGTAATGGACAATCATCGAGGACGAGCGAACCGTCGTCTGGCCCTGCACGACCACGACATCGCCGGAATAGACCGCGCGGTTCTCCTTGTCGAAAACCTCGAGGCGATTGGAATCGATCTTGATCGGCTCCTTCGAGCTGGAGCCGAACCCGGCGAAGGGTGCGCCGGTGCCGCTCTTGGCCTTCTGCGCCAAAGCAGGGGTGGCGGCTGCGATCAGCATCACGGCCGCGCCGAGGGCCGCCTTGCGAAACATGTCGATCATCATGGATCCTTGCCGGGCGCGGAGGCGCCGGTCTCCTGCTTGTCCGGCCCGGACGAGGAACCGGGATTGACGAAGATGCTGCGGACGCGGCCTTCGAAGACGAGCTTGCGTCCGTTCTCGTGCACCTGCATGCGGTCGGCCGCGACATCGCCCTGGTTGGTCTTCACCTCGACTGGCTTGTCGGTAACAATCAGCCCCGAGCGGAAATCGATCTGCGCATCCTTGAGGCGCGCATCCATGCCGGTTTCGGTGCGGACCGAGACCCCGCCATCGACATCGAGCTTCTCGCCCTTGCTGTCATAGGTGCCGCGTGCGCCGGCGAGATCGGCCCAGCCTTCCTTGCCGGTCTGCATCCGGGCCTTGAGGCCGTCGAGCTCGACCATGTTCGGGGACTTGATATCCTGCGTGGCGGTAGCGGCGTTCAGCTCATAGGAGCTGCCGTCGCGCTTGAAGCCGGACAGGCGCGGCTTCTCCATCACGATCTTGCGGCCCTGGATGCCGACCGTGTCGGTCGACACATCGGGAACAGCGAGGATGCCGGCTACCGTCCGGACCACCAGGAAAACGATCGTCGCGAGGGCGAGAACCGGAATCGTGCGGCGCCAGAACCGGACATGGCGGGAATGGCGTGCCGCGGCGCGGAAGGCGGGGTGATCCTGCAGATGCGGCGGCAGATCGGCATCGACAGCCGGCGCAAACCATTGGCCGAACCGGCCCGGCTCCCGTCCTGTCCTTATGCCGCCCGTCATGGCCATGGTCTGCTGCAATCCTTCACATGGTGCCGTTGCCTGAGGATATGAGGAACAAACACGCCAATTTCTTGTCGGCCCGCCTCAGCTATGCGCGAAGATATCCGTTTCCGGCCAGCCATCCAGATCCAGCTGTGACCGGGTCGGGAGAAAGTCGAAGCAGGATTGCGCCAGAGCCGTGCGATTCTCCCGCGCCAGCATCATGTCGAATTTCGCCTTGAGGCCGTGGAGATAGAGCACATCCGAAGCGGCATAGGCCAGCTGCGCATCGGTCAGCGTTTCCGCGGCCCAGTCGGAGGATTGCTGCTGCTTGGACAATTCGACGCCGAGCAGTTCGCGGGTAATGTCCTTCAGGCCATGCCGGTCGGTATAGGTGCGCGTCAGGCGCGAGGCGACCTTGGTGCAATAGACCGGAGAAGGCATCACCCCGAAGGTCAGGCGGAGAACCGCCAGATCGAATCGCGCGAAATGGAAGAGCTTCAACGTGCGCGGATCCGACAGCATCGCGACAAGGTTGGGGGCCGATTTCTGCCCCGGCGCGATCTGGATCACATCGGCGGTGCCATCGCCGGTGGAGAGCTGGACCACGCAGAGCCGGTCACGATGCGGCACGAGGCCGAGCGTCTCGGTATCGATCGCCACGACGGCGCCGGAAGGGATGGGCTTGGCAAGGTCGCCGCGATGCACGCGAATGGTCATCTTTGATATTCCAGGGGGATGCAGGACAGGGGATAGCTGTCCTTAGTTGAAAATCCCTTCCTTGCCAAATTGCAGGAGCCAGAACCCGATCCCCAAAGTGACATTGCATCTATGCAATGGATTATCCGGGAGATCGGACTATATATGCGTCAACGCAATGAATACGGGGTCATCCCCCAGGAGTTCCCGATGCAACTGCATGGTATCCACCACCTCACGGCCATCACGGCCGATGCCCGGGCCAATTACCGCTTCTATACCGAGGTTCTCGGGCTGCGGCTTGTGAAGAAGACCGTCAACCAGGACGATGTCTCGGCCTATCACCTGTTCTATGCCGATGGCGAGGCCACGCCCGGCACCGACCTGACCTTCTTCGAATGGCCCGTTCCGCCGGAACGGCGCGGCACGCATTCGATCACGCGGACCGGCTTCCGTGTCACCGACGAGGCGAGCCTTGCCTATTGGCAGGCCCGGTTCGAGGCGCACAAGGTCCGGCATGGCGCGATCCATGTGCTTGACGGGCGCGCCTCGCTCGATTTCGAGGATCACGAAGGCCAGCGCTTCCGCCTCGTCGTGGATGGCGGCGTCGGCGAGGCCTTCCCGTGGTCGAAGAGCCCGGTCCCGGCCGAGCACCAGATCCGTGGTCTCGGCCCGATCGAGATCAGCGTGCCGGACATCACGCCGACCGAGCGTTTCCTGACGCTGCTCTACGAGATGCGGCGGGAGCGGAGCTATGCCCGGACGGACGGGACCGAGGTCGTGGTCTTCGCGATGGGCGAAGGCGGGCCGGATGCGGAATTCCACGTCGCGATCGAACCGGGCGCGCCGACCGCCCGGCAGGGCGCCGGCGGGGTGCATCACGTGGCCTTCCGGGCACGCGACGAGCAGGAATATGCCTACTGGGTCGACCGCTACAAGCAGCTCGGGCTGCCGTCCTCGGGGCCTGTGGACCGGTTCTATTTCCGCTCGCTCTACGTGCGGGAGCCCAACGGCATCCTGATCGAGATCGCGACGGACGGCCCGGGCTTCGCGACGGACGAGCCGAAGGAAAGCATGGGCGAGGCGCTCTCCCTGCCGCCTTTCCTCGAAAAAAAGCGCGTCGAAATCGAGCGCAACCTCAAGCCGATCAGCGCCTGAGGTTCAGGTGTCGAGGCCGGCGAGGATCCTGTCGATCAGCATCCTCGCCGGCTCGAGCTGGTTCAGCGGGTTCCGCAGGGCTTCCCAGTCAACCGAGACCGGCGAACGTTCCTCCAGGACCGCCAGCAGCGGGCGTGTATCCTGGGCCATGGCCTGGATCCCCTCCCGCACGATCGCAGCCGCCTGGTTCCTGTCCGAGGCCGCCGCCAGCGCAAAGGTCGCGGCTTCCGCCATGACCAGCTCGCGGGTGGCCGCCAGATTGGCCGCCATGCGACCGGTATCGACGCGGAGCCTCGCTATTGCTTCCTGTGCGAGGCGAAGGGCGGCGCCGGTCGTTGCCATCAGGGGCGGCAAGGTCAGCCATTCCAATGTCCAGGCAGCGCCATCGCGCTCGGTGGCGTGAAGGGCGGCCTGGGGCAGGCCCGACCCTTGCCCGGCCGCTGCCCGTCCGAGTGCCACAAGCACCTCGGCGATCACCGGGTTCTGCTTCTGCGGCAGGGTGGAGGAACCGCCCGCGCCCTCGAATCCGAGTTCGCCGACTTCCGATTGCGCGAGACTGACGAGATCAGCGCCGATCCGCCCGATCGAGGTCGCGACCAGCACCAGCAAAAGGCCGAATTCGACGAGCCTGTCGCGGCCGCCATGCCAGGGTTCGGCGCGGCCGAGGCCGAGATCATCGGCGAGGGCATCCATGATCTCCAGCCCGCGTGGCCCGAAAGCGGAGAGATTGCCGGCCGCACCGCCGAGCTGGACCACCAGCAGCCGTGGCCGGATTTCGCTGAGGCGCTGGCGATGGCGCTGGAGCGGCTGCAGCCAGTTCGCCACGCGGAGGCCGAACAGGGTCGGCGCGGCGATCTGGGTCCGCGTCCGGGCAAGGCAAGGGGTTTCGCGGTGGGCACGGGCCAGCTCGGCGAGTGCGAGGACGAGGCCTTCAAGGCGCGAATCGAACAGGTCGATCACGGCGCGCAGCCGCAGCACGAGGGCGAGATCGGCGATATCCTGCGAAGTCGCGCCCCAATGGAGCCAGGGCGCGAGGTCCGGGTCGATCTGCTTGCGCAAAGCCGCCACGAGGCCCGGCGCCACGACACCATCGCGGGCGGTGGCGGCGCGGAGATCGCCGGGATCGATCATGACCCGGTCGAGCGCAGCCTCCAGCGCGAGAGCCGCCTCGGCGGGGATCATCCCCGCCTTGCCCTGCACGCGGGCCAGGGCCTTCTCGGCCGCGATCATCGCGCCAATCTCGGCGGCATCGCTCAGCAGCGGCTGCAGCTCGGCATCGTCGAAGAGATCGCCATACAAGGCCGATTCAAGGGTGTGGATGGCCATCCGGATCCGTCCTCCGCCGGGATACTCGATCGACCCGGTTACATGTCGAAGAAGACGGTTTCATTCTCTCCCTGAAGCCGGATGTCAAAGCGATACTGGCCCGGCCCCTGTTTCGCAGCCACCAAAGTGGCGCGGCGGGCGGCCGAATCCACCCGCTGGAGCGCCGGATCGGCAGCGTGGAGCGCCAAATCCTCCGGGAAATACATCCGCGTATGCAGGTGGATGTTGATGCCGCGGGCGAAGACCAGCAGGCTGCAATGCGGGGCCTGGTTCTGCCCGTTGCGCCAGGGCAGGGCCGGCGGCCGGATCGTTTCGAACCGGTAGAGGCCGGTCTCGGAATCGGCGCCGGCGCGGCCCCAGAGGCCTTTTGCGCCAAGCTCGCCGCGGGCGTTGCACTGCCACAGTTCGATCAAGGCATCCTTGACCGGGTTGCCGAGCCCGTCATGGACGATTCCCTCAATGACGATCCGCTCACCCTCGGCCGCGATGACATTCAGCGCCTCGTTATGGCGCATGGCCAAGCCGGCCTGGGCGGGCAGCAGGCCGATATGGACATAGGGGCCGGCGGTCTGGGACGGGGTTTCCTTGAGATAGTTGACCGGCATCACATGCCCTCCGGACGGTTCTCGAAGAAGGTCTGCTGGCGCCCGCGCAGGACGATATCAAAACGGTAGACGAGGCAGTCGAAGGAGCGCATCTCGCCCATATCGAGCCTGGCGACGAGCTGGTCGACAGCGCGGTCATCGCGGATTGTCCGAACAATAGGACAAAGCGGGATCAGCGGATCGCCCTCGAAATAGAGCTGGGTGATCAGCCTCTGGGCAAAGGCCTCGCCAAAGACCGAGACATGGATATGGGCGGGGCGCCAGTCCGAGCCGTGGTTCGGCCAGGGATAGGGCCCGGGCTTGATGGTGCGGAAGAAATAGCGGCCGTCATCGTCGCTCATGCAGCGGCCGCAGCCGCCGAAATTCGGATCAAGCGGCGCGAGGTAGCGGTCATTGCGGTGGCGGTAGCGGCCGCCGGCATTGGCCTGCCAGACTTCGAGCAGGGTGCGCGGCACGGGGCGGCCTGTCTCGTCCATCACCCGGCCATGCACGATGATCCGCTCGCCGATCGCCTCGCCCCCGGTGCCGGTTGCGGCGGCGTAGTTGCGGATCAGGTCATTGTCGAGCTCGTGCAGCATATCGGCCTTGAAGACGGGGCCGGATTTCTCGGCCGGCCCCTGGTCCAGCGAGAGCAGGGCGCATTTCGGCGAGCGGAGCACCGAGGTCTTGTAGCCGGGCGTATAGGCCGGCGGGTGCCAACTCCTGTCACGGCGCATGTAATCCGTCATGTCGCGTTTCCTGTCGTGTCTCTCCGGCCGGTCTCAGGCCGGCCTGGCTTCCGCCGCCATGGCGGCATAGGTCTGCTTGGCGATCTTGAAGGCGGTGTTGGCGGCAGGGACGCCGGCATAGACCGCGACATGCATCAGCGCCTCGCGGATATCCTCCATCGTGGCGCCGGTATTCGCCGTGGCCCGTACATGCATCGCCACCTCGTCATGATGGCCGAGGGCGGCAAGAATCGCGATGGTGATCATCGAGCGCTCGCGGCGCGTCAGATGGTCGCCCGCCCAGACGGTGCCCCATGCGCCTTCGGTGATGAAATCCTGGAACGGGGCGTCGAATGCGGTCGTGTTGGCATTGGCCCGGTCGACATGGGCATCGCCCAGCACGCCCCGGCGGGTTTTCGTCCCGGTTTCTTTTCGGCTCATTGTGCCCTTCGACTTCTGGCGTTTCTCCGATGGGCCGGATCATGGCCAGCGCCCTCCGGATTTGTAAATCCGGAAAACCGGCGCCGGCTCTGCCTGCCGCACGAAGTTCGCATAGCGCATCATCCATCCCCTCGCTTGCGATGCCCGATGGCGCTCTTTACCCTCTGGCCGGTTCGTCAGGAGTGATTCACGATGGGGCGTCTTTCTACGCATGTCCTTGATACAGCGCAGGGATGCCCCGCCGCGGGCATGCGCATCGAGGTTCTGGAAGCACGGGCCGGCGGCGGATGGGAGAAGATCGCCGATCTCGTGACGAATGCCGATGGCCGTACGGACGCGCCGGTCCTATCCGGCACCGCTTTCCGGACGGGTTCATTCCAGCTCCGCTTCCATGTCGCCGCCTATTTCCGGAGCCGGGGGGTAACCCTGCCCGAACCGCCTTTCCTCGACATCGTGCCGCTGCATTTCGGCATGGCGGAGCCGGACGGACATTATCATGTCCCGCTGCTCTGCTCGCCCTACGCCTATTCCACCTATCGCGGGAGCTGAGATCATGACCGCTGAAGCTCCCTATCCGCGTGACCTGATCGGCTATGGCAGGCGGCCGCCCCATGCCCGATGGCCGGGCGGGGCGCGGGTCGCGGTCCAGTTCGTGATCAATTACGAGGAGGGCGGCGAGAATTGCATTCTCCATGGCGATGCCGCCTCGGAAGCCTTCCTGTCCGAGATTGTCGGCGCTCAGCCCTGGCCGGGCCAGCGGCACATGAACATGGAATCGATCTACGAATATGGCTCGCGTTCCGGGTTCTGGCGGCTCTACCGGATGTTCACCGAGCGCGGCCTGCCAGTCACGGTCTTTGGGGTCGCCAGCGCCATGGCGAGGCATCCGGAAGCGGTGCGCGCCATGGCCGAAGCAGGCTGGGAAATCGCCACGCATGGCCTGAAATGGATCGACTACCGTGATTTTGCACCGGAGGAGGAGGCCCGCCATATCGCAGAGGCCGTGCGGATCCAGCGGGAGATGGCGGGCGAGCGGCCACTCGGCATGTATCAGGGCCGCAGCTCGGCGCAGACGCTCCGGCTGACCATGGCGGAGGGCGGCTTCCTCTATTCCGCAGACAGCTATGCCGACGAGTTGCCCTACTGGGTCAGCGGGCCGAATGGCCGCGGTGGCGAGGGCCCGTTCCTGATCGTGCCTTACACGCTCGACGCGAATGACATGCGTTTTGCGACCCCGCAGGGCTTCAACAGCGGCGACCAGTTCTTCAGCTATCTGAAGGACAGTTTCGACCTCCTCCATGCCGAGGGCGAGACCGTGCCGAAGATGATGTCGATCGGGCTGCATTGCCGGCTCGTCGGCCGGCCGGGCCGTGCGGCCGCCCTGGCGCGGTTTCTCGACTACGTGCTGGACCATGAGGGCGTCTGGGTGGCGACCCGCCTCGATATCGCACGGCACTGGGTGATGAACCATCCGCCTGCCGGCGGCTGGCGGCCCTCCACGCTCTCCAGACCGCTCTTTGTCGCGCGGTTCGGCGGCGTCTTCGAACATTCACCCTGGGTTGCCGAAGCGGCGTTTGCAAACGGGCTTGACCCGCGTTGCGATACGCTGGACGGGCTGCACGCGGCCATGGTCCGGGCCATGCAGGCCGGCAGCCGCGCGCAGCAGGAAGCCCTGATCCGGGCGCATCCGGACCTTGCGGGACGCCTTGCACTGGCAGGGGAACTCACCCCCGAATCGACGCAGGAACAGGCCTCTGCCGGGCTCGACCGCCTCACTCCGGAGGAGCTTTCCGCCTTCACTGCCCTGAACACGGCCTATCTCGAGCGGTTCGGCTTCCCCTTCATCATGGCGGTGAAGGGCCAGAACAAGGCGACGATCCGCGCCGCGTTCGAAAAGCGGATCGGGCACGATCCGGCCACGGAATTCGCCACCGCTCTCGACGAGATCGGGAAGATCGCCCGTTTCCGCCTGTCCGATATCCTGGAAAGCCGCTGACCATGACCGATTCTCTCGCCGCCTGCTGGGCTGATCTCGATGCCCACAAGACGCGCCTTGCGCAGGACCGGACAACCGACCTCTTCTCCCGGGATTCCGAACGGTTCGTGCGTTTTGCCGCCGAATTCGAGGACATGCTTCTCGACCTGTCGAAATGCCGGGTCGACGAGGCGGCGATGACGAGCCTTGTCGCGCTGGCCCATCATGCCGGGCTCGCGCAGGCACGGCAGGCCATGTTCGCCGGTGAGCCGATCAACGCGACCGAGGGCCGGGCCGTCCTGCATGTGGCGCTTCGGCAGCATGAGGGAACGCGGCTGACGGGCGGCACTGACGTGATGCCGGACATCCTCGCCACGCGGCAGGCCTGCTTCCGCTTCGCCGAAGGCATCCGGAACGGCAGCATCGCCACAGTGACGGGCGCGCCGTTCACCGATATCGTCAATATCGGGATCGGCGGCTCCGATCTCGGCCCGGCCATGGCCGTCGAGGCCCTGCGCCCCTATAACGACGGGCCGCGGGTCCATTTCGTCTCGAATGTCGACGGCGCCCATCTGGCAGACACGTTGCGCGGGCTTGAGCCGGCGCGCACGCTCGTCATCGTGGCCTCGAAAACCTTCACCACGATCGAAACCATGACCAATGCCCGCTCCGCGCGGGAATGGATGGCCTCGGCCCTCGGCGAGGCGGCGATCGGCCCGCATTTCGCGGCGGTCTCGACCGCGCTCGACAAGGTTGCCGCCTTCGGCATCCCGCCAGAGCGGGCCTTCGGCTTCTGGGACTGGGTCGGCGGGCGCTACTCGATCTGGTCGTCGATCGGGCTGCCGCTGATGATCGCGATCGGCCCGGCGCGGTTCAGCGCCTTCCTCGCCGGGGCTGAGGCGATGGACCGGCATTTCGAATCGGCCCCGCTGCGCCACAACCTGCCGGCCCTGCTCGGCCTGATCGGCGTGTGGCATCGCCGCGTCTGGGGCCATGCCAGCCGTGCCATCATTCCCTATGACCAGCGCCTGCATCGGTTCCCCGCCTATCTGCAGCAGCTGGATATGGAATCCAACGGCAAGTCGGTCCGGAAGGATGGCCATGCTGTGGAGGGCGTGACGGGCCCCATCGTCTGGGGCGAGCCGGGCACGAATGGCCAGCACGCCTTCTTCCAGCTTCTGCATCAGGGCACGGATGTCATCCCGGTCGAGTTCCTCCTTGCCGTCGAGGGCCACGAGCCGGCCTATGCCCATCACCACCAGTTGCTGATCGCCAATTGCCTCGCCCAATCGCAGGCCCTGATGGTCGGGCGCAGCCTCGCCGAGGCGAAAGGCAACCCGCATCGCGTCTTCCCCGGCGACCGCCCCTCCATCACCTTGCTCTACCGCAAGCTCGATCCCTACACGCTGGGGCGGCTGATCGCGCTCTACGAGCACCGGGTCTTTGTCGAGGCGGCGATCTACGGGATCAATGCCTTCGACCAATGGGGTGTGGAGCTGGGCAAGGAACTGGCCACGCAACTGGCGGAGCCCCTGGCCAGCGGTCGCAACCTCGGGTCGCTTGACGGCTCGACGGCGGGGCTTATAGCGAGGATCAGAGGGGATCATTAACAGCAGGAGGCCGTATGCTGGCGCTCTCTCCCCGGACTGTTCTTCTCCCCATCGATTTCCAGGAAGGCTTTTTCAGCCCGCGCATGCCGCCGCTCGGCCAGCCGGGCTTTGACCGCAATGCGCTGGCGCTCATTGCCGCCTGGCGCCGGAAGGGATGGCCGATCCTCCATGTGCGGCATGATTCCGCCGAGCCGGGCTCCTGCTTCCGCCCGGATGATCCCGGCAATGCGCTCCGACCCAGTTTCTCCCCGGCGGAGGGCGAGGCGCTGGTGACGAAATCGGTCAATTCCGCCTTCCTCAACACCGATCTTGACCTGCGCCTGAAGCGGCTCGGGGCGGATGGTGTCATCGCCTTCGGCATCTCGACGGATATGTGCGTCTCGACGACAGTACGGACCGGCAACAATCTCGGCTGGCGGATGATCGTCGCCGGCGATGCCTGCGCCGCCTTCGAGCAGAAGGATCTCGATGGCGCTGTCCTGCCGGCAGCGGAGATCCACCGCTTCCATCTCGCCACCCTGCGCAATGAATTCGCGACGGTGGCCAGCACGGCGGAGATCCTGCACGCCATGGCAGCCTAAGGGCAGGGACTTCCGGACATGAAAAGGGCCGCGCTTTCGGCGCGGCCCTGATTTTCCCATCCCTTGCGGAAGGGCTTACTCGGCGTCGTTTTCAGCTGCCCGGGCAGCATCGCGCTCGGCCTTCTGCTTGGCTTCGAGATCCTCGCCGGTTTCCTGATCGACGATCTTCATCGAGAGCTTGGTCTTGCCGCGCTCATCGAAGCCGAGGAACTTCACCTTCACCTTGTCGCCTTCCTTGACGACATCGGTGGTCTTGGCAACCTTGCGCGGGGCAAGCTGGGAGATATGGACCAGCCCGTCACGCGCGCCGAAGAAGTTCACGAAGGCGCCGAAATCGGTCGTCTTCACAACCGTGCCATCATAGATCTGGCCGACTTCCGGATCCGAGGCGATCGACCTGATCCAGTTGATCGCGGCCTTGATCTTCTCGCCTTCCGCCGAGGCGACCTTGATCGTGCCGTCATCCTGGATGTCGATCTTGGTGCCGGTCTTCTCGGTGATCTCGCGGATCACCTTGCCGCCGGAACCGATGACTTCGCGGATCTTGTCCGGGTTGATCTTGATGGTCTCGATGCGCGGCGCATACTGGCCGAGCTGGCCACGCGGCTGGGTGAGGGCTTCCGCCATCTTGCCCAGAATATGCATGCGCCCGCCCTTGGCCTGCGAGAGCGCGACCTTCATGATCTCCTCGGTGATCCCGGCGATCTTGATGTCCATCTGCAGCGCGGTGATGCCGTTCTCGGTGCCGGCCACCTTGAAGTCCATGTCGCCGAGATGATCCTCGTCGCCCAGGATATCCGAGAGGACGGCGAAGCGATCGCCCTCGAGGATCAGGCCCATGGCGATACCGGCCACCGGCGCCTTCAGCGGCACGCCGGCATCCATCATCGCGAGGCTCGAACCGCAGACGGTTGCCATCGACGAGGAGCCGTTCGACTCGGTGATCTCCGAGACGATGCGCATCGTGTAGGGGAATTCATGCTGCGCGGGCAGCATCGGGTGCAGCGCGCGCCAAGCCAGCTTGCCGTGGCCGATTTCGCGGCGGCCGGGCGAGCCCATGCGGCCGGTTTCGCCGACGGAATAGGGCGGGAAGTTGTAATGCAGCAGGAAGCGCTCCTTGCGGGTGCCTTCCAGCTCGTCGATGAACTGCTCGTCATCGCCGGTGCCGAGGGTCGCGACCACGAGGGCCTGCGTCTCGCCACGGGTGAAGAGCGCCGAGCCATGGGTGCGCGGCAGCATGCCGACTTCCGAGACGATCTGGCGGACATCGGTCAGGCCGCGGCCATCGATGCGGCTCTTGGTGTCGAGGATGTTCCAGCGCACGATCTTGGCCTGGACTTCCTTGAACACGGTCTTGAGCTGTTCCTTGTCGAACTTCGCCTCGCCACCTTCCGGCGCAAGCGCGGCGAAGACCTTCGCCTTGGCCGCATCGACCGCCTTGTAGCGGCCCTGCTTGTCGATGATCTTGTAGGCCTCGCGGAGGTCCGACTCGGCGACCTCGAGCACGGCCTTCTCGATATGCGAGAGATCGGTCGGGGTGTAGTCGCGCGGTTCCTTGGCAGCCTTCTCGGCCAGGCCGATGATCGCGTCGATCACCGGCTGGAAGCCGGCATGGCCGAACATCACGGCGCCGAGCATCACTTCTTCCGAAAGCTGCTGGGCTTCGGATTCCACCATCAGCACGGCGTCGCCCGTGCCGGCCACGACGAGATCGAGGACCGAGTCCTTCATCTGGTCAAGCGTCGGGTTCAGAACGTATTCGCCGTTGATATAGCCGACGCGGGCACCGCCGACCGGGCCCATGAAGGGCACGCCCGAGATCGTCAGCGCGGCCGAGGCGGCAACCATGGCCACCACATCCGGGTCATTCTCGAGATCATGGCTGAGGACCGTCACGATGACCTGGGTCTCGTTGCGGTAGCCTTCCACGAAAAGCGGGCGGATCGGGCGGTCGATCAGGCGGGAAACAAGCGTTTCCTTCTCGGTCGGACGGCCTTCGCGCTTGAAATACCCCCCCGGAATACGGCCGGCCGCGAAGGCCTTTTCCTGATAATTCACGGTGAGCGGGAAGAAATCGATACCGGGCTTCGGATCCTTGGCCGAAACGACGGTAGCGAGAACGGTGGTCTCGCCGTAGGTGGCGAGCACGGCGCCATCGGCCTGGCGGGCAATGCGGCCCGATTCAAGCGTGAGCGTGCGGCCGCCCCACTGGATGGTCTTGCGTTGGATATCAAACATGATCTGTCCTGTTCAGGCGCGCGCAAAGTGCGGCAGCGCCGGTAGCGCACGTCGGTCCGGCCTTGAGGCCACGACGCGCGTGGTTTCGAGAGAGGTTGGGAAACCACCCGAATCCATGAGCAAGACGGCGAGACGCTTCCCTGGCCCTCGGGCCCGAAGCGTCCGGCGATCCTGCCATGGCCTTCGCCTGTTTCCCGCGCCGGGCCGGCCCCTGCCGGTCCGACGCGAGCAGAGGCGGCTGGCGCCCCTGCCCATTCGGTTGCCCGCTTAGCGGCGGATGCCGAGACGCTCGATCAGCGTCCTGTAGCGGGCCTCGTCCTTCTTCTTGAGATAATCAAGGAGCGAACGACGCTGCGACACGAGCTTGAGCAGCCCGCGGCGCGAATGGTTGTCCTTCTTATGCGTCTTGAAATGCTCGGTCAGGGTCGAGATTCGGCTGGTCAGAATGGCCACCTGCACTTCCGGCGAGCCAGTATCGCCCGCCTTGGTCGCATAATCGGAAATCAGCGCGGATTTGCGCTCGGCTGTGATCGACATCGGATGCCTCCATGAGGTTCGAGAAACGGCCCGGCCGGGATGTCGTCCAGCAGGGTCAGGTCAGACGCGCCAGCGCGTCGTGGCGGGAGCCTTGCTTCTGCCATGGCCGCGTGCATAGCAGGAAATTCATGAAAAGCCAGCGAAAAGACCGGCCAGATCGTCAGGCGAGGTTGAACACGCGGTGCGGGCGCAACTCGCCCTTGTCGATTTCACCGATCGCGATCAGCTCGTGGCCGGCAACGACAGCGACATGGCCGAGCATTGTCGGAGCGTCGCGCCCGCGCAGGATGACGCTCTGGCCGCGCTTGAGGCGGGCGGCATCGTGACGCGAGACCTGAAGTTCGGACAGTTCGGCAAGACCACGATCGACCGGCGCCAGCAGCGTGGCGATATGGGCTTCCTGCTCGACCGGGTCGGGCAACGTCCGGGTCAGATCCTCTACCGGGATGAATTGCTGCTCGAGGAAGGGGCCGACGCGGGTGCGGCGCAAGCCCGTGACATGGCCGAAACAGCCGAGGGCGCGGCCGAGATCACGGGCGATGGCGCGAACATAGGTGCCCTTGCCGCATTCGGCCTCGAGCGTCGTCGAGTGGCCATCATGCGCAACGATCGTGAGACTGTCGATCAGCACCTCGCGGGCCTCGAGTTCCACCTCCTCGCCATCGCGGGCAAGATCATAGGCGCGCTCACCATCGACTTTGATCGCCGAGAATTTCGGCGGCACCTGCAGGATCGCGCCGGTGAAGCGCGGCAGCATCGCCTCGACCTCGGCCTGCGAGGGGCGCTGGTCGGAGGTGCGGGCCGGCGTGCCCTCGGTATCGTCGGTCGTCGTCTCGATGCCCCAGGTCACGGTGAAGCGGTAGGCCTTCTTGCCGTCCATCACATAGGGCACGGTTTTCGTCGCCTCGCCGAGCGCGATCGGCAGGCAACCGGAAGCGAGCGGATCGAGCGTGCCGGCATGGCCGGCCTTCTTGGCCCGGAAGACGCGTTTCACGATGGCGACGGCATGGGTCGAGGTCATGCCGACCGGCTTGTCGAGGATCAGCCAGCCATGGACATCGCGCTTCTTCGGGCGCTGGCCCGGGGGAGAAAGGGTTTCGGTCATTCCGTCTCGGTTTTCTTGTCGTCGCCGGCGGCAAGGTCGCGGCGGACGCGGTCATCGTGGAAGATCTTCTCGATCCGGGCCGCCTCGTCATAGCGGTCATCGACGCGGAATCGCAGTTCGGGTGAATATTTCAGCTCGCGCAGGCGGCGGGACACTTCGAGGCGAAGCTCTTTCGCATTGCGGTTGAGCGCCGCCACTGCCTCGGCCTCGCCGGCTTCGCCAAGGACGGCCTTGCCGCCCAAGGGCATGACCAGCACGGTGCCGTGGCGCAGATCCGGCGACATTCGGACTTCCAGCACGGAAATCAGCATGCCCGAGAGTTCCGGATCATGGATGTCGCCGCGCGCCAGCACTTCCGCCAGGACATGGCGGACCTGCTCGCCGACACGAAGCTGGCGTTGGGAAGGCTGGCCGGGATTGGGATTGGGACGAACCATGTTCCGCTCCAAAAGAGAAAGGCCGGGTCAGCCCGGCCTCCCATAGATGCAAGAGGCCCGAAAGGTCACAGCGAGCGCTGGATTTCCTCGACGCGGAAGCATTCGATGATGTCGCCCGCGCGCATGTCCTCGTAATTGGCGAAGGCCATGCCGCATTCCTGGCCGGACTGGACTTCCTTCACCTCGTCCTTGAAGCGCTTCAGCGTCTTCAGCGTGCCCTCGTGGACCACGACACTGTCGCGGATCAGGCGCACCTTGGCACCGCGCTCGACCTTGCCGTCGGTGACGATACAGCCCGCGATATTGCCGACCTTGGTGATGTTGAAGACCTGCTTGATCTCGGCATTGCCGAGCATGGTCTCCCGCAGGGTCGGGGCCAGCATGCCGGACATCGCCGCCTTCACGTCATCCACGAGGTCGTAGATGATGTTGTAGTAGCGGATCTCCACGCCAGAGCGCTCGGCCGATTCCCGGGCTTCCTTGTGCGCACGCACATTGAAGGCCAGCACCACGGCGCCGGTCGCGTTGGCGAGGGTGATGTCGGATTCGGTGATGCCGCCAACACCCGTATGCAGGATGCGCGCTCGAACCTCGTCGTTCCCGAGCTTTTCGACCGACGCCGCGATGGCTTCGACCGAGCCCTGAACATCGCCCTTGATGACCAGCGGGAACTCCTTGCGGCCTGCGGCATCCTTGGCTTGCTTCATCAGATCAACCAGGCTGCGCGATTGGCCCGAGCCACGCGCGGCTGCGTTGTCGCGCTTCTGGCGCTCGCGGTAATTCGTGATCTCGCGGGCACGGGCCTCGCTCTCGACCACCGCCACGCGGTCGCCCGCTTCCGGGGCACCCTGGAAGCCGAGGATCTCGACCGGCAGGGACGGGCCGGCTTCGGCCACGTTCTCGCCCTTGTCGTTGATGAGGGCACGGACGCGGCCCCACTGGGCGCCGGCCACGACAATGTCGCCGGTACGCAGCGTGCCACGCTGGACGAGCACGGTAGCGACGGGGCCGCGACCGCGATCGAGTTTCGCTTCGATAACCGAGCCTTCGGCGGGCCGCTCCGGGTTCGCCCGGAGTTCAAGCACTTCGGCCTGCAGCTGGATGATCTCGAGCAGCTTTTCCAGATTGAGCTTCTGCTTGGCCGAGACCTCGATTTCGAGTGTATCCCCGCCCATGCTTTCAACCTGCACATCGTGCTGAAGCAATTCCGTGCGCACGCGCTCGGGCTTGGCTTCCGGCTTGTCGATCTTGTTGATCGCCACGATCATCGGAACCTGCGCGGCCTTGGCATGGTTGATGGCCTCGATCGTCTGCGGCATCACGCCGTCATCGGCGGCGACCACGAGAATGACGATGTCCGTCACCTTGGCACCACGGGCACGCATGGCCGTAAAGGCGGCGTGGCCCGGCGTATCGATGAAGGTCACCTTGCCGCCCAGCGGCGTCGTGACCTGATAGGCACCGATATGCTGGGTGATGCCGCCCGCCTCGCCCGAGACGACGTTGGTCTGGCGGATGGCATCGAGCAGCGAGGTCTTGCCGTGGTCGACATGGCCCATGATCGTCACGACCGGGGCGCGGTAGACCATGGTGTCATCATCATCCGGCGTATCGAAGAGGCCTTCCTCGACATCCGCCTCGGCAACGCGCTTCACGGTATGGCCGAGATCCTCGGCGACGAGCTGGGCCGTATCGGCGTCGATCACATCGGTGATCTTGTGCATCTGGCCCTGCTTCATCAGGAAGCGGATGACATCCACCGCGCGTTCCGACATGCGGTTCGCCAGTTCCTGGATGGTAATCGTCTCCGGAATGACCACCTCGCGGATGATCTTTTCCTTGGGCTCGTTGTTGGCCATGCCCTTCATGCGCTGCACGCGGCGCTTGAAGGCGGCCACCGAACGCTGACGCTCGTCCTCGTCCGAGGTCACGGAGGTCACGGTCAGGCGGCCGCGCGACTTCTCGGCTGCGCCCTTGGTGCGTTCTGGCTTCGCCGGGGCCGGCACCTTGACGCCACTGCCGCGACGCACGCGGCCTTCCTCGTCTTCATCGGGCCGCGGGGCGCGGGGCGGCACATTGCCGACCTCGCGCTTGGGACGCATGTTTTCCAGTTCCTCGATCGGGGCTGCACCACCGATCGACGGACGGCCGCCCGGCGGGCGCGAGCCCGGGGCCGGCGCCTGGCCAGGCCGAGGCGCGAAGCCGAGGCGGACCGTTCCGGCCGGGCGTTCGCCCTGCGGGCGGCTGCCCTCGAAACGCTGGCCCTCCGGCCGGGGACCATCACGACGGATCCCGTCACGCGGGGGTCCGCCCTCGCGGCGGAAGCCGCCTTCACGCGGGGCGCCATCCTGCGGGCGACGCTCGCCGCCTTCAGCCGGACGGCCGAAACGCGGGCCATCAAGGCGCGGCGGCCGGGTGCCGAAATCACGGGCAGGTGCCGCCGAACGCGGCTGGTCCTGGCGCATACCGGAATCCTGGCGCATGCCCGGAGCCGGGCGCGGTTCGTAACGGCGGGTTTCCGAAGGGGCGGAAGGCGCCGGCTGGGGCGCCGGGGCAGCCGCCTGCGGAGCGGCCGGAGCCGGGGCGGGCGCCGAAACGACAGGCGCCGGAGCAGTTACGGATTCCGTCTTCGGAGCAGCAGCCTGGCTCGCGGCCTCATCGGCGCGGCGGCGCTCTTCTTCCTCGCGGCGGCGGGCTTCCGCCGCAGCGCGATCGCGTTCCTCACGCTCGTGACGCTCTTCATCCTGGCGACGGCGATCTTCCTCCTCGCGGCGGCGGGCCTCCTGAAGGACCTGCGCGCGGGCACCCCGCTCGTCTTCGGTGAGCGTGCGCTGCTGCGACGAGCCAAGTCCGAGCCGGACCGCATTTGCCTTGGCTTCAACGGGCGGGCGCGGCGGCGGAGGGGCACTCTTCGTCTCGACAACCGGGGGCTTGGTCTCCCGCGGCTCGAAGCCGCCACCGGGACGCCGTTTGACGGTCTCGACCACGACGGATTTCGTCCGACCATGGGAGAAGCTTTGCTTGACGACGCCCTGCTCCACGGGACGCTTCAGCGAAAGCGTCTTCGATACCGAGAGCGTCTTGTCGCCCGTGCCGTTATTCTCACTCATTCGTGTCGTAATCCTCGACGATCGATCTGCCGTTTTGCCTGCCCGGGTCATTCCCGGGCCGGCGGGTTCCCGGTTCCGCTTGATGCACCCAGCGAACTGGGATCCGGCGTGGCACCTTCATCCTGCAAGGGAGATGCCGGAACGCCGTGAGCGCCGGCATCCGGAACCGCTTGCGGAACCGCCGGGCCATGCGCCTGAAATTCAACGAACCTCAGCGCCCTTTCAATGAAAACGGACGCTGCATCATGAACCGAGAGCGCCGCATGTATCACATGTTCACGCCCTATGGACAGACCTAATTCGTCGGAAGCAAAGGCAAGAATCAATTTTGGGTCAGTCCGGCGGGGTCCGCGGCCCCGGCAGAGACCCTGCAGGCGGAGCTTTTCGGCTTCCGAACCATCCTTCGCCTGCACCAGCGCAAGGAAGGGAGGCCGCATCCCCTCGATCTTGGCGAAGCCGGATGTGACTGCTCCGGCCTTGTTGCAGAGCGCGAGCATCTGCAGGGCATCCTGGCGGAGCAGGTCGGCGGTCCGGTCGATCAGGTCCGGTGTCGCGATGACCGGCTGGCGGAAATGCCTCCCAAAGACCTGGCGCTCGATCGCCCGCCGCAGGGCATCCCGACGAGCCGTGACCCAGACACCGCGGCCTGGCAGCCGGTTGCGGATATCGGGAACAACCAGGCCATCCGGCGCGCGGACGAAGCGCAGGAGCTGGTCCAGGGGCCGGATTTCCCGCGTGGCCGCGCAGAGGCGGGTGCGGGTATTCCGGTCAGGGCCGTCATCCAGCGCTTCGTCCATGGACAAGGCCTCTTCGCATCAGGCCTCTTCGGCCATCTCCTCGACCGGCTCTTCCTCGGTCACCCAGCCGGCGGCAATGCGGGCGGCCATGATCATGGCCTCCGCCTCGTCCCGCGAGACATCGAGGCCCGAGAGGAAACCGGTGAAGCGGGTGGTCTCGCCGCCCTTCTTCTCCGTCCAGCCGACGAGATCATCGGTCGCGCAACCGGCAAGATCCTCGACTGTCTTCACATCGTTCTCGCCGAGGGCCACCAGCATGGCCGAGGTCACGCCCGGAATCTCGCCGAGCGCATCCTCGACGCCGAGTTCACGGCGGCGGGTCTGGCGCTCGGATTCGATCCGCTCGAGATAGGAACGGGCGCGGTTCTGCAATTCGTCGGCAGTCTCGCCGTCAAAGCCCTCGATGGCCAACACGTCCGAGCGGTCGACATAGGCGATTTCCTCGATCGTGGCGAAGCCTTCCGAGGCAAGAAGCTGGCCCACCATCTCGTCGACATCGAGCGCCTCGCAGAAGAGCTTCGAACGCTCGGCGAATTCCTTCTGGCGGCGCTCGGATTCCTCGGCTTCCGTCAGGATGTCGATGTTCCAGCCCGTCAGCTGCGAGGCAAGACGGACATTCTGGCCGCGGCGGCCGATGGCAAGGCTGAGCTGGTCATCCGGCACGACAACCTCGATGCGCTCGGATTCCTCGTCCAGGACGACCTTCGACACTTCGGCGGGCTGAAGCGCATTGACGATGAAGGTGGCGACATTGTCCGACCACGGGATGATGTCCACGCGCTCGCCCTGCAATTCCTGCACGACGGCCTGGACGCGGCTGCCGCGCATGCCGACGCAGGCGCCAACGGGGTCGATGGAGGAATCGCGGCTGATCACGGCGATCTTGGCGCGGGAGCCGGGATCACGGGCCACGGCCTTGATCTCGATGACGCCGTCATAGATTTCCGGCACTTCCTGCATGAACAGCTTCGCCATGAACATGGGATGCGTGCGCGACAGGAAGATCTGCGGGCCGCGCGTCTCGCGGCGGACATCGAACAGATACGAGCGGATCCGGTCCCCCGGGCGGAAGACCTCACGCGGGATCAGCTCGTCGCGGCGGATCACCGCTTCGCCCTTGCCGAGATCGACAATGACATTGCCGTATTCGACGCGCTTGACGACGCCGTTGATGATCTCGCCGATCCGGTCCTTGAATTCGTCATACTGACGGTCGCGCTCGGCCTCGCGGACCTTCTGCGTGATGACCTGCTTGGCGCTCTGGGCGGCCATGCGGCCGAATTCCACCGGCGGCAGCGGCTCGGACAGCGAATCGCCGACCTGGGCAGCCGGGCTCTTCTTGCGGGCATCGGCGAGGTTGATCTCGCGGGCATCGTTCTCGACCGCGTCGACCACCTGCATGATCCGCGTCAGGCGGACTTCGCCAGTCTTCGGATGGATCTCGGCGCGGATGTCGGTTTCCGAGCCGTAGCGCGACCGGGCGATCTTCGCATAGGCATCTTCCATGGCCCCGAGAACAATCTCGCGATCGATCGATTTCTCGCGCGCCACGGCATCCGCGATCTGCAGAAGCTCAAGGCGATTGGCGCTGACTGACATCATGTCCTCCGTCGGGGATGGGAGAGCGGGGCAAGCCCGTTCTCAATGGCGCTTGTCTTTCTTCTTCGGCCCGGAGGCCGGGAACTTCTTCTGGGGCTTGGCCGGGCGCGGCGCGCGCGGCGGCAGGACCGCCATTTCCGGCTCGGCCGCCGCATCCTCGTCGCCGCTCTCGATCCCGTCCGCCAGGAGCGCTTCCTTGCCGCGGCGGAGCGATTCCTCGATCACCGCATCGGTCAGGACGAGGCGAGCCTCCTGGATGTCGCGGATCTCGAGCCAGTGGCGGGGTTCGGCACCCTCGGCGACATCCGGCAGCAGGATGGCGATCTTCTCGCCTTCCACACCATCGATGAAGCCGCGATAGCGCTTCCGGCCATCGACCGGAACAGCCATCTCGATGCGCGCGTCATAGCCGATCCAGCGCGCGAAATCGCTGATCCGCACGAGCGGGCGGTCAATGCCGGGCGAGGAAATCTCGAGATGATAGGCGGTGCTGATCGGATCCTCGACATCAAGCACCGGCGCGACCGCGCGGCTGACGATCTCGCAATCATTGACGCCCATCGTCCCGTCAGGGCGCTCGGCCATGATCTGCACCGTGCAGCCGTTGAGGCCCGAGATCTTCACCCGGACCAGCCGGTAGCCAAGGCTCCGGACGATCGGCTCGACGATCCGGCCAACGCGGCTGGCCATGCCGTTTTCGGTGATGAGCCGGGGCTCGTTCAGATCATCCATTCAGGCGGACCTCCGGGGCTCAAACAAAAAGAGCGGGTCCGTCGCCGGCCCACTCTGTTTTCGCGTGTAACCCCGCGTAAACTGAGATTGATCGCGCTTCTATAGCCCTCCGGCCGGCCGATGGCAAGCCCGGCCCGGCGGGCCCGGCCGGTCAGGCCTTGCGGAACCGGAAATAGCCTGGCACGCGGCCTTCGCGGATCGCTTTTTCCTCGTAGCGGGTGCGATGCCACCCGGCCCAGGGCTCCGACCAGTCTGCTGCGGTTTCCGCCAGCCAGACGAGATCCGTCCGCGGCAGGATCCGCGCCAGAGTCCAGCCAGCATAATCGTCGATATCGGTCGCAAAGCGGAACTCGCCGCCGGGCGAGAGGGCGCGGACCACCGCATCCAGGAAGGCCGGATCGACGATCCGGCGCTTGCGCTGCCGCCGCTTCGGCCAGGGGTCGGGATAGAGCAGGTCAACCCGCGCGAGGCTGCCCTCGGGCAGGGCAGCCAGAATGTCGCGGCCATCCCCGCGCAACAGGCGGATGTTATCGAGGGAATCCGCTTCGATCGCGGCCAGCAGCTTGGCAACGCCGTTCAGGAAGGGTTCGACGCCGAGATAGCCAATGCCGGGGTTCTGCCGGGCCTGAGCCGCGAGATGCTCGCCGCCACCGAAGCCGATCTCGAGCCGGAATTCCGCCATCGGACGCGAAAAGAGCGGGCGGGGCCCTTCAGACAGGCTGTCGAGCGGGATGGTCAGTCCGGGCAGCTGGCCTTCGATCCGCGCCGCCTGGGCCGCGCGCAGAGCCTTGCCTTTCGAACGGCCATAAAGCTGACGGCGAGGAGCCCTTGCGGGCCCCTCGCCGTCGAGGTTGTTTGGATCCACCGGGTTCACGGCGAGGTCGATCAGGCAATGGCCTTTTTCAGGGCCGGCACGAGATCGGTCTTTTCCCACGAGAAGCCGCCATCCCGCGAGGCCTTGCGGCCGAAATGGCCATAGGCCGAGGTGCGGGCATAGATCGGCTTGTTGAGGCTGAGATGCGTGCGGATGCCGCGCGGCGAGAGATCCATGATCTCCGGCAGCACCTTTTCGAGCTTGGCTTCATCGGCCTTGCCATTGCCCGTGCCGTGCAGGTCGACATAGACCGAAAGCGGCTTCGAGACGCCGATCGCATAGGAGAGCTGGATCGTGCAGCGATCGGCAAGGCCGGCCGCCACGACGTTCTTCGCCAGATAGCGCGCGGCGTAGGCGGCCGAGCGGTCCACCTTGGTCGGATCCTTGCCCGAGAAGGCGCCGCCGCCATGGGGCGCGGCACCGCCATAGGTGTCGACGATGATCTTGCGGCCGGTCAGGCCGGCATCGCCATCCGGGCCGCCGATCACGAAGGCGCCGGTCGGGTTGACGTGCCAGACCGTATCCTTGGAGATCCAGCCGGCCGGCAGGGTTTCGCGGATGATCGGCTCGACGAGCTTCTGCACGTCCTTCGAGGTCAGATTCGGATCGAGATGCTGGGTCGAGAGCACGATCTGCGTCACGCCGACCGGCTTGCCGTTCTCGTATTTCACCGTGACCTGGCTCTTGGCATCCGGGCCCAGCTTCTCGCAGCCACGCTCGCCGGCCTTGCGGGCGGCGGTCAGGACTTCGAGGATCTTGTGGGAATAGTAGATCGGGGCCGGCATCAGATCCGGCGTTTCCTTGCAGGCATAGCCGAACATGATGCCCTGGTCGCCCGCGCCTTCATCCTTGCCGGCGCCGGCATCGACGCCCTGCGCGATATGCGCGGATTGCGGATGCAGCAGCACGTCGATCTTGGCCTTCTTCCAGTGGAAGCCGTCCTGCTCGTAGCCGATGGAGCGGATCGCCTTGCGGGCGGCCGACTTCACCTTCGACTTCATCGTCTTGTCGTCGAGGCTGGTGCGGACCTCGCCGGCGATCACGACGCGATTCGTGGTCGCCAGAGTCTCGCAGGCCACGCGGACCTGGGAAGCATCCATGCCGGCCTTGGCAGCTTCGCGGAAGAAGAGATCCACCACTTCGTCGGAAATGCGATCACAAACCTTGTCCGGATGGCCTTCCGATACCGATTCCGAGGTGAACAGATACGACGAGCGCGCCACGTGCGACTCCCTGCTGATGGGTTACGGCCAGCAATGGCCCGGGCTTGGCCGGGCGGATAGGCCGACGGGCGCGTTCCTTGTCGCAGAATGCCGGTCCGGTCAAGTCATTTTGGCGAACAAGTTCGCCAAAACGAACAATGCAGCCGGCATAGCAAACGAGAACGCGCCGAAACCGGGTCAGCTCTTGCGCTGGCCCTCGACCAGCGTCGTCACGAGATCGACCACGCGCCGCCGGACTTTCGGATCCTCGATCGAGGAAAAGGCCTTGGCCAGCGCGATCCCCTCCGGCGTGGACAGGATGTCGACACGGTATTCGGACTGGGCGGGCTCGGCGAAGCCGGCAGCCATGGCCAATGTCTCGTCCCTCGGGGAGCCCTCGAAAAAATAGGCGACCGGCACGCCAAGGACCTGCGCAATACTCTGCATGCGGCTGGCGCTGATGCGGTTTGCGCCCTTCTCGTATTTCTGGACCTGCTGGAACGTGACGCCGAGGGCCTCGCCCAGTTTTTCCTGGCTCATCCCGACGGTGATGCGGCGCATCCGGACCCGGCTTCCGACATAGCGATCGACGGGGCTAGGCGCCTTCTTCATCCCGATATCGTCATTCATCATTGTGACCTCAACTAGGAATTCTTCCACCATCGACCGATGCATTCCCGGACATCAGGACAAACGATCCCTTCGATCCCTGAACCGCGACAAACCCGACAGCAGCAATAAACAAAACAAGATTGCGATAGAAACGCGCTCACCATACTGGCGATACACGGTGCTTGCTAGCCCCCGCGGCAACGGAGAATCAAGCACATCGGCGATGCCGAGCCCGATCTTCGCAAGGATCCGGCCATGCGGATCGACCACAGCCGAGATGCCGCTGTTGGCGGCGCGCACGAGCGGCAGTCCGAACTCGATGCTCCGCAGCCGAGCCTGGGCGAAATGCTGGTAGGGCCCGGACGTCTGGCCGAACCAGGCATCGTTCGTCACGACGACCATCACCGCCTCGCCGGTCGGCGGCAGGTTAATCTCGCCGGGGAAGATCGCCTCGAAGCAGATCAGCGGCAGGATGGCGGGGAGGCCCGGAATGGCCAGCGGGCGCCGCTCGGGGCTGGCGGTGAACCCGCCGATCACCGAGACGAATTGCTGCAGCCCGATCGAGCGCAGCCAATCCTCGAAGGGGAGGTATTCGCCGAACGGAACGAGATGGACCTTGTCATAACCGGCGATGATACCGGTCTTGTCGAGGACCTGCATCGCATTGAAATAGCGGAAACGGGGCCGGGCCTGGCCGGTCTCCTCGGCGCGGATCGCCCCGGTGATCAGATGCGTGCGCGCCGGGAGGAACCGGCCGATGGCCGCCAGCGCCTCCTGATTGCGTTCAAGGACATACGGAAACGGCGATTCCGGCCAGAAGAGATGGGTGACATCCGCAATACCGGTGGCATGGGCGCCCCGGGCAGCATCGCTCAATTCCAGATAGCGCCGCAGCAGGTCCGGGCCGAGCGTCTCGAAGGTCTTGGCATCCTGCGGGATATTCGGCTGCATGATCCGGAGGCGGATCTCGGGCATCACCGGCAGCAGGGCGAAATCGACACCCTGCCCGCCCGTGGGCTTGAGCCGGAGCAGCCCGAAACCCGCCATCCCGGCCAGAACAAGGACCGCGAGGAAGGAGGGGCCCCAGCGGCCCGTGCGGCCGAGCCCCGTTGCCACAGTTGCCGGCGCAGCAAAGAGGGCCAGCGCCAGCAGGCCGAGTCCGCTCGCCCCGATCCATGCCGCCGATTGCGCCAGCACGACATGGTTGGCAAAGACCTGGCCGAAGCTGTTCCAGGGAAAGCCGGTAAGAACCCAACCCCTGAGGTTTTCCACGACGCCGAGACCGAAGGCCAAAGCGAGGATGCGGCCCGCCCCGCGGGACCAGAGCAGGAAGGCGAGGCACAGGCCGAAAGCGGGGAAGAGGGCGAGGAATGCCGGCAGGCCGAGGACGCCGAGCGGCAGCAGCCAGATGAATTGCGGACCGCCGGTGACGAAGGCCGCGCCCAGCCACCACAACCCCGCCACGAAATAGGCAAGCCCGAACGCCCATCCGACCAGCCAGACCTGGATCAGGCGGTTGCGGATCCCGAGTTCACCCTGAAAGATCGAATCGACCGACCAGACAAGAAGGGGAAAGGCCACGGCGAGGGCCGGCAGCAGGTCCAGGGGTGGCAAGGCAAGGGCAGCGATCAGGCCCGCGAGCAGGGCAACGAGAAGGCGGGTCCGGCGGCCGGCCAGCACGATCCCGTGGTAGAGGCCCTGCACCCGATCCACCATGCTGCCCCCCTGCCCCCGGGCCGTCACGGAATTCCGGACGATCTTCTCGGTGATTCGATGGTTACAGGACTTGTCACGGCGTCAGGGCCGCTGGCAAGTCCTTTCACACTCATTCCCCGGCCGCGTCGGCGATTTCCGGGGCCGGGGCGATGCGGAGGCGTCGGATCCGCCGGGAATCCCCGTCAAGGATGGTGAAGATCAAGCCATTGTCGGAAGCAACGCTCTCGCCCACAACCGGCACACGCCCGAGGAAGGCCGTCACATAGCCGCCGATCGTGCCGATCTCGTGTTCGTCACTGATCGGCTCGAACGGGACCTTGAGCAGGGCCGTCACTTCCTCCAGCGTGGCATAGGCGTTGATCGCGATGGCGCCGCCTTCGAGAGGCTCGACTCCGGAATCCTCGGCAATGTCGTGCTCGTCCTCGATCTCCCCGACGATGATCTCGATCAGGTCCTCCATGGAGACAAGGCCGTCCGTGGCGCCATATTCATCGATGACCAGCGCCATATGGATCCGCTTTGACTGCATCTCCAGCAGCAGGTCGAGGGCCGGCTTCGAGCCCGGCGCGAACAGGACCGGGCGGACCAGGCCGATTTCCCGCACCCGGGCATCGAGCGGGATCGAATCCAGCCGGGCGAACATGTCGCGGATATGGATCATTCCGCGCGGGTCATCGAGCGTTTCGGTATAGACCGGCAGACGTGAATGCGCGGCGGAGGCGAAAAGGGCCCGCAATTCGGCCAGGGTCGCGTCATCCGGCACGGCGATGATGGCGCTTCGTGGCACCATGACATCCTGGATGCGGATATCCCGCGCAGTCAGCAGATTGCGCAGGATGCGCTTTTCCTCGACGGTGAAATCATCGTCGCCGCCGGCTTCTCCTTCCTCGAGAGCGTCCTCGAGATCATCGCGGATCGACCCCGGCGCCTTGAGTCCGAGCGCGACTTTCAGACGGTCGAACCAGCTGTCACCCTTGGCGCCCTCGCGGACATTGCGATCAAGATCCTCCTGGCTCATCCCTGTGCCTCCGGACGGTCGGCATAGGGATTGGCAATGCCGAGGCCGGCAAGCAGCGCGATCTCGCGCGCTTCCATGGCCTCGGCCTCCTCGTCCTGCTGGTGGTCATGGCCGAGCAGGTGAAGGGTGCCGTGAATGACAAGATGGGCGACATGGTCGGCCAGAGACTTGCCCTCGGCCTCGGCTTCCGAACGGCAGGTCTCGTAGGCGAGAATGATATCCCCGAGGACCGGCGCGGGCTGGCCGGGGATCTGCGGCGCGGGGAAGGAGAGAACGTTGGTTGGCTGGTCCTTGCCGCGATACTGGGCGTTAAGCTCGCGTACGGCGGCGTCATTGCCGAGCAGGACGGAGAGACCCACGTCATCTGCCTTCTCGGCGACGAGGGTGGCCAGAACGGCGCGTTCCACCACGGCTTCAACCCCCGGGATGGCCTTCCAGCCAGGGGATTCGATCAAGATGTCTATGTCGGGCATCAGCGCATTGCAGCGGGATTTCCAGCCCCGACCTCCTCATAGGCTTGCACGATCCGGCGAACGAGATCGTGCCGGACGACGTGCTGATGGCCGAACCGGACATGGCCGACCCCCTCGACATTCTGAAGGAGAGCGATGGCTTCGCCAAGTCCGGATTTCTGCCCCGGGGGCAGGTCGATCTGCGTCGGATCCCCGGTAATGATCATCCGGGAGCCCTCGCCGAGCCGCGTCAGGAACATCTTCATCTGCATCGAGGAGGTGTTCTGCGCCTCGTCGAGCAGGATCAGCGCGTTGGACAGGGTGCGGCCGCGCATGAACGCAAGCGGCGCGACCTCGATCACGCCGGTCTGCAGCGCGCGCTCGACCAGCCGCCCTTCCATGAAATCATAGAGGGCGTCGTAGATCGGCCGGAGATAGGGGTCGACCTTGTCGCGCATGTCACCTGGCAGGAAGCCGATCTTCTCGCCAGCCTCGACCGCCGGGCGGGAGAGAATCAACCGCTCGACATGGCCGGCCTCGAGCAATTGCACCGCATGGCCCACGGCAAGCCATGTCTTGCCGGTGCCGGCCGGGCCTTCGGCGAAAACCAGCTCGTGCCGGGCGAGGACCCGCAGGTAGGAATCCTGCGCGGCATTCCGCGCCTTGGTGATGCCGCGCTTGCGGGTGGTGACATGGCCGAAGCCGGAATAGGCCTCGCGGGCCTTCGCCACCGTTTCCGGTTCGGGCGGCGGCGGACGATCCGGAAAGAGGCCGCGCTGGGTGGCTGTCTCCTCGATCGCGCCATCGACATCGCCGGTCCCGACGACCCGGCCGCGCTTGACGGTGGCATAGAGGGATTCGAGCACGCGCCGGGCATGCTCGACCTGCTCGCGCGGGCCGCGCAGCTGGATCTGGTTGCCGTTGACATGCGCGACAATGTTCAGCCGCCGCTCGAGATGGGCGATGTTCTGGTCGTAATTGCCGACAACGAGGCTCGCGGCCCGGTTATCGTTCAGGGTGAGGGATTCCTCCACCCCCTCGAGGGAAGCCTGTACGGAGGCCGCAAGGCGCGATGGCTCGCTGAGGCGCATGGTCAAGCGGCTTGATCCTCCCGTTTGGGCTGCGATTCGGCGACAAGCCGGCCCTGCAGCGAATTGGACGTCACGTCGAGCAGGTCAACCGACCAGATCCGCCCGAGGACGGTTTCGGCGGGCACCCCCTCCGGCAGGTCGACATGGACGGCCTGCAACCAGGGCGATTTCCCGGTGAGCTGACCGGGATGGCGCCCGGCCTTCTCGAAAAGCACATCGGCCCGCCGCCCGAGGGTCGAGCGGTTGAAGGCATTCTGCTGGTCCAGCAGCAGCGCCTGAAGCGCGTGCAGGCGAATGGACTTCTCGGCTTCCGGCACGTCATCGACGCCCTCGGCGGATTTCGTGCCCGGCCGCGGGCTGTATTTGAACGAGAAGGCCGAAGCGAAGCCGATCTCCCGCACCAGCGCCATCGTATCCTCGAAGTCAGCCTCGGTCTCGCCGGGAAATCCGACGATAAAATCCGATGAGAGGGCGATATCGGGCCTTGCTTTGCGCATCCTGTCGATGATCCGGCGATACAGATCCCGATCATGCTTCCGATTCATCGCCTTGAGAATGCGGTTCGAGCCGCTTTGCACCGGCAAATGCAGGTAAGGCATGACTTTCGGATTGTCGCGATGGATCGCATAGAGATCGTCGGTCATGTCCAGCGGATGGCTGGTTGCATAGCGGATCCGGTCCAGCCCGTCGATTTCCGACAGTGCATCGATCAGCGCGGCCAGCGAAAGCGTGCCACCCTCCGCCCCTTCACCGTGATAGGCATTCACGTTCTGGCCAAGCAGCATGATCTCGCGGATCCCGGCCGCGACCATGATGCGGGCCTCGGCGAGAATCGCCGTCGCAGGGCGCGAGGACTCGGCGCCGCGGGTAAAGGGCACGACGCAGAACGAACAGAACTTGTCGCAACCTTCCTGCACAGTAAGGAAGGCCGACGGGCCTTTCGCCGCAAGCCGACGGGCCCCGGGGGGCGGCAGCGCGTCGAATTTGTCGACGGCCGGAAATTCCGTATCGACAACGCGCCGTCGCCGGGCATTGGCCAGCAGGCCGGGCAGGTTCTGGTAGCTCTGCGGGCCGACCACCAGATCGACCGCCGGCTGGCGATGCATGATCTCGCGGCCCTCGGCCTGCGCGACGCAGCCCGCCACGGCGATCAGCGTGGATCGTCCGGCTTCCGCCCGCTCGGATTTCAGCCGACGCAGGCGGCCGAGTTCGGAATAGACCTTCTCGGATGCCTTCTCCCGGATATGACAGGTATTCAGGATGACGAGATCCGCCTCCTCAACCACATCGGTCGTCGCATATCCCTCCAGCGCCAGCAGATCGGCCATGCGCTCGGCATCATGGACATTCATCTGGCAGCCGAACGACTTGATATGGACGCGCTTCGTCGCTTCGGGAATCGCGGTCTCGGGCGAATTCGGACGGTTCGACATGTCGCTTCTTTACCGCCCGCAACGGCATTCGAAAAGGGCGATGGCTGTCATATTCCGTCGCCGCGCAGCGTGCGGGTATGGGTCCGGCGGATCTCGGCCTCGATCTCGCGGGTGATCGACTTCCGGTCCGAGCCGGGGCCGACCTCCCGTGCGGGCAGGAACGTCACGCGGCATTCGATGCCCGGCAATGTCAGAAGATCCGCCAGATGCGGCACAAGCTCCATGTCGCCATGCCAGGCGATATGCGGGTGATCGCCGCGCCCGATCGGCAGGCCGCCGATCTTCGGATAGGCGATGTTGAGCGGCTGGATGTAGGAGGCGCCCTCATTCCGGCCTGAGGCGGCCTGCGCCGCGCCGATCAGCGCCGAGCGGAAGGGCAGCACGCGCCGGCCATCACTGGTTGTCCCCTCGGCGAAGAGGACCAGCGCATCGCCGGATTCGAGCCGCGTCGCGATGGCGCGGTTGACTTCCGCCGTCTTGCCGCGGCGCTGGCGCTCGACGAAGACCGAGCGTTGCAGCCGGGCGAGCGTGCCAAAGACCGGCCATTCGCCGACCTCGCTCTTGGCGATGAAGGAGACGGGCCGAAGCGAGGAAATCACGACGATATCGAGCCAGGAGAGATGATTGGCCGTGATGAGCAGCGGCGATCGCCCATCCGCCGCGCCGCGCCGGACCACTTTCACCCCCAGCACCATCAGAAGATAGCGATGGAAATAGACCGGCATCCACCGGGCGAGGGGCGGGGCAAGGCGAAGGGCCAGCCATTGCGCCGGCAGGCCGAGGGCGAAAGCCGGCGCCAACGCCAGCAGGCGCAGCGTGATCAGGATGCGCCGGGTCAGCCCTGTCTCGATCATGCGCGTGCCGTTCCCTTTCCGCTTTCGCGGCGATAGCAGGAAGGCCCGGCCAAGGGAACCGGGTTCAACCGAATCGGGGGGTCGGATCGAACCGGCCAAGATCGGCCTGCATGGTCAGGGCATCGCGGCGGGGTGAACCGGGCACGCCGGAATAGTAGCCCTTGCGGCGGCCGATCTCCGCGAACCCGGCCTGGCGGTAAAGGGCGAGGGCCGCGTTGTTGCCATCGGCCACTTCAAGAAACATCGTCCGGGCTCCGGCCTGTGCGGCATGGCCCATATGGCGGTCAAGCAAGGCCGGGGAAAGGCCGAGGCCGCGAATCTCGGGATCGAGCGCGATCGAGAGCAGTTCGGCTTCATCCGCCGCCACCCGGCTTATGGCGAAGCCGGTGACCACATGGCCGAAAGGCGCCTGCGAGACGAGAACGTCGGCGATGGCGCGGTCGAGGATCATCTGCTCGAACTCCTCGCGCGACCAGCCGATGGCGAAGCCTTCGGCATGGATGGCCGCCATGCGACCGGCATCAAGCACCGATGCGCGTCGCAGGCTGTGCCGGGCAAGGCCGGAACGGAACCAGGGCCAGAGCCAGTACCACATGATCGTGCCTCAGGCCCGCTGCAGGCGGGCCTTGTCCTGCAGGGTCACGTTGGCCTCCCGCAGGTAGAGCGGCTTGGCAGGCGAAGCAGCGGGATCGGCCACGGCGCCGAGGCGGGCGACCCAGGCGATTTCAGGCGCAGGCCGTTGCTGGATGGCAGGGCGCTGGCCCGGCCGGTTCTCGAGAATCGCGCCCCGTCGCGCCTGGGCCAGTTTTTCGGCGGCGTTGCCGACGAAGACGACGGGTCCGTCGCCGATCTTCCGCGCGGCTTCCTCGACCGGATAGACCCCGGGACCGGCCATGGTGCGACCGCCGATGGCGAGGGACTGGAAATAGACGAGCCCGTTCCGCGCATCGATCGCCGCGGCAACGGGCGAGCGATCGCCCGAGAACAGGATCGGCGCCGCGAAAGCCGAAAGGGTCGACACGCCGACCACCGGACGCTGGTGGATCAGACCGAAGCCCCGGGCCGCCGAAATGCCGATCCGGAGCCCGGTGAAGCTGCCCGGCCCGATGGTGACGGCGAAGCGCGACAGGTCGGCGAAGGCAATACCGGAACGGTCAAGCACGCGGCGGACCAAGGGCATCAGCGCCTCGGCATGGCCCCGCTCCATCGTCACGGTTTCCTCGGCGAGGATCCGGTCCTCGCTCGGCGCGAAGATGGCTGCCGAAGTGGCGCCGAGCGCCGTGTCGAGGGCCAGGAGATACACGCCGTCGCTCCGGGGCCGTCAGGCCGCTTCGACGGACTGGACATCCGGCAGGAAGTGGCGAAGGAGGTTCTGGATGCCGTGCTTCAGCGTGGCGGTCGAGCTGGGGCAACCCGAGCAGGAGCCTTTCATGGTCAGGTAGACCACGCCGTCGCGGAAGCCGCGGAAGGTGATGTCGCCGCCATCGCCAGCGACAGCCGGGCGGACCCGGGTTTCGAGCAGTTCCTTGATCGTCGCCACGGTCTCGGCATCCTCGGGAGCGAAGAACTCCTCGCCCGCAGTCTCGGCCGGGCCGCCTTCGGCAAGGATCGGCGCGCCGGAAAGGTAATGCTCCATGATGGCACCGAGAATGGCCGGCTTGAGATGCTGCCATTCGCCGCCGCTCTTCGTCACGGTCACGAAATCCGAGCCGAAGAACACGCCCGTCACGCCGGGAATGCCGAACAGGGCAGCCGCGAGCGGCGAGGCGGCGGCCTCGTCCGGGGCACGGAATTCCCGCGTGGAACCGGCGAGGACATCGCGTCCGGGCAGGAATTTCAATGTGGCAGGGTTCGGGGTGGCTTCCGTCTGGATGAACATGGGGGCCTCTTCGCGCGTGGTCGGAGCCGGAGGTCAAGGAACCGGTACGCCACGCCCCCGATATATGATGTCGAGGAAACCGAGGGAAGGGGGCATCGGCCCGGCCTCAGGCCAGCGCCTCAAAATCCGCTTCCGCCAGCCCGCCGGGAACAATCGTCACCGGAACGGGGAAATTGGCAGCCACGCGGCCAGCAATATGCGAGACGAGCGGCCCCGGCCCTTCCTTGCCGATGCCGGCAGCCAGGACGAGGACAGCGATATCCTCGTCCGCCTCGATCAGCCCCATCACCTCCTGTGCCGGCTGGCCGGTGCGGATGATGCGCTCGGGTTCGAACCCCGCCTCGCGCCGGACCAGCTCTGCCGCCTTGTCGAGCCGCTGTTCGGCTTCGGCCTCCGCCTCGGCCCGCATGAGATCTCCCACGCCCAGCCAGGGCTGGCCTTCTTCCGGGATGACGATGGCCAACATGATGATGCTGGCGCCGGAACGGCGGGCGCGGCGTGCCGCAAACAATGCGGCACGGGCACATTCCGGCGTGTCATCGACCACGATGAGGATTTTCGGGCGATGGCCTGGCTCGTAAGCCCGTCGTCGAAACGGCATGCATGTCCCCGCCTGTGGCCGGCTTCCCGCGCATGGTGCCAAAGCACCGGACCGGAGGCAAGCGCCGCTCAGCGGCCGAGGAAACCCATGATCTCGCGGACCTGCCGGAGAACCGGGTCTGCAAGGGCCCGCGCGCGCTCCGCACCATCGAGGAGGATCGCGTCGATGGCGGAGGCATCATCGACCAGACGCCGCATTTCCTCGCCGATCGGCGACAGCTTTTCGACGGCGAGATCGACCAGCGCGTTCTTGAAGGTCGAGAACTGCCCCCCGCCGAACTCGCCGAGGATCGAGTCCGCCTCGCGGCCGGACAAGGCACAGAAGATCGTCACGAGATTCTCGGCCTCGGGCCGCGCGGCCAGCCCGGCCACCTCGCCCGGAAGAGGCTCGGGATCCGTCTTGGCCTTGCGCACCTTCTGCGCGATCGCATCGGCATCATCGGTCAGATTGATGCGCGAATAGTCCGAAGGGTCGGATTTCGACATTTTCTTCGTGCCGTCGCGCAGCGACATGACGCGCGGCGCCGGACCGGCGATCAACGGCTCCGGCAGGGGGAAGAACTCGCCCGATTCAAGGCCCAGAGCGCGGATGCGGCCGCCGAAATCGAAGTTGAATTTCTGGGCGATGTCACGCGTCAGCTCGAGATGCTGCTTCTGGTCCTCGCCGACCGGCACATGCGTCGCCCGGTAAGCAAGGATGTCCGCCGCCATCAGCGTCGGATAGGCATAGAGGCCGACGCTGGCATTCTCGCGGTCCTTGCCGGCCTTTTCCTTGAACTGGGTCATCCGGTTCAGCCAGCCGATCCGGGCGATGCAGTTGAAGATCCAGGCCAGTTCGGCATGGGCCGAAACCTGGCTCTGGTTGAAGATGATCTGCTTCTTCGGGTCGATGCCGGCGGCGATGAAGGCTGCGGCGACCTCGCGCGTCGCGCGGCGCAGCTCCATCGGGTCCTGCGGCAGCGTGATGGCGTGCATGTCCACCACGCAATAGACGCATTCATGCTCGTCCTGCAGGTCGACGAACCGCTTGATGGCCCCGAGATAATTGCCGAGATGAAGATTGCCGGTGGGCTGGACGCCGGAAAAGACGCGCGGCCGATAGGGCGTGAGCGGAGCGGCTGGTGTCGTCACGCGATTATCCTCGAATTGGTTTGCGTTGCGCCTCTATCAACCCGCGCGAGGCTCGACAAGCCGCGATTTCAGGAGGATCGGGCCTGGCGGCGGATGGCGGCGAGGGAATAGACGCCCATCAGCCGGGTCAGCACGCCGAAAACGAGGATCCCCCCGAGGCAGAGCGCGGCCAGCACCGCGACGCGGAGCCCGAACCCTCGGCCGGGTTCGAGCAGGGGCGTGGCATGCGGCAGGATTGCATGGATGCACCAGCCCATGGCCAATGCGCAGAGCAACGTGGCCGCAACCCGCCAGCCTGCCCGGGGCTGGAAGGCCAGCCTTCCGCGCGCCATGGCAAGGAGCAGGAGCGTATTGACCCAGACCCCGGCAACCACACCGCCGGGCGCGGCCAGCACCGGATCCACCGTCCGGAGGAACCAGGCCGCGATGCCGTTCACGGCCAGTGCCAGCAAAGCCGCCAGCACCGGCCGCCCCATTTCCTCGCGGGCGAGGAAGGCAGGCAGGACAACCTTGATGAGAACAAAGGCCGGCAGGGCCAGCACCAGGACTTTCAGGATCCGGGCGGTGTGGCGGGCATCCTCGGCGAGGAATGCGCCGTGCCGGAACAGGATCGAGACGATGGGCTCGGCGAGGATCCAGAGGCCGATTGTGGCGGGGAAGATCAACAGGGCAGCAAAGATGACCGATTCGGTCTGGGCCTGCGCCATGGCCTCGCCATCGCCCTGCTGGAAGCCGCGCGAGACATGCGGCAGCAGCACGATTCCGATCGCCGAGGCGACAAAGCCCAGCGGCAGCTGGAACAGGCGATCGGCGAAATAGAGCATCGAGAGGATCCGCGGCTCGAGCGAGGCGGTCTGGCTCGCCATGACCATGTGGACATGGCCTGACCCGGCGACGACCATCGCCGGCAGCATCCTCATGAGCAGGGACCAGGCGCCGGGGTCGATCCGCCCGGCCAGAGCATCCCAGGGCCGTGGCGACAAGGCGAGGCCGAGTCGCCGCGCCGCCAGCCAGAGCATGATGAGTTGCACCAAACCGGCAACAAGGACGGTGCTGACAAGGACAAGCCCCGATTCCCTTGGCCCTGCCGTAGCGCCGGCAAGGATGACGGCCAGCACGAGGATCATCATCAGGTTGAGCGTAAGAGGCACCAGGGCTGCCAGCGCGAATCGGTCGAGCGCGTTGAGCAGGGCGGCAATGGCCGCCCCGAGAATGACGAAGCCGACAAAGGGGAAAGCGATCCGCCCGAACAGGACGGCATTGTCCAGCTTGCCCGGATCGGCCGCGAAGCCATGCGCCAGCAGCGTCATGACCTGCGGCATGAAAAGCTCGGCGAGGAGAACAAGGAGAATCGTCGCCACCAGCAGGATGGACAGCAGATCTTCGAAGAATCCCTGCATCGCCTGCTGGCCGCCCTCGCGCTCGAGGCGGGCAAGACGCGGGACGAGCGAGGCGTTGAAGGCGCCCTCGCTCACCATCTTGCGGATCAGGTTGGGTATGAGGAAGGCCGCGACATAAATGTCGGCAATCGGCCCGGTGCCGAGAGCGGCGGCGATCATCACGTCCCGCAAGAAACCCGTTACGCGGGAGGCGAGCGTCGCCGAGCCGACAATCGTGAAGGGAAGGGCGAGCGACATGCCGGGAAGTTGGGCGAAACCAACCGCCGGCGTCAAGCGCCGGAGCCGCCGAGGGCTGCAGGCATCCAGCCGGAGCGTAAAGGGGCGGCCCAATCCGGCCTGCCATTTTCTTCGGCCCGCCGTGCCGCCGCCTCGTTGTCATAGGGCAGGGCGCGGAAGGTGACATCCGGCTCTCCGGAGGCGGGCAGCGTCAGCAGGACATAGCAGGCCAGCGGCGTTCCGGCTTCGGAGACATGGGCGCGGCCGGTCCCGTCCTGATAGCCGGCGCACCCGACGCTGCCGGGATTGAGGATCCAGCGCCCATCCGGCAGGCGCAGAAGGTCCGGACGGTGACTGTGCCCGAACAGGATGATCCGCGCGTCAACCGGGCCGAGGCGACGCGCGATTTTGGCGACAGGCGCACGAACGAGCCGGCCCTCGACAATATCCTCCACGACATAGCGGTCATCATACTGCGGCGTGGCGTGGAAGGCCCGGATGCCCGGGGCCGGACTGGCCATGAAGGGCAAGGCCCGCAGCAGGGCGCGGCTCTCCGCATCAAGCGCATCGAAGGCGAAACGATCGGAAGGGCCCAACCCATCGGGTGATTCGCTGCCGGCAAGCCGGTCATGATTGCCGCGGACGCCGGGAATGGCGTGTTTCCGCATCAGATCGAGCGTCTCGCGCGGCCAGAGCGGGCCCGAAACCCGGTCGCCGAGGTCAAAAAGCGCGTCAGCGCCCTGGCTTCGGATGTCGCGCAGAACCGCCTCGAGCGCGAGGACATTGCCATGGATATCAGCGAGGATGGCCAGCCTCATGGCATTTTCCTCAGAGGATGAAGCGCGAGAGATCGGCGTTGCGGGCGAGATCACCGATTTCGCGGCGCACCCAGTCGCCATCGATCACGATCGTCTCGCCGCCACGATCGGTCGCGGTGAAGCTGATCTCGTCAAGCACGCGTTCCAGCACCGTCTGCAGGCGGCGCGCCCCGATATTCTCGACATTGCTGTTCACCTCGAAGGCGGCGCGGGCCAAAGCGGCGATCGCATCCTCGGTAAACGAGAGCGAGACCTGTTCGGTGGCCAAAAGCGCCACGGACTGCTTGATGAGCGAGGCTTCGGTGTCGCTGAGGATGCGACGGAAATCCTCCTCGCCGAGCGGCTTGAGCTCGACCCGGATCGGCAGGCGGCCCTGCAGCTCGGGCAGGAGATCCGAGGGCTTGGCGACATGAAACGCGCCGGAGGCAATGAAGAGGATATGGTCGGTCTTGACCGGGCCATGCTTGGTGGCCACCGTCGTGCCCTCGATGAGGGGCAGCAGGTCGCGCTGGACGCCTTCGCGGGAGACATCGCCGCCACCGCGCCCCTCGCGGACCGAGATCTTGTCGATCTCGTCGAGGAAGACGATCCCGTTTTCCTCGACCGAACGAATCGCCTCCGCAACGATCCGGTCCTGGTCGATCAGCTTGTCGCTTTCTTCCGCCAGCAGCGGCTCATAGGCCTCGCGCACGGTCATCCGGCGCGGTTTCCCGCGCGAGCCGAAGGCCTTGCCGAGCATGTCGCCCAGCGAAACCGCACCGATCTGGCCGCCCGGCATGCCGGGAATGTCGAACATCGGCAGACCGCCGGCGGGGCCGCCCTGCAATTCGACCTCGATTTCCTTGTCGGCCATCTCGCCGTTGCGCAGCTTGCGGCGGAAAGCATCCCGCGTGGCGGGCGACGCAGTCGATCCGACCAGCGCATCGAGCACGCGCTCCTCCGCCGCGACATGGGCCTTGGCCTCGACATCCTTGCGGCGGGCATCGCGCTGGAGGCCGATCCCGACCTCGACCAGATCGCGGACGATCTGCTCGACATCGCGCCCGACATAGCCGACCTCGGTGAATTTCGTCGCCTCGATCTTGAGGAAAGGCGCCCCGGCCAGTTTCGCGAGGCGGCGGGCAATCTCGGTCTTGCCGCAGCCGGTCGGGCCGATCATCAGGATGTTCTTCGGCAGGACCTCCTCGCGCATCTGGCCTTCCAGCTGCTGGCGGCGCCAGCGGTTGCGCAGGGCGATGGCGACGGCGCGCTTGGCTTCCTTCTGGCCGACAATATAGCGATCCAGCTCCGAAACGATCTCGCGGGGAGAAAAAGCGGTCATGACGGGCTTCCTAATTGGACGACGGGCAGGGCAAGGCGGATTCGGGCAGGCGTGACAGCAAGAACGAGCCGGCGGATCGGCTGCCAGCCCGCGCTGAGGATCAGGATGAACCCGCCGAGGACAAGCAAGGTGGCTGGGATGACGGCATTCGTGATGCCGGACACCTTGAAGACCTGTCCGAAGGCGATCCCGGCATAAACAAGGCCGGAGACGAGGATGGCACGACGATCGATCAGCAGGGCCAGAAGCGCCAGCGCCAGGAACAGGGCGATCAGGCCCATGGCCTGGCCAGTCTGGATGTTGCCGACCCCGCCGAAAACCAGCGCGATCAGCGAATGCACGATCATCGGAGCCGCGAGAAGATGCAGCCAGAAGGCGATATCGGTCTTGCGGGTCTGGCGCTGCAGGTCCTTCGCGTCGAACCGCATCGCCAGCGTGAAGATGCCGATGCCCGCTGCGAGGATCAGCGGCGTGAGCGCAGCTTCGGCAAAGGCGGGCGAGATCGTCGCGATCAGGCCGAACAAAGCCGCGACGAGGGCTGCGACACCGGCCGCAACGGTGATGGGGACGCGGAACCGCCAGTAATGGAGGCCAACGAGACCCGCCGTGGCGAGCGCCGCCAAAGCCGCCGGTGCCGGGCGCTCGAATTCGAGGGCCGCCTTGCCCAGCGCGACCGCTTGCGGGCTGGTCAGCCAGCCGAACAGGCCGTTGAAGGCCGAAAATCCCGCCACGGCAAAGCCGAGCAGGAGAACGATGCTCGGCAGGGCCATGCGGCGGCGGCGGCTGAACTGCTCGGCGAGGAGCCAGGCTGTCACAGCCAGCCCGGCAAAGCCGGTCACGGCACCGAAAGCATTGATCAGGAAATAGCCAAGGGCGGAGGCAAAGAGCCCCAACCCGATCACGACAAAGATATCGCCGAAACCGGTGATGAAGCGCAGACGCTCATGATCCGGTGCCGGCTCGAATTCGGCCTTGCGCCGCTCCGACTCGATCATGCGGAGAGCCCGCGCCTGATCGGGGCCGATCAGCCCCCGGGCGACGGCCTTTTCAAGCGATTCTTCCGAAATCATGCTTCCATGCTCTCGATCACGAGGTTGGCGTTCGTATAGACGCAGATCTCGCCGGCGATGCGCATCGACCGGCGGACGATCTCCTCGGCGCCGAAATCCGTCTCGGCAAGGGCCCGCGCGGCGGCCAGCGCGTACATGCCCCCCGAGCCGATGCCCATGATGCCGCCCTCGGGCTCGAGCACATCGCCCGTGCCGGAGAGAACGAGGCCGGTCGAGCGATCCGCCACCAGCATCATCGCCTCGAGCCGGCGGAGATAACGGTCAGTGCGCCAGTCCTTCGCCAGTTCGACGCAGGCGCGCATCAATTGCCCGGGATATTGCTCGATCTTCGCCTCGAGGCGCTCGAACAGGGTGAAGGCATCCGCAGTGGCCCCGGCAAAGCCTGCGATCACCTCGCCCTTGCCGAGCCGCCGCACCTTGCGGGCATTGCCCTTGATGATCGTCTGGCCGAGGCTGACCTGGCCGTCGCCGCCGATCACCGTCGCGCCGCCCTTGCGGACCATCAGGATCGTGGTGGCATGCCAGCCTGTGGCGGCGTTGGACGGTTCGGACACGGGCGGCTCCTGTTTCAGCTGCCGTCAATGTAGGGATTGTCGCCGAGAGTTGCCAAGGTCGGACTTGCAGAGGTCGGACTTGCAGAGGTCCGGCTTGTCGGGATCGGCGATCCGGAATTGCCGTCCCGAGCCTTTTTCGGTAAAGCCGGCTGCGGATGTCCGGAGCAAGGCCGGACGGGAGTGGAGTGAGCCATGCGTCGCGCCGACATCAAGCGGGAAACCGGTGAGACGAAGATCGAGGTCGGCCTCGATCTCGACGGGACCGGACGGGCCGATATCGCCACCGGGATCGGCTTTCTCGACCACATGCTGACCCTGCTTGCCCGGCATTCGATGATCGACCTGCTGGTCCGGGCCGAAGGCGACCTGCATGTCGATGACCACCACACGACGGAGGATGTCGGCATCGCCCTTGGCCAGGCTTTCGCCAGGGCGCTGGGCACGAAGGCCGGCATTACCCGCTACGCGGATTGCCTGATGCCGATGGACGAGACGCTGACGCGGATCGCGCTCGACATTTCGGGCCGGGCTTTCCTCGTGTTCAAGGTCGATTTCCCGACCGAGAAGATCGGCACCTTCGATACTGAACTCGTGCGCGAATTCTTCCAGGCCTTCGCGTCGAATGCCGGCATCACACTGCATGTCGAGTGCCTGCATGGCGCGAACAGCCACCATATCGCCGAGAGCGCCTTCAAGGGCCTCGCCCGGGTACTGCGCCTCGCCACCGAAAAGGATGCGCGTGCGGCAGACCGCGTGCCCTCGACCAAGGGGACGCTGTCGGTCTGATGGCTTGCTACACCGTCCACCTCAAGACCCGCATCGCTGATCCGGATCTCGCCCGCGAGAAGGCCGTCTTCGTGCGGGACGGCTGGAATGTCGCCGCTTTCGGATTCGGGCCGTTCTGGCTGATCGCCAAGGGGCATGCGGTGACCGGGGTCATCGCGCTGCTGCTCCAGCTGGCGCTGCTCGGCATCGTGGCCGCCCTTGGCCTGCCGCCGGGATTCCAGCTGGCGGTGATGGGCCTGATCTCGCTTTCCTGGGGGCTCGAAGGCGCAAGCTTGCGCCGGCTCGCGCTGCGTCTGACGCGCCATCACGAGGCCGGGCTGGTGATCGCCCCGAGCGAGGACGAGGCCGAAAGGCGGTTCTTCGCCGGTGAGGAGAGTGCGGATGTTGCCCCGCCGGCAAAGCCCGGCCCGGATAGCTTCGTGCCGCACGGACCGGCCAATCCGGTGATGGGCCTGTTCCCGCAGGCACGAGGTTCGGCGTGAGGATCGCCCTGATCGATTACGGCGCGGGGAACCTGCATTCCGCCGCCAAGGCGCTGATGCGCGCGCTCGACGAGACGGGCCAGCGCGGCGAGGTCATCATGGGGGCCGATCCCGATGTGATCGCCTCGGCCGATCGTATTGTCCTGCCGGGTGACGGCGCTTTCCGGGACTGCCGGGAAAACCTCGCCATCGTCCATGGCCTCGAAGCCGCGCTCGACCATGCCGTCCGTGGCAAGGGGCGGCCCTTCCTCGGGATCTGCGTCGGCATGCAGCTGCTGGCGACGCGCGGGCTCGAACGCGGCATCACCGCCGGGCTTGGCTGGATTCCGGGCGATGTCGTGCGGCTGGCGCCAGCCGATCCGGCGCTCAAGGTGCCGCATATGGGCTGGAACACGCTGGCCATGACATCGAGCCATCCGGTTCTTGAGGGTATCGCGCTCGGCCCGCAGGGGCTCCACGCCTATTTCCTGCATTCCTACCACCTCATTCCCGAGGGCACCGGGAACCTGATTGCCACGGCAGCATATGGCGGGCCGGTTTCGGCCATTGTCGGCCGCGATACGGTTGTCGGCACGCAGTTCCACCCGGAAAAAAGCCAGGTCCTCGGCGTCAAACTGCTTGCCAATTTCCTCAAATGGGCGCCATAGCGGCGCTTTCGACCGGAAGCGCGATGATCCTTTACCCCGCCATCGACCTCAAGAACGGGCAATGTGTTCGCCTCAAGCAGGGCGACATGGCACAGGCCACGATCTTCAATGATGATCCGGCTGCGCAGGCCGCCGCCTTCGAAGCACAGGGTTTCGAAGCACTGCATGTTGTGGATCTCGACGGCGCCTTTGCCGGCTCGCCGGTGAATGCAAGGGCGGTCGAGGGCATCATCGACCGCGTGCGCTTCCCGGTACAGCTGGGCGGCGGCATCCGCGAGATGGCGCAGGTCGAAGCGTGGCTCGCCCGCGGGATCGCGCGCGTCATTATCGGGACGGCCGCGCTGAAAAATCCGGGTTTTGTCCGCGAGGCTGCCCGGGCCTTTCCCGGCAAGGTTGCCGTGGGGATCGACGCCCGGGACGGCCGCGTCGCCGTGGAAGGCTGGGCCGAGACCTCCGACCTGCTGGCCGTGGATCTCGGCCGGCGCTTCGAGGATGCTGGCGTGGCGGCGATCATCTACACCAATATCGCCCGCGACGGCATGCTTTCCGGGCTGGATTTCGAAGGCACGGTCGGGCTGGCCGAGGCGCTTTCGATCCCGGTCATCGCCTCAGGCGGGCTCGCCTCGATCGTGGATGTCGAGCGGCTGGTCTCGCCGGATTGCGCGCGGCTGGCCGGTGCGATCACCGGACGCGCCCTGTATGACGGCCGGCTGGATCCGGCCGCCGCGCTCGTGCTGGTCAGCCGGAAAAGGGCAGCCTGATGCTGAAAAAGCGCGTCATTCCCTGCCTTGATGTCAAGAATGGCAGGGTGGTCAAGGGCATCAATTTCGTCGATCTCGCCGATGTCGGCGATCCGGTCGAGAGTGCGAAGGCCTATGATGCCGCCGGCGCGGATGAATTGTGTTTCCTCGACATTACGGCCAGCCACGAGAATCGCGGCACCTTGCTCGATGTCGTCCGCCGGACGGCCGAGAACTGCTTCATGCCGGTAACGGTGGGCGGCGGCGTGCGCGACGTCGAGGATGTGCGCGCGCTGATGCTTGCCGGCGCCGACAAGGTCTCGATCAATACGGCGGCCGTGCGCGACCGGTCGATTGTCGGGCGGGCGGCGGAAAAGTTCGGCGCCCAGGCCATCGTTGTCGCGATCGACGCCAAGAAGGTCAGCCGGGAAGGAGAACTCCCGCGCTGGGAGATCTTCACCCATGGCGGCCGCAACCCCACGGGCATCGACGCCATCGCCTTCGCGCGCGAGGTCGCCGATCTCGGCGCGGGCGAAATCCTGCTGACCTCGATGGATCGCGATGGTACCAAGTCCGGGTTCGACCTTGCGCTCACCCGCGCCGTCAGCGACGCCGTGACGGTGCCGGTCGTGGCTTCCGGCGGGGTAGGCACGCTCGACCATCTCGTCGAGGGGATCCGCGAGGGCGGCGCCAGCGCGGTTCTCGCCGCCTCGATCTTCCATTACGGTACGTTCTCGATCGCCGAGGCCAAGAGGCATATGGCCCGCGCAGGCCTGCCGATGCGGCTGGATGGGCTGGAGGGAACCCCGTGACCCCGTTCACGCTCGAGACGCTCGATTCCATCGTCGCAGCCCGTTCGGCCGATGATCCGGCACAATCCTACACAGCGCGCCTCGCCGCCGAAGGCATGCCGCGCGCCACGAAGAAGCTGGGCGAGGAAGCGGTCGAGACCGTGATCGCAGCGCTTTCGGGTGACCGGCGGGAACTGGCGAAAGAAAGCGCGGATCTCCTCTATCATCTGCTCGTCGTGCTCCGGATCGGGGGGGTCGGGCTGGACGAGGTGATGGCCGAACTGGAGGCCCGGACCGCGCAATCCGGGCTCGCGGAGAAGGCCAGCCGGCCGGGCGGCCGGGGATAACGCCGCGTCAGACGGCGGGAAGGGGGGCTCAACGCCATGGATGTCGAAATCTCGAAGCTGTCGCCCGATGTCGACCTTTCGCCGTTCCGCCTGTTCAGCCGCGAGGAATGGGCTTCGCTGCGCGCGGATACGCCGCTGACGCTGAGCCTCGAGGAGATCAAGGGGCTGACCTCGATCAATGACCGGCTGGGCCTCGACGAGGTGGTGGATATCTACCTGCCGCTCTCGCGGCTTCTGGCTCTCTATGTCGCGGCCACGCAGGGCCTTTTCAAGGCGACGCAGCGCTTCCTCAATGCCGGCGGCGATGCCAAGGTTCCCTATATCATCGGGGTGGCGGGGTCGGTTGCGGTGGGCAAATCCACCACGGCCCGCGTGCTCGAGAAGCTGCTCGCCCGCTGGCCGAACACGCCCAAGGTCAGCCTTGTGACAACGGATGGCTTCCTGCTGCCCAATGCAGAGTTGCGGCGGCTGGGGCTGATGGAGCGCAAAGGCTTTCCGGAAAGCTACGATACGCCGGCGCTGCTGCATTTTCTCGCGCGGATCAAGGCTGGCGAACGCAATGTGACCGCGCCACTTTATTCCCACCTCGTCTATGACGTGGTGCCCGGCGAGCAGATCGAGATTGACCGGCCGGACATCCTGATCGTCGAGGGGCTCAACGTGCTGCAGCCGCCGAAGTTGCCGCGCGACGCCAAGCCGATCCCGTTCGTCTCGGATTTCTTTGATTTCTCGATCTATATCGACGCGGAAGAGGAACTGCTCCGGCGCTGGTATGTCGACCGGTTCATGACCTTGCGCAAGACCGCCTTCCGCAAGCCGGAAAGCTTCTTCCGGCGTTATGCCGAGATTTCCGAGGAAGAGGCACGGCAGACCGCTTTCGGCCTCTGGGACCGGATCAACCTGCCGAACCTGCGCGAGAACATCTTCCCGACGCGGCCGCGCGCGGATCTCATCCTGCGGAAGGGCAGCAACCACATGATCGAGGAAGTGGCGCTCCGGAAGCTCTGAGCGCCTGCTGCTTCGTCAGGCCAGCAGGCCCGCCTGCCGGGCAAGGCCCAGCAGCGGCTCGGCCGGCCGAGCACCGATCTTCTGGATGACATGGCTCGCTGCCAGCGCGCCGAGCTGACCGGCCTTCTCGAAGCCCATGCCCTGCGTGTAGCCGAACAGGAAGCCGGCTGCGAAAGCATCACCGGCACCGGTTGCATCCACCAGCTGCTCGATCGGCCGGGCGGGAACCGTGACCGTGCGATTGCCTTCGATCATGACGGCGCCCTGTTCGGACCGCGTGACGGCTGCACGCTTGACATCGTTGCGGAGCGCCGAAAGGGCGGTGCCGAAATCGGCCGTTTCATACAGCGCCTTCAGCTCGCTCTCGTTGGCGAAGACAAGATCGACCTCGCCGCCGCGCATCAGGGCGATGAACTCGTCCCGGTAGCGGTTGACGCAGAAGGAATCCGACAAGGTCAGCGCGACTTCGCGCCCGGAAGCATGGGCCAGCTTCGCCGCCTTGCGGAAAGCGGCCTTCGCATGGGGCGGATCCCAGAGGTAGCCTTCGAGATAGGTGACTTTCGCCCGCGCCACCGTTGCGGGGTCGATTTCTGCCTCGGTGAGGTTCTGGCAAGCGCCGAGATAGGTGTTCATCGTACGCTCGCCATCCGGCGTCACCAGGATGAAGCTGCGTGCGGTTGCCGGGCCGTCCAGCGCGGCCGGGGTCCCGAAGGCGACACCCGAGGCAACGATGTCATGCGCGAAGACCTCGCCGACCGGATCAGCCTTGACCCGGCCGATGAAGGCAGCCGTGCCGCCGAACGAGGCGAGCCCGACCACCGTGTTCGCGGCCGAACCGCCGGAAATGATGGTGGCGGGCCCCATGGCCGCATAGAGCCGCTCGGCCTGGGCCTCGTCGATCAGGGTCATCGACCCCTTGGCGACGCCCTGGGCCACGAGGAAATCCTCCTCGGCCCGGGCAATCACGTCGACAATCGCGTTGCCGAGGGCGAGAACGTCGAATTCGCGGTCCATCTGGAAATCCTTTGTGGCTCGGGACGCGTCGTCCACGGCCCCGGCGGGTGAATGGCCGAGCAGGCCCGAGAAATCAAGTGTCGCGGCGGCGGCGAAGCCGAACATAGAGCGCACCCTCGCCACCATGCTGGCGGGCCGAGACCTCGAACCCGACCACCAGGGATCGCAGATCGGGGTCCGACAACCAGTGCGGCACGAGGCGGCGCAGGATTCCGCGTTCCCCGCCGAGGGAATCAGGGCCACCGCCCTTGCCCGTAATGACGAGGAGAAGCTTCGAGCCCAGCGCATGATGCCGGTGCAGGAACATCCGGAGCGCCTGATGCGCCTCGGCCTGCCGCATCCCGTGCAGGTCAAGGCGGCCATCGACCTGCCGGCTCCCTCGGGAAAGATCCTTCAGGAGGCGGCGCTCCACGCCGGCCAGCGGAAGCAGGCGCGGTCGGGCGGGCGCCTTCGGAACAGGAAGCCGTGGAACTACCGGAGCCGGCTGTTCTTCAACCTCGGGCCGGGGCTCCGGAACCGGGAGGGTGCGGCCGGGCATCGGCTTGGCGCTCTGCACGACATGGGCCCAGAGCGTTCGCTCTTCCGCAGTCAGCCCGCGGCGGAGCCGCCGGGCCGGTTTCGGCGGAACATCGCCGTCCGGACGCCGCTTCACGGCGAAACCTCGCGCGGAACGAGGACAATGAACCGCATCGGATCGCGGAAAAGGCCGGCGCGATCGCCAGCCCCGGAGCCGGAGCCGACGAAAAAGTCGCCGCGTGCCGCCCCGACAATGGCGGAGCCGGTATCCTGCGCGATCATCAGGCGCGCGATCCGCTGACGTCCGCCTTCGGGAACCAGCGGCGAGGCCTCGATGAAGACCGGGAGCCCATAGGGCCAGATCGACCGGTCGACGGCGAGCGAGCGGCCCGCCACAAGCGGCACGCCCGCACCGCCGATCGGCCCCTCTTCCGGAGAGAGGCTCTCGTCGAGCTGGAAGAACACGTAGGAACGGTTCTCCTCCATGAGCGCGCGGGCTTCGGCGGGATTGTCCCGCAGCCATCCCATCAGCTTGGCCAGCGTCATCGTTTCGAGCGCCATGATGCCGCGTTCGACCAGCCTCCGCCCGATCGAGGTATAGGGATGGCCGTTCCGGCCGGCATAACGCAGGCGGCCGACACCGCCCTCGGCCCAGCGGAGGCGGGCGGAACCCTGCACCTGCGTGATGAAGAGCTCGGGCTTGTCGCGCAGCCATGCGATTTCCAGCCCCTGGCCGGCCAGGGCTCCTGCCCAGATCGCCTTCCGGTCGGGATAGGGTTCCGGCCCGCTTGAGCCCCGGCGCCAGGCCTGCAGGCCTGCATCCAGTAGCGATGGTGCAGGCTCGCCCTGCGGAACCGAGACAAGATCGGCCGGACGGCCGAGAACCGGTTCCGGGAAGCCGGCGCGCGGCTGTCGGGAGGCCTCGAGTTCGGGCTCGTAATAGCCGGTCAGGAATCCGGCACCGCTGGCCGGGATGATCTCGACCGGCGTGAACTGACGCTCGAAGAACTGTCGGGCAAGGCCGGGATCCGACGAAAGCGCATCCTGCCCGGCGAAGCCTAGGTCACAGACTCTCTGGAGTGTGGCAGGGCGCGGCTGTCCAGCCCTCAGGGCCGGGATGCCGGCCGGGCACGTGCGGAGAAATGCGGAGAAGGCTTCGGCGTGGTTGTCGCCGGTCCAGCCCGGCACGGCAGCCCATTCGAGCACCCGGGTCCGGGTGCCGTCGGGCAGCGGGGCGGACAGGACCGTTCCGGCAGGTTCAGCGGAGACCGACATGGACGAGAGGGCCCCGATCATCGCGGCAAGGCAGCCGGAGCCAACCCTGCCGGCCGGCTTCATTGCGCCGATTCGGTTGCCACAAGCCGCCAGTTCGGATCACGGGCGGTGGTCTCCCGGGCGAAAGTCCAGATATCGACCACGTCGGCCACCTTTTCCGCATTGCCATCGATCACGGCGCCGCCGGCATCCCGGGTGGCGGTGATCAGCTTGGACTGGAAGCGGACCGTGACCTGTGCCGTGCGGGCCCGCAGCAGCGCATCGGAGATCTCGGCCTTGTCGATCGAGACGAACTGGGTCTCGACCCGCTCGTTGCGGGTTTCCCGCTCGCGGATGGCCGCCTCGAAGCCTTCGAAGACATCCTTGGCCAGCAAATCCTTGAGGGTGCGGCGGTCACCATTCGCAAAGGCCAGCACGATCATCTCGTAGGCCGAGCGGGCGCCGCCGACAAATTCCTTCGGGTCAAAGCTCGGATCGGCCTGCATGATCTCGATGAGCGCCTTCTGGGCCGGGCTGTCCTTCGCTACAATGCCCTCAAGGCGGGCTTCCGGCGGAAGAGCCTCGGTCGGCGCATCGCGGCGGATGCCAGGCATCGGCACCACATTCGAGCTGCCATTGGGGCCCGGGCTGTTGTCCTGCTGGGGCACATCGGCCGGCGGGCGCCGGTCGAACAGGTCGCGCGGCGGCTTTTCCGTGCCGGTCCGCGTGCCCAGGACGGAGCGCAACTTGTAGATCACGAAAACGGCCAGCCCCAAAAAGACCAGCGTGAGGATATCGAAATTCTGCATTGGTTCTTCCCGGCAAACCGCCATCGCATCCCGCATTGGCCAGGAAACGATGTTTCCCTGCATGTCATATAGGGCCTGTTCGCCCGCTTCGCTATCCTCTAGATGATCGCATGATCGCCGGAATTCGGTATCACCCCTGAGGCAGCGACGGCTCGTCATGCTCCGATCGTCTTTTCCAGCCCTTCGCCCCCTGCTGATCCTCGTTGCAGGCTGGATGCTGCTCGAATTCGTCCTGCTCGAGCTGCTTGCCGCGCGGCTGGGCTGGGGCCTCGTGCTGGCCCTCGTGAGTCTGAAAGGCGGGCTTGGCCTGATCGCGCTCGTCCTGATCACGCTGCTTGCAGGGCGTGCGGCACGCGGTCGCCAGGGGCTGGACCGTCTTGCCGCGCTGAGCTTCCCGATGGCATCCGGGATCCTGATCGCGCTGCCGGGCCTGATTCCGATGCTGTTCGGCATCGCCTTGTTCTCGCCAAGCCTGCGAAAAGGTGTCGTTGCATGGTGGCAGCGACGCTCCGGCGGGGCAGAGGATCCGCGATTTCTCGAGCTTCCGGCAACGGAATGGAAGGAAATCGGGGCGAAAAAAACCCGCCGCAAGGCAAAATCCGTGAAGCGCCCGCTTGAGGGCCAGCCGCCATCCGTGTAAGCGGGGGCTCGGATCCACCCGGATTGAACGGCGCACCGGTGATGGTGCGCATCGCGAGAACAGGACGAAAACGATGGCCGATGGCAATGGCGGCGCGCCGCATCTCGAAGCGCTTGCGCAATATGTGAAGGATCTCTCCTTCGAGAATCCGAACGCACCGCAATCGCTGCGGCCCCAGGAAACCCCGCCGAATATCTCGATCCAGGTCAATGTCAATTCGAAGCCGCTGGGCGACGACGATTACGAGATCGAGCTCGTGCTCGAAGGCTCGGCCGGCGAAGGCGATGGCATGCTGTTCCGCTTCGAGCTGAATTTCGGCGGCGTGTTTCGCCTGCTGAACATCCCGAAGGAACATATCAACCAGGTGCTCATGATCGAGTGCCCGCGCCTGATGTTCCCGTTTGCACGCGCTGTTCTGGCCAACGCAGTCCGGGATGGCGGGTTCCCGCCCTTCCTGCTCCAGCCAATCGATTTCGGCGGTCTCTATCAGGCGCGCATGCAGGAATTGCAGCGCGGCGGCATGAACAGCTGATCAACCCGTCTTGCAATCAGCCCGTCCTGGCCGGGTCGCCCGGCTGGTCGGGCGCTCCGGCGAGATACTCGTTCCAAAGCGCCTTTGCGCCGATCTGCGCGACAAACTCCGCATGGAGCCGGCGCTCGTCCTCCGAGATCCGGGCATCGTGCCGCATGAAGCTGCGTTTGCGGTCGGCTTCGCGCACGGCCGCAACGGCGCCCGTTGCCGGCGCCGAGAGATCCGCTGTCAGCCCCAGGGATGACTGGCGGCCGCCGGTCAGCTCGGCATAGACCTCGGCCAGAATCTCCGAATCGAGCAAGGCGCCGTGCTTGGTGCGGCGGGAATTGTCGATTCCGTAGCGCTGGCACAGCGCATCCAGCGAATTCTGCTGGCCAGGATGGCGCCGCCGCGCCAGCATCAGCGTGTCGATCACGCGTGTCTGCACGATGGGCGGGTGCCCGAGTCGTTTCAGCTCGTAATTCAGGAAGCCGATATCGAAGGCGGCGTTATGAATGACGAGGGCCGAATCGCCGATGAAGTCGAGGAATTCCTGGGCGACATCGCGGAAGACCGGCTTGTCGGCAAGAAATGCATCCGAAAGCCCGTGAATGGCGAAGGCGTCGGGCGACATCGGCCGCTCGGGATTGAGATAGCGGTGGAAGACCCGGCCGGTGAGAAACCGGTTCACCATCTCGACGCAGCCGATCTCGACCAGCCGGTCACCCTTGAACGGGTCGAGGCCAGTGGTTTCGGTATCGAGCACGATCTCGCGCATTCAGGGGTCCTTCATCCGACAGTTGATGCCAGGGCCCGGATGAGCGCGTGGACATCCCGACGCGCGGCATCAAGGCCCAGACCGGTATCGATCATGGCATGGGCGCGGCGGCATTTCTCCGCCGGGGGCATCTGGCGCGCGAGAATGGCGTGGAAAAGCGCCTCGGTCATGCCCGGCCGTGACAGGACGCGCCGGGCCTGCTCCTCGGGCGAGACATGGACAACAAGCACAGCGTCACAGCGTTGCTCGGCCTGTGTTTCGAAAAGGAGCGGGATATCGAGGACGACGAGTCTGTGCCCAAGCCGGGCGGCGGCCTCGAGGGCCTCCCGCTCGGCAGCCCGGACCAGCGGATGAACGATGGCCTCCAGTTCCGGAAAGCGCTCCGGCGATGCGCGCAGCACCGCCGACAGAGCCGCGCGGTCGACCTTCCCTTCGTGCGTCGTGCCGGGAAAGGCGGCCTCGACCAGACGGGCAGCCGGGCCGGCATAGAGCGCATGCACAGCTGCATCGGCGTCATGAACGGGAATCCCGGCCTCCCGGAAGAAGGCAGAAGTGGTCGACTTTCCGCTGCCGATCGATCCTGTCAGGCCGAGCCGGAACATCCCGAGATCCCTGTTCCTATCAATGGGGGGCCAGCAGATCGGCGAAAACATGCTGCCGCAAGGCCGGAGTGACCGAGGGACGCTGGCCGAACCAGCGTTCAAAGCCTGGCACGGCCTGGTGGAGCAGCATCCCGAGACCATCCAGCGTTCTGAGGCCAAGGCGGTTCGCATCGGCCAGCAGGGGTGTTTCAAGCGGAACATAAACGATATCCGCGACGATGCCGGAGGGCTTCATCGCCGCCAGATCGATTTCGAGCGGTGGCTGGCCGTCCATCCCCATGCTGGTCGTGTTGATCAGGAGATCGACGGTTCCGAGATCGTCGCCGCGATGCGACCAGTCGAGAATTTCCAGCGGCGCATCCGGCAATACGGCCCGGATATCGTCGCGCAGGGTTTCCGCCCGCTCGCGGGAACGATTCGACACCGAAATGGCTTTCACATTGCGGTCGAGCAGGGGGGCGATCAGACCGCGGGCAGCTCCTCCGGCTCCGACAATACGGATTTCGGCAGGTTCGCGGTCCCAATCGGGCCATGTCTCCGAGAGATGCGCCACGAATCCGATGCCGTCGGTATTGTCACCGTGGAGTTCGGAACCCTCGAACCAGAAGGTGTTGACGGCGCCGGCAATCCGGGCCCGCTCCGTCACGTGGTCGCAGGCCATGAAGGCCTCTTCCTTGTGTGGCACGGTCACGTTGCCGCCGGCATAGCCCTCATCCCGCAATTCGCGAAGCACGGCCGCGACCGCTCCGGGCATGACCTCGCGGCGATCATAGGTGCCGTCGATGCCGAGCTGCTTCAACCAATGGCCGTGGATCAGCGGCGACCGGGCATGCGTGATGGGGCGGCCGATGATCACGGCCCTGGTTCGCGGATGGCCGGGTCCGGCTTGATCCTTCATCGGGGAGGCTCCTAGACGGCAAGACAATCGAGATCCCGCAGGGCATGCAGGACCGGGATCAAGGGTAGTCCAAGGATGGTGCTGTGGTCACCCTCGATCGCATCGAAGAGATGGATTCCCAGCGCCTCAAGCTGGTAGCCGCCGACAGTGGTGGTGACGACCGCGCCCATCCTCTCGAGATAGGCATCGAGGAAGACTTCAGAGAAATTCCGCATCCGCAGCGATGCCGAGGCGATGCCGGCCCATAGCACTGCGTCTCCCCGGCGGAGCACAGCCGCCGAATGAAGGAGATGCTCGGTCCCGCGCAAGGACATCAGCTGGGCTCGGGCATGGGGTCTGTCGGCAGGCTTCATCAGCAGGCGCCCCTGATGGTCGAGCGTCTGGTCTGCGGCGAGAAGGAGTTCGCCCGGGTGCCGGCGCGCGGCAGCCTCGGCCTTGGCATGCGCCAGTGCGATGGCGATCTCGGCCGGGGTTTTGCGCGTTTCCAGCAGCGCAGCCGCGATCGCGCCCTCATCGACCGGTGCGCGCACGACCTCGAGCGGGATTCCCGCCGCTTCCAGCATCTGCCGCCGCGTGGCCGAGCCGGAGGCAAGCAGCAGCGGCTGTCCGGCCTTCCAGAAAGACTGCCCGCTCATTGCGCGACCAGCCCAAGCCGATGGGTGCGGTAGAGATCGATGATCGCGGCAGCGGTTTCCTCGATCGAACGGCGCGTGACGTCGATCACCGGCCAGTTGTTGCGGTCGAACAGGCGGCGCGCCTGGGCGATTTCCTCGGTCACCGCCTGGCGGTCGATATAGGTCGAGTCCTTTCCATCCGCCGCCAGCGCCAGCATCCGGTTCTGGCGGATCTGGACTATGCGTTCCGGCGAGGCCACGAGCCCGACGATCAGCGGCTTGGCCAAGGTCTCGATATTGGGCGGCAGCGGCACATTGGGGACCAATGGCACATTGGCCGTCTTGATGCCGCGATTGGCGAGATAGATGCTGGTCGGCGTCTTCGATGTGCGGCTGACGCCGACGAGGACAACATCGGCCTGATCGAGATTCTCGGTCAGTTGCCCGTCATCATGCATCATCGTGAAGTTGAGGGCATCGATGCGGCGAAAATATTCAGCGTTCAGCATATGCTGGGCGCCAGCCTTGGGTGTCGTCACCACGCCAAGATAGGACTGGAACAGGTTATGGACCGGCTCGAGGACGGAGAGACTAGGGCATCCCTGTTCCTCGCAGGCCCGCTGAAGGCGGGCAGCCAGTTCCTGGTCGACCATCGTGTACAGGACAATGCCGGGCTCGTTCTCGATATCGAGGATGACCCGGTCGAGCTGTCTTTCATTACGGACAAGCGGATAGACATGCTCGATCGGCGATATGCCGGCATAGAGGGCCGTTGCCGCGCGGGCGACGGTAATCAGCGTCTCGCCGGTCGAATCCGAGACCAGATGGAGATGAAAGAAGTTCCGGCCCATGATCCCTGTCCGAAGCCCCGGGGCGATGGTGATATCAACCGGGTTGTCCACATGCCTGTTTACGGCGGGGGACAGACGAGCGCAATCGAGCCCGGTGCGGGAAGACGTCCGGGGGCCCTGTGGGAAAGCTGAAAATCCATCCCCAGGGAGCGGGTTGGGGATCCCCGCCAACAGGGTCTGTGAAAATCGGGGAGAAGCCCGGCAGTGCCGGATCATGCTGCTCCAAGGCGCTGGAATCCTTTGGAAAGCCATAGGCCCCAAACGGGCTGTAGCTGGCATGTGTCCAGTCTGGTTGACATTCCGCTGTGGATGATCTTGCGAATGCCCTTTGAGGCGTGCCAGAAAGAGAAACAGAGAAGAATCCTCTTCCTTTCTTATTTTCGGGAGCCTTCGTGAAGCCCTTCCTCGATGTTCTGGCCGGAAAGGCTGCTGCGCGTCCCCCCATCTGGCTCATGCGTCAAGCCGGTCGCTATCTCCCGGAATACCGGGCTATCCGTTCCAAAGCGCGAGACTTCCTGCATTTCTGTTACTCGCCGGAAATGGCGATCGAAGCGACGATGCAGCCGATACGCCGGTTCGGTTTCGATGCTGCGATCATCTTCTCGGATATTCTGGTGATTCCGGATGCACTCGGACAAGGTGTTCGCTTCGCCGAAGGCGAGGGGCCTCGTCTTGAAGCGATGGAGACGCCGGAGGCCCTCAAGGGTCTTGCGAGTGGCCTTGATGAGGAGAAGCTGGAGCCGGTCTACCAGGCCCTTCGCGGGGTGCGGGCTGCCCTGCCTTCATCGGTGGTCCTGATCGGCTTCTGTGGCGCTCCCTGGACGCTGGCGACCTATATGATCGGCGGGCGGGGCACACCGGACCAGGCGCCGGCCCGTCATTTCGCCTATCAGAACCCCGTGGCATTCCAGTCGCTCATGGATCTGCTTGTCGAGGCTTGCACGCGACATCTTTGCCTGCAGGTCGAAGCGGGTGCCGAGGTGCTGCAGATTTTCGATTCGTGGGCGGGCAACCTGCCGGAGCGGGAATTGTGGCGCTGGAGCGAGGCGCCGATCCGCCGGATCATCGCGGGGGTCAAGGCGCACCATCCTTCCGTGCCGATCATCGCATTTCCGAGGGGCATTGCCGGGGGTTTCTCGCGATTCGTCTCCGAAACAAAATCCGACGCGATCAGCCTCGATACTGCCTGCGCGATTTCGGAGATCCGGAAGCAGCTTCCGGCCAGCATGGTAACGCAGGGCAATCTGGATCCGATGGTTTTGATCAACGGCGGCTTTGCGCTCGACGCTGCAATCGATCATATCCTCGAATCGACTGCGGGCCTGCCGCATGTCTTCAATCTCGGTCATGGCATCCTGCCGCCGACGCCGATCCCGCATGTCGAAGCCATGTTGCGCCGGGTGCGGGGCTGATGGATCTCTGGCTCAAGGCGCTGCATGTTCTGGCGATCATCTCGTGGATGGCCGGCTTGCTCTATCTGCCGAGGCTGATGGTCTACCATTCCGAGGCGCCGGCGCATTCCGATGCCAGCGAGCGCTTCAAGGTGATGGAGTACAAGCTGTATCGCTACATCATGCGACCGGCCATGATCGTGGCCTGGGGGACGGGCCTGTGGCTGGCCTGGTCCAGTTTCGGTTTCCGCGGCGGCTGGCTGCATGGAAAGCTGCTGCTGGTCGCAGTGATGACCGGGCATCATCACATGCAGGGCGCGTGGGTCAGGTCGTTCGCGCGTGATGAGCGGCGACATGGCGGACGGTTCTACCGCATCCAGAACGAGGTTCCGACGCTTCTGATGGTCGGCATTGTCGTTCTGGTCATCGTGAAGCCATTCTGATCGACCTGTCGGCGGTTCGATGCCGGGGCAGCGCTCCTTCGAAAGACGGCTTGCCGAATCCGGATAAAGCGGCTATCGGACTCGCACGCTCGCCCCCTATCTGCGGCTGAGCGGCTCCGGCTGTCAGTATTCTGGCATGCCAGACTGGCCTTTCCCGAGATGCGTAACGGCCCGTCTTCGCCTTTTCCCCGTTCGACTGTTCCAATCAAGGTTTGACAATGCCGGAGATCAAGCTCCACGACCTAAAGCGCAAATCGCCCACCGAACTCCTCAGTTTCGCGGAGGAACTGGAGGTCGAGGGCGCCAGCACCATGCGGAAGCAGGAGCTGATGTTTGCCATTCTGAAGCAGCTCGCCGCCAACGACACCGAGATTATCGGCGAGGGTGTTGTCGAGGTCCTGCAGGACGGTTTCGCCTTCCTTCGTTCCCCTGATGCCAATTATCTGGCCGGGCCGGATGACATCTACATCTCTCCTGCCCAGATCCGTCGCTTTTCGCTGCGGACCGGGGATACGGTCGAGGGGCTGATCCGCTCCCCGCGGGACGGGGAGCGGTATTTCGCGCTGCTGAAGGTCAATACGATCAACTTCGAAGACCCGGAAAAGGCGCGGCACAAGGTTCATTTCGACAATCTCACGCCGCTCTACCCTGACCAGCGGCTGCGGCTGGAAAACCCTGATCCGACGAAGAAGGACATGTCGGCCCGGGTGATCGATATTGTCTCGCCGATCGGCAAAGGCCAGCGCGCCTTGATCGTCGCCCCGCCGCGGACCGGCAAGACCGTTCTGCTACAGAATGTCGCCCAATCGATCACGACCAACCATCCGGAATGCTATCTGATCGTCCTGCTCATCGACGAGCGGCCGGAAGAAGTGACGGACATGCAGCGCTCCGTGCGTGGCGAGGTCGTGTCGTCGACCTTCGACGAACCGGCCACGCGGCATGTGCAGGTCGCGGAAATGGTCATCGAAAAGGCCAAGCGCCTCGTCGAACATGGCCGCGATGTGGTGATCCTGCTCGATTCGATCACCCGCCTCGGCCGCGCCTACAACACGGTTGTGCCGTCTTCCGGCAAGGTCCTGACCGGCGGTGTCGATGCGAATGCGTTGCAGCGGCCGAAGCGGTTTTTCGGTGCGGCCCGCAATATCGAGGAAGGCGGTTCGCTGACGATCATCGCGACCGCGCTGATTGATACGGGAAGCCGCATGGATGAAGTGATCTTCGAGGAATTCAAGGGCACGGGCAATTCGGAAATCGTGCTCGACCGGAAGGTGGCGGACAAGCGCGTCTTCCCGGCGCTCGACATTCTCAAGTCCGGCACCCGGAAAGAAGAGCTCATCACACCGCGCGATCAGCTTCAGAAGACCTATGTCCTGCGCCGCATCCTCAACCCGATGGGCCCTCAGGATGCGATCGAGTTCCTGCTCGACAAGCTCCGGCAGACCAAGCAGAACAGCGACTTCTTCGAGTCGATGAACACCTGATCGCGCGCCATTCGGGGCAGGGGTCCGGGACGGAGCAATGGATACGATCTATGCGCTCAGCACGGGCCCTTCTGTTGCCGGGATTGCGGTGATCCGCATTTCCGGACCGGAGGCGATGGACGTGGCATCGCTCTTCGGCTTCGTAATGCCGAAGCCCCGGCAGGCAGCCTTGCGCCAGCTCTGCGAACCAGGCTCGGGCGAGCAGCTGGATGAGGGGCTGGTCATCGCTTTCCGGGCGCCGCACAGTTTCACCGGAGAGGATCTGGTCGAGCTGCATGTCCATGGCAGCCGGGCGGTCGTCCGCTCGGTCGTGCAGGTGCTGTCCGGGCGGCCTGGCTTCCGGCCTGCCGATCCTGGCGAGTTCACCCGACGGGCATTTCTCAACGGGAAGATGGACCTTCTTGATGTCGAGGCGCTTGGCGATGTCCTGCAGGCGGAAACGCGTGCTCAGGCTCGACTGGCGGAATCGAACCGGCATTGGCTCCGGGAGCGAGTTGCTAGCTGGCGCGACACCTTGGTTGAACTGCGCGGCCTCACCGAGGCCCTGATCGATTTCGCGGATGAGGATGATGTCCTCCAGACATTCGATTCGAACCTGCAACAATCTATTCTGGATCTGACGCAGAGCCTTTCCGATGCTGCCGCTCCCGCGCCCGCTGCCGAAATCATCCGGGATGGCTATCGCGTTGCGCTACTCGGCGCACCCAATGCCGGCAAGTCATCCTTGCTGAACGCTCTGGCGCGGCGTGACGTGGCGATCACGTCCGAGATTGCCGGCACGACGCGGGACGTCCTGGAGGTCAATCTCGACCTCGGCGGGTTTGCGGTCGTCATGATGGACACGGCCGGATTGCGCGAGACTGACGACCAGCTGGAGCAGGAAGGTATTTCGAGGACCCGGCGTGCTGCCGACTCGGCGGATCTGAGGCTTTGGCTTCAGCCGTTGGACGCGCCTGCCCCTGAGCATGAACTCCGGGACGGATCGGAGCTCCTGGTTATGACAAAGGCCGACCTGATTGATTCTTCAGCGAAACAAATTTACGGTCTTGTGGTATCCGCGAAGACCGGCGCAGGTCTGGATTCCCTGATCACTGAGTTGGCTGAACGCGCCCGCGAGGCGGCCTGGATACGTCAGGGTGAAGTCGCCCTTGTGCATGAGCGCCAGCGTCGGGCCTTGCTGGAGGCTTCTGAAGCGCTCCGTGAAGCCGTTGGCTTCGGAGCCGATGCGTTGGAAATGCGGGCCGAAGGTCTGCGCCGCGCTTCCCTTGCGTTGGATCGACTCGTTGGCCGTATCGAGCCGGATCATGTCCTTGACGTGGTGTTCAAGCGATTCTGTATAGGGAAGTAGTGTTTCACGTGAAACAGCGGAGCTCGGATATGGGTGAACAAGGCTATGATGTCGTCGTCGTCGGCGGTGGCCATGCCGGCACCGAGGCCGCGGCTGCGGCTGCGCGTGTTGGCGCTCGGGTTGCGCTGGTCACATTGCGCCGGGACCGGATCGGGGAAATGTCCTGCAACCCTGCGATCGGCGGTCTTGGCAAGGGCCACCTCGTTCGCGAGGTTGACGCGCTGGATGGCATCATGGCCCGAGCAATTGATCGCGCCGGAATTCATTTCAAGCTTCTGAACCGAAGCAAAGGTGCGGCCGTACGCGGGCCTCGGGCTCAGGCCGACCGCGCTCTCTATCGCCAGGCGGTTCAAGAATTGCTGGCGGCGCAGGACCGGCTTGATATCGTCGAAGGGGAGGTCAGTGATATTGATCTCGATTCGATTCGCGTCCGGTCTGTTTGTCTCACCGATGGCCGCGTTCTCCGCTGCCGTGCAGTCGTCGTGACGACGGGAACATTTCTGCGGGGCATGATCCATATTGGCCGACGGCAGATCCCGGCAGGGCGCGCCGATGAGCCGCCTGCGCGTTTGCTGGCGGAGCGCCTGCAATCCCTCGGCTTTGTTCTCGGCCGTCTGAAAACGGGCACCCCAGCGCGACTCGATGGTCGCTCCATCGACTGGCATCATTGCGAAGAGCAGAAGGGTGATTCGCCTCCGGAACCATTTTCAACCCTGACGCAGCAGATCGAAGTTCCGCAGATTTCCTGCTACATCACCCGTACCACGGCTGAGACGCAGGCAATCATCGAGAAGAGCCTGCATCTCTCCGCCATGTATTCGGGGGAAATCTCCGGTCGGGGGCCGCGCTATTGTCCGTCCATTGAGGACAAGATTGTCCGGTTCGCGGACCGTCCATCGCACCAGATCTTCCTTGAGCCGGAAGGGCTCGATGACCCTACCGTCTATCCGAACGGATTGTCGACTTCCCTTCCGGAAGAGGTGCAGGATGCGATGATCGCCTCGATCCCCGGGCTCGAGAAGGCTCGCATCATCCGACACGGATACGCGATCGAGTATGACTTCATGGATCCGCGCGAACTTTCCCCAACGCTCGAGAGCAAGCGTGTTGAAGGCTTGTTCTTTGCCGGGCAGATCAACGGCACGACGGGTTACGAGGAAGCCGCAGGGCAGGGACTCGTTGCGGGCCTGAATGCGGCACGGCGGGCCGGCGGTTCCGAGGGTATAATTTTTGACCGGAGCCAGAGCTATCTCGGCGTGATGATCGATGACCTCACACGGATGGGCGTCACCGAGCCCTATCGCATGTTCACGTCGCGCGCGGAGTTCAGGCTTTCACTCCGGGCAGACAATGCCGATGCACGACTGACCGACCAGGGCGTAGCGCTTGGGCTTGTCGGCGAAGCACGGCGTCTGGCGCATGAAGCGAAGATGGGTCTGCTGGAACAATATCGCAATAACCTGAAATCGATCCGGCTTACGCCCAACGAGGCTCGGTCTGCCGGACTGGACGTCAATCTCGACGGGCTTCGTCGCGACGGCTTCTCGCTTCTGGCCTTGCCGGGTGTGGGTCTTGAGAGGCTCATAGCTTTCAAGCCCGAGTTGGCCGGGTGCCCGCCCTGGGCGCAGGACCTTCTGGAAACCGAGGGCAAATACAGCGTGTACCTTGCCCGGCAGGCCGAAGATCTTGAACGGGTTGCACGAGACCGGGAACTGCAGATCCCTGGCGATTTCCGATTCGAACACGTCGTCGGGCTGTCGAATGAGCTTCGGCACAAGCTTGATTCGATTCGGCCACGTTCCATTCACGAGGCTGGCCAGATCGAAGGCATGACCCCCGCAGCGCTCGTCTTGCTGACTGCGATCCTGCGCAAGCGGGCCGCATGATGCGGCTGGGTGATCGCGAGGCGGGTAGTGGGTCCCTGGCAAAGATCGGGATCGATGTTTCACGTGAAACAAGCGCTCGGCTTGATGCCTATGTCGCCATGCTCCGGGAATGGCAGACACGGATCAACCTCGTTTCCCCGACGACGCTTGGTTCTCTCTGGGAACGACACATTGTCGATAGCCTTCAACTGCACGCATTGAAGCCAAAGGCTCTTCGCTGGGCGGATATGGGCTCGGGTGGTGGATTGCCGGGTATCGTGCTGGCTTGCGCCCTCGCCGGTCAGGACGGCGCGGAGATCCATCTGATTGAGAGCAATTACAAGAAGGCGGCCTTTCTCAGGGCGGTCTCCGTGGCGCTCGAGCTGCCCACGACGATCCATGCAATGCGGATCGAAGAGGCAGTACCACGTCTCCCAGCCATCGATGTCTTGACTGCCCGGGCCCTCGCGCCATTGGATGATTTGATCGCCTACGGGAATCTCCTGTTGAAAAGCGGGGCGACAGGTCTCTTTCCCAAGGGCCGTGACCATCAGTCCGAATTGACCGATGCCCTACGAAACTGGCAATTCTCTTACCAGCTGCACGACAGCATCACCGAGCCGGCCTCGCGGATCATCGAAATCACCTTCGATCCGCTGAATCAGTCAGGTTAGGCCCCGCTCGTGTGGCAACAAGGAGGAATTCCATGAAGCCACGCGTCCTTACAGTAGCCAATCAGAAGGGTGGCGTCGGGAAAACCACGACAGCCATCAATCTGGGCACTGCGCTTGCCGCCATCGGCGAACGTGTGTTGCTTATCGATCTTGACCCCCAGGGCAATGCGTCTACCGGTCTTGGCGTGGATATGCGTGATCGCGACATTTCCGCCTATGACGTTCTGCTCGGCGATGTCTCGCTGTCCGATGCGGCTCGGGCGACCGATGTCCCTCGCGTCTCGATCGTGCCCGCGACGATGGATCTGCTTGGCGCCGAAATAACTCTGGCTACGCAAAAGGACAGGACCGACCGTCTCAAGAAAGCGATCCAGTCTCTGTCCAGCATCGGACAATCATCGCCCTTCACGTATATCCTGATTGATTGTCCGCCTTCGCTCAATTTGCTGACGATCAACGCCATGGCAGCGGCCGATGGCGTTCTTGTACCACTCCAGTGCGAGTTTTTTGCCTTGGAGGGCCTGAGCCAGCTGCTGAAGACCATTGATCAGGTCCGGAGCACCGTGAACCCCGATCTCGATATCCATGGCGTTGTCCTGACCATGTTCGATCCGCGCAACAACCTTGCCGGACAGGTCATCCGTGATGTCCGGCAGTATCTCGGCAAGAAGGTGTTCGAGACCGTGATCCCCCGGAATGTCCGGGTTTCGGAAGCGCCGTCCTATGGCAAGCCGGTCCTGCTTTATGACCTGAAATGCGCCGGCAGCCAGGCCTATCTCAAGCTGGCCTCCGAGATCATCCAGCGCGAGCGCCTGCTCGCTGCGGCCGAGTGAGGGAGGTCCGCGATGGCAGATGAACAATCCAGGATGCGTCTCGGTCGTGGTCTGGCAGCTTTGCTGGGTGATGTCGGCAACGAGACGGCTGCAGAGACGCGGAACCGGGCCCAGCGCCGGGTGCCAGTGGAGTTTCTGCGGCCGAACCCGCTGAATCCGCGACAGACATTCGGCGAGGAGGAGCTTGAAGAACTGGCCGCTTCGATTCGGGAGCGTGACATTATCCAGCCGATCATTGTCCGGGGCGTTCCCGGGTCAATCGATGCCTTCGAGATCATCGCGGGTGAGCGCCGCTGGCGGGCGGCCCAGCGGGCCGGGCTTCGGGATGTCCCGATCGTGCTTGTCGAAGCGGATGACAAGCAGGCTCTGGAATTCGCGATTATCGAGAATATCCAGCGGGCGGATCTCAATGCGCTCGACGAGGCACGTGGCTACGAGAACCTGATCGCGCAGCATGGTTACACGCAGTCCGATCTCGCCAAGGTGATGGGGAAGAGCCGTTCGCATGTGGCCAACACGCTGCGTTTGGCGCGGCTACCGGATTCGGTGAAGGAGAAGGTGGCAAGCGGGCAGGTTTCGGCGGGCCATGCCCGTGCCTTGCTGGCTGTTGCAGATCCTGAACTGATGGCCCGGAAGATCATCGATCAGGGGCTGACGGTTCGCGATATCGAGCGTGTTGCGCAACGCGAGAACCGTGGTGAGGATGCACCGGCTCCATCGATGAAAAAAGCCAGCGCGAGGGATGCGGATACGACCGCGCTTGAGCTGCGCCTTGCCGAAATCCTCGGGTTGACCGTGGAGATTGACCATCGTGGCGAAAAGGGCGGGGTGCTGAAAATCCGGTATCGCACGCTCGAGCAACTCGAATTGCTCAGCCATAAGCTCGCAAGCGGCGGCCTACCGGCGGCGTGACGCCAGGGCAATCGACCAGAGCGCGCGAACGGTCACCGTTTCCTCGATGGCGGGGGTCTTGCGCATCTGTGCCTGCGTCTGGGCCAGAATGTCGATGGCCCGGCCCAGTTGATCGATGGGCCAGAGCTTCTGCTGGCCCCGGATGCGGTCCTGCCGCTTGAAGAAGATCCGTTCGGCGCGGAAGGCGGCCTCCATATTGCCGCTCGCCATGGCAAGACGACGTAGCAATCCGGCATGGCCGAGTGCCATGGCAATCAGCCCCGACGGCGCGATGCCTTCCGCGAAGCACCGGAGCGTCGCGGATTCCACCTCCTCCAGCTTGCCCTCGAAGGCCCGGTCGATTGCCTCGGCGGGGCCCAGTTCCGAGGTGTCGACCAGCATGGTCGCAACGTCATCCACCTCGATCGCCACTCGACCGTGGCAATAAAGGATGAGCTTTTCGATTTCGCGATCGGTGAGGCCGAGATCGGAGCCGACGAGGTCGCACAGGGCGGCGGAGGCAGCGGCGGTGATGCTCAGCCCGGACGCCTTGACGCGCTCTTCGATCAGGGCCTGGATCTCCGAACGGCTGGCAGGATAGCAGGCAATGGCTGCGGCGTTTTCGTGCTGCTCGAAGGCCGCCCGGATAGGGGCGTTCTTGGCCAGTTCGTCAGCGAGGAAGAGGATGGGTGTTTCGAGGCCGGGCGTTTCGAGGACGAGTGACCAGATGGTCTTCGAGAGCTTGCTTGCGCCCGAAACGGTGATCAACCGTCTGGCCGAGAACATGCTGAAGGCCTGCGCCTCGTCCATCAGCTTTCCGGGATCGCCATTGAGCGTTTCGGCATCAAAATCGAGGCGTTCCAGCGAATCGCGGGACTTGCCGGTGAAGGATGTGACGATCTGGTCAGCGCGGATCCGGACACCGCCTTCATCCGGGCCGAAAATCAGGAAAGCCCGCTTTGCGAGGCAGTCCCTGCTTGTGAAGCGCGGCAGCTCGGAGGGCCGGATGGCGACCATGCCGGACCGTCAGCTCTCGTCGCCGGGCTCTGCACTGGGCTGGTCGGGATCCGGCGGGCTCAATTGCGGCACGGCATTGCCTGCGCCTGTGGCCGAATCGCGGGCCAACGCGGCGCTGATGATGATCCGGAGGCGTTCGGCCAGCGATTTCGCGACCTTCTCCTCGGCATCCCGTTCCGCCCGGAGCGTCGCGAAGCGGAGCTGCGAACGGTCGAACGAAGCCGAGGCAAAGGTCTTGCCGGAGGCGCGGATACGGCCACCCTGCTGCTGGTCAACCAGGACATAGACCGCCTCGATCTGCAGCGTGGCGATCTGCGCGCGGCCGGTCGAGGCGTCGATGATGCTCGAGGCTTTCGATTGCTGTGTCTTGACCTTGAGGACATAGCGCCCGCCAGCCGTCGGCGCGTTGCCGCCCGTAAGCAGGAAATCGAGTTCCGATTTCAGCTGGTAGCCGAGATAGCCGTCGATCCGGTCAACGGAGACCTGCGCCAACTCTGTCGCAATCCGGGATTGCCCGCCGATCGTGGGCTGGTGGACAGGCTGGATGCATCCGCCGAGCCCGAGGCCCAGAAGCCCGGTCAGCAGCAGGACCCGCGACGATGACCGAAGCATGGCGTTCTCCTCAGGCCACAATATTCACGATCCGCTTCGGGACGACAATCACCTTTCTGATCGCCTGGCCGCCAAGCCAATGCGCAAGATCGGGATGTGCCCGCAGGATCGCCTCAACGGCATCATTGGCGGCCTCCGCCGGGATCTCGATCTCGCCGCGCTTCTTGCCATTGACCTGGACCGGAATGGAGATGACCGAATCACGCGCAAGAGCCGGATCGACATCCGGCCAGGGCGCATTCGCGATCAAGCCTTCACCGCCAAGCAGCGTCCAGCATTCCTCGGCAAGATGCGGCATCATCGGCGCGAAAAGCTGCACCATCATCCGCGTGGCTTGCCGGATATCCGCACCCTTCTCACCCGTCGCGAGGGCGGCTGCGATGGTGTTGGAGAGATCATGCACATGGGCGATGCAGCGATTGAAGCGCAAGCGCTCCAAATCCTCGCCCACGGCCAGCGCGGCCTTGTAGGCGGCCTTCAGGACCGGCGTGACGGCATTGCCGCCGCTACCTTCGGGCAAGTCTGCTGCCTCGCCGACAAGGCGCCAGACCTTCTGGACGAAGCGCGAGGCGCCCTGCACGCCTTCCTCGCTCCAGATGACGTCACGTTCGGGCGGCGAGTCCGACAGCATGAACCAGCGGGCCGTATCGGCGCCATAACTCGCGATGATGTCGTCCGGATCGACGACGTTCTTCTTGGACTTCGACATCTTCTCGATCGAGCCGATGGCGACCTCCGTGCCGGAGTCGAGCATGAAGGCCTTGCGCTGGCCTTCGACGCTCTCGATGCGGATCTCGGCCGGCGGCACCCAGGCGCCATCCGGGTCCTTGTAGGTCTCGTGCACGACCATGCCCTGCGTGAACAGGCCGGCAAAGGGCTCCGACAGGTTGGCATGACCAGTTGCGGTCATGGCGCGCGTGAAAAAGCGCGAATAGAGCAGGTGCAGGATCGCGTGTTCGATCCCACCGATATACTGGTCAACCGGCAGCCATTTCGCGATCGCCGCCATCGTGGTCGGTGCGTCGGCATTGAACGGATCGGTGAAGCGGGCGAAATACCACGAGGAATCCACGAAGGTGTCCATCGTGTCGGTTTCGCGTCGGGCCGGCTTGCCGCAGGACGGGCAGGCGCAGTGTTTCCAGGTCGGGTGCCGGTCGAGCGGGTTGCCGGGCTGGTCGAACGAGACATCCTCCGGCAGTTTCACCGGCAGATCCTTGTTCGGCACCGGAACGATTCCGCAGGAATCGCAATGGATGACCGGAATCGGGCAACCCCAGTAGCGCTGGCGCGAGATACCCCAGTCACGCAGACGATAGTTCACGGTGCGCGTACCGGTCGATTCGGACTCGAAATGACGGATGATCCGATCCTTTGCCTGGGCCACAGTCAATCCGTCCAGGAAGCCCGAATTGAACAGGATCCCCTCGCCATCCTGCGCCGGCGCAGCGGGATCGAAGGCCGCATTGGCAGCGGCATCCGTCAGGTCGGCAGGGCGCACGACCGGGATGATCGGCAGGGCGTATTTTGTCGCGAAATCATGGTCGCGCTGGTCATGGGCCGGGCAACCGAAAATCGCACCGGTGCCATAATCCATCAGGATAAAATTGGCGATATAGACCGGCAGGGTCTCGCCCGGCTTCAGCGGATGGGCCACCCGGATGCCGGTATCCATGCCTTTCTTCTCGGCGGTGTCGAGCGTGGCCTGCGAGGTGCCCATGCGGCGGCATTCCTCGATGAAGGCCTGGATTTCCGGGTCCTTCGCGCCTGCGGCCCGCGCCACGGGATGATCCGCCGCCACGGCCAGGAAGCTCGCGCCGAACAGCGTGTCCGGGCGGGTGGTGTAGATCTCGATATCCGACAGCCCAGATGGCGCCGTTCCCGGGACGATGGCCCAGCGCATGGTCAGACCTTCCGAGCGGCCGATCCAGTTCGCCTGCATCAGGCGCACTTTCTCCGGCCAGCGATCCAGCGAACCGAGGGCCTGCAGCAACTCTTCCGAATGATCGGAAATGCGCAGGAACCATTGGGTGAGTTCGCGCTGTTCGACCAGCGCGCCGGATCGCCAGCCGCGGCCATCGATCACCTGCTCGTTGGCGAGCACGGTCTGGTCGACTGGGTCCCAGTTGACCTTCGAGGTTTTCCGCGCGACCAGCCCCGCCTTCAGGAAGTCAAGGAACATCCGCTGCTGGTGCTTGTAATAGGTCGGATCGCAGGTCGCGAATTCGCGGCTCCAGTCGAGGGACAGGCCCATCGACTTGAGCTGGCCCTTCATGGTGGCGATATTCGCATAGGTCCAGGCGGCGGGATGGGTCTTCTTCTCCATTGCCGCATTCTCGGCCGGCATGCCGAACGCATCCCAGCCCATCGGATGCAGCACGGCATAGCCCTTCGCGCGGCGATAGCGGGCGACAACATCGCCCATGGCATAATTCCGGACATGCCCCATGTGAATGCGGCCGGACGGGTAGGGAAACATTTCCAGGACGTAGTATTTCGGCCGGGGATCATCGGTCCGCGTTTCGAAGACCTTCTGATCCTCCCATACCGACTGCCAGCGGCCTTCGGATTCGCGGAAATTGTAGCGGCTTGTCTGGGTCATGGTTCCGGTACGGCTGGACAGGGGGCTATGTGCTTGAGCGATTAGACGTCCGAAGCGTTGGGTATGGACATCATAACGGCTTTACGGTCAACGACGATTTCAGCGAAAAGGCCCGGCAACCGGGCGAAGAAAGGACATTCCGATGACCGCGCATGACGATGTCGTCCCGCAACTGGCGCTCGTGCGCGACTCCATCCGGCGAGCCGAGCAGGATTTCGGCCGCCCCGCCGGATCGGTCGCACTGGTGGCGGTGTCCAAGACCATGCCGGCAGAGCGGATCCGTCCGGCCCTGGAGGCTGGCCACCGCGTGTTCGGCGAGAACCGCGTCCAGGAGGCCCAGTCCAAATGGCCTGCCCTGCGCGAGGCCTTTCCCGATCTCGAACTGCATCTGATCGGCCCGCTCCAGACCAACAAGGTGCGAGAGGCGGTGGCGCTGTTCGATGTGATCCAGACGGTGGACCGGCCGTCGCTGGCCGAGGCGCTGCAGAAGGAGATCCAGCGGCAGGGCCGTTCTCCGCGCCTGCTGGTGCAGGTGAATACCGGCGCCGAACCGCAGAAAGCCGGAATCGACCCGCGCGAGGTGCCCGCCTTCTTGCACGCATGCCGCGAGGTCCATGGCCTTTCGCCCGAGGGGTTGATGTGCATCCCGCCAGTCGATGCGCCGCCCTCGGCGCATTTCGCATTGCTGGCCCGGCTGGCCCGATCGGAAGGCCTGCCGATCCTGTCGATGGGGATGAGCGCCGATTACGAGGCGGCGATCCAGCTTGGTGCCACGCATGTGCGCGTCGGCTCGGCGATTTTCGGCGCCCGCGCCTGACCCGGCCGGGCCTCAGCGGATGATGAACCGCGCCCGCCGGTCGAGCCGCAGCATCAGCCGGTCGAGCCAGAAACGCGGCAGGGCGAGGCAACCAGCCGTCGGGCCGCCTTCCGGGCGGGCCAGATGCAGGAAAATCGCGCTGCCGCGGCCCTGCCGCCGGGGGATGCGGTTCCAGTCCAGTTCGACCACGACATCATAGAGCGCATCCTGACGCATCATGTCCTCGTGGCTCGCGGCATAGGGTTTCCGGACGAGGCGGTTATAGGCGCGGTCGCCCGGCGTCTCGCACCAGCCGTCACCTGGCCGCAGTGGCTGGACCGGAAGCCCGGTCTGGGGCCGGAACCGGCGATCCGCCCGCCAGAAGCCCCGGACCGGATGGAGGATCGTGGCCGGCGTCGCTCCGTCACCTTCGCGCTTGTCATGGCGAATGCCCGTCCGGCCGATGCGGCAGGGCCAGCGGATCATACCGAATCGCAGCGTTGCCACATGCGGGGTACGCCCGTTTCGCGTGAAGCCGGTTCGATCAATGAAGAAAGTCCGGGGTCGCTGCTTGAGCATGTCGAGCCATTATCCCTTCACATTGCCGCACAATCGCGTGAATCACCGGAATTCCCTTTGATTCGAGGGAATAACTTGCCATCTCGTGGCGAAGTGAAGCAACGTGTCCGGGGCCTGCGCGGTGAATTTGCGAGGGTTGGCCTCGATCTGGGGAGAGTGATGAGCAACGTCCGCAAAATCCTGGTCTGCGATGACGACAATGAATTGCGATCGGCGCTTGTCGAGCAGTTGCAGCTCTATGATGAATTCCAGATCAAGCAGGTGGATACCGGCACTGCTGCCGTCCAGATGGCGAAAAGCGATCATTTCGACATTGTCGTCATGGATGTAGGCCTGCCGGATATCGATGGCCGCGAGGCCGTGAAGATCCTGCGGAAGGCGGGGTTCCGATCGCCCATCATCATGCTGACCGGCCATGATGGCGAGGCGGATACGATCCTCGGCCTTGAAGCCGGCGCCAATGATTATGTGACCAAGCCGTTCCGGTTTGCCGTGCTGCTGGCGCGCATCCGCGCCCATCTGCGCCAGCACGAGGCCAGCGACGATGCCATCTTCACGATCGGGCCTTATTCCTTCCGGCCCGGCGCGAAGCTGCTGGTGACTGAAAAGGGCTCGAAGATCCGTCTGACCGAGAAGGAAACCGCGATTCTCCGCTTCCTCTACCGGGCGGGCCAACGTGTCGTGGGCCGAGATGTCCTCCTGCAGGAGGTCTGGGGCTATAATTCCAATGTCACGACCCACACGCTCGAGACGCATATCTATCGCCTCCGCCAGAAGATCGAGGTCGATCCCGGCCGGGCACGGATCCTCGTCACGGAAAGCGGCGGCTATCGCCTCGTGCCCTGAGGATCGCGATGCGCCTCGATGATCTCATCCTCCTGCTGCGCGACCTGCCGGTTTTCGAATCGGTGGATCCGGAGGCGTTGCGCCTTCTGGCCTTTTCCGCCATCCGGCGGCAGTTGCGAGCGGGCGACATCCTCTTCCGGCGCGGTGACCCGGCGGATGGCGGGTTCCTTGTGGTGAGCGGCGAGATTGTCCTCGACCGGAGCGATGACGGTGCGCCTTCGCCGCATGTTTTCGGACCGGGCTCGCTGATCGGCCAGCTTGCACTTGTCGCTCCCATCCAGCGACCGGCGACAGCCGTGGTGCGTGACGGGGCCACCGTGATGTATTTTTCGCGCGATCTGATGACGAAGGTTCTCGAAGCGCATCCCGAGAGCGCGCTGGCCATGCGCAATTACCTCGTGCGGCAGACCCGGCAGCTGGCTGACAAGCTCGCGCGGGTCACCGGACTCTGAGCCTCAGTCGATCTGGATCCGCGCCATGACGGGGACATGGTCCGAGGGGCGTTCCCAGCCACGGGTCTCGCGGTGGATCGAGATCTCCGCCTCGCCGCCGGCCAGCCCGCGCCCGACCCAGACATGGTCGAGCCGCCGGCCCTTGTCGGCCTTGTCCCAGTCCGGCGACCGGTAGCTCCACCAGGAATAGACCTTGCGGGGTTCGGGCCATTGCGCCCGGACCACATCGTGCCACTCGCCGGCGGCCAGAACCTCCGTCAGGCCACGCGTTTCGACCGGCGTGTGGCTGACAACATCCAGCAGTTGCTTGTGGCTCCAGACATCGTGTTCGAGCGGGGCGATATTGAAATCGCCCACGATGACGCTGCGCGCATCTTCCGAGCGAAGGGCTTCGGAGAATCGTTTCAGTTCATCGACGAAGGCCAGTTTGTGCGCGAATTTCGGGTTTTCATCCGGGTCGGCGATGTCGCCACCGGCTGGCACGTAAAAATTGTGCAGGGTGATGGCCCTGCTGCCCTCGCCGATCCGCGCAGCAATGTGGCGGGCATCCTCGCGCTCGCACATCGCGCGCGGCGCCAGCGGCGCCAGCGGCCGCTTCGACAGGATCGCCACGCCGTTATAGCCCTTGATGCCGATATAGGCCTTGTGACGATAGCCAAGCTTGTCAAAGGCCGCAGTCGGGAACACGTCATTCGGGCATTTGGTTTCCTGAAGGCACAGGACGTCCGGCGCCTGCTCCGTCAGGAAGCGGCCGACGAGATCGATTCGCAGGCGAACCGAATTGATGTTCCAGGTGGCGATGGAAAGAAATTCGGGCATGAGGGCTCCCGCGATGAACGCATCGCCCTTCTTAGCCGAGCCGCCACGGTTGGCGAAAGGGATGTCGACAGCGTTCCGGCGCGTTGATCCGGTTTTCCCCGCTGGCGGTCTGCCCGGAAGCCCGATGCCTCAGTTCTTCGGATCGACCAGCCGCTGTTCGTCGATCACGAAGAGTGCCTTGTCCGGAAGGGCGGCGAGGTTCAGGTTGGACAAGGCCACGCGTGTGTCGCTGCCCTGCGGATCTGTCACAATCCATTCTTTCAATGCATAGGTCTCGCCATCGAAGATCACGCGGATGCGCGATGTGCCGCCGAGCGTACTCTTGTCTTCGATCGTCAGGATGATTTCGGGGCCGAAGCGCTTGAGATCGATAACCTTGGTGTCCTTGGCGATATCGATCTTCGGTTGCAGCAGGAATTTCAGCGGCGTCTGGCCGATGTAATAATCATCCCAGGTCTTCAGCTTGCGATCCATGATACGGACCGTCCGGCCATCTGCAACGATCTCGAGCGTCGCCGGCGGGGCATATTCAAAGCGCATCCGGCCGGGGCGCAGCAGGTAGAGCACGCCGTCGAACTTGCGGCCATCCGGGGCCGTCTGGATGAAATTGGCCTGCATGCCGCGCATGGCATTGAAGTAGCCGTTGATGCGGTCAAGGCTCGGCGGCGGCTCGACCTTCTGTGGCTGGGCGGGCTGGCCGGCAGCGGGTGTGGCCGGGCGTTGCGGCGGCAGCGGGGCCTGCTGCGCGAGGCCTGCTGCCATGCCGGAGATCCAGATCAGGCCAGCAAGAGACCAGGAGAGCGGTTTCGACATGGAGTGTCGCGATCCTTCGTGAAGCGTGGCGCGAGGCCCGAGCGTGACCGTCCTAGGATCCGCTTGTGGCGGAATGGAGACAGGAATTCCCTATCCTAGTCTTCCCGCCCCGATTCGAGAAGGATTTCCCGCTTCCCGGCATGGTTGGCCGGCCCGACAATTCCCTCGCGTTCCATCCGCTCGATGATCGAGGCGGCACGGTTATAGCCGATCTGGAGGCGCCGCTGGACATAGGAGGTCGAGGCCTTCTTGTCGCGCAGGACCACGGCGACCGCCTGATCGTAGAGATCCGCGCTCTCGTCGCCGAAATCGCCCTTGTCGAAGACGGGGGAATCGCCGCCGCCTTCGGCTGCACCGCCCTCGTCATCGAGATCGGTCGTGACGGCATCGACATAATCCGGACGGCCCTGCGTCTTGAGATGGCTGACCACCTTCTCGACTTCCTGGTCGGCCACGAAAGGACCATGGACGCGGCTGATGCGGCCGCCACCGGCCATATAGAGCATGTCGCCCTGGCCGAGCAGCTGCTCGGCGCCCATTTCGCCGAGAATCGTCCGGCTGTCGATCTTTGAGGTCACCTGGAAGGAGATCCGGGTCGGGAAATTGGCCTTGATGGTCCCGGTGATGACATCCACCGAGGGGCGCTGCGTCGCCATCACGATATGGATGCCGGCGGCGCGGGCCATCTGGGCGAGGCGCTGCACCGCACCTTCGATTTCCTTGCCGGCGACGAGCATCAGATCGGCCATCTCGTCGACGATCACGACGATATAGGGGAGCTTCTCCAGCTCCATGATCTCTTCCTCGTAGAGCGCCTCGCCGGTTTCGCGATCATAGCCGGTCTGGATCGTGCGGGTCAGGCATTCGCCACGCTCGCGCGCTTCTTCCATCCGGGCATTGAAGCCGTCGATGTTGCGGACGCCGATCTTCGACATCTTGCGGTAGCGCTCTTCCATCTCGCGCACGGCCCATTTCAGGGCAACGACCGCCTTCTTCGGGTCGGTCACGACGGGCGAGAGCAGATGCGGGATCCCGTCATAGATCGAGAGTTCCAGCATCTTCGGATCGATCATGATCAGGCGGCATTCCTCCGGCTTCAGCCGGTAGAGGAGCGAGCAGATCATGGTGTTGATGGCGACCGACTTGCCCGAACCGGTCGTGCCGGCGACGAGCAGATGCGGCATGCGGGCGAGATCGACGATGACCGGCTCGCCGCCGATGGTCTTGCCGAGGCAGATCGGCAGGCGGAGCTTGGATTTCTCGAAATCCTCCGAGGCGAGCAACTCGCGCAGCAGCACGGTCTCGCGCTTGGCATTCGGCAATTCGATGCCGATGGCATTACGGCCGGGGACCACCGCGACACGGGCCGCAACCGCGCTCATCGAGCGGGCGATATCCTCGGCAAGACCGATCACACGGGAGGATTTGGTGCCCGGTGCCGGTTCCAGCTCGTACAGGGTTACGACCGGGCCCGGCCGGACATTGATGATCTCGCCGCGGACGCCGAAATCATCCAGCACGCCTTCGAGCAGCCGGGCATTCTGTTCGAGCGCGTCGGTCGAGATCTGCGGCGTTGCGTTCCGCTTTGGCTCCGCCAGCAGGGAGAGCGGCGGGAACTGGAACTCCATCTGGTCGAAGATCGAGACCTGGGCTTCGCGGATCTCGCGCTTGCCCGCCTTCAGCGAGCCGACCGGTGCCGTCACGCGGCCGGGACTGTCAGGCAGGTCTGGCAGGACATCCGCCGGCAGTGGGTTCTGGCGCGCGGCCGGCATCGACCGCGGCTCGAGCGGGGCCATATCCTCGTCTTCGTCCTCGTCGAAATGGGCGACAGGATCGAAGGGCGGGGCGGCTGTCTGGCCGAAGCCGGGTTCGATTCGGCGGGGTGCTACAGGCGCCATGGCCGGCTCCACCGGTGTCCTGGCGGCCGGCGGCGCGGAGCGGCGGGCCTCGAAACGTGCGCGTCCCCGCGTCCAGAGGGGTCCGAGGCGGGCGAGGAAGCCGCGCACCATGTAGAAGCCGTGCAGGATCGCGCCGATCGACAGGATGGCTGCGGAAGGCTCGTCTGATTCACGGTCATCCTCGTGCTCTTCGGCTTCCTCCTGTTCGCGGACGAGCCCGCGGCTCAGCAGGCTGAAGGCGAGGATGGTGAGTGCCCCGAAGGCGAGGCCGGCAATCAGCCGGCCGAAGCCCTGGCTGCCCATGCCGAGAAAGGCGGTCAGGCCGAGAAGCACGTCACCCAGGGCGCCACCAAGCCCGCTCGGCAGCGGCCAGCGTTCGGTCGTCGGGAGGGCTGCGGCGAAGATCGACGAGGACATCAGGCCGAGGATCGCGATCAGCAGGCGCCAGTGCAGGCCCGCGGTCTCGCGCGTCCAGAGAAGGCGGCTGCCGATCAGGCCGAGCGTCGCCGAGAGCCCGACGCTGCCGATCCCGAAGAGCTGCATGGCAAGATCTGCCGCAACGGCGCCGGGAAAGCCCAGCCAGTTCCTGGCTTTCACCGTCGTGGCATTCGACAGGCTGGGATCCGCCACCGACCAGGAGGCGAGAGCCAGCCCGAGCAGGATCGCAATGGTCAGCAGGAAAAGCCCGGTCAGGTCGACCAGGCGGCGCGACAGACCCTCGCGCATGTCGTGGGAGAGCACATCCAGCGATGATGGAGCGAGGCGCGTGGTCCGCATCTCAGGGCCGTTCCTTACGCGAGACTGACAGATCGGGGCGCCCGGACCCGGCCCTCCAGAGGGTTGACCGAGTCTGACCGCCACCCTTTGTTATTGCAGCGGCCGGTTAAGGTTCTGTTTGCACACGGGCCTGGCTGGCCGGCCGCGCATAAAAAAAGCGGGCTCCGCAGAGCCCGCTTCGAAGTCCGATCCGGCGAGAGGGAGGAGAATTCCCGCCGGGTCGCGGAACGCATCAGGAGTTGTAGGCGCGCTCGCCATGCGAGGCGATATCGAGGCCTTCCCGCTCCTGCTCCTGCGGGACGCGCAGGCCGACCACCAGATCGACAACCTTGAAGAGGATTGCCGAGCCGATGCCGGAGAAGAGCAGCGTGAAGATCACGGCCTTGACCTGCGCGAGAACCGCCGGACCGAATTCATAGGCCGCGACGGCAAGTTCGCCGGGCTTGGATTCGTAATCCGGGATACCGGCACCGCCGAGGGCCGGGTTCACCAGGATGCCGGTACCGATGGCGCCGATAATGCCGCCGATGCAGTGGACACCGAACACATCGAGGCTGTCATCATAGCCCAGCGCGTTCTTGATGGAGGTGCAGGCGAAGAAGCAGACCGCGCCGGCAACAAGGCCGAGGACGATCGAGCCCATCGGACCGGCAAAGCCCGAGGCCGGGGTGACGGCGACGAGGCCGGCAACCACACCCGAGGCAAGGCCGAGCAGCGAGGGCTTGCCCTTGATGGCCCATTCCACGAAGAGCCAGGAGATGCCCGCCGCCGCAGTCGCGACGAAGGTGTTCACCATGGCGAGGACGGTCGTGCCGTTCGCTTCGAGGTTCGAACCGGCGTTGAAGCCGAACCAGCCCACCCAGAGCAGGGCCGCGCCCACCATGGTCAGCGTCAGCGAGTGCGGGGCGAGGAGATCCTTGCCGTAGCCGATGCGCTTGCCGATCATGACCGCGCCGACAAGGCCCGCAATCCCGGCATTGATGTGGACGACAGTGCCGCCGGCGAAGTCGAGCGCGCCCCACTTGAAGAGCATGCCGGCATCGGCCTTGACTTCATCAAGCTTTGCCTGCGCCGCCTTCTTGGCCGCTTCGTCGGTTGCCGCGGCAACAGCCTTGGCCGCATCGCCGATCGCATCCGGGCCGCCCCAATACCAGACCATATGGGCCATCGGGAAGTAGATGAAGGTCACCCAGAGGGCCACGAAGAGCATCAGCGCCGAGAACTTCACGCGTTCGGCGAAGGCGCCGACGATCAGCGCCGGCGTGATGCAGGCGAAGGTCATCTGGAAAGCCATGAACAGCATTTCCGGAATGACGACGCCGTTCGAGAAGGTCGCCGCCGGAGATTCCAGCGTCACGCCGGCCAGGAAGGCCTTCGAGAAGCCGCCGACGAAATCGTTCAGGCCGCCGCCATTGGTAAAGGCCATCGAATAACCGTAGAACACCCAGAGCAGCGTCACCAGGCAGACGGTGGCCAGAACCTGCGTGAGGACCGACAGCATGTTCTTGGAGCGGACAAGGCCGCCATAGAACAATGCAAGGCCGGGAATCGTCATCATCAGCACGAGGATGGTGGCAACCAGCATCCAGGTGATATCACCCTTGTTGAACGGGGGCGCGGCGGCAAGGGCCGGCACCGCGGAAAGCGCAAGGACGGCACCCGCCGCCATGGAGCGCTTGAAGAAGGTCTCAAGCTTCGACATTTGGACAACCTTTTCTCTGGATACGGGATCAGAGCGCTTCGCCGTCGCGCTCGCCGGTGCGGATACGCAGGGCGCGCTCGACCGGCTGGACGAAGATCTTGCCGTCGCCGATCTGGCCGGTGCGGGCCGACTGGGTGATGGCTTCGATCACCTTGTCCGCAAGAGCCGTGTCGATGGCGACTTCGAGTTTGATCTTCGGAAGAAAGCTCACGGCATATTCCGCGCCGCGATAGATCTCCGTATGGCCTTTCTGGCGGCCATAGCCCTTAACTTCCGTAACGGTCATCCCGTGCACGCCCAAGGATGTAAGCGCATCACGCACTTCCTCGAGCTTGAACGGCTTGATGATGGCGGTGACGAGCTTCATGCCTCTCTCCTTGCCGGGGTTTCGCCTCAATTGCCGCTGTTTCACGCCCCCAAAGTTCCCCAGGGAAGCCAGCAATCAAACGTGTAACAAGTGGCGTGCCAGAATCCGGGGCGGGAAGGCTGTTTGCGTGATTCCGCATGAATTCCGGCTGCGATGCGGCAGAATCAGGCGCGCCGGACCGGGCGGGTGCCGTCAAAACGAGAGCACAACGCCACTCTTTCAGGCGGAATGGTCAAGAAGAGATCAAATTTGGCGCATGTCGCCTAAAAGATAGGCAAAACTTTCGTCACGCGCATTCATCCGGCTGCCCTCACTCGGGGGCGGGCCCGGGCGCGCGCAGTCGCATCAGACCTTCCTGCATGACCGAGGCGACAAGCCGGCCGTCCCGGGTGTAGATCAGCCCGCGGCCGAGCCCGCGCGAGGCTCCGGACCAGGGGCTGTCCTGCGCGTAGAGCAGCCAGTCATCCGCGCGGAACCGGTTATGGAACCAGAGTGCGTGATCGAGGCTGGCCGCCTGGATCTCCGGATCGATCACGCTGCGCCCATGCGCAACCGCCGCGCCGTCGAGCAAGGTCATGTCGGAGGCATAGGCGAGAATGGTGGAATGGAGATCATCGCCGTCCGGCAGCATTCCCGATGCCCGGAACCAGACATTCTGGTAGGGCGGGCCCGGTTTGCGCAAAAAATAGGCTTCCGGGCTTGTCGGCCGCAATTCGATGGCCCGCTGGCTCTTCCAGTAGCGCTGGCGGATTTCGGTAAGGTGCGGCACGAAGCGGGCCCGGATCTCCTCCTCGTCGGGGAGCGATTCGGGTGGCGGGACATCCGGCATCGGCATGGCATGATGCAAGCCGTCCTCCGGGCTCTGGAAGGAGGCCATCATTGCGAAGATCGATTCGCCGTTCTGGATCGCGCGGACGCGGCGTGTCGTGAAACTGCGCCCGTCGCGGATCCGGTCGACCTCGTAGAGGATCGGGCGGGTCGGATCGCCGCCGAGCATGAAATAGCCGTGCAGCGAATGGACCGGCCGGTTCTCGACCGAACGCATCGCGGCGACGAGCGACTGGGCGATGACCTGGCCGCCGAATACGCGGTACCGGCTCGAATCAGGAGAAATGCCCCGAAAGAGATTGGTGTCGAGCTGTTCGAGATCCAGGATGTGAAGAAGGGTTGCGATCGGGGACATCGGCCTCGCCGGCTCTCGCGTTGGATATTGTTCGAGCGCGAAGGTGGCCGCCCCCATGCGGGGCGTCAAGCCTTGCGCGGCCAAACCCCACATCCGGCTTTTCCCGGATCGCCGCCGCGCCTATACAGGGTCCCGATGAGGAGGCTGCATGTCTGATCCAATCATCGTCCATGGCGCAGGCCCGGCCGGGTCGTCTTTGGTCCTTGCCCTGCTCGGGGCGGGCATTCCGGCGTCACGGCTTGCTTGGCTGGTCGAGGCCGGGCCGGACCAGATCCGCCGGAAGACGCCGGAAGCCCGCTACATCGCGCTGCATCCCGGCTCGCGCCGCCTGCTCGAACAGCTTGGTGTCTGGGCCGTGCTGGCCCCCCTGGCCTTCCCGATGGAGACCATCCGGATCACTGATTCGGCGCTGGAGGAAGCGATCCGGCCTGACCTGCTGGGCTTCAGCCCGGTGGAGCCCGACGCGCCGCTCGCCCATCTCGTACCCCTCGACCGGCTGACCGCTGCCCTCGCCGAGGCCTGTGCCGCTGCCGGCTGCACGCCGCAGCCTGTCGTGCTGCGGGGCCTCGACCAGAAGCCCGGACATGCCCGCCTGACGATCCGTCATGCCGATGGCCGTGAAAGCCAGCTGGACGGGGAGCTCGTCGTGGCTGCCGATGGCGCCCGCTCGCGTCTCCGGATGCTCGCGGGGATTCCGGTCCATGGCTGGCCCTATGACCAGATTGCTATCGTCGCCACGATCCGGCATTCGCTGGATCACGAGGGCGAAGGGCTTCAGCATTTCCTGCCGGCGGGTCCCTTTGCCATGCTTCCGCTGGATGCAGGCCGCTCCTCGATCGTCTGGTCCGAGCGGACGGCGGAGGCCGAACGGATCCTTCGCGGCGGGGAACGGGCCATTCTCGAGGGGATCCGGCAGCGGGCCGCAGGGCGCCGGGGTGAGATCACTGCACTCGAGGCCGTGACCTCCCATCCGCTCCAGATGCGTCTGGCCCGGCGCTTCCATACGGGGCGTGTGGTTCTGGCCGCCGATGCCGCCCATGTCGTCCATCCGCTGGCGGGGCAGGGGCTCAATCTCGGTCTGGCGGATGTGGCGATGCTGGCGGAGCAGATCGTGGACCGGATGCGGCTCGGGCTTGATCCGGGCGCGCCGGACATGCTGGAGGCCTATCAGGCGGCGCGCCGCCCGCCGGCTGTCGCCATGGCCATGACCACGGAGAGCCTCAACCGGCTGTTCTCGCGGGAATCGGGGCTGCTTCGCCTCGTCCGCGATGTCGGCGTCGGGCTGGTCGAACGCTGGCCGGGGCTGAAGGACCGTCTGGTCGAAAACGCGGCCGGGACGGCGCAAGGCGCGCCGCGGCTGATGCGCGGCGAGGCGCTCTGACCGCGTTCAATCGTCGAGGCGCCGCGCTTCCTCCGGCAGCATGATCGGAATGCCGTCGCGGATCGGATAGGCCAGCCGGGCCGGCCGACTGACCAGCTCCTGATGGACGGCATCATAGTCAAGCGTCGACTTGGTGACCGGGCAGACCAGCAATTCGAGCAGCTTGGGGTCAATCCCCCGTTCGGTTGAACCGGGTGTCAGATTGGTGTTGGTCATCGGAAGGGCAGCCTGTTTCTCGGGTTCGTCAGCCATGGGGCACCTATTGCATGCGGGTTCCGCCGTCGCCGGCGTCGCGGACGAGATCCATCTCGGTCAGCGCCACCAGCATGTCTGCCCGGGATTCGAGATCCGGCGCTTCCAGCAGGGCCTGTTTTTCCGCCACACCGAAAGGCGCCATCATCGACAGGGCATTGACCAGCGCCTCGTTCGGGGCGGCATGGATGTTGTCCCAGTCGATTTCCAGCCTGTTGGCTTCCGAGAACCGGCGCAGCGCGTCGATCACGGCCTGGCGGCGGACCCGTTCCTCGCCCCGGCGTGCCTCGAGATCGGCTTCGAATGCACGAAAATCGGCGCGGACCTGTCGGAACAGCGTATCGGCCGGGATTTCCTCGAGCAGCCGGAACCGGCAGATCCCGGTCAGCTGCACCAGGTAGCGGCCGTCGCCGGTTTCCGCGAACTGCGTGATCCGCCCGGCGCAGCCGACCTGATAGAGCGGAGGCAGGCCGATCTGCGCTGCCTGGGAGACATCGGGCTGGATCATGCCGATCAGCCGGTCACCGCGCAGGGCGGCATCGATCATCGCGAGGTAGCGCGGCTCGAAAATGTTGAGCGGCATCTGCCCGCGCGGCAGCAGCAAGGCACCCGGGAGCGGAAAGACCGGGAGCGTTCCCGGCAATTCGCCTGCATCGAGATACGCGACATTGCTGGCCATGACCCGATCCGCCTCAGGAGAACAAAGTGGCGGAGAGCATGCGGCGCCCGGCCAGCGTTGCCTCGTCCACCGGGCCCCAGGCCTCGAAGAACTGGATGAGCTGTTTCCGGGCACCATCGTCGTTCCAGTTCCTGTCCTTGCGCAGGATGGCGATGAGGTGCTCGGCGGCCTCGAGCCGGTGGTTCTTGGCGTTCAGCGCCAGGGCGAGGTCAAACCGTGCCTGATGATCGGCCGGGTTGGCTTCGACCTGCCGGACGAGGTTTGCGACATCGCCGAGGGATTCGACCTGCCGCGCGAGATCAAGCGCGGCACGCGCGCCGGCAATCGCGGCATGGGAAGCCTGCGCCGGCGGAACGGCAGCGAGAATGCGGTCGGCCTGGTCGAGATTTCCGGCCAGGACCTGCGCGCGGGCCAGGCCGCCGAGAGCATCGGCATTCCCGGATTCCTCGGCGAGGATCTGCGCAAAGCATTCGGCTGCGCCGGCGGCATCGCCATCTTCCAGCAGGGCGTTGCCCTCGGCGACCAAAGTGGCAATATCCGCGCCCAGCGGTCCGACGAGACGCTCAATGAAGCCGCGGATCTGGCTTTCCGGCAGGTTGCCGACGAAACCGTCGACCGGCTGGCCGCGCGAGAAGGCGAAAACCGCCGGGATGGATTGAACGCCAAGCTGGCCGGCAATCTCGGGATACTGGTCGATATTCATCTTGACCAGCTTCACCTTGCCCTTGGCCGCCTTGATCACCTTCTCGATGGCGGGGCCCAGCTGCTTGCAGGGGCCGCACCAGGGCGCCCAGAAATCAACAAGGACCGGCTGTTTCACGGATTCCTGCAGGACATCCTGCCGGAAGGTCGCGGTTGTCGTGTCCTTGATCAGATCGGCTGTGTCGCTCATCAGCCCGGTTCCTTCTGCTGCCAATGCCATTCCCGTTTACATGGGGCCTCGACTTACATGGGGCCTCGACCGGATCGACGCAACTGCCTTGCTTCCCTCAGCCCTGCGGCTCCGATCCGTCCTGACGATGCGGCAGCGGCAGCACGGTGACCGTATGGCCTGTCGCCTCGATATACCGGCGCAGATCGTCAGCGGCGAGCGAGGTTGTCATCGTGTTGACCAGCGGATGGACGTTGATGACCGGCTCGCCCGCCAGCCTTTCCTCGAGGATGAAACGCACCCTGCCTGCCCGGTCGTTGACCAGCGCCAGCGGGCTGACCGAACCCGGCAGGATGCCGAGCGCGTCGAGCAGTTGTTCGGCGCTGGCGAAGGAGACGCGGCCTTTCGCGCCGATGACCTTGTCGATCTGCTTGAGATCGAGCGGGGAGGATTCCTCGGCCGTCACAAGGAACAGATTGCTGCCCTTGTCTTTCAGGAAAAGGTTCTTGGTATGCGCGCCGGCAATCTCGCCGCGCAGGGCGCGCGATTCCTCGACCGTGTGCAGCGGCGGATGCTCGACCGTGCTGGCGCGGATGCCGAGTTCCGTCAGGAGGGCGAGCGCGGCGTTGGTTGCGGGCGGGGCGGGGGAATCCGTCATGGGGGAAAATCTTTCGTCACCGAACCGAAAATTCGGACTTGTCAGGCCGAACAAGTTGGGGCATAGAGCCCTCCTCCGGCGATTTCAACCGGACATGGATGCGGGTGTAGCTCAGGGGTAGAGCACAACCTTGCCAAGGTTGGGGTCAAGGGTTCGAATCCCTTTACCCGCTCCAGTTTCCCGGCCCCAGGAAACAATGTCCCTACCGGACCTTTCATTCCCGACGCAGCAGCGTATCCGCTACCAGGCTGTGAAGCCGCTTGGGCCTGAAGCTCTTCTGCAGCTGTTCCGGATCATAATCGTCGCGCACCCAGTCCATGAAGGCCTTGCCGTGCTTTTCGCCGTTCTCGGCGTAATCCTCGAGGAACGCATCGAGGATGCCGGTCTTGGCATAGCGGAAATGGCCCTTCAGCAGCGATAACTCGCGGCGCGCCTCGCTGACGCGGGCACCCTCGACCACCAGAAGATACAGGGCCGCGAACAAACCGGCACGATCCGCGCCCGATTTGCAATGCGCCAGAACCGGATAGTCGAGGCTGGCGAAGAAGGCCGGGAGGCCGAGCAGCGATTCGCGGTCCGGCGCCTCGCGCGAGCGCAGCACGAAATCGACGATGGTGACGCCATGGCGCTCTGCCGCGTCCCGCTCGAGCTGCCAGGCCCCGTGCGAACGACCGCCCCGCAGGTTCACGATGGTCTTGAGCCCTTGCTGTGCCATCCGGGCGATATCGCGCGGGGAAGGCTGCGCCGAACGCAGCAGGTTCTTCCCGACGCGGTGCCGGTTGAGATGCACGAGGCGGAGGATGCCGTGATCGACGAAAAGCAGGTCGAGCCATGCGCGGAGCCGCTCGCGCGCCGAGCCGATCGGCCGGTTCCAGCGGGCCTCGCGCTTGAGGCGACGCCATTCGTAATATGCATCGGAATGGACCGGCTTGGGCATGGTGGGGGGCTTAGCATCCCTTCGGCCGGTGTCAAACCGGCGGTCTTGGTCTTCCGGTGATATTGTGCATCGCAAACATTGCGATTAGAGCGTCAGGAAAGAACAGGAGTTGTCCCCATGCGCCTCGATGCCATCTCCATCGGCAAGAACCCGCCTCACGATATCAATGTGGTCGTCGAGGTTCCGATCGGCGGGGAGCCGATCAAGTACGAAATGGACAAGGAAGCCGGCACGCTGGTCGTCGACCGGTTCCTCTACACGCCGATGCGCTATCCGGGGAATTACGGCTTCGTGCCGCATACGCTGTCCGAGGATGGTGACCCGATCGACGTGCTGATCGCCAATACGCGACCGATTATTCCCGGCGCCGTGATCAACGTGAAGCCGATCGGCGTGCTTCGCATGGAAGATGACGGCGGCGGCGACGAGAAGATCATCGCGGTTCCCTCGCCCAAGCTGACGCAGCGTTACGCCAAGGTGGAGAATTATTCCGACCTCCCGGAAATCACCTGGAAGCAGATCGAGCATTTCTTCCTGCACTACAAGGATCTCGAACCTGGCAAGTGGGTGAAGCTGCTCGGCTGGGGTGATGCGGCCGAGGCCCGGCGCTTCATCGTCGAGGCGATCGAGCGGGCGCGCCTCGCCTGAGCCCGGCTGCTCAACCGCGTGGCAGCACGCAGCCGGCGAGGTCTCCGAGTGCGAAGCTCCTCGCCGAGACCCGCCGCGCCGAGGCGGAATCACGCCGTGGGTCCCGCCGCAGCGGATCCGGCAGAATGGCGACGAGCCGGGCGGCTTCCGTCGGGGTGAGCCGCAGGGCCGGCTTGCCGAAATGATGGCGGGCCGCAGCCTCGATGCCGAAAATGCCTTCTCCCCATTCCGCGATGTTGAGATAGACCTCCATGACGCGGCTCTTGCCCCAGGCAAGATCGACCAGAAGCGCCAGCGGAATCTCGAGCCCCTTCCGGATATAGGACCGGCCGGGCCAGAGATAGACATTCTTGACGACCTGCATCGTGATCGTCGAGGCGCCGCGCGAGGGACCGTCCGGATCATCCAGGACTTCTGCCAGCGCGCCGAAATCCACGCCATGATGCTGGCAGAAGCGCTGGTCCTCCGAGGCGATGGCCGAACGGATCACCGATGGCGCGATGGCCTCCAGCGGCACCCATTGCCGCGTGACGGGCATCTGCCCCAGCCAACGGCCGAGCATCAATGTCGAGGGGACAGGCAGGAAACGCCCGAGCAGGAGGCTCAGCGCGAGGAGGGCGATCAGCCCGATCATGATGCGCATCAGGATCCGGCGCAGGCGGTGAAGCCGCTTCATCCTGCCAGTCTAGGGCCATGTGGCGCGGCCGGCCACCCCGTATCTCCCCGTGCCCTCATTCGGCGAGGGCGAGGACCTGCTTCGCCACGCGGTAATGGAGATCCTCGACCATCCGGCCGTTGACGACGAGCACCGCGCGTCCGGCATTGTCCGGGTTCTCGAACGCCCTCACGATCGTTTCCGCCTCCGCGCGTTCGGCCTCGGAGGGCGAGAAGGCCCGGTTGGCGATGTCGATCTGCGAGGGATGGACCAGTGTCTTGCCGTCGAAGCCGAGGGCGCGGCCCTGATGGCACTCGCTCTCGAAGGCGGCCTTGTCCTCGATCCGCCCGAAAACGCCATCGAGGACAACCAGATCCCGCGCCCGCGCCGCCAGAACCGTCGAGGACAGCGCGTGCAGCAGTGGCAGCCGTGATGGCGAAGGCGGCAGCCGCATCTCCTTGGCGAGATCGTTCGTGCCCATGACCAGCGCTTCGAGCCGGCCATGGCTTTCTTCCTGCGGCGTCACCACATCGCGCAGATTGAGGATGGCTTGCGGGGTCTCGATCATCAGCCAGAGCCGGAGTGAGGGCGGAGCGAAATGGTGATCGAGCACGCCTTCCGCGCGAGCGACATCGGCGCCCGTCCGGATCTTGGGGAACAGCACGGCATCCGCCCCGGCGGCGGCGATCTCGGCGAGATCGTCGGCCAGCCATTCATGGGTCTGCTCGCCTTCCGGCAGGCCGTTCACCCGCACGATCACGGTTCTCGGCGCAAGGATCCGGCTTTCCAGCGCGGCGCGCGCGCGGCGTCGGGCCTCGGCCTTGGCATCAGGCGCCACGGCATCCTCGAGGTCGAGGATGATAGCATCGGCCGGGAGCGTCGCCGCCTTGGCAATGGCGCGCTCGTTGATGGCAGGGACATACAGGACAGAACGAAACTTCCGGGCCGGGGGGTTTTCGATCATGGGGCACCTGCCAATATCGATGCGGAACCTTGGGATTAACGCGGGAGAGCGGGCTTGCCAACCGGAAGCGAATGGATCGCCGGGATCGATGGCTGCCCCTCCGGCTGGATGGTGGTGATCGGCCCGGTTTCCGGACCCATGACGATCCGTCAGGCGGTCATATCCAGGCTGGCGGATCTCGAAAGCCTGGCATCACCTTTGGCGGCGGTTGCGATCGACATGCCGATCGGCCTTCCGGACCGGATCGAGGGTTCCGGGCGCAGGGCGGAGCGGGCTGTCCGGCCGCTGCTCGGAGCCCGGCAATCGAGTGTCTTCTCCATCCCCGCTCGCGCGGCGGTGGAGGCTGAGGATTATCGGCAGGCCTGTGACGCGGCTTTGGCCTCCTCCGATCCGCCGCGCAAGATCGCCAAACAGGCTTTCAACCTCTTCACCAAGATCCGCGAACTGGATAGCTGGCTGCGTGACCCCGGGCACCCCGGCTTCCCGGTGGTCGAGACGCATCCGGAACTGGTCTTCCGCCGCCTGAAGGGCCGCCCGCTCGAGCATCCGAAGAAGACCGGCGAGGGCAAGCGGGAACGCCGCGCGCTGCTCGCTGCTGCCGGGATTCCTGCCGAAGCCCTCGATGCCCCGCCGGCGAAGGGTGCCGGTATGGATGACCTTCTGGATGCGCTGGCCTGCCTGCTGACCGCGCAGCGCGCGGCCATGGGCCTCGCCCGGGCCCATCCCGACCCGTTCGACCGCGACCGGTATGGCCTGCCCATGGCTATCTTCGCGTGATTGACGGCGCAAACCTCCTCCGGCAAAGGGTGCGGTATGTCCGGATTTGATCTCGCGCTTGCCAATCTCACTTCGCCGATGGTGCTTTTCTTCGTCCTCGGCTTTGCCGCGGCACTGGCGCGGAGCGACCTGTCGGTGCCCGAGGCCATCGCGAAGGCGCTCGCGCTCTATCTGATGCTCGCCATCGGCTTCAAGGGCGGGGTCGAGATCCACAAGACCGGCATCGACAGCCGCATGCTGGGCGCGATCGGGGCCGGCGCGCTGCTCTCTGCCGCCATCCCGCTGATCGGTTACGGGCTGCTTCGCCTGACCACCCGCCTCTCCGCTGTTGATGCCGCCGCCGTAGCGGCCCATTACGGCTCGATCTCGATTGTCACCTTCGTCGCCGGCACCGAGGCGGTGCGTCTCGCGGGCTGGCCCTTCGAGGGCTATCTCGTTGCGGTGGCCGCGATCATGGAAACGCCGGCCATCATGGTCGCCCTGCTGCTGGCCCGACGTGCGGCGCCGGATCGCCGGGGCGAACCTGTCGGCGCGTTGCTGCGCGAGATCGGCCTCAACGGCTCCATCGTCATGCTGATCGGCTCCTTCATCATCGGGGCGATCACCGGGCCAAAAGGGCTGGCGATGATCGATCCCTTCATCGGCGCGCCGTTCCGGGGCATTCTCTGCCTTTTCCTGCTGGATATGGGGCTGGTTGCCGGGCGCGGCCTGCGCGAGGGCGGGAAACTGCTTTCGCTGCCGGTGATTGCCTTCGGCCTCTACATGCCGATGATTTCAGCCCTGCTGGCCGCCGCCTTCTGCCTCGTGCTGCCGCTCTCGCCCGGCGGGGCGGCGCTGCTGATCACGCTTTCCGCCTCGGCCTCCTATATCGCTGTGCCGGCGGCGATGCGCCTCGCCCTGCCCGAAGCGCGGCCGGCGATCTACCTCACGCTGTCGCTGGCGGTCACGTTCCCGTTCAACCTCACGATCGGCCTGCCGCTCTATCTCTTCCTCGCCGCGCGTGTTTCCGGAGGCGCCTGATGGATATGCACCCCAAGAAGCGGATCGAGATCATTGTCGAGGCGCCGGCCATCCACCGCCTGACAGCGGCGCTAGAGACGGCGGGCGTGACGGGGTATTCCATCCTGCCCGTGCTGGCCGGGCGGGGCAGCACCGGCAGCTGGACGCGGGACGGGCTGGTCGGCGGCGCCGGGCAGATGGTCATGCTGATCTGCATCACCGATGCCGGCCGCGTCGAAGCCATCCTCGCCGATGTGATGCGCCTGCTCTCGCGGCAGATCGGGATTGTCACGGTCGGCGATGTCGCAGTGGTGCGCGGCGAGCGCTTCTAGAACACCCCGAATCACCGGAAAAGCGCGGAATTTGACGGATATTCCCTGGCTGCGTTGCAGCAAATTCCGCTTGCGGAAACGCGGGAACCCGCCATAACGGCGCCATGAACGCGCCGCTTCCTACCACGCCGTTCCCGCAGCGCCTGCTGGACGGGTATGCCGCCTTCAAGAGTGGGCGCCTGCCGCAGGAGCGCGAGCGCCTGTTCGACATGGCAGAAAACGGGCAGAAGCCTGAAATCATGATCATCGCCTGCTGCGACAGCCGGGTTTCGCCGGAGGTCATTTTCGATGCGCGGCCGGGCGAGGTTTTCGTGGTCCGCAACGTTGCCAATCTCGTGCCGCCCTATTCGCCCGACGGCGAATTGCACGGCACATCGGCCGCGCTGGAATTCGCGGTGCAGGCCCTCCGCGTGAAGCATATCGTGGTGATGGGCCATGGCCGTTGCGGCGGCGTTCATGCCTATGTCCGGCGTACCCGCAATCCGGACAGCGAGGATGCGCTCTCCCCGGGCGATTTCATCGGCAAATGGATGACGCTGATCTCGCCGGCCGCGGAATCACTTCCCGCCCAGGCAGACGAAAGCGACCATGATTATGCCGAAAGGCTGGCGGTGGCCTCGATCGGCAATTCGGTCGAGAACCTGCTGACCTTTCCCTGTGTGAACATCCTGCACGGGCGCGGCAAACTGCACCTGCATGGTGCGATGTTTGACGTGAAGACCGGCCTTTTGCGGACGCTCTGACCCGTCTCAGTAGCCGGCCCGCCGGTCCACCTCGTTCGGCAGGGTCTCGCCCCGCTCGAACCGGGCGATATCGGCGAGGATGCCGCCCGCCAGCCCTTCCGGCGTCGAATCGGCCGCAACATGCGGCGTGATGACGATCTTCGGATGCGTCCAGAGCGGGCTTGTCACCGGCAGCGGTTCGGTTTCGAAGACATCGAGGCTCGCCCCGGCAAGCAGTCCGGATTCGAGCGCGGCGAGGATATCCGCCTCGACCTGCAGCAGGCCGCGGCCGGCATTGATCAGGACCGGGCCACCCAGAACCCCGTCCCGCGCGAGGCCGGCAAACAGCCTGCGATCCAGAATTCCGCGGGTATCCGGTGTGAGTGGAAGCAGGACGACGAGCATGTCGGTCCGGGCGAGGAAGGCGGGCAGGGCGTCCTTCCCGATAAAGACCGGGCAATCGGCCTCCGGCTGCGGCCTGCGGGCCCAGACCGCGACATTGAAGCCGAGGCGTTGCAGCACGTCGGCGGAATCCCGGCCGAGCACGCCATACCCCATCAGGCCGACGCGCACCTCGCGCGCTGCGGGCTGCGCCAGCTGGCGCCATTCCCGGCGGGCCTGCTGGGCCTGGTAGGCCGGCATCTGCCGGAGATGGAACAGGGCCTGCAGCACGATCCACTCGGTCATCCGGACGGTCAGGTCCGGGTTGACGATGCGGATGATCGGAACATCCGGCAATGTCGTGTCCGCCAGCAGCGCATCGACGCCGGCGCCGAGATTGAAGATGGCGCGCAGGTTCGGCAGGCTGGCCAGAAGACCGGGACGGGGCTTCCAGACTGCGGCATAGTGGATGGAGGCCGGGTCGAAATCCTGCCCGACGGACTTAACGGGCCGCCGGCCCTCGCTGTGCTTCCCGAAGGCTTGAATCCAGGGTGCAGGGTCCCAGCCCTCGGCGGCAAAAAGGATCGTCATCGGTCACCTCATGTTTGAAGCGTGATAGGGGCTTTCGGGGGGCGAGAGCAACAGGCCGCGCCGGGCGTTCTTGCCAAATTCCGACAAACAGGACGTTCGTTCGTCTTTACGAACGATTTGGGCTGGGTTATGGGTCGGCATCCTGCCGTCCCGGAGACCCGCCATGGCCGATCCGCATTCCACCCCGAAGCGCCACTTCGAAACGGAGCTCGTGCATGGGGGCACGCTACGCTCCCAGTTTGCCGAGACATCCGAGGCGCTGTTCCTGACGCAGGGGCATGTCTACGAGAGTGCGGAGCAATGCGAGAAGCGCTTCATCGGCGAGGATCCCGGCTATATCTATGCCCGCTTCTCGAACCCCACCGTGGCGATGTTCGAAAAGCGCATGGCACTGCTGGAAGGCGCCGAGGCCGCGCGGGCGACCGCCACGGGGATGGCGGCGGTCACGGCGGCGCTGATGGGCCTCCTTCGGGCGGGCGACCATATCGTGGCCGCGCGGGCGCTGTTCGGGTCCTGCCGCTACGTGGTGGAGGAGCACCTGCCGCGCTACGGGATCGAGTCTACGCTGATCGACGGCACCGATCTTGCGGCCTGGCAGGCGGCTGTCCGGCCGAACACGAAGGTGTTCTTCCTCGAAAGCCCGGCCAACCCGACCCTCGAGGTCATTGACATCGAGGCCGTGGCCGCGATCGCGAAATCGGCTGGTGCCAAGCTTGTCGTCGACAATGTCTTCGCCACACCGGTCTGGCAGAAGCCGCTGGCCCTGGGGGCGGATTGCGTCACCTATTCCGCGACCAAGCATATTGACGGCCAGGGTCGCTGCCTCGGCGGCGTGATCCTCGCCTCCGAGGAGTTCATCAACACGCATATCCATACCTTGTTGCGCCAGACCGGGCCGGCCATGTCGCCGTTCAATGCCTGGGTGCTGCTGAAGGGCCTGGAGACGCTGGCCATCCGCGTCGAGCGCCAGACCCGCACGGCCAGCCTGCTGGCCGATTGGCTGGCCGACCAGAAGAAGGTCACGCGGCTGATCTTCCCCGGCCGGAAGGACCATCCGCAGGCCGAAATCATCGCGCGGCAGATGGGCGGTCCGTCGACGCTGATCGCGCTGGAGGTCGAGGGCGGCAAGGCGGCGGCTTTCCGGTTCCTCAATGCGCTCCGGATTTTCCGGATCTCGAACAATCTCGGCGATGCCAAGAGCCTCGCTGTCCATCCGGCAACGACCACGCATCAGCGGTTCACCCCGGATGTCCGCGCCTCGATGGGCGTGGGCGACGGGCTTGTGCGCCTGTCCGTCGGGCTGGAGCATCCGGACGACCTGAAGGCGGATCTCGCGGAAGCGCTCCGCGTCGCCTGAGGCGCGGCGCCCTTACGCCGTCGCGACGGGCCGGGCGGGATCCTGCGTCCATTCGGTCATGGAGCCATCATAGAGTCGTGCTATCTCGCCGAGGATCTCGCTCAGGACGAACCAGTTCAGCGCGGCCGTATGGCCGGTATTGCAGTAGTGGATGACCGGCTTGCCGCGGATCTCTGCGAAGGCGGCTTCCAGGGCTGCCCGCGGCAGCAAGCGGCCGGTTTCGGGATCGAACAGGCTCGTGTAGTCGCGCGGACGGGCGCCCGGCACATGGCCCGGAACACGGGCTTCGGGCGCCTTTTCGCGGCCCGCGAAATAGGAGGCATTCCGGGCATCGACCAGCGGGTCGCCCTGTTCGAGCGCCTGCATTACATCCTCTGCCAGTGCCCGGAGCCCGGGTTGCCACCGGACCGGATAGGGTGCGGCCGGTACGGGCCCCGCTCCCGGCCCGGTTTCGACCGGGCGCCCCGAGGCGAACCAGCTGCGCGTGCCGCCATCGAGGATCGCAACCTCCCGGTGGCCGGCCAGCCGCAGGGTCCAGCAGGCCCGTGCGGCGGCGGCGAAGTCATTGGCGCTGGCCCCGAGCGGCACAAGGATCACCCGGCTTTCCGGGGTGATTCCGAGGCCCCCGAACAACCGGGCGAGATAATCCGCCTCCGGCAGCAGCCCGGGCACCTGCCCCACCCGCTGGCGCCAGCCATCGGCAGCATAATCAGAGAAGACCGCACCGGGGATATGGGCCTGCTCGAAAGCGGCGCGGCCGCCATCGGCCGGGAGGCGGATATCGAGCAGCACCGTATCCGGTCTGCCCGCAAGGGCTTCCAGTGCCTCTGCCGAGACGAGGCCCGACAGGCGGGTCATTCCGAGGCCTCGACATGGAATTCGTGGGTGATCTTCGCGGTCTTGCCCAGCATGATCGAGGCGGAGCAATATTTCTCCTTGGAAAGCGAGATAGCCCGCTCGACCTTGGCCGGCGAGAGGTTCCGGCCCTTCACGCGGTAGACGAGATGCAGGGTGGTGAAGACCTTCGGGTCTTCTTCCGCGCGGCCCGCGCTGACCTCCACCACGCAATCCGCCACGTCTTCCCGGCCTTTCCGCAGGATGTTGACGACGTCGAAGGCGGTGCAGCCGGCCATGCCGACCAGCAGCAACTCCATCGGCCGGAAGCCGAGATTGCGGCCCCCGTATTCAGGTGCTCCATCCATGATGACGCCGTGGCCGGATCCGGCTTCGCCGAGGAAGGCCATGCCTTCGATAAGCTTTGCGCGCGCTTTCATGCCTGACCTGCCTTCCTGCTTCTGATGATCCTGCCGGCCGCCTCAGCGGATAAACTGGTCGACATACCCTTCGCCCAGCCCGTTCGCGGCGTAATGCCGGCGGCATTTGTCGATCCGCGTGAACACATCGTCAAAGCCGGTGCATTTGCCATCCGGGTCGCAGTAGATCATCGCGCCATTGACCTGGAACATCGTGATCATTTCCTCGACATGCGGATCGACGACCAGCGTATGTGTCTCGCCCGGCGCTTCATAGACATAGGAACCCTCGGTGGCCACCCAGTCATGCTCGAGATAGCGCCACTGGCCCTTGAGCACGTAGCCATGCACGGGCTGCGGGTGCCGGTGCCGCGAGAGCACGCCGGCGCGGCGCACGCGGAGCAGATTCATCCAGTAGCCGCGGGTGGCGGAAAGGCAGAGCGGGCGGAACCAGACATTGTCATCCACCGGCACCCAGATCCGCTCATCCTGCGGGATCACATTTGGAACGAGGAGTTCGGGCGGGCTTTCCTTCGGCATGGGGTGGCGGTAGGGCAGCCACTTTTCGGAATCAAGCGGAACGGGAGCGGTCATGGCGGGTCCTCAGGGTGTCAAAGCGTGAGATAGCCGCCATCGACCGGCAGGATCGTGCCGGTGATGAAGCGGGCGGATTCGGAGGCAAGGAAGACGACCGCGCCGGCCACATCGTCCGGCTTCCCCCATCTCTTCATGGGGGTCCGGTCGAGGATCGGCGCGGAGCGAACGGGGTCTTCCACCAGAGGGCGGGTCAGCTCGGTGTCGATCCATCCCGGCGCGACCGCATTGACGCGGATGCCCTCCGGCGCCCAAGCGGCGGCGAGGCTCTTGGTCAACTGGCCGACGCCGCCTTTCGAGGAGGAATAGCCCGGAACGAAGGGCGAGCCCTGGAAGGTCAGCATCGAGGCCGTATTGATGATGGAACCGCCGTTGCGGGCGAGAAGCGGCCTTGCGGCCAGGCAGCAGCGCATCGTGCCCACGAGATTCACCTCAAGCGTGAGCCGGAAGGCCTCGATCTCGAATTCCTTGCCGCCACGCTGGATGGTGCCGGCGCAATTGACCAGCAGGTCGAGCCGGTCCAGCCCGTCGAAAAGCGCCCCGACAGAGGCATCCTGCGTGACATCCATCACTGTGGTCCGGATGGCGGGATCCGGCGCGAAAGCCGCGCATTCCGCTTCGGTGAGGCCGGTCGCCATGACCGAATATCCCGCCGCCACCAGCGCGCGGGCAATGCCCTCGCCGATCCCGCGCGTGCCCCCCGTGACGACGGCAACCGGTTGAACTGCCACCTCAATAGGTCCCGCGGCCACCGGAAATGTCGAAAACCGCACCTGTCGAGAAGGCGCAATCCTCCGAGGCGAGCCAGCAGGCCATGGCGGCAATCTCGTCGACCTGGACGAAACGGCCCATCGGGATCTTCGAGAGCATGAACTGGATGAATTCGGGCTTCATCTGATCGAAGATCGCGGTTTTCGCCGCAGCCGGGGTGATGCAGTTCACCAGGATGTTCGACGTGGCCAGTTCCTTGCCGAGGGATTTTGTCAGCGCGATCAGGCCAGCCTTGGAAGCCGAGTAATGGGAGGCATTCGGGTTCCCCTCCTTGCCGGCGATCGAGGCAATGTTGACGATCCGGCCATAGCCGCCCTTCAGCATTTCCGGCACGATGGCCCGGCAGACGAGATAGGGGGCCACGAGGTTCACCTCGACAACCTGCCGCCAGATGGCCGGTTCAAGTTCCCAGAGGCGCGCATTGCCGCCGGTAATCCCGGCATTGTTGACGGCGATGTCGATCCGGCCATGGCGCGACATGACATTGGCTGTTGCCGCCGCCACGGAGGTCTCGTCCGTCAGCTGCACGAGATCGGTCGTGACTGCCCCGAGCGGGGCCAGTGACCCCGCCGCCTCGGCGAGGGCGGCCTCGTCCATATCCCACAAGACGGCTACGCCGCCCGAGCGCAGCACGCGTTCGGCAATGGCATAGCCAATGCCGCGCGCACCACCGGTGATGATCGCCACGCGATCCCGAAGATCCAGCTGGTTCATTTCACTCCCGCGAAAGTCTTTGGCGCGATGATCGCGTCTTGTCCGGCAAGGATAGCCCCAGCCCGGCCGAGGAAACAATCGGGAATTGCCATTCCCGCGCCGGCGCACATTCCCGGCAGGCTTCGCTTCGTGATTAACGAGGCCTTACCGCAAGCCTCTAAATATCTACCTGACATTTAAGCGAATTTTCGCGCGGCAATGTTAGATCTGGCAAATGTAGACGTCATTTATGGCGTCCGGTGAGGGGATGAGGTCCTGCATGTCCGGTCTAATGAAGCTGTTTCGTGCGTTCCGGCGCGACACGGGCGGAAATTTCGTCAGCCTTTTCGCCCTCGGTGCGGTTTCCGTCATCGGTGTGACCGGGTTGGCCGTCGACTATTCCCGGGCCGTGCAGATGCGCGCTTCCATCTTCGCCGCTGCGGATTCCGCCGCATTGGCCGCTGCCCGCACCATGGGCACGGCAGCCGAGCGCGAGAAGGTGGCCAAGGATGTGTTCGGGGCCAACACCATCAAGCTCACCGATGCCTTCGCGCTGACCATGTCGCCGGAGAACATCACGAAGGATGGTGCCAATTACGGCTATCGCGTCCGGGCGAGCGGTTCGGTCAAGACGTTCTTCGGCGGCATTTTCGGTCTGGATCAGGTCAGCATGGATGTGCTGGCGGAAGCGATCAGCACGATCTCGTCGAAGACCGAGATCGCGCTTGTCCTCGACACGACCGGCTCGATGAGCGGCTGGAAAATGAACACGCTGAAGAAGGCGGCCGGTGACATGGTCGAGAATCTCAGCAAGCTCTCGGCCAAGCCGGATCAGCTGAAATTCTCGGTGGTTCCCTTCGCCGAATACGTCAATGTCGGCCTCGCGAACCGCAACAAGCCGTGGATCAACGTGCCGGCCGACTATCAGGATCCGTCCAAGGAAGTGTGTTCGAAGTCCAAGCCGGTCATCGGCGAGAAGAACTGCAAGCAGGAATGGGTGGCGCCGCAACCCGGCAAGCCGCCGGGCACCTGCTACAATGACGGCGTTCCCTATAGCTGCGGCGGTTCCTCGCCCAAGGCCGGCTATTTCAAGCAGGTCTGCGAGAAGATCTACGGTCCCGAGGAAACGAAATGCTCCATCAAGCAGGGCGCGTGGCACAAATGGCATGGCTGCGTCGGTTCGCGGAACCATCCGCTCGACACGCAGGATGGCAGTTATTCGAACAAAATCCCCGGGCTGATGGACACGTGGTGCAGCGATACGCTGGTCGAGCTGACCTCTGACTTCAACAAGGTCAAGTCGATGATCAAGGGCCTCAGCCCGAGCGGGAATACCTACATCCCGGCCGGCCTGATCTGGGGTTGGCGGACCCTCTCGGCGCAGGAGCCCTTCAGTGCGGCAACGAGCACGCCGACAGAGCAGGTGCGCAAGTTCCTGGTGTTGATGACCGATGGCATGAACACGAAGTCACCGACCTATCCGCAGCATTGGGGCAATGACACGGCCAAATCGAATGACCTTGTCAAGAAGATCTGCGCCAACATCGCGGCCGACAAGACCAGCGACATCCAGATCTACACGGTGGCCTTCGATGTGTCCGATGCCACCATCAAGACGCTGCTCAAGGATTGCGCGGCCAATACCAAGGGTCAGTTCTTCGACGCGCAGAACTCGGAAGAGTTCCTCGCCGCCTTCTCGAAGATCAGCGACATCATCGCCGAATTGCGCCTCAGCAAGTAAGGCACGAAGAGCACAGCAGAAAGGCCGGGGTGACCCGGCCTTTGTTGCGTTCGCCGAGGCGCTGGGACAGCTACCAGTTCGGCTCCTTGCGGGTGGGGTCGAAATGGCGTTCCAGCCCGGCCCAGCAATCGAGGTATTCCGAATCGATCGCCTTGAGTGTCGAGGCATAAGCCGTCAGCCGCTGGGGCAGCCGGGTCTCCAGCATGAAAGCCATGGTGCCCGAGAGTTTGACCGGGGCCATCGGCTCGTTCGAGGCCTTCTCGAAGGCGGGGGCATCCGGTCCGTGCGGCAGCATCATGTTGTGAAGGCTCATCCCGCCCGGCACGAAGCCCTTCGGCTTGGCGTCATAGACGCCGTAGATCAGCCCCATGAACTCGCTCATGATGTTGCGGTGATACCAGGGCGGACGGAATGTGTTCTCGGCCACCATCCAGCGTTCGGGGAAGATCACGAAATCGATATTGGCTGTGCCCGCCTCACCGGAAGGTGAAGTCAGCACCGTGAAGATCGAGGGATCGGGATGGTCGAACTGGATCGCCCCGACCGGCGAGAAATGCCGGAGATCGTATTTGTAGGGATAGTAATTTCCGTGCCAGGCGACCACGTCGAGCGGAGACTGGCCGATATCGGTGACGAACATCTCGCCGCACCATTTCACATAGAGCTGGGCCGGGCCGACCCTGTCCTCGTAGGCGGCCACGGGCGCCTTGAAATCGCGGGCATTGGCGAGGCAGTTCGCCCCGATCGGGCCGCGTTCCGGCAGCGTGAAGGCACCGCCGTAATTCTCGCAGACATAGGCCCGGGCCGGGCCATCGACCAGCTCGCAGCGGAAGATCACGCCGCGCGGGATCACGCAGATCTCGCCGGGTTCGATCTCGATGATCCCGAATTCGGTGCAGAAGCGGAGCCGGCCCTCCTGCGCGACGACCATCAATTCGCCGTCGGCATTGAAGACGTATTCGTCGGTCATCGATTGCGTGACGAGGGCGATATGGGCCGCCATGCCGGTCTGGCCCTCGGCATCCCCGGCCGTGGTGATAGTGTGCAGGCCGGTGCGGAAATTCACGCCTTCAGCCGGAAGCGCGATCGGCATCCAGCGCATCTGGCCGATCGGCAGCGCCGATTCCTCCCGGTTCGGTGCGCTCCGGAGCATGCCGAGGCCCGCCTTGCGGTAGCGCCCCTGATGTTTCACGCCGGGCTGGATCCGGTAGAGCCAGGAGCGCTCGTTGGTCGAGCGCGGCGCCGTGAAGGGCGAGCCGGAAAGCTGCTCGGCATAGAGGCCGTAATTGCATTTCTGGGGCGAGTTCCGGCCCACCGGCAGGGCATCGGGCAAGGCCTCCGTCTCGAAGGAGTTGCCAAAACCCGTCATGTAGCGAAGTCCGGTCCGGGCCTCTTCCCGGACCATCGCTCCGGCCCTTGCTTGCGCATGGATGTTCATGGATCTGCCTTCCTGCGATCATTTCCCCGCAGGCAAGCCGGACATGGCGATTCCCGCCGCTCGGCCACCTGTCAGCGCAAGAATGCCGGGCTTCGGACGGATTGGCAAGAAATTTGTTGCAAGTGAAACTAATCAGCCCGTCGGCGCCGGCGCGCCGAGATGGCGGGCAAGGAAGGCAAGGCTGCGCTCCCAGGCCAGCTTCGCGGCAGCTGCATCATAGCGCGCGGTGTTCGTGTCATTGTTGAAGGCGTGGTCGACCCCGTCATACATGTGCAGCTCGAAGGTCTTGCCCGCCGCTTCCAAAGCCGCCCGGTAGGCGGGAATGCCGGCATTGATGCGCTCGTCCTTGCCGGCATAGTGGAGTTGCAACGCACCCCGGATGCCGGCCACCCGCTCGGCCGGGATTTGCCGGCCGTAATAGCTGACGCCGGCACCCAAAGCCGGCTCGATGGCGAGAACCGCATTGACCATACCGCCACCCCAGCAGAAGCCCATGGCGCCGACCTTGCCATTCGAAAACGGATGGGAGGCGAGGAAACGCACCGCTGCCGCGATCCGGCGAGCGGCGACCTCGGCATTGAGCTGGCCGATCATCTCGCGGGCCTTGTCCTCGTCGGCGGGCGTTCCGCCTTCGGGCGAGAGCGCGTCGATCCCGAGCGTGAGATAGCCTGCCAGGGCGCCGCGCCGGGTCATGTCCCGGATATGCGGGTTGAGGCCGCGATTTTCGTGGATCATGACAAGGGCCGGGCGTTTCATCCGGTCCTTCGGCCCGACGAGATAGCCGGTCAGCCCGGCATCGGAGCCCGGAATGGCGACCTTCTCCTCCGCCACGAGGCGTGGATCGTCCGGCCGTACCGTATCGGCGCGGGCATAGTCATTCTGGAGCAGGGGCAGCAAAGCCGTGGCCGCCGCAACCGAGCCGGCCAGTCCCGTCAGGCGCTCGAAGAAGGCGCGGCGATCCATCGCGCCATGGGTGAAGCGGTCATACAGGCGGATGACGTCGTCAGACAGCTTCGGCGTGTTCGGATCGGACGTGTTCGGATCGGACATGGCGCATCTCCCCGACGCCCGGTTGTGTTCCCTCCGGGCATGGCGAGCATGTCACATCCGGTCCGGGAGTCGAGACGGAGGCGCCATCAACCCTTCGTGAGGGGGCGGCGGCGATGCGGATTGCGGACAAGAAAAAAGCGGCCCGGAGGCCGCCTTGTCTCGTCAGCCGGCCGGCGTTTCCTTCCGGTCGGTGCGTTCGGCGATACGCGCCGACTTGCCGCGGCGATCGCGCAGGTAATACAGCTTTGCCCGGCGGACCTTGCCGCGGCGGACCAGCTTGATGGAATCGATATTCGGCGAGTAGAGCGGGAATACGCGCTCGACGCCTTCGCCATACGAGATCTTGCGGACAGTGAAGCTCTCGTTGAGGCCGCCGCCATTGCGCGCGATGCACACGCCTTCATAGGCCTGCACGCGGCTGCGTTCGCCTTCCTTGACCTTCACGTTCACGATGACCGTGTCGCCCGGGGCGAAATCCGGGATCTTCTTCTCGCCGAGAACGCGCTCGGCTTCTTCTTTTTCAAGCGTAGCAATGATGTCCATGGGACCAGACCTTTTCCGTTTCGCCTTATCCTGGCGGGCGTTTCGGGACGCTGTTGTGAGTTGAGTTGCGGGCGGTACACGATCCCGCAGGGAATGTCACCCCCCGAGGCCGAAAAAACGCAGTCAGCGGCGATATTTGGCCCAGAGATCCGGCCTGCGGATCCGGGTGATCGCCTCTGCCTGCTCCTGCCGCCAGCGGCCGATGGCGGCATGGTTGCCCGAGGTCAGAATGGCGGGAATATCCTCGCCTTCCCAGCTTCGAGGCCGGGTGTAATGCGGATACTCGAGCAGGCCCTGCTCGTGGCTCTCCTCGAGATCCGAGCCGTCCCCGCCCATAACCCCGGGCAGAAGCCGGATGACCGCATCGAGCACGACCTGCGCCGCGATCTCGCCGCCGGAGAGGACATAATCGCCGATCGACAATTCCTGAAGCCCGCGCCCGGCAATGACCCGCTCGTCGACACCTTCGAAGCGCCCGCAGACCAGCACTGCGCCGGGCCCGCCCGCGAGTTCGCGCGCGAAAGCCTGGTCGAGGACCCGCCCGCGGGGCGAGAGCAGGAAGCGGGGCCGTGTATCCTCCGCCGGCACAGAGGCATCAATCGCTGCCGCCAGCACATCGGCCCGGATGACCATGCCTGGCCCGCCGCCGGCCGGCGTATCGTCCACTGCCCGGTGGCGGCCGATCCCGTGGTCGCGGATATCCTTGACTGCAAGCGACCAGAGCCCGCGCTGGAGCGCATCCCCCGCCAGCGACATGCCGAGCGCTCCGGGGAACATGTCCGGCATCAGCGTCAGCACGGTGGCCCGGAACCCGGCCATGCTCAGCCCCGGGGCCCGAGCAGCGGCAGGGCGGCGGTGAAATCACGCAATGTCGCGACGACATTGTCGAATGCGGCGAAGGCCGAGGCATCCAGCATCGTTTCCACGGCCACGGCACGCATGCCGGCGCGGCGCGCCGCCTCGACACCGAGCGGAGCATCTTCGAATACGATGCAGATTTCGGGCGCGATGCCCATCCTTTCGGCAGCCGCGAGGAACATGTCCGGATGCGGCTTGCCCCGGAAGCCCTGGCTCGGCGAGACGATGGTGCGGAAGCGCGGCCGCAGGCCGAGGGTATCGAGGACCACGGCGATGTTGTCGGGCGGGGCGGCGGTGCCGACCGCCATCGCGATGCCGTTGGCATCCGCAGCATCGAGCAGCGCCTCGAGCCCGGTCATGGGCCGGACATGGGCTGCGTAGAGGCTGCGATAGGCCGCCTCCTTCTCCTCGCCACGGCGGATGATCTCCTCGGGGGGAAGGTCGGGGAAGAGTTCGCCCAGGATTTCCGGGTTGGTGCGACCCGCCGTCCGGGCGAAAAAGCCGGCCCTGTCGAAGGGGAGGCCGTATTCCCGATGCCAGACTTCCCAGGCATCGTCATGGAAGCGCATATTGTCGACGATGGTGCCGTCCATGTCGAAGATGAGGCCGTGAACCGGAGCGTGCATCACCCCTCCTCGCCCATGCCGGGCGGGCGGCGTTCGGGCTTCGCCAGAAAGGCCGGGTCGATCACGATCCGCCGGCCGGGGACATCGACGACGGGTGTCGCCACCCGCGTGAAAGGCTGCAGCCAGGTGCCGCCGCCGGAAGCGGGGCGGATTTCCATCAGGTCGCCCGCGCCGAAATCATGCATCGCGAGGACTGTGCCGATCAGGGCACCGGCCTGATCATAGACCGGCAGGCCGATCAGGTCGGCATGGTAGAACTCGTCCTCCTCGTCGGGAGGCGGCAGGCTGGCGCGATCGATATAGAGGAGCGTGCCGGTCAGCGCCTTGATGCGATCGCGGTCATCCTCGCCGGCGAATTTCACAACCAGCATGTCATCCTTGAGGAAACGGCCCTGTTCGATCTCGAAGACGCGGCCGTCTTCCGAGAAAAGCGGGCCATAATCGGCAATGGCCATCGGATCGGCCGTATAGGCCTTGACCCGGCATTCGCCGCGCACGCCATGCGGGGCGCCGATCACCGCAAGGACGACACGGCTTTCCGGCGCGGGTGGTTTCGGCGCGGAGCGGGAACGGGGTTTCTTCATGGCCTGTCCTTGATCCGCCGGGCAGCAGCGCCCGGCCGATACGAGAATGCCCGAGCATGGCCCGGGCATGGAAGCCCGCCGGAAGGCGGGCCCGTTTCTCGGTTGTGGCGGCTGCCGATTACTCGGCGGCGCCTCAGCCTTGCTACTCGGCTTCGCCAGCCTTGGCGGCAGCGCGCTCGGCCATCTTCTTGCCCGGCTCGGCCTTCTGCGGGTTGTTGCGGGCTTCGCGCTTCATGACACCGGCGGCATCGAGGAAGCGCAGCACGCGATCGGTCGGCTGGGCGCCCTTGGCGAGCCAGGACTTGGCCTTTTCGAGATCGATCACCACGCGCTCGGCCGAATCCTTGGCCAGCATCGGGTTGTAGGTGCCGATCTTCTCGAGGAAGCGGCCATCCCTCGGGGCGCGGGCATCCGCCACCACGATGCGATAGACCGGGCGCTTCTTGGCGCCGCCACGGGCGAGACGAATTTTCAGAGACATGGGTTACTCCTGGATTTGCTCTGTTTCGGTGAGAGGAAAACTTACTTCTTGCGGAACGGGTTGAAGCCGCCGAGGCCGGGCAGGCCGCCGCCGGTTCCAAGGCCGGGAAGGCCGGGTTTGGCGAGGCCGGGGAGAGCCGGCTTGCCGCCGGGACCTGACATCTGCTCGAGTTTCTTCTGCGCCTCGGCGAGGGCTTCCGGCGAGAGGCCGCCGCCGGCACCGGGGGGCGCCATCTTGGAGAGATCCGGCATGCCGCCGCCGAGCCCGAACATGCCGGCAAGGCCGGCCATCGGCCCGCGCTTGCCCGAGCCCATGGACTTCATCATGTCGGCCATGGTCCGGTGCATCTTCAGCAGCTTGTTGATCTCCTCGGCGCTGGTGCCGGAGCCGGCCGCGATCCGCTTCTTGCGCGAATTCTTCAGCAGATCGGGATTGGCGCGTTCGGACGGCGTCATCGAATTGATGATCGCGACCTGCCGCTTGACCATCTTGTCGCCGATGCCGGCCTGGGCGATCTGGTCCTTCATCTTGGCGACGCCGGGCAGCATGCCCATCAGCCCGCCCATGCCGCCGAGCTTTTCCATCTGGCGGAGCTGTTCGCGCAGGTCGTTCAGGTCGAACTTGCCCTTCCGCATGCGCTCGGCCATGGCCAGCGCCTTGTCCTGGTCGATATTCGCCGCCGCCTTTTCGACGAGGCTGACGATATCGCCCATGCCAAGGATGCGGTTGGCGATCCGGCCGGGATGGAAATCCTCGAGGGCATCCATCTTTTCGCCCATGCCGATCAGCTTGATCGGCTTGCCGGTGACGGCGCGCATCGACAGGGCCGCACCGCCGCGGCCATCGCCGTCGACGCGGGTCAGCACGATGCCGGTAATGCCGACGCGGCCATCGAAAGCCCGGGCCGTGTTGACGGCATCCTGGCCGGTCAGGGCATCGGCCACGAGCAGGATTTCGTGCGGGCGGATGCGGTCGCGCACGCGGACCACTTCCTCCATCAGCTCATCATCGAGGGTGACGCGGCCGGCGGTGTCGTAGATGACGACGTCGAACCCGCCGAGGCGGGCGGCCTGCTCGGCGCGTTCGGCGATCTGGATCGCGTTCTGGCCTGCCACGATGGGCAGGACATCGATGCCGTTGTCGCGGCCGAGCACGGCGAGCTGTTCCATCGCGGCCGGGCGGCGCGTATCGAGCGAGGCGAGCAGGACCTTCTTCTTCTCACGCTCGGTCAGGCGCTTGGCGATCTTGGCGGTCGTCGTGGTCTTGCCCGAGCCCTGCAGGCCGACCATGAGAATGCCGACGGGGGGCGTGGCCACCAGATCGATCGGGCGGGCATCCGAGCCCAACATCTCGACCAGCTGGTCATGGACGATCTTGACGACCATCTGTCCGGGCGTGACCGACTTGACCACATCCACGCCGACCGCGCGGCTGCGGACCTTCTCCGTGAAGTCGCGGACGACATCGAGCGAGACATCGGCCTCGAGCAGGGCCCGACGCACTTCGCGCATGGCCTCGGCCACATCCGCCTCGCTGAGCGCGCCGCGGCGCGTCAGCTTGTCGAGAATGCCCGAGAGACGACCGGAAAGGCCTTCAAACATGCGTTTCACCCGTTTCGAACCGGCCCGTCTTCCCGCCGCAAGGCAGGGTTCGGGGCGTGACCTTGCTCCAAACAGTTCCGCGCCCGGGGGCGCCTCGCGCTGCCGGACGTTGACCTCCGGGCCCGAGGCCCGGTCGGCGGATCAGGACTGATCTCACCAGATTGGAGGCTGCTCGATACAGCCAAAGGCGCCACTGGTCAAGGAAGGCGGCCGGGTCTAGCCTGCAGGCCGTTCCGCTGTTGCAGGATTCCCGATGACCTTCGAAACCTGGCTCGCCTTTTCCGGTGCCTCGATCGTGCTGCTGCTCATTCCCGGGCCGACCATCCTGCTCGTCATGTCCTATGCCCTCGGGCAGGGCTGGCGGGTGGCGCTGCCCATGGCCGCCGGTGTGGCGCTCGGCGATTTTACCGCGATGACGCTCTCCATGCTGGGGATCGGCGCGCTGCTCATGACCTCCGCTACCATCTTCACCGTGCTGAAATGGGCGGGCGCGGCCTATCTCGTCTGGCTCGGCATCAAGCTGTTCCGGGCCGGCGGCACGCTCGAGGCGCGGGCGGAGACCAGCCCGTCCTCGCAGCTGAAAATGCTTTCCCACGCGTGGCTTGTCACCGCGCTCAACCCGAAGAGCATCACCTTCTTCGTGGCGTTCCTGCCGCAATTCCTTGATCCGAAGCAGCCGCTCCTGCCGCAGATGGTGATTTTCGAGGCGACTTTCCTGATCCTCGCCTTTGCCAATGCGTTTGGCTATGCGCTGGTTGCGGCTCGGGCGCGCGATGTTTTCCGGAAGCCCTCCGCCATCCGCCTGTTCAACCGGATCGGCGGCAGCCTGCTTGTCGGCGCGGGGATCGCCACAGCGGCCAGCCGGCAATGAGCCGGGGCCAGCCTATTTCAGGAAGATGATGATCCGGGCTTTCATGCCGGGATCATCGCCGCGTTCCGGCAGGTTTTCGTATTCCTCGAGATAGCGGCCGGTGGAGACGAGGCCCTTGTCGTCGAGCCAGGCCGTCAGCGCCTCGTAGGCATTGTCGATCTCGTCATTCGCGCCTTCATAGGGGAAGATGACCGAGCGCCCGCCGGGCGAGAGCGTGGCGTCAATGCCCTCCCCATAGGTCTTGCCGGGTTCGGGTGCGGCCGCCAGCGGCACCATCGCCTCGAAGGTGAAACCGAGATCGTCGCTGTCGATGAAATGGGCCATCGGGTTGCCCTGCCGGGCGAGGCCGAGCCGCTTCGCCTCGGCTTCGAGGCCGTCGATCGCCTTGCGGATCGCGACATGCGCCTCGTCCCAGGGGCTTTGGCCCCGGAACCGCAGGACCGGTTGCGGCACGATTTCCTTCATCTCGCCGCCGCCGGCTTCTGCCTGCGGCTTCGGCGCGTCCGGTGCAGGCGGGCTGGCCGGAGCGGTGGGCGGCGCCGCGGGCGCGGTGGCGGGAGGCGGGGCAGGGCTCTGCTGGGCAAGGACGACCGAGCTGAAAACGGCGATCGAGCAGGCAAGCGCAATCGAGCAGGCAAGGCTCTGGCCGGCTGCCGTCAGGACCGGACGAAACCCCTTGGCGCGAACCCCAGGCAACATCATGGCCCACCTCATTCTGGCAATGTCTATCCGGCGCAGCGCGGGACAGGCGACCTGTCAGCGCAACACGGGCGCCGGCAATGTAACGCGGAACATCTGCGTACGCACGCCGTCGATCCCGAAATCGTTGTCGTTGACGAGAATCAGCTCATCCGGTGCCATAACCGCAACACCCTCGATCTTGGCGGGCAGGCCGGGAACCGAGTCGGTATCGAGAATGAGTATCTTGGGCAGCGGCTTGAGGCCGCGCAGTGTCAGTGTCTCGCCGGACAGGGCTTCAAGGCTGGGGTTCATCTCGGCGGAGTCGAATTCCGGTGGCACGCGGTTCGCCTCGTCCAGCGCAACGATGAAGAGGCGCGAGGTCTTGTCGATCCGCTCGAGGATGAGCAGCCGGTCCGGGCCCAGCGCGACAATCTCGCTGACATGCACGTCCTGCTGGCTGCGCTCGCGCCCCTCCCGGTCGGCCCGGAAGGCCGGGGGTTCGTCCAGCTGGTAGAAGAACTGGCCGGCCACCGCGCCGGTCTCGCGGTCGATCTTCCAGAGGCGGACATTGCGCGAGGTCTGCAGGACCTGCACATCCGGATTGGCGAGGGGAGATTGCATCATCACATAGAGGAACTTCTCGTCCGGTGAGACGGCAAGGCCCTCGAAACCGCGGTTCTGCCCCTTCTGGCGCATGATCGGCGGCAGATTAGGGACGATCTCGTAATCGGCATCCTTGAAATCCGCTGCGGCATTCGACGGCACCAGCCGCCGGCGGACTGTGCCATCGGGCGCGACTTCGAGCAGCGAGGGGCCGAATTCCTCCGCGACCCAATAGGATCCGTCCTGCAGGCGGATGAAGGCCTCCGGGTCAATGCCGGAGGGATCCGGCGGCAGGGCCCTGCCATCGGTGGCGAAAACGCCCTCGGCGCGACCATTGCCGCTGGCGGCGTTCGGCCGGCCGGAAACCGGGCGTCCCGACTTGCCCTTGAAGGGCACGAAGACATTGATCCGGGCAACCTGATCCTGGCCGATATCGACGGCATAGATCGAGGGGACGAACCCTGCCAGCGGGTAGATCCTGCCATTCCGGTCTGCGGGGCAGGCCTGTTCCGGCTCGATGCCGATCAGGCGCTTCGCTTCAAGGCACGGAATGCTTGGACCGCGATCGGTCATCAGCCACAGGCGGCCGGGTGGATCCTTCGGGTGCCGGAAGGCGGCCGAACCCAGCGCCACGGTCAGGTTCATGGCCTTTCCATTCGGAAACGTCACCACACCGAGCGGGAGGTTGGCGATCTGGATGGCTGTCGCCACGGTTCGGGGCGGGGCGGGGGGCGTATCGGGCTGGGCCCTGTCGCTCGGCGGGCTCTGGCCGAAAGCCGCGGCAACGAGGGCAGGAAATCCGGCCAGAGCCGCCAAAGCGACAAAAGCCGTTGATCGCCCATCCAGAACCGCGCTATGGCGCCGCATCGATACTAGCCACCTTCCGAGGAGTGCGCGTGCGGCCGGCACGCGTCCCAACGCATAACGACCCAGTGTAACGCTATCTGCATGCAGGCCCAAGGCAAGACAAGTCCTTCTTTGGTCCGGCCGGCAGAATCCTCGCGGCACATATGGGAGAGGATCCCGCGATGACCAGTTCCGCCGCCCTCCCCGAAAGCCTGCCCTTCCGCAAGATGCAGGGGCTCGGCAATGATTTTGTCGTGATCGATGCACGGAACCGCCCCCTTGCCCTGACGCAGCCCCAGCTCGCGCGCATCGCCGACCGCCGGTTCGGCATCGGATGCGACCAGCTGATCCTGCTGGAGAATACACCGCAGGCGGATGTCCGGATGCGTATCTTCAACCCGGATGGCGGCGAGGTCGGCGCCTGCGGCAATGCCACCCGCTGCATCGCGGCACTCGTCCATGCCGAGGACGGGCGGGACCCGGTGCGGATCGAGACCCGGGCCGGCATTCTGGTCGGCCAGGTTCTTGGCGCGGAGGTCGCGGTCGATATGGGCCTGCCGCTGCTCGGCTGGGGGGAAATCCCTCTGGCGGGCTCCGGGCCGGACACCCTGCGCGTGCCTTTCGACGGCGCGGCCGTCGATCCGCGCCTGCCGGGCTGGTTCAGTGCCGTCAATATGGGCAATCCGCATGGCATCTTCCTCGTCGAGGATGCCGATGCCCTCCCGCTCGAAACGATCGGTCCCCGGCTGGAAACCGATCCGATCTTCCCCGAAAAGGCCAATATCTCGCTGGTCTCGGCCGAAGGGCCGAACCGTTTCCGCGTGCGCGTCTGGGAGCGGGCAGCCGGGATAACGCTGGCCTGCGGCACGGCGGCCTGCGCGGTGGCCGTGGCCGTCTGGCGTCTCGGCCTGGCGGAGGGTATGGTTTCGATCCGCCTGCCGGGCGGGACCTTGCGCATCGACCGTGACGCGAGCGGCCATGTCATCATGACCGGGCCAGCGGCGACCAGCTTCACCGGGTCCCTAGACGGCGCCTGGCTCGCCGCAGCACGAGGCTGAACCATGCCGGTCGAGGTCGTCACGCTCGGCTGTCGCCTCAATACCTTCGAAAGCGAGGGTATGCGGAAGGCCGCCCGCGCGGCGGGGCACGAGCATCTCGTCATCGTCAATACCTGCGCGGTCACCGCCGAGGCCGTGCGGCAGGCGCGCCAGACCATCCGCCGCCTGCACCGCGAAAAGCCGGGCGCACGGATCGTCGTGACCGGCTGCGCCGCCCAGACCGAGCCGGAAACCTTTGCCGGGATGGCGGAGGTGGCGCAGGTCATCGGCAATGACATCAAGCTGAAGGACGAGACCTGGGCCGAGGCCGTGCCTCCGAAGCCGGCAGGTTTCGGGCTCGATGCTTTCGAAAGGGTCCGCGTCAACGACATCATGAGCGTCCGCGAGACCGCCGGCCATCTCGTCGATGGCCTCGAGGGGCGCGCACGGGCCTTCGTGCAGGTGCAGAATGGCTGCGACCATCGCTGCACCTTCTGCATCATCCCGTTCGGTCGGGGGAATTCCCGCTCGGTGCCGATGGGCGAGGTGGTGGCGCAGATCAGCCGCCTGCTGGCCGGGGGCTACCGTGAGGTGGTGCTGACCGGGGTTGACCTGACCTCCTACGGCACCGACCTGCCCGGAACACCGCGGCTCGGCGCGCTTGTCGAGGCGATCCTCGCGCATTGCCAGGGGCTCGAACGGCTGCGCATTTCCTCGATCGATTCCATCGAGGCCGATGACAGGCTGGTTCGGCTGCTGAAATCCGAGCCGCGCGTCATGCCGCATCTGCATCTCTCGTTGCAGGCGGGCGACAATCTCATCCTCAAGCGCATGAAGCGCCGGCATTCCCGCGAGGATGCGATCCGCTTCTGCACCGAATTGCGGGCCGAGCGGCCGGATTTCGTATTCGGCGCCGATATCATCGCGGGTTTCCCGACCGAGACCGAAGCGATGTTCGCGAATTCGCTCGATCTCGTCGATGCCTGCGGCCTGACCTTCCTGCACGTCTTTCCCTATTCGCCGAGGCCGGGCACCCCGGCTGCGCGCATGCCGCAGCTCGACAAGGCGACCATCAAGGACCGCGCGGCCCGGCTGCGGGAAAAGGGCGCACAGGCCCTGGCCACGCATCTCGCGCGGTCGGTCGGACGGATCGGGTCGATCCTCGTCGAGCGCGACGGAACCGGCCGGCTGGATGATTTCACGCTGGTCCGGTTCGAGGGTATGGCCGAACCGGGAACGCTTGCGCAGGTCCGGATCACCGGGCATGACGGTTCCGCGCTGAGCGGCATATTGGTTGCCTGAGGCCGGAAGGGGCATCGCATGAGCGAGGACAGCAAGAAGCCCGGCTTTTTCGGCCGGCTGTTCGGCCGGGAGGCGGCGCCCGCAGCCGGGGCTGAAGCCGCGCCAAAGCTCTCGTGGTGGAAAAGGCTGCGGGCCGGCCTCGGCCGCACGGCCTCGCAGCTCGGCTCGGGCATTACCGCGATCTTCACCACCCGCAAGCTCGATGCGGATACGCTGCAGGATCTTGAAGACATCCTGATCCAGGCCGATCTCGGTGTCGAGGTCTCGGCCCGGATTGTCGCAGCGATTGGCAAGGACCGGTTTGACCGTACGGTCTCGCCGGAAGACATCAAGGCCGCGCTGGCAGCGGAGGTGGAATCTGTCCTCGAGCCGGTGGCGCGGCCGCTGGTGATCGATGCCGGCCGCAAGCCCTTCGTCATCCTCATGGTCGGGGTGAACGGTTCCGGCAAGACGACCACGATCGGCAAGCTGGCGGCGAAATTCCGGGCGGAAGGCCGCTCCGTCATGCTTGCCGCCGGCGATACGTTCCGCGCCGCTGCCATCGACCAGCTCCGCGTCTGGTCCGAGCGCGCCGGCGCGACCTTCATGGCCCGTGAGCAGGGCGGCGATGCGGCAGGGCTCGCTTTCGACGCGCTCACGCAGGCCCGGGCCGAGGGGCGGGACGTGCTTCTCATCGACACGGCGGGCCGCCTGCAGAACAAGCAGGGGCTGATGGACGAGCTGGCCAAGATCGTCCGCGTGATCCGCAAGGTCGATCCCGAGGCGCCGCATGCCTGCCTGCTCGTACTGGATGCCACGGTTGGCCAGAACGCAATCTCGCAGGTCGAAGCCTTCCGGCAGATTGCCGGCGTGACGGGGCTTGTCATGACCAAGCTGGACGGCACGGCGCGGGGCGGGATCCTCGTCGCCCTCGCGGAGAAATTCGGCCTGCCGGTCCATTTCATCGGCGTCGGCGAGGGCGTCGAGGATCTCGAGCCTTTCGAGGCGCGCGATTTTGCGCGGGCGATTGCGGGGCTGGACGAGGACGAGGCCCGGCCGGGCTGATCAGACCACCGCGACGCGGATCGGCTCAAGTCCGTCGACCGAAACCTCCATTGTATCGCCGCGCATCACCGCATCCACACCCTCGGGCGTGCCGGTGAAGATCAGGTCGCCGGCATGGAGTTCGAAATAGCGCGAGATGATCGCGATCTGCTCGGGGATCGACCAGATCATCGCGGCGAGAGTTGAATCCTGTCGGACAGCGCCGTTCACGGCGAGGCGGATATGACCCTTGATGTCGAGCGCGGCTCCACGGGTGATCGGGCCGACCGGGCCGGATTGATCCGCCGATTTTCCGATCTCCCACGGGCGGCCGAGCTTCTTGGCTTCGGCCTGCAGGTCACGGCGGGTCATGTCGAGGCCGACGGCATAGCCGAAGACATGCAGAAGCGCTTCCGATTCCGGAATGTCGCGGCCGCCGCGGCCGATCGCGACGATCAGCTCGGCCTCGTGGTGATAATCCCGCGTGCCGGAGGGATAGGCGATTTCGGCCGTCTGGCCAGCCTCCACCGGCACGATGGCCTCGGCGGTTTTCATGAAGAAGAAGGGCGGCTCCCGATCCGGGTCGAAGCCCATTTCCCGGGCATGGGCCGCATAGTTCCTGCCGATACAGAAGGCACGGCGGACGGGAAAGCGCTCCTGCAGGCCAAGAACGGCAAGGCTGGGTCGCGGCGCGAGCGTGGGAACCGGAAGGGCCATGGGCTACTCCAGAGGGGCTGGTGCCGGGCCGGACGCTGGAGGCAGCCCCGACCGGCGGCACGCTGTTGTCCTGGGTGCGCGAAAGCACTATCGCGCTGCCCGAGGGTGTCGTAACTGGTGTCGTAACCCTTGCCAGCCGCATCGAAAAGCGAAATCCGAGCCGAATGGACAAAACCTCATCCGCCGCCAATCCCTGGCTGAAGCTCCTGCTCGAAATGGGGCCGCTCGTCCTGTTCTTTGCCGCCAATTCACGGCCGGACTGGTTCCGCGGGCCCGTTGGCGCAATTTTCGGCCCCGCCGTGATCGAAGCGGAAAAGGCGCCGATCCTGATCGCGACGGCGGTTTTCATGGTGGCCATGGCGGCTTCGCTGGCTGCCGCATGGTGGCTGCATCGCCGCCTGCCGATCATGCCGCTGGTTTCCGGTGCGGTCGTGCTGGTCTTCGGCGGGCTGACCCTGCTTCTGCAGGATGATCTCTTCATCAAGCTCAAGCCGACCATCGTGAACTGCCTGTTCGGCGCGGTGCTTCTCGGCGGCCTCGCCTTCGGCAAGCCGCTCCTGCCCTATGTGCTGGACAGCGTGTTCCAGCTCGATGACGAGGGCTGGCGCAAGCTGACCTTCCGCTGGGGGGTGTTCTTCTTCGTGCTGGCTGCAATCAACGAGATTGTCTGGCGCACGCAGACCACCGATTTCTGGGTGGCATTCAAGGTCTGGGGCGTGATGCCGCTGACCATTGCCTTCACCCTGGCGCAGACGCCGATGATGATGCGGCATGGCTTCGACCCGGAAGGCAAGCGCGACTGACGCGCCGCGCTCAGCCGCTCCGGCCGGCGAGGGCTTTCTCGATTTCCGGCAGCAGCCGGGTGCGGATCGAATCCTCGCTCAGCGGGCCGACATGTTTGAAGACGATCCGGCCATCGGCAACGACGAAGGTTTCCGGGACGCCGTAGACACCCCATTCGATCGACATCCGGCCGTCCTTGTCCGCACCGACCGCGCGATAGGGGTTGCCGAGCCGGCCGAGGAACCGCCGGGCATTCTCCGGATTGTCCTTCTGGTTGATGCCGTAGATCGGGAACCGCGTGTCCCGCGCGAGGGCCATCAGCAGCGGATGTTCCTGATGGCAGGGCGCGCACCAGGACGCGAAGACGTTGACCACAGCGACGCCCTTGCCCGAGAAGGCGGCTGGCGTGAGACCGGGGATATCCGAACCCTCGATGGCAGGCAGTTCCGTTACCGGAACCGGCTTGCCGATCAGGGCAGAGGGGAGCTTCGACGGGTCGCCCGCGAAAAGCTGCAGGGCGAAGACACCAGCGAGGCCAAGAAAGACGGCCAGCGGCAGGAAATAGACCCAACGTCGCGTGGCCGGAGCAGGTTTCGTCATGAGGATCGCTTTCCGCCTTCGGGGAACAGGGCCTCGAGCCGGTAGAGCCGTGCCCGTGCCGCGCGCAGCGACAGCCACGAAGCGAGGATCACGCCGCCGAGGATGATCGCCGTCGCCGCATAGGCGGCGAAAATGAAGCCGGCATGGGCGCCCGGATCGATCATGCGCGTTCTCCCGGAATTCCGGCCGCAAGGCGCTGGAGCCGGTCGATCCGGCGCAGGGTGAGTTCGGTTTTCATGCGCACCAGCAGCAGCACAAGATAGAGCGCGAGATAGCCCAGAGCCATGATCAGCAGCGGCTTCAGCATGGAGGGGTGAATGGTCGGGCCGTCCAGCCGGAAGACCGAGGCCGGCTGGTGGAGCGTGTACCACCAGTCGACGGAGAACTTGATGATCGGCAGGTTGACCGCGCCGACCAGCGTCAGGATGGCCACGGCGCGGGCCGCGCGCAGCGGATCATCCACCGCGCGCCAGAGTGCCATGATGCCGAGATAGATCAGCAGCAGCACGAGAACGGAGGTCATGCGGGCATCCCATTGCCACCAGGTGCCCCAGGTCGGCTTGCCCCAGATCGAGCCGGTGATCAGGCAGACCAACGTGAATGCTGCTCCAAGGGGGGCAGCCGCTTTCTGCGCGACATCGGCCATGGGATGGCGGAAGACCAGCGTGCCGAGGGCAGAGACAACCATGCCGGCATAGACGAACAGCGCCAGCCAGGCCGCAGGCACGTGGATATACATGATCCGGACGGTGTTGCCTTGCTGGTAATCCGCCGGCGAGACGAAGAAGGTGCCGTAAAGGCCATAGGTGAAGAGCCCGAGCGTGGCGATCACCAACGGCCAGAGCAGCCGGTCCGCCCAGCGGTTGAAGACCGCCGGATTGGCCAGCTGGAGCCATGAGGTGGGGCGGGCATCGTTCATTGCAGGCTCTCTATTGCCGGGCATGGCGAAGGGCGGCGGCTGCGCTGACCGGTGCGATGACGAGCATCAGCAGCGTCATGCCGCCGAGCAGCATCAGCGGGGTCGTGTAGGGTCGGCCGAGTGCCGCTTCCTTCACGAGCGTTGCACCGAAAATAAGGGTCGGAACCGTCAGGGGCAAGACCAGCACGGAGAGCAGCAGCCCGCCGCGCTTCAGGCTGACAGTGAGGGCGGCACCGATCAGGCCGATCAGCGTCAGGGCCGGCGTGCCGACGAGAAGGGACAGCGCCAGCGGCGCCATGGCCTGCGGTTCTATTGCCAGCATCAGGCCGAGCAAGGGTGCCGCGAGGCTGAGCGGCAGGCCGGTGACCAGCCAATGTGCCAAAGCCTTGGCGAGGACCAGCAATTCCAGCGGCGTCCCGCTCAGCAGGAACTGGTCGACCACGCCCTCCTCCTCGTCGGCCTGCAGCAGCCGGTCAAGCCCGAGCAGGGTGGCGAGCAGGGCCGAAAGCCACAGGAAAGCAGGCGCGATCCGGCTGATGAAGCGCTGGTCGGCGCCGATCGCGAAGGGGAGGAGCGACACGAGGATCAGAAAGAAGACGAGACCGAGTTCGGCGCCCGCGCCGACGCGCCGGGCCAGCCGGAGATCCCGCAGGAGGAGAGCAGTCCAGGCGCTCATGAGGCCGGGCCTCCCAGCGTGACATGGCGGATATCCGGCAGATCGAGCGGCTGGTGCGTCGCCGCAATTACAAGGCCACCGGCTTGCGCATGGCTGGCAATGAGGCGGCGGACAAGGGCCTGTCCGTCACGGTCGAGTGCGGTGAACGGCTCGTCCAGCAGCCAGACCGGGCGTGGCGCGGCGAGAAGCCGCGCCAGCGCGACGCGGCGGCGCTGCCCGGCGGAGAGGACCTCGACGGGCAGTTCCGCGAGCGGCCCGGCGCCGACTTCGATCAGAGCCGCTTCGGCCCGGCCCGGATCGCCGCCCAGCAGGCTCGCCAGCGTGGCGACATTGTCATGCGCTGTCAGACCGTCACGCAGGCCCTCGTGATGGCCGCTGTAGTGCAGGCATTCGCCGGGCGTCGCGTCTTCCGGAAGCGGCGACCAGCGAATCGAGCCGGCATCCGGCCGGAGGAAGCCGGCAATCAGACGCAGCAGGGTGGATTTTCCGGTGCCGTTTGGCCCCGTGAGTTGCAGCACCTGCCCCGGCGCAAGATCGATATCGAGATCGCGGAACAGGGTCCGGTAGCCCCGCGCCATGGCAAGGCCGCGGATGGCCAGGGCCGGTGCCGGGACCCTTCCGGGCGTCGAAAGCGGGGCCATGTTCCTGTCGCCCAAGGCGATTCCAAACGTTCCGGGGTTACGCGAAAGATCAACATCGAGCCTGTAGCGGGATTTTTAGAAATGATCTATAGACGCGCTCATGGCTGCGTCGCGCGCTCGGGTTGAAGCGCGGGGTCCGGGCACACCCGGGCGGCGCACGCGAGATTCGCGCTCGGAATCAGGGTCCAACTCCTTGTTCCCGAGGTCGGTACGGCTCCCCCGGCCACCCCGAAACGTGAACCCTGGCTCAAGGATTTCCAGCCCGATGTCGCTCGACAGCTTCAAGTGCCGCAAGCAGCTCACGGTCAATGGCAAGACCTACACCTATTATTCCCTGCCGGATGCCGAGAAGAACGGCCTCCCGGGCGTAAGCAAGCTTCCCTATTCGATGAAGGTTCTGCTCGAGAACCTGCTCCGCCACGAAGATGGCCGCTCGGTCACCAAGGCTGATATCGAGGCTGTCTCGGCCTGGCTCGACAACAAGGGCAAGGCGGAAAAGGAAATCGGGTTCCGCCCGGCCCGCGTGCTCATGCAGGATTTCACCGGCGTGCCGGCGGTGGTCGATCTTGCCGCGATGCGTGACGGGATGGAAGCGCTGGGCGGCGATCCGAACAAGATCAACCCGCTGGTACCGGTTGATCTCGTGATCGACCATTCGGTGATCGTCGACGAATTCGGCTCGGCCAAGGCCTTCGACCGGAATGTCGAGCTGGAATACGAGCGCAACATGGAGCGCTACAACTTCCTGAAATGGGGTCAGGGCGCCTTCGCGAATTTCCGCGTCGTGCCGCCGGGCACCGGCATTTGCCACCAGGTCAACACCGAATATCTCGCCCAGACCGTCTGGACCCGCCGCGACACCGATGGCTCCATGCTGGCCTATCCGGATACGGTGGTCGGCACGGACAGCCACACGACCATGGTCAATGGCCTTGCGGTTCTCGGCTGGGGCGTCGGCGGTATCGAGGCGGAAGCCGCGATGCTCGGCCAGCCGCAATCGATGCTGCTGCCGGAAGTGATCGGCTTCGAGCTGACCGGCAAGGTCAATGAAGGCGTGACCGCCACCGACCTCGTCCTCACCGTGACGCAGATGCTGCGCAAGAAGGGCGTGGTCTCGAAATTCGTCGAGTTCTTCGGTCCGGGTCTCGACACGCTCAGCCTCGCCGACCGCGCCACCATCGCGAATATGGGCCCGGAATACGGCGCGACCTGCGGCTTCTTCCCCTGCGATGCGGAAACGGTGAAGTACCTCACCATGACCGGCCGCGAGAAAGATCGCGTGGCTTTGGTCGATGCCTATTGCAAGGCGCAGGGTCTCTATCGCGAGAAGGGTGCGGCTGCGCCTGTCTTCACCGACACGCTCAGCCTCGATCTCACCACCGTCCTGCCGTCCATGGCCGGCCCGAAGCGTCCCGAGGGCCGCGTCGCCCTGACGGATGTCGCCGCCGGATTCGCCACGGCTCTGGCCGGGGAATACAAGAAGGCCGGCGACGAGGGTCGCAAGGCGCCGGTCGAGGGCAAGAATTTCTCGATCAGCCATGGTGACGTGGTGATCGCGGCAATCACGTCCTGCACCAACACCTCCAACCCGAGCGTGCTGATCGCGGCGGGCCTGCTCGCCAGGAACGCGCTGGCCAGGGGCCTGACCACCAAGCCCTGGGTCAAGACCTCGCTCGCCCCGGGCTCGCAGGTCGTTGCCGAATATCTCGAGAAGGCCGGCCTCCAGAAGGATCTCGACGGGCTCGGCTTCAATCTGGTCGGCTTCGGCTGCACCACCTGCATCGGCAATTCGGGCCCGCTTCCGGCGGAAATCTCGAAGGCGATCAACGATAACGGCATGATCGCGGCGGCGGTGCTCTCGGGCAACCGCAACTTCGAGGGTCGTGTCTCGCCGGATGTGCAGGCGAATTACCTCGCCTCGCCGCCGCTGGTTGTCGCCTATGCGCTGGCCGGCTCGGTGACCAAGGACCTCTCGAAAGAGCCGCTCGGTGAAGGCTCGGATGGCAAGCCCGTCTATCTGCGGGACATCTGGCCGACGACGCATGACATTCAGGACTACATCTCGAAATATGTCACGCGCGAGCTGTTCGAGACGAAATATGCCGATGTGTTCAAGGGCGACAAGCGCTGGCAGGGCGTGAAGACCACGACCGGCCTGACCTATGCGTGGAATTCCGGTTCGACCTATGTGCAGAACCCGCCCTATTTCCGCGGCATCACCAAGACCCCGGTTCCGGTGACCGATGTGAAGGGCGCGCGGATTCTTGCGCTGTTCGGCGACAAGATCACGACCGACCATATCTCGCCGGCCGGTTCGATCAAGGCCGCCTCGCCGGCTGGTGGCTATCTGCTCGAGCGGCAGGTCCGCCCGGCCGATTTCAACCAGTACGGCACGCGGCGCGGCAATCATGAAGTCATGATGCGCGGCACCTTCGCCAATATCCGCATCAAGAACTTCTCAGTGAAGGATGATGCCGGCGCGACCCCGGAAGGGGGTTATGCCATTCATTATCCGTCGCGCGAGAAGATGTTCATCTACGATGCCGCGATGCGCTACGAGCAGGAAAAAGTGCCGCTGGTCGTCTTCGCGGGCGTCGAATACGGCAATGGCTCGAGCCGCGACTGGGCGGCGAAGGGCACCGCCTTGCTGGGTGTGAAGGCCGTCATCGCGCAGAGCTTCGAGCGCATCCATCGATCGAACCTCGTCGGCATGGGGATCGTGCCTTTCGTGTTCGAGGAAGGCACGTCCTGGCAGACTTTGGGCCTGAAGGGCGACGAACTCGTCGATATTCCCGGCCTGACCAGCATCAAGCCGCGCCAGAAGGTGATCGCCAAGGTGACCCGTGCCGATGGCTCCAGCTTTGACCTTCCGCTGATCTGCCGGATCGATACGCTCGACGAGATCGAGTATTTCAAGAACGGCGGCATCCTGCATTACGTGCTGCGGCAGCTCGCCGCCTGATCGGCCTTCTGCCGGTTCCGACCCTGCCGGACGCGCCCCTTACGGTGCGTCCGGCTCTCCTTCCGGAGGCCATTTGTGCCGGAAGGCGAGATTTCCGACCTCTACACCGGGTTGTGATTGGTCGTTGAAGCCAAATGGGTGTTTGTGCTTCTTCAATAACCTCGTGATCTTGTGGGTCTCATGTCGCTCTGCCGCCGCCGATTTTCTGCCCTTGCCCTTGGCGCCCTTCTGGCGCCGGCGGCAGGCCGTGCCCAGAACGGCGCCGCGTCGCTCTCGGTCGTCGAACTCTTCACCAGCCAGGGTTGCTCGTCCTGCCCGCCGGCGGATGCGTTGATGGTCGAACTGGCAGGGCATGCCACGACCCTGCCCATCACCTACCCCGTCGAGATCTGGGATTATCTCGGCTGGAAGGACACGCTGGCGCGGCCCGCTTTCACGAAGCGCCACCGCGCCTATGCGGCGATGGTGGCCGGCAAGCGGGTCTATACCCCGCAGGCGATCGTCAATGGCCGCGGCCATTGTGTCGGGTCGGACGGGCTGGCCATCTCGCGTCTCAAGCTTTCGCCTGCGGCCAATGCCGCCAAGGTCACGCTGGTGCGGGACGGGCAGGACTGGGCCTATCGCATTGCCCTCGCGCAGCCGGCGAACGATATCCGGCTCGTTCTCGTGCCCGTCGTGTCACGCCAACAGGTGCAGATCGGCAAGGGCGAGAATTCCGGTCGGGCGATCACCTATGCCAATGTGGCGCGGGCGCTGATCGATCTCGGCCCGGTGACCGGCGCCGAGGCGCGCGGCGTCCTTCGCGAGAGCCAGGTCGCCGTTGACGGGGCCGACGGCTTCGCCCTGCTCGTGCAGAGCGGCACGCTGGAGGCGCCGGGGATCGTGCTCGGCGCCGGTTATGCCGGCGTGGACGGCGTGAAGGCCTGATTTACCGCGTCAGGTCTCAATAGCCGATCGCCGCCGTGCCGCGCTGGCGCGGATCCGAGGTGCCGGTAATCCCCTCTCCCGAGACCAGGATCGAATTGGCCGAGCCGCTCGTCGTGCCGGGCCGAACCGTATGGCCACGCTCGGCCAGCAGGCGGAGCGTATCCGGCGAGAGCCCGTGCTCGACCGCGAGGGCATCCGGCCGCCATTGATGGTGGATGCGCGGGAAGGCCACGGCCTCGGCGATGTTCATGCCGTGATCGATGACATTGACGATCACCTGCAGCACCGTGGTGATGATCCGGCTGCCGCCGGGCGACCCGGTGATCAGGAAGAGCTTGCCGTCACGGAACACGAAGGTCGGCGTCATCGAGGAAAGCGGCCGCGCGCCCGGCGCAACCGAATTGGCGTCACTTCCGACAAGGCCATAGGCATTCTGGGCGCCGGCCCGGGCCGAGAAATCATCCATCTCGTTGTTGAGCAGCACGCCGGTTCCCTCGGCCACCATGGCCATGCCATAGGAGAAATTCAGCGTGTAGGTGTTCGACACCGCGTTGCCCTCGGCATCGAGCACCGAGAAATGCGTGGTCTGGTCCGGTTCGTGCGGCAGCGGATTGCCGGCGGCGACTTCCTCGGCCTTGCGGGCCCGTTCGGGCAGGATCGCGGCGCGCTGGCCTTCCGCATAGGCCTTGGCCGTCAGGCCGCGCACAGGAACCTTGACGCGGTCCGGATCGCCGAGGAAATGGGCGCGGTCGGCATAAGCCGGCTTCATGGCCTCGGCGAGGAGATGCAGCGAGGCGGCGCTGCCTGGACCCGTCGCCTTGATGTCGAAGCCCTCGAGAATGTTGAGGATCTGGATCAGGTGTACGCCGCCGGAAGAGGGCGGCGGCATCGACACGATCTCATGGCCGCGATAGGTGCCCCTGACCGGCTGGCGGAGCACCGGGCGGTAGGCAGCGAGATCCGCCTCGGTCAGGATTCCGCCCGCCCCTTGCGCCGAGCGGGCAATGGAGGCGGCGATCCGGCCGGAATAGAAGGCATCCGGCCCCTGCTGGCGGATGGCCTCCAGCGTGGTTGCGAGATCGGTCTGGATGAGCCGGTCGCCGCGCTGCAGCGGCTTGCCATCCTTCAGGAAGATCGCGGCGGAGGAGGGGAAACGGCCCAGCCGCGGCGCGGCGGCGGGCAGCGAATCGGCGAGGTCCTCCTCGACAGGGATGCCTTCACGCGCCAGCCGGACCGCCGGCGCAATGAGATCCGCCAGCGTGAAGCGCCCGGAGCCGTATTTCTCATGGGCGAGGGCCAGCCCGCGCACGGTGCCCGGAACGCCGATGGAGAGGCCGGAATCCCGTGATTTTCTGGGGTCCGGCTCGCCTTTCGAATCGAGGAACATATCGCGGGTCGAGCCGGCCGGAGCGGTTTCGCGGTAATCAATGGCGATGGTCTCGCCCGTTCTCGCCAGATGGACCAGCATGAAGCCGCCCCCGCCGAGATTGCCGGCCCGCGGCAGCGTCACCGCGAGGGCGAAGCCGGTGGCGACGGCAGCGTCGATGGCGTTGCCGCCTGCCTTGAGAATATCGAGACCGACCTGGCTGGCCTGCCGTTCCTGGCTCGACACCATGCCCTTGCTGGCCAGCACCGGCAGCAACCGGCTCTGCGCGGACAGAATCGGCTGGCCCGGCGCGGGAACGCTGGTCTGGGCGGGCGCGAGGGCAGGGATGAAGGAAACGGCCGAGAGCGAACCGGCGAGGAGAAGGCCGAAACGAAACGCGCGCTGCATGGATGACCTCACCGCAATGTTACGCCAAGACTAGCGCATCGGTCCGGAAGGTCGAGCCCTTCTCGGATCGCGGTTTGACCCGGCCCGGTCAGCTCCGCGCGGTGATCGGTACGGTCTGGCGGGCAGCCTCGCGGGTTGGCTGGCGGGTATCGGCCGATGTCTCGACGATCTTGGCCGGGGCGACGGCGAAGCGCGGCGTCCAGCGCAGGGCCTTGTAGTCGAATCCGGCCTCGATCGTCGGTTTGACGACGGCAAAGTAGGGCGAGATGTCGAAGTCACGCGGTGCGTAGAGCGAGTGGTGGTGGATATGCAGGATTTCCCGTCTTGCATAGCGGGACCGGACCTTTCGGCGTTCTTGCGTATTCTCCACCCGTGCCAGGATCGGGTAGCGGACCGACTGGAAAGCCTCGGCGATCAGTGTCGAGCAGATCGCACGCGAGGGATCGCCCGAACCGAGCGCCAGCATCCGGCGGCGATAGCGAGTCGGGATCGGCAGCGGGATCAGGAAGCGCGCGAGGTCGAGCACGTTCTTGATATCGTATTCATGCCCGATCCGGGCCCGCAGGAAGGCGATCACGCGGTCCTGGTCCTCGATCTTGAGCGCCACGGGGCGGCAGATGCGGATGTGCCAGTCGCGGTATTTCGACAGCGGTGCCGTGATGACGCCGTGCGACATCTCGGCTTCGATCAGGACATGGGGTTCGCCATCGGGCTCGGCCTTGCCGAGGCAATCGCCAACATAGATCGCGGAATGCGACCAGGTGGACTGCGTCAGATACTTGATGACGGAGGAGACGCGGTTATTGCCTTCGACAAGCAGCACATCCGCCGGTTTCAGCACCGAACGCAGCACATCGAAATCAGGCGACGTGGCAGGCTTGTAACCAGCCAGAGGCTTTTCGAGAAACCTCGCGATTGCGCGGCCAAGCATATTCATGACACGCCCCCCAGTCTTCTTCGAGAAGGAGGCTACGCCACGAGTTTGCGCCAAATGCTTGCGATCCGCCGATTCCTGGGCCGGGATCCATGCCTAATTCGGATTAACTCTAAGGCTTGGTGAAACGCGACGCGTTCAATCCGTGCCGAGGGCCAGCTGCTCCTCGAGCATCAGCCGGGCCCGCGCGCGCATTTTCTCGGTGTCGCTCTTGAGCTGGCCGCAGGCGGCGAGGATATCGCGGCCGCGCGGCGTTCGGATGGGAGAGGCATAGCCGGCATCGAAAATCACTTCCGAAAACCGCTCGATCTGCGCCCAGTCGGAGCATTCGTATTGCGTGCCCGGCCATGGATTGAACGGGATCAGGTTGATCTTCGCATGGATGCCGCGCAGCATCCGGACCATGACGCGTGCTTCGGAAAGGCTGTCATTCACGCCTTTCAGCATCACGTATTCGAAGGTGATACGGCGGGCATTCGAGACGCCGGGATAGGTGCGGCAGGCTTCAAGCAGTTCGGCGATCGGGTATTTCCGGTTGATCGGCACCAGCTCGTCGCGCAGCGCGTCATTCGTCGCATGGAGCGAGATGGCCAGCATGGCGCCGGTTTCCGCGCCGAGCGGGGCGATTTCCGGCACGACACCCGAGGTCGAGACGGTGATTTTCCGCCGCGACAGCTGCAGGCCCTGCGGATCGGTGAGGACGCCGATTGCCTCCCGGACATTGGCGTAATTGTAGAGGGGCTCGCCCATGCCCATGAAGACGATGTTCGAGACGAAGCGGCCGCCATCCTTCGGCACGAAGGCGCCTTCCGGAGGCGCCTTGCCGGGGTAGTCGCCAAGGCGGTCCCGCGCGACCATCACCTGGGCGACAATCTCCCAGGCCTCGAGATTGCGCACCAGTTTCTGGGTGCCTGTATGGCAGAATGAACAGTTGAGCGTGCAGCCGACCTGGCTCGACACGCAAAGTGTGCCGCGATCGCGCTCGGGAATATAGACGCATTCCACCTCGGCGCCGCGATCGGCGAGACCACGGGGGGGCAAGCGCAGGACCCATTTGCGGGTGCCATCCGACGAGATCTGCTCCCGTACGATTTCCGGCCGGGCAAGCGTGGCGTGCTGCACGAGATGGGTCTGGAGCTGCCGGGCGACATTGGTCATGTCGCCGAATTCCTGCGCACCGCGCACATAGATCCAGTGCCAGAGCTGCGACAGGCGCATCCGGCGTTCCTTTTCCGGAACACCGGCCTGTTCCAGCAGGTCGGCCAGCCTCTCGCGGGACAGGCCGACAAGTGTCGGACGGTTCCCGGGAGGGGCAAGGGCGGGGGCGGGAGCGGCCCCGGCGTCGGAGAGTGCGGCTTCGATCATGACGGGCCGATCAGGGGCATTCTTTCGCCACAGCCTCGATGGCCCGGGCGAAGCCGTTCATGGAATAACGGTCCGTCGTCTCGTTGCCGCGGGCCGAAGCCACCTTGATCGAGATGCTCTGTGCCCGCTTCATCTGCTCGATAAGCTGGGCCTCCTGGGCCGGGTTCTTGAGGAAGGCGCTTTCGCCCGAGGCAACCAGCGCGAAGGTAGCCGTGCCGACGGAAAGCGTGCCGTCCTGGCCGTTCTTCGTGGCGAAGCCGAGCTTGAAAGCCACCTCGTTGCGCGCGCCATCGGCGGCACGGGTCGAGATGAACAGATAGCCGGGATCCCGCTTCAGGGCCTTGGGCAGGCGTTCCTTCGGCTCGGACAGGGCATAGCACATCTTCTGCTTGTCCTTGCCGGTTGTCAGGGCCCGCCAGTCGTTGAAGGTGCCGATCAGGAAGGTCTGGGCACCGCCGGCCGGGGCCGCGTTCGCCGCAGGACGGTTGGCCGGGGCGGCAGCGGGGCGATTGGCCTGGGCCTGCGCGCCGGAAGCAACCATGCACATCGCGAGGCTGGCCCATGCGGCCGCGATGCGCAGCCCGACCAAACCCTGTCTCGAAACGAAGGTCTTCATCGTTCGTGACGTCTCCCTCTACGGTTGCCCTGCGCCGGATCCCGCACTCCGGAGAGCGCAAGGCCGGGAGCGATTCCACGGTTCCGGTCCGCTAAATGCCTGATATGGCGTGAATAGGGCATGAACTTCAAAGCCCGATCCGGCTTCCCTTAGCGCAAAGTCCGGGCAACGACAAACACTCTCGCCTCCCGCAGCGCGGCAAAACGGCCCGGGATCGGGTAGTCGGCGCGAAACCCGGCCCTATGTGGTTGTTTGTTCGGCACCGGAGCGTTACACCGGTGCCCAGACCAAGGGGAATCGAGGATCCTGCGTGCCGGCCGCCGATCATTGGGCCTTGCTGATGCGTGCCGTTGCCGAGCGGCGGGACAAGGCCGCCTTCACAGAGATCTTCGACTATTTCACGCCCCGTCTCGAGGCGTATCTCATCCGGCTGGGTCTTGATTCCGGCGGCGCGGAAGAGATCGCGCAGGATGTGATGATCACGCTCTGGCGCAAGGCCGAGCTGTTCGATGCCGAGAAATCCTCACTGGCGACCTGGCTCTACCGGGTGGCCCGGAACCGCCGGATCGACCTGTCGCGCCGGAGCCGCACCGATTACGTGGATCCGCAGTCGCCGGCTATCCTCGACATTCCCGAGGAACGGCGGTTCGAATCGGAAATCGACGGCCAGCAGCGGGACGACATCGTGCGGTCACTGATCACCGGCCTGCCTGTCGAGCAGCGCGACCTCGTCCTGCTGGCCTTCTATGAGGGGCTGTCGCATTCGCAGATCGCCGAACGGACCGGGTTGCCGCTCGGGACCGTGAAATCCCGGCTGAGGCTTGCCTTCACCCGGTTGCGCCGGGCGCTCGAGGCTGGCGGCATTTCCGAATCGCGCTGATCGCTTCCGGCAGCTGACCGGGCTTGGATCCGGCCGCTCAGACCTGCTCCCGGTCGAGCGTCTCGCGGGCCCTTTCGCGGTGTTCCGGCTGCAAGGCGCCGCGCACCGAAGCGAGGGCCGTTGCGAGCACGGCGGCATCATCGGTGAAGCCGAGGACCGGCAGGACATCCGGCACCGTATCCACCGGCAGCACGAAATAGGCGAGAGCGAGCAGGAGGATCCAGCGGATGCGGGGCGGGGTGGCCGGGTCCCGGACGCAGAAATAGGCGGCCAGAAGATCCTCGGCGAACGGCAATTGCCGCGCCAGACGGCGCAGCTTCCCGCGCATGCGCTGGAGCATATCCTCCTCGTCGCGCAGGGCGCTGCGGGCTGCATCCATCTCGGTCTTGGAAAAAGGCGCCTGCCAGAAGCTGTCCATTCGATCCTCCCTCGACCTCATCCTTTCCGCCGATTGCGGCGGGACCATGGAAGGCCGATCGGCCGAGAGGCTTGCGTCATGCCGGAAGGCGGCCTAATCCGCCCCGAACCAGGAAGGAATATGCCCATGCGCCTCGATTCTTCAATCGCCGCCATTGTCACCGGCAGCGCCTCCGGCCTCGGAGAGGCCACGGCCCGCCATCTCGCCGGTTTCGGTGTCCGGGTGGGCGTCCTCGATCTCAATCCCGAGCGGGGCGAAAAGGTTGCCGCGGAAATCGGCGGCACCTTCGCGCGCTGCGATGTGACGGATGACGCGTCTGTTGCCGAGGCGCTCGCCAAGGTCCGGGGCCGGCACGGTATCGAGCGCATCCTCGTCAATTGTGCCGGCATTGTCGCCGGACGGCGCACCGTCAGCAAGGATCGCGAGAGCGGCGCTCTCGTTGCCCATGATCTCGGCAGTTTCACCAAGGTGATCTCGATCAACCTGATCGGCACGTTCCGGATGATCGCGCAATGCTCGGTCGCCATGGCCGGCCTCGAGCCGCTGGATGCGGATGGCGGGCGCGGGGTGATCGTCAGCACGGCTTCCGTGGCGGCGGAGGACGGGCAGATCGGCCAGGCCGCCTATTCTGCCTCCAAGGCCGGCGTGGCCGGCATGACCCTGCCGATCGCGCGGGATCTTGCCTCGCACGGGATCCGCGTCATGTCGATCATGCCGGGGATCTTCCATACGCCGATGTTCGACCAGATCTCGGAAGAATATCGCAAGTCGCTCGCGCAGCAGGTACCGTTCCCGCAGCGGCTCGGCAATCCGGCGGAATATGCCAGCCTCGTCGAGAGCATCTGCCGGAACGATTATCTCAACGGCACCTCGATCCGCCTCGACGGCACGATCCGCCTCGCGCCGAAATAAATGCGGCTCACGGAGCCAGGCGACCGGCGGCGATGGCCTCCATCCGCCGGGCCAGTTCCAGGTCGAGCGCGGTCAGGCCGCCGGCATCATGCGTGGTAAGCCGGACCTTCACCTCGCGATAGACATTCGACCATTCGGGATGGTGATCGAGCTTTTCCGCCTCGATCGCTGCTTCAGCCATGAAGCCGAAAGCGGCGCGGAAGCCGGGGAAACGATAAGTGCGGAGGATTGCCTTGCCGCCGCTCTCGAGCTGCCACGCGGCCAGTTCGGCGAGGGCGCTTCCGCGCTCCGCATCGGTCAGGGTTCGGGCCATCGCATTCCCTCCGTGTCGGTGGCCCGCCCGCGCTTACTGAAGCGGGTAGGCTGCCTCGACGATATAGGGCCCGCCGCCGAAGGTTTCACGGGCGGAAAAGAGCGAAAAATGCTCGGCGGTAAAGCGGCAGGGCGGGAAGGGCGCGTGGGCTGCCAGATAATCCGCGACATCCAGCACCGAGGCTGCCCGAAGGCGCGCGAGGGTGACATGCGGCGTGAATTTCCGCGGTTCCGGCTTGAGGCCGAGGCGCCGCAGGCAGCGCTCGCTCTCGGCCTGAAGCTCGATCAGGGCCCGGTTGGGTGCCACGCTCGCATAAAGTGTATGCGGCTTGTCTCCGCCGAAAACGCCGAGGCCCGTCAGGGCTACGGGAACCGATTCCCGGCCGATCTCGGCCAGTTCATCCTCGATGTCCCGGGCGAAACGCCGGTCGATATCACCGATGAAACGGAGGGTGAGGTGGTAATCCGAAGGGTCAACCCATCGGGCGCCCGGAAGGCCCCAGCGGAGCCCCGAAAGCAGGGACGCAACGCCTTCCGGCAACTCGAGACCGACAAAGAGACGAGGCATGACCGTTCCCCCTCGAATCACGCATCCGAGGTCACGGTAACACGATTTCCGTAAAGAAAAGCCCCTTCGGAATGCTCGTCCCGCAGGTCTTTATTTCGCCAGCGAAATCATGCCTTTGGCTTGCGGAAAATCCGGAGGGTCTCGTAGCCGGGCTCTTCCGTGAACCCGGTCCGCGCCGCCCATTCGGGGATCAGCCGCGACGCAGCGTCATAGGCGAAGGAGCCGGTATAGAACAGCACCAGCCCGCCCGGCCGTACGAGGCCGGTCAAGGCGTCGAGCACGCCCTTGTCGTCGAGGGCGGCAAAGGCGGCATTGTTCTCCGACCAGAACTCGCAGAGATGGAACAAGGTCACGATGTCGAAGGCCGGCAGCAGCCGGGTATTGATCTGGTAGATGTCGCTGTAAAGGACCTTGTAGTATTTGCCGAGATGCGGGTTCTCGGTCACCAGCCGGATGTAGGAGCGGTATTCCGGCTCCGTGGCGGTGATGCCGATCACCGCATGATCGCTGGCCGGGGCCTGCAGCCCGACATGGTGGTGATCGCCGGTGCCGAAATGGAAGATCGTCTGTCCGGCAAGCCCCGTCTCCTTGAGATAGGACGTGAAATGCACGTCACAGGGGCATTGCTTCACGTCGAGCGGCCAGGGATCCTTCCAGAGTTCGAGCCGTGCCATTTCATCCTCCCCGCAGGTCCTGCACCGGTTTTTCCTGCCGGTAGAGAAGCGGGATGCGCTTGGCAAGCTGCTTGCCGCGCGAGGCGTGAAGAATCAGCGCGCCGGCAGTGCGACGAGGGTCTGTTCGACCACAGGCAGGATCCGTTCGACGATGATACGCACGCCGGCGGGGTTGGGATGGATGCCATCGGCGAGATTGAGATCCGCCCGGCCCTGCACCCCCTCAAGGAAGAAGGGATAGAGCGGGATACCGTGCTTTGCGGCAAGGCGCGGATAGATCGCGTCAAAGGCCGCAACGTAATCAGGGCCGTTGTTCCGGGGCGCCATCATCCCGGCCAGCAGCACCTGGATCTTGCGCGACCGCAGCTTCGTTATGATCTCGTCCAGCGCCTGCTCGGTGATGCGCGGATCGATGCCGCGAAGGGCATCATTCGCACCCAGTTCGAGGATGACGAGGTCGGTATCCTCGGCCACGCCCCAGTCGAGGCGTTCAAGCCCGCCGCTGGCGGTATCGCCGGATACGCTGGCATTCTCGATCACCACATTGTGACCGCGCGCCTTGAGCGCGGCTTCCAGCCTGCTGGGGAAAGCGTCGTTCTGGGCCAGTTGGTAGCCGGCTGAAAGGCTGTCGCCAAAGGCCACGAGCCGCAGCGTGCGAGCCGCGGCATCCGAGGGATGTGCCGCCAGGCCGACTGCCAGACCGACTGCCAGCAAACCGGCGCGCCACAACCCGGAAAGAGAACCGAACGCCAATCTCACTGCGTATCTCCTGACAAAAGCCATGTTCCTTCCCACATTGGTTGCACCTTCCAACGCAGGCGGACCCGTTCAAGATGTTATCTCCCCTCCTTCAGGACAAGCCCGACGCACCATCGCGCGTTCCCCAGCCCTCGGCGATCGCCATGCGCGACGTGGATCTCAGCCTGGGCGAGGGCGCGTCCCGCGTGCATATCCTGCGTGGCGTTTCGCTCTCGGTGGCGCAGGGCGAGGCGATCGGGCTGGTCGGCCCGTCCGGTTCCGGAAAATCCACCTTGCTGATGACGGCGGCAGGGCTCGAGCGGCCGGATTCCGGCAGCGTGACCATTGCCGGCGAGGAGATCACCCGCCTCAGCGAGGACCGGCTGGCGCAGTTCCGTGGCCGGCGGATCGGTATCGTCTTCCAGGCCTTCCACCTGATTCCCACCATGACCGCGCTCGAGAATGTGGCCGTGCCGCTGGAACTGGCCGGTGACCGCGAGGCCTTCGACAAGGCCGCCGCCGAACTGGCCTCGGTCGGGCTCGGCCAGCGCCTCGACCATTATCCCGGTCAGCTTTCCGGCGGTGAACAGCAGCGCGTGGCGCTGGCGCGGGCCCTTGCGCCCCGGCCGGCCATCCTCGTCGCCGACGAGCCGACCGGCAATCTTGACGAGGGGACGGGGCGCGAGATCGTCGACCTGCTCTTCGCGCTCAAACGCGATCGGGGAACGACGCTCCTCCTCGTGACGCATGATCTCGGCCTTGCCGAACGCTGCGACCGGATTGTCCGGCTCAAGGCAGGCAAGATTGTCGAAGAGCGCGCGCCGGCCCTGGCGGAATGATGATGTCCGGCTCGGCTCGCCTGATCCTGCGCCTTGTCGCGCGTGAAATCCCGCATTCCCTTCGTCACTTCGGCATTCTCATCGCGTGCATTGCACTTGGTGTTGGCGCCATCGTCGCGGTTGTCTCGCTCTCGCGCGCGCTGAATGAAGGACTATCGCGCGAAGGCCGCGTGATTCTCGGGGCCGATGCAGCCTTCACGTTGATCCAGCGGGAGGCAACGCCGGCCGAGAAGGCTGCCATCGGCCGGTTCGGCCGGGTGGCCGAGCTGACCCAGTCGCGCGCCATGGCCGTCAGCGAAGCGGGCGAAAGCGCGCTGGTCGAGATCAAGGCCGTTGATGATGCCTATCCGCTGGCCGGGCAACTCCAGCTTGCGGGGCCCGATGGCCCTGAACGCCGTGCCCTCGGCGCGTTGCTGGCACCTGATGCCGCCGGCCTGCCGGGCCTCGTCGCAGACCCCGTCCTGACGGGCCGCCTCAACATCGCTCTCGGCGACCGGGTCCGGCTGGGCACCCAGACCTTCCGCATTGCCGCGCTGCTGACCAGCGAGCCGGACAAGCTTTCCGGCGGGCTCGGTTTCGGACCGCGCGTCATCATGAGCCGGGCCGCGCTCGACAGCACCGGCCTGATCCAGCCCGGCTCCCTGACGCGCTTCGCCTACCGGCTCGATCTCGGGCCGACCTCCAGCGAAGCGCAACTCCAGGAAGCCGTCGACGGTATTGCCACCGCAGTGCCGGATGCCGGCTGGCAGGTCACGACCCGCCTCCGGGCCTCGCCGCAACTGCAGCGTCAGGTTGACCGCTTCACCCAGTTCCTGACCCTTGTCGGGCTGACGGCGCTGCTGATCGGCGGTGTCGGCGTGGCCAATGCCGCGCGGGCCTTCGCCGCCCGGCAGGTGATGCGGATCGCCACGCTGAAGAGCCTCGGCGCCACCCGCGCCTTCGTCTTTCTGTCCTCGCTCGCGCAGGTCATGGCCTTCGCGCTGATCGGGACGCTTCTCGGGCTGGTGCTGGGCACGGCCCTGCCGACCCTGGCCATCCTCGGCTTTGGCCATCTGCTGCCCTATCCGCTCGCGCCGGGGGTCTATGGCGAGGAATTGCTGCTCGGCCTCGCTTACGGGCTGGTGGCTGCCCTGACCTTCTCGATCCTGCCGCTGGCGCGGGGCAAGGCCGTTGCCGCCTCGGCTTTGTTCCGGGATTCGTTCGGGATCGCGCGGTTCCGGCCGAGCCTGTTTGACCTGGCGTTGCTGACCGCCGCCACGGCGGGTTTCGGGGCGCTGGCGATCCTCTTTGCTTCCGAACGGCGGATCGCGACGATCTATCTCGTCGCGGCCGTCGCCTCCATCATCATGCTGCGGATCATCGCCTGGCTGGTCATGCGGCTGGCAAAAGTTGCGCCGCGGCCACGAAATCCGATCCTGCGGATGGCGCTGGCCAACCTGCACCGGCCCGGCAGCCTGACACCCTCGGTCCTCCTCTCGCTCGGCCTCGGCCTGACCCTGCTGGTTGCCCTGACGCTGATCGACATCAATCTTGGCCGGCAGTTCCGATCGACCCTGCCGGGCAGCTCGCCGTCCTTCTTTTTCATCGATATCCCCGCGCGGGACATGAACCGCTTCGCGGATTTTCTTGCAAAGGAGCAGCCGGGCGCGACGATCGAGCGGGTGCCGCAATTGCGGGGCCGCATCGTCGAGATCAACGGAACGCCATCCTCCGAGTTCAAGGCCGCCGAGCGGGTGTCCTGGGTGCTCGACGGCGACCGGGGCATCACCTACTCGGCCAAGCCGCCGGAGGGCTCGAGCATCGTCTCGGGGGCCTGGTGGCCGGAGGATTACCGCGGCCCGCCGCTGGTCTCGTTCGGGCGCGATGTTGCCGAAGGACTCGGTCTGAAGGTTGGGGACAAGATCACCGTCAATGTGCTCGGACGGCGGATCACGGCGGAAATCGCCAATCTGCGCGAGATCCGCTGGCAGCGCCTCGGCATCAATTTCATCCTCGTGTTCTCGCCGAACACGTTCCAGGGCGCGCCCTACACGTTCCTTTCCACATTGACGCCGGCAGCCGGCGCGGATCCGAAGGCGGAGATCGACCTGACCCGAAAGGTGGCGCAGGGTTTCCCGGCCATTTCGTCGGTGCGGGTCCGTGATGCGATCAATGCGGTCGAGCAGATCGTCTCGCAACTGGCGCTCGCCATCCGGGCCTCGTCGGGAATCGCGCTTGTCGCCAGCATCCTTGTGCTGGCCGGTGCACTTGCCGCCACAGCCCGCACCCGCCAGCAGGAGGGCGTGATCCTCAAGACGCTCGGTGCGACACGATCGACACTGCTGAAGGCACTGCTCGTCGAATACGCAGCCCTTGGCGCGATCGCCGCTGTTTTCGGCCTGTTATGCGGAGCAATCGGCGCGCGCTTCGTGGTTGTCGAGATCATGCGGCTCGATTTCATGGTTCCCTGGATGACAATCGTCTCGATTGCGATTTCTGCGTTCGTTGTCACGATTATTTTGGGCCTGATCGGAACCTGGCATCTTCTTGGACAAAAACCTGCGCCATACTTGCGACATGCATAAGGTTTGGTTCAGGTTATCATCGCCGTTTTTCTGACAAACTTCTTGAGGCAGGGCTGCCTAGGCTGCCCTGCGACATCGCTTTGCTCGTTTCAACATGAAGCCCCTTGAGAAATTGCGGGAAGCTTGCCATATTAGTGCAGCTTCGCATGTCGCGAGGTACCGTTTGTCGCCGGCCGGTGTGCCGGTCTGCACTCAAGAGGGTTCGATGGCCGATTACGATCGCAACGCTTATGCCCCTTATGCCACGGGCATGGGCCGTTCCATGAGCGCTGCCCAATATGATCAGGGCCTGCGCTCCTATATGCTTGGCATCTACAACCACATGTCGATTGCGCTGGCCATTTCCGGCCTCGTCGCGATCGGCGCGTTCATGCTCGGCACCACCACCAATCCGGCCGGTGCTGCCGGCCGCGCGTTCGGCCAGCTGCTGACGCCGTTCGGTGCCGCCATCTGGGCGAGCCCGCTCAAGTGGGTGATCATGCTGGCGCCGCTGGCCTTCGTGTTCCTGCTCTCCTTCCGCTGGGAGCGCATGAGCTACACCGCGCTGCTGGGCACGTTCTATGCCTTCGCGGCCGTCATGGGCCTGTCGCTCTCGTCGATCTTCGTGATCTACAAGCTCGGCTCGATCGGCCAGGTGTTCTTCATCACCGCGGCCTCGTTCGGCGCCCTGTCGCTGTTCGGCTACACGACCAAGAAGGACCTTTCCGGCATGGGCAAGTTCATGCTGATGGGCCTTTTCGGGCTGATCATTGCCGGCATCGTCAACATCTTCATGAAGTCGTCTGCGCTCCAGTTCGCCATCAACGTGATCGGTGTCCTGGTCTTCGCCGGCCTCACCGCCTGGGATACGCAGCGGCTGAAGGAAGAGTATGACGTCGTCGCCGGTGACGAGACGCTCATGCAGAAGTGGTCGCTCATGGGCGCGCTGACGCTGTACCTGAACTTCATCAACATGTTCCAGATGCTCATGCAGCTCATGGGCGTGCGGAACGAAGAATAAGCCAGTCCTGCCACAGGATTGCGAAAGCCCCGGGAAACCGGGGCTTTTTTTGTGCCTATTCGCCGACGAGGCGGGCGGGCTTTTCGAGGACGCGCAGGACGCGTTCGAGATCATGGCCGCGCTTCAGGATCCGGCCGTCCTGGGCCACCACGCAATAGGCCCCCTGTTTCTCGGCACGCTTCGGATCTTTCTCGATCCGATAGAGTGGCGTCTCGCCGGTGCGCCGCAGGATGGCGAAGACGGCCCGCTCGCGACCGAACATGATGGCATAGTCGCGCCATTCCCCTGCGGCGACATTCCGCCCGTACACCATCAGGATGGCTGAAAGCTCCTTCCGGTCAAAGCGGACCGTTTCAGGCAGACGCGGCGGCGTGAAGGGCACGACCGTCGCATCGCTGGTTTGCCTCAGCATGTCCGTCTGGTTCATTCAGGACTCCCGAATCCCAGTCTTGAAGAATCCGCTGCGGCTGGCAAGCCGGCTTATGGCCCACATGCCGCTGTCCTCCACCGGGCATTCGCTCACGCGCAGGTGATGAATTTCACATTTTGGCCCGAATTCGACCATGGGGCAGCCCCAACGACCGGGAAAACTGCAATCAATGCCAAAGCGCAGTCCCGAGCAGGACCCTACGCCCCCCAGCCCCCCTGCTCCCGACCTCGACCGAAAGGTTGCGCCCAAGCTGGCATGGCGGCTCGAGCCCCCCGCGCGAGCCGCCTTTCTTTTTTGGCGAAAGCCCTTCTCCCGCCCTGTTCAGACCGCTTGCCGCGCCTGGCCGTGATAGTCGGGGTTGGGTTGCATGCCGGTCGCCGAGGCCATCCGGTTCGACATGGCGTAGAACGAGGCCGTCGCGGCGAGATCCCAGATATCCGCATCGGACAGGCCATGGTCGCGCAGGATCTGGCGGTCCGGCTCGCCGATCTCGGCCGAGGCCCGGCACATCTTGACCGCGAAATCCAGCATGGCCCGCTGCCGCGGGGTGATATCCGCGACGCGGTAGTTGAAGGCGATCGCCTCGCCCAGTTCCGGCCGGCCGGACAGCTGGCGCACAGCCGCCCCATGCGCGACGAGGCAATACCAGCACCGGTTCTCGGCGGAGACAGCGACAGCGACCATCTCGCGTTCCAGCTTGCTCAGGCCGGATGGCGCCAGCATCAGCTCATTGTAGAGGCCGACGAAGGATTCCAGCTTCGGCATGGCATGCGCGTAGGCCAGCAGGACGTTGGGAACGAATCCCAGCTTTTCGATGCATTTTTCAAAATATGCAGCCAACTGCGGGGTCAGTTCGGCCTGTTTCAGGTCCAAAGCGGTGACTTCCGACGGATTTCTGTGCCGGTTGTCGACTTTTTTTGTATTTTTCATGTCTTGCACGCTTGCCTCCCAAAGCCACCCGGCGCATTAGACGAAGGGCGTAGTCCCGCTCCGGCCAACACCATCACAATCAGAATGATCGCCCGAGAGTCTACCCGCAAGTCCGCAAGGATCGTTGCGCCTTCCCCTGCCCCCAGCGGAGCCCCTTCCCATGTCTTCTGCTTCCAAGCCGGCGATGACTTCGCACGGCGCCTCGCCTGCATCCAAGGATCTCGCTGCGCTGTTCTTCGCGCGGGTTGATGCCGAGGATCTCGCCCCCCTGTCGCAGGAGGTCCGCGAATCCCTTGCCGAATCGACCAGAGCCTTCCTGGCGTACCGGAATGTCGGCCATGCGGCGATCCGGGTCGAGCCGCTTGACCTCCCGGCCGGTGCCGGCACGCTGATCGAGGTCGTCAATGATGACATGCCGTTCCTGCTGGATTCGACACTCGCCGACCTGACAGAACGCGGTTATCCGCTCGCCCTTGTCGCCCATCCGGTCCTCGCTGTCGAACGCAGGCCGGATGGCCACCTCGCGCGGCTTCTCGGCCCTTCCTCCGGCCGGGAACTTGCCCCCGTGCAGCGCGAGAGCCTGCTCCATATCCATCTCGGCATCGTGCTGGATAGCGCCGAAAGGCAGGCTTTGGCCGAAAGCCTGGCCGTGATCTTCGCGGAGATCCGCGCCGCGGTGACGGACTGGATCCCGATGCGGACCCGGATCGCCGAGATCGCCACGCGCTACCGGGCTACGCCGCCCCTGCTTCCGGCGGACGAGATCGCCGAGGCTGTCCAGTTCCTCGACTGGCTGCTGGCCGAGAACTTCACCCTGCTCGGCGTGCGCGAATACCGCTTCTCGGATCCGGACATCTCCTCCGATCCGATCCCGACGGAAGGGCTCGGCATCCTGCGCGACCCGGATGTGAAGGTCCTCCGGCGCGGCCGGGAACTCGTGGTCATGACGCCCGAGATCCGGACCTTCCTCAAGGAGCCGACGCCGCTCTTCGTGGCCAAGGCCAATGTGAAATCGCGTATCCATCGGCGCGTCTACCTCGATTATGTCGGCGTGAAGATCCTCAATGCCAACGGCGAGCTGGAGGGTGAGCTGCGCGTCGTCGGGCTGTTCACCTCGACGGCCTATACCGGCTCCGCCCGCACAATCCCCTATCTGCGCCACAAGGTGGCCCGCGTGATCGAGCGCGCCGGCTTCGACCATGCCGGCCATTCAGGCAAGGCGCTGATCAATGTCCTCGAAAGCTATCCGCGCGACGAGTTGTTCCAGGTCGATCTCGACACGCTGTTCCGCTTCACGCTCGATGTGCTGGCGCTGTCGGAGCGGCCGCGCCTCCGGGCGCTGGCGCGCGTCGACCGCTTCGACCGTTTCGTCTCCGTGATGGTCTATGTGCCGAAGGACCGCTACGACACGCAGGTCCGCCTGCGGATCGGCGAATACCTGGCGCGGATCTATGAAGGGCGCGTTTCTGCGGCCTATCCGGCCTATCCCGAAGGGCCGCTCTCCCGCACGCATTACATTATTGGCCGGTTCGAGGGCAAAACGCCGGTCATCGACCGCGAGACGCTCGAAGCTGGCATTCTCGCCATTGTCCGGACCTGGGCGGATGATTTCCGGGAAGCGCTGGCGCGGGAAGCGCCGGAAGGCAAGGCCGGTTCATGGGGCCGGATCTGGACCGGGGCATTCAACGCGGCCTATCGCGAGGCCTTCACCGCCAGCGAGGCAATCGCCGATATCGGCATGATGGAGCGGCTTTCTTCCGCGCTGCCCTTCGCGTTCAATTTCCTCCGCCGCAGCGGCGAGCCGGATTCCCGCGCGAATCTCAAGGTCTATTCGCATGGCAGCCCGATCCCGCTGTCCCGGCGGGTGCCGATCCTCGAGAATCTCGGCTTCACAGTGATCAACGAGCGGACCTACCGCGTCTTGCCAGAAAGCGGTGCCACGCACTGGCTTCACGACATGACGCTGGAACGGGCGCGTGGCGGGTCGATCGACCTTCCGCGGCTCGAGGCCAATCTCGAGGCGACCCTGTTCGGCATCTTCGCCGGCACGCTCGAATCCGACCGATACAATGTGCTGGTCACCGAGGCCGGCCTGACGCCGCGCGAAGCAGATATCCTGCGTTCCTATGCGCGCTATCTCCGCCAGATCGGCGTTCCCTACGGCCAGATCTACATCGCGGATGCGCTGGCCCGCTATCCCGCCGCAACGCAGAGCCTTGCCCGCCTCTTCGCCCTGCGCTTCGACCCTGACCTCAAGGAGCGGCCCGAGGATCGCTCGCGTCTGGTCGATGCCATGCAATTGGCGTTGCTCTCCGAGGTCGACAAGATCACCAGCCTTGATGATGACCGCATCTTCCGGCGGATGCTCAACCTGATCCAGTCCACCTTGCGCACCAATGCCTATCAGGAAGGCCGGCCGACCATCGCCGTCAAGTTCGCCTGCGACCAGATCGAGAGCCTGCCCCTGCCGAGGCCGCTCTACGAGATCTTCGTGGCCTCGCCACAGGTCGAGGGGTTGCATCTGCGCTTCGGCAAGGTGGCACGCGGCGGCTTGCGCTGGTCTGACCGCCCGATGGATTTCCGCACCGAGATCCTCGGTCTGGTCAAGGCGCAGCAGGTCAAGAACGCGGTGATCGTTCCGGTCGGGGCCAAGGGCGGCTTTGTGCCGAAGAACCTGCCGCCGGCTTCGGACCGCGATGCCTGGTTCGCCGAGGGCACGGCCTCGTACAAGACCTTCGTCTCCGCGCTGCTTGACCTGACCGACACGATCCGCGGCAACACGATCGTGCCGCCGGCCCGCACCATCCGGTATGATGGCGACGATCCCTATCTCGTCGTCGCGGCGGACAAGGGCACGGCCACGTTCTCGGATACGGCCAACGCCATTTCGGAGGCGCGCGGGCACTGGCTTTCGGATGCCTTCGCCTCGGGCGGCTCGGCCGGCTATGACCACAAGAAGATGGGCATCACGGCGCGCGGCGGCTGGGAGGCGGTGAAGCGCCATTTCCGCGAGATCGATATCGACATCCAGACGATGCCATTCACCGTGGCCGGTGTGGGCGACATGTCCGGTGATGTTTTCGGCAACGGGATGCTGCTCTCGCCGCAGATCCGTCTCGTCGCGGCCTTCGACCATCGCGACATCTTCATCGATCCCGATCCCGATGCGGCCAAGGGTTTTGCCGAGCGGCAGCGCCTTTTCGAACGGCCGCGTTCGAGCTGGCAGGATTATGATCCGAAGCTGATCTCGAAAGGCGGCGGAGTCTTCTCCCGTTCGCTCAAGAAAATCCCGCTCACCCCGGAAATTCGTGCCCTGCTGGGCCTCGAGGGCGTCGATGCCACCCCGCAGGCGGTGATGACGGCCATCCTGAAGGCGCGGGTCGACCTGCTCTGGTTCGGCGGGATCGGCACCTATATCCGCGCGAGCACGGAGAGCGATGCCGATGCCGGTGACCGCGCCAATGACGCGATCCGGATCACGGCGGCGGAACTCGGGGCGCGGGTCATCGGGGAAGGCGCGAATCTCGGCATGACCCAGCTCGCCCGGATCGAGGCGGCCCGTCGCGGCGTGCAGATCAATACCGATGCGATCGACAATTCGGCCGGCGTGAATTCGTCCGACGTCGAGGTCAATCTGAAGATCGCGCTCTCGAAGCCCGAAGCGGATGGCCGGCTCGACCGGGAGGCGCGCAATGTCCTGCTCGCCTCGATGACCGACGAAGTGGCCCGGCTGGTGCTGCGGAACAATTATCTGCAATCCCTCGCCCTGTCGCTGACGCAGAGGCTCGGCGCGGCGGCGAATGCCGAATTGATTGACCTGATGCGAGCCCTCGAAGCCGAGGGCCGGCTCGATCGGAAGGTCGAGTTCCTCCCCGGCGATGCCGAGATCGAAGCGCGCTCCGCCCGGAACGAAGGGCTGACCCGGCCGGAACTGGCTGTGCTGCTCGCCTATGCCAAGCTGGCGCTCTACGACCAGCTTCTGGCCTCGAATGTTCCGGATGATTCCTACCTCGTCGAGGAAGCCCGCCGGTATTTCCCGAAAGAGGTTCAGGAGCGGTTCCCCGACGCGATCGAAAGCCATCGCCTGCGCCGGGAGATCGTGGCAACGCAGCTCTCCAACGCTGTCGTCAACCGGGGCGGGCCCGCGATCGTGACGCGACTCGCCGCGCGGACGGGCCGGCCGGTGCCGGATATCGCGCGGGCCTATGCGCTGGCGCGGGACGTGTTCGGCATCCTCGAGGTTAACCTTGCCATCGATGCGCTTGACACGAAGATCGCCGGCGCGGTGCAACTGGGCCTTTATGCCGCCGCCCAGCAGCATGCGACCGAGCGGATGTTGTGGTTCCTGCGCAATGTCGATTTCACGCCCGGTCTTTCCGCCCTGGTGGCACGCTTCCGCAAGGGCGTGCTCGAGGTCGAGAAAAAGCGCGATTCACTGCTTTCCGACGCGGCCAAAGCGCATCGCGAACAGGCGCTCGCTGCGCTCGCGGCCGATGGCGTGCCGGCTGCGTTGGCAGGCCGGATCGTCGATATTCCGGTTTCCGCAGCGGCGCTCGATGCCACACTGATCGCGGAGCGGACGGGCGTGGACGTGGTTTCGGCAGCCCGGACAATCTTCGCGCTGGCGGACCGGCTGGACCTGACCGGGATGCGCAGTGGCGCGCAGGCCGTCCAGACGACCGATCCCTACGAGCGGCTGGCACTTGACCGCGCCCTGTCGGCCATCGAGGAGGCCTCGCGCAAGATCGCCGTCGAGGCCATTGCCAAGCATGGCCCCGGCGAAAAGGGCGTTGCCCTCTGGGCGAGTGCCAAGGGCGAGTTGCTCGAGCGCACGCTCGCCACGATCCAGGGGCTGGTGACTGGCCCGCTCAACCAGGCCAAGCTGACCGTGCTTGGCGGGTTGCTGGGTGATCTCGTCCGGGAATGACCGCAGCTGCTGCCTGAAACGGAAAAGGGCGCCACCGGGCGCCCTTTCTTGTCGGAACAGTTTCTTGCCATCCTGTGCCGGATAGCAGGGCTCAATGCCGGAAATGCCGCGTACCGGTGAAGACCATCGCGAGCCCGGCCTTGTTGGCCGCCTCGATCACCTCGTTGTCGCGCATGGAGCCGCCCGGCTGGATGACGGCCGTCGCGCCGGCGGCAACCAGCGCCTCAAGCCCGTCCGCGAAGGGGAAGAACGCATCCGAGGCCGCGACCGAGCCAATGGTGAGCGGCGTGTCGCTGCCGAGGGCGCGGGCAGCTTCGCCGGCTTTCCAGGCTGCGATCCTTGCCGAATCCACCCGGCTCATCTGGCCGGCGCCGATGCCGACTGTGGCACCGCCTTTGGCATAGACGATGGCGTTGGACTTCACATGCTTGACCACGCGATAGGCGAAACGGAGGTCCGAGAGCTCCGCCTCCGTCGGCTGGCGGTTCGTCACGACCCGCAATTCCATATCGTCGACCACCGCATTGTCCCGCGACTGGACGAGGCGACCGCCGGCGATCGAGCGCAGGACGATGTCGTCGGCGCGCGGATCGGGCAGGCCCTTCGTCAGCAGAAGCCGCAGGTTCTTCTTGGCGGCGACGATGGCGATGGCCTCCGCGCTGGCTTCCGGCGCGATGATCACTTCCGTGAAGATCTCGGTAATGGCGCGGACCGATTCGGCATCAAGGGCGCGGTTGGTCGCCACGATCCCGCCGAAGGCCGAGACCGGATCACAAGCGAGCGCGCGCCGGTAGGCTTCCTCCAGCGTGCCGCCCTCGGCGACGCCGCAGGGATTGGCATGTTTGATGATGGCGACAGCGGCCGTGCGGGCCGGGTCGAATTCGGCGACGCATTCGAAGGCCGCGTCGGCATCGTTGAGGTTGTTGTAGGACAGGGCCTTGCCCTGCACCTGCCACGCGGTGGCGACACCGGGCCGCGCCTGCTGCGGCTTGAGCACGAGCCAGGCCTTCTGGTGCGGGTTCTCCCCATAGCGAAGCTCGGTCGCTGCGGTATCGACCTCGCGGGCGAGTTGCGGCCCGTCCCGCGTCTCGCCCGAGAACCATTCGGCAATGGCCCGGTCATAGGCCGCGGTATGGGCGAAGGCCTTGGCCGCAAGGGCGCGGCGGAAACTGCTGCGCGTTTCCCCGCCATAGGTGTCGAGTTCCGCCAGAAGCGCCCCGTAATCCTTCGGGTCGACCACGACGCAGACGCCGTCATGGTTCTTGGCCGAGGAGCGGATCATGGCCGGACCGCCGATATCGATATTCTCGATGATGGTCTCGAAATCGGCCCCGCGCGCAAGGGTTTCGCGGAAGGGATAGAGATTGCCGACCAGCAGGTCGATCGGGGCGATGCCATGGGCCAACAGGGCGGCCTCATGTTCGGGGTTGCCGCGCATCGCGAGCAGCCCGCCATGGACCTTGGGGTGGAGCGTCTTCACCCGGCCGTCCATCATTTCCGGAAAGCCCGTCACCTCGGAAATGTCGAGGACCTCGATCCCCTCGGCCAGCAGCGCGGCGCGCGAGCCTCCCGTGGAGATCAAGGTGACATCGCGCGCCTTCAACGCCCGGGCGAGTTCGACAAGTCCGGTCTTGTCGAACACCGAAAGCAGGGCGCGCTGGAGGGGGCGGGTCGTGTTGGGCATGGGGAACGGCTCCGGATAAGGGTCCGCGCGCGATAGCACATGCGTTTGCACCGCACCATGCCGATTGCCGAAAAACTGTGCCGGCAAGCCATTCCGGCCTCAGCCCTGATAGGGCACAAGCCGCCAGTGGATATCCAGCGAGCCGGAGATGGGTACGTCGAGGATGATCGCCTCGGTCCTGGGGTTGAGGATCTCCTGGTCGTAGCAGCGGCTCTCCTCGAGATGCAGCGGCAGGCCGGGGGCCTCGAAGAGCCAGAGATCCCGCCCCGGCTGCTGATGGGGCAGCCTCAGCATCACGCCGTCCTGACGCGTCAGCATGACCGGCAGGATGCGCGGGTGGAGGTGGAAGGCCAGCGTGATCCGGCGGTTCTGGCCGCGGCCATCGGTCTGGATGATCCGGTCAAGGCCCTGAAGCCCGCCACCGCCCAGCAGCGTGAGGTGCCGCTCGACCCGGTAGCCGAGGCTCTCCGCCAGCCCGTCATGGCGCAGCACGAGATATTGCATGCCCGGCGTCACCACCCGTTCCACGGGCCCGGCCTCGCCGGCCGAGGTCAGCCCGTAGGCACGCCCTTCGAGAAGCGAGGTCTGGGGCGCCAGGCTGACGAAGGACTGGTCATCGATCAGGAGCGTCGAATGAGCCGCGCCGACCCGGAAGGACCGTGCCACCTCGCCTTCGGCCCAGGCGGGGATGCCGCAATTGACGATCAGCTTGTCTGCCTTGGTCGAGAACTCGAAGGCGAGGGCACTCGCGGTCGCATTTTCGTCGAAGCCCGGCGGGGGCTGCCGCCCGGCATCGGCGATCACGATGCCGTTCTCGTCCTCGAGACGCTCGAAACCACTTTCCGTTGCAGAATCCAGCCGCGGAACCCGCCCGGACCCGAAGCGCGTCACCTGCGAAACCAGATCGCGCAGGGCAAGGCCGCCGCCGTTGAACAGCGCGAGGCCGCCATCGGGCTGCTGCATCATCCGGATGAAGCTGATGAGCCGCAGCAGGTTCGGACCGAGCATTTCGGGCGGGCCAGAATGACGTGCCCGATAGAGCGCCAGCAGCGGGATGAGGTTTGCGGCCAGCCTTACCGCCGTGGCGGGGTTGCGATCGAGCGGCCCGCCATCCCGGGCGAGGCTCCGCTCCAGATTGTCCTGGAACAGCGATTCCGCCTGTCGCAGGGCCGAGGCCGGCCGGTCGAGCGCCAGGGCATGGAACAGCAAGGCGATAGCCGCCTCGAGGGCCAGCATGCCGATCTGCGGCTGCGTCGCGAGGACACGCGCCATGGCGGCATCGCGCTGGAGGTGCTGCAGGAGCCCCTGGTATTCGCTGAAATCCGCCTGATCGGTCATCAGGGCGGAATGGGTGATCCAGGCGATAAGCCGGCGCGGCACGGCCTCGGGGTCCTCGGCTGCGGGCCAGGCGGCCTGCTGCCGCTTCGCCATCCAGCGGCGCGCAAGCTGCCGCGCGCCCTTCCGGATCTCCGGATCGCCGCTGGCATCGAAATGACGCAGCCATTCGAAGCCGTGCAGGGCAACCGAGAAGGACCGGCAGGGGGGCGGGAGATCGAAGGGCGAGCGCCCGCCGGTCAGCAGCGTCCGGCCGCCAAGGACGATCTGCCCGGACAGGAAATCGCCTGCGATGCTGGGATCGGCCAGATGGAGATGAGGCGGAACGAACAGGAAGCGCGTGGCGTGGAACCGGCGCCGCCCGAACCAGCTGCGCGCCGAAGCGAGGCGCCAGGCGAGGCGACGCTGCGGAAAGGTGACAATGCGAGCGGATTTCCGCGGCCCCGCATGGTTTTCCGGCGGATCCGTCAGGCTGGGCTCGTCAGACTCGGCAGGAACCTGTTCACGCATCATGCCAAACGACGCAGCCTTGCGGCAAAAAACCCATCGACTCCGCCGATGCCCGTCATCGCCGACGGCAGCAGCCTCAGGAAACCATCAGGGTTAATTGCTTCCGAGGCAAGACCAAATTCCTGTCCGTCGACAGGAATGGCATGAAATTGTTCATGGCTGCCCAGAAAACGGGCAATCTGGTGCTCGCCTTCCTCGGGTTCCAGCGAGCAGGTTGCGTAGACGAGTAGGCCGCCGGGGCGCACGAGGCTTGCCGCATGGGCCAGAAGCCGCGTCTGCTGGGTGGCGAGGGCGAGGATATCGGCGAGGGTCTTTGTCCACGCGATCTCGGGGTGCCGGCGGATGGTGCCGGTAGCCGAGCATGGGGCATCGAGGAGGACAGCGTCATAGGGCCCGTCGGTCACGGCCATCGCATCCATGACGCGCAGATCCGCATGCATTTTCAGCCGAGCGAGGTTTTCCCTCAGCCTTTCCGCGCGCTGCGCGCTGCGCTCGACAGCGGTCACGGCAGCGCCGGCATGGATCAGCTGCGCGGTTTTCCCGCCGGGCGCGGCGCAGAGATCGAGCACGCGCTTGCCCCGGAGATCGCCGAACAGCCGGGCCGGCATGGCACTCGCGGCATCCTGCACCTGGAAATGCCCGTCCGTGAAGCCGGGTAGAGTGGTTACCGGCCGGTCGGACCGGAGCCGCCACGAACCGGTCGGGAGAGGCTCGACCATGCCCTCAAGCGCCTCGGCCGCTCCCGGCGCGAACAGGGTCAGGTCGATGCTGGGCGGCTGCGCATGCTGGGCGGCAATGGCTAGAGCCGCCGGCGCGCCATAGGCCTGGCGCCAGCGTTCCAGCAGCCAGGGGGGGCTGTCCTCGCCCTCGACCGGATGGGCGAGAATCTGGTCCTTCTCCGCTGCGACCCGGCGCAGCACGGCATTCGCCAGTTTGGCGAAATGCCGGGCCTGCGGGTCCTGCTTGCAGAGCTCGATAGCGACATCGACCGCCGCGTGATCGGGGATATCGAGAAAGAGGATCTGGGCTGTTGCGGTCTGGACCGCCTCGCGGAGGAACCCTGCATCGGGCCATTCGCCCTGGCTCAGCCGTTCGGCCAGCACGCGCCGGATCGTGCCGAACCGCCGGAAGGTTACCATGGCAATCGCACGGGCGAGGCCTCGATCCGCATCATCCAGGGGCGCCTTCGGGGCCGAAAGCTGCAAAGCCTCGTCCAGCGGCCGACGCTCGCGCAGGGTCCGCCGGACCGCTCCTGCGGCCCAGAGCCGGACGGCGAGTCCGGGATGGCGCTCGCGGTTGCGGGGGCCATCGATGGCGGGCTTTCGATCCTGGGGTGACACGGGGGTCCTTTCGGCAAGGCGCCCGGGCTACAGGATATCGGGCAGGGTTTCCAGTGCCGATTGATCGAAGCCGAGGGCGGCGAGGAAGGTCGTCATGGCAGCGGGGAGGGGCGCGATCACCTCCAGCGGCGCCTGGCGGGGCCTCGGCAGCCGGATGCGCCAGGCATGCAGGAGCAGGGACGGACTGGCCGCCATCGCGCGGTCGCCGCCATAGATCCTGTCGCCGGCCAGTGGCCAGCCCATCGCGGCACAATGGACGCGGAGCTGGTGCGTGCGGCCGGTGACCGGCTGAAGGGCAAGCCAGGAGAGCCCGTCCCGCGTTGCAAGGCGGCGCCAGCGCGTCTCGGAGGGTTGGCCGGCCGGGTCGACCTTCATCCACCAGGAACGCCGGTCATGCGAGCGCCGGGCAAGCGGCAGGTCGATCACGCCGGCAGCCTCTGCGGGGCAACCGCAGGCGAGGGCGAGATAAGTCTTGCTGACCCGGCCCTGCGCGAAGGCCTGGCCGAGTTGCCGGAGCGCGGCTGGGTTGCGCCCCAGCACGAGGCAGCCGGTTGTCTCCCGGTCGAGCCGGTGGGCCAGTTGCGGCACGATCGGGCCGTCAAGCTGCAGGTCGGGCAGGAAGTCATCCAGCGTCTGGCCGCCCTTCGGCCCGCGATGGACGGCAAGGCCGGACGGCTTGTCCAGAACCAGACAATCGGCATCGGAAAAGAGGATGCGATCCAGCAGATCGCGGGGTGTCATGCGCATGAGCTCTCCCTGCCCTCTGGCCATCGGGCCGGCACGGCGCTATGTCGAGCCAAGGTGATGATGATGACCGAGGAAAACCAAAACCCGCCCCCCGTCAAGGTGCTCAGCCCTGCCGCCCAGCGCGCGCTGGCTGAGGCCGCCGAACGGCGTGCCGCGCTCGAGGCCCGCGAGGCCGAACTGGCCCGGACCCCCGAGATCAAGGGGCGCGGCGGCAAGGACCCCGTCCGCTACGAGGACTGGGAAGTGAAGGGCATCGCCAGCGATTTCTGAGGCGAGCCCCGCCTTCAGGGGACGACATGGATCCTTGCGCCCACCCGCACGCGCGGCATCAGGTCCAGGATGTCCTCGTCCAGCATGCGGATGCAGCCATAGGATGCGTAGGAGCCGATCGAGGCGCGCATCGAGGCGGAGGTGCCATGGATGGCATATTCGCCGGGTGCGATGGTCAGCGCCGCCGCCCCCATCGGGTTGTTCGGCGCGCCGCCGGGAATGACATCGGGCAGGCCCGGCCGGTCCCGGCGGACTTCCGCCGGCGGAGACCAGGCGGGGCGCACATGCTTGCCGTCGATCACCCTTGTGCCGAACCATTGCTTGCCCGGCTTGCCGACCGCCACGCGGTAGCGGATGGCGGTGCCGTCACCCTGCACGAAATAGAGCTGGCGCTGGCGCGTCGAGACCACCACGGCACCGGGTTCATAGCCCTGGGGGAAGGCAACAAGCGCCGCCGTGCTGGCGGATGCAGCCCGCGGCAGGCCAAGCCCGGCAAGACCACCCGCGGCGAGGCTTCCCCCGATGCGGACTAGATCGCGACGCGACAGCATGAAATCCTCCATTCCTTGACGTGAATGAAGGGGCCGAAATGCTTGCTGAAATCCTGAAAGGGTTTGAGAACCATAGGTTTAGGCTAATGAAGCCTTAAACGGCAAAGGGCGCCCGCAGGCGCCCTTCGTGTTTGTCCGGTGCAGGCGCTCAGCCGCGCTTGTTCTGCCGATTGGCGATCAGGTCATCGACGACGCCGGGATCGGCCAGGGTCGAGGTATCGCCGAGAGCCCCGAAATCGTCCTCGGCAATCTTGCGCAGGATACGACGCATGATCTTGCCCGAGCGGGTCTTCGGCAGGCCAGGCGCGAACTGGATCTTGTCCGGCGTGGCGATCGGGCCGATCTCGTTGCGGACGGTGACCACCAGCGCCTTGCGGAGATCCTCGCTCGGCTGGATGCCGTTCATCAGCGTCACATAGGCATAGATGCCCTGGCCCTTGATGTCGTGCGGATAGCCGACCACGGCCGCCTCGGACACGGATTCGTGCGCCACGAGCGCGCTTTCCACTTCCGCCGTGCCCATGCGGTGGCCGGACACGTTGATCACGTCATCGACGCGGCCGGTGATCCAGTAATAACCGTCGGCATCACGGCGGCAGCCATCGCCGGTGAAGTACTTGTTCGGATAGGTGGAGAAATACGTCTCCATGAAGCGCTTGTGATCGCCGTAGACCGTGCGCATCTGGCCGGGCCAGCTGTCGGCGATGCAGAGATTGCCCTCGCAGGCGCCCTCGAGCACCTTGCCCTCGGCATCCACGATCTCGGGTTTCACGCCGAAGAACGGCCGCGTGGCCGAACCGGGCTTCAGCCTTGTGGCGCCCGGAAGCGGCGTGATCAGGATGCCGCCGGTTTCTGTCTGCCACCAGGTATCGACGATCGGGCAGCGGCCGTCACCCACGACATGATAGTACCATTCCCAGGCTTCCGGGTTGATCGGTTCTCCCACCGAGCCGAGCAGGCGCAGGCTCTGGCGCGAGGTCCTCTTCACGGCTTCCTCGCCGGCACCCATCAGCGAGCGGATGGCCGTCGGGGCGGTGTAGAAGATGTTGACCTTGTGCTTGTCGATGACCTCCCAGAAGCGGGAGACGGTCGGGTAGTTCGGCACACCCTCGAACATCAGCGTGGTCGCGCCGTTCGAAAGCGGCCCGTAGACGATGTAGGAATGCCCGGTCACCCAGCCCACATCGGCCGTGCACCAGTAGATGTCGCCGTCATGGTAGTCGAAGACATATTGGTGCGTCATCGAGGCGTAGACGAGATAGCCGCCCGTGGTGTGCAGCACGCCTTTCGGCTTGCCGGTCGAGCCCGAGGTGTAAAGGATGAAGAGCGGATCTTCCGCATTCATCGCCACCGGTTCGCAGGTATCGGCGACCTTCGCGGCTTCCTCGTGGTACCAGACGTCGCGGCCGGCCTCCATGTGGATCGTGCCGCCGGTGCGCTTGACCACAATGACCTTCTCGAGCGCCGGATGCACCTTGTTGGCGGCGACATCGACATTCTTCTTCAGCGGAACGGCCTTGCCTCCGCGCAGGCCTTCATCCGCCGTGATAACGACCTTGGAATCACAATCCTCGATGCGGCCGGCCAGCGCATCCGGCGAGAAGCCGCCGAACACGATCGAATGGACGGCGCCGATCCGGGTGCAGGCGAGCATCGCATAGGCTGCTTCCGGGATCATCGGCAGGTAGATGGTGACGCGATCGCCCTTCCGGACGCCATGCGCCTTCAGGACATTCGCCATGCGGCAGGTTTCGCGGTGCAGCTCGGCATAGGTGATGAGCTTCGAATCGGCCGGATCGTCGCCTTCCCAGATGATGGCGACCTGATCGGCGCGCTTGGCGAGATGGCGGTCGATGCAATTGACCGAAACATTGAGCTCGCCATCCTCGAACCATTTGATCGAGACATTGCCCGGCGCATAGGAGACGTTCTTGACCTTGCTGTAGGGCTTCATCCAATCGATACGCTTGCCTTCCTCGCGCCAGAACCCTTCGGAATCCTGCACGGAGGCTTCGTATTTCGTCTTGTAGGCGGCGTCATTGAAGAACGCGCGGGACTGCCAGCTCGACGGAACGTCATAGATCTTCTCGGACATTTCACTCTCCCAAACCGAAAGGCGCCCAGCAAACACCGATTTGCGCGGGTTGTTCTTGCTTGGCCCTGTTCTTAGCCGATGACGCGGTCACGCGGAAGATTGCAGCGCCTCCGCAATTGGACCAAAGCGGAAGGTTGTAGAGCCGCCTCAAAGACCCGCCATTTTGCAGATGGTCTGCCATTCCTCATCCGTCACGGGCTGCACCGAGAGGCGCATCGAGGTGATCAGGCTCATCTTAGCAAGGGAAGTCGTCACCTTGACTTCCTTCAGCGAGATCGGGCGCGGCAGCGGTCTCACAGCGGCGAAATCGACCCAGACCCAGGGCTCGCCCGGCGCGGCGGTCGGATCCGGGTAGGCCTCGCGGATCACCTTGACGATTCCGACGATCTCCAGCCCCTCGTTGGAATGGTAGAAGAACACCTCCTCGCCCAGCTTCATCTTCATCATGTTGAGCTTGGCGAGATGGTTGCGCACGCCATCCCAATGCGTGCCCTTGGCCCCGGCGGCGACCTGCTGGTCCCAGGACCATTTGAACGGTTCGGATTTCACCAGCCAGTGGGCCAAGAGTCATTCTCCCTTCAACGGACGCGTCATCAGATGGCGCACGGCATCGCCGACGGAAAGCCTCTCCTCGAGGATTGCGGTGACGGCATCGACAATCGGCATCTCAAGCCCGCGGGCCTTCGCGGATTCCGCGAGAATCGAAGCCGTGAATGCCCCCTCAGCGAGCTTGCCGCTCCCGATCGCCTCGCGCGGGGGGCGGCCCTGGCCAAGCGCGAGGCCGAGCCCGTAATTCCGCGATTGCGGCGAGGAGGCGGTGAGCACCAGATCGCCGAGGCCGGAAAGCCCCATCAGCGTTTCCGGCCGGGCACCATAGGCGCGGGCGAAGCGCTGCAATTCGGCGAAGCCCCGCGTGATCATGGCGGCGCGGGCACTGTCGCCGAGGCCGAGGCCGGCGACGATGCCAGCGGCGATGGCCAGCACGTTCTTCGCAGCGCCGCCGATCTCGACGCCGCGGATATCGGTGGTGTGATAGAGGCGCAGGCCCGGCGAGGAGAGGAAATGCGCGAGGGCCCCGGCATCGGTCGCATCGGCCATGGCCAGCGCGATGGCGGTTGGCAGGCCGCGGGCGATATCCGCGGCGAAGGACGGGCCGGAGAGAATGCCGAACTGGTGCTGACCGAGGGTTTCGCCGAGAATTTCGGTGGCGAAAGCGCCGGTTCGCTGCTCCATGCCCTTCGCGGCCGAGATCACTGCACGGCCCTGCGGCAGGACAAGCGCCACGGCTTCGCTGACCTGACGCAGCGCTTGCGTCGGGACGGCCATGACGAGGATTCCCGGCTGAACCGCCTCGTGGAGGTCGGCCGTTGCCCGGATGCCCGCCGGAAGGCTGGTTCCCGGAAAGTGCGTGCCGAGATCGCGCCGCGCCTCGAGCGCAGCCATCGCTTCGGCATTGCGGCCCCAGAGCGTGACATTCCGGCCGGCCTGCCGGAAGGCCATGGCGAGAGCCGTTCCGAAGGCCCCGGCACCGATGACCGCAACCTTGTTGCCTTTCACGCGCGGGCTCCCGGCTTCGCGCGGCTTTCATCCAGCGGCCAGCGAGGGCGGGCGGCGGCGTCCAGATCATCGATCAGTCCGCGCTGCAGCCGCTCGATGCCCGCCCAGGCGATCATCGCGCCGTTATCCGTGCAGAGCGCGGGCGGCGGGATGACGAGCCGCAAGCCGGCCTCGGTCGCCGAGCGCTGCAGGGCATGGCGGATTGCGCGGTTGGCCCCGACACCGCCGGCAATGACGAGCGCCGAGGGCTGGCCGATATCCTTGCGGAAATGCCGGATTCCGATCCGCGTCCGGTCGATGACGCAATCGACCACCGCCGCTTGGAACGAGGCGCAGAGATCGGCCACGTCCCGGTCGCGCAGAGGCTGGATGGCTTCCGCGGCGAGGCGCACGGCGGTCTTCAGCCCCGAAAGCGAGAAATCCGGCTCCGGCTTGCCGAAAAGCGGCCGCGGCAGCTGGAACCGCTCCGGATCGCCCTCCCGCGCGGCCTGCTCGACGGCGGGACCACCGGGGAAGCCGAGGCTGAGCATCTTCGCGACCTTGTCGAAGGCCTCGCCGATTGCATCGTCGATCGTGGTGCCGATGCGGACATAATCCCCCACTTCGCGCACGGCCACGAGCTGGGTATGTCCGCCCGAGGCAAGCAGCAGCAGGTAGGGAAAGTTGAGATCATCGGTGAGGCGCGGCGTCAGCGCATGGGCTTCGAGATGGTTGATCGCCAGCAGCGGCTTGCCGAGGCCGAGGGCAATGGCCTTGCCGGTTGTCAGCCCGACCAGCACGCCGCCGATCAGCCCCGGCCCGGCCGCAGCGGCCACGCCATCGAGCGCGGAAAAGCCGATCCCCGCTTCCTCCATGGCTTCCCGGATGAGGCGATCGAGGATTTCCACATGCGCCCGGGCGGCGATTTCCGGAACGACACCGCCATAGGGCCGGTGCTCGACGATCTGCGAACGGATCCGGTTCGAGAGGATTTTCCGCGTCCCGTCCCGCGCGCATTCGACGATCGCGGCGGAGGTCTCGTCGCAGGTGGTTTCGATGCCGAGAACGCGAATCATGCGCAGATGCAGGTCCTGTTGCGGGTCCGATGCCGGATCCGGACAGAGATCACGGGATTTCGTCTCTACGATGGCCGGCGAGGGATTGCAAAAGGATTGGGCGGCGGATTCGGACGCCCCGCATGCTTAAAAGTGTTCCATTCAATTGACACCGGCGCCTCGCTGGCCTTTGCTGGCGCTCCTTTGACCGCGTGGACCCCGTCTCATGAGTGATCTCGACCGCCCCTTCATCATCGGCACGCGCGGCTCGCCGCTGGCGCTTGCGCAGGCGCGCATGACGCGGGAGGCTCTGATGGCGGTGGCCGGCCTTGCCGGGGAGGCGATCCTCACCGAGATCATCTCCACCACGGGCGACCAGACACAGGACCGCCCGCTGTCGGAGATCGGCGGGAAGGGGCTGTTCACGAAGGAAATCGACATTGCCCAGCTCGAAGGGCGGGTCGACATCGCGGTCCATTCGGCCAAGGACCTGCCGACCCTGCTGCCGGACGGCCTCGAGATTGCCGGGTGCCTCCCGCGGGAGGATTGCCGCGATGCCGTGATCGCGCCGCGCCACGGCACCCTGGCGAAACTGCCTCACGGGGCGCGCGTCGGGACCGTGTCGCTGCGGCGGCAGGCCCTGATCCGGCGGATGCGGCCCGATCTGCGCGTCGAGGCCCTGCGGGGCAATGTCGGCACCCGGCTCGAAAAGGCCCGGACCGGCGAGTTCGACGCCGTGATCCTCGCCATGGCCGGGCTCAAGCGTCTCGGCCTCGATGGCGCCGTGACCGAGGTGCTCGAACGGACGGAATTCATCCCGGCTGTGGGGCAGGGCGCCGTGGCTTTGGTGACACGGGTGGGCGATGAACGCGTGCGCCGCGTCGTCGACGCGATCACCCATGGCCAGACGGGGATCGAACTGGTCGCGGAGCGGGCCTTCCTGACCGTGCTGGATGGCTCCTGCCGGACGCCGATCGGCGGCAATGCGACGGTGGATGGTGGCCGGGTGATTTTCCGGGGCATCGTGCTGTCGCCGGACGGGATCTCTGCGCAATCCGTGATGGAAGAGGCGCCGCTGGCCGAGGCTGCCCGCCTCGGCGAGCGCCTCGGTCATATCCTGAAGGGTCGCCAGCCCCAGGGTCTGGCGCTGGCCTGACCATGGCGCGCGTGCTGGTCACCCGCGCGGCAGACCAGGCCGAGGAAACGGCACGTCGTCTGCTTGAAAGGGGCCATGTGCCGGTGATCGCGCCGTTGCGCCGGGTCGATCGGCTGGTCGACAAGCTGGATGGCGCGGTGCCCGGCAGGATCGTCGTGACGAGTGCCAATGCGCTCAAGGAGATCGCCATTCCGCCGGGCTGGCTGGCGGCTTCGGTCCTTGCCGTCGGCGAGGCCACCGCCCTGGCCGCTCGGTCTGCCGGGTTCACCAAGGTCGCTGCAGCCGGCGGTGATGCCCGTTCCGCGGCCTCCCTGCTGCTGGAAGGCGGCTTGAGCCCCGAGCCGGTAGTGTTCCTTGCCGGCTCACCCCGCAAGCCGGATTTCGAGGCGATGCTCGAGGCAGCGGGCCAGGCTGTCCGCGTGGTCGAGATCTACCGAATGGTCGAGAATACCGCCCTGCCGGCGGCGGTTCTTGACGAATTCGCAGCGGGAAGCCTCGACGCCGTGCTCCATTTCTCAGCCGAAAGCGCCGCGACCTTCGTGAAGGCGCTCGCGCTGGCCGGCCTGCCGCTTGGTGCTTCCGCCACCCGGCATGTCGCGTTGTCCGAGGATGCCGCGCGCCCGCTGATCGAGGCCGGTCTTTCCCGTTCGGCCTTTCTTGTCGCGCCCTGCCCCACGCAGGAGGCCCTTCTGGATCTGCTCGGCCCGCTGCAGGGCTGACCATGCGTCCATCCGTCTTTACAATTGACCTTGCCGGCGCTTTTCGGTTCATGGAACAAGGTTCGTCATCGTTCCGTCCATCCCCGGTGAGAAGGATGCGCGGGAGGGCGGAAACAGGATCGGGAAGCCTAGCAATGACCGACAGACCGGACGGGGAAACCACCAGCGGCACGACAGCGAAAGCCGGAAAAGGCCGTCAGAAAGCCCCGCCGGTGCTGGATCTTCCCGCCGAGGCCGTGAGCGAGATCAAGCCGGACGAGCCTGCAGCCGGACCCGCAGCTTCCCCGGATCCCAACCCCGCCGTCGATCCGCCGCCGGCAGATTTACCATCCGGGAACGAGGCGCCCGCCACGGCAGCGCCCGAACAGGTGCCACCGGTGACGCAGCCGTCGCGGCTCATGCCCGTTCTTGCCGGCCTCGTCGCCGGGTTGGTTGGCGGTGCGGCAGCATCGCAATTCCTTCCGCGCCTGCCCGGCGCGCAGCCGGCCGCCGATTCCGCGCTTGTCGGGCGGGTGGCCCAACTCGAACAGCAGGCCCGGGCGGTGCGCCCCGGCGAGGCCGTTTCACCTGCCGTTGCGCAGAAGATCCAGCAACTCGATTCGCTCCTTGTCGAGCTCCCCAAGCGGGAAGCGGCGCTGAAGGCCGAAATCGCATCGCTTCGGCAGGCGCTGGAAAGCCGGCCGGCAGCGGTTGTATCCCAGCCAGCCGGGCCTTCGCCGGCGATCGAAGCGCTGACGGACCGGCTCGGGACCCTCGAGCAGGGGGTACGGACCCTTCCGCAGGGCGTGAGCCAGCTCTCGGCGCGCGTCGATGCCCTGCAGCCGCGGCTCGAATCGGTGACGCGGGATCTCCAGAGCCTTTCCGGCCGGATCGGTGGTCTCGGCGCACGGGACGCGCTTTCCGGCGCCAATGCGCGGCTGGCGGCGGTGACACTTGCCGAGGAAGCTTTCACGGGGTCGCGGCCGCTCGCCCCGGCTCTCGACCTTCTCAAGGGGTTGCTGCCCGATACGGCACCTCTCGCGGCGCTGCAGCCTTTCGCCGAACGCGGACCGGATGCACCGGCGGCTTTGGCTGCCGCCCTGAAGGCGACCGTTCCGAAGCCTCCGGCGCCGGAAGAGGGCAAGCCCGCCTCGTGGGCCGAACGCATGCGGCAATCCGCCATGTCCTTCGTCGATATCCGCAAGACGGGCAATGTCACCGGCGTCGATGACCAGTCCGCAATCCGTCGGGCCGAACAGGCCGTTCTGCGCGGTGATCTTGCCGGCGCGCTTGCCGCGACTGCCCGGCTTTCCCCGGCCATGGCGCCCGCACTTGCCGAGTGGCGTGCCGCGCTCGAGCGGCAGGTCAAGGGGCGGGAAACCCTCGCCCTGCTCCGGCGCGAGGCGCTGACCTTCCTCGCGCAGACCGTGCAGGCAGCGAAGTAAGGGCCGGTCATGATCAAGTTCCTTGTCTTTCTGGTCCTCCTTGCCGGCCTGGCCTTCGGGTTCAGTACGCTGGCCGATACGGAAGGCCATGTCCTGCTGCAGTTCGGCGACACCGAATACCGGGTTACCCTCGTGACGGGGCTTGTCGGGCTGCTGGCCCTGACCGCCCTGCTGATGGTGCTCTGGACGGTGTTGCGGCTTGTCTTCCGGTTGCCGAGCCTGATCGGGCTGGCCAACCGCGTGCGGCGGCAGGCCAAGGGCCAGCAAGCCATCGCGCGGGGTCTGATCGCTGTCGGATCCGGCGATGCGCGACTGGCGCTTCGCCATGCTCAGGAATCGCGCCGGCTGCTTGGCCAGGAGCCTCTCGCCCTGCTGCTCTCGGCGCAGGCGGCGCAGCTTTCCGGAGACCGCAAGAGCGCCGAGGATGCGTTCCGCGCCATGGCGGAGCGAGCCGATACGCAATCCCTCGGGCTGCGCGGCCTGTTCATCGAGGCCGAGCGCCGCAATGACAGCGTGGCCGCCCTCGGCTATGCGGACGAGGCCTTGCGGCGCGCGCCGGATTCGCCCTGGGCCAATGACGCGATGCTCGGGTTCAAGGCTGCCGCCGGAGACTGGCGCGGCGCGATCGCCCTTGTCGACCAGGCGATTTCCCGGCGACTCGTCGACCGCGAGGAGGGCCGTCGCCGGCGTGCCGTTCTGCTGGCTGCCGCCGCCTTGCAGGCGCAGGAGAGCAACCCGGATGATGCCTTGTCGCTGGCGCTGGAATCCCTCCGCATGACGCCCGGCCTCGTCCCTTCAGCCACGGTTGCCGCACGCCGGCTCGCCGCCCGGGGCGATTATGCCAAGGCGACACGCATCCTCGAGACGGCCTGGAAGGAAGCGCCGCATCCCGACCTCGCCGAGGCCTATCTCGGCGTGCGGCAAGGCGATTCGGCCCTCGACCGCCTCAAGCGCGCCCGCACCCTTGCCAAGCTCATGCCGCATGCCCGCGAGTCCCGTTTCGCCGTGGCGCGGGCGGCGCTCGATGCGCGGGAATATGCCGCGGCCCGGGAGGCGCTTGACCGGTTGGTGCTCGAAAAGCCCTCCGTCCGGGCCTGCCTGCTGATGGCCGAACTCGAGGAGGTCGAATCCGGCAATCAGGGGCTCGTCCGCTCCTGGCTGGCGCGGGCTTCCCGGGCACCCCGCGATCCGGCCTGGGTGGCGGATGGCGTGGTTTCCGACGATTGGGCGCCCGTGGCACCGCTTTCCGGGCGCATCGGCGGCTGGGAATGGCGCGAGCCGCCTCAGGCGCTGGAAACGCATGTGCGCGCGCGGATCGATGCCGATCGTTTCGAGCAGCAGGGCGATGCCCTCGCCAACGCTCCGATCGAGATCCTGCCGGCTGCGGTGCGGGAGCCTTCGCCGCCGGCTGTGGCTGAGCCCGCTGCTGCCGGGCATGACTCACCGGGCACCGCCCCGTCGGAGAGTGCCGCCGCGCATGTCGGGGCCGAGCCGCAGCCTTTCCGACCGATTGTCCCCGACGATCCGGGGCCGGAGCCCGGCGAACCTCCCCGGCGGCAGGGTTTCCGACTTTTCGGAAACTGAGCGTTTTCGGCCTGCCGCCATCTGCGGGGTTGCAAGGGTGCCCGACTAGGGTTATGTGCAGCCTCGTTGCCGCAATAGCTCAGTTGGTAGAGCACGTCATTCGTAATGATGGGGTCGGGGGTTCGATTCCCTCTTGCGGCACCACTTTCCCCTCCGCAGACGTCCGTGATTGTCCGTAAGCGTCTGAAAAATCTCGATAAATCAACGATTTTGTGTCCGAAAACGTCCAACGACGTCCGGTTTCGTGCGCTTGAAGCCAACACATTTGTTGGCCATGATGTTGGCCTTGAGGCGAAGCCAACAGCCATGAGGCCAACAGATGCCGCTCACCGACACCGCGATTCGGAATGCCAAGCCCGGGGGAAAGATCATCAAACTGTCGGATGGTGGCGGATTGCAGCTTTGGGTGATGCCCAATGGATCAAAGCTCTGGAACCTCGCCTATCGCGATTTGCAGCGAAAACAGCGCAAGCTGTCATTCGGGATCTATCCCGGCGTGGGCCTTGCAGATGCCCGGAAGAAGCGCGACGAGGCCAAGAAGTTGTTGGCCTCCGGTGTAGACCCAGGCCAACAAAAGCGCCTCGACAAGCTTACCAAGGCCATCATCACCGCAACCACCTTCCGCGCCGTGGCGGAGGAACATCTCGACAAGCAAAAGCGGGAAGGCCGGTCGGAATCCACCATCACGAAGAATCGCTATCTGCTGGAGCAGGCGTTCCCTGCCATTGGCGAGCGCCCGGTGGCGGACATCAAGGCGGCAGAGATTTTGGCCATTCTGAAACATCTGGAGCGGAAAGGAACGCTTGAAACCGCCAAGCGAGTCCGGGCCACCATCGGTGCCGTTATCCGCTATGCCATCGCCACCGCACGTGCAGAGAATGATCCGACCACTGCACTTGCTGGCGCCATCATCGCCCCCAAGGTCAAAAATCGTGCGGCAATCCTTGATCCCGTGGCTCTGGGAGCCTTCCTGCGGGCCGTTGAGCTGTTCGACGGGCAGTTGACGACCAAGGCAGCACTTCGCCTCCTGCCCCTCGTTTTCACGCGCCCGGGTGAGTTGCGGATGGCTGAGTGGCGTGAATTCGACTTGGCCAATGCCAGATGGGTTATTCCCGCGTCGCGTACCAAGATGCGCCGGGAGCATGAGATGCCGTTGGCGCATCAGGCTGTTGCCGTCCTCACCGAATTGCACGCGCTCTCCGGGCGAGGGCGCTTGGTGTTCCCGGGCCTTCGGACGGTGGAGAGGCCGATTTCCGAGAACACCTTGAATGCCTCGATGCGGCGCATGGGCTATAGCAATGAGGACGTGACCGCGCATGGCTTCCGGGCGACGGCGTCAACCCTGCTCAACCAATCCGGCAAATTCTCGCCTGATGCCATCGAACGCGCCTTGGCGCATCAGGATCCAGACCCTGTTCGCCGGGTGTATAATCGCAGCGCCTACTGGAAAGAGCGCGTGGAGATGGCGCAATGGTGGGCGGATTATCTGGACACGCTCCGGAAGGGTGGAGAGGTAATTCCGATACACCGAAAGGAAGGCTAACGCCCGCCCAGATCTGAAGATCAATCGACACCCCCACCCAAGATATAAATAGCAGGTACGAAGGCGTAACCGGGAAGGCGCCCGCAATGCGTCGTCAACGTGGTTCGCGGTGGTTCGCACGCAGTGTCTCGGTTACGTTTTCGTATCCGGCCCCGGGCACGAATTTGTACCCGGGGAATTTCTTTCGTTGAAAGCTTTCCATTCATTCGTAGCTGCCTGCCCCTCCGCTGTGGGCAGCCATGTCAACCGGTATCGAGAAGGCACTCGCGCCCCACCGTAAGAACGCCCACCCTGAACGACAACACGCAGTAATCCTGCTCGTTTGAGGTCCTCCAGTGCTTTGGAAACGGAGGGGCGGCGAATTCCCCAAGCTGCAAAGTCATCGTAGGTGACAACCAAGTTTCCGTTCTCAGTGCCTGCATGCGCCATGTGCTCGACAAGGACACGGAACAGCGCCTGGAGCGCATTGCCATCCAGCGAACGGAAGGCTGTCGTGGATACCATTTCTTTTGTCAGCCAGCACCAGGGCTCGCCTTTTGGTGGCCCAAGCCGATTTGCCAGCCGGGAGTTGGCCGGGCGGCTGGTGGACCGCCCGGTTGCATCGTGTCGCCTTGCAATCAGTTTGCCCATCGCGGTGCTATCCGGCCGATTTCGGACCGAGAGCCTTAACAGTTGATCGCAACACATAACGGCCGTGCCTTCCGCCAAATGCTCCTGTGTTCGGCACATCGACCGTTTCAATTTCGATGCCCGCGCGTCGAAGGCGGAATACGTAGTGCGACCAGCGCGGGGCGGGGTTCTCGAGTGGAGTGACCCCGCGCTCTCCAGCCGCAAGGAGCCTGCTCAGCGTCCATGCATCACGGCCGGTGAAGGTTTGTATGCGAGGCATCGGGGAAGCGTCGATTTCTACGGTCAGTCGAATGGATTCAGGCATCGGCGTTGACCTCCTGAAAGAAGCCGGCGAGTTCATAGACAAGCCGGGCGATGGGTGGGGAGACAGCAAAGCGCCGGGCGATGAACGTCGCGGCGGGCGGCATGGGAAGGCTTTCGAGCATGGCGCGCTGTTCGGCCCAATCGAAGAGGGGCAGGGTTGCGCGAGGCGCACCTTTCCCGTTGCGGCGCGGAGCCGCCTTATGCGATGGTTGTCGCATTGGATTTCCTTTCGAGGGTTTTCCGATGAAGGCCCGGAGCGTTCCAGCGCTGCCGGGCCACTTCGTCTCAGGCTGGGCGATGGCCAGCCTGAGGCAGCTTGTCGAGAAAGGCCTTCAGGTCTTCTGCAAGGATGATGGTCCGAGTGCCAATCTTGCGCGCGGGCAACTTGCCCTCGCGGATCAACTCGAAAACTTTAGTCCGGCCGATGCCGGTGGTTTTGCTCACGTCCTGAATGGTCAGGCTGATTTTGTCGTTCATAACGGTGTCTCCGTCTGGATGAGGCCGGGTGCACATCGGATCATGTCGATCCGCAGGGACAGGTATGAACGAGGCGAAACGCACTTTACTCCTGTGTGCGAACGAATTTTCGTCGAATTTTTTGTACGTAGCTGACACTGCAGCCGTGCTTTCGAGCAATTGCTGCATCAATAAATTCAAGCTTTTCGCCGCGTGGATGGGTCCGCCAATCGTTCCAAACCGCGCTCTTATCTATCTTGTCCCGGTTCGAGCTGCCTTTGAGGCTGCCTTCTTTCGACCTCGCTGAGTGTTCAACGCGCTTGAGAGCGAGTGGTTCGTAAATGTCAATTTTTGGCTCTTCATTTAGTTTTCCGATGTCGAATGCGAGTTCAGCAATCAACCACGGCTCCGGTTTGCATTCAATTGTATTGATTAGAGCTTCAATTGCTCGGTAGTATCGCAGTGCATGGTTTGTGGCGGAGCCAATCAATTGAGATTCTTGGTCAGATGCCGTTAGCGAGCATCCTCGCGCTGCAAGAAATGCCTTTAAGCTTTCTCGATGCTGCAACAGCCTGTCCTGAAATGACTGAAAGTGGAATGACTCGATAGCAGCGAGACGTTCAACCTCAGACATCTCGCTATCGCAAAGGTCAAAGCTCCTGACCCTCTTCCGCCTCAGCCCCACCCCGACAATTCGCTCGTTGACAGCCATCATGTGCCCCTAACAATTGCCCTTCGCATCGATCCGCGTAAATTCATCGAAGTTCATTGATTTGAGAAGCCGTCTTTGACCCCTGAAGCGTTCATTGCCCGTTGGACGGCCAGCACAGGCGGTGCGGAGCGCGCGAATTATGCGTCGTTCCTGATTGAGCTTTGCGATGTGTTGGGTGTTCCAAGACCGGACCCCGCAAGCGGCGATACCGAGACGAACGATTATGTGTTCGAGCGCGCCGTGACCGACCGCAGTCGCGAAGGCTCAACAAGCGCCAAGCGGATCGATCTCTACCGCCGGAATTCTTTCGTGCTGGAGGCAAAGCAATCACGGCAACAGGGTCAGGCGAAGGAGGTTCCGGGGCAGGGCGTGCTGTTCGAGCCGGAGCCGGATCGCATGGGCAAGCGCTCCGCATCGAAGGCGTGGGACATGCTGATGATGAATGCCCGGGCGCAAGCCGAGAACTATGTGCGGCTCCTGCCGGCGCATCATGGCGCGCCGCCCTTCGTCATCGTCTGCGATGTGGGGCATTGCTTCGAAATCTACGCCAATTTCCGGCGTGACGGGAAAGCCTATGACCAGTTTCCGGATCGCCAGGGCTTCCGGATCTATCTCGAGGAATTGCGCGACGAGAAGATCCGCGACCGGCTTCGCGCCATCTGGCTTGATCCGGATTGCCTCGACCCCGCTCGTAACTCGGCACGCGTGACACGCGAGATTGCCGAACGCCTCGCGAAGGTTTCGAAATCGCTGGAGGCCAAGCATAAGCCCGAACAGGTGGCGATGTTTCTGATGCGCTGCCTCTTCACAATGTTCTCGGAAGATGTAGGCCTTCTGCCGGAAGCGTCGTTCAAGGAAGTCCTCCAGCGATGCGAGCAACAACCGGAGACCTTCCCGCATGATGTGGGGCAGCTCTGGGAAGCGATGCACGCGGGCGGCTATGCCCATGCCATCCGCCGGACCGTGAAGCGCTTCAATGGCGAATTCTTCAAGAACCCGGAGGTGCTACCGCTCTCGGCGGAGGCGATCTGCGAATTGCGCTTCGCTGCCAGCTACAACTGGAAAGAGGTTGAGCCAGCGATTTTTGGAACGCTGGTCGAACAGGCCTTGGATGCCAGCGAGCGCAAGAAGCTTGGCGCGCATTACACCCCGCGCGCCTATGTGGAGCGGCTAGTGCATGCCACAATGATCGATCCGCTCCGGCAGGAATGGAACGATATTCTCGTCTCGGTGGAAGCGCATAAAGGCAGCGAAGCGGCCAAGGCGATCAAGGCCGTTCAGGGCTTTCATGATCGGCTCTGCGAACTCCGCGTGCTGGACCCTGCCTGCGGCACGGGAAACTTCCTTTATGTCGCGCTGGAGCTGATGAAGCGGCTGGAAGGTGAGGTGCTGGAGGTTCTGGCCAATCTTGGCGGGCAGGAGGCCCTGACGGGCCTTGGCAGCCACACGGTTGATCCGCACCAGTTCCTGGGGCTGGAACTCAACCCGCGCGCGGCGGCGATTGCGGAGCTCGTCTTGTGGATCGGCTATCTGCAATGGTTCTACCGCACCTCGAAAGGCGAGCCGCCGGAGCCCATACTACAGGCCTTCCGGAACATTCAGGTGAAGGATGCGGTGCTCACGCCAGATCGAACCAAGCGGCCCGAATGGCCGGAGGCCGATTACATCGTGGGGAATCCGCCCTTCATCGGGAAGGGTTCCTTTATGCGGGCGGCTCTTGGCGATGATTACTGCGCGGCGCTTTGGAAAGTGCACGGCCTGAATGAGAGCGCCGATTTCGTCATGTATTGGTGGGACCGCGCAGCGGAGCTTCTCACCCGCAAGGGAACACGGCTTAAGCGGTTTGGATTGGTGACAACCAACTCCATTTCGCAGGTTTTCAACCGTCGTGTGATGGAACGACATTTGAGCGCAAAGAAGCCGGTTTCACTGCTGATGGCGATTGCCGATCATCCTTGGACAAAGGCCACGAAAGACAGCGCAGCCGTGCGCATCGCCATGACGGTTGCTGCCGCAGGCAAGCAGGAAGGGCGCTTGTTCGAGGTGACGCGCGAGGAAGGCCTCGACACAGATGCTCCTGTCATCGAACTGCGGGAGATGCGTGGGCCGATCAATTCCGATTTAACCGTGGGCGTAGATGTGACTAGCGCCCGGCTATTGAAGGCATTGGCCGGGCTTTCCAGCAATGGCGTGATGTTGGCAGGGGATGGCTTTATCATCACGCCATCGAAAGCAATCGAACTCGGATTAGGGCAAATAGCCGACGCAGAGCTGCATATTCGGGATTATCGGAACGGTCGAGACCTGACATCCCGCCCGAGGGGGGTGAAAGTCATTGATCTTTACGGCCTTGGGGTCGAACAAGTCCGGACCAAATTTCCTGCGATTTACCAACATCTCTTGGAGGCCGTGAAGCCCGATCGGGATGTGAATCGTGATCGAAAATTTCGCGAAGATTGGTGGCTTCATGGTCGTCCACGGGTCGAACTTCGTCCTGCACTAGCCGGACTATCCCGCTACATCGCCACTGTCGAAACAACGAAACATCGCGTCTTTCAGTTTCTCGATATCTCCATTCTGCCTGATCACATGTTGATTGCAATCGCGACCGATGATGCCTTCCATCTTGGTGTGCTCTCGTCGCGGCTTCACGGCGTTTGGGCATTACGGGCCGGTGGCTGGCTCGGCATGGGGAATGATCCGCGCTACTCAAAATCGCGGTGTTTCGATCCCTTCCCCTTTCCGGAAGCTTCCGAAAAGGAGCAAGCGACCATTCGTAAAATCGCGGAAGAGTTGGACGCCCACCGGAAGCGTGTTCTTGCGATGCATCCGCATCTCACCCTCACAGGGCTCTACAATGTGCTGGAGCGCGTGCTGGCCGGCGCCCTGAAGCCCGATCTCTTCACGCCGTCGCTTTCCACCGTGGCGGATCTCGATTCCCGCAAGGCCGGGCAACCGGCAGAGGTTTCACCGCTCACGGCGGATGAGCGCCGCATCTTTGACGATGGCCTCGTGCTCATCCTGAAGGAGCTGCACGACAATCTCGATATCGCCGTGGCCGATGCCTATGGCTGGCCTGCCGATTTGGCAGAAGATGAAATCCTTGCGCGCCTCGTGGCTCTCAACGCGCAACGCGCGAAGGAGGAAGCCCGTGGCGTGGTGAAATGGCTCAGACCCGAATATCAGATTCCGCGCTTTGGTTCCGCCAAGGAAAAGGCGCAGCTCGAGGCGGAGCTCGTAGGCGGAACGGAAGGCTCGGCAGATATCATCCCGCTTGGGCCCAAGCCGCTGCTTCCCGAGAACGATATCGAGCGCACTTTCGCTGTCATGGCGGTATTGCGCCGCTCCGAAAGGCCACTCACTGCTGCCGATGTGGCAATGCAATTTCGGCAAGGTCGAAAGGTGGAACGCTACGTTGCTGCCGTCCTGGAGGCCGCCCACCGTATGGCACAGGCCGAACGTGATGGCGCCGGCTATGCGCTGAAGCAGGTGGCGTGATTTTTTCGACTTTCTCTAGCGCGTAAATTTGGGGGACGGCAGCGGTCGGCCAGACGAAGGGAGTTTTCTTAATCCGCAGGGGTGAGGGGGTAGCTGCATGCGTGATGCACAAAGCCTTTGGCAGCCGGTTAAGCAAGCCAACGATAGCCTCATGGCATTGCGTTCGATCTGAGCTGCGATAGAATTATGGCGTCAAACAGGGTCGGTCGCCTTGTTGGAAAGCAGGTTCGTTGCATGTCAGAAAATGACGTTGAGTTTAGTTCCGAGGATGAGGCGGTCGGGTCAGATCTCCGCGTCGCTTCATTTAGCCAAGCCGTTCTGTGGGGAACGGATTGGACAGTCGAAACGGTGCTAGCGCAACTCCAACGTGGAAACATCGACCTAAGCCCACGTTTTCAACGTCGAGATGCTTGGAGTCGTCCCGCGAAGAGCCGATTTGTAGAGTCGATAATTTTAGGCTTGCCTGTGCCACAAGTCGTGCTCGCGGAGTTGCCAGAGCAGAGAGGCCGCTACATTATCCTTGATGGAAAGCAGCGACTATTGTCATTGATGCAGTTTTCTGGCTATGCCGATGGTGAAATGAACCGCTTTAGGCTAGTTGGCCTAGATGTAAGAGATGATCTTGCGGGCAAAAGATTCGCTGACCTCGAGAATGAAGTTGGCCTACGGTCCGATTTTGATGCGTTTCTAACCCATACAATTCGTACGATTGTAATCCGGAATTGGCCTTCGCTCTCGTTCTTGCACGTCGTTTTTCAGCGATTGAATACCGGCAGCCTAAAACTTTCGGCGCAGGAGCTGCGACAAGCTCTAGCGCCTGGGCCATTTACTGATTTTGTTGACGATGTAACAATGAGCTCTGAAAGTATCTGGCGAATATTATCAAATGACATGCCGGATGCTCGAATGCGTGATGTTGAATTATTGGTTAGAGCATTGTCATTTAAATTAAAATTAAATGATTTTGCGGGCCGTATGAAAGAATTCTTAGATGACTGCTGTATATTTTTCAATAAAAATTGGGAAATGTATGATAAAGTCATTTATGATAACATAAATAGATTTTTTGAAGGCGTTGCTGCCCTTGGGTCGATATTTGGTGAAAAATCTATCGCTCGTAAAAGAAATTCAAAATTATTCAATAGATCAATATTTGATACTTTAATATATTATGCAATGGATCGGAATGTTTCTGCGGCGATGTTGAATGCGCCGGATGCCGTGAGGAAGGCATACGAAGCGCTTTTGGACGTTGAGGCATTCAAGGCTGCGATAGAGAGCGACACTGCGGGTATTCCCCACACCGCAATTCGTTTCCGGATTTGGGGACAAATGCTGGCCGAGGCGATTGGTGAAGAGGTCAGGATACCTCAGCTTGCAGAAAATCAGGATCGCCAGTTACGGTTCTTGACCTAAGTTGCCATGCCCTCCAAACGCTATCAGCAAATGAAGTCAGAGCTTAGGCGCCTACAAGGTGCGCTTGCGTTTCGGATAAGGGCAGGAAGCGCGTTTACCTTGACACCACAATTAAGCATTCGCGCACTCGCTTATAGAGTGCTAGCCCATGCAGAGATTGAACAATTCCTTGAGGATAGAGTAATAGAGATTGTTATGTCTACGGATAAGGCCTTCAAAAATAGAAGGTTTGTATCAGAAACAACAATCTGTCTTCTGAATTACAGCCAAATCACGCTCTCAAAAGTTCCAGAATCTCTATCTCCACCTCCGGGAAAGAGCCAAAATGATTGGAACGCTGTAATCTTTCCTGACAGCAACTTTTTTAAAGCAGTCAGCACTTATGTAAATCGCGTTAGAAACCAAAACCATGGGGTAAAAGAGGAAAATGTCCTTTCCATGCTGCTCCCGATTGGATTTAGCGCTACAGACATCGATAGTCTGTTATTGATCGAGTTGAATGATTTCGGGAGAAAGAGAGGTGCGGCAGCGCATGCAGGCTTAGGCCAGCATGTTCGTGCCGGCGTAAATCCACTGGACGAAATCGCGCAAGTTCAGCGGATTCTTACCGGACTTCTCGATGTCGATCGTAAGCTCAGCAAGATTCTTTCCCGATGTAGATAAAACGGTATGTACATTCCTACTTTGGAATTGCCTGTCTCAATGTCTTGTGTTTCGACATTGTAACTAGGCAAGTATTTTGTTGGCCTTTTTGTTGGCCGTTCTAAAAACCATAGTGATTTTTATCGATATAAAACAACAACATAGATCATTTTCGCGGTTCCCTCTTGCGCACCACTTCTCTCCTCTTGCGACCGAAACAGCCGACGAGATCAGCACCGTCTGAGGGTACCGTTTGCCCCGACACGTGAGCATAGGTCGCGAAGGCGTCCTGGCTGAACGGTTGACGCTCATAACGGACAGGGCAGGTAAACATTGGGGGTTCCCTGGTTTGACGGAGACAGCCCTGGACACCGGGGGCTCTTCGATGTTTCGGCCCGTGCCGAAGCCCTGGGGATCAACTTGGGGTGAGCGAGTGCTTATGGGAGATGGCGCCGATTTTCCCGGCGCGGCGCGCTGATCGGTGGCCCTGTACGCGCCAGTATCCCTGCCGTGCTGATGGCGGGCCGTGCCCTGACCGCTTGAGCATGCGCAACCGAGGCCGGTGTCGCCGGCATCCACGGCTTCGTCCCATCTGGACCGGCTTGCAGCAGGGCTCCGGCCCGTTGTCGGAGTGCCGCGCCGGCATCGCCTTTTTGCCTGGCGAGACCTGACGTCGCGAGGGCTATCGAGTCCTTGGTGGGGCTTGAAGTCCGTGCCGGGATGTCGCGTACATGCCCCTGGGCCCCGTGATCCATCCAAGCGAAGGCGCGGCGATTGACGAGCGCCATCGGGCAACCTGTCCGGAAGTACCAGGTCTCCGTACGCAATGCCGGTTCTCAGGAAAGGCAGGCAGTCTCGACGGCTCGGGTTGCATTCCGGTGATGGTCTGGAACCACCGGCGCTCCGGCGCGTTTATGGGCCAACTGCCCTGGCAGATCCCCACCCCCGAATTGACCGGAAAAGATCATGCTGATCCGTTATGGCTATGCGATCGAGATTGACTGCCCCCAGCAGACCCCGCTGATCGTTCGGCTTGACGTTCACCCCGAATTCCGCCCCGACATCACGTCCGTCGACCGGATGCTGGCCAGCGACGTCTTCTCCGGTGCTCCGGTTGCCATCGAGGCACCCTACGCTGACGGTTTTGGCAATGTCTGCCGTCGTCTTGTGTCTCCGGCCTCTCGCCTTCGCCTGGAGGCGCAAGGCGAGATCCGTCGTTGCGGACGTGAGGACGCGCGCTGCCCGGGCGCTTCCCAGCATCCGCCCGAACAGCTCCCGCCCGCGGTTCTGCCGTTTATCAATGGCTCGCGCTATTGCGAGACCGATCTTCTGATGCCCTTCGCCTGGGAGCGTTTCGGCAGCATTCCCAACGGCTGGGACCGTGTGGAGGCCATCACCGACTTCGTGCATCACCACATTCGGTTCGATTACCAAGAAGCGCGCAACACCCGCACCGCACTCAATGTGTTTGACGAGCGGGTGGGCGTGTGCCGGGATTTCACACACCTCGCGGTCGCACTCTGTCGCGCGCTGAACATCCCCGCGCGCTACTGTAACGGCTATCTCGGCGATATCGGTGTTCCGGCTGATCCGGCACCGATGGATTTCTCGGCCTGGTTCGAGGTCTATCTCTCCGGCCAATGGTGGACCTTCGATGCGCGCCACAATCGCCCCCGCATTGGCCGCATCGTGATCGCGCGCGGTCTGGATGCCGCCGATGTGCCGATGATCTCCAGCTTCGGCCATCATTGGCTTGCCCGTTTCGAGATGTTCACGGAAGAGGTCGTTGCCCTCCCTGCCGCCATCACACCGCAGGCGTGGCGCGCCCGGCAGGCTACCGTCCCGGCCACAGCCTAACCCAGCCCCAGGGCCCTGGCGTCATCCAAGGGGCAAGCGCGCAGGCGGGAAAGTTGGGATGCGCGTTGCCGGCTCGACCGGCGGCGCGCGCTTGACCAGGTTGGCAATTCAGGAACCGAACCCCATCTCTTGCGTTGTCGCCATGATGAGCCCCACAGAGCACCTGACTGTCCCTGATCCCGACACAGCCGCAGCGCCGTCCCGCCTGTGTGTGAAGGTTGTGGCTAATGCGCGCTCCGGCACCGTCCTCGCGAAGGGTGCCGCCGCGTTTGCCGCGGAGGTCACGCGCGCGTTCGAAGCAGCGGGCGCCAGCGTCGAAGTCTGCCTCGTGGAGGGAGAGCATGTCGCCGCCGCCGTCGCGGAGTCGATTGCCTCGCCCGACCAGCGCGTGGTGATTGCCGGAGGCGACGGCACGCTGATGCGCCTTCTTCCCATCCTGTCGAAAGCAGAAAGGCCGATCGGGCTTTTGCCGCTCGGAACGGTCAATCTCCTCGGCAAGGATCTCGGCTTCACCGGTGACGTCGACCACGATGTGGCTCTCGCAATCGGAACGCATGTGCGGCGGGTCAATCTCGCCCGTGCCGGCTCGGTCCTGTTCCATTCGAACATGGGCCTAGGCATTCTCGGGCGCATGGCGTTCGAGCGGGAAGAGGCGCGCCGCCGCCTTCCTTTCAGCCGTATCCTGAGCTTTTTCTGGGCTGCCACGCGCACCCTCATGCTGGCCCGGACCTTGCCGATCATGATGGAGGTGGACAATGCGGAGCGGCATTTCCATGCCGATGCCATTCTCGTCACCAACAACGCGTTCGACGACGAGACATTGCGCAGACCGGAACTCGATCAGGAACTGCTGGAGGTGCATATCGTCACGGCGCCGCGCATCCAGGATCGGCTTGCGCTCGCTCTGGCGATCCTGCGCGGCCGCTGGCGCAGCCATGCCGCACTTAGGACGGTACGATGCCGTTCGTTGCGATTGGAACGGAAAGGGCGGAGGCGGACACGGGTCGCGGTCGATGGCGAGCTGCTGAGGTTCCGTGGCATGATCGATGTTCGTTGTACGGATGAGTTCGTGGAGATTTTCGGCGCACCCCCGGATAAACCGGCATGACCGGCCCGAAGCGCAACGAACCCGGCATTGGTCCTGACCGGTTCGCCCCGCTGATGGTCATAGCGCTGACCCTTGGCCTTGCGATCGCTTTCGCGGTCGTGGCCGGGATCACCGACCCGGTCGACCGGGTCGTCGCACGGCTCTTCAGCGAGGGGAATATCGGTCTCGAGGATCCGCGATTAAGGGAGGCCCTGCGGGATTTCACGGCCCTGGGCAGCTTTGCCGTGCTGGGATTTGCCGTGTTCGCGGCCTCGCTTTTTCTCCTGGTTGCCGGCCTGCGCAGCCTCGCGGCGATCATCCTTGTCAGCAGCCTTTCGGCGGCCGGGGTCAGCACGGGGCTGAAGCATTGGCTCGGCCGGTCACGGCCAGATTTCGCCGAACCCGGAATCGCCACCTTCACTGCAAGCTTCCCGAGCGGACATGCCTTCCTGTCGATGTGCGTCTTTGTCAGCATCGGTGGATTTCTGGCCATGGCCGCCCGTCGCAGGAGAGAGAAAACCGTCATCCTCGGACTGGCCCTGTTTCTTACGCTGGCCATCGGGGCAAGCCGGGTCATGCTCGGCGTGCACTGGCTCACCGATGTCCTCGCCGGCTGGTGCTTTGGCTTGGCCTGGGCGACAGGAACGATTGTTGTTGGCCACCGCATTGCCAAAGGCCGGAAGGCAGTCTGAAGCCCTCATTCTCCGTCGCTCGCCAGAGAGCCGGATCACGAAGATGCGCTCGGGACACGCATGGCCATTCCCGAAGCCTGCATCCCGGCAAGCAAAAGGCGGGTGCGCTGAACCACAGCGCCCCGCCCGTTTGCTTGGTGTTGAAAGCAGGTTGTTACGCAGCCTTCGCGCGTGATGGTTTGTTGATCTCCGCCACGGCAATGCCGGTCAGCTTGCTGTTGCAAGCCTTCTCCATGTCGAGAATCTCGCTGATCATCGCTGCAGGCTCATTGAGATCCAGCGCCTTGGCCCATTCTCGGAGAGTCCCGTAGCGCGCGATCTCGTAATGCTCGACCGCTTGGGCAAGGGCCAGCAGGGAAGCATCGAGAGCGATCCCTGAGCCTTCGGCAAGGATCGTGCCACCTTCCTTGATCAGCCCTTCGATCGCGTCGCATTTCTCGCCTTTGACCTCGAAACCGCAGGCTGCGAACACGTCCTTGAGGATTTTGATCTGCTTTTTGGTTTCCGCAAGATGGTCGCGGAAAGCCGACTTCAATGCAGCGCTGCCGGCAGCTTCAGCCATTTCCGGGAGCGCTTTCACCAGCGCGTTTTCAGCGTAATATACATCGTTCAATAGATGCTCAAAGGCATCCTTAAGCGTTTTCATGGTATTCTCCTTTGATTTTCGATTGAGGAAGACAATTTCCTCTCAAAATTAAAAATTTTCTGGGTCAAAAACTTTCTTTTATTCAATAATCCATTGAATGGAAACGCAGAGATGCGTTTTTCGTTCCCAAATCCGACGCAGAACTGATCAATCGAGGAAAAATGGCTCCGCCAGGCGCATCTTGCACGCATGCCAGGGTGGGAGATCGCCGCGGGCGCAGGGTGGCCAGACATCCGATCAGGTTCTGTCGGGAATGCGGCTTCGCGAGCATCCGAACGCGCCCGAGCAGGGCGGGCGCCGAAAAAACAGGATCGGCATTGAGCAGCACCACCGGGATGCCGGCCTCAAAATATCGGGTCGCCACGCAGGATAGGCCCTGATCGGCAAACCGGGAATCGATAATCGCCACAGCCAGCCGGCCCCGTTCGAGCAGTTCGATCGCCTTCGCTTCCGACGCAGCGACCAGTTCTTTGGCGGCATTGACGGAGAGCCCGAGGCCATTGCCGAACTCCGCAAGCGAGGCGAGTACAAGGCCACCGTGAGCCTCTCAGCGCCGATTTTTGCCTATGCAATGGCGCAGCAGGCCGCAGATTGGCTGGAGGGGCGGAGCATCCCCCAGGCGATGGATATCCTGCCGCGGCTGATCACGGCAGAGACGCTGCCCCAGTTCGAGCGGGACGAAACAGACCCCGCCGCGGTTTATGCCGACCGCGCCCGGAGGCAGAGCTACCTGCGCATGTATGGCAACATCTGCCATGCGAACCGGAAGCGCTTCCTCAATTTTCCCTGGTCCTCGGAACGGCAGCCCTGAGCGTCAATGCCCTCAGCCAAGCCGGTCGCCCCGACTGTCCGGCGATCAGGCCGCAATCGGCGGGGCGGCCATTCCCTGCCGCGCCTCGACGGCTAGCTTGACGACGGGAGAGACCCTCTGCGGCAGGCCGAAGAATGTCCCGCTGACCGGCACGGCCTCGTCCGGCGTCCGCGTCACCGCGACCCGCACGAGGCTGCAATCGCCGACCAGCCGGTTGGTCGGATCGAACTCGACCCACCCGTCGCCTGGAAGATAGGCCTCGGCCCAGGCATGGGTATGTTGGTCCGGGCCTAGATCGGCAGGATGTCCCGGATCCGGTGCATGAAGATACCCGGTCACGAAGCGTGCTGCATAGCCCAGCTGCCGGGCAGCTGCGATGAACAGCCACGCCATGTCGCGGCAGGCGCCGCTGGCAAGCTCCATTGTCCGGCGGGGCGCTTGCGTGCCTTCCTCCATCCTCATCTGGTAGCGGATCGTCTCGTGAATGCGATCGGACACTGCCGTCAGGGGGTGTTGGGTCAGCGGGTTGGAATGCAGCACGGCGTCAAGGGCAAAATCGCCCGGAGCTGGATCGACGGCATCCGCATCGGGCTGCATGAAGGAAGCGAGAGCCACGCGCTCATCGTCCGAATAGGCAACCGAACAGCCCGGCTTCCACGGCGCAAGGCCGGGCGTGGCGCGGCGGGATTGCCATCGCTCGATCAGGAGCGTGCTTTCAATGGTCAGGCTGGAGACCGCCTCGGAGCCAAAATCCAGCTTGCAGACGGGATTGCCATACGGGTCATGCAACCAGCTGGTCGCCGCGACCGGCTCTACCAGAAGGCCTGAATCGAGAATGCGGAGATCGAAGCTGTCCCGCGGGCGGATCCGAAGGCGGTGTTCGCCAAGCTGGACCGGGCTGAGGAAGCGATAGGTTGTCTTGTGCCGGATCTCGATGATCATGGTCTCGTTTTCCCGATATGCCTTGTTGCCGCAACGATGCGGCCTAGAGCGGAGAACGGGCCGCCCGATTACCGCGGCGCCGTCGGCGCCGGATCACCGGCGGATGCCAGCCGCCGGAGACGGGCAAGCACGCCCCGGCCGGTCTTTCCATCTTCTGTCATCTGGGCGCCCTGTGTCCGGCGCGTCAGTTCGATTACCCTCGTGTGAAAGGCTTCGAGCCCGGGCCGATGCCCGACGCTGACCAGCGTCACGTAGGCCAGTTCGGTCAGGAACAGCCCCATCAGTCGCTCCTGGCTGTCCTCGTCCAGGGCGGACGTTGCCTCATCGAGGACAACCACTTCCGGACGATGCAGAAGCAGCCTTGCAAAGGCCAGTCGCTGCTGTTCCCCGCCGGACAGGCGTTTGTCCCACGCTTCCGATTGATCGAGTGCTCCGGACAGGTGGCGGAGGCCGGTCTGCTCCAGCGCCGCCCGCATCCCCTCGTCCGCATGGCTCGATTCGCTCTCCGGATAGGCCAGGGCCGCACGAAGCGTTCCGTTGGGAATATAGGGCCGTTGTGGCACAAACATGATTCGCGCTTGCCGCGGCATGATGATGGAGCCCCGTCCCCATGGCCATAGACCGGCAACCGCCCGGATCAGCGTCGATTTTCCGGTTCCCGAAGCTCCCTTGATGAGGATCTTGTCGCCGGGCTCTATAATCATTTCGGCATTCCGGATGACAATCCGTCCATCATGCCGGGCGACGGAAAGGTCGACGAGCGCGAGGCGCGCATCGGGTCCTTCGCTCACCGCGATCTCATCACGAACCAGTTCAGGCTGTCGAAAGGCGTCGAGCGTTGCTGAAAGTTCGGTCACCCGCTGGGCCGAGGCCCGCCACTCCGCCAGCCGGAAGATGTTGTCGATGAGCCAGTTGAAGGCCAGCTGGACCTGCAGGAAAGCTGCCGCGATCTGCATCAGCTGGCCGAGCGAGAGTTCGCCGCTCAGATATTTCGGTGCGCCGATCAGCAGCGGCAGCACGGGAGAAAGCAGGGTATTGGCATGGGTCACCAATGTCAGGACGGTCTGCTGCCGGATGACCGCACGCCAGCGCTGGACGACGGCATCAAGGTTCTGAAGTGTCTTGCTGCGCTCCTCGGCTGCTCCATCGATCAATGCCACGCTTTCGGCGTTCTCGCGGATCCGGACGAGGTCGAAGCGCGATTGCGCTTCTGCCGCATTCCTCCGTTCTGTGCTCTCGACGAGCGGGCGGCCCATCCAGAGGCTCAGGAGCGAGGTCGCGAGGCTGTACAGCGCGGCGACGACAAGGAAATAGCCCGGAACGGTCACCCCGAGCACGCTGTGGCTGCCACCCACCTGCGCAAGCACCACGGCAAAGACCATCGCCATGAGGACCGCGTTGGACAGCCCGATCGCAAAATCGACCAGCGGATCGATGGCGGAACGCACGTCATCCGTCATCCGGAATTCGGGCGCATCGATCTCGGGCGCTGCGATACCCATCTTGTAGAATTGCCGGTCCTCAAGCCATTCTGTCGCGAGATGACCTGTCAGCCATCGTCGCCAGTGCGCCTGCATGGTCATCCGCAGGAAAACCTGGATCGCCATGGCAAGGATCGCGGACGCGGCCAGAAGAAGGAACACCACCATCGCGGTCGAGATTGCATCGGCATTGCGTTCGCTGATGGCGTCGAAGAACGTCTTGTTCCAGCGGTTGATGGCATACTGAAGCCCGATATTGAAGAAAACCCCCGCGGAAATGCCCATGGTCATCAACCAGGCAAGGCGCGCCGAGGGGCCACGCCAGAAACCGCTCACCAGCGAGAAAAACCGACGGAAACGAAACGCTGCCTTGGGCGTTTCCTCCACCTCGAGGGTCAGCGAAGGCTGTGTGGCATGAATATTGTTCGGATCGGGCACAATCGATTTCCAGGCTGGAGCCGGTCTGCAATTGTCGAACGCGACAAGAGCCCAATGGTTCCTCCTGCGGCCTTCAGGAAGAGGTGAACCGACATGCTCCAACACAGCCTGGTGACCATCCCGCCTCGGCCGTGGCGCGCGGATCGTCTTTTCCGGAGGGACCGATGCGACGCGTGATCGGCAAGGCAACGACCCGGCTGGTCCTCGCATTCGGACTCGGTATGGCCCTCCGCCGCGTGGTTGGCACCCTGCGCGCGGCCCCGCGCTGGAACCGGCTGGGTGCCCGTGTGGCCTCGGTCGGAACAATTCCCTGGCGGGGTTGGCGCGCGGTGCTGGCGGATACGCTCCAGGCGCTTCTCGCGGGCGACCACCTGTCAAAGGCCGCGGCGATTGCGTTCTACGCGCTCCTCTCGCTCGTGCCGTCGATTTCCGTCCTCGTGACGATCTATGGTCTGTTCTCCGATCCACTGAACGTTGTCGAGCAGCTCGGGCCGTTCCTTGCCGCTCTCCCGGATGCTGCCGCAGGCGTGGTCACGGAACAGGCGCGGCGCATCGCCTCGATTCCCCGCGGCCAGCTGTCCCTCAATCTGGTGCTCAGTTTCCTGATCGCCGCGTGGACCGCCAATTCGGCAACCAAAGCCTTGTTTGACAGTCTCAACCGGCTGTACGGGCAGCGCGAAACGCGGTCTTTCCTCAAGCTGAACACGATATCGATGGCGACAACGGTTTCGATAGTGATCGTCTTCATGCTGCTGATGGTCAGCGTCGCGCTTCTGCCGACGCTGTCCCTGTTCGAACCCCTGGTCGACGCGAACTGGGCCACGCTGGCCATGCTTCGTTGGCCCCTGATGGCGATCCTTGCCTTCGGCCTGGTGATCGTCATTTACACTGTCGGGCTGTCGCAACGGCCCGCCGAAAGCGAATGGCTCGTCCCCGGCGCGATGGTCGCCGTCGGTCTCGGCAGCCTGATGTCATTCGGATTCAGCGCCTATGTCAGCAAGATTGCGAGCTACACCGCCGCCTATGGGTCACTCGCTGCAATCGTGATTTTCCTGACCTGGCTCTGGCTCTCGGCCCTGTCCCTGATCATCGGCGCCCAGTTCAACGCATCGATAGCGCGCCTTGTCGGGCGGAACGATCGGCACTCCGCGTGATGCATGGATCGGGACGCCTGTCCCTCGATGCGCGCGGACCGCCGGTGGCTGAAAACAAGATTGCCTCGGCCGCGTGAGCGGCCGAGGCTGGGGGGAGGGGAAAATCTTGTCTCGAAATCTGATCAGGTAACGGCGGGAACCGGCAAAGGTTCCCGGCGGCTCTAAAATTTTTTGTTCACCGTACCCGCCGATCCGGGTTTCCGATGGCTCCGGAATCCGGAGCAGCGGGCGCGGGAGTTCCGTCCAGGGCTGCAATGTCCGACCCCGGTTGGACTGCCGGGTTAGACCTGGAACAGCGGCGTGTAGATCGCTGCCATCGCGAGCGGGGCGAGAGTCATGAAGCTCGCAACCAGGAAACCCATGACATCGAGGCTGCTGAAGCTCAGGTTTTCAATTCGGTAATTGGTGAGATACTCTGTTTCGTAGGCGTTGTTCTAAAATTCATGACGGTAATCCATGACATTCTCATTTCAATACCTAAGTGAAGGAAGAGCGAACGGACTGTGATTTGGTTCCATGGTCGGTGTCTTGTCCACGAACCCCCGGATTCCGGAGCAAAACCTCCCTCCGGCGTCCGGCTTTGCGCGCCTGAAGCCGCAGGTCATGCCTGTTCCTCGCGGTGTTCCGGCACGTGGCTCCATGCGGCCGGTTTGCGGTGCAGGGCGGTGGCTGCCCATCGGTCTGACCGGGGGGGTAAATTGCAGGATTCCGGTTTGCCAGCAAGATAAAGGCCTTGACGCGATAAGGCCCGATTCCGCACGCTGGCCGTGCAGGGGTCAAAGCGGGAATTTGGCCGGTGACAGGATGCCGGTTCTTCAGGTGACGCACCGCATGGCGGACGGGTGCCGGAAGGGGTCGATCAGGCCGGGGATCCGGGTTCGAGAGGAGAGAGCTAGGATGAGCAGGGCCGGAGACGCGACCGCGAGCCATTTCATGGGTGAGCCGGGCATCGGGAAGAACTTTTTCGCCAGGAAGATCATCGGGGCGCTGGCAGGCGCGGCCTTGCTCGTGCTGGCCGGGCAGGCGCCGGCGGCGGCGCAGCAGGTCAACATTCTCTGCGCGCCAGTGGCGGAATGGTGCGAGGCCATCGTCGCGGCGTTCCAGCGCGATACCGGGATCAAGGTCAACATGGCGCGGAAGTCGGGTGGCGAGATCCTCGCGCAGATCCGGGCGGAAGCGCAGAATCCGCGCACCGATATCTGGTTCGGGGGTTCGGTCGAGGCGCATATGGCAGCGGCCGAGGAGGGCCTGCTCGCCAAATATGCATCGCCGAACATGAAGGACCTGCATCCCTGGGCGGTGCGGGCCCATGAGCAGGCCAATGGCTTTGCGGTGGGGGTTTCTTCGGGGATCATCGGGCTGGTGCATAACAGCGCCGTGGCGACGAAGAAGGGCTTCACGCCGCCGAAAAGCTGGAATGACCTGCCGGATCCGAAGCTCAAGGGCGAGATCCAGATGCCCAATCCGAATTCGTCATCGACAGCCTACACGATCATTGCCGGGCTGGTGCAACTGATGGGTGAGGACCAGGCCTTTGCCTTCCTCGGCAGGATGCATCCGAACGTCAATTCCTACACGCGGTCAGGATCTGCACCCCAGAAGGCCGTGGCGCAGGGCGAAAGCGGCGTGTCGATCGGGTTCAATTTCGATATTCCCACCGACAAGGCGCGCGGCTTCCCGATCGATATCGTATTCCCCGCGGAGGGCACGAGCTATGAGGTGGCGGGGATGTCGCTCGTCAAGGGCAGCCGCAACGAGGCGGCCGCGAAACGCTTCTACGACTGGTATCTCACGGCGGCGGCGCAGGATATTTCGGCCGCGATCGGGCAGTTCCACATTCCCGCGCACAAGGGCGCCAAGCCGGATGACCGGATCCCCGATACGACGAAGCTCAAGCTGATCGACTATGATTTCAAGACTTTCGGGGCTGCCGCCAAGCGCCGCGAGATCCTTGCCCGCTGGGACCGCGAGATCGGGTCGCGCCCGGTCGGCCAGTAAATCCGCCGCGTGATGCGCCGGGGAGAGCGCATCCTTGCGGGCTGGTGGCTGCTGCTGGTGGCCGGCCTTGTCGCCTGGCCCTGGCACATGCTGCAGGATGGATCGGGCCTGTTCCGGCCCGACGCCCTGTTCGAGCCTGATGCCGATTCCGCCAGCGCGCTGGCGCAGGCGGCCCGCCATGGCCGCTTCTGGTTCCTGCCGGTCCTCGCGTCGGCTTTGCTGGCCCTGCCGGGGCTTTTCCCCGGGGGTGAACGTCGCCGGCGCGGGGCATGGCTCGTGGGCGCAGGGCTGGTCGGGCTTGCGGCAATCATCCTGCAGGGCTGGTTCATCGGCATCCGCGGCTGGACCTACCCCACCCTTGCGGATTGGCTCGGGCCGCTCGAGGCGCGGCAATTCGGCATGGGATGGGGCGGGACCATCACCAGTCTCGCTTTCGGGGCCCTTCTCGCACAGGGGCTCGCGCTGCGGGGGGCTTTCGGGGGCGACCGTTTCGTGGCGGGGGCGGTTCTGGGCCTCGCCGCCTGCATCCTGCTCTTCACGGTCTGGCCGGTGCTGACCATTTTCGCGCAGACCTTCACGCTTCCTGCGGGGCTGAGTGCCAGCCAGGCTCTGGCCGAGCGTGTCTTCAGCCCCAAGATCTGGAGCCTCGCCTGCCTCGGTCCGGGGGGGAGCTGCGGTGTCGCGTGGAACACGCTGGCTTTGGGGATCAGCACGGCGACCGCCTGCACCGTGCTGGGTCTCTGCTTCGCGCTGGTCGTCACACGGACCGGTTTCCGCTTCGGCAAGGGATTAAGGCTGCTGACGATCCTGCCGATCATCACGCCACCCTTTGTGATCGGTCTCGGGCTGATCCTGATCTTCGGCCGGGCCGGGCTGGTCAACCAGATTGTCGCGGCGGTCAGCGGCCTCGATCTCGGACGATGGATCTACGGCATGAACGGGGTCTGGCTGGCACAGGTCTTCTCGTTCACGCCCACGGCTTTCCTCGTCCTGATCGGCGTGGTGCAGGGGCTCTCCCCGACGCTCGAGGAAGCCTCGCAGACGCTGCGGGCTTCGCCGATGCGGACCTTCAGCTCGGTGACGCTGCCGCTGATGCGGCCGGGCCTCGCCAATGCCTGGCTGGTGGTGTTTGTCGAGAGCCTGGCCGATTTCGGCAATCCGATCCTGCTCGGCGGATCTTTCGGCGTGCTCTCGACCGAGATCTTCTTTGCCGTTGTCGGCGCGCAGGCCGATTTCGGTCGGGCCGGGATGCTGGCGATGATCCTGCTGGTCTTCGCGCTGGTTGCCTTCCTCGCCCAGAGGCGCGTCATCGGGCGGGCTTCCTATGTCTCGATGACAGGGAAGGGGGATGCCGGGCTTCCGGCCGCGCTGCCGGCTGCCATCCGCCGGCTGGCCTTCGCCATCGCGCTGCCCTGGGCGCTTCTGACCGTCATCGTCTATTGCCTTGCGCTTGCAGGGGGCTTCGTGAAGGTCTGGGGCAGGGACTGGACGCCGACGCTCTCGCATTTTGGCCGGGCCTTTGCGATCGAGCAGACGCCGAACGGCCTGCTCTTCTCCGGCGGGGCGTGGAGCTCGCTCGTCACCACCCTCCAGCTGGCGCTGGTCGCCGCGCCGCTGACGGCCGGGCTCGGCCTGCTTGCCGCCTGGCTGCTCTCGCGGCAGAGTTTCCGGGGCCGGACCCTGCTCGAATTCGCGCTGATGCTCACCTTCTGCGTGCCGGGAACGGTGATCGGCGTGGCCTATATCCTGACCTTCAACCTGCCGCCGGTGGAGATTACCGGCACGGCGATCATCCTCGTCCTCTGTTTCATCTTCCGGAACCTGCCGGTCGGCGTGCGATCCGGCATGGCGGCGATGAGCCAGCTGGACCGTTCGCTGGACGAGGCCTCTGCGACGCTCCGGGCCAGCACGGTGCAGACGCTGTTCCGGGTCGTTCTGCCACTGCTCAAGCCGGCCATCGTCACGGCTCTGGTCTATTCCTTCGTGCGGGCAATGACCACGGTTTCCGCCGTGATCTTTCTCACCTCGGCGCAATACGAGATGGCCACGGTCTTCATCATCAACCGGGCGATCAACGGGGATTACGGGATCGCCATTGCCTATTCCTCGGTGCTGATCGTGCTGATGATCGCGGCGATCGGCCTGATCCAGCTTGTCATCGGCGAGAGGCAGCTCGGCCGCCGGCGCGCCGGCGAGACGCGGCCCTGACGGCGCTCAGTTGACCAGAAGCCAGATCATGGTGGCGCCGAGCAGCAGATTCGTCACCTGGTGGAGAAACTGGTCGAAGCCGAAGAGCCACCAATAGGCCGGCGCCTCGGGCTCGAGGCGGAAGTGCCGGCCGACCAGCGCCTTCGCCCGGTCAATCGCGGCGTGGATGATGAAATCCGCCAGGCCCAGCCACCAGCCCTCCGGAACGAAGGCGAGGGCGACGAGGCTGGTGCCGATACCATGGATGCCGGCATGGCAGACCAGAGGCAGGACCCAGCCCGCCGGCGCTTCCTTGCCCGAGGCCATCCAGCGGTTCTGGAAGACGAAATCGGCCAGGAAATGTTTCAGCGTCAGGGACGCAAGCAGCCAGAAGACGAGAGGGGTCAGAAGCGGCATCCGGCGGCGCTCACGGGCGAGGGGTCAAGTGCGGGCCAGAGCATCGCGCTTGATCAGCAGCGAGGCAAGCACCACCACGGTGGCGACCAGCGCGATGAGCAGCGTCGACGCGGCGTTGATCTCCGGCGTCACGCCCAGCCGGACGGAGGAATAGATCCGCATCGGCAGTGTTGTGGAGCCCGGCCCCGAGGTGAAGGAGGCGAGGACGAGATCGTCGAGCGAGAGCGTGAAGGCCAGCAGCCAGCCTGCGAGAATGGCCGGCGCGATCATCGGCAGGGTGATGGCGAAGAACACGCGGAGGGGCGTCGCGCCGAGATCCTGCGCAGCTTCCTCAAGGCTGCGGTCCAGCATGACGAGCCGGGCCTGGATGACGATGGTGGCGAAACAGGCGGTGAGAGTGACATGGGCGATGGTCACGGTCCAGAAACCGCGCTCGGCATCCAGCCCGACGAAGAGCAGCAGCAACGCCAGGCCGGTGATCACCTCCGGCATGACGAGGGGCGCCGCGATCATGCCGGCAAAGAGCGTGCGGCCGGCAAAGCGCCCGAACCGGCCAAGGGCGAGCGCAGAGAGCAGGCCGAGGATTGTCGCGAGGCTGGCCGAGACAAGCGCGACTTTCAGCGAAAGCCAGGCCGCGTCGAGCAGGGCCTGGTTCTGCAGCAGGGCGGCATACCAGCGGGTCGAGAACCCGCCCCAGACGGTCACCAGCCGCGAGGCGTTGAAGGAGTAAAGCACCAGCACGAGGATCGGCAGGTAGAGAAAGGCGATGCCGAAGACGAGGGCGAGGAGATGCGGCGCGCGGAGGCGATTCATGCCGCCTCCTTCCGCGCGAAACGCTGGTAGGCCAGCAGCGGCACGGCGAGGATCAGCAGGAGAAGGATCGCCACGGCCGAGGCGAGGGGCCAGTCGCGGTTCGAGAAGAATTCGGTCCAGAGGACCTTGCCGATCATCAGCGTTTCCGGGCCGCCGAGCAGGTCGGGGATGACGAATTCCCCGATCGCCGGGACGAAGACGAGGAAACATCCGGCATAGATGCCCGGCCGGGCCAGCGGGATAACGATCGAGACGAAGCGCCGGAGCGGCGTGGCGCCGAGATCGGCGGCAGCCTCGAGCAGGCTGCGGTCGAGCCGTTCGAGGCTCGTATAGATCGGCAGGACCATGAAGGGCAGGTAGGAATAGACCATGCCGATCAGAACCGCCGTCTCGGTATTCATCAACCCCAGCGGCTCGTCGATCAGGCCGAGCCCCCGGAGCAGGGCGTCGAGTACGCCTTCCGGCCGCAGGATCGCCATCCACGCATAGACCCGGATCAGGAAGGAGGTCCAGAAGGGCAGGATGACGAGGATCAGCAGGGCCGGCTGCCAGCGGCGCGGCGCGGAGGCCATGGCATAGGCCAGCGGGAAGGCGATCAGCAGCGCGATCAGCGTGGCGGTTGCCGCGATCCGCAGCGAGGAGAGATAGGCGTCGAGATAAAGGCTGTCGCCGACCAGCGTGGCGAAGCTTTCGAGGTCGAGCGCCTGCAGGAAGTTCCAGGCCTCGGCCCAGCCGGTCCAGTGCGGGGCATAGGGCGGCAGGGCGCGGGCCGTGTCCGACAGGGCGATCCGCAGGACAATCAGGAAGGGCAGCAGGAAGAAGGCCAGCAGCCAGGCATAGGGCAGCGCGACCACGAGCCAGCGCGGCGCCGGCCAGCCTCGCCCCGGGCTGAAGCGGGCTTTGGTGCCGGTCTCCATCGGCCTAGCCGCGCAGGAGGATGCCGGCCTCGACATCCCAGGAGAGCCAGACCCGGTCATCCCAGGCGATCGGGGTTTCGGTCTTGCGGCTGCGATTGGGCAGGGCAACCTTGACCAGCTGGCCAGCCTCGCCATCCAGCTTGACCTGGACCATGGTGAAATCACCGAGATAGCCGATATCCCAGATCTCGCCGGCTGCCTTGTTGCCGGGCCCTTCAGGCTCGGCTGTCAGGATGTCGATCTTCTCCGGGCGCAAGGCGAGGCTGGCCTTCTCGCCGGTCGCGAGGCCAGGGGCAGGATCATCGAGGACCAGCAGACCGGCAGCGCTGTCGATCCGGATGATCTCGCCCTCGACGCTGATGACCATACCTTCGAAGATATTGATATCACCGACGAATTCGGCAACGTAGCGGTTGGCCGGCATCTCGTAGATCTCTTCCGGCGCCCCGACCTGGGCGATGCGGCCGCGCTCCATGACCGAAATCCGGTCAGCCATGGCCATCGCCTCGTCCTGATCATGGGTGACCATCAGGAAGGTCAGGCCCAGTTCGGCCTGCAGGTCCATCAGCTCGTATTGCGTTTCCTCGCGCAGCTTCTTGTCGAGCGCACCGAGGGGTTCGTCGAGCAGCAGCACCTTCGGCCGCCGCGCCAGCGCCCGTGCGAGGGCAACACGCTGCTTCTGTCCGCCGGAGAGCTGGTCGGGCCGGCGGCCGGCAAAGCCCTCGAGCTTCACGAGCGTGAGCATCTCGGCGACGCGCGCGGCAACCGCCTCCCGGGCAAGGCCCTGCTGCCGGAGGCCGAAGGCGATATTGTCGAAGACGCTCATATGCGGGAACAGCGCATAGGACTGGAACATCATGTTCGTCGGCCGGAGATGGGGCGGAATGCCGGCAAGATCCTGCCCGTCCAGCAGGATCCGCCCGGAATCCGGTGTCTCGAACCCGGCGAGCATGCGCATCAGCGTGGTCTTGCCGCAGCCGGACGGGCCGAGCAGGGCGTGGAACTCGCCCGGGTAGAGGCTGAGCGTGAGGTCACTGACCGCCGTGATGTCGCCGAAGCGCTTGGTGACGCTTTCGAACCGCACCTGCGGGATTGCCGCCGGATCTGCCCAGGGCGCGAAGGAGCGCCGGATGTTCCCGAGCGATTTCCGCGCCATGGCCGCCGCTCAGCGGCCGGTCTTCACGCGGGTCCAGAGCCGGTTGACGGCCTTCTGCGTCTTCTCGTCATAGGGCGTGATGGTGTAGAGGCGCGAGAGGACGGCGGCCGGCGGGTAGATGCCCGGGTCAGTCAGGATCTCGGCATCGAGATGCTTCTGCGCAGCGAGATTTCCGGACGCATACTGGATGAAGTTCGAGTTCTTCGCGGCGATTTCCGGCCGGTTCACGAAGTCGATGAACTTGTAGGCGGCGTCCTTGTTGCCGGCATCATGGGGGATGACGAAGCTGTCGAACCACATCAGCGCGCCTTCCTTCGGGATGGAATAGGCCACCTCGACGCCGTTCTTCGCTTCCTTGGCACGCTTGCGGGCCTGGAGGATGTCGCCCGAATAGCCGACGGCTAGGCAGATATCGCCATTCGCCAGGGCATTGATGTATTCCGAGGAATGGAACTTGCGGATGCTTGGCTTGATCTTGGCGAGCAGGTCGGCCGCCTTGCGCAGGTCGGCTTCCTTCTTCGAATCCGGGTCGAGGCCGAGATAGCGCAGGGCCGCGGGGAACATTTCCTCGGTCGCGTCGAGCACATGGACGCCGCAGGGGGCGAGCTTCTTCAGCTTTTCCGGGTCGAAGACAATCGACCAGCTGTCGATCACCGCATCGGCGCCGAGGCGTTCCTTGATCTTCTTCGTGTTGTAGCCGATCGCGGTGGTGCCCCACATGTAATTCACGGCATATTTGTTGCCGGCGTCGTATTTGGCGAGGCGATTCGTGATTTCCGGCCACATATGCTGGAGGTTCTGCAGTTTCGACCGGTCCAGCTCGGTATAGAGCTTCAGCGGGATATGCCGGGGCAGGAAGGATGCCGTGACGACCACGAGGTCATAACCGGTCTTGCCCGCCATGAGCTTGGTTTCCACCGCCTCCATCTGGTCGAAGGTGTCATAGACGACCTTGATCCCGGTTTCCTTGGTGAAGGCGTCGAGCACCGCCGGATCGACATAATCGGACCAGTTGAAGATCTTCAGTTCCTGCTGGGCCCGGACCGCGAGCGGGGCGGCGAGAGCGAGGGCGCAGACGAGCGAGGCGCGAAGCCAGGAACGGATCATCTCAGGAACTCCCGGAAGAAGGCAGGACCGCACGAAAACAGCAGCGGGGAACCTAGCAAACCCGAACCGGGATTCAAGGCCGGATCACCGCCTCCGGGGGGATCGGCGTGCTGCACGCTTTTCCGCCGGGCCGATTGGTGGCATGGAAGGACGCGCCTGCTTCCGGGCAGTTCCTTTTTCGAGAATGCGTTCATGGCCAGCTCCCTCAAGCATCGCACCCTCTCCTCGGCGATTGTCGAGCAATTGCGGCAATCCATTCTCGACGGCACCCATGAGGCCGGCACTCAGCTGCGGCAGGATTTCCTGGCCGAGCAATACGGGGTCAGCCGCATCCCCGTGCGCGAGGCGCTGTTCCAGCTGGAGGCCGAAGGGCTGGTGCGGATCATCCCGCACAAGGGGGCCGTGGTTTCCGGGCTGTCGCTGGAGGAGATCAATGATGTGTTCGATCTCCGGCTGATGCTTGAGCCGCGGCTGCTCGCGCAATCCGGTCCGCGTTTGGCCGCGAAGGATTTCGAGCGGGTGGACGAGGTGCATGCCGCCTTTTCGGCCGCGATCGCCGCGCGGGATACGAGCCAGTTCGGCGTGCTCAATGCGCGCTTCCATCTCTCGCTCTATGCCCGTGCCGAATTGCCGCGGACCGAGGGGATCGTGGCCGGGCTTCTGCAGGTGAGCGAGCGTTATACCCGGCTGCAGCTGGCGACCCTGCCCGCCATGCGCCGTGCCGAATCCGACCATGCCCATTTGCGCACGCTCTGCCGGGAGGGTGCCTTCGCCGAGGCCTGCGATTTCCTGCGCGACCATATCGAGGCCGTGCGCGGCGATCTCGTGCGGATGGTGGCCGAGAAGCTCGGCATGGTCGGGGAAACGGCAGCGGCTGCCGGCCCGTAGCCGTTTCCCGACCGGACAGGATCTGTCTGCTTCACCAGACAAGGGATTCCGCGCGCTTGACTCGGCCCTGTTCCCTGTTCTTATATTAGAACATAACAGGAACAGAATCATGTCTGCCTCGATGGCCGATCCCTCGGCGGATCTCGCATTCCGACGTGTCCGGCTGGCCCGGGCGCTGCTCTCCGACCGGGTCATGCCGGCGGATCCGGCCCGTTCTCCGGCGCGGATCTCCTTTGGCCTGCCGGCGCTGGACGAGGCGTTGCAGGGCGGCCTCGCCCGCGGGGCCCTGCATGAATTCCACGCGGTCGAGGGCGCGGATGCCGCTGCAGCGGGCGGGCTGATGCTCGCCCTGGCCTGCCGGGCGGCGGAAACGCGGCCGATCGTGCTGGTGCGGCAGGATTTCCTCGAGCGGGAGACCGGGGCGTTGCATCCGGCGGGCCTGCCGGAGCTCGGGCTTGATCCTGCCCGGCTCGTCTTGGTCCGGGTGCGCGATGTGGCCAGCCTGCTGCAGGCCGGGGTGGAGGCCGCGCGCTGCCCGGCTCTCGGGGCGGTGCTGCTCGAATTCTGGGGCGATCATCGCGCCTTCGATCTGACGAGCAGCCGGCGGCTGGCCTTGGCCGCGCAGGAGGCGGCCCTGCCGATCCTGATGATGCGCGCGGCTGCGCCGGCCACGCCCAGCGCCGCGACAACACGCTGGCAGGTGCGGCCGGGCCTTTCCCGCGCGCTTGAGGTCCGGGCACCGGGGCCACCCTGTTTCCGCCTCCGGCTGCTGAAGCATCGCCAGGGGCTCGATCTCCGTGAATGGTGCGTGGAGTGGAACCGTGACCGAGCCGTCTTCGAATCCCGGCATGCCGGGCCTGCCGCCCAAAACCACCCGCAATCCGGCGGGGCATCGCTATCTCGCGCTGTTCCTGCCCTTCCTGCCGACCGAGACGCTGCGGGCGAGCGGGCGGGTTCCGGCTTCCGCCGGGCCGGATAGCCCGCCGCTGGTGCTCGTCGAGATGCAGCGCGGTGCGATGCGGCTCGCTGCGGTGGATGCACGCAGCCTCGGCCTTGGCCTGCATCCGGGCATGACCCTCGCCGATGCGCGGGCGCGCCTGCCCGGTTTGCCTGTCCATCCGGCCGATCCGGCCCGTGATGCGGCGACCCTCTCCGCCCTTGCCGCGGAGAGCGAAATGTTCACGCCGATGGTGGCGCTCGACCCGCCCCACGGGCTGATGCTCGACATCACCGGATGCGCGCATCTCTTCGGCGGGGAAGCCGGGCTGATGCGCCGGATCCGGCACCGGTTCCGCCAGCGCGGCCATGCGCCCGTCCTCGCGCTGGCGCCCACGCCGGATGCAGCCCGGGCGCTGGCGCGGTTCGGCGGCGGGGATTGCCTTTCCGCGGTGGCGGCGGAAACACGGGCCCTGCCGGTGGCGGCCCTCGAGGCCGGGGAGGAGGTTCTGCTGGCGCTCAACCGGGCCGGGCTGAAGGATCTCGCCGCGCTCGAGGCCTGCCCACCCGGCGTGCTGGCGGCCCGGTTCGGGGCGGGGCTGGTCACGAAGCTGCGCCGGGTGCTCGGACAGGACAATGCCCGGATCACGCCGCTGCGGCGCCTGCCGGAATGTATGGCCGAGCGGCATTTTCCGGAGCCGATTCTGGCTCTCGACGCGGTTCTTGCGCTCGTCAAGCGGCTGGCCGGAGATCTCGTGCAGATGCTCGAGGCGCGGGGCGAGGGTGGCCGCCGGTTCGAGCTCAGCCTGTTCCGCAGTGACGGGCAGGTGCGCCGCCTCGTGGTGGAGACCGGGCATGCCTGCCGTGATCCGGCGGTGATCGAGCGGCTTCTCGCCCTGAGGATCGAGTCGCTGGCCGATCCGATCGATCCCGGGTTTGGCTTCGATTCCGTCCGGCTGGCGGTGCTGGCCAGCGAGGCTTTCGGGCAGGTCCAGCCGGATTTCGACGGTCATCGTCTTGAGGATCTGGCGTTGGAGGACCTGATCGACCGGCTCAGCACCCGGTTCGGCGCCGCGCGGGTGCTGCGCGCCGAGGCGGAGGATACGCATGATCCGGTGCGGGCGGCGCGGTTTGTCCCGGCGCAGCGGGGGGCCGTGCCTTCGCTCTGGCCCGAGCCGGAGCCCGGGGAGGGGCCGCGCCGGCCGATCCGCCTGTTCGAACCGCCCCAGGCGATCGAGGCCCTGGCCGAAGTCCCGGACGGGCCGCCCCTGCGGTTCCGGTGGCGCCGGGTGCTCCATGAAGTCGCCCGTGCCGAGGGGCCGGAACGGATCGCGCCGGAATGGTGGCGGGTGGAGGCGGGTACGCTCGCCCGCGATTATTACCGGATCGAGGATGCCGAGGGGCGGCGTTTCTGGGTGTTCCGGCAGGGATTTTACGGCCATTCCGGCCAGCCGCCGCGCTGGTTCCTGCACGGGCTTTTCGCATGAGGGGTGCCCCGGCCTATGCCGAACTCGCGGCCGCGACGAATTTCTCGTTCCTGCGCGGGGCTTCGCCGGCGGCGGAACTGCTGATGCAGGCGCTGCGGCTCGGCCATTCGGGCCTCGGCGTCGTGGATCGCAACACCGTGGCCGGCGTGGTGCGCGCCCATGCCGCCCTGCGCGACCTGAAGGAGGCGGGCGCGCTTTCGCCGCTCAAGCTGCGGGATGGTTCCTCGCCGGGCGATTACGTATTCCTGCCGCGCATGAACCCGGAGGATTCGCCGGAGGATCTCGTGGCGCGGGCCGCAACCTTCCGGCTGGTGGTGGGCGCAAGGCTGGTCTTCGCCGATGGCACGCCGGATCTCCTCGCCTATCCCGAAAATCGCGCCGGCTGGGGGCGGCTCTGCCGGCTGCTGACTCTTGGCAAACGGCGCGCGGAGAAGGGCGAATGCCATCTCCTGCTGGCCGATCTGCTCGCCGATCCGCGCGATCTCCTGTTCGTGCTCATGCCGCCGGCCCGGCTGGAGGGCCTGCCAACTTATCTGGCAGCCTTGGCTGAAGCCGCGCCGGGCGCGGTCTGGCTGGGCGCCTGTCAGCATCGCCGGGGGGATGATCGCCGCCGGCTCGCCCGCCTCAAGGCCATTGCCGGAAAGGCCGGGGTGCCGCTTCTGGCCATGAATGACGTGCTCTATGCCTGCCCGGAGGATCGTGACCTGCAGGATGTGATGAGCTGCATCCGCGAGGGCGTGACGATCGAACAGGCGGGCCGACGGCTGGAGGTGAATGCCGAGCGCCATCTCAAGCCGCCGCAGGAAATGGCGCGGCTTTTCGCGGATTGCCCCGAGGCGCTGGCGGAGACGCAGCATTTCCTCGCCCGGATCACGTTCTCGCTTGACCAGCTGACCTATGAATATCCGGACGAGCCGGTGCCGCCCGGCAAGGATGCGCAGGGCTGGCTGGAGGAACTCACCTGGCGGCATGCAGCGATCCGCTATCCCGAGGGCGTTCCGGCGAAGGTGGAGGCGCAGCTGCGGGCCGAGCTCGCGCTGATCGCCAAGCTCGAATACGCCCGCTATTTCCTGACGATCCACGACATTGTCCGCGTTGCGCGGGACAGGGGCATCCTTTGCCAGGGGCGGGGCTCGGCGGCGAATTCCGCTGTTTGTTATGTGCTGGGCATCACGGCGGTTGACCCCAAGGAGCACAACCTCCTGTTTGCGCGTTTCATTTCCGAGGAACGCCGTGAGCCGCCGGATATCGATGTCGATTTCGAGCATGAGCGGCGCGAGGAAGTTATTCAGCATATCTATGAGCGCTATGGCCGCCATCGCGCCGGCCTTGCCGCCACGGTCATCACCTACCGGCCGCGCAGCGCCATCCGCGAGGTCGGCAAGGCGCTTGGCCTGACGGAGGATGTCACCGCGCGGCTGGCCTCGACCCAATGGGGCAGCTGGGGCACGGATATCCGCCGCCAGCATATCCTCCAGGCCGGGCTCGACCCCGACAATCCGATGATCGATCGCGCGGTGCGGCTTGCGCTGCGCCTGCTCGGCTATCCGCGCCATCTCTCGCAGCATGTTGGCGGTTTCGTGCTGGCGCGCGACCGGCTCGACGAGCTGGTGCCCGTGGGCAATGCGGCGATGGAGGACCGGACCTTCATCGAATGGGACAAGGACGATATCGATGCGCTCGGCCTGATGAAGGTCGATGTGCTGGCCCTCGGCATGCTGACCTGCATCCGCAAGGCACTGGACGAGCTCCGCACCCATGAGGAGATCGACTGGGGGCTGGCCGATATCCCGCAGGACGACCCCGCCACCTATGCCATGCTCACCCGGGGCGATTCGATCGGCGTGTTCCAGGTGGAGAGCCGGGCGCAGATCAACATGCTCCCGCGGCTGAAGCCGAAAGTCTTCTATGATCTCGTCATCCAGGTCGCGATTGTCCGCCCCGGGCCAATCCAGGGCAACATGGTCCACCCTTACTTGCGGCGCCGCTCGGGGCTGGAGCGGGTGAGCTTTCCCTCGCCCGCCCCCGGGCATGGCCCCGCGGACGAGCTCCATCAGGTGCTCGGCAAGACGATGGGCGTGCCGCTCTTCCAGGAGCAGGCTATGCAGCTCGCCATGGTGGCGGCGAAATTTACGGATGTGGAGGCGAACCAGCTGCGCCGGGCCATGGCGACCTTCCGGAATGTCGGGACGATCCATCTCTTCGAGGCCAAGATGGTCGAGCGCATGGTGGCACGGGGCTATGACCGGGCCTTCGCGCAGAATTGCTTCGAGCAGATCAAGGGTTTCGGCAGCTACGGCTTCCCGGAGAGCCATGCCGCCTCCTTTGCCAAGCTGGTCTATATTTCCTCCTGGCTGAAATGCCACCATCCCGCGATCTTCGCGGCGGCCTTGCTGAATTCCCAGCCGATGGGGTTCTATGCGCCGGCGCAGATCGTCCGCGATGCCCGCGAGCACGGGGTGGAGATCCGCCCGGTCGATATCAATCACAGCTTCTGGGACAATACGCTGGAGCGCGATGCGCAGGGCGCCCTCGCGCTGCGGCTTGGGTTCCGGCAGGTCGATGGCCTCCAGCAGGCCGAAGCGGGCCGGCTGGTTGCCGCGCGTGGGGCCGGCTATCCCGCTCTCGAGGATATTGCCCGCCGCGTCCGGCTTCAGGCGCGCTCGTTGCGCCTGCTGGCAGATGCCGATGCCTTCGGCTCGCTCGGGCTCGACCGCCGCGCGGCCCTCTGGGCGATCCGCCGCCTGCCGGATGATGCGCCGCTGCCGCTCTTCCTTGCCGCCGATGCGGCGGAACTTGCGCCCGAACCGGCCGTTACCCTGCCCGCGATGGCCCTCGGCGAGCAGGTGGCAGCGGATTACCAGACGATCCGGCTTTCGCTGAAGGCGCATCCGATGGCCATCCTCCGGCCCGTTCTCGATGCCGAACGGATCCTCACCTGCAGGGAGGCCAATGCCGCGCCCGATGCGCGGTTCGTCCGCAATGCCGGGCTTGTGCTGGTGCGGCAGCGGCCGGGCAAGGGCAATGCGATCTTCGTGACGATCGAGGACGAGACCGGAATCACCAATCTCGTGCTCTGGGCGCGGCTTTTCGAGCAGTTCCGCCGCGAGGTGATGGCCGCGCGGCTGATGCAGGTCGAGGGCCGGATCCAGCGCAGCCCGGAAGGCGTGGTCCATCTGATGGCGAGCCGCATCATCGACCGTTCAGCCCTGCTGGACCAGCTCTCCACGATCCACCGCGCCGATATCGATGTGGCCAGGGCGGATGAATTCCTGCGGCCGCAGGTGCCGAGAGGCCCCCATGCGCCACCGCGCGGCCGCCATCCGCGCGATGTCCGGGTCATCCCGAAATCACGGGATTTCCATTGAGGGCCTCCGGCTGACCGGCCGGTCAGGCAATCCGGAAATGGCGGATCGGCTTGCCGCGCGTCATGCCTTCCGCAGCGCGGAGGATGCCGCGGGCATCGATGCCGTAATGACGGTAGAGATCGGCGATCGTACCGGTCTGGCCGAAATGCTCGACGCCGAGGGCGCGGCAGCGATGGCCGTGCACGGAGCCCAGCCAGCCGAGCGTGGCCGGATGGCCATCGACCACGGTGATCAGCGCGCAATGCGGCGGCACATTCTCGAGCAGGCGCTCGACATGGCTCTGCGCATGGACCAGCCCGTTCTCGCGGGCCCGCTGCGCTGCCGTCCAGCCGGCATTGAGCCGGTCCGCCGAGGTGATGGCGAGCAGGCCGACATCGCGCCGGTCCTCGCCCATCAAGCCGATCGCCTCGATGGCTTCCGGCGCCAGCGTGCCGGTATAGGCGACGACGATCTGCGCATTCGGGCCGGGACGGCGCATCCAGTACCCGCCATCGACGATGTCGCGTTCGAGTTCGGGCGTCATCTCGCGCAGGGGCTGTTCGAGCGGGCGGGTCGAGAGGCGCAGATAGACCGAGCCGCCGGTGGCGTCGCGCAGCCAGGTCCGGCTGTCGGGTTCGGCCTCGCCATCCCGCTGCATGTAGTCGAAGGCGAAGCGCATCATCACCGCGAGTTCGTCGACGAAGGCCGGCTCGAAGGCGCAGAGCCCGTCCTGCGCCATGCCCACCAGCGGCGTGGCAATGGACTGATGCGCGCCGCCTTCCGGCGCCAAAGTCACGCCCGAGGGCGTGGCGACCAGCAGGAAGCGCGCATCCTGGTAGCAAGCATAGTTCAGCTGGTCGGCCGCCCGGAGGATGAACGGATCATAGACCGTGCCGATCGGGAGCAGGCGCTCGCCGTTGATGGCATGGCTGAGACCGAAGGCCGAGAGGGCGATGAAGAGGTTCGATTCGGCGATGCCGAGTTCGAGATGCTGGCCGCGCGGCGAGAATTCCCAGGTGTAGGTGGAGGGGATCCGCTCGGCCTTGAACGTATCGGCCATGCTCTCACGGGCGAAGAGGCCGCGCCGGTTCACCCAGGGGCCGAGATTGGTCGAGACCGTGACATCCGGTGCCGTCGTGACGATCCGGCTGGCGAGGGCGCTGTCCTCGCGGGCGATTTCGTTGAGGATCTGGCCGAAGCCCATCTGCGTCGAGACCGGCTTTCCGCCCGAGGCCGGCGCCGGCAGGCGGGCAGGAACCGGAATCGGCGGCGATTCGCGGCGACGGGTACCCTTGGCGAAGAAAGGCGCGGACGAGACGAAGTCCTGCAGCACTTCGGCCGGCAGGCGGGCGCCTTCCCATTTGTCCCATTCATGGCCGGGGCGAACACCGGCGGCAGAGCGGAACCCTTCCATCTGGGTCTCGGTCATCAGGCCGGCATGGTTGTCCTTGTGGCCGGCCAAGGGCAGGCCGAAGCCCTTGATCGTGTAGCAGATGAAGAGGGTCGGCCGGTCATGCCGCGAGGCCTTTTCGAACGCTTCCAGCAGCGAGGGCATGTCATGCCCGCCGAGATTGCCCATCAGCGCGGCGAGTTCGGCATCGGAGCGGCGCTCGATCAGCCGGGTCACGGGGCCCTGATCCCCGATCTCGTCATTGAGGCGCTTCCGCCATGCCGCTCCGCCCTGGAAAGTGAGGGCAGAATAGAGCTGGTTCGGGCAGGTGTTGATCCAGTTCCGCAGCACCTCGCCGCCAGGTTCCGCAAAGGCAGCTTCCTGCAGCTTGCCATGCTTCACAATGACCACGTCCCAGCCGAAGCTTTCGAACATCCGCTCGAACTTCTCCCAGAGGCCTTCGCGCACGACGGCATCGAGGCTCTGGCGGTTATAGTCGACCACCCACCAGGTGTTGCGCAGGCCGTGTTTCCAGCCCTCGATCAGCGCTTCGTAGATGTTGCCCTCGTCCATTTCGGCATCGCCGACCAGCGCGACCATGCGGCCTTCCGGGCTGTCCTTCATCCAGCCATGGGCCTTCACATAATCCTGCACGAGACTGGAAAAGAGCGTCTGTGCCACGCCGAGGCCCACCGAGCCGGTGGAGAAATCGACATCGTCGATATCCTTGGTGCGCGAGGGATAGCTTTGCGCGCCCTTGTAGCCGCGGAAATTCTCCAGCTTCGCCCGGGTCTGGTTGCCGGCGAGATACTGGATCGCATGGAAGATCGGCGAGGCATGGGGCTTCACCGCTACCCGGTCCTCAGGGCGGAGCGCCGAGAGATAGAGCGCCGTCATGATCGTCGCCATCGAGGCTGACGAGGCCTGATGACCGCCGACCTTTACTTCCCCGGATGCACGGAGATGGTTGGCGTTATGGATGGTCCAGGAGGCCAGCCAGAGCACCCGCCGTTCGATGTCGGCCAGGCAGTCCAGCGGATTGGCGGGGGACAGGCTCATGGAACACTCCGGAAAAGGATGATCAAAAGGAATTTCAGCCGATCATGCGCAACTCGACAGGGCTTGCAACCCCGCCCGTGGCTCAACCGACCTGCTTCTGCCGGACCAGCGGGATCGCGGACTGGTAGGTTTCCTCGCCGCCGCGGATCCGCTGGAGCAGCGCGCCGTTCTCGATGCCGGCGATCTTGCGCTCCAGGTCGCGCAATTCCGCCGTCTTCGCCTGCAGGTCGTTCCGCAGCTGGCTGCTGCGCTGCGTCTCCGCGGCCAGAGCCTCGCGGGCCCGCTCCGCGAGAACACGCGCCTCATCGAGGGCAATCCGGCGGTTCTCCGCCAGTTCCGTCGCGGCTTCCTGCTGGGCGATCTGGGCCGCGACCTGCCGCTCGAGCCCGTCAATGGCCGCGCGGTCATGGTCGCGCTCGGATTCCAGATCGGCAATGCGAAGGTCGCGGGTCTGGATCTCGACGCGCAACGATCCGATCTCCGCTTCCAGCGCCAGGATCCGGCGCCTCTCGGTCTCGATTTCCTCGGAAAGGCGGGCCTGGGCCTGGATCCGTTCGCCGGTTTCGGCACGGGCCGCCGCCACGGATGCCTGCGCCTTCTGAAGCTGCATGCCGATCCGGGCGATCTCGACGGCGCTTTCGGCGCGCGCGCGGTCACGGAAGGCGGCGATCTCGTTGACAGACATCGGCAATGTGCGCTCAAGCCGCTCGCGCGTCAGGCGGGTCGCACGGCGCCAGAAGGCGGGAAGCATGATCAGCCAGATCACGCCCGCCATTGCCATGCCAAGGATGAAGACGAGCACCAGCTCGATCATGCCAAACCCGTACCTTTCCGCTAACCCGTTGGCATGAAAATGCCTTCAGGTCAAAGGAGCCGCCCTCAACTCGGCGTGAGGCAGGGTTCAGAACGGGTTCCAGGTCGACTGGCTGGTGAACTTGAGATACCCGACATTGATCCCGAGACGGGCGCCGACGCCGGACCGGATCGGGACAATCACGATGTTGTTGGCCGTGACGGCCGTCATCCCGAAGCCGCCGATGAAATAGGCCGAGCCGTCGATCCCGGCGAAGCGCTGGTAGAGCGCATCGACCCGCGGCAGGCGGTAGACGAGCATCATGGTCCGGTTGCCGTCGCCGCCGAAATCCCAGCCGATGGAGGGGCCCTGCCAGAAGACCTTCCGGTCGCCGGCATTGCGGGTATAGAGCACGCCCTCGCCGTAGCGCAGGCCGCCGATGAAGGCGCCGCCCGCTTCCTGACCGAGAATGTAGCCGTTCGGCTCGCCCCAGCGGCGCGTGGCTTCCTCGATCGTCAGCGCCAGCCCGCGCGAGACCGAGCCGAAGAACTGGTGCCCGGAGGAGATCAGTTCCTGCGACCGGAACGTGTTGCCGCGTCCGGGCCGGGTTTCCTGTGCAACGGCTCGGAAAGAAAGTTGAGCTATGAACAGCGAGGTCAGGAGCAGCAGAAGGGCAGCCCGGGCCTTCCAGCCGAACCGGGTGAGCCCGGCCTGCGTTTCGCGGGAACGGGTCTTCCGGAAGAAGCGATCGGTCATGGAAACCTCGATGGATTGAACAGCCATTGCTGCAAAATCGGATGGAATTGGTAAGCGATTCGTTATGAACAAAAGGTTCAGCGGACAAAAAGGCGTTCTGATGGCGGCAGATCGGCGCGACCATGACAGCTGCGCCGTGACTGCCTGCGCCACCCGCCGCTCCGTCCTGTTCGGGCTTGCGCTTGCCCTGCCGATCCCGGCCGTGCGGGGCCAGGCGATCGGCCTTTCCGACGAGATCATCGCCGATCCGAATTCCGGTGCCGCCCTGTTCGGCTTCGATCCTGTCGCCTATTTCCTCGAACAGCGCGCGGTTCCCGGTCGGGACCAGCTGCAGACCGTCCATGCCGGGCGCGTCTGGCATTTTGCCTCGCCGGCCAACCAGGCGGCCTTCGAGGCCGACCCCCAACCCTATATGCCGGCATTCGGCGGCCATGATCCGCTCGGCATCGCGGCAGGCTTCGCCGTTGCGGGCAATCCGCAGACCTTTGCCGTCTCGGACAACCGGCTGTTCCTGTTCCGCGATGACAATTCCCGCGCCATTTTCCTGCGCGATCCGGCCCGGCTCGACCTCGCCGAGCGCAACTGGCCGCTGGTCCGGCGCGACATGGTGCCCTGACTTCCGGTGCGGTGTTCAGGCCGGCAGCCGCCGGTAGGCCATGAAATCGGGATTGGCCCAACCCAGCTGGCTCCTGCCATAGGCCAATGGCTGCCCGTCCAGAGCCCGCACGCCGCCGCCGAGGCAGCGCAGGAGCGCATCGCCGGCCGCGACATCCCATTGCATCGTCCGCCCGACGCGCGGGTAGAGATCGGCCTCGCCCTCGGCGAGACGGACGAATTTCAAGGCGGAATTTTCCGACCGGATATCGGCGATGTCCATCCGGTCGCAGAGGAGCCGGCTGGCCTCTCCGGCATGTTCGGCCGAGACGATGGCGATGACGCCGCCCGATCGCTCGCCCGGACCAGGCACCAGCATCTCCGCGTCGCCGGACGGGTCGCCGCGGAAGGCATGGATGCCGGACCACCAGGTGCCTTCGCCCACGGGCTGATGGATCGCACCGGCGACAGGGATGCCCCGTTCGATCAGGGCGATCAGGACGCAGAAATCGGGCCGCCCGGCCAGAAAGGCGCGGGTGCCGTCGAGCGGGTCGACGAGAAAGAAGGTCGATGAGTCGGGCGGCACATCGACCTCGCCTTCCTCGCTGATCACGGGCCATTGCGGGAAACGTTCGCGCAGGGCGGCCACGATCACCTGTTCCGATGCAATATCCGCCGCACTGACAGGCGAACCGTCCGGCTTGAGGCTGCGCGCGCAATCGGGGCTTCGATGGCACAGCAGTGATTCGCCGCCCATCCTTGCGATGCGCGCCATCTCTCGGCCGATACGATCACGGTCATGGGGGGAAATTGGCATCCGACCCGGCCCCATCCCTGGGCTCAAAGCGGCTTTTTCGTGGGCGAGGACCCCGCCGGGGTTGGCGAGAGTCGCGACGAGATGTATCACCGCAACCGGAACATGACAACGTGACGACGATGTCACGGCGACGGGGGACCCTGATGTCGGAAGAGCTCAAGCGGATCGATCTGGGGGCACTCGATCTGGCAGCCCTGCTGTGCAGCCGGGTCTGCCATGACGCGGTCGGCCCTGTCGGGGCCATCGTCAACGGGCTGGAACTGCTCGACGAAGATGACAGCCCCGAAACCGAGGCCCTCGCCCTCGAGCTGATCCGCAAGAGCGCGCGGCAGGCCTCGGCCCGGCTGCAATTCGCCCGGATCGCCTTCGGCGCGGCCGGATCCGCCGGCTCGGCCGTCGATCTGGGCTATGCCCAGCAATTGACCAGCCAGTTCATGCAGGACGAGAAAGTGGCGCTGAACTGGAACACGCCCCGGCTTTTCGTCGAGAAGAACCGCGTGAAACTGCTGATGAACCTCGTCGTGATCGCGCTGGCCTCCGTGCCGCTGGGCGGAACGATCGACGTCACGATGGAGGGCGATGCCGAAGCGCCCGAGTTTCTCGTGCTGGCGAAGGGGCCCAAGCCGCGCCTCGGACCGCATGTCCTCGACCTGCTGGACGGGAAGAGCGAGAGCGGGCAGGTCGATGCCCATGGCTTCCAGGTGTTCTATACCGGAGAGATTGCCCGCGCCGCCGGCATGGCCGTTTCCGTGGCGCTCGACGATCAGGCGGTCCGGATCGTTGCCAAACCGGCGAATGTCTGAGGAAATTTGCCTGATCCCTCGTCAGAGCGGTTTGTAACAACTAATCATAAACCCTTCTGGCGGTAGGTTTGTCCTGATTGAGGGCGCCCGGGTGGCGCATAACAAGTCAGGTCAAGCGGCATGGACGATCTCCTCAAAGATTTCGTGGTTGAAACCTCCGAGCATCTCGACATCGTCGATGCGGAGCTGGTGCGCTTCGAGCGGGATCCCAACAACTCCGCCACGCTGGCGCTGATCTTCCGGCTGGTCCACACGATCAAGGGCACCTGCGGCTTCCTGGGTCTTCCGCGCCTCGAACATCTGGCCCATGCCGGCGAGGACGTGATTTCCGGTTTCCGCGATGGCAAGCCCGTGACCGCTCCGGCGGTGACGATGATCCTGAAGACGATCGACCGGATCAAGGGAATCATTGCCGAACTCGAGCGCAGCGGTTCCGAGCCCGAGGGCGATGACGAGGATCTCGTCCACGCTCTGCGTGCATTGGCCAACGAGCCGGCCGGCGCACCGGCCCTCGTCGCCGCTCCGCCGCCGGCATCAACAATCGAATCAAAAGGCAACCTGTCCTTCCAAGTTCTCGAACGCTCGCTCCGCGAGGACGAGGTGACGCTCGACGAGCTGGAGCGCGCCTTCCGCGATGCGCCGGGGCCGGAAATGCCGCCCTTCGTCGAGCCCGCGCCGGTCGCGCCGCCTCCGCCGCCTGCCCCCGTGGCCGAGGCCCCGAAGGAAGCGCCGCGCAAGGAGAAGAAGGCCGCGCCGAAGGTGGAGGCCAAGGCCGAGCCGGAGGCCCCCGAGGCCCAGGCCAGCAACGAGAATTCGGTGTCCAAGCAATCCGTCCGGGTTGCGGTGGGAACGCTCGATCGCCTGATGACGATGGTTTCCGAACTGGTGCTGACCCGCAACCAGCTGCTGGAGATCGCGCGCCAGCGTGACGATGCCGATTTCAAGAGTCCGCTGCAGCGGCTCTCGCATATCACCGCCGAGTTGCAGGACGGCGTGATGCAGACGCGCATGCAGCCGATCGGCAGCGCCTGGACCAAGCTCAGCCGCGTCGTCCGCGATCTCTCCGAGGAACTCGGCAAGAAGATCGAGCTGATCCAGAGCGGCGCCGAAACCGAAATCGACCGTCAGCTTCTCGAGATGATCAAGGACCCGCTGCTGCACATGGTGCGGAACGCGGCCGATCATGGCCTCGAAATGCCGGACGAGCGCGTCGCCGCCGGCAAGCCGGCGCATGGCACCATCCATCTGCGTGCGGCGCAGGAGAGCGGCTACATCATCGTCGAGGTCTCCGATGACGGTCGCGGCATCGATGTGGAGCGGGTCAAGGCCAAGGCCCTGCGCAATGGTCTCAGCACCGAGGCGGATATCGCCCGGATGAGCGACGAGCAGATCCTGCGCTTCGTGATGGAGCCGGGCTTCTCGACGGCCGCTGCGGTCACCAACATTTCCGGGCGGGGCGTCGGCCTCGATGTGGTGCGCAGCCATGTCGAACAGGTGGGCGGGATCGTCGATCTCCGCTCACGGGCGGGGCGTGGCCTCAACGTCACCATCAAGCTGCCGCTCACGCTGGCCATTGCCTCCGCGCTGATTGTCGAGGCGGCCGGCCAGCGCTTCGCGATCCCGCAGATTTCCGTCGCGGAACTTGTCCGGACCCAGGAATCCGGCGAGGTCCGGATCGAAACGCTCAACGGCCAGGCCACCTTGCGCCTTCGCCAGCGCCTGCTGCCGGTTGTCGATGTCGCCGATGTGCTCAACCTGCCTCGGCAGGGTGGCTCGCTGGCAACGGGCGACAAGGCCGATGACCGGCTGGTTGTGGTCTGCCATGTCGGTGGCCATCGCTTCGGCATCATTGTCGACTCGATCCTGCATACAGAGGAAATCGTCGTGAAGCCGATCTCCTCGAAGCTCCGGCACATGTCGGTCTATTCCGGCGCGACGATCCTGGGGGATGGCTCCGTCATCCTGATCCTCGAGCCCGCCGGCGTGGCCCGCTCCGTCATGGAGAACGGCACCCGCGAGACGGCCGCCCAGTCCGAGGCCGAGCTGGCCGCGGAACTCATGTCCAGCGCCGAGCGTTCGCTGCTCCTGCTCTTCCGGGCCGGCGGCGCCAATCTCAAGGCCATCCCGCTCGCCTTTATCGGTCGCCTCGAGGAATTCGAGCATGCGAAGATCGAGGATACCGGCGGCCGTGCCGTGGTCCAGTATCAGGGCCGCCTGATGCCGATCCTCGGCTACCAGCCGCAGGCAGGCTTCGATCTGGAAGCACGCCAGCCGGTGCTGGTGTTCCATCAGCAGGATCGCGAGATCGGCATGGCGGTGGACGAGATCGTCGATGTGGTCGAGGTGTCGATCCAGATCGATACCAGCCATGCCACACCGGGCACTGTCGGTGCCACGATCATCGACGGCAAGGCCGTCGAGATTGTGGATGTCTCGGACCTGGTGGCGCCGGAAGGGCAGGAAAAGCCGGCTTCCGACGAGCAGGTCGACGTCATGGTGATCGAGAGCTCGGAATTCTTCCGGGCCCTGTTCGCACCGCTGCTCCAGAATGCCGGCTACCGGATTGCCGTCCTGCCCTCGCTGCAGGCCGCCCGTGTGGCCATCGCCCGCCAGAAGCCTTCGGTCATCGTGATGGATCTCGACCAGCCGGGCGACGAGGGCTTCTCCTTCGTCCGCGAACTGGCCGAGGACGGAACGTCGCCGCCGGTCATCGGACTCGTCAGCCGCGCCGGCCCGCGCCTGATCGAGAAGGGCAAGGTGGCCGGCCTCTATGATCTCGTCGGCAAGTTCGACCGCCAGGGCCTGATGAGCTCGGTCGGCGACGTGCTCGGCGGCTATTCGACCACGCAATGGGGAGCTGCGGCATGAGCGCCGAACAACGCATGCGTCGCGACATGAGCATCGTGGACGAGATCCAGCTGGTCTCGGTCCGGATCGAAGGCCAGTTGATTGGCCTGCCGATCACCTCGGTGCGCGATGTCTTCTCGATCACGGCCATGACGCCCGTGCCCAAGGCGGACCGCGCCGTGGCAGGCCTCGTCAACTTGCGCGGCCACATCGTGACGATCCTCGATCTCGGCTACCTGCTGAATTCCCGCCGGACCGAACGGCAGAGCGAGCAGGAGCCGATGGCTGTCGGCGTCGAGTGGCTGGGCGAGGTCTTCGGCCTCGTCGTGGACGAGATCGGCGATGTGCTGTCGCTTTCCGGCGATTCCAGCGAGCCGATGCCCGCGAATATGGGAACCAACTGGGCGCGGTTCACGCGCCGGGTCCACAAGCTTGAACGAGAGCTGATGATCGAGATCGATCTCCATGCACTTCTCGAGACCATGAGCCTTCAGGCGGCCTGATAAGGACGATGACCATGAAAACCTGCCTCGTTGTCGACGATTCCAGCGTCATTCGCAAAGTCGCCCGGAGGATTCTCGAAGGTCTCGATTTCGAGATCACCGAAGCCGAGGATGGCAAGCAGGCCATGGATCGCGTGGCGTCCAAGATGCCGGATGCGATCCTGCTCGATTGGAACATGCCGAACATGGACGGGTACGAGTTCCTGGTGAAGCTGCGCCAGATGGCCGGCGGTGACCGGCCGAAAGTGGTGTTCTGCACCACCGAGAACGACATCAGCCATATCGCCAAGGCCATGGATTCAGGCGCGGACGAATATGTGATGAAGCCGTTCGACAAGGAAATCCTGTGCTCGAAATTCGGTGAAGTCGGCCTCGTCTGAGTGTTCCTGACGGGCCTTTCCGGGCCTGCCACCCCAACGGGCTTCCAAGCCCCGGAGTTTGTGAATGGCGGCCCTGCCCCACGCCCAGTTTCCGAGACAGATGGCCCAGCCTGTGCGGGTGGCCGTTGTCGACGATTCGGTGGTTGTCCGCGGCCTGCTGTCCAAGTGGCTGTCGGAAACCAGCGGGATCGAGGTTGTCGGCGCGTTCAAGTCGGGGCGCGAGATCATCGACGCGCTACCGGGGGTTGCGCCGCGCATCATCCTGCTCGATCTCGACATGCCCGACATGGACGGGATCACGGCACTGCCGCTGATCCTGGCGAAATCGCCGCAATCCCGCGTAATCGTCGTGTCGTCGCTCTCGGTGCACGGGGCCGAGCTGACCATGCGTTCGCTGATGCGCGGCGCGACCGATTACCTGCCGAAGCCGTCCAACCATCGCGAGGTCTCCACCTCGGCTGATTTCCGGCAGGCGCTGGTTGCCAAGGTGCTGGCCGTGGGCGGTGTCCGCGCCATCACCCGGGCGGCGCCCCCCGTCGCTCCGGCGAGACCGCCCGTTGCGCCGCCGGTCGCCCGTTCGCCCTTCCCGGCGACCAGCCCGATCCAGCGCATTCCTTCCGCCGCTTCCCCGGTCGCCCCCTTCCGCCAGTCGGTTCCCGCCAGCGCCGCTGCCCCGGTCGATCGTTCGGCCGGACCGCAGATCCGGCCACTTGAGCGTGTGCGGCCGAGAATGGTAGTCATCGGTGCATCGACTGGCGGACCGCAGGCGCTTGTGCTCACGCTCGGACGCATGAAGAACCTGATCGCGCGGCTTCCCGTGGTGATCGCCCAGCATATGCCGCCGATCTTCGGTTCGATCTTCGCCTCGCATCTCAAGCAGCATGCCGGGCTTCCGGCCGTCGAGGCCGTCGAAGGCAAGTCGCTCCAGCCGGGGACGATCTATCTCGCGCCCGGCGGCTGCCATACCGTCGTGCGCCGGAAGGCGGATGGCCAGCATGTCATTGCCATGCTCCCCTCCGAGGCCCGCGGCCCGTGGCGCCCCTCGATCGACCTGCTCTTCTCGAGCGCCGCCGAGGCCTATGGAAACGAGGCCCTTGCCATCGCTCTGACGGGAATGGGGCGGGACGGCACCGAGGGGGCCCTCCATCTCTCGCGCCGGGGGGCGAATGTTCTCGTCCAGGACGAGGCGTCCAGCGTCGTCTGGGGGATTCCCGGATCCATTGCCGAGGCCGGTCTGGCCAGTTCGATTCTGCCTCCTGAAAAAATTGGCGAGCTCGCCGTCGCGCTGCTCGAAGGACAAGCCCCATGAGCGCACCTGTCATTCTTCGTGTCATTGATTTCATCAACAAGGCGGCAGGCATCGTCCTGACGACCGAGAAGGCCTATTTCGTGGAGGCGCGCCTGTCGCCGGTGCTCCGCGAGGAGGGGCTGCCGAGTATCGACGAGCTCATGACGCGGGCGGAGCGCGGTGATCGCCGCCTTGCCCAGCGGGTGATCGACGCGCTGACGACGAACGAGACGTTTTTCTTCCGGGACAAGACGCCGTTCGAGCATTTCCGCAATGTCATCATCCCCGAACTGCTGGCGCGCCGCCCTGCAGGCAAGACGCTGCGGATCTGGTGCGCGGCCTGCTCGTCAGGCCAGGAGCCCTATTCGCTCGTCATGGTGCTGGATGAACTCAAGGCCCAGCTGGCTGGCCGGCAGGTCGAGATCCACGCCTCCGACATTTCGGAAGCGATCCTCTCCAAGGCGAAATCGGGCATCTTCAACCAGTTCGAAGTGCAGCGCGGCCTGCCGACCAAGATGCTCCTGCAGTATTTCCAGAAGGTCGGCGATAACTGGCAGATCTCGCCGGACGTGGTGAAACGGGTGAATTTCTTCAAGTTCAACCTCCTTGAAGAGCCCAAGACCATGGGCACTTTCGACGTGATCTTCTGCCGCAACGTCCTGATCTATTTCGATCGCCCAACGCGCGCGAAGATCTTCGACCGTCTCGCCGATCGCCTCGCGCCGGACGGTTTCCTGCTGCTGGGCGGCGCCGAGAGCACGTTCGGCGTCACTGACCGGTTCACCAGCCATCCGAAAGAGCGGATGCTCCATGTGCCGCTGATGCGCCGCGCCGATCCGGCCGCGCGCACCGCCATTGCCTGACGGCTCGGCCCGAACGTCCACCGATTGCGAGAATGGCCCGCGACCCCGCCTGGACAGGCGGGGTTTTGGCGTGCCGGCCGCGATGTGCCGCCTTTCCCGAGGGAGCACCCACGCAACAAAAAGGCCCGCGCGAAGCGGGCCCTTTGCTTGTGAAAGGCGGTTGGGCCGATCAGGCCGGGATGCGCTCGTCGGTTTCGAGCGGCTCGCGGAGCACATAGCCGCGGCCCCAGACCGTCTCGATATAGTTCCGGCCTTCGGAGGCGTTTGCAAGCTTCTTGCGCAGCTTGCAGATGAAGACGTCGATGATCTTCAGTTCCGGCTCGTCCATGCCACCGTAGAGATGGTTGAGGAACATCTCCTTGGTGAGCGTCGTGCCGCGCCGCAGCGAGAGCAGCTCCAGCATCTGGTATTCCTTGCCCGTCAGGTGGACGCGGTGGCCACCGACCTCGACCGTCTTCTGGTCGAGATTGACGACGAGATCGCCGGTCTGGATGACGGACTGGGCATGACCCTTGGAGCGACGCACGATCGCGTGGATACGGGCGACGAGTTCGTCCTTGTGGAACGGCTTGGTCAGGTAATCATCGGCGCCGAAGCCGAGACCCTTCACCTTGTCGTCGATACCGGCCATGCCCGAAAGAATGAGGATCGGCGTCTTGACCTTGGCCACGCGCAGCGACCGAAGCACCTCGTAGCCGGACATGTCCGGTAGGTTCAGGTCGAGCAGGATGATGTCGTAATCGTACAGCTTCCCCAGATCGATCCCTTCTTCGCCGAGATCGGTCAGGTAGATGTTGAAGTTCTCCGACTTGAGCATCAGTTCGATGCTCTTGGCGGTGGCATTGTCGTCTTCAATCAGGAGAACGCGCATTTTCTGGTCCCCGGCCCCATAATCCATGCCCTGTCCGCAGGACGAATCGATACCGTCAGCGACGATCCGGCTCGCGGTTCATGCCTTAAAACTTCAGTCACAAATTACGCCCGAAGAGTTAACAAAGCGTAATTCGTTAAGGCAAGCTTGATGCTGTTTCTTCAGGATTTTTCCTAACTGCCGATGATTTTTGCGAAATTTTTCGCCCGTAGCCGAGTTGATTCGATTTGCCAGCGGATCCGGCTAAGCAATTCGACTGACTCATCCTTTTTGCCGGCATGCCTTCTGCGGTGCGGGTGGAACCCGCCAAACGGCGCGGGAAAGCCCGGACCCCCGCTCGCCTCTCCTGCCGGTTCTGAGCTACCATTTGCAGGTGATTCGCAGCGAATCAGCCGTCGTTCGGGCGGCTGGCCAGCGGATGGGGGCGGGGATGCCTGTCGAAGCCTTGCGCAGTGTCGTCGAGGATATCGCCGAATACGAGGTATTCGGCCGGGTCGCTGCCGTTCGCGGCCTGATGATCGAGATCGTCGGCCCGCTCACCCATATGGAACTGGGCGGGCTGGTGGGCATCGAGACCCAGAGCGGCGAGCGGATCCCCTGCGAGATTGTCGGCTTCGATGCGGGCCGTGCGCTTGCCATGCCTTTCGGCCCGGTTGACGGCCTCCGCCGCGGCTGCCCGGCCCATGTGTTGTCGCGCCGGGCCACAATCCGGCCCGGGCGGGCCTGGCTGGGCCGCGTCGTCGATTCCTTTGGCCGCCCGATCGACGGCAAGGGCCCCATTGTCTCCGGGCCGCGCCCGTATCCGTTCCGGGGCGAAGCTCCGGCCGCCCACAAGCGGCAGCGCGTCGGCGAGCCGCTCGATCTCGGCGTCCGGGCCCTCAATGCCTTCCTTACGGTCTGCCGCGGGCAGCGCATGGGCATCTTCGCCGGTTCGGGCGTCGGCAAGTCCGTCCTGCTCTCGATGCTGGCGCGAAACGCGGTCTCCGATGTCTCGGTGATCGGCCTCGTCGGCGAGCGCGGCCGCGAGGTGCAGGAATTCCTCCAGGATGATCTCGGCGAGGAGGGGCTCGCGCGGTCGGTCGTCGTTGTCGCCACCTCCGACGAAACCGCCCTGATGCGACGGCAGGCGGCCTATCTGACGCTCTCGATCGCCGAGTTCTTCCGCGACGAGGGGCTCGATGTGCTCTGCATGATCGACTCCATCACGCGCTTTGCCATGGCGCAGCGCGATATCGGCCTGGGCGTGGGCGAGCCGCCGACGACCAAGGGTTACACACCGTCCGTTTTCGCCGAATTGCCGAAACTGCTCGAACGCGCCGGGCCGGGCGAGATCGGCAGCGGCACGATTACCGGCATCTTCTCGGTTCTCGTCGATGGCGATGACCATAACGAGCCGGTTGCCGATGCGACCCGCGGTATTCTTGACGGCCATATCGTGATGGAACGGAAGATCGCCGAGCGCGGCCGCTATCCCGCCATCAACGTGCTGAAATCCGTCTCGCGGACGATGCCACGCTCCTGCGATCCGGAATTCTACCCCACGATCGTGGAGGCGCGCGGCCTGATGTCGACCTTTACCGACATGGAGGAACTGATCCGCCTGGGGGCCTACCGGCGTGGTTCGTCGGCCGAAGTTGACCGCGCGATCGACGCTTTTCCGGAACTCGAAGCTTTTCTTGGCCAAGGTAAGGAAGAATCAACCTCCTTACGCGAAAGCTATATCCGTCTCGCGGATATTGTTAACCGCCTGAGGTCAACGCCGGCTGGCGCTTGATCCGGGCCCCCGGGCGTGTTTCCGGGTTTCGGTCAAGGAGTGTAACGACCATGAAGTCGCGCGATACGTTGATCCGTCTGAAGCGGTTCCACGTTGACGAAAAGCGCCGCCGTGTTGCCCAGATCGAGGCCATGATTGCTGAATTCCAGCGCATGGCCACGGAGCTCGACCGCGAGATCGAGAACGAGGAACGGCGTGCCGGCATTTCCGATACCGCTCATTTCGCCTACCCGACCTATGCCAAGGCCGCACGGACGCGGCGCGACAACCTGCTGCATTCGGCGGGTGAGCTGAACGACCAGCTGGAAGAGGCCAAGGCTGCCCTCAACGAGGCGTTCGAGGAGCTCAAGAAGGTCGAGATCCTGGAAGACCGCGAGAAGGCGGCGGAACGTGCCGAACTGGCGCTCCGCGACCAGATCGAGACGGACCGGATCGCCGCCCGCATGCGCTACGCGGCCGGCCGGCTCTGAGAGCATCTGGCAGAGGACAGTGAGAAAAGGCCCGCAAACGGGCCTTTTCCTTTCCCGTCAGGGCTCAAGCAGCGGCAGCCAGGGGGCCGCATCGCGCGGCAGGGTGCCGTCCAGCCGCGGATCGTCGAAGACCTCGATGGCGCGCCGGATTGGCCGGAACCCGGCCCGGCAATAGAAATCCAGCGCGCGGGGATGGTCGAGCGAGCAGGTATGGACGTGAAGACGGTCCATCCCGGCCGTTCTGGCGCGCAGAAGCGCCGTCGCCATCAACCTTTTCCCGATCCCCTGGCCAAGGGCATCGGGAACCACCCCGAAAAACGCGAGTTCCGGGGCTTCCGTGTCCCGGAAATCCAGTTCGAGCAGGCCGACATCCTTCCCGTCGCGGACCAGTGCATAGACCTCGACGGCCGGCGCCATCAGGATTTCCCAAAGCGCGAGGTCGGGCATGCGCAGGCGGCTGAACCACAGCCATTCCGCGCCGACAGCGGAAAACAGGGTGCGATAGCGTTCGATCGCCGCGCCATTGAGCCGTTCCAGCACGAAGCCTTCCGGCCAGACCGGCTCGGTTGGAACAGACTCGAGATCATGGACGAGGTAGGTCACCAGGGCCGCAAGCTTCTGCGGATCGAGAAGGGTGTAGCCATCCTGTTGCATTGAAACCTGAATCCTTTGCCGGATCCGTTTGAGCAGGCCCGGTCCGGCATGGCAAGATCCGCGCCTGTCCTCTCCCCAGCCGCGTGCGCCGGGCTCGCTTCCATCGGCAGGCTGGAAATCGTCCGGAGGTCTTGCCACATCGGGGGATGTCGGGCAGTGAAGCGCGGGATAAGGCTTTAAAGCGAGCCAGGGTCGGGGGACAGATGAAGCGCTTCAAGGATTGGTTCTGGCCGATCGTCGGCCTGCTGGCTGTCGTTCTCTCTCTCAAGGTTCTCTACGACAAACTGAGAGGCGAAGCGGCTGCGGATGCCGCGACCAAGGCATTGCTCGACAATGCCGGCGTTCTCGAGAGCCTCGCCATCATCTCGCGCGTCATCGGACAGAAGCTGGCGGTCATCCCGATGCAGGGTTACCTCCTCGCGGTGGCGGCCACGCTCTTCGCCTACTGGGCGCTGGCCTGGTATGACCGGATCGCCCTGATCCATCTCAACCGGACCAAGGGCATTTCCTGGATCTACATCACGATCTGCTCGTTCACGACCTATGCCATTTCCCACAATATCGGCGCGTCGGTCTTTTCCGGTGGCATGGTCCGGTACCGGGCTTACACGGCCAAGGGCCTCAGCGCGCCGGAAGTGGCGGTGCTCGTCGCGCTCTGCTCCTTCACCTTCGGCTTCGGGACCATCCTTCTCGGTGGGCTCGTGCTCCTCTACGAGCCGGAGATCGTGCAGCCGCTGCTGCCGCTCAGTCCGCTCGTCACGCGGCTGATCGGCTTCGGGATGCTGGCCTTCTGCATTCTCTACACGATCGGGTCCTGGCTGCAGCTGAAGCCGTTGGTCATCCGGAATTTCAAGCTGGAATATCCCGGCCTGCATGTCGTCTGGCGCCAGTGGATCGCCGCGCCGATGGAATTGCTGGGAGCGGCAGGGATCATCTATTTCGCGCTTCCGGGCGAGAGCAATCCGGGATTCATGATTGTCCTCGGCGCGTTCCTGCTGTCCTTCTCGGCCGGGCTTCTGGTGCAGGCACCGGGCGGGATCGGGGTGATGGAAGTCATTTTCCTCAAGGTGATGCCCGGCATGCCGGCCACCGAGGTCTTCGCGGCCCTGCTGGTCTGGCGGCTGCTGTACCTACTGATCCCGCTCGCGATCTCGATCCCGGTGGTTCTGGCCTTCGAGAAGTCTCAGCTCCGGCAACCCGCAAACGATACGACGCCGGCGCCCTGAGGCTGCCGGCGTCGCAAGGCTCCCACGCGCGGGCAGGGCGTCAGATCGAGCCGACCGTCCGCAGCCGCGCGGAAGGATGGATTTCGCCCTGGGCCAGCACGGCCGTCTGGGGCCGGAACCGCTCGACGATCATGCGCACATAGGGGCGGATCGCGTTCGAGGTGACGAGGACGGGCAATTCGCCGAGCCGCGCCGCTTCCTCGAACCGGTCGCGCAGGGCGATCACGAAGTCATGCAGGCGCGAGGGCTGCATCGCGAGATGCTTGATCTCGCCATCGCCGACCAGCGATGAGGCGAAGGCATCTTCCCAGCTCGGCGACAGGGTGATCAGCGCCAGCTGGCCGGTCGGTCCGGTATGCTGGGCGCAGATCTGCCGGCCGAGGCGCGAGCGGATATGCTCGACGATCATGCGCGGATCCCGGGTGACGGTGCCGGCCACTTCCGCCACCGCCTCGAGGATGGTGCCGAGATCGCGGATCGAGACCCGCTCGGCGAGCAGCAGCTGGAGGATGCGCTGGATGCCGGTGATGCTGATCGCGCCGTTGGTGAGGTCCTTCACGAGGTCCTGATGCGGCTTCGAGAGATCCTTCAGCAGCTTCTGCACCTCCGCATAGGAGAGCAGCTCCGCCATGTTGTTCTTGATGATCTCGGTGAGGTGGGTAGCGATGACCGTAGCCGGGTCAACCACCGTGTAGCCGCGGAGCTGTGCCTCGTCGCGCAGGCTCTCGTCGATCCAGGTGGCCGGGAGGCCGAAGGTCGGCTCCAGCATATGGGCGCCCGGCAGTTGCACCTGCCCGCCGGCCGGATCCATCGCCATATACTGGTTCGGGAAGACCACGCCGTTGCCGGCATCGATTTCCTTCATCTTGATGACGTAGTGGTTCGACTCGAGCTGGACATTGTCGACCAGCCGGACCGAGGGGAGGATGAAGCCCATCTCGGTCGCCAGCGTGCGGCGCAGCGCCTTGATCTGCTCGGTGATCTTGTCCTCGCCGTTCTGGCCCTGGACGAGCGGGAGAAGGGCATAGCCGATCTCGATCCGCAATTCGTCGAGCCGCAGCGCCTCCTGCACGGGCGGATCGGAGGCCTTCTGCTGGGCGACGACCTGCTCCATCGCCTGTTCGGCGGCGGCATCGATGCGGGACTGCTTTTCCTGCCGGTCGAGGCGCCAGGCCATATAGCCGGCCAGGAATGCCAGGCCCAGGAAGGGGATCGCCGGCATGCCCGGCAGGATCGCGATGACCACCATCACGAAGGAGGACATGCCGAGCGCCTTCGACGAGCTGGCCAGTTGCTTGGACAGGGCCTTGTCGGCGGCGCCGGTCACGCCGGCCTTGGAGACCAGCAGGCCGGCCGCGGTCGAGACAATCAGCGCCGGGATCTGCGTGACGAGACCGTCACCGACCGTCAGCAGCGTGTAGGCCTTCGCCGCGTCGTTGAAGGTCATGCCGTTCTGGGCGACGCCGATGATGATGCCGCCCACCACATTGATGAAGGTGATCAGGATGCCGGCAATCGCATCGCCGCGCACGAATTTCGAGGCACCGTCCATCGCGCCGAAGAAGGCGCTCTCGTCCTCGAGGGCCTTGCGGCGGGCCTTGGCTTCATCCTGATCGATCAGGCCGGCGGACAGGTCGGCGTCGATGGCCATCTGCTTGCCGGGCATCGCATCGAGGCTGAAGCGGGCCGCGACTTCCGCGATGCGGCTCGAACCCTTGGTGATGACGACGAAGTTGACGACCACGAGGATCACGAAGACGATCACCCCGATCACGAAGTTTCCGGCCATCACGAAATTGCCGAAGGCCTCGATCACGTGGCCCGCGGCGCCCTGGCCGGTATGGCCGTTCTGCAGGATCAGGCGGGTCGAGGCGAGGTTCAGCGACAATCGCAGCATTGTCGCGATGAGGAGGATCGTCGGGAAGGACGAGAATTCCAGCGGCGCCGCGATGAAGAGCGCTGTCATCAGGATCAGGACCGAGAGAATGATCGAGAAGGCCAGCAGCAGGTCGAGGATCATCGGCGGCAAGGGCACGATGAGCACGACGAGAATGGTGAGAATGCCCATGGCGAGGGCGATGTCGCCCCGCTTCAGGAAAGCACCAAGCTCGTGAGGTGTCATGAATTTTGGCGTCTGGAGACCGGGAAGGCCCCCTTTGCCGCCAAGGCTCGCGTCACTCATTCCCCTGCCCCCATGCGTTGCTGCACGCCGAATCCGGTCGGGTGTGACCGGTCGACTGGGCAATTTTTGCCGGGCATATGGTTAACGCCCGGTTACTTTCGTCAGGGAAAAGTTAAAGCGCGGCAATTCGCGCGGCGCCGGGCTCCGGCACATCGATGCCGACGGCAACATATTCGTTGAGCTTGTTGCGCAGGGTCCGGATGGAGATGCCGAGAATCTTCGCCGCATGCGTGCGGTTGCCGAGGCAGTGATCGAGCGTGTCGAGGATCAACTCGCGCTCGACATCGGCCACCGTGCGGCCGACCAGGGCGCGCGTGGCGGCTTCGGCGGCTTCCGCCACCTTCCGTGCGGTGGCCTCGTTGGCATCGCGGCTGATCGATTCCCCTTCCGGGGTCAGGATCGCGTCCGGTCCGATGTCGATGCCGCCGGCCAGCAGGACGGCCCGGTGCAGCGTGTTTTCCAGCTCACGGACGTTGCCGCGCCAGGGGTTGGCCAGCAGCATCCGCTTGGCATCGTGGCTGATCGGGCGGACCGGCAGGCCGTTCATCTGGGCGTAGCGCTTCGCGAAATGGTTCGCGAGCTCGATAATGTCGTTCGGCCGCTCCCGGAGCGGCGGGATCTTCAGGTTGACGACATTGAGCCGGTAAAGCAGGTCCTCGCGGAACTCGCCGGCCTTCACGCTTTCTGCAAGGTTGCGGTTCGAGGTCGCGATGATGCGGATATCGACCGGAACCGGCCGGGTTCCGCCGACGCGGTCGATCACGCGTTCCTGGATCGCCCGGAGCAGCTTGGCCTGCAGGCGGACATCCATTTCCGAGATTTCGTCCAGCAGGAGCGTGCCGCCATCGGCTTCCTCGAACTTGCCGACGCGCCGGGCGATGGCACCGGTGAAGGCGCCTTTCTCGTGGCCGAACAGCTCGCTTTCCAGCAGGTTATCGGGGATCGCGGCGCAATTGACCGAGACGAAGGGCTTGCCCGAGCGGCGCGACTTCTCGTGGAGGAAACGCGCCATGACTTCCTTGCCGACGCCCGATTCCCCGGTGATCAGCACGGAAGCGTCCGAGCCCGCGATCTGCTGCGCCAGCTTGATGACCCGTGCCATCGCCTCGTCACGGAAGACGATCGAGGTCTCGGTCTTGCTCACGGCCTCGAGAATCGCCGCGATCAGCTCCGGATCGGGCGGAAGCGGGATGTATTCCTTTGCGCCGGCCTCGATGGCCGCCACGGCCGCGCGCTTGTCGTTCGCGACACCGCAGGCGACGATCGGCAGCGTCATGTGCTCGGCGGCCAGTCCCTGCGCGAGGGCGGCGATGTCGAGATGGGCATCGACCATGGCCAGGTCGGCGCCCTTGCCCTGCCGCAGATGGGACAGGGCGGCCTCGATCCCGTCGACCTGTGCGACCGACGCGCCCCTTTCCCGGGCGATCTTCGCGGCGGTGATCAATTCACCGCGCAAGGTTCCGACAATCAGAAGCCGCATGGTTCTGTCTCCTCGTCCGTCCTGACCGGTCAGCGGTCGGACTTGATGATTTCCGTCATGGTCACGCCAAGCTTGTCATCGACCAGCACCACTTCGCCGCGCGCGACCAGCCGGTCGTTGACGAAGATGTCGATCGCCTCGCCGACGCGGCGATCGAGTTCGAGAATGTGGCCGGGGCTCATCCGGAGGAGCTCGCCCACGCCCATCTTGGAGCGGCCGAGCACGGCCGAGACCTGGACCGGCACATCGAAGACATGCTCCAGATCCGCCGCAGTCTTGGAGGAAAGCGGCGTCTCGCCATCGCTGCCATAGGCGGCGGCGACAAGATCAGCGGTCGATTCCAGATCCTGGAGCTGGAAATTGTTGTCAGTGGCCATGGGTCCTCAAGCCTTTCGATCTGTGAGGGTTTCAGTCTTTTCAGTTGCCGTCCCCGGCATCGGGGAACAGCATCTTCGCCGATGTCTCGACGAGGTTTTCGAGACGGTTCCGGTCGCGGACGATGCCGCCATCGGACCATTCGATCCGGCAATCCCCGAGCGCGATTTCCGGGTCCGGAAAGACGAAGAGCCGCGACTCGATGCCGTTCTCCTTCAGGAGGCCCATCAGGCGCTCCTTGCAGGGATCGACGAGATCGGGCGCGACGCGCACCGCGACATGGGGCGAACCCCGGAGATCATTGAAGATTGCCCGCGCGGTCGCCTCGATCGCGCCGACCGGCGCAGTATCGATCAGCCGCCCGGCGATCTTGCGGGCGAAGAGCATCGCGAAGGCGAGGGCCTCGCTGCGCGCCGTCTCCTCGAGGCGCCGCATCTCGATCGTCGCGATCTCGAGCCTGGCATTGATGGCCTCGAGGCCGTTGGCGATCCGGATCTGTTCGTGGTCGGCCTGCATCCGCCGGCCTTCCTCGATCCCCTGCTGGTAGGCCGCCTGCCGGGCTTCCTCGACGAGGCGCACATGGTCGGGATAGGGCACCGGCACGCGCTGGCCGGGCTCGATGAAGGGCAGGCCGGAGCCGGCTTTGGTGAAATCCCGGCCGAAGGTGAAGGCGGAGCGAGCGGTCGACATGGCGTGGCCTTCAGTAGATCAGTTCGTCTTCGGCGCGGTTCTTGCCGATGGTGATTTCACCCTTCGAGGCCAGTTCCTTCGCCAGCATGACAACCCGGGTCTGGGCCTCGTCGACCTCCTTGAGGCGGACAGGGCCGCGGCTCTGCATCAGTTCCTCCATGTTCTTCGCGGCGCGGGTCGACATCTGCTGGAAGAAGAACTTCTTCATGGCCGGTGCCGCGCCCTTGAGCGCAACGGCGAGAACATCGCGGTCCGAGTAGCGGATCAGGGTCTGGGTCGAGCCCGGATCGAGCTTGGCCAGATCGTCGAAGGTGAACATCAGCGACCGGATCTTCTGCGCGGCCTCGCGGTTGCGCTCGTCGAGCGCGGCGAGGAACCAGCTTTCTGTCTGCCGGTCGAAGGAGTTGAAGATCTCGGCAATCATCTCGTGGCTGTCGCGGCGCGAGGTCTGCGACAGGTTGGAGATGAACTCGGTGCGCAAAGTCTCCTCGATATGGGCGAGGACTTCCTTCTGCACCGGCTCCATGTTGAGCATCCGGTTCACCACTTCCAGCGCGAATTCATGCGGCAGCAAGGAAAGGACCCGGGCAGCATTCTCCGAGCGGATCTTCGAGAGGATCACCGCGACGGTCTGCGGATACTCGCCCTTGAGGTAATTGGCGAGCACCTGGTCCTGCACGTTGCCGAGCTTCTGCCACATGTTGCGCCCGGCCGGACCGCGGATCTCCTCCATCAGGGAGTAGACCTTGTCTTTCGGCAGCAGCTTGCTGAGCAGCGCTTCGGTGCGGTCATAGTCGCCGGTGACGGCGCCGCCCTGGGCCATCATCGACAGGAATTCCGCGACGAGGGCCTCGACCGCTTCCGCCGTGACGGCGCCGAGCCTGGACATGGCGCGGGAAACGGTGCGGATCTCGTCCTCGTCCAGCGCTTCCCAGACCGGGCCACCATAGCGCTCGCCGAGGACGAGCAGGATGATCGACGCCTTTTCCGGGCCGGAGAGGAACCGTGTCAGCTCCTTGTTCGGTGCCGGAGCGGTATCCGGCGTCTTTTCCGCTGTACTCGTCTTCGCCATTCCTGCCCCCTGGGCCCTTATCCGTGTCCGGCTCTAGCGGTTAGCGTGTCTGGGCGATCCACTGGCGAACGATCGCCACGGATTCACTCGGGTTTTCCTGCACGATGCGGCCGAGGCTATCGATCGCGCCCTGCTGGAGTGCGTGCTGGATCGTGTTGACGTTCGCCTGGTTGGAGTTGGCGGCGACCATCGCGCCGGCCTGGCCCGGAGCGGGCAGGGCCAGGGGCTGGCCGGCCGGCCCGGTGGCGCCAGGAACCATGCCGGAGGCGTCGATCACGCTCTGGAGGCCGCCGATCTGCGGCACGGCAACCAGAGAGGTCTCGGTGCGCTCCTTCGTGCCGATCCCCATCTGGCGCAGCAGGGGGCGGACCACCAGCAGCGTGACGAGCAGGGTCAGCAGGCCGAAGACGCCGATCTCGACCATGCGGAGCACGTCTTCCTTGGTCAGGGCGAGCATCTGTTCGGTGAAGGTCGGCGTCCGGCCCTCGACCGCCGCCACGCCTTCGGCGAAGCGGAGGTTGATCACATCGACCTGGTCGCCCCGGTTGCGGTCAAACCCGATCGACGAGCGCACCAGAGCGGCGATCCGTTCGAGTTCCTCGGCCGGGCGCGGCTGGTAGCTCATCTGGCCGTTGGCGCCGGGGGTGTAGATCCCGTCGACAAGCACCGCGACAGAGAGGCGCTTCACGCGGCCGGCCTCGATGATCTCGGTGCGGGTCGTTTTCGTGATCTCGTAATTGACGATTTCCTCGTTGCGCTGGGTCGCATCCCGCTGCTGCGGGTTGGCCGGCGCATTCGGCTGCTGCTGTTGCGGCAGTTCGTTGCCGATCGTGACCTGGTTGTCCCGGGTTTCCTGGCTCTGCTGATTCTCGGTCCGGGTCTGGGTGGAGCGAATCACCCGGCTTTCGGGATCGAAGCTGTCGGTCACCTGCTGCACGCGGTTGAAATCCATTTCGGCAGCCACCTGCACCCGGGCCCGGCCGCGGCCGACGATGCTGGCGACGATATCCTCGACCTGGCTGCGCAGGCGGCGCTCGTGGTTGCTCTGTTTGTCAGCGGCAAGGGCGGCGGCATCGGTCTCGTTGCCGGCGCCGTCGGCCAGCAGGCGGCCGGTCTCGTCGACGATGGAGACCCGCTCAGGCTTCAGGCCCTGGACTGCCGTCGCCACAAGATGGCGGACCGCCCGGATCTGGCCCGGTTCGAGTTCACCCCGGACCTTCAGCACGATCGAGGCGCGGGGCTCCTGCCGGTCGCGTTCGAACAGGCGCTTCTCGGGGATGGCGAGATGGACGCGGGCCTGCTGCACCCGCTCGATGCTGCGGATGGTGCGGGAGAGTTCGCCTTCGAGGGCCCGAAGCTGGTTGACGCCCTGGACGAGGCTGGTGGCCGAGAAGCTGTCGCTCTTGTCGAAGATCTCGTAGCCGACCGTGCCGCCGGCGGGCATGCCCTTGCCGGCGAATTCCATCCGGAGGCGGGTGGTCTGGTCCCGCGGGACGAGGATCGTGGTGCCATCCCCGCGCAATTCGTAGCGGACCCCGCGGTTTTCCAGGTCCCGCACGATGGCGTTTGAATCCTGGGCCGGGAGATCGCTGAAGAGAACGCCCATATTCGGGCCGGACATCTTCGTCATCACGAAGGCGAAGAAGCCCACGAGAGCTAGGGTTACGGCCCCCATCGCCACCAGGCGCTGCGGTCCCAACCGGTTCACGAGTTCGAGGATGCCGTTCACTGCCCCACCATCCAGCTTTCTGTCCGACGCGAATTGCGTGCGTCGCGTTTCCTGCGCTAGGCAAGAATTGCCCGGTGGATGGTTACCGGGCCGTTAATGTCCTGACCTTTTTTGAACCAGTTCGGGACGAATGCGTATTTTTCCGGCCGGACGATCCCATCCGCCACAACCCCCAGGAAGGTCGACATGTCCGCTCCTCTCGCGATTACCATGGGCGATGCTGCGGGAATCGGCCCCGAAATCATCGCCCGGCATGTCGAGATCCACGGTCCGGAGGGGCTGGTCGTCTTCGGCGATCCGGCCCAGATGCGGCGCGCCTTTGCCCTGATCGGGTCCCGACGACCCATCGTCTCATGGGAGCAAGACCAGCCCCTCAAGATGAAACCTAAAATTGGTGGTACCGATTCGCCGCTGGCGATGGTCGATACCGGCTCTGTTCCGGTCGATCTGCCCTATGGCGTGGTCTCGGCCGAAGCGGGCGCTCTGGCCCATGCCGCGATCCTCCGCGCGATCGATCTTGCGATGGCGGGGCATGTGGCGGGTTTGGTCACCGCGCCGATCCACAAAGAGGCGCTGCATGCCGCCGGGGTGCCCTTCCCGGGGCATACCGAGATCCTGGCTGACCGGACCGGCACGCGTGACTTCGCCATGATGCTGGCGGAAGGACCGCTCCGGGTGATTCTTGTTTCCATCCACGTGTCGCTTCGGCAGGCGCTGGATCTGGTCACCGAGGCGCGGGTGCTGCGCACGATCCGGCTGGCAGACCAGGCCTGCCGGGCCCTCGGCATCGCCAGGCCGCGAATCGCCGTAGCCGGGCTGAACCCGCATGCCGGCGAAGGCGGGCTGTTCGGCAGCGAGGACAGCGAGGTGATCGCACCGGCAATTTCTGCTGCGCGGGCAGAGGGGCTCGAGGCCAGCGGGCCCTATCCGCCGGATACGGTCTTCATGCGGGCGAGACGGGGTACGTTCGATATCGTCGTGGCGCAATATCACGACCAGGGGTTGATCCCGGTCAAGCTCAACGGGATCGAGAAGGGCGTCAACGTGACGATCGGGCTGCCGATCATCCGGACCTCCGTCGATCACGGCACGGCGTTCGATATTGCGGGAAAGGGCGTTGCCGATCCGGCCAGCCTCAGCGAGGCCATCGCCGTGGCCCGGCGGATGATCGAGGTCCGGCGCTGAGCCCCGGACGCCAAAAAGCCCGCCGAAGCGGGCCTTGTCATGCGCGGAGAGCGCGGTTTACTGGCGGTAATGCTGGATGCGGGTCGTGCGGAGCCCGGCAAGGCCATGTTCGTCGATCGAATGCTGCCAGGACAGGAATTCCTCGACCGTCAGCGTATAGCGCGAGCAGGCTTCCTCGAGGGAAAGCAGGCCGCCCCGGACGGCAGCGACCACTTCGGCCTTCCGGCGGATCACCCACCGACGGGTTTCCGGCGGCGGCAGATCGGCGATGGTCAGGGGGCTGCCATCGGGACCGATGACATACTTCACACGCGGGCGAAGTGGTTCACTCATGGGTACGCTCACAAAACGCAACAACTACATCCATGAGTTTAGGGGCCGCCTCTTAAAAAACGCCTAAGTCTCCCCCCGGTTATCGACGGATCGATTTGACCGATGTCATCGGCACGCTGATATCGCCGATCTTGAGCACCGGGACCTCGCTGGTGACGTCGACATTGTCGACCGTGCCGGTGATTTCCGACTTGATCGACATGGCCTGGCCGGCGGCATCGCGCGCCGCGACAACAATGGTGTACTGCCCGGCCGGCGCGTTGGTGCCGCTGGTGGTCCGGCCGTCCCAGACGAAGCTCTGGTCGCCTGCGGTGATGACCTTCTGGGCCGCGTAAACCTCGTTGCCGCTCTTGTCCTTGATGGTGATCGTGGCGTTGCCGGTCTTCGGCGCGTTGATCTGCCAGGTTGCCTTGCCGTTCTGCAGCGATGTCGTCGTGCCGTCCGCGGTGACATTCGCACCGACGAAGCCGAGGGCATTGGTCAGGTTCGCGGTCTTGTTCGCGGTCAGCAGCGAGGTGAGGTTGTCATTCGTCTTGATCTGCTGCTCCACGCTGGCGAACTGGACCAGCTGCTGGGTGAACTGGTTGGTATCCAGCGGATCCAGCGGGCTCTGGTTCTTCAGCTGCGTCGTCAGAAGCTGCAGGAACTGGTCGAAATTGTCGGCGATGCGCGCCGAGGAAGCATTGCTCGTGCTCGTCGAGCTGGTCGAGGTAACATTGGAGATGGTGGTCATCGGGCCCTCGCGGTCAGATCATCAGATCAAGGCTGGTGTTGGGGATGAGGGCGCGACGCATCACCAATTCGCCCATCTGCGGTGTCGTGCCGATGTCATCGAGGCCTTGCTGGGACGAGCCCTGGCGGCCCCGTTCCTGCTGCTGGCCCGATTGGCCGTCACCCCTCAGGGAGAAGGTCAGCCCATCGGCGGATTGCTTCAGGCCGGCCTGTTCGAAGGCCTGCTGGAGCGTGGAGGCGTCGCGGCGCAGCATCTGCAGCGTCTCGACGCGGTCAACAACGAGGCTGGCATTCACTTCGCCATTCTCCTTGATCTGGAGTTTCACATCGACGCGGCCGAGTTCGGCCGGGTCGAGGCGGATCTGGAAATTCGTGACACCGCGCACCGCCTGCATGCCAATCTCGATCGGCAGCATCTGCAGCGGTGTCGGACGGATGGCGGTCGTGTCGGTCTGACCGAGCGCGGCGGTCGGAAGCGAGCGATCAAGGCCGGCGAGGATGTCTGCCGGGCGATAGATCGCATTCTGGGTGCCCATGCCGTGGAAGAGTTCGGCGAAAGGCGTCGTCCGGACCGGGTGGTGTCCCTGGCCGGCGCCTTGTGCCTTCGCCTCCGGTCCGGCCGGGGTCGTGGCGGTTTCGGAGGCCTTGGTGGCCTTGCCCGAGGCATCCGTCGCTGCGAGAAGCGATGCCGGCTCGGTGCTGGCGGTTTCCGGGGTCGCGCCGGCTTCCGTGCCGGACTTGCCGGCCATGGTCACGGCTCCCGTCGCTCCGGTATCCTTGGCCGGAATGGCATTGGTCTCGATCGCGGCGGCCGCATCCGTGGCCGCCTTGGTCGCCATGGCGACTGCGCCTGTCGCGGCAACGACATCGCCCTCGACCGGCATTTCACCCGCCGGAGCAACAGCGGCCGGAGCCACGAGGACGCCCTCGGCATCGACGGGCGCATCAACAGCCACGATCACGGCCGTTTCTGCCGTAGCATCCGTGGCTTCGCCTTCGGTTGTGCCGGCGGTTTCCCCGGCAACGGCTTCCTCGCCCTCCGCCTTGGCGGTGGTGGTATCGGTCTCGCCGGCCTCGTTGCTGCCGGCCTGTACCTCGGCGGCGTCCTCGCCCTCGGGCTTGTCGCACTCTGCATCGCCGCGCTCTTCGCGGGCTTCCCCGGCGGCGCGGCGCGCATCGGCGCGATCCTCATGGACGCGGGCATCGGGTGTATCGTCGGCCCGATCTTCCCTGCGGTCCGCGCGCTTGGCGGCGGTGTCTTCCGGGCGGTTGCGCGGCGCATCCTGCTCGTCGGCAGCCGGGTTGGCCCGGGGCGTGGATTCGGGGGCATTCTCCCGCGGGGTGACCGGACGCGCCTCCTGACGCTGCGGCCCCGGCGCCGACCGGGCCCATTCCGAGACCAGCGAACCGAAATTGTCCGGCTCGTTCTCGTCCCGAGCGGTCTGGCGCTCGCCAGGCCGCATATCGGCGCGGCGATTGGCGATCTCGGTCAGGGCATTGGTCAGGCTGGTCAGCATCGTGTTCGACATCATGCGCAATCCTGTTTGCGTTCGATGCCTGACCTGCAAGCCGGAGGCCAGTTTGGCGCCTTGACCAAGCCGTTGTAATATAAAGAATAATCAGTAGAGATGCGCTGGCCGGGCCCGTCCGTTCTTGCCGTTTCGCCCTCCTGGCCCGGCAAAAAATGCCGGTCCCGGCCCCCGAGGCTGGAAAGACAGGGCGATCCGGGCTATGGAGTGGCCGATGCTGAACTCGCTCGACCTCGCCAAGAAGGCCGCGGATACCAGGGTTGTTGTCGCCATGTCCGGCGGCATCGATTCATCGGTGGCTGCCGCCCTGATGAAGCAGGCCGGCTATGATGTGGTCGGGATCACGCTCCAGCTTTACGATCACGGCGCGGCCACGCACCGGACCGGCGCCTGCTGTGCGGGGCGCGACATCCAGGACGCGCGTAATGTCGCTGCCCATCTTGGCATTCCGCATTACGTGCTCGATTACGAGAGCCGCTTCCGCGAAGAGGTGATCGATCGTTTCGTCGACAGCTATGCCGCTGGCGAAACGCCGATCCCCTGCGTTGATTGCAACCGGACTGTGAAGTTCCGCGATCTGCTGCGCTTCGCAGAAGATCTCGGTGCGGATTGCCTTGTGACCGGGCACTACGTCGAAAGCCGGCTCATGCCGGATGGCCACCGGGCGCTGTTCCGGCCGCGTGATCTCGATCGCGACCAGAGCTATTTCCTGTATGCCACGACGCAGAAGCAGCTTGACCTGCTCCGCTTTCCGCTGGCCGGGCTGACCAAGCCGGAAACGCGCGAGATCGCCCGGGCGATGGGCATCGCGATCGCCGACAAGCCGGACAGCCAGGATATCTGCTTCGTGCCAAGCGGCAATTACGCCGCCCTGGTCGAGAAGCTCCGCCCGGAGGCGACCCTGCCCGGCCTCATCCGCCATGTCGATGGCCGCGAACTCGGCCGGCATGACGGGATCATCCGCTATACGATCGGGCAGCGCCGGGGCCTCGGCATCGCCTCGCGCGACCCGCTCTATGTTGTCCGGATCGATGCCGCCACACGGGAAGTCGTGGTTGGCCCGCGCGAAGCGCTGGCTGTCCGCAGCCTCGAGCTGCGTGACGTCAACTGGCTGGGCGATGTCCCGCTTGATCGCCTGCCGGCCAACGGCATCGAGGTTTTTGCCCGGGTCCGCTCCACTCGGCCGCCAAAGCCCGCCATTATCCGGCGGGAAGGAGACGCTTTCGTCGTCGAGCTGCTCGATGGCGAGGAAGGGGTGGCGCCCGGGCAGGCCTGCGTCCTCTATGCCGAGGGCGAGGGCCAGTCCCGCGTGCTCGGAGGCGGCACGATCGGTCGCCGGCGAGCGCCCAACCAGTCCGTGCCGGATGATACAAAGGTGGCGCTCGGCGCCGCCTGATCGACCTGAACATGCCAGATCGCAGGGGAGCGGGAATGGCCAAGGATATCGACCTGTCGACCATCACCAAGGCCTACGCCAAATGGGCGCCGGTCTATGACATGATCTATTCCCGCATCCTGCGGCCGGGCCGGAATGAGGCCGTCAAGGCCGCGCTGGCCTGCGGCAGGGAGATCCTCGAGGTTGGCGTCGGGACCGGGCTTTCGCTGGGCGACTACCCGGCCGGCTACCGCGTGACGGGGATCGATCTGTCGAAGCCCATGCTCGACAAGGCGGCGGAAAAGCTCGCCGGGTTGCCGGTCCATGCCGTGACGGGGCTTGCCGTGATGGATGCCTGCCGGCTCGGCTTCCGCGACGCCACTTTCGATGCCGTTGTCGGGCAGTACATGATCACGCTCGTGCCGGATGCCGAGGTCGCCCTCGATGAATTCGCGCGCGTGGTGAAGCCCGGCGGCGAGATCATCCTGGTCAACCATATCGGGGCGGAGAAGGGTCTTGTCGCCATGCTCGAAAAGGCCGCCGCTCCCCTTGCCAAGCGCGTCGGATGGCGTTCCGAATTCCAGCTGCAGCGGATCCGGACCTGGGCACAGCAGGCGGGTTTCTCCGTTGCCTCGGCGAAGCGCGTGGGCTTTGCCGGCTTCTTCACCGTGGTCCGGCTGCGGGATGCCCGCATGGCCAAGGCCGAAGCCGCCTGAATGCAATAGCCCCTTGACCGGCGCGGCGCGGGCCCTTATGCGGGTGGCTCTCGCGCGGCACCCTGTGCCGTTGTGGATGGCAGTGTAGCTCAGCTGGTTAGAGCGTGGCACTCATAATGCCAAGGTCGGTGGTTCGAGCCCACTCACTGCTACCATCCCTCTTTTCGATCATCCCTCGTTCTGGCCGCCCCGCTTCTCCGCGATGCGACAGCTTCTTGCCGGGCCGTGCCTTGCTGCGGCCATCAGCGCCTGTGGCTGCCGCCCCCGTGCGGGGGCGGCCGCGTGTCAGGCAGCCTCTGCCGGTTCCGGCCCCGCAGCCGGCTTCTTCTTCCGCGAGAAGGACATCAGCCAGCTGGAGACGACATAGAAGACCGGCGTGAAGATCAGGCCGAAGAAGGTCACCCCGATCATCCCGGAGAAAACGGCGATGCCGAGGGACTGGCGCATTTCCGCACCGGCACCCTGCGCGATCACCAGTGGCAGCACGCCGAGGATGAAGGCGAGCGAGGTCATCAGGATCGGGCGGAGGCGGGTTCGCGCCGCTTCGATGGCCCCCTCGATCCGGGACCGGCCCTCATCCTCGGCCTGTTTGGCGAATTCGACAATGAGGATCGCGTTTTTCGCGGCCAGCCCCACCAGCACCACCAGCCCGATATCGACCAGGATGTTACGGTCCAGCCCGGCGATCCTCACCCCGATCATCGCGGCGAAAATACACATCGGCACAATCAGCAGCACGGCGAGCGGCAGCAGCCAGCTCTCGTAGAGCGCGGCCAGCAGCAGGTAGACGAAGATCACGGCCAGACCGAAGGCGATGATTGTCGTGTTGCCGGCGAGCTTTTCCTGCAGCGCGATTTCCGTCCATTCGAAGCCGAAGCCCGAGGGCAGACGCTCGCGCGCGATCTTCTCGATCGCGGCGATGCCCTGGCCCGAGGAATAGCCGGGGGCCAGCGAGACCTGGACTTCAGCAGCGGGATAGAGGTTATAGCGCGGTACCCGATAGGCGCCGGTAATGTTGGAGAAAGTGGCAACGGAGCCGATCGGCACCATCTCGCCATCGACATTGCGCGTCTTGAGATTGGCCACGTCGCGCAGGTCGAGACGGTAGGGGTTGTCGGCCTGCGCCGTGACCCGGTAGGTGCGGCCGAGAACGTTGAAATCGTTCACGAAGGAAGAGCCCATATAGACGGAGAGGGCTTCGAAGACCCGCCCGATCGGCACGCCGAGCATTTCCGACTTCGTCCGGTCGATATCGGCGTAGATCTGCGGTGTCCGGGTGGAGAACAGGGTATAGGCCTGGGTCAGGCCGGGAGTCTGCGAGGCCGAGCCGGCAACAATCCAGGCCGAGCCTTCGAGCGCCGGCAGGCCGCGGCCGCCCCTGTCCTGGACATAGCCCTTGAGCCCGCCGCCGGTGCCGATGCCGGGAACGGCCGGGGGCTCGATCACCAGCGAGAAGGCTTCGGGAATGGCAAACATCTGGCCGCGGAGATCGTTGAGGATATCCTTGCCGGTGAGTTTGAGCGCCTCGCGATCCTTGAAGTCGGACAGGGTCACGAAGACCACGCCGCCATTCGGCGCGTTGGTGAAGGTGGCGCCGTCCAACCCGACAAAGGCCACGGCGTTCTTCACGCCCGGGCGCGAGAGCAGGATGTCGGAGGCGCGGCGGATCACCGCATCGCTGCGCTCGAGCGTCGAGCCCGGCGGAAGCTGGAAGGCGACGATCAGGTAGCCGCGATCGAGCTGCGGGATCAGGCCTGTCGGGACAACGCGGATCTGGTGGGCGGTCAGGCCGATCAGGCCGCCATAGACCACCAGGACCAGCATCGACAGGCGGATCATCCGCGAGGTCAGCATGCCATACCGGTTCGAAAGCCAGTCAAAGCCCCGGTTGAAGCCGCCAAAAAAGGCGCGGATCGGTGCGCCGAGCCGGCCGCCGGTCTTGTGGTGGGGATCATGCGGCTTCAGCAGGACCGCAGAGAGCGCGGGCGAGAGCGTCAGCGAAACAAAGGCAGAAATGGCCGTCGAGGCGGCGATGGTGATCGCGAACTGGCGGTAGAACGAGCCCTGAAGCCCCTCGATAAAGGCCGTGGGGATGAAGACCGCGCAGAGGACCAGCGAGATCGCGATGAGCGCGCCGCCGACCTCGTCCATCGTCTTGTGGGCTGCCTCGCTCGGCGAAAGCCCCTCGCGAAGGTAGCGCTCGACATTCTCCACCACGACAATCGCGTCGTCGACCACGATGCCGATCGCAAGGACCAGCCCGAACAGCGACAGCGTGTTGAACGAGATGCCGGCCATGGCCATGATCAGGAAGGTGCCGACCAGCGAGACGGGAATGGCAAGGATCGGGATGATCGCGGCCCGCCAGGACTGGAGGAACAAGACCACCACCACGATGACGAGGAGGGTGGCCTCGATCAGCGTCTTGATGACTTCGTTGACCGATTCCTGGATGAATTCGGTGGGGTTATAGACGACCGAATAGCTCAGGCCGGACGGGAAGGTCTCCGCCATCCGGGCCATTTCGCGGATCAGCGCATCCGACGTCGTCAGCGCATTCGAGCCGGGACGCTGGAAGACCCCGATGGCCACCGCGTTCTTGTTGTTGAGATAGGCGTTGATCGAATAGTCCTGACTGCCGAGTTCTGTCCGGGCGACATCGCGCACGCGGACCACGCCATTGGTGTCCGACCGGATGATGATATTGGCGAATTCCTCGACATCGGTCAGCCGGCCCAGGGTCTGGACGGACAGCTGGAACGCGCCGTCGGAACTAGCGGGCGGCTGGTTGATCGAACCGGCGGCGACTTGCAGGTTCGCCGCGCGAAGTGCGGAAACGACCTCGCCGGCCGTCAGGTTGCGGGCGGCCACACGGGCCGGGTCGAGCCAGACGCGCATCGAATAGTCACGGGCGCCGAAGACGCTGATATTGCCGACACCGTCAACGCGACCAAGTACGTCCTTCACGTAAAGCGTGGTGTAGTTCGAGATATATTGCTGGTCGCGCGTGCCATCCGGCGAGGTCATGTGGATGACCATCATCAGGTCGGGCGAGGATTTCCGCACCTGCACGCCCTGGCGGCGGACTTCTTCCGGCAGGCGGGCTTCCGCACCGGAGACGCGGTTCTGCACCAGCACCTGCGCCTGGTCGATATTGGTGCCCGGCTTGAACACGACATTGATCGAGACCCGGCCATCCCCCGTCGATTGCGAGGAGATGTAGAGCATGTTGTCGACGCCGTTCACTTCCTGCTCGATCGGCGCGGCAACGGTGGAGGCGATGATCTCTGCCGAGGCACCCGGATAGGACGCCGTGATGTTGACCGTCGGCGGGGCGATTTCCGGATATTCGGAGATCGGCAGGGCCCGCTGCGTGATCAGACCAGCAATCGTGACAAGGATCGACAGCACGCTCGCGAAGATCGGGCGGTCGATGAAGAAATGCGAGAACCGGAACATGGCGTCGCCTCGGGACGGGGATCAGGGACGGGTCGCGCAGCCGGGGCCGCGCGAACGGGTTCAGGGGCGCGCCGGTGGCTTGATCTCGCCCGGCTGGGGTGTCACCGCAACGCCGGGGCGGACCATCGGATTGGCAAGGCCGTTGATGATCACCCGGTCATTCGCCGCGAGGCCGCTGCGGATGACGCGCAGGCCCTCGACGATCGGGCCCGGCACGACAGGTTTCGGCACGACCTTGTTGTCCGGGCCGACAATGAAGACCAGCTTGCTCGTCTGGTCCGAGACGATCGAGGCATCCGGGATCAGCAAGGCGTCGAGTTCGCCGCTATAGAGCTGGAGCCGCCCGAAGGTGCCGGCGGTCAGGAACTGGTCCTTGTTGGCGAAGATCGCCCGGCCGCGGATGGTGCCCGAACGGGCATTGAGCTGGTTGTCGACGAATTCCATCTGGCCTTCGCGCTGCCATTCGCGCTCATCCGCCAGCCGGACGCGGACAGGCAGCGGCTTTTCCCGGCTCGATGGACGGTCACCGGTTTGCATGAGGCGCGAATAACGCAGGTAATCCGCTTCCGACGCCTCGAAGATGAAGTTGATCGGGTCGATGCTGATGATGTTGGTGAGCAAGGTGGCGCCACCCTGCGCGCCGGTAATGAGGTTGCCGGCATCAACGCGCTTGTCCGAGATCCGGCCGCCGATCGGGGCCCGCACCTCGGTCCATTCGAGGTTCAGCTCCGCCTGCTTGAGATTGGCTTCCGCTGCCTGTTGAGATGCCCGGGCGCTGGCCAGGTTGGCCTTGCGCTGGTCGAGGTCGCGGGCGGTGATCGTCTGGTTCCGCGTCAGCCCCTCGGCGCGCTCGACCTCGTTTTCCGCCAGCGCGACCTGCGCCTTCGCCCTTTCGACATCCGCACGGGCGGCATCGACACTGAGCTGGAAGGGGCGCTGGTCGATCGAGAAAAGGAGGTCGCCCTTGTTGACCACCTGCCCGTCCCGGAAGTGAACCTTTTCGATGAAGCCGGAGACGCGGGCGCGCACCTCGACCTGCTCTCGCGCTTCGAAACGCCCGGTATATTCATCCCAGAGCGTGATTTTCTTTGCCAGAGGTGCCGAGACCTGCACCGGCGGTGCCGGCGGAGCGCCCTGTGCAAGGGCATGGGTGGCGGCGGCAGCCAGAACAAGGGCGAGGGCTGACCGTTGGCATGTATTCAGAACACGGCGCATTGCCGACTCCGTCGAAAGTTGAATGCGAAACTAGGTACATCGCTGGAAAAGAAAAACCAGTCACTTTCCGTGATTATCGCCGTCATGCTGCCAGAAAGATGACAGGAGCCGTAACGGAGGCAGGGCCGATACGGCAGGTGCTTCTTGCTCCTGCCTTGCAACAAGGCTAGTTTTCGCAGATGGACGATGTGAAAACCCGCTTCGATCGTTACCAGGCCGATTTGCGCCGGGCCGGCATCCGCATGACCAATCAGCGGCGGATCATCCTCCAGGTGCTGGCCGAAGCGGATGACCATCCGGATGCGAACGAGCTGCATCGACGCGCTTTCGCGCATGATCCGACGCTGTCGCTGTCCACGGTCTACCGGACCTTGCGCCTGCTGGAGGAGCGCGGCGCGATCCAGCGGCATGCTTTCGATGACGGGCGGGCGCGGTTCGAGAATGCCGATGTCGCCCATCACGACCATCTGATCGATATCGAGACCGGTCAGGTCATCGAGTTCCATTCCGAGCGGATCGAGAAGCTGCAATCCGAGCTGGCCCGCGAACTGGGTTACGAGATCGTCCGGCACAGGCTTGAACTCTACGGCCGGAAGCTGCCCGGCCGTTCCTGAGCGGGGCGGCTTGCGGCAGGTCCCTCAGCGGATGCCGAGAAGATAGCGCTGACGCTGCGGCTCCCGCAGCCGTGCCTCTGCGAAGGCGAGGGTCTGGTCCGCGGGCATCGGCTTGCCATAGAGGAAGCCCTGGGCCTCGTGGCAGCCCATCTGCCGCAGCAGCGAAAGCTGTTCTGCCGTTTCCACCCCTTCGGCGGTGATCTCGATACCGATCCGGTTGCCGAGATCGGTGATGGCCCGGATGATCGCCTCGTTCCGGCGGTCGGAAATGCCCTTCACGAAGGAGCGGTCGATCTTGATCCGGTCGAAACGGTGACGATTGAGGTAGGAAAGCGACGACCAGCCCGTCCCGAAATCGTCAAGCGCCACGCGAATCCCGAGCATCTGCAGCTTCTGCAGCACGGCCAGCGTTGTCGGGCTGTCATCCAGCAGCGCTGATTCGGTGACCTCGATCTCGATGCGTTCGGGTGCGAGCCCGGTCCGGGCCATGGCGGACATCAGCGTGCCCATGAAATCGGGGTGCCGGAGTTGCATCACCGAGGCATTGATCGCTACACGCAGGGGTTCCGGCCAGGTCGCGGCGGTCTGCATGGCCTTGCGCATCACGAATTCGCCGATCGGAACGATCAGGCCGTTCTCCTCGGCAATCGGAATGAAGCTGGCGGGCGAGATCATCGTCCCGTCCGGGTGCCGCCAGCGGACCAAAGCCTCGAACCCGCTCTGCCCCTGCCGGGTCAGGTCGAGGATCGGCTGGAAATACACCTCGAAATGGTCGTTCAGGATGGCCTCGCGCAGGCCCAGCTCGATCTGCTGGCGTTCCTCGATCTGGTCCTCGAGGGCCTGGCTGTAGCGGCGGAAGGCATTCCGGCCGTCGCGCTTGGCCTGGTACATGGCCAGGTCGGCCCGGCGCTTGACCTGGTCGATCTCGGTATCTTCCGGCTGGCCGCCGGCAATGCCGATGCTGGCGCCCACGCTGGCGCGCTGCCCGCCCGAGAGATGCACGACCTGGTTGATCGCGCCGATGATCTGGATGGCCAGCTGGTCCAGCTGGGCGATAGCCTCCGGCTCTGTACAGAGAATGGCGAATTCATCGCCGCCCATCCGGGCAACAAGGCCGCGCCGGCCCGTCGTGGCCTCGATCCGGCGCCCGACCTGCGCCAGCAACTCGTCGCCGGCGGCATGGCCGAAACTGTCATTGACGGACTTGAACCGGTCGAGATCGATGTAGACGAGAACCGGGTAGATGCCGCTCGATTCGGCGGCCCGCATCGCGCGGTCAAGATGGCCCCGGAGGCTCTCGCGGTTGGCGAGCCCGGTCAGCTGGTCGATCTCGGCCAGTTCGCGGAGCCGCACCTGAGAGGCGATGCTTTCGGTGATGTCAGCCACCATGCCCTCGATATAGAGCGGGCTTCCGTCTTCGGCCGTGACGATCCAGGCCGTTTCCGAGACCCACATCTGGCGATTGTCGCGCGGGGCGATGACTTCGCTCTGGAAATCGCGGACAAGGCCGTGATCGCGCAGCAGGGCGAGCTTTTCCTCCTGCCGCAGCGGGTCCTGGTACCAGCGCGTGAGGCCGGCATCCAGCAGGGCCTTCTCCGTCTCGAAGCCCGCCATGGCGACGAGCGCAGGATTGGCATGGATCAGCCGGTAATCCAGCGCCATGCGGTAGATACCGATGATGCTGTGCTCGAACAGGTCCCGATACTCGGTTTCCGCCTGTTTCCGGCGCGTGACATCCCGGATGTTGCAGACGATGCGCGGTTCGTCGCCGGCCTCTTCGGCCAGGGCAAGCGTACCCTCGACCCACATCCACGAGCCGTTCTTCCGCCGGAAGCGATGGACCACCGTTGTCTTCGGATTGGTGGCGGACAGGCTCGCCATGGCATTCGCAACGGCCTCCAGATCATCCGGATGGACCCATTCATGCACGGGCGTGAAAAGCGCCTCCTCGGCGGTGTATCCGGCAAGGGTCTCGATGGCCGGCGAGCAATAGAGCCGCTTCCCGGCCCGCTCGCGCAGGATGATGACATCGCCGCTATGGGTGGCCAGCAGCTTGTATTGCGATTCCTTCTCGCGGATCTGCCGCTCGATCTCCAGCTGGGGCGTGATGTCTTCGTTGATCGCCACCCAGCCGCCATCGGAAGTCGGGTTGACGAAGATCCGGATGGTCCGCCCGTCGCGCAGGCGGATCAGGTGCGGTCGACCTCCCGCCTTCATCGCTTCCCGCCGCCATTCCAGATAATCCTCGCGGGACATCATCGGATCGGTGCCGCGCTCGAGGCGCCGGGCGAAGATGGTGTTCAGCGGGGTTCCGGGGAGGATGTCATCGGGTTCGAGGCCGTAGAGTTCGGCATATTGCCGGTTCGCGACGGCAAGCCGCTCGTCGGGTCCGTAGAAGCAGAGCCCATGGGCGATATTGGCGATCGTGTGCTCGAACCGCTGGTTGTTGAGATCGAGATCACGCCTAAGGGTTTCCAGCTGGTCGATCTGGACCCGCAGGGTCACCTCATCCGAGGCGATCCGCGCGAAATCCTCGAGATGGCGGAGCTGCGCGTCGGTCCAGTCGCGCGGTGCGCGATCGATTGCGCAGAAGGCGCCGAAGACGGTGCCATCGGGCAGGCGCAGCGGAACGCCGAGATAGGCGACCACCCCCAGCGCCTCGAGCGCCGGGTGGCCGCGCATGGTCTCGTCAGCGCGGAGATCGTTGATCGCCAGATTACGACCGGACCGCGTGACATGCTGGCACAGCGAATGCGAAAGCGGCGTAGACCGCGCCGTGGCCCAGGGCTCTTCGAGGCCGAACTGGCTCTTGAAGACCTGCTGCGTTTCCTCGACCAACGTGAAGAGGCTCACCGGTACGCCCAATGTGGCAGCGGTCAGCCGCGTCAGGCGATCGAAGGTCTCCTCCGGATCCAGCGTGAATCCGGATCCCGCCCGTCGGTCCTTGTGCCCGTATCGCGTCGATCCCGGAAAGGGTTTGGTGCCTGCATCCATCGAAGAACTCGTGTTTGTTCGGACGAGAATGGATGCAGATCAGCGAATACGCGCTTAACGTGCCGGTCAGGGCAACGTCCGGACGGGCTTTCCCGTGATCACAGTCAACAACGACTAAAAGGGGATGGATGCATTGGATCGGTCGATCCTGACTGCGCGGCGTTTCCGTGAGAGGGTTCCGCTTCCATGCCGGTCGGCCCTGGTGGAGCTGAGGGGATTCGAACCCCTGACCTCTGCAGTGCGATTGCAGCGCTCTCCCAACTGAGCTACAGCCCCTGACCGGAAGCGGCTGAATGACCGAAGCTCGGGATGAAGTCAACTTCTTTTCCGGTGCATTCCGGAGCGGCAGGGCCCGGCCGCGCGAAGCCTGTCTTGCAGGGCGAAGCGGGCCTCCTGTAAGAGAGGGGCAACTGATGCGAACGGAGTGCCCATGAACCCGCTTCTCTGGCTGTTCAACACGATTATCGAGATCTATTCGTTTCTCCTGCTGGCCTATGTGATCCTGACGCTCCTGATCAATTTCAACATCGTCAATTCCCGCCAGCCCATCGTCTCCGCCATCGGGGAATTCCTGTACCGGATCACCGAGCCGCTGCTCGCGCCGATCCGCCGGCGTTTGCCCAATCTCGGGCCGATCGATATCTCGCCGGTCATTCTCCTGCTGGCCCTGCAGTTCGTCCAGGTCACGGTCAACTATTACGCACGAAGCCTCTGAGGCCTCTTGACGCCCGCGACGGGCCAGCCTCATCCTGCCTGAAAAGGGGAGGTGTGCATGGTTCGTCGTTTCATTCTGGCCGGCCTGTTCGGGGCGCTCGCGGTCGGCCTTGTCCACGGGCAGAGCTTCCCGCCGGATGCCACGCCGACCCGCATCGCCTTCCCGAAGGATTTTGCGACGACCTTCCAGCGCTATGACATGGTGGACAAGCCCGATCGGAAGATCGTGCGCTTCCTCTATGTCAACAAGGATGCCCTGGCGAAAGTGAAGCCGGGCCAGCCGTTTCCCGAGGGGATCGTGCTGGTCATGGCGGATCATGATGTCGCGCTCGAGGCCGGCGGCAATCCGATCCGCAATGCACAGGGCCGCCTGGTTCCGACGGGGCGGGTCAAGGCTGTCGCGGTGATGGAGAAGCAGAAGGGCTGGGGCGAGACCAACCTTTTCCCGCCCGAAAAGGACAATGGCGACTGGGAATATGCGTCGTTCAAGCCCGACGGCACGCTGAACATGATCAAGCTCGACAATTGCTATGCCTGCCACCTGCCGCAGAAGGGCCTCGATTTCACATTCTCCGGCGAGAAGATCCACGCTGCTGCCCCGAAGTGAGCCCGGGCACGGGCACGCCGTTCCGGATCATCCCCGGCGGGCTTGAGTTGACCCTCCGGGCAACCCCGCGCGGCGGGCGTGATGCGCTGGACGGCGTGGGCATGGACGCTGCGGGACGATGTTTCTGGCAGGTGCGGGTGCGCGTCGCCCCGGAAGACGGGGCAGCCAACCGCGCGGTGATTGCATTGGTGGCCGGGCTGCTTGACGTTCCGGCGCGGGATATCCGCCTCGTTGGCGGCGAAACCGCCCGGGTCAAACACCTCAAGATCGACGGAAATGGCACCGAACTGGCTGCCCGGGCGCTGGCTGCAACGGATTCCTTAACCCGGCGCGGCTAAATCGTCGCGCTGCGACGACATTCCCCCTGATCGTCCGGACGCTTTGGTCTTAGGGTGAACGTGTCCTTCGTTGCATTGCGAAGCCGCGCAAACTCGGTTAGGGGGACTGGCGGTCCTTTGATTGGATCTGTTCCAAAGTCTTGACAAGGTGACATCCATGGCCCGAACCGGCCCGGCGGAGCGCCCGCTTTCTCCGCATCTGCAAATCTACAAGCCCTCGATCACGATGGTGATGTCGATCCTCCATCGCATCACCGGAGCTGCCCTGTTCTTCGGGACACTGCTGCTCGTGATCGCCCTTGTCGCGCTGGCTTCGGGCAGTTCGGCCTATGGGACGGTGCAGGCGATCTACGGGTCGATCCCCGGCAAGCTCGTCCTTTTCGGATATAGCTGGGCCCTGTTCCATCATATGTGCGGGGGGATCCGCCATTTCGTGTGGGATACCGGCGCCGGCCTCGAGCGCGGAACGCGCATGAAGCTCGCCTGGGGCACGCTGTTTGCCTCGCTGGGCCTCACTGTCCTCGCCTTTGTCGCCTATCTCGCGGGGTAAGCCGATGAGCCAGCAATCCTCCTCTTCGCTCCGCACGCCGCTCGGCCGGGTCCGCGGCCTCGGCGCCGCCAAGTCGGGCACCGACCATTTCTGGAAGTCGCGCGTGACGGCGGTTGCCAACGTGCCGCTGACCATCGCCTTCGTGGTCATCATGCTGATGCTCTCGAAGCGGGATTATGCCGGTGCGGTGAAGCTGGTCGGCCAGCCGCTCGTGGCGATCCTGCTGCTGCTCTTCATCGGCTCGGCCACCTACCACATGCGCCTCGGGATGCAGGTCATCATCGAGGATTACGTCCATAGTGAGGGCAAGAAAGTTGCCCTGCTCATGCTCAACACCTTCTTCGCGATCGCGGTTGGCCTCGCCTCGGCCTATGCGATCCTCAAGATCGGCTTTGCCGGCTGACGGCAGGAGATACGCATGGCTTCGAACGGAACTTCCAACGGCAGCGGCCCCGCCCTGAACGGCAAGGCCTATCCGATCACCGACCATACCTTCGACGTCGTGGTCGTCGGCGCCGGCGGTGCGGGCCTCCGTGCCACGGTGGGCTGCAGCCAGGCCGGCCTGCGCACGGCCTGCATCACCAAGGTCTTCCCGACCCGCTCGCATACCGTGGCGGCGCAGGGCGGCGTTGCGGCCGCACTCGCCAATATGGGACCGGACGAATGGAAATGGCACATGTACGACACCGTGAAGGGGTCGGACTGGCTGGGTGACCAGGATTCCATCGAGTATCTCTGCCGGAACGCGCCGGCCGCCGTCTATGAACTCGAGCATTGGGGCGTGCCCTTCTCGCGCACCGAGGACGGCAAGATCTACCAGCGCCCGTTCGGCGGCATGACCACCGATTACGGCAACGGCCCGCCGGCCCAGCGCACCTGCGCCGCCGCGGACCGGACCGGCCACGCCATCCTGCACACGCTTTACGGGCAGGCCCTGCGTAACTCGACCGAGTTCTTCATCGAGTATTTCGCCATCGACCTGATCATGGACGAGGAAGGCCGCTGCCGCGGCGTCATCGCCCTGAAGATGGATGACGGCACGATCCACCGTTTCCGGGCCCAGACCGTGATGCTGGCGACCGGCGGCTATGGCCGGGCCTATTTCTCGGCGACCTCGGCGCATACCTGCACGGGCGATGGCAATGCCATGGTGCTGCGTGCCGGCCTGCCGTTGCAGGATATGGAATTCGTCCAGTTCCACCCGACCGGCATTTATGGTGCCGGCTGCCTCATCACCGAGGGTGCCCGCGGCGAGGGGGGCTATCTCACCAATTCGGATGGCGAGCGCTTCATGGAGCGCTATGCGCCGAGCGTGAAGGACCTGGCCCCGCGTGACATGGTCAGCCGCGCGATGACGATGGAAATCCGCGAAGGCCGGGGCGTTGGCAAGAACAAGGACCACATCTTCCTGCATCTCGACCATCTGGATCCGGCGATCCTGCATGCCCGCCTGCCGGGCATTTCGGAAAGCGCCAAGATCTTCGCCGGCGTCGATGTGACCAAAGAGCCGATCCCGGTCCTGCCGACCGTGCATTACAACATGGGCGGCATCCAGACGAACTTCTACGGCGAGGTTGTCACCCTGAAGGACGGCAACCCAGACGTTGTGGTGCCGGGCCTGATGGCCATCGGCGAGGCGGCCTGCGTTTCGGTGCACGGGGCCAACCGCCTCGGCTCCAACTCGCTGATCGACCTCGTGGTCTTCGGCCGCGCCGCCGGCCTCCGGGCTGCCGAGATCCTGACGCCCGGCGCCAAGCAGGCGGAATTGCCGGCGGATTCGGCTGATCTCGCCCTCTCGCGCCTCGACCGGTTCCGCCATGCGAAGGGCGGCACGTCGACGGCGGAACTGCGCCTTCGCATGCAGCGCGAGATGCAGACGAACTGCGCCGTCTACCGCACGGGCGAGACGCTGGCGGAAGGCTCGCAGAACATCCACGCGGTCTGGAAGGCCGCTGATGATGTCCGCGTGACCGATCGCAGCCTTGTCTGGAATTCCGACCTGCTCGAGACGCTCGAATTCGACAATCTCATTACCCAGGCGGTGGTGACGATGGATTCGGCGCTCAACCGGACGGAATCGCGCGGGGCGCATGCCCGCGAGGATTACAAGGACCGCGACGACAAGACGTGGATGAAGCATACGCTGGCCTGGATCGACGAGGAGAAGAAGTCGGTCTCCATCGATTACCGGCCGGTGCATTCCTACACGATGACCAACGAGGTCAGCTACATCGCGCCCAAGGCGCGCGTTTACTGAGGTCCGGGTTATGGCCGAGTTCAACCTTCCCAAGAATTCCCGCCTCGTCGAAGGCAAGACCTGGCCGAAGCCGGCCGGGGCCAACAATCTCCGCGAATTCCGGATCTACCGCTGGGATCCGGATGGCGAGAGCAATCCGCGTGTCGATACCTATTTCGTCGATCTCGATGATTGCGGGCCGATGATCCTCGACGCGATCATCTGGATCAAGAACAGGATCGACCCGACGCTGACCTTCCGCCGCTCCTGCCGCGAGGGCATCTGCGGCTCCTGCGCGATGAATATCGACGGGACCAACACCCTCGCCTGCACCAAGGGCATGGATGAGGTTTCCGGCGCCGTCAGGATCTATCCGTTGCCGCATATGCCGGTGGTGAAGGACCTGGTGCCGGACCTGACGCGCTTCTACGCGCAGCATGCCTCGATCGAGCCCTGGCTGAAGACCGAGACGCCGGCGCCGGAGAAGGAATGGCGGCAATCGCCGTCGGACCGCGAGCATCTCGACGGCCTTTACGAGTGCATCCTCTGCGCCTGCTGCTCCACTTCCTGCCCCAGCTACTGGTGGAACGGCGACCGTTATCTCGGCCCGGCCGCCCTGTTGCAGGCCTATCGCTGGCTGATCGACAGCCGCGACGAGGCCACCGGCGACCGGCTCGACAATCTCGAGGATCCGTTCCGCCTCTATCGCTGCCACACGATCATGAATTGCTCGAATGCCTGCCCGAAGGGCCTGAACCCTGCCAAGGCGATCGCGGAAATCAAGAAGATGATGGTGGCGCGGCAGGTCTGAGAAAGCCTTGCTGCACCGAGGATCGAAGGAAGGCCGGGCATGTCCCGGCCTTTTTCGCGTCAGGCGCCGCGCCCTGCCAGCGCGAACAGGCCGATCACGCCGAAAATGGCAAGGCTCCACACGATCGAGCGCAGGGTCGGCCGGTCCATCAGGTAGGCGATGGTATAGGCGATCCGGGCGAGCAGGATGCCGAAGGCCAGCCAATCCACCGCCCCGTTCGCACCGAGACGGACATGCGCGACGAGAATCCCGGCCGTGTAGAAGGGCAGGAACTCGAAATGGTTCTGGTGGGCAGCATGGGCGCGTCGGGCGAAGCCCTGCAGCGAGCCGGCCCAATCCCTGGGGTTGCCGTTGTCGTACCGGTTCGGGCCCGCCTTCGCGAGCGCGACGGTGAAGTAGGGCATCAGGCCTGCGATCAGCAGGCTCCAGAGGGCAAACGGCATAGGCAAATCCTCGTTGGCCTTGAGCTTACGCCCGGAGCTTCGGGCTGGATGCCTCGAAGAAGCCTGATTCCTCGGCCAAGCCCCGCTTCAGACGGAAAGTCAGGCCTTGTTCATGGCTTGTCAGCAATTATATGGGCACAAACCTGCTGAAACCGGGTTTTGGGACAGGGTGGTTCACGTGCGTCAAGGCCTTCGATTCCGGATGTTGCTGCTGCTGCCGCTGGGTGGTCTTCTCGCAGGCTGCGAGGCGAGCTCCCGGCTCGGATCCATGCTTCCCGGCGAGCCGTATCGTCCGGCCTCGCGCAACGAGATTGCCGCTGCGCCACCTCCGCTGACCCCGGCGCCGGCAGGAGAAGTCGAATCCTCGGCGCTGCCGCCGCCTCCGGGGGCCAATGTCGCGACGGCTCCGCCGCCGGTCGCGCCCGGCGAGCCGTTCCCGCCGGCGACAGGGACGATCAACCCGCCCCCGGCAACGCCCCAAGTCCCTGTTCCCGGCGCTAATCCCGCCAACCGTGTTGCAACGGCGCCGGTTGTCCCCCCGGTCACGGCGGCGCCCTCCGCCCCGACCCGGACCGGCCTGATCGGCAACTGGTCCGTGCGCGAGAGCAATGGCGCCAGCTGCCGCGTCACGCTGTCGAGCGCGCCGAAGCTCGACCTTTATGGCGCCGGCACGTCTGGCTGCCAGAACAAGGAACTCCAGCGCGTGAATGCCTGGGAATTGACGGGAAATGACGTGATCCTGTACGAGCCGGGCGGAGGGGTCGTGGCCCGGCTGCGTCAGGCTGGCCAGCAGAACTTCTCCGGCGCGACCGCCAAATCCGGCGCGCCGCTGACCATGTCCAAGTAAGGGGCCGGAGACGGCCTTGTGCCGTCAGGAGACCCTCTATGGCCGAGTTTCGTCTGCACGGATTCGGAGAATCCGGAAATGCCTACAAGGTTGCGCTGATGCTGCAACTTTCCGGCGCCGACTGGGAAGTCGTGCCCGTTGATTTTTTCAACGGTGTCACGCGCAGCGCTGAATGGCGAGCCAGCCTCAATGCCCAGGGCGAAGTGCCGATCCTCGAACATCATGGCGAAGCCCTCACCCAATCCGGCGTGATCCTCGACTATCTGGCCGAGGTTCTCGGGAAGTTCGGTGCGGAGGATGCCCGGGAGCGCCGTGAGATCTGGCGCTGGATCCTCTTCGACAATCACAAATTCACCAGCTATTTTGCAACCCTTCGCTTCCTTTTCGGGCTGCAGAAGAGCGGCGACACGCCAGTCACGGAATTCCTGCGCGGCCGTGCGCGATCCGCCCGCTTCGTGCTGGAACAGCATCTCGCCACCCGTTCCTTCGTGGTCGGTGACCGGCCGACCATCGCGGATTTCTCGTTGGCCGGCTATGCCTTCTATCCGGAACCGACCGGCATTGACGACGCGGAGTTTCCTCATATCGAGGCGTGGAAAGGCCGGATCCGGTCTCTCCCGGGCTGGAAGGGGCCCTACGAGCTCATGCCGGCGTCAATGCCCAAGGGCTGAACGCCTCAGCCGACGCGCGAGGCCGGCGGCGTTGCCGGTCGGCGCGCCAGCCAGAGCCGTGGCCATTCCCAGCCATGCCCGGACGAGCGGGCTGCGGCATCGTCGATCGCCTCCCGGATCAGCGAGATAATGGTCCGGCGCGGGGTCTCGACCAGCGCGACCGATTCATCCAGTTCGACGAGGATTTCCGCCGAGAACTTGCGGGCGAGGGCCCGCATCGGCGCATTGTGCCGGAGGCAGCTCATATAGAGGCGAGCAAAGCCGCGGTTGCGGGCGGAACGCAAGGTGCGCGCAAAAAGCGCCGTGCCGATGCCGCAATTGCGCCATTCCGCCTCGACCGAAAAGGCAATCTCGGCTTCGCCGGTGAAGAGTTCGCCCAGAGGGCGCAATTCCGCCGCGCCGATCATCCTGTTCTCGAGGAAGGCGCCGTGGATGATCGCATTCAGGGTGATGCATCGGGCGGCATATTGCTCAAGGAACGCATCATTGGTGATTGTGCCGAAGCGTGTCCGCCGGCTCCCGGCATCGAGTGCCAGAAGATGGGCTTCGAAGGCCGGATGATCCGTCGGCAGCAGCTTCCGGTAGGTGATCCGGTCCAGTTCTATCTTGGGCATTGCAATTGTCCTTCAGCTTTCGCGTGACAGGCGCTCTCCCGATCTTTTGTTGCACTGCAATAAATCCGGCTTTGGGCTTTTCGATGGCAAGTTCCGTGCCGTTGAACGCCCCCGGTTTCGGCCGCGCCTTGCGAGGTGCCCCCGCTCATGCGAAAGAGCGACCGGAACAGCACGGGAAGACGCAAGATGGCGGGAGCGATTGCGGCACGGTATGCCGCGATGGTGCAGGAAGGCAGGCTCGAATCCGATCCTGCGCAGGCCCGGATCGTCCGCCGTCTGGATGCGCTCGCGGCTGAGCTCGAGGCGCACCGTCTGGCCCGCAAGACCTCCGCACTCGGGTGGCTGTTCAGCCGGAAGGCACCGGTTGACCCGATCCGCGGGCTCTATCTGTGGGGTTCCGTCGGGCGGGGCAAGACCATGCTCGTGGATCTTTTCCACGAGCATCTCCAAGTGAAGCGCAAGAGGCGCGCGCATTTCCATGCGTTCATGGCCGATGTCCACCAGCGGATTCATGCGTGGCGGCAACAGGCCAAGCAGGGGCTGGTCAAGGGTGACGATCCGATCCAGCCCGTCGCCGAGGCTTTGGCCGAGGAAGCCTGGGTTTTGTGCTTCGATGAGTTCGCCGTCACGGATATCGCGGATGCGATGATCCTCGGGCGGCTGTTCCAGGCGCTGTTCGCGCGCGGGGTGGTTATCCTTGCGACGTCGAATGTCGAACCGCAGCGGCTCTACCAGAATGGGCTGAACCGGGCGCTGTTCCTGCCCTTTATCGGGCTGATCGAGGCGCGGATGGACGTTGTCCGGCTCGATGCGCGGACCGATTACCGGTTGGAACGCCTGCAGGGCCAGCCGGTCTATTACAGCCCGAATGGTGATGCCGCACGGGCTGCTCTCGACAGCCTGTTTGCGGAGCTATCGGGAGGAGCGGCGCCGAAGCCGCGCATCCTCGATGTCGGCGGCCGGCAACTGGCCTTGCCGCAGGCGGCGGGCGCCATTGCCCGGGCGAGCTTCGACGAGCTCTGCAACCGGCCGCTGGGCTCGCTCGACTATCTCGCCATCGCCCGGACCTTCCATACTTTGGTGCTGGACGATATTCCGGCCCTGACCTTCGAGCGGCGGAACGAGACCAAGCGCTTCATCACGTTGATCGATATCCTCTACGAGCATCACGTGAAGATGGTCTGCTCGGCCGAGAAGCCGGTTGAGTCCCTCTATGTTGCCGATCGTGGCCATGAGGCCTTCGAGTTCGATCGAACGATCTCTCGCCTGATGGAGATGCGCTCGGAATCCTATCTTGCCCTGCCGCATGGCCGGACGGACAGCGAGGCCTCCGGCAACACGACGGGGCTGGTGGAGACATGAGTTCCGCGGGCATGGTCGAGAGTGTCCGGAACCGCCTGATTGCCGCCGCGGCAACGGAAATCCGGCAGATCGGCCCGCGTCGGATGACGATTTCGGGCATTGCCGGGCGGCTCGGCATGAGCCATGCCAATGTCTACCGCTACTTTGCCGACAAGGGCGCTCTGGTCGAGGCTGTGCTGAATGGCTGGCTGCGCATTATCGAGCAGCGGCTCCAGGATATCGTCGACGGGCCCGATCCGGCCGATGACAAGCTCGAGCGTTTCCTTTCCACGCTGGCCCGGGCCTATTCCGAGGCGACCCATCAGGATCCTGCGATCTTTCACCTGCTCGCGGAACCTGAATTCGCACCGGCGGAAGCCGAGCGGCATCGGAAGCGCGTCGAGGGGCTGGTGGAGCGGGTGATCGAGGAGGGCAATGTGACCCGCCTGTTTTCGGGGGGAGATTCCCGGCGCATGGCCGTGCTGGCGCTCGATCTCGGCTGCCGGTTCTGCGATCCCGGGATGGTCTGGCTGGGCAAGGCCGATTCCGTGGGTTCCGAAGCGCGTCGCGACCGCGTGGTGCGATGGGTCGTACGGGCGATGAGTGGTCGGAAATAGGATTACAAGTTACATTTTTTTAAATCTGTAACGTTATCTCATATGACGATTTGACGACAAACCACGATTCTCGATTTTCTCAAGTTATTGAAATACAACGCAATGAATCGAGCAAGTTTTCTGGCTTTCCTGCTTTAGGGCTTTGGTAAGCAGTAAAATCATCTGTTTTATGGATTGCGGCTTGCCGCCCCCTGCAAGTCCCGCTACCCGCTTGGCCCAATCCGGCGCAAGCCGGTTCCCGCCCCGGCGCCCTGCCCTGGTTCCGGTGCTTGACCCTTAACCGGACATCTGTCCGCAGACGCTCAGGAAGACCTCATGGCACGTCGGAAGATCGCTCTCATCGGTGCAGGCCAAATCGGTGGCACGCTCGCCCATCTCGCCGGTCTCAAGGAACTCGGCGATATCGTCCTGTTCGACATTGCCGAGGGCACCCCGCAAGGCAAGGCGCTCGACCTCGTGGAATCCTCCGCGGTGGATGGCTTCGATGCGCTCTACAAGGGCACGAATGACTACAAGGATATCGAGGGTGCGGATGTGGTGATCGTCACCGCCGGCGTGCCGCGCAAGCCGGGCATGAGCCGCGATGACCTTCTCGGCATCAATCTCAAGGTGATGGAAGCTGTCGGCAAGGGCATCAGGGACTATGCCCCGAAGGCTTTCGTGATCTGCATCACCAACCCGCTCGACGCCATGGTCTGGGCGTTGCAGAAATTCTCCGGCGTGAAGCCCAACAAGATCGTTGGCATGGCCGGCGTGCTGGATTCGGCCCGCATGGCCTATTTCCTCGAGGAAGCCACCGGCGTCTCGATCAAGGACATCTCGACCTTCGTGCTCGGCGGCCACGGTGACGACATGGTGCCGCTGGTGCGTTATTCGACCGTCGGCGGCGTGCCGTTGCCCGATCTCGTGAAGATGAAGTGGATCAGCCAGGAGAAGGTCGACCAGATCGTCGAGCGGACACGCAAGGGCGGTGGCGAAATCGTCGCGCTGCTGAAGACCGGCTCGGCCTTCTACGCGCCGGCCGCTTCCGCGATCGTCATGGCCGAGAGCTACCTCAAGGACCAGAAGCGCGTCCTTCCCTGCGCGGCCTATCTCAAGGGCGAATATGGCGTGCGTGACATGTTCATCGGCGTGCCGGTCGTGATCGGCGCCAAGGGCGTCGAGCGGGTCGTCAAGGTGCGTCTCAACAAGGAAGAGCAGGCGATGATGGCGAAGTCCGTCGCCTCGGTCCAGGGCCTCGTGGATGCCTGCAAGACCATCAATCCGTCGCTGAAATAAGGCCGTCGGCAACGGGAAGCCGGCCTTGGCCGGCTGCCCTTCCGACTGCCGGTTGCCCCATGCCGAATGCCACTCCGAAGGAATAACCGATGAATATCCATGAATATCAGGGCAAGGCGATCCTCAAGGCCTATGGTGCCAATGTCTCGGCCGGCTATCCGGCCCTGACGGTTGCCGAGGCCGTGGAAGCGGCGAAGAAGCTTCCGGGCCCGCTCTATGTCGTGAAGAGCCAGATCCATGCGGGTGGCCGCGGCAAGGGCAAGTTCAAGGAACTGCCGGCCGATGCAAAGGGCGGTGTGCGCCTCGCTTTCTCGATCGACGAGGTCGAGAAGCATGCCAGGGAAATGCTCGGCAACACGCTCGTCACCATCCAGACGGGCGAAGCCGGCAAGCAGGTCAACCGGCTCTATATCGAGGATGGCTCGGATATCGAGAAGGAGTTCTACATCTCCATGCTCGTCGACCGCGAGACCGGGCAGACCGCCTTCGTCGTCTCGACCGAGGGCGGCATGGATATCGAGGCTGTTGCCCATGACACGCCGGAAAAGATCATCACCTTCTCGGTGGATCCGGCGACCGGCGTGATGCCGCATCACGGCCGCGCGGTGGCCAAGGCGCTCAATCTGACCGGCGATCTCGCCAAGCAGGCGGAAGTGCTGACGGCGCAGCTCTACAAGGCCTTCGTCGAGAAGGACATGGCCATGCTGGAGATCAACCCGCTGATCATCACCAAGGACGGCAGGCTGAAGTGCCTCGATGCCAAGATCGGCTTCGATTCGAACGCGCTCTACCGCCATCCCGAGATCATGGAACTCCGCGACCTGACGGAAGAGGATTCCAAGGAGATCGAGGCCTCGAAATTCGACCTCGCCTATATCGCGCTCGACGGCACGATCGGCTGCATGGTCAACGGTGCCGGCCTCGCCATGGCGACGCTCGACATCATCAAGCTCTATGGCGCCGAGCCGGCGAACTTCCTCGATGTCGGCGGCGGCGCGACGGAAGAAAAGGTGACGGCGGCCTTCAAGATCATCACCGGCGATCCGAAGGTGAAGGGCATCCTCGTCAACATCTTCGGCGGGATCATGAAGTGCGACGTCATCGCGCGCGGCGTGATCGGCGCGGTCAAGGCGGTGGGCCTCAAGGTTCCGCTCGTCGTCCGCCTCGAAGGCACGAATGTCGAGGAAGGCAAGACGATCATCCGGGAATCCGGCCTCAACGTCATCCCCGCGGATGACCTTGATGACGCCGCCCAGAAGATCGTCAAGGCCGTTCAGGGTTAAGGTCAGGCAGAGGAACCACGATGTCCATTCTCATCAACAAAGACACCAAGGTCATCTGCCAGGGCTTTACCGGCAAGAACGGGACCTTCCATTCCGAACAGGCGATTGCCTACGGGACCAAGATGGTCGGCGGCACCAGCCCAGGCAAGGGCGGCTCGACCCATCTCGGCCTGCCGGTCTTCGACACGGTGGCCGAGGCGCGCAATGCCACCGGGGCCGATGCCTCGGTGATCTATGTGCCGCCGCCGGGCGCCGCGGATGCGATCTGCGAGGCCATCCAGGCCGAGATCCCGCTCATCGTCTGCATCACGGAAGGCATTCCGGTGCAGGACATGATCAAGGTGAAGCGCGCCCTGACGGGTTCGAAGTCACGCCTGATCGGGCCGAACTGCCCGGGCGTGGTGACGGCCGGCGAATCGAAGATCGGCATCATGCCGGCGAATATCTTCAAGCCGGGCAATGTCGGCATCGTCTCGCGCTCCGGCACGCTGACCTATGAAGCCGTGTTCCAGACCACGCAGGAAGGCCTCGGCCAGACGACGGCGGTCGGCATCGGCGGCGACCCGGTCAAGGGCACCGAATATATCGACATGCTGGAGAAGTTCCTCGCGGATCCGAAGACCCAGTCGATCATCATGATCGGCGAGATCGGCGGTTCGGCCGAGGAAGAGGCCGCCCAGTTCATCAAGGACGAGGCCAGGCGCGGCCGCAAGAAGCCGATGGTCGGGTTCATTGCCGGCCGCACGGCGCCTCCGGGCCGCCGCATGGGCCATGCCGGGGCGATCATCGCCGGCGGCAAGGGCGGCGCGGAAGACAAGATCGCCGCCATGGAAGCGGCCGGGATCCGCGTCTCGCCGTCGCCGGCGCGGCTCGGCAAGACCCTGGTCGAGGTGCTGAAGGGCGCCTGATCCAGATGCGGATGTCGGAGATTCCCTTCGGAACCACGGATTGGTCGGCGATCGCGCCGACCCGTCATCCCGGCGAGGCCGGCGAGGCGCTCTGGCGCACGCAGACTTTCGGGCCGCAGGAAAACCGCATTCGCGTTCGCATGGTCGAGTATTCGGCCGGTTATGTATCGGACCATTGGTGCGAGAAGGGGCATGTCCTGCTCTGTCTCGAGGGCGAGCTGGAAACCACGCTCGCCGATGGCCGACACTTCGTGCTCAAGCCGGGCATGAGCTACCAGGTTGCCGACGGCGCGGAGCCGCATCGCTCCGTCTCGCCGCGTGGCGCCCGCCTTTTCATCGTCGATTGAACCGCCAGGGGACGTTCAGATGGACCGCGATTTCGACAACGCCGACGAGTTGGCCGCCATCGGCGGTGACAGTGCCGCCTATTTCGAGGCGCTCAATGCCGAGGCCGCGCCCGGCCCGTCCTGGAAGCGCCAGAACTGGCCCGTCACGGCCAATGGCGAGCTGATCTCGGCGCTTGACGGCAACTGGGCCGCGATCGAGAAGGCGGTCGGCGACAAGCTGAAGGGCAAGGCCGAAGCGGCCGGCAAGGGCAGTGCCATCTCGGAAGCCGATGTCCAGCGCGCCGCGCGGGATTCGGTCCATGCCCTGATGATGATCCGTGCCTATCGCATGCGCGGCCATCTCCACGCCAATCTTGACCCGCTTGGCATTGAAGGTCCGAAGGATCACGAGGAGCTGCATCCCTCGTCCTACGGGTTCACGGATGCCGACTGGGACCGCAAGATCTTCATCGACCATGTCCTTGGGCTCGAATTCGCGACCCTTCGCGAGATGCTCGACATTCTGCGTCGCACCTATTGCGAGACGATCGGCTACGAATTCATGCACATCTCCTCGCCGGCCGAAAAGGCCTGGCTGCAGGAGCGCATCGAAGGCCCGGACAAGGAGATCACCTTCACCCGCGAGGGCAAGCGCGCGATCCTCAACAAGCTGGTCGAGGCGGAAGGGTTCGAGAAGTTTCTCGACGTCAAGTTCACCGGCACCAAGCGCTTCGGGCTGGATGGTGGCGAGAGCCTGATCCCCGCGCTTGAGCAGATCATCAAGCGCGGCGGCAATCTCGGCGTGCAGGATATCGTGTTCGGCATGGCGCATCGCGGCCGCCTTAACGTGCTGACGCAGGTGATGGGCAAGCCGCACCGCGCGCTGTTCCACGAATTCAAGGGCGGTTCCTTCGCCCCGGACGATGTGGAAGGCTCGGGCGACGTGAAGTACCATCTTGGCGCGTCCTCGGATCGCGAATTCGATGGCAATCGTGTCCATCTGTCGCTGACGCCGAACCCCTCGCATCTCGAGATCGTCAATCCGGTCGTGCTCGGCAAGGTCCGCGCGAAGCAGGACCAGCTCGGCTGCCCGCCGGATGATCGCCGGGCCGTTTTGCCGCTGCTGCTTCACGGCGATGCCGCCTTTGCCGGACAGGGCGTGGTGGCGGAATGCTTCGGGCTCTCCGGGCTGAAGGGGCATCGAACGGGCGGTTCGGTGCATTTCATCATCAACAACCAGATCGGCTTCACCACATATCCGCGCTATTCGCGGTCCTCGCCCTATCCGTCGGATGTAGCGAAGATGGTCGAGGCGCCGATCTTCCACGTCAATGGCGACGATCCCGAAGCGGTGGTCTTCGCGGCCAAGGTAGCCACCGAATTCCGGATGAAGTTCCAGAAGCCGGTCGTCATCGACATGTGGTGCTATCGCCGCTTCGGCCATAACGAGGGCGACGAGCCCGGCTTCACCCAGCCGGTCATGTACAAGAAGATCCGCGCGCATGAGAGCACGCTGGCCATGTATGCCCGCAAGCTCATTGCCGAAGGCGTTGTCACCGAGGGCGAGGTCGAGAAGATGCGGGCCGACTGGCGCTCGCGTCTTGAGGCTGAATTCGAGGCCGGCCAGGCCTACAAGCCGAACAAGGCCGACTGGCTCGATGGCAAGTGGGCTGGCCTGAAATCGACTAAGGAAAACGAGGATGATCCGCGTCGCGGCCAGTCCGGTGTCGCGATCGATCGCCTCAAGGAGATCGGCCTCGCGATCACCACGGTTCCGAAGGAAATGAACATCCACAAGACCATCCAGCGCTTCCTCGAGAACCGCCGGAAGATGGTCGAGAGCGGCGAGGGGATCGACTGGGCGATGGGCGAGGCCCTCGCCTTCGGCACTCTCGTGACGGAGGGGCATCGCGTCCGCCTTTCGGGGCAGGATTGCGAGCGCGGCACCTTCAGCCAGCGGCATTCCGTGCTGATCGATCAGGAAACCGAGACGCGCTACACCCCGCTCAACCATATCGAGGCCGGGCAGGGGCGCTACGAAGTCATCAACTCGATGCTCTCGGAAGAAGCCGTGCTCGGGTTCGAATATGGCTATTCGCTCTCGGAGCCGAATGCGCTTGTCTGCTGGGAAGCCCAGTTCGGCGATTTCGCCAACGGCGCACAGGTGTTGTTCGACCAGTTCATCTCGTCGGGCGAGCGGAAGTGGCTGCGCATGTCGGGGCTCGTCTGCCTGCTGCCGCATGGCTATGAAGGCCAGGGCCCCGAGCATTCCTCGGCCCGGCTCGAGCGCTTCCTGCAGCTCTGCGCGGAAGACAACATGCAGGTGGCGAACTGCACGACGCCGGCGAACTACTTCCATGTGCTGCGCCGGCAGATCAAGCGCGACTTCCGCAAGCCGCTTATCCTGATGACCCCGAAGAGCCTGCTGCGCCACAAGCGCTGCGTGTCCGACCTGGCGGAACTGGCGGAGGGCACATCTTTCCACCGCATCCTCAAGGATGATGCCGAACTCGGGCGCGCGCCGCTCAAGCTCAAGCCGGATGCCAAGATCCGCCGCGTGATCCTCTGCTCGGGCAAGGTCTATTACGACCTGCTCGAGGATCGCGAGAAGCGCGGAATCGACGATGTCTACATTCTCCGCGTGGAACAGCTTTATCCGTTCCCGCTCAAGTCGATCGTCGCCGAATTGTCGCGCTTCAAGAAGGCCGATGTCGTCTGGTGCCAGGAAGAACCCAAGAACATGGGCGCCTGGTCCTTCGTGGAGCCTTATTCGGAATGGCTGCTGAGCCAGTCCGGCTCCTCGGCCAAGAAGCTGCGTTATGTCGGCCGCCCGGCCTCGGCCTCGACCGCCGTGGGCCAGATGTCGAAGCACCTGCAGCAGTTGCAGGCTTTCCTCGACGAAGCCTTCGCCTCCTGAACGTCCATCCAGAGACCGAACAAAGGTTCACCCTATGAGCACTGAAATCCGCGTCCCGACCCTCGGCGAAAGCGTGTCGGAAGCCACGATCGGCAAGTGGTTCAAGAAGCCCGGCGATGCCGTCAAGGCCGACGAGCCGTTGCTCGAGCTCGAAACCGACAAGGTGACGCTGGAAGTGAACGCGCCGGCGGCCGGCACGCTCGCGGAAATCGTGGCGAAGGATGGCGAATCCGTCGGAGTCGGCGCGTTGCTCGGCATGATCAGCGCCGGTGGCGCGGCGGCTGCTGCCGCGCCGGCTCCTTCCGCAGCTCCGGCTCCGGCGCCTGCCCCGGTCGCGGCCCCGGCCGTGCAGCCCTCGGCGATGCCGCCGGCCCCTTCGGCCGCGAAGATGATGGCCGAGACCGGCCTCTCCGTCACCGAAGGCTCGGGCAAGCGCGGCCAGGTGCTGAAGGAAGATGTGCTCCGTGCCGCCGCCGCCCCGGCACCGGCCCCCGCTGCTGCCCCCGCCGCGCCGCGTGCCGCTTCCGCCCCGTCGGATGCCTCCCGCGAGGAGCGGGTGAAGATGACCAAACTGCGCCAGACGATCGCGCGGCGCCTCAAGGAAAGCCAGAACACGGCTGCCATGCTGACCACGTTCAACGAGGTCGATATGGGCGCGGTCATGGCGCTCCGGAACCAGTACAAGGACCTGTTCGAGAAGAAGCATGGCGTGAAGCTCGGCTTCATGAGCTTCTTCGTGAAGGCCTGCGTGCAGGCGCTGAAGGAATTGCCGGGCGTCAATGCCGAGATCGACGGCACGGACATCATCTACAAGAACTACTACCATGTCGGCATCGCCGTCGGCACGGAGAAGGGCCTCGTCGTGCCGGTCCTGCGTGATGCGGATCATCTCGGCCTGGCCGGGATCGAGAAGGGCATTGCCGATTTCGGCAAGCGCGCCCGCGACGGCCAACTCAAGATCGAGGAAATGGCCGGCGGCACCTTCACGATCACCAATGGCGGCATCTATGGCTCGCTGATGTCGACACCGATCCTCAATGCCCCTCAATCGGGCATTCTGGGCATGCACAAGATCCAGGAACGGCCGGTGGCCATCGGCGGCAAGATCGAGATCCGCCCGATGATGTATCTGGCTTTGTCCTATGATCACCGGATCGTCGATGGCAAGGAAGCCGTGACCTTCCTCGTGCGCGTCAAGGAAAGCCTCGAGGATCCGGCCCGGCTGGTGATGGATTTGTGAGGCATCGTATCGCCAGAGCCTCCATCCCTTTCCTTTTAACGTCACCTGCCTATGCAGCTGGTGACGTTGAAGGAATTGTGCTGCTTCTCGGCATGGTACAGCTTGCATCGCTAGTCCTTTGTGTCGGATTTATTGCGTATTTTGTTGGAGTCGGTCTTTTGCGCCTTGTGCGTCGCTTGCTGAGGTAGATCATGTCCTCCACTCCCGTCGCCCTCGTCACTGGCGGTTCCCGCGGCATCGGCGCGGCCTGTTGCCGCCTGCTCGCCGACCGGGGCTATGCGCTGGTGGTGAACTATGCCGGCAATGAAGCGGCGGCGCAGGCCGTCATGCGCGGTATCGTCGATTCCGGCGGCATGGCCGTCGCCGTGCAGGGCGATGTGGCGGTGGAAGCGGATGTGCTGCGCATGTTCGCGGCCGTGGATGCGCTCGGCACCCTCGGCGCCCTTGTCAACAATGCCGGCGTGGTCGACCTGCCGGCGCGGGTGGACGAGATGAGCGTCGAGCGGCTCAGCCGCATGATGTCGATCAACATTATCGGCTCGTTCCTGCCTTCGCGCGAGGCGATCCGCCGGATGTCGACGAAGCATGGCGGCAAGGGCGGGGCGATCGTCAACCTGTCCTCGGCGGCGGCGACGCTTGGGTCGCCGGGGCAATATGTCGATTATGCCGCCTCGAAGGGCGCCATTGACAGCTTCACCATCGGGCTCGCCCGCGAAGTCGCGGCCGAGGGCATCCGCGTCAATGCGGTGCGGCCCGGCATTATCGATACCGATATCCATGCTTCCGGCGGCTGGCCCGACCGGGTGGCACAGGTGCGCGACAGCCTGCCGATGAAGCGCGAGGGCACGGCTTTGGAGGTGGCGCAGGCCATCACCTGGCTGCTCTCGGACGAGGCTTCCTACGTGACAGGCGCGATTCTCAACGTTTCCGGCGGCCGCGGCTGACCAGACCAGCAAGGAAAAGAACCATGGCTTACGATCTCATCGTCATCGGAACCGGCCCGGGCGGCTATGTCTGCGCGATCCGCGCAGCCCAGCTCGGCCTCAAGGTTGCCGTGGTGGAAAAGCGCAAGACGCATGGCGGCACCTGCCTCAATGTCGGCTGCATCCCGTCCAAGGCCATGCTCCATGCCTCGGAACTGTTCGACGAGGCCGGCCACGGCTTTGCCGCGCTCGGCATCGACGTGCCGGCGCCGAAGCTCAACCTGCCGGCGATGATGAAGCACAAGCAGGATACGGTGGATGCCAATGTGACCGGCGTCGGCTTCCTGTTGAAGAAGAACAAGGTCGAGGCTTTCCACGGGCTCGGCACGATCCTCGCGCCGGGCAAGGTGCAGGTCACGGCCGCCGACGGTACCCAACAGGTGCTCGAGACGAAGTCCATCGTCATCGCGACGGGTTCCGAGGTGGCGCAGCTGCCGGGCGTGACGATCGACGAGAAGCAGATCGTTTCCTCCACCGGCGCGCTCGACCTCGAAAAGGTTCCGGGAAAGCTCGTGGTGATCGGCGCCGGCGTGATCGGGCTGGAACTCGGCTCGGTCTGGCGGCGCCTTGGCGCCAAGGTCGAGGTGATCGAATATCTCGACCGCATCCTGCCGGGCATGGATTCGGAAGTGGCCAAGCAGTTCCAGCGCATGCTGGAAAAGCAGGGCATCACCTTCCATCTCGGCAAGAAGGTGACCGGTGCGGTTGCAGGCGCCGGCGGCGTTTCGCTGCAGGTCGAGCCGGCTGCGGGCGGTGCCGCCGAGACGGTCCAGGCGGATATCGTGCTTGTGGCGATCGGCCGGCGGCCGAACACCGAAGGCCTCGGGCTCGAGGCGGCCGGCGTGGCGCTCGAGCGGGGCCGCGTGGTGATCAATGACCATTTCGCCACCAATGTGCCGGGCATCTACGCGATTGGTGACGTGGTGCGCGGGCCGATGCTCGCCCACAAGGCCGAGGACGAGGGCGTGGCCGTTGCCGAGATCCTCGCCGGCAAGGCCGGACATGTGAATTACGATGTCATTCCCGGCGTGGTCTATACGTGGCCGGAAGTGGCGACGGTCGGCAAGACCGAGGAAGAACTCAAGGCTGCCGGCATCGCCTACAATGTCGGCAAGTTCCCGTTCACGGCGAATGGCCGCGCCCGCGCCAACCGCGCGACGGATGGCTTTGTGAAGGTGCTGGCCGACAAGACAACCGACCGGGTGCTGGGCGTGCATATCATCGCCGCCGGCGCCGGCGAGATGATCCACGAGGCGGCGGTGCTGATGGAATTCGGCGGCTCCTCCGAGGATCTGGCCCGGACCTGCCATGCCCATCCGACGATGAGCGAGGCCGTCAAGGAAGCGGCCATGGCCGTCGAGAAGCGGCAGATCCATCTCTGAACCCGAAGGGCCGGCTTGACCGGCCCTTTGCCTTGCGCGCCCGGATCAAGAGTAGACCTCCTAGTGCCCGATCGGCAGCAGGAACGGGCTCCAGACCGCCACACCCATCAGGATCAGCGCGATCACCGACAAGCCACCCGCGCACCAGACCAGCATCATCACTCCGGTGATGATGGCCGTCGATGCGAGGACAATGCCGATCTGCAGCAAGGCGGACGAAATCTCGAAGATTTCTGCCCGCTGCTTGGTGAAGTCCCGGCGGGTTTCGGATTCCTTCGCCCGGGCCATCAGTTCCTTGCGCCCCTCTCCGGTTTCCGGCTCGCTTTCATAGCGGGCAGCCGTGTCGCGCCAGCGCTTCACCTGCGCCTCGAGCGCGGCTTTCGCGGCGGGATCCGCCGTCAGCGCGGCGGTGACATTCATCTCCTCGGCCGCCGTCAGGACCGATGTCCGCCGGATGGTCTTGGCCTGGTAGAAGGCCCAGAGATTCGAGGCATCGATGTTTTTCGCCATCGATTCGTTCTCGCTCTGCTTGTTCCCGATTTCCGAGAACGACAGGATCAGCGCCATGATGGCGATCAGCAGGCCGATCCGCTTGTTTCCGCCGCCCGCTTCGTGGCTGTCATGCCCGGCACCATGAGACATCGCTTCAACTCCCCCCGCGAATCACGTCGGGTGCAGATTGGCCCACGTAGTTCTACGCGCAAGGGGGCGTGCGATCAGGCCCGTGGATGAGCCGCACGATAGGTGGCCATGAGGCGGGCCGTATCGACCTCGGTATAGACCTGCGTCGTGGAGAGCGAGGCATGGCCGAGCAGCTCCTGGATCGTGCGGAGATCGCCGCCGCGCGCCAGCAGATGCGTGGCGAAAGAATGCCGCAGCGCATGCGGCGTGGCCGAATCCGGTAGGCCGAGTGCGCCGCGCATTCCTTCCATCGCCAGCTGGATGATGCGGGGCGAGAGCGGACCGCCCTTGGCCCCGAGGAAGAGCGGCCCTTCCGGCCCCGTCTTCCACGGCGAGAGCGCGAGATAGGTCGCGATGCTGTCGACGATCAGCGGAAGGACCGGAACCTGCCGGACCTTGCCGCCCTTGCCCGTGATGGTCAGCACATCGCCGGCCGAACGCGGGGCATCGCGGCGCTTCAGTGACAGCGCCTCGGAAATGCGGAGCCCGCCGCCATAGAGCAGCGCGAAGACGGCGGCGTCGCGGGCAAGGATCCAGGGTTCGCGCGCCTCGCCAGCCCGCGTCGCCGCGGCGGCGGTAGCGCGGGCATCCTGCGGGGCGAGCGGCCGCGGCAGGCCCTTGCGGATGCGCGGGCCCTTCACCGCCTTGAAGGCCGAGGCATGGCCATGGCCCTCGCGCTCGAGATAACGGGCAAAGGACCTGAGGCCGGCCAGCTGGCGCATGATCGAGCGGCTTTCCACGCCCTTCTCGCGACGCTCCGCAAGGAAAAGGCGCAGATCGGCCGGGCGGACGGCGAGGAAGGATTCTGGCGAGCGGCTTTCCGGGCCGAGAAAGGCGAGGAATTGCAGGACGTCGCGGCCATAGGCCTCGATCGTTTTTGCTGAATAGAGCCGCTCATGCGAGAGCGCGCGCAGCCAGGCGATCCGGCATTCCTCGAGCAGCATCTGTGCCTCCGTCCTCCGTGTCGATTGTGGCCTGCCCGGGTTAAGGCCGGGTTCCCGGCCTCGCCAGCGCCCGGAATCATGGTAGGAGCGAGCCCATGAATGCCGGAATGATCGACGACAGCATGGCGGATGCGCGGGCCCTGGTGGCCGAAGTCGCGCTGCCGGTGGCGGTCGAACATCCCTATTCCTACCGGATTCCGGAGGGAATGTCCGTGGCGCCGGGCGATTGCGTCCGCGTTCCGCTGGGTCCGCGCGAAACCTTCGGCGTCGTCTGGTCCGTCAGCCCGAACGGGGGTGGCAATCTGAAGCCGCTGATCGGCAAGACAAGCCTGCCGCCGCTTTCCGGGCCGATGCGCCGCTTCATCCAGCGCGTCGCCGATTACACGCTCGCCCCGCTCGGCATGGTGGCCCGGATGGCCCTGCGCGATCCGGACGAGGATATGCACGAGCGGCCGCGCCTTGCCTTGCGGGCGACCGGGAGCCAGCCAGCCCGGCTGACACCCACCCGTGCCCGGGTGATGGCCGCGGTGCAGGGCGATCTGCTGCAGACCCGGCGCGACCTTGCGGAGCGCGCCTCCTGCTCAAGCGGGGTCATCGATGCCCTTGTCGATGAAGGCGTGTTCGAGGTTGTCGAGCTTGCCCCGGCCGGCCGCGCCGACCGGCTCGACCCGGACCATGCCCGACCTGAGCTGTCCGGCGAGCAGGACGCGGCGGCCACGGCCCTGCGGGAGGCCGTCCGGGACGGTGCGTTCGCCGCGCATCTGCTCGAGGGCGTCACCGGGTCCGGCAAGACCGAGGTCTATTTCGAGGCCATTGCCGCCGCGCTGGAGCGGGAGCAGCAGGTTCTGGTTCTGCTGCCTGAAATCGCGTTGACCAATGAATTCCTGACCCGGTTCGAGCGGCGCTTCGGGGGCAAGCCGAGCCCCTGGCATTCCGGCATCTCGCCGGGACGAAGGGCCCGGACCTGGCATGCCGTGGCGGAAGGAGAGGCGCGCGTCGTGGTCGGAGCGCGTTCGGCGCTGTTCCTGCCATTCCGGGCCCTCGGCCTGATCATCGTCGACGAGGAACACGAGGCGGCCTACAAGCAGGATGACCTTGTCCGCTACAATGCGCGGGACATGGCGGTGCTCCGGGCCCAGGTCGAGCCCTGCCCGATCGTGCTGGCCTCGGCCACGCCCTCGATCGAAAGCCAGGTCAATGCCGCGCAGGGGCGTTACCAGCACCTGCGCCTGCCCAACCGTGCTCAGGGCCGGAGCATGCCGGAAATCTCGGCCATCGATATGCGCGTGCATGCGCCGGAGCCGGGGCGATTCCTTTCGCCCGAACTGGTGCGCCAGACGCGCGAGGCGCTCGAATCCGGCGGGCAGGTATTGTTCTTCCTCAACCGCCGGGGTTATGCGCCGTTGACCCTGTGCCGGAAATGCGGCCATCGCTGGCAATGCCCGCAATGCGATGCCTGGCTTGTCGAGCACCGGTTCCGCCGGGCTCTTGTCTGCCATCATTGCGGCCATACCGAGCGGCGGCCCACCACCTGCTCGGCCTGCGGCGCCGAGGAGAGCCTGACCGCCTGCGGACCCGGTGTGGAACGCATTGCAGAGGAGATTGCCGATCTCTTCCCCGATCATCGCCGCATCACCCTGTCGAGCGATTTTCCCGGAGGTGCCCAGCGCCTGCGGGATGAACTTGAATCCGTGGCCCGGCACGATTTCCAGATCGTGATCGGTACGCAGCTGATCGCCAAGGGGCACAATTTCCCGCATCTCACGCTGGCGGCGGTGATCGATGCCGATATCGGGCTGGTCTCGAACGATCCGCGCGCGGCAGAACGCAGTTTCCAGCTGCTCATGCAGGTGACGGGACGTGCGGGGAGAGGCGAAAGGTCCGGGCGCGGCGTGCTCCAGACCTATCAGCCTCGCCATCCGGTCATTGCCGCCATGCTGGCCGGCGACCAGGAACGGTTCTATGCGGAGGAAATCGCCTCCCGCCGGGCGGCCGGGCTGCCTCCCTTCGGCCGGCTGGCCAGCCTCGTGGTCTCCGCCCGCGAGAAGCCGGCCGCCGAGGCCCATGCGCGGCTGCTGGCGCAGGCCGGGCAGGCGCTGATCACCGAACGTGATCTCTCGGCCTCCGTCCATCTCCTCGGTCCGGCGGAGCCGCCCATGGCGATGCTGCGCGGGCGCCACCGTGTGCGGCTGATCGTCAAGGCCGGGCGGCAGGCGCCGATGCAGGGATTGCTGCGGGCGATGGTCAGTCGGGCCGGTTCGCCGCGAGGCGGCGCCCGCCTTGATATCGATGTCGATCCCATCAATTTTTTCTGAGTCGCATCCGCTGTTTAGACGCGAAACGAGACGCAACCTTGTGCGTTGCAGCAACACATGGCCGGGAACGTCGTGCCCTTGCCCAAGGTCGCGGATCGTGCGGCGTGAAAGGGGTTGCGCAGGCGGTGAAGTTTTGTTAGCGACCGGCAGCCCGTTGTAGAGCAGGTTGCTCTGGCCGACGGGTCTGATCCGTTGATTGACCCCGCCTTGCGGGCATTCCACCCGGTTCCCCGGTCTGTTGTCGCGGTTCTCCGCATGCAGCGGTCCGACCAGGCGGAATGAGAGAAACGAAAGACGCTTGTCGTGGCCTCATCCAGCCCGATCGTTTCCGGAATTGCGGGGCGCTATGCCTCCGCGCTTTTCGAGCTCGCCACCGAGGCGAAGCAGGTCGATGCTGTCAGCGATGCGCTGGACCGGTTCACTGCGTTGCTTGATGGCAGCGAGGATCTCGACCGGATGGTGCGCAACCCGGTCTTCACCGCCGAGGAACAGGCCGCCGCAATCGGTGCCGTTCTGAAGAAGGCGAAGATCGGCGGTCTCGCCGCCAATTTCCTGCAGCTGGTTGCGGCAAAACGCCGCCTGTTCGCCGTGCGCGGCATGATCACCGGCTATCGCGCGCTCGTTGCCGAGGCCAAGGGCATTGTTCCGGCCGAAGTGACTGTGGCCGCGCCGCTTTCGGACAAGAACCGCCAGGCAGTGATCGAGGCCCTAGAGGCCCGCGCCGGCAAGACGATTTCGCTGACCGAAAAGGTCGATCCCGCGATTATCGGCGGCCTCGTCGTCAAGATGGGCAGCAAGATGATCGACGCCTCCCTCAAAACCAAACTCAACGCGATGAAACTCGCGATGAACAACGGCTAATACGAAAGGCTTGACCGATGGATATCCGCGCCGCTGAGATTTCGGCGATCCTCAAGGAGCAGATCAAGAATTTCGGCGCTTCGGCCGAAGTGGCCGAGGTCGGGCAGGTCCTGTCCGTCGGTGACGGCATTGCGCGTGTCTTCGGCCTCGACAAGGTCCAGGCCGGCGAGATGGTCGAGTTCGAGAATGGCGTGCGCGGCATGGCCCTCAACCTCGAATCCGACAATGTCGGCGTCGTGATCTTCGGTTCTGACCGTGACATCAAGGAAGGCCAGACCGTCAAGCGGACCGGCGCCATCGTGGACGTTCCCGTCGGCAAGGAATTGCTCGGCCGCGTCGTCGATGCGCTCGGCAACCCGATCGATGGCAAGGGCCCGATCAAGGCGAAGCAGCGTTCCCGCGTGGACGTGAAGGCGCCGGGCATCATTCCCCGCAAGTCGGTGCACGAGCCGATGGCGACCGGCCTCAAGGCCGTCGATGCGCTGATCCCGATCGGCCGTGGCCAGCGCGAACTGATCATCGGCGACCGCCAGACCGGCAAGACCGCGATCGCGCTCGACACGATCCTCAACCAGAAGCCGCTCAATGCCGGCAATGACGAGAGCCAGAAGCTCTACTGCGTCTATGTCGCCGTGGGCCAGAAGCGTTCGACCGTTGCCCAGTTCGTGAAGGTGCTCGAAGAGCGCGGCGCGCTGGAATATTCGATCGTCATCGCCGCCACCGCCTCGGATGCGGCGCCGATGCAGTTCCTCGCGCCTTTCGCCGGCTGCGCCATGGGCGAGTATTTCCGCGACAACGGCATGCATGCCGTGATCATCTATGACGATCTCTCCAAGCAGGCCGTCGCCTATCGCCAGATGTCGCTGCTGCTGCGCCGCCCGCCGGGCCGCGAAGCTTATCCGGGCGACGTGTTCTATCTCCATTCCCGCCTGCTCGAGCGCGCCGCGAAGCTGAACGACGCCAATGGCGCCGGTTCGCTGACGGCGCTGCCGGTCATCGAAACCCAGGCCAACGACGTGTCGGCCTATATCCCGACCAACGTGATCTCGATCACCGACGGCCAGATCTTCCTTGAAACCGATCTTTTCTTCCAGGGCATCCGCCCGGCGGTGAACGTGGGTCTCTCGGTGTCGCGCGTCGGCTCGGCCGCCCAGACCAAGGCGACCAAGAAGGTTGCGGGCAAGATCAAGGGCGAGCTCGCCCAGTACCGCGAGATGGCGGCCTTCGCCCAGTTCGGCTCGGATCTCGATGCCGTGACGCAGCGCCTCCTCAATCGTGGCGCCCGCCTGACCGAACTCCTGAAGCAGCCGCAATTCTCGCCGCTGAAGATGGAAGAGCAGGTCTGCGTGATCTATGCCGGCGTCAACGGCTATCTCGACGGGCTGCCGGTCAACAAGGTGCGCGCCTACGAGGACGGCCTGCTCTCGCTGCTGCGGGACAAGCATGCCGATCTCCTGGCTGAAATCGGCAAGACGAAGGACCTCTCGGACGCGAATGCCGCGAAGCTGAAGGACATCGTCACCGCTTTCACGAAGAGCTTCGCGTAAGGGCATTTCCGCCGGCCGGGCCCTGTGCCCTGCTGATGGATTACCGGATCAGGACCTGACATGCCGTCGTTGAAGGATCTCCGCAATCGCATCGCCTCGGTGAAGGCGACGCAGAAAATCACCAAGGCCATGCAGATGGTGGCCGCGGCGAAGCTGCGTCGTGCCCAGGCGGCGGCCGAAGCGGCCCGTCCCTATGCTTCCAAGATGGAAGCCGTGCTGGCCAATCTCGCCGCCGGCATTTCCGGCTCCGATGCGCCGGCACTTCTGGCCGGCAACGGCAAGGATCAGGTCCATCTTCTGATCGTCTGCACGGCGGAGCGCGGCCTTTGCGGTGCGTTCAACTCGTCGATCGTCCGCCTTGCGCGCGAGCGGATCAACAGCCTGCTTGCCGCGGGCAAGACGGTGAAGATCCTCTGCGTTGGCAAGAAGGGCTTCGAGCAGCTGAAGCGCAACTACGAGCGTCACATCATCGACGTCGTCGATCTCCGTTCCGTCAAGCATCTCAGCTATGGCGAGGCGGAAATGATCGCCACCAAGGTGATCGGCCTGTTCGACCAGGGTGAATTCGACGTCGCGACGTTGTTTTATTCGCGCTTCCGTTCGGTGATCTCGCAGATCCCGACTGCGCAGGGCCTCATTCCGGCCGAAATCGGCTCGGGAGAGGGCGGCACGAAGGCCGCCTACGAATACGAGCCGGACGAGGCGGAAATCCTGTCGACGCTGCTGCCGCGCAACATCGCGGTGCAGATCTTCAGGGCGTTGCTCGAGAATGCCGCGTCCGAACAGGGCGCACGCATGAGCGCGATGGACAATGCCACGCGCAATGCGGGCGAGATGATCAAGAAGCAGACGCAGAAGTACAACCGTTCGCGTCAGGCCATGATCACCAAGGAACTCATTGAAATCATTTCGGGCGCCGAGGCGCTCTGAGCATCGGATCAGGAAACGAGGGTAAAGTCATGGCCAAGCCGCAGGGTCGCATCGCACAGGTTATCGGCGCCGTCGTCGACGTGCATTTCGACGGCGAACTCCCCGAAATTCTCAACGCGCTCGAAACCGACAATCTCGGGAACCGGCTCGTTCTGGAAGTCGCGCAGCATCTCGGCGAGAACTCGGTGCGCTGCATCGCGATGGACTCGACCGAGGGTCTGGTCCGCGGCGCTCCCGTCACCGATACCGGCGCGCCGATCTCGGTGCCGGTGGGCGAGGAAACGCTCGGCCGTATCATGAACGTCATCGGCGAGCCGGTGGATGAAGCCGGCCCGGTCAAGACCGCTGGCCGTCGCGCGATCCACCAGGAAGCGCCGGCCTATTCCGAGCAGTCGACGGAAGCGCAGATCCTGGAAACGGGCATCAAGGTCGTCGACCTGATGGCGCCCTATGCCAAGGGCGGCAAGATCGGCCTGTTCGGCGGTGCCGGCGTCGGCAAGACCGTTCTGATCATGGAACTGATCAACAACGTCGCGAAAGCCCATGGCGGCTACTCGGTGTTCGCCGGCGTGGGCGAGCGCACCCGCGAGGGCAACGATCTCTATCACGAGATGATCGAGTCCAAGGTCAACATGGACCCGAAGGAACATGGCGGTTCGACCAAGGGTTCGAAATGCGCCCTGGTCTACGGGCAGATGAACGAACCGCCGGGTGCCCGCATGCGCGTCGCCCTGACCGGCCTGACCGTTGCGGAAGATTTCCGCGACAAGGGCCAGGACGTGCTGTTCTTCGTCGACAACATCTTCCGCTTCACGCAGGCCGGCTCGGAAGTGTCGGCGCTGCTGGGCCGCATCCCTTCGGCGGTGGGCTATCAGCCGACGCTCGCGACCGATATGGGCCAGATGCAAGAGCGCATCACCACCACCACCAAGGGCTCGATTACCTCGGTGCAGGCGATCTACGTTCCCGCGGATGACCTGACCGACCCGGCGCCGGCCACCTCCTTCGCCCATCTCGATGCGACGACCGTTCTGTCGCGCTCGATCGCGGAAAAGGGTATCTATCCGGCGGTGGATCCGCTCGACTCGACCTCGCGCATGCTCTCTCCGATGATTGTCGGCGAGGAGCATTACGGCGTGGCCCGCCAGGTGCAGTCGATCCTGCAGCGCTACAAGTCGCTCCAGGACATCATCGCCATCCTGGGCATGGACGAGCTTTCCGAAGAGGACAAGCTGACCGTGGCCCGTGCCCGCAAGATCGAGCGCTTCCTCAGCCAGCCGTTCCACGTGGCCGAAGTCTTCACCGGCTCGCCGGGCAAGCTCGTGTCGCTGAAGGACACGATCGCCGGCTTCAAGGGCCTCTGCGAAGGGAAGTATGACCACCTGCCGGAAGCGGCCTTCTACATGGTCGGCACCATCGAGGAAGCTGTCCAGAAGGCCCAGAAGCTCGCGGCCGAGGCTGCCTGATCATGGCCACTTTCCCCTTCGAACTCGTTTCTCCGGAACGCGTGCTTTTCTCGGGCGAGGCGACGCAGGTCGTCGTTCCCGCCTCCGAAGGGGAAATCACGGTTCTGGCGAACCATGCGCCGTTCATGTCGGCCTTGCGGAGCGGCGTTGTCACCATCGATAACGGCCAGCGGCTTTTCGTGCGCGGTGGCTTCGCGGATGTCTCGGCAGCCGGGCTGACCGTTCTCGCCGAGCAGGCCGTTCCGCTTGACGAGATCAATCCCGAAGCGCTGAGCGGCCAGATCCGCAATGCCGAGGAAGATCTCCGCGATGCGAAGACCGACGAGGCCCGTGCCCGTGCGCAGGGCAAGCTCGATGGCCTCAATGCCATGATGGCGGCGATCCGCAACTGATCGGGCGGATGCCCGGTTGTTCCAGAGGGGCCTCCGGGCCCCTTTTTTATGTCAGAACCGGAACGTTGCCGAGATCTGCGGCGCCAGCGTGACCGAGCGGTAGCGGTTCGGCGCATAGGTCGAGTAGGTCCGGGCATAGGCGAGGCGCAGGCCAAGCTCGCGATCCTTCTCCCATTCATAGGTCGAGGACAGGAACAGGCTCCAGCTGCGGTCGCGGATGCGCGGGAGGATTGGCGTGTTGTCCTCGAGCAGATACGAGGCCGCGCCGCCGACGCGCCAGGTCCAGGCGTTCCATTTCCGCGCGAGAATCAGGCCGGAGCGGATGCGGATATCGTTCTTCGTGCCGTCCTGATAGAAGCGCCGCGATCCTCCGAGGCTGGGGATCAGCGTCCAGTCCGGCGTGAGGGTGATCGGCCGCGACAGGCCGAGCGAGATATCCTGGCTGGCCTCATCATGAGCCCGAAGCGGCTGGTCCATGCTGGTCCGGGCGGTTGCGCCCAGTGACAACGTGGCGCCGCGCCAGGTCTGGCTGAAGGAGAGCGAACCGGAGAGGCGGTTCGAGCCGGCATCCCGGTCGCGGATATACCAGTCAGCGCCGGTGCCGAGGATGCCCGTCAGGGCGGCACCCTCCCAGAGCGGATGGCGGTAGCTCAACGCGATCTGCGTGTTCCAGTAGGCATCGCCCTTCTGACTGCCGGGCAGGTCGTTCGGATTGCTGGTCCAGCCCGGACCAAACTGCGCGGTGAGGGACCAGCCCGGGCGCGGCGGCGTTTGACCACAGGCGGGGCAGCCAAGGGAAAGGGCACCGAGCAGCATCGCCGCCCGGGCCGCGCCCCGTGTTCCCAGCCAGATCCCCCGCTGCCGCATCCGGCCCCCCCAGCGCGGGGAGCCTAGCGCGGCGCGACCGCCTTGAGAAGGTTCAGCCGTCCGACAGCGCCATCAGGCTGGCATTCCCGCCGGCGGCGGCCGAGTTGACCGAGAGGACCTGCTCGGTTGCGAAGCGGAACAGGTAATTCGGTCCGCCGGCCTTGGGGCCGGTGCCGGACAGGCCGTGCCCGCCGAAAGGCTGCACGCCGACCACCGCACCGATCATGTTGCGGTTGACATAGATGTTGCCGGTCGCAAGTTCGGCGGTGATCCGGTCGATCTCGGCGTCGATCCGCGAATGGATCCCGAGGGTCAGCCCGTAGCCCGTGGCCTCGATCGCCTCGATCACCTCGGCGAGTTTACCGGCCGGGTAGCGCACGACATGCAGAACCGGGCCGAAGATTTCCTCCTGAAGATCTTCGACGCGCTTCAGTTCGAAGACATGCGGCGCGACATAGAGCCCCTCCGGCGCGGTGCCGGCAAACCAGGTCTTGGCCTGATGTTTCATGCTCTCGATATGCGCATCCAGCCGGGCCTTGGCTTCGGCATCGATGACCGGACCGATATGGGTGGCCGGATCGCGCGGGTCCCCGAGGCGGAGTTCCTTGGCGGCGCCGACAATCATCTCGATCATCCGGTCGGCCACATCCTCCTGCACGCAGAGCAGGCGAAGCGCCGAGCAGCGCTGGCCGGCAGAACGGAAAGCGGAGAGCACGACATCGTCGGCCACCTGTTCCGGCAAGGCTGTCGCGTCCACGATCATGGCGTTGATTCCGCCGGTCTCGGCAATGAGCGGAACGATCGGGCCATCCTTGGCCGCGAGGGTGCGGTTGATCTTCCGGGCCGTTTCCGTCGAGCCGGTGAAGACAACGCCGGCCACCCGCGCATGACGGACGAGCGCCGCGCCGACAGCACCGTCGCCGAGGACAAGGTTCAGGGCGCCGCCGGGAATGCCGGCCTTGTGCAGAAGCTGCACAGCCAGCGTGCCGACCAGCGGCGTCTGTTCCGCCGGCTTGGCGACGACGGTGTTGCCGGCGGCAAGCGCTGCCGCGATCTGGCCGACAAAGATGGCCAGCGGGAAGTTCCACGGCGCGATGGCCACGAAGGCTCCGCGGGCGCGATAGACCAGACGGTTTTCCTCGCCCGTCGGGCCCGGCAGGGCGATCGGGCCGGCGAAGAGCTTTTCTGCCTCGCCGGCATAGTAGCGGAGGAAATCAACCGCTTCGCGCAGTTCCGCGATGGCATCGTCGATCGTCTTGCCGGCCTCGGTCTGCAGGAGGCCGAGGATGCGCCCCGTCTCCTCCTCGAGGAGGTCCGCCGCGCGGCGCAAAGCGCCGGAGCGGATGGTCACGGCCGTGCGGCTCCAGGCCGGAAAGGCCGATTGGGCTGCAGCCATGGCGAGGTCGGCTGTCTCCGGGGTTGCCGTCTCGGCAATGCCCGCGGAGCGCGAATCAATCGGGGAGAGGACCGGCGCGCCAGCGCCAGAGACGGGCTTGCCGTTGATGAGGCTCGTCGCATGCAGGGGGGCGAAGCTGCGGCTTTCGAGCAGCCGGGCCAGCGTCCCGGCATGGCCGAGTTCGTAGCCCTTGCTGTTGCGTCGGCCGGCGCCGAGCAGATCGGCCGGCCGGGCGATGCTGGCATGGCGCGCCTTCCGGGCATCGCCGATCAACGCAGCCGGGCGGACCAGCAGTTTCTCGACAGGAACCGCCGTATCGGCAGCCTCGTGCACGAAGGACGAGTTGGCACCATTCTCGAGCAACCGCCGCACGAGATAGGCCAGCAGATCGCGATGGCCGCCCACGGGCGCATAGGTGCGGCAGGCCGCTTCCGGGTGGTCGCCCAGCAGCGCGTTGTAGATGGCATCGCCCATGCCATGCAGGCGCTGGAATTCGTAGCCCTCGGCATCCCCCGCCAGCGCGCGGATCGTTGCAACGGTCAGGGCGTTATGGGTGGCGAATTGCGGGAAAAGGCGCGGCCGCCCATCGAGAAGCGCACGCGCGCAAGCCGTGTAGTTCAGATCGGTCATCGCCTTGCGGGAGAAGACCGGGAAATCGTCGAGGCCACGTTCCTGGCCGCGCTTGATCTCGGTATCCCAATAGGCGCCCTTGACCAGCCGGACCATGAAGCGGCGGCCATTCTCGACGGCCAGCCGGTCCAGCCATTCGATGACCGCGCCGGCGCGTTTCTGATAGGCCTGGACCGCTAGGCCGAGGCCGTCCCAGCCCGCCAGCTCGGGCGCGCGGGCCAGTTCGGCAAAAATGTCGAGCGACAGCTCGAGCCGGTCGGCCTCCTCGGCGTCGATCGTGAAGTTGAGGTCAAAGCCCTTGGCCGATACCGCAAGCTCGATCACCATCGGCACGAGCTCCCGCAGGACCGCGTCGCGGTTCGTGGCCTCGTAGCGCGGATGCAACGCGGAGAGCTTGACGGAAATGCCGGGCCGATCCGGCAGGGGGCGATTGCCGGCGCTGGCTCCGATATGCTTGATCGCGTTGGCATAGCTCGCGAGATAGCGGGCTGCATCGTCCCGCGTGCGGGCGCCTTCGCCGAGCATATCGAACGAGTAGCGGAAGGAGCGGCCGGGGCCCGACCCGGCGCGCTTCAGGGCCTCCTCGATGGTCTGGCCAAGAACGAAGTGGTTGCCCATCACCTTCATCGCCTGCCGCGCGGCGGTGCGCACGGTCGGCAGCCCGATCCTCTTGGCCAGCTGGCCGAGGATGCCGTCCGGCGTCTCGCCGGGCTGGATGATGCGGGCCCCGATGCCGAGCGCCCAGGCCGAGGCGTTGATCAGCAGGGCGCCGGATTTCGGCTCGTGGTTGAGGAAGTCTCCCTGACCGAGCTTGTCCTCGATAAGCTTGTCAGCCGTCAGCGAATCCGGCACCCGTAGCAGGGCTTCGGCCAGGACCATGAGGGCCAGCCCTTCCTTGGTCGAGAGTGCATATTCCTGGAGGATTTGTTCCACGCCGCCGATCCCGCCCGACCCTGCCCGGATCGCCTCGATAAGGCGGCGCGCTTCCCGGTCGATCGCCCGCTCCGTTTCCGGAGACTGGATGGCGGAAGCGAGCAGGACCGCGGCGAGTGATTCGTCGTCCTGTGCATAAGGGGCGCGGAACGGGGGAAGCGGAGACTGGGTCATGAGGCGGACTCCGGAGGGGCTGAGGGGACAAGCAGGGATTACTCAAGACATATCGCCTGTTGACAGGCGTTTCCACAGCCGTTTTTAACTTGTATTAGTGAAAATCACTACTACAAGTGCATTCTGGCGTGATAGGGAGTGGATGATGGCAGAGCAGCTCGACCGGGCGGACATCAAGATCCTGAGGGCCCTGCAGCGGGACGGACGTCTCTCGACCGTTGCCCTGGCCGAAAATGTCGGTCTCAGTCCAACCGCAACCACCGAGCGCGTCAAGCGCCTGACGCGCGAAGGCTACATCAAAGGGTATCACGCCGCGCTCGATCCGGCGATGCTCGATCGGGCGTTGCTGGTCTTCATCGAGATCACGCTCGACAAGACGACCCCCGACGTGTTCGCCAAGTTCGCGGTGGCTGTCCGCGCCTCCCGCGAGATCCTCGAATGCCACCTTGTGGCGGGCGGTTTCGACTACCTGATCAAGACGCGCGTCAAGGATATGGAGGCCTACCGGAACTTCCTCACGCAGACGATCCTGTCTCTGCCGGGCGTGCGCGAATCGCGGTCCTATGCGGTCATGGAAGAAGTGAAGGCCGAGCTGACCCTGCCGGTCTGACAAAAAAAGGCGGGCCGAAGCCCGCCTTTCCGTGTCGGGATATGCTGCTGCCGTCAGGCCTTGCCCGCGCCATGCGCCGGCTCGTTCCGGGTCTTCCAGAGCGAGTAACCGACCCCACCGGCAATGAGCGCCAGCGTGACACCGAGCGAGATGGCAGGGTTCAGCTTGCCGACCAGCTCGTTCCAGAAGATCTTCAGGCCGATGAAGACCAGGATCATGGCAAGCGCATATTTGAGATAGTGGAACCGGTGCACCATGGCGGCCAGGGCGAAATAGAGCGCCCGGAGGCCGAGGATCGCCATGATGTTGGCGGTGTAGACGATGAACGTGTCCGTGGTGATGGCGAAGATCGCCGGCACCGAGTCGACCGCGAAGATCAGGTCGGCCACGTTGATGACGATCAGCGCCAGGAAGAGCGGCGTCGCGAAGGACACCATCTTGCCTGTTGCCGGATCCGGCTGGCGGACAAAGAACTTCTCGCCATGGAGCTGCTCGGTCACCCGCATGCGCTTCCGCAGGAAACGCACGACCGGGTTCTTCGACACATCCGGATCAGCTTCCGGCACCACGAGCATCTTGATGCCGGTGGCGATGAGGAAAGCACCGAAGATATAGAGCACCCAGCTATATTGCTGCACCAGTGCCGCACCGAGAGCGATCATGATCCCGCGCAGGATGATCACCGCGAGGATCCCCCAGACGAGGGCGCGGTACTGGTATTTCGGCGGGATGGCGAAGAAGCCGAAGATCAGCGAGATGACGAAGACATTGTCGATGGACAAGGCCTTCTCGATGAAGAAGCCGGTGAAATAGGCGATGCCGGCATGCGTGCCATCCTCGGTGATGAGGCGGCCGGTTTCATAGGACCACCAGATATAGCCACCGAAGGCGATGGCGACGCTGATGTAGAAGGCAGAAAGCCAGAGGCTTTCGGCCACCCCGAGTTCCTTCTCGTCGCGATGAAGGATCCCGAGATCGAAGGCCATCAGCGTGACGATGACGGCAAGGAAAGCACCCCACATCCAGAGAGGCTTGCCCAGAAAGGCATAGCTAAGCAGATCGATCATGATTTGGTACCGATTTTTGAGCCCAAGAACGATGGTTCCGACATCGCGCGTCTTTCCGACACGCCAGAGGGGCCCGGCAACCGTCTCGGTGGATAAAGGGCGCGGCGACATTTTGTCAAGACGGGAGCGATTCGAGCTGCAACCATCGTTGCAATTTGCCTAAGACGCGGGCAGAGAGCGGCATCGCAACGGGACTGGATTTGTTCGATGGCGATTGTTGCGCCCCTGCTCGGCCCTCCTTCCGCCTATGGCGAGGTGGTTTCGCGGTTCCGCTGGCAGGTGCCGGCCCTGTTCAATATCGGGGTTGCCTGCACCGATGCCCATGCGCTGGTGCAGCCGGACCGGCCGGCCCTGATCGAGGTCGGGCCGGATTTCAGCCAAAGCGTCGTCAGCTATGGCGAACTCCGGGCGGAATCGAACCGCCTGGCCCAGGCCCTTGTCCGCGCCGGCATCCAGCCCGGCGACCGGGTGGCCATCCACCTGCCGCAAGGCCGCCATGTGCCGATCGCGCATTGCGCCATCTACAAGATTGGCGCGATTGCCGTGCCGCTGGCCGCCCTGTTCGGGGCTGATGCCCTGGCCTACCGGCTTCAGGATTCCGGTTCGCGCCTGATAATCACCGATGCTGCCGGCGCCGCGAAAACACGGCCGCTGCTCGCCTCGACGCCGGCTTTGGAGCGCGTGATCTCGATCGATGGCGATGATGGCGCGGCCATCGGGCTGGCGCGGTTCACCAAGGGCTGCTCCGGCCATTTCGAACCCGTCGCGACGCGGGCCGATGATCCGGCCCTGATGATCTACACCTCCGGTACCACCGGGCACCCCAAAGGTGCCCTGCACGGGCACCGCGTTCTGCTCGGGCACCTGCCCGGCGTCGAGATGCATCACGATTTCGCCCCGCAGCCCGGAGACCGGTTCTGGACGCCGGCGGACTGGGCCTGGGCCGGCGGCCTGCTCAATATCCTTCTGCCGGGCTTGTGCCTCGGCATCCCCGTGGTTGCCTGGCCCTTCCAGAAATTCGACCCGGAAGCCGCGTTTGCGATGATGGCGCGACTTGATGTGCGCAATGCCTTCATTCCGCCGACCGGCCTCCGGTTGATGCGCAGCGTCCGGGATCCGGTCTCGCGGTTCGGCATGCCGCTGCGGAGCCTCGGCTCCGGCGGCGAGGCGCTGGGCACGCCCACCTTCGAATGGGGGCGCGAGGTGCTCGGCCTGCCGATCAACGAATTCTATGGCCAGACCGAGTGCAATCTCGTCCTGTCCTCGTCCCATGCGATGGGGGTGGCCCGGGCCGGGATGATCGGCCGACCTGTGCCGGGCCATGCGGTTGCCGTCATCCGCGAGGATGGAACGCCTTGCTCGGTCGACGAACCGGGGCAGATCGCCATCCGCCGGCCGGATCCGGTGATGTTTCTCGGCTACTGGAACAAGCCGGAGGCGACGGAAGCGAAGTTCATCGGGGACTGGATGACGACCGGCGACCAGGGTTATCGCGATGCGGATGGGTATATCGGGTTTGTCGGGCGGGATGACGATCTCATCACCTCCTCCGGCTACCGGATCGGGCCCGTGGAAATCGAGGATTGCCTGATCAAGCATCCCGCGGTCGCGCTGGCGGCCGTGATCGGCAAGCCCGATCCGCTGCGCACCGAGATCGTGGTTGCCTTTCTGGTGCTGAAGCCCGGTTTCGAGGCTGGCGAGGCGCTGGCGGAAGAGATCCGTCTTTTCGTGCGGGAGCGGCTCTCGGCGCATGAATATCCGCGCGAGGTGCATTTCATTCCGGAAATGCCGCTGACGACCACGGGCAAGATCATCCGCCGCGAGTTGCGTCAGCGGCTTTCCTGAGCCCCTGATTCCGCGCGCACCAAAGCCGACCAGAAGGTTTCGATCGTCGCGCGGGGGATGCCCTCCACGATGAAGACGAGCCGGGTCCGCCGGTCGCGACCGGGCCAGCGGGCGAGACGCTGCAGCGGATGCATGACCGACTGGACATGATGGATCACCGCCGGGCGATCCGGATCATCCGCCATGGCGACGAGCCCCTTCAACCGGAGCAGGCGCGGGCCGTGCAGGATTCGCATTGCCTCCTGGAAGACGACCAGCGATTCAGGCCGGACGGGATGATCCGAAACGAAGCTGAAACTTTCGATATCCAGGCCGTGCCGGTTGGCTTCATGCCCCGACAGATGGGGCGGGCTGGCGGATTCCGCCGCATCGAGCCAGGCCTCGATTCCGGAGCCGGCTTCGCGCCAAGGCTCGAACCGGTTGTCGAACAAGGTCGCCGCGAAATCCGGCGGCTCCTCCCGCAGGGGGCGGGCGGTCGGATTGAGGCCTGAAACGGCCTCTTCCAGCGCGGCGATGGCTTCCGGATCCGCCAGATCCTGCTTGGTCAGCAGGATGCGGTCGGCCAGGGCGACCTGCCGGCGCGCTTCGGCATGGCGCGCCAGCGTGTCGCCGCCATGGACGGCATCGACCAACGTGACGAGACCCGCAATCGCAAAGCGTTTCGAGAGATAGGGGTGCTGGAGCACCGATTGCAGGATGGGCAGCGGGTCGGCGAGGCCGGTCGTTTCGATCAGGATACGCTGAAACGGGGCGATGCGCCGGTTGTCGCGGCGGCGGAGCAGATCCTCCAGCGTGGCAACGAGATCGCCGCGGATCGTGCAGCAGAGGCAGCCGGCGGCCATCAGGACCATCTCGCCGGGGGTCTCCTCGACGAGCAGATGGTCAAGCCCCACGGCGCCGAACTCGTTGATGATCACCAAGGTTTCGGCAAGGGCCGGGTCCGCCAGCCAGCGGTTCAGGCGCGTGGTCTTCCCCGCCCCCAGAAACCCGGTGAGGATGACCAGCGGGAGCGGTGGCAGCGGGCCGGCCATGGCTATCCAGCCTCGCCGGGGCTTGCCACCGGGGCAGGCTTGCGGCCCGAATCGAGCAGGATCTCGCCGGCAAGGGCGGCAAGGATCATCGCCACGCCGCCCAGCTGGAGCGGCGACAGCGTTTCGCCGATGAACCAGGCGGCGAAGACAATGGCAGTCACGGGTTCGAACAGGAAGAGCAGGCTCGTCCGCGAGGCACTGATCCGCCGCGAGGCCATGAGCTGGAAGACGAAGGCGATGGCATAGGCCGCCATGGCAATACCGATGGCGACCGGGGCCTTCGAGAACGCATCGAGCGGGGCCGGGCCGCCATTGATCAGCAGGAAGGCCAGCGAGATCGGCGCCACCACCACCTGGATCCAGAACAGCGTGCGCACTGTCGAGCCCTCGACATGGCCGGCGATCAGGAACATCGCAGCGCAGGCCATGGCCGCGACGAGTGCAAAAAGCACGCCCTTGACGGTAAGCTGGTCTGCCGAGGGGCCGACGGCGATGACGAGGCCGGCAAACGCGATGCCGAAGACGATGATCTGCTGGCGGCTCAGCGGCCGGCCTTCGATCCGGTTCGACAGGAGCATCACCATCAGGGGGAATGTGTAGAAGATCACCACCGTCAGCGGCACCGAGAGGTGGTCGAGCGCCGAGAGATAGAAGGTGGCGGTCAGGCCGGCAGCGACAGCAAGGCGAAGGACGGGGCCGCGATCAGCCGGGCCGAGCGACAGGCCATGCCCGAAGGCAAGGGCGATGGCGCCGAGCACCGGCACCATGATGAGCGAGCGGTAGAAGATCAGCTCTGCGCCCGGCAATCCGGCCTGCGAGGCGGCGCGCGCCGCCGGAATGTTGGCGCCGTAGAGCCACGCGCCGATCAGCGCAAAGAGGGTTCCGAGAAGCAGCGTGCGCCGTGCCTGGCGACCGGCTTCGCCGGCAAGAGGATCAAAGCTCACGAGCGCGGCTGGCCCTGCTTGGGCGTTTCCTTCTTGCGCGCCGCGGTCTTCTTCCGGTCGGCAGCGGCTTTCGCCTTGGCCTTGCCCTGCTCGGTCGGGGCCGGGCGGGCAGCAACCCGCGGGGATTCAGCCGGGCGCGCCGCTGTTGCCGCAGGTTGCGGCGCGGTGCGGGTGGCGAGCGAGGCTCCCGATGCAGGGCGTGGCTGGGCCGATTGGCCCTGCCCGATCCGGCCGGCGGCGCCGGGCCGCAACGGCGCGGCTCCTGTCAGGGCAAGCGGCGCGGCCGTTCCGCCGCGGGCAGCGGCAGGCGCGAAGGCAGTGGCGTTGCCCGGCGCAGCAGCCTCGCCGGGCCGTCGCGCAATTTCGGTGCTGCCCGGGGCACGGCCGAGATAAACCGGGATCGGATCGAAATTGTCCCGCGGGCCGAGGGCGATGCGGCCGCCGACACGCTGGCCGACATTGAGAGCCTGCCCGGAACGGTTGCCGCCGGCAATCACCATATCCGGCCGGTCCGGTGCGCTGGAGCTGAAGGCCAGTGCGGTGCCGGCATCTTCTTCCTCTGCAACGGGCGGACCGCGCCGGCCGCAGATCTCGGCCCGGCGGTTCGGTGCCATGGTTTCCTGGCTCGCGGTCAGCTGGGTGAGGCTGCGGCCCGAGCCGGCACCGCTGGCGAAGAAGCCACCACCCCCCGACGTGAAGCCCTGATCGAGCAACTGTGCTGCCTTGAGTGTGCGATCCGCGCCCGATGTCGCCCCGAAAACGACGGCGATAAGCGTGCGGCCATTGCGCTCGGCGGCCGAGACGAGGTTGAAGCCCGAGGCGCAGACAAAGCCGGTCTTCATGCCCATTGCGCCGGGATAGCGCCCGATCAGGCCGTTGGTGTTGCTGTATTTGCGGTTGCCGAGTTGCACGGCGCCGATGGTCCAGTAATCGCGGTATTCCGGGAATTCCAGCAGGAGCGCGCGGGCCAGAAGGGCCATGTCGCGGGCCGAGGACACATGGCTTTCATGGTGCAGCCCGTGCGGATTGACGAAATGGCTCTCGCGCATGCCGAGCCGCGCGGCTTCCTGGTTCATCATGCGCGCGAAGCCGGCCGTCGAACCGCCGATTCCCTCCGCGACGACGGTGGAGATATCATTGGCCGATTTCACCATGAGAAGCTTCAGCGCGTTCTCGAGCGTGATTTCCTGCCCCGGCTTGATGCCGATCTTGCTCGGCGGCTGCTTCGCGGCGACGGCGGAGGCGACGATCGGCGTCTCGAGCTTGATCTGCCCCTTCGCCACAGCCCTGAGGGCGACATAGGCGGTCATCAGTTTCGTGGTCGAGGCGGGGAACCAGGGCCGGGTGGCTTCCTCGGCCTGGATGACCTCGCCCGTGGCAGCATCGACCACAACGGTCGGCACCATCGGATCGGCCTGGGCGGGCACTGCGAGCAGCGCTGCCAAACTGGCAGACAGCGAAAGCCTGAGAAGCGTTGAAGACGTCACGCGAGCCTCGATTCCCCGTCCCGGCCGGCTGATTCGGCCCGCCAGCAATGTCCTTTGCCCTTGGTAGCCCCGGCTGCAAATTTTGAGAAGGGGTGTCAGGGAATGACCTTGCCAGAACCAGCAAATTGTGGCTGCGTTGCGGCCTGCTGTTAAACTTTGAACATTCTGCCTGAAATTGCGCCGGCTCGCCCGGCCTGGAGGAACCGACATGTCGGCATCAATCATCGGCTGGGCCCACACTCCCTTCGGCAAGAAGGAAGAAAGCATCGAGGAGATGGTGGTCGCGGTTGCGCGCGAGGCCCTGGCCCATGCCCGGATCGAGGCTGCAAATGTCGACGAGATCTATCTCGGGCACTACAATGCCGGCTTCTCGCCCCAGGATTTCACGGCCTCGCTGGTCCTGCAGGCTGATCCGGCCCTGCGCTTCAAGCCGACGACGCGCGTCGAGAATGCCTGCGCTACCGGTTCGGCTGCCGTTCACCAGGCCGCGAAGGCGATTGCCGCGAAGGCCGCCCGCGTCGTGCTTGTGGTCGGTGTCGAGCAGATGACGCGGACGCCCGGCTCGGAGATCGGCGCCAATCTTCTCAAGGCTTCCTATCTGCCGGAAGACGGCCAGACCCCCGCCGGGTTTGCCGGGGTGTTCGGCAAGATCGCGGGTGCCTATTTCCAGCGCCATGGCGACCAGTCGGATGCGCTGGCGCGGATTGCCGCGAAGAACCACCGCAATGGCGTCGAGAATCCCTATGCGCAGATGCGCAAGGATTTCGGCTTCGAGTTCTGCCGGAACGAGAGCGAGAAGAATCCCTATGTTGCCGGGCCGTTGAAGCGCACGGATTGCAGCCTCGTCTCGGACGGCGCGGCGGCTCTTGTCCTGGCCGATCTCGACACGGCCATGGCCTCGGATCGCGCGGTTCTGCTGCGTTCGCTGGCCCATGCGCAGGATTTCCTGCCGATGTCGAAGCGCGACATCCTCGCTTTCGAGGGCTGCTCGGTGGCCTGGCGCCAGGCGCTCGACAAGGCGCGTCTCACGCTTGACGATCTCTCCTTCGTGGAGACGCATGATTGCTTCACCATCGCCGAGCTTATCGAATACGAGGCGATGGGGCTGACCAAGCCGGGCGAGGGTGCACGCGCCATTCTCGAAGGCTGGACAGAAAAAACCGGCAAGCTGCCAGTCAATCCCTCCGGCGGCCTCAAGGCCAAGGGCCATCCGATCGGCGCAACCGGCGTCTCCATGCATGCGTTGTCGGCGATGCAGGTCTGCGGCGAGGCGCCGGCGGGCATGCAGATCAAGAATGCGACGCTGGGCGGTGTCTTCAACATGGGTGGCGCTGCTGTCGCCAATTATGTCTCGGTGCTGGAACGGATCCGCTGAGCGAACCGGGCCCGGCTGGCCCATGAAGCCAGCCGCCGCCAGAGCAAGAGGCTGCCTTGCCCCGATCGACACTGCCTGCTTCGCCACCGAGCCCGTCGGGCCTTTCGCTCGTGCGGAGGCGGCTGGTCTTCTTCGCGGCGGCCTGTGGTTATCTGCTGAGCCAGTTCTACCGCTCGTTCCTGACGGTCATCCATGATGATCTCGTCCGTGATCTCGGGATCGGGCCGAGCGAGTTCGGGGCCCTCGGTTCGGCCTGGTTCTTTGCCTTCTCGCTCTCGCAATTCCCGGTCGGGATCGCGCTCGACAGGCTCGGGCCGCGGCGCACCATTGCCGGCATGATGCTGGCTGCCGTGGCGGGCGCTTTCCTGTTCGCAACCGCATCCAGCCATACCGTTGCGATTGCTGGCATGGCGCTGGTCGGGGTGGGCTGCTCGCCGCTGCTGATGGGCGCTCTTTATTTCTTCGCCAAGACCGAGCCGGCAGCCCGCTTCGCGGCCCTTGGCGGCATTTTCCTCGCCTGCGGGCTGATCGGCAGCCTGATCGCCGCGACGCCGCTTGCCCTGCTGGTCAAGGCCGTTGGCTGGCGTGATGCCATCAGGATCGTGGCGCTGGTCACGCTTGCCGTGGCCGTACTGAATTTCCTTGTCTTCCGGGATCCGCCGCAGGACGAGAACCCGCCGGGCGGGTCGCTCCTCGGCGATCTCTGGGCCATCATGCGGATGCCTGCGCTCTGGCCGATCCTCATCATGAGCTTCGCGATTTCCGCACCCGTCTTCACCGAGCGCTCGCTCTGGGTCGGCCCATTTTTTGGCGAGGTCTATGGGCTTGACCTGATCGAGCGCGGCAATGCCGTGCTGGCTCTGGCTCTGGCCATGACTGGCTCGGCGATCTTCTCCGGTCCGATCGCGAGCTGGATCGACAATCCCAAGCGCGTGGTCTTCGTGTCGAACCTGCTCTGCGGGCTGGCTTTCCTGGCGCTGGGCCTGCTCGTCTTGCCGCCGCTCTGGCTGGCGATTGTCCTGATGATGCTCGCCGGGCTGTTCGGGGTCAGCTACGCGGTGCTGATCGCGCATGGCCGGCTCTTCTTCCCCGACCATGTGATCGGGCGTGGCATCACCTTCATCAACTTCGTCTCGATCGGCGGAACGGGCGTGGCGCAGCTGCTTTCGGGGCATGCTGTCGAGGCGATGCGGAAATCAGGGATGGCCCCGGCCGAGACCTATGCCAGCCTCCATGTCGCCTTCGGCGTGCTGCTGCTGGTCTCCGTCGTGATCTATGCCCGGGCGCCGGCAAAGCCCGCCTGGCGCTGAAGCATCAGGGCCTAGTGGTTCGCCCGGGTCCCGTGCAGCCGGGACGGATCTCTCGCGTCAGGCGGCGTCCTTGCGCCGGAACAGCAGCTTGTCGATGCGGCGGCCATCCATATCCATCACCTCAAGCTGCCAGCCATCGAATTCGGAGATATCGCCATCGCCGGGAATGCGGCCGAACACCTCCAGCGCGAGGCCGGCCACGGTCCGGAACCGCGCATCCTCGGGCACTTCGATGCCGATCCGCTCCTCCAGTTCGTCGATCTCCGTCCGGCCATCGACAAGGAAGCTGCCATCTGCGCGCTCGATGATGGTGCGGCTTTCCGTTTCATGCTCCTCGGGCATCTCGCCGGTGATGGCCTCGAGCACATCCGTCAGGGTCACGACTCCCTCGAACGTGCCGAATTCGTCAAGGACGAAGGCGAAATGGTTGCGCTTCTCGCGGAAGAGTTCCAGCACCTCGAGGACGGAGGAGACTTCCGGCACGAAGATCGGTTCGCGGACGCTGGCCTCGATATCGAGCGCCTTGCCCTCGAGAAGCAGGTCGAGCAGGTCCTTCTTGTGCACGAAGCCGAGCGGCTCGTCGATCGAACCACCCTTGGCCACGACCACGCGGCTGAAGGGGCATTGGCGCAGTTCGGCCTTCAGGACCTTCGGATCGTCGGCGACATCGACCCAGTAGACATCGCGCCGGCGGGTCATGATGTCGGAGACCGGGCGCTCCGCAAGGCCGATCACCTCGCGCACCATGGCGCGTTCGGCCGGGTCGATCACGCCGGATTCGGTGCCGCCCTGGAGGATGGTCTCGACCTCTTCCTCCGTCACCGTCTGGTCCCGGGTCTGGGGAATGCGCAGGGCCGTCAGGATCATCGCGCTGGAAAAGCCGAGCAGGTTGACCATCGGCCGACCGACCATGCCGATCATGGCGATCGGCCGCGCGACCCGTGAGGCCACCACCTCCGGATAGGCGAGGGCAATCCGCTTCGGCACGAGTTCGCCAAGTACGATCGACAGGACGGTGATCAGGAACACGACGATCGTGTAGGCGATCGGCTCGGCGTAATTCGGCGGCACGGTCAGGCTGGCGAGATAGATGCTGAGTTTCTCGCCGAGGGTGGCGGTGCCGAACGCGCCAGCCACGATGCCGACAAGCGTGATGCCGATCTGGACCGAGGACAGGAAGCTCGAGGGTTCCTCGGCCAGTTCTGCCGCTTTCGCTGCGCCCTTGTCGCCGGCCTCCGCCATGGCATCGAGCCGCGCACGTCGCGCCGACACGATTGCCATTTCGGACATCGAGAACAATCCGTTCAGCAGCGTCAGGCCGAGAACGATCAGGAGTTCAACCGCTAACATGCGTTAGGACAAGACCATCGGAGCAGGGGGCTCCACGGCCGGTATTCACCATGGCGGCCGCCAAAAGTCCAGTACGGTCGATTGCTCGGCAGGGGTCAGGCCGTTCCGCGCGCCTCGATCGCCAGAGCATGCAGTCCGCCGGCAAATTCATCGGCCAGCATGGCGTTGATCCGGCGGTGACACTCGACGCGTGAAAGGCCATCGAAAGCTGCCGCGCGCAGGCGCACCCGGAAATGGGTTTCCCCGCCCTCGCGCCAGCCTCCATGCCCGCGATGCTGCTCGCTCTCGTCCAGAACGACCAGCTCCAAAGGGGAAAGGGCCTGCAGGGCCTGTTCGATTCGTTCTTTCCTGCCCATATCCGCCTCATCGAAATTCTTCGCGGGTGCAAAACATCGTCTTGCCCTCTGTCGGGGTCAGAAACTAGACTTGATCGATGATGAATCTCAACTCCCCCCTCTTCGACCGGATTCGGTCCAAGCCGAATGCGGAGGAGGTGCGCGCCGACCAGGAGCCGGTGTGCCAGCATCCGGCATGCCGGCGCAAGGGCGAGTTCCGGGCGCCGAAGGGCCGTGACCACGAGGGTGAGTTCTTCCTGTTCTGTCTTGAGCACGTGAAGGAATACAACCAATCCTACAATTACTTCGCCGGCATGACCGATGCCGCCGTGCAATCCTACCAGAAGGATGCGCTGACCGGGCACCGCCCGACCTGGAACATCAGTGTGACCGGTGCCGGGCTCGGCGCGGAATCGAAAGTCGATGCCGCGACGTTGCTGCGCGCCAAGCTCGAGCGGCTGAAGCGCGCACGCGAGGTGGCGGCGGAAGCGCGCGTCCGGCCGGTCGGGAAGGCCGCCCTCAAGGCGCTGGAGGCGCTCGGTCTCGACGACAAGGCCGACAAGCCGACAGTGCGACGACGCTTCAAGGAGCTTGCCAAGCGGCTGCATCCTGATCTCAATGAGGGTGACCGCTCGCGCGAAGAAAAATTGCGCGCCATCATTGACGCCTATAACTATCTCAAAACCGTTGGCCTCGCTTGAGGTCTTGCCCCAGTGAAAGGAAGACAAGCCCGCTCCCGGCTTGCTCTTGTGTGAACGATGTCCGTGACTGCCCTAGCAGAAACCCAGCCTGTCGATCCGACATCCGGTGAGCCGGATACCCGCGTCTCTGTCCGCGACCTGTTCGGAATCGATTCCGATCTCACTGTTCCGGCCTACAAGGCGCATTCCGAGCATGTCCCGGATCTCGACCCGGATTACCTGTTCGACCGTGACACAACCTTGGCCATTCTCTCCGGCTTCGCCTTCAACCGGCGCGTCATGGTCACCGGCTATCACGGGACCGGCAAATCGACGCATATCGAGCAGGTCGCCGCGCGGCTGAACTGGCCCTGTATCCGCGTCAATCTCGACAGCCATGTCAGCCGCATCGATCTTGTCGGCAAGGATGCGATCGTCCTGAAGGAAGGCAAGCAGGTCACCGAGTTCAAGGACGGGATCCTGCCCTGGGCCTACCAGCATAACGTCGCGCTGGTCTTCGACGAGTATGATGCCGGCCGCCCGGATGTGATGTTCGTCATCCAGCGCGTGCTTGAGGCATCCGGCCGGCTCACCCTGCTCGACCAGAGCCGCGTGATCCGCCCGCACAAGGCCTTCCGCCTGTTCGCCACTGCCAACACGGTCGGCCTCGGCGACACGTCGGGCCTCTATCACGGCACGCAGCAGATCAACCAGGCGCAGATGGACCGCTGGTCCATCGTGACGGTGCTGAACTATCTGGCCCACGACAAGGAAGTCGATATCGTCCTCGCCAAGGCGAAGCATTTCACCGGGAAGGAAGGTCGCGAGACCGTCAACCGCATGGTCCGCGTCGCCGACCTGACGCGCAATGCCTTTATCAACGGCGAATTGTCGACTGTCATGTCACCGCGCACGGTGATCACCTGGGCGGAGAATGCGGCGATCTTCGGCGATCTTGGTTTCGCCTTCCGGCTGACCTTCCTCAACAAGTGCGACGAACTGGAGCGGAGCCTCGTGGCCGAGTTCTACCAGCGCTCTTTCGGGCAGGAACTGAAGGAATCGGCGGTCAATATCGCGCTGAGCTGAGGCGATGGCCGCGATCGGGGTCGATACGCAGAATTACGACGAGGTCCGGCAGGCGGTGTCTGCCGGGCTGACCCGCTACAATGACCGCTTCCTCCCGAAGGATCGCGAGCGCTATCCCCTGGCGCTTTCGGTCCGTGACGAGAATGGCAAGATTGTCGGCGGGCTGATCGGCGAATTGCGCCTGGATTACCTCTATATCGACCTGCTCTGGATCGACGAGAGCCAGCGCGGCGAGGGGGCGGGCAAACGCCTGATCGACCTGGCCGAGGCCGAGGCGCGGCTTTTCGGGGCCACGCATATGCATCTCTCGACCTGGTCCTTCCAGGCGCCCGATTTCTACAGGGCCATGGGTTTCCGGGAATTCGGCCGCATGACGGATCATCCGGCCGGGTTCGACAGCATCTTCTTCGTCAAGGCCTTCACGTGAACGGGATCCGCGCCCTCTTCTTCGATGTGTTCGGCACGCTGGTGGACTGGCGCGGCAGCATCGCGCGCGAGATGGCCCGGCTCGGCCTTCCCGTTGACGGCGCGGCCTTCGCCGATGCGTGGCGCGCCGAATACCAGCCCGCCATGGAGGCGGTGCGCAGTGGCAGCAGGGGCTTCGTCAAGCTCGATATCCTCCATCGCGAGAATCTCGACCGCATCCTGCCGCGTTTCGGGCTGGACGGGATGGGCGAGGCGGATCGCGCCGCTCTCAATCTCGTCTGGCACCGCCTCGATGCCTGGCCGGAGGTTCCTGCCGCCCTGTTGCGGTTGCGGAGCCGGTTCCGGCTGGCGCCGATGTCGAATGGCAATGTCTCCCTCATGGCCGATATGGCCCGGCATAACGGTTTCGTCTGGGATGCGATCCTCGGGGCTGAGTGGGCGCGGGATTACAAGCCGAATCCCGGCGTTTACCGCGCGGGATGTGACGCATTCGACCTCGCCCCGTCCGAGTGCCTGATGGTGGCCGCCCATTCCTCAGATCTCGCCGCCGCGCGCGAGGCTGGCCTCCGGACAGCCCATATCGCACGGCCGGACGAGTGCGGCCCCGGGCTTGGCGAGACCGGGCCTTCTGTCCCCGTCGATCATGCCGCGCGCGACCTCGCGCATCTTGCGGAGCAAGTCCTGTCATGACCATCACCAACCGCAAGCCGGGCCAGCCCGAGAATTCGCCGGTCGAGCCGTTCAAGAAGGCCGTTGCCGGCGCCCTGCGCGCCATGGCGGGCAAGGACGAGATCGAGGTGCAGTTCGCGGCCGACCGGCCGAGCCTGGTCGATGCCGGCGAGGTGGTGCGCGCCCGGCTGCCGGAGCCGCCGCGCAAGCCGACCGCGCGCGATATTGCCATCCTGCGTGGCCATGCCGATTCCTATGCGCTCAAGCTCGCCTGCCATGACGAGAAGCTGCATCGCCGCCTGATGCCGGAGGGGCTGGAGGCGCGGAAGGTGTTCGAGGCCGTCGAGCAGGCGCGCTGCGATGCGATCGGCTCGAACCGGATGATGGGGGTTGCGTCCAATCTCGATGCAATGCTGCAGGATCGCTACACCAAGGCCAACCTCGCCGATGTGAACGATCTTGCCAATGCACCGATCGAGGATGCGCTCGCCATGATGGTGCGCGAGCGGCTGACCGGTGCGAAGCCGCCGGAAGCGGCGCGGCGGCTGACCGATCTCTGGCGGTCGGATATCGAGGACAAGGCCGGCAAGACGCTCGATATGCTGTCCGGCAGCCTCGAGGACCAGCAGGCTTTCGCCAAGGTCGTGCAGCAGATCCTCGCCGGGCTCGGCATGGTCGAGGCGGATCCGCTCGGTTCGGATGACGAGGACCGGAACGACGACAAGCAGGATGATGACGGCGATCAGGATCCGCAGGAAGGCGAAAGTGGCGAGGCCGAGGAACAGGACGGGTTCGACCTCGAACAGACGGATGCCCTCCAGGACGATATGAGCGAGGGCGCGCAGGAAGCTGCCGATGCCCCGCCGGGTGATTTTCCGGACGAGAGCGAGATGGCCGATGCCGAGGAGCCGGCCGAGGCCTCGCGCCCGCCGGTCTCTCGCGACTCGATGCGCGACGGGCCGGGCTACAAGGCTTACACGACGCGCTTCGACGAGACGATCGCGGCCGAGGATCTCTGCGATGCCGAGGAACTCGACCGTCTCAGGGCCTATCTCGACAAGCAGCTCAATAACCTGCAGGGGGTTGTCGGCCGGCTGGCCAACCGTCTCCAGCGCCGGCTGCTTGCCCAGCAGAATCGCTCATGGGAATTTGACCTCGAGGAAGGCTCGCTTGATCCTTCTCGGCTGACCCGCGTGGTGATCGACGACATGCGCGGTTCTTTCGCGCCGCTGTCCTTCAAGCGCGAGAAGGATACGAATTTCCGCGACACGGTGGTGACGCTGCTGATCGACAATTCCGGCTCGATGCGCGGGCGGCCGATCACCGTGGCGGCAACCTGCGCTGACATTCTCGCCCGCACGCTCGAGCGCTGCGGCGTCAAGGTCGAGATCCTCGGCTTCACGACCAAGGCCTGGAAGGGTGGGCAATCGCGCGAATACTGGCTGCAATCCGGCAAGCCGGCGAATCCCGGCCGCCTCAACGATTTGCGTCACGTCATCTACAAGAGCGCGGATGCGCCGTGGCGGCGGGCGCGGCGCAATCTCGGGTTGATGATGCGCGAGGGGCTGCTCAAGGAAAACATCGACGGGGAGGCGCTGGACTGGGCGCATCAGCGCCTGCTGGCCCGGCGCGAGCAGCGCCGCATCCTGATGATGATTTCCGACGGGGCGCCGGTGGACGACACGACCCTGTCGGTCAATTCCGGGAATTACCTCGAGAAGCATTTGCGGCAGGTGATCGAGCAGATCGAGACGCGCTCGCCGGTCGAGCTGATCGCGATCGGCATCGGGCATGATGTGACGCGCTATTACCGGCGGGCTGTGACCATCGTCGATGCCGAGGAACTGGGCGGGGTGATGACCGAGAAGCTGGCCGAGTTGTTCAGCGAGAACGGTCCTGCTGCCGGCGCGGCCCCAACGCCAACCCGCCGGATGGCCGGAGCGCGGGCTTGATCTCCCGCCGTGCGGTTCTCGCAGGACTTGCGGGAACTGGCCTTGCGGGAGCTGGCCCTGTCGGCCCGGCCCTGGCCCTCGACCGTGAGGAGCCGCGCGCGCTCGCGATCGAGGCCGCACCCTTTGCCGGCTTTTCCGCCGGAGACCGCGACCGCCGGAAATTCGGCGCGCTGACTTTCCTCGGCGGGCTGGAACTCCGGTCCCGGGATCCGGAATTCGGGGGGCTTTCCGGACTTGTTCTTGATCCGAACGGCGAGCGCTTCGTCATCATCACGGATCACGGCCACTGGCTTTCCGGGCGGATCGTGCAGAGGGATGGCGTGCCGCTCGGCATCGAGGGCGCACGGATCGGCCCGCTTCGGGCGCCCGATGGCCGGCGGCTCAAGGATACACGCTATTTCGACTGTGAAAGCGTCTTCCGGCAGGGGCAGACGCTGTTCGTGGGTGTCGAGCGCGTGCACGACATCCTCCAGTTCGATCTCAATGCCGGCGGCGAACCGACCGGCCGGGCCCGGCTGTCTTCTGTTCCGGCCGAAATGAAGGGCCTGATGCCGAATGGCGGGATCGAGGCGCTCGGGCTTGTTCCGCAGGGGTCGGAATGGAGCGGGCACATGCTCGCGCTCGCCGAGAAGGAGGCGCGCGGCCAGGCGCCCGGGCAGATTCCCGGTTTCCTGATCGGGCCAAAGCCAGGCCGGGTCTGGCTGCGCCGGATCGGCGATTTCGACGTGACCGACCTGGCTTTCCTGCCCGATGGCGACCTGCTGGTTCTCGAGCGCCGCTTCGTGCCTCTTTTCGGGGTCGGGTTCCGGATCCGCCGCATCCCGCTGGCCATGATCCGCCCTGGCGCCGTGCTTGATGGACCGGCGCTGATCGTGGCTGACCTCTCCATGCAGATCGACAACATGGAAGCGCTTGCGGTTCACCGGACGCCGCAGGGGCGGACGATCCTCACGCTCGTTTCGGACAATAATTTTTCGCTCCTGCAGCGGAACCTGTTGCTGCGCTTCGCCCTGGACGGCTGACACGCCCTCAGGCGCGGGTGAGAAGGGCCTCGACCAGATCTTCGGCGCGGTGGATCAGAAGATCAGGCCCGGCGCCTGCAAGGCCCCGCTGACCGCCCAGACCCCATGTCACGGCGACGGAGCGGGCGCCGATCTTCCGGGCGGCCTCGATATCCCGGATCTCGTCACCGATCACGGTGGTTCTTGCCGCGGGCAGCCCTGTCCCCTTCAGGACACGGCGCAGGTGGGCGGGCTTGCCGAAGAGGGAAGCACCGGCGGAGATCCGATGCACATGCGCAAGAGCCGGGCCCAGCTTGCCGCGGATGGCCGTTTCACTGTTCGAACTGACAATCCCGATGCGGCACCCGCCTGCGGAGAGCCTCGCCAGCAGGTCCGGCACCCACGGGAAAAGCGGCATGGCTGCATCATCCGCCAGAACGCGCCGGCGCATATCGGCGGCGATGGCGGGCAGTTTCCAGACCGGAATGCCCAGCCGGCGCAGGATCATGCGGGGCGGCAGGTCACGCAGGATCTCGCCTTCTTCCGACGTGACGGCGCGAAACCTGTGGCGTTCGGCGACCGTATTGATCGTGCGGAAGAACCAGGGCGCCGTATCGACCAGCGTGCCGTCGAAATCGAAGAGGGCGAGGGAATCAAAGGAGGCAAGGGACATGGCGGAAGCAATAAAAAAGGCGGCCGGAGCCGCCTTGGTTTCGCGAAGCCGTCAAGCGCGCTCAGGCCGTGAGCTTCTTGGAGATCTCGCGCTTCAGATCGAGCGCGTTCGAGGACAGTTCGCCATCAGCAGCCTTCAGAAGGAACGCATCGAGACCGCCGCGATGCTCGACCGAGCGCAGGCCATTGGCCGAGATGCGCAGCCGCACGGAACGGTTCAGCGCATCCGACTGCAGCGTCACATTGACGAGGTTCGGCAGGAAGCGGCGCTTCGTCTTCCGGTTCGAGTGGCTGACCTTGTGGCCGACCTGAACACCCTTGCCGGTCAATTCGCAAACACGAGACATCGTTATCAACCTTCTTCGCCCGGAGCGCGATCTCCGGGGCCCTTCCGACCGGAGGGGCTGCGATCACGTGGAAAATCGGAAGCGGAGCCTATAGTCCAAGGAAGCCGGGCGGTCAATCATGGCGGTCGCGGTGCCACGAAAAAAGCAGGCAGCCCGGCCGATTCGCGCATTAGCAGAGGACTTGCCACGAATCAGCCATCGATTCACATGATAGAGAGACCAACCATTTCAGGACAGGGATCGGGTTTCGAATGGCAGGCATGTCGACTTGGGCCTCTCGAGGCCTGTCCCGGCTTCTGGCGATGACGGCGATGGCCACCCTTCCTGCGGCCGCAGGCTCTGCCGTGGCCGCAGATATCGAGGCGCGCTATTCCATTACGCTTGCGGGGCTTTCGATCGGCAAGGCCAGCCTTTCCGCCCAGCTGAACGGCGCGGGCTATGTGCTCAATGTCAGTTCCGCGCTGACCGGCATTGTCGGGGCGGTCTCGCAAGGGCGCGGGGCCGCAACGGCGCGCGGAAATGTTTCCGGCACAAGTGTTCTCACCAACGGCTTCTCGCTCTCCGCGACCAACGGAAAGGATACGCGGAAGATCCAGATCGCTGCTGCTTCCGGCTCGGTGCGGAATGTGACGATCGACCCGCCTTTCGTGGTCCAGCCGGATGATTCCACGCGGATTCCCCTCCGGGACAGCCACAAGGTCGGCGTGCTGGATCCCGTCAGCGCATTGATCATGCCGGTCCGCAGCGGCAATCCGATGGACAAGGCCAATTGCGACCGTCGCCTGCCGGTCTTTGATGGCAACCAGCGCTTCGATGTCGTGCTCAGCTATGCCGGCACACGCCAGGTGCGTAGCGAGGATGGTTATTCCGGCCCGGTACTGATCTGCACCGCGCGCTACATTCCGGTCGCCGGCCACCGCCCGGACCGCCGCGTGACCAAGTTCATGGCCGAGAACCGGAACATGGATGCCTGGCTCGCTCCGGTGAATGGCGGCAAGACGCTCATTCCCTATCGCATTTCGGTCAAGACGATGATCGGCACCACCGTCATCGAGGCCGAGACCTTCCGGCCGGACTAGCCCGTAGCCTCATAAGCCGGCGTCTTCCCCGAATCGGCCGCAGCCGGATCATCGGATTTTTTTGCGCCGCCTGCAGCCGCCTGCCCGGAGCTGCGGCAACGGCACTTCCCGTATTCCCCTGACCTGCCCCAAACCGGGACGAGCCCGCCCGCCGATGCCGAATCCGCATGTGCGATGCCAGCTTTGGCGCCCGCCGCGGGACGGTGGAAACGCCAAGATGGTTCATCGAGCGAATCATTCTGTGCTGATTCGTCGATGCTTTGTTCCCGCCTTCGTCCAATCGTAAAGCCCCCGGCATGGCGGCGTAGGAACGTTCTTCATGAAGAATTAACCACGATTTTCATGTTTTCCGCTTGACCGGGAATCGCGCTGGACACTGGACGCGAGTCATGAGTGCCGGCGTCGGAATCGTTCCGCATCCGCCAGTTTCGCAAGATCTTGCGTCTTGTCTTGATGGCCGTGCTTCATCTTGTGATGGAACAAAACCAGACTCCTGTGCGGTCTCCGATTCGGCGCCGATTCGTTCCTTTCCTGTTCGAAGTCTTGCGGTGCAGGTGATTCGGAGCCGGGAACTGTGCCGATCACGCACAGAAATCGGCCCGGCACAGCTTGCCGGCCTGCTGGCCGTCGCCCACATAAAGGAATGCGGCGGGGCTGATTGCAGCCCGCCCTCGCGCCGGTCGTGGGGAAGACGATGACCCTGACTTTCAGCCTCCCCGCGGAAGCCCGGAAACCGGGGTCGCCTCTTCGCGGGCGTGGTGTGACGGCTATTCTCGGGCCGACCAATACCGGCAAGACGCATCTCGCCATCGAACGGATGCTCGGCCATGACAGCGGGATGATCGGGCTGCCGCTGCGCCTGCTGGCGCGCGAGGTCTATCAGCGCGTCGTCGAGAAGGTTGGCCCGGCGCAGGTGGCGCTGGTGACCGGCGAGGAGAAGATCAAGCCGAAATCGCCGCGCTACTGGATCTCGACCGTCGAGGCCATGCCGCGCGATATCAGTGCCACTTTCGTTGCCATCGACGAAGTGCAGATGATCGCGGATTTCGAGCGCGGCCATGTCTTCACTGACGCGATGCTGCATCGCCGTGGCCGGGGCGAGACCCTGCTGCTCGGGGCTGCGACGGCGCAGCCGCTCATCCAGCGGCTGCTGCCGGGCGTGACGGTGCAGACGCGCCCGCGCATGTCGCAGCTGAGCTTTGCCGGGGAGAAGAAGATCACCCGGCTGCCGGCGCGGTCCGCGATCATCGCCTTCTCGGCCGAGGAGGTCTATGCCATCGCCGAACTGGTCCGGCGCCAGCGTGGCGGGGCCGCCGTGGTGATGGGCTCGCTTTCGCCGCGTACGCGGAATGCGCAGGTGGCGATGTTCCAGGCGGGGGAGGTCGACCACATCATCGCTACCGATGCGATCGGGATGGGGCTCAATCTCGATATCGAGCATGTCGCCTTTGCCGCCGACCGGAAATACGATGGCCGCCGGCACCGGCGCCTGTTCCCGGCCGAGCTGGCGCAGATCGCGGGCCGGGCGGGCCGCGCGACGCGGGACGGCACTTTCGGCACCACCGGCCGCTGCCCGGCCTTCGACGAGGATCTCGTCGAGGCGCTGGAGGCCCATCAGTTCGAGCCGATCGCGCTGGCGCAATGGCGGAACACCATGCTCGATTTTTCCAGCCTCGACCGGCTGGAAACCTCATTGCAGCGGTCCCCGGGGGATTCCAACCTTGTCCGGATCCGAAAAGCGGAAGACGAGACCACGCTGGAGATCGCGACGATGCGCCCGTTGGTCCGCGACCTCGCGACGGGCGAGGCGGCCGTGCGGCGCCTATGGGACCTCTGTCAATTGCCGGATTACCGAAAGGTGTCGCCGCAAAGCCACGCCGACCTCGTCGTCTCGCTCTTTGAGCCGATCATGCGGCGCGGGGCCATCGATGCGGACTGGTTCGGCAAGGAAATCAAGGGCTGCGACCGGGTGGACGGCGATATCGACGCGCTGTCCTGGCGCCTGGCCCAGATCCGAACCTGGAGCTACTGCGCCAATCGTCCGGACTGGTTGCGTGATCCTTCTCATTGGCAGAACGTCACGCGCGCGCTAGAGGACAAGGTCTCCGATGCGCTGCACGAGCGATTGATGCAGCGTTTTGTCGACCGACGGACATCCGTGCTGATGCGCCGGCTGAAAGAGAATGCGATGCTTGAAACGGAAGTGAAGCCCACGGGAGAGGTTCTGGTCGAGGGGCAGCATATCGGGCGCCTCGAAGGCTTCCGCTTTGCCCCCGATGCCTCGGCGGATACGCAGGAGGCGAAGACCCTCCGCGCGGCTGCGGTCAAGGCCCTGAGTTCCGAGCTGGAAACGCGTGCGACGCGCCTGTCGACGGCCAATGATGACCAGTTCCAGCTTTCGCTGGACGGGATCATCCGGCATGTCGGCGAGCCTGTCGCGGTGTTGCAGGCCGGTGCGCGCATCCTCGAGCCCCGCTTCCTGATCCTCGCGGATGAGGGCCTGACCGGCCTGCATCGCGAGCTTGTCGAGACGCGGATCGGCGCCTGGATCAAGGCGCATGTCCAGAAGCTGCTGGGGGCGCTGGTCGCGCTCGAGGCGCCGGAAAGCCTGTCCGGCATCGGCCGTGGTATCGCGTTCCAGGTGGCAGAACATCTCGGCGTGCTGGACCGGGCGCTGGTGGCCAATGATGTCCGCGCGCTCGACCAGAATGCGCGCGCCGAAATGCGCAAGCTCGGGTTGCGATTCGGGGCACATCATATCTTCGTGCCGGCGCTGATGAAGCCCGGCCCGCGCAGTCTTGCGGCGCAGCTCTATGCTCTGGCCAAGGGCGGAGATCCCTCCGCTTTGCGTGATGTCTCGCATCTCGCCTTTTCGGGGCGGACCTCGATTCCGGTCGATCCCAGCATCGACAAGGACCTCTACCGGATTGCCGGGTTCCGCGTCGCGGGCCCGCGGGCGATCCGCGTCGATATTCTCGAGCGCCTCGCCGACCTGATCCGGCCGGCGATTGCCTACCGGCCGGGCGTGACCGATGGGCCTCCGCCTGCCGGGGCAGCCGACGGGGACGGTTTTGTCGTGACCGGCGCCATGACCTCGCTTGTCGGCTGTGCCGGGGCCGAATTCGGCGAAATCCTGAAATCGCTGGGCTATCGTCCCGAAATGCGGTCGGGGCCTGCCATTTCGGTCCCGCTGAAGATGTCGGCCGCGACCGTTCCGGCGGAAACGCCCGTCGGGGCTCCTGCGGACGGGGATGGAGCGGTTGTAGCCGAAGATGCACTGCCGGACCCGACAGAGCTGCCCGAACCGGAGACCGGCGAGACCGCAGAGGCGGCACCGTCTTCCGGGATAGACGAGATTGCTGCAACTTCGGACATCGCGGAGACAGCGGCGGTCGAAGTCGCACCGGTCGAAGTAACGCCGGCCGAAGCCGATGGGTCCGAGGTCGCTCCCGCGGAAACTGCCGCCCCCGCCGAGATCGAGATCTGGCGCGTTGCCCGCCCGGAACGCTCGCGGCAGGATCGGCCCCGCTTCAACCCGCGTGACCAGCGACGGCCCCGCCCGGGCCAGGCGGCTCCGGCCGAGGGTGCCCCGGCACAGTCGCGAGAGGATCAGCCGCGCCGCGATGACCGGAATCGTGCGGAGCGGAACAAGCGGTTCGATGCCTTCAAGCGCCAGGACAAGGCTGCCGGCCCGGAGGGGCGTGGTCCACGCCCCGAGCGGCCACGGCCCGGCCGCGATGCCATGCCCCGACCGCCGGAAAGGAAGCCGCAGGTCGAGAAACAGCCGGATCCGGATTCACCCTTCGCCAAGCTGGCCGCCCTCAAGGCTCAGCTCGAAGGCAAGTCCTGACAGGATCCAATGGCGCGCGGTAGCCGGCCTTCCGATTCGGAGGAAGCGGCGGAGGCCGATGATCTCCGGCTCGACCGCTGGATCTGGTTCGCGCGGTTCCAGCGCTCGCGCGAAGCTTGTGCCGATCTTGTCCGCGCGGGCCGGGTGCGGCTCAACGGCCGGCGCGTCCAGAGACCGGGCGCGGCAGTGGCGCCGGGCGATATCCTGACGCTCGCGCTGCCCGGGCGGACGATCGTCGTCGAGGTGCTGGCCTTGGCCGAACGGCGCGGCGGCGCGGAAGACGCCACCCGTCTCTACCGGGTCGTCGAGACCCCGTGATTGTGCAGCCGCAACATCCCTTCGCTTGCATGCGGGTCAAATCCGATCTAGCGAAGGGCGAAACCGTTGATATGGCGCCCGCCGCCATTCCGTATGGCAGGAGAGACCGATGACCTATGTGGTCACCGACAATTGCATTCGCTGCAAATACATGGATTGCGTGGAAGTCTGCCCCGTGGACTGTTTCTACGAAGGCGAGAACATGCTCGTCATCCATCCCGACGAGTGCATCGATTGCGGCGTCTGCGAGCCCGAATGCCCGGCCGAAGCCATCAAGCCGGATACCGAGCCGGGCCTCGAGAGCTGGCTGAAGGTCAATGCGGAATTCGCCAAGACCTGGCCGAACATCACGATCAAGCGCGAGGCGCCGGCCGATTCCAAGGAATTCGACGGCAAGTCGAACAAGTTCGAGACCTATTTCTCACCCAAGCCCGGCCAGGGCGACTGATCGGCCATCGCCGTTAACCTTCCGACTGCCCCGGCCGGAACGGGGAAGCGGGAGTTTTTGATTTTCGACTGGAATCGTGATAGGGTCTTTTCCAACAGTCGAAACAGGTGGCCGCTTCCTTGCGCCTAGCTTCCCATTGACGTGACCTTTTCTTGGCCTGCACGCGAGCCGCGCGCGGGCCAAACACGTTTCTTGGGCAGTTCCGGGCAAGGTACCCCGTCTTTTCCGCTGAATGTGTTCAGGCAAACCGGCAGGGTATGCCTGATCTGAGCGTGGCACAGGCTGCCACAATTCGCGCGCAGGTTGCAGCAGCCCGCGCGCGATAGTGAGGGACATGATGAGCACAAAGAAGACGACACAGCGCGATGGGTTCAAGCCGGGCGAATACATCGTCTATCCGGCCCATGGCGTCGGACAGGTGACGGCGATCGAGGAACAGGAGATTGCGGGTTTCAAACTTGAGCTTTTTGTCGTCAGCTTCGCGAAGGAAAAAATGACCCTGCGGGTGCCTGTGGCCAAGGTCGCGAGCGTCGGCATGCGCAAGCTCACCGAAGCGGCCGGCATTGCCAAGGCCCTCGATGTGCTCACCGGCCGTGCCCGCGTCAAGCGGACCATGTGGAGCCGTCGGGCCCAGGAATACGAAGCGAAGATCAATTCGGGCGACATCCTTGCCGTGGCGGAGGTTGTTCGCGATCTCTATCGGTCGGAAGCCCAGCCGGAACAGTCCTACTCGGAGCGGCAGCTGTTCGAGACCGCGCTGGCGCGGCTTGTCGACGAGGTTGCTGCCGTTGACGGCTCCACCGAGACGGAAGCGATGAAGCGGATCGAGACCAGCCTGGCCAAGGGCCCGCGCCGCGCGCGTGGGGCCGATGGCGCGGCCGAGCCCGATGCCGACAATGACGATACGAGCGAGGAAGCGGCCTGAGCGCCGTTCCCATCGCCAACCTTCAGGAGCCCGCGGTGACCCCGCGGGCTTTTTTGTGGTCGAGGCAGAGATTCCTAAGGAGCCCGGTGAACCAGTTGCCGATTTTGCGCGTATCGCCTGAAACGAGAATGACGGGGAGACGTGCATGGCCCAGTTGTCGGGGATTAGCCGGTCTTTCGTGCGCGCCGCTATGGATGCGCCCTACCTGTCCCGCGAGGACGAGCACGCGCTTGCGGTGCGGTGGCGCGATAACGGGGATCAGGACGCGCTTGAGCAACTGACCCGCGCCCATATGCGGCTGGTCATCGCGATTGCTGCCCGGTTCAGGAATTATGGCCTGTCGGTGCCGGATCTGGTGCAGGAAGGCCATGTTGGTCTGCTCGAAGCCGCAGCGCGTTTCGAACCCGAGCGGGAAGTGCGTTTTTCCACCTATGCGACCTGGTGGATCCGGGCCTCGATCCAGGACTTTGTTCTCCGGAACTGGTCCATTGTCCGCGGCGGCACCAGTTCGGCCCAGAAGGCTTTGTTCTTCAATCTCCGGCGCCTCCGGATGCGCATTGCGCAGCGGATGGAGCAGGAGCCCGGCCTCGACCTCCATGCCGAGATCGCGGCTGCCGTCGGCGTGCAGAGGGCCGATGTCGTGACCATGGAGGCCCGGCTCAGCGGGCCCGACATGTCACTCAACGCGCCGGTTTCGGATGAGGATGCCGGCAGTGCCGATCGGGGTGATTTCTTCGCCGATACCGGGCCGCTGCCCGATGAATTGGTGGGTGACGCGATTGACGGCGAGCGCCGTTACGAATGGCTCCAGAGTGCCCTGACGGTGCTGTCGGAGCGCGAGCTTCGCATCCTGCGCGAGCGGAAGCTGAGCGAGGAGGGCGAGACCCTTGAGGCGCTCGGCTCCAAGCTGGGCATTTCGAAGGAACGCGTCCGCCAGATCGAGAACCGCGCGCTCGAGAAGCTCCGGAAAGCCCTGATCGAGCGCAATCCGCAGCTTGTTTCCGCTTATGGCTGATCGGCTTACTGGCCGATGACCTTGTAGGCCGTGCCGGGTTGGAGGATATCCTCCGGCCCCAAGCCGTTGATCACATAGAAACGCTCGAGCGCCTGGCTGATCCCGGCCATGTGGGATGCGACGAGGTCCTCGGCCCTGTCGCCCGTGCGTGCTGTGACGAGGCGGATCCGCTGCGGCTGGATGTCACGGACCTCGTCATCCGTCATCCGGCGGAAACTCTGGGCCGCCTCGAGGAAGCGCTGGTCCTGCACCGCATTCATGCCCTGTGCCGCGAAAATCATCCGGTAGACGATATCGCCCGACCGGATGAGGAAGACGCGGAACGTCCAGTCCGGGCCCTTGGCGAGGCCCGTGGCGGCGGGGAGCTGGTTGATCTGCAATTCCCGGATATCCGTCACGCCGATGCTCTCGATCGGGTTCTCGGCCAGCAGCACCGCGAGTGACTTGCCCTGGTCCACGCGGGTCGAATCCAGGCGGAAGGCTTCCTTGGCGCCGGCCGTCACCCCGAGGACCGCCTGGGCGGTATTCTCGAGGACGAAGCCCTCCGGCGCCGACATGGCAAAGCGCAGCTTGGGATGGAAGAACTGGCGGCCTTTCACGACACCCTGGGTCGGGTCATCGCCGAAGGTCATGCCATCGACAGCCTGCAGCCAGCGCCCCCGATCGGCCTCGCCGATGCCCGGGGCCCCGAATTCCCGCGCGACCGCGAGAGCCCGGGCAATCCGTTCCGGCGTTTGCGGGTGGGTGGCGAGGATGTCTGTCTTGTCGTCCTTGCCGCCGCCGGCAATCTCCTCGCGCATGCGGCTGGACCGGTCGAGCGCCATCAGGAACCGCGTGGCGCCATGGGCCTCGAACCCCGCCTTCGCGATAGCGCGCACGCCCATTTCGTCGGCGTCGATTTCCTGCTGGCGCGAGAAGCTTGCAAAAGCCACGCGGGACTGGTCGCGCATCAGCTGGCCCGCGCCGGGATTGTCGAGCACCTCGCTCATCACCCGGCTGACAAGGACCGAGCGGCTTTCCAGTTCGGCCCGGGCCATGGCGTGGCGGGCGGTGACATGGGCGATCTCATGCGCGATGACCGAGGCGATTTCGGCCGTGTCGTTGGACAGCGCCAGCAGGCCGCGCGTCAGGTAGACATAGCCGTTGGGCAACGCGAAAGCATTCACCGACGGCGAATTCAGGACGATCACGCGGTATTGCTCGCTGGGCCGATCGGAGACAAGGCGCAGCCGTTCGGAAATCGCATTGAGCTGCGTCTGGATCTTCTGCGACCGATATTCCCCGCCGAAGCTCGCGACCAGGCGGCGATGCTCGCGCTCCAGTTGCGAGCCGGGCTCGAGCCGCGGCCCGGTTCCCGGGATCTGGACACGCTGTGGCTCGACCGGCGGAACGGAGATCGTGTCGGTGATGCAGGCCGACAGCATGAGGGCGAGCCCGGTCACGCAGCCGATGGCCAGGCCGGGTTTCCGGAATCGCCCGGGTGCTGAGCCGTACGGATGCGGGTGGCCGATCGCGCTGGACATCATGGCCCGAGCTTTAGTCGATCGGGAGAAGTTGGTCGATGCCTTCGATCCGGATCCGGCCGATTCCCTGCACGGGGACCACGAACCGCAGGAGGACCCGTTTGCCCTGCCAAGAAAACGGGTCACGCTGTGCATGCCGGAAGGCTTCCATCTGTCTGGTGGTCAAGAACAAGGAAGGTGAACCATGCAATGATGGCACGAAATTGACGAAGCTCCCCAGCCTGCCGCTGCGGACCGACCGGATGCGAAGGATGATCACCATCCGCTGGCCTATGGCGCCTTCGGGATTGCTGCCGAGGCGGGCGAGATGGCCAGCCTGGACCTCCGCCGCCCAGTGCCCCCGAGCTCCGGCCATGGCGCGCCGTTCGGCGGCCAGAAGCCGGGCGAGGCATGCCGCGGGCATGCGACCTGGCCAGAGCGCGGCCCAACCCTGCTGCGCGAGGCCTGCCTGAAGCCAGAACGGGGGCTCCCGCCTGTCTGGCTCCTGCAGGAACAGGTTGGCCGGAATCCGGCCCCAGCGATCCGGCTCCCCGGCGGGCTTCCAGGACATTGTCTGGCCGGCAAGCCAGGCGCGGAGCTTCCCTGATCCGGTTTCGCGGTCTTCCTCCGGGGTGCTTTCGGGAGGAAGGAGATGGGAGAGCGTCAGTTCCCGGCCATCGCGCAGGCGAAGAGTGGCCTGCGGGGTGATCGCGGCGATCTCCGCCGGCTCCGCGCCGGCCGGGCGGCAATCGGTGTCGGCGGCATGTGCCGGAAGGGCCAGCGCCATCCAGCCCGCCATCGCGCCGAGGCGGCATGTCCGCAAAAATCCATCATGTCGGCGCCGGGCAGGGTGCATTTCAGTCGCGAATTCTGCTATGCGCTTCCCGTGAGGTCCCGTAGCTCAGCAGGATAGAGCGGCAGTTTCCTAAACTGTAGGCCACTGGTTCGAATCCAGTCGGGATCACCATCCGCGGTCTCGTCATCCGGAAAAGCATTAAATATCAATAATCTGAAATACCCTTGATGCGGGGGCAGGGCCCCGGCACCACCCTGTCATCGACATCCGGAGGGCCCGCTAAGTCAAGTCCGTGGCGAGGGCGAATGGGCTGCTGCTTGACGACATCCCGGCCATCTTCCACAACCGGATGGCCTTGCAGGGCAGGGCAACCCGCCGACTTTCCCGCCTTCGTGGGGGGACAGGTCGGCCGCAGCGGGAAAGTGGCGTCGATGAGGCTTGAGCTGGGCCGGTTGCTCGGATGGGTCGCGTGCCTCGTGACGGGGATGGCCCTGGCCGGTTGTGCCGGCTCCGCCCGGAATGACGTTGCGTTGGTCCAGCAACCCTTGCCGCCGGGCGCGCGGATGGTCGAGCTTTATGTCGCGACGACGCGGGAGCCAAATGGCCTGGATGCCCGCGAGTTCTCGAACAACCGGGCCAGCACGCTCCATTTCGCGGCCTACAGGATCTCGATCCCGCCAGGGCATGAATACGGGGCGATCGAGGCTGGCGATGATCATCTCAACCCGGCCAACGGGTTTGCCGTGCTGGCCGAGCGTCGTCTCGACAGGGCACAGTTCGAGCGCGAGATCAGACCAAACGCCGGCGATCCCCGGCTCGGCATTTTCGTGCATGGCTACAATACCGGCTTCCGCGATGCGGTGTTCCGGGGTGCACAGATGAAGGCCGATTCCAACTATCCGGGGAAAATGGTTCTCTTTGCCTGGCCATCGCAGGGGCAGTTGACCGGCTATCTTACCGACAGGGATGCCTCGACCTATTCCCGGCAGTATCTGGCAGAGCTGATCGGTATGGCTGCGCAGGGCCGGCGCAGCGGTGATCTCAGCATTCTCGCGCATAGCATGGGCACATGGCTGACGGTGGAAACAGTCCGCGATCTCCGGCTGGCGGGGCGGTGGGCCGGCCTGCCGAAGCCGAAGGTGACGCTGGCGGCGCCGGACATCGATATCGACGTATTCCGGACGCAGATGCAGGCGATCGGGCCGCTCGATCCGCCGATGACGGTCCTGACCTCTCCGGATGACCGGGCACTCAAGGCGTCCAGCCGGCTGGCCGGGGGCTACCAGCGGGTCGGCGCGATGGAGGTGAAGGATCCGCGCCTCCTGGAGATCGCGCGGCAGGCCCGTCTGCGGGTGGTGGATATCTCCGCGCTCGATTCCGGTGACAGTTTCCGTCATGACCGCTTCGTGATGCTGGCCAAGTACCAGCCCCGCCTGCGCGAACTGGAGAAATCCGGCGGCGCGGTCCGGGGGGCGGGGGCCTATGTGTTCCGCACGCTCGGCTCGGTGGTCTCGTCGCCGTTCCAGCTGGTCGAATCGGTCATCGCGGAGTGAGAGGCCCCCGCTAACGGGGCATCGCGCCTTGACATTGCGCTGCAACAAGCGCAAGGGAAGCGCAGAACGTCAGCGCCAGAACGGCGCGTGTGCAAAGCAGCGTGGTTGCGCCGATCCTCGAATCGAGATCCGGCGCCGGCTTTCCCCTTCAATCGTTCGTTGATCCGACAACCCCATCACGCGGGTTGTTCCCAGACTGCCCGCAGGACTTCCTGCCGGCATGGCGGCCTGCTGGCCGCCTTTCTTCGAAAGTGTTTCCCTTGACCAGTTTCTCCGATTTCCAGCTCCTTGCGCCGTTGCAGCGTGCGCTTGCCGCCGAGGGCTATACCCAACCCACCCCGATCCAGACGCAGGCGATCCCGCAGGCCATGGCCGGCCGGGACCTGCTCGGCATCGCCCAGACCGGCACGGGCAAGACGGCCGCCTTCGCGCTGCCGATCCTTCACAGGCTCGGCAAGTCGGGCACAACCCGGAAGCCCGGCACCTGCCGCGCGCTCATTCTCAGCCCGACGCGTGAACTGGCCAGCCAGATCGCAGAGAGCTTCCGCGCCTATGGCAAGTTCATGCATCTCTCGATCGATGTCGTGTTCGGCGGCGTGCCGATCGGCAAGCAGATCCGCCGGCTTGCGCCGGGCGCGGATATCCTGGTCGCGACACCGGGCCGCCTGCTCGACCTGATCGACCAGCGCGCGCTTTCGCTGCGCGACCTCGAGATCCTCGTTCTCGACGAGGCGGACCAGATGCTCGATCTCGGCTTCATCGTGCCGCTGAAGCGCATCATTCCGATGCTGCCGAAGAAGCGGCAGAGCCTGTTCTTCTCGGCAACCATGCCGAACACCATTTCCGGTCTGGCGGATGCCTTCCTGACGGATCCCGTCAAGGTTGCGGTGACGCCGGTCGCGACGACGGCCGAACGTGTTACCCAAGGCGTGATGTTCGTGCAGGGCGGTGCCAAGCAGGCCCTGCTGGAAGCCGTGCTCCGGGATGAAAGCATTGACCGCGTGCTCGTCTTTACCCGCACGAAGCACGGCGCAGACCGCGTCGTGAAGCATCTCGTCAAGTCGGGCATCGAAGCCAGCGCCATCCATGGCAACAAGAGCCAGGCGCAGCGCGAACGGGCCCTCGGCGCGTTCCGCTCGGGCAATTGCAGGGTTCTCGTCGCCACCGATATCGCGGCCCGCGGCATCGATGTCGAGGGCGTCTCGCATGTCATCAACTTCGAGCTGCCGAATGTTCCCGAATCCTACGTGCATCGCATCGGCCGGACGGCCCGTGCCGGCGCGGCGGGGATTGCCCTGTCCTTCTGTGCGTCGGACGAGCGGCCCTTCCTGCGGGATATCGAGAAGCTGACGCGCCTGCCGATTCCGGCCCTGCCGCTGCCGGAGGGCCTTCCCGCCGATGCCGCGATCATCCGGGAAAGCCAGCCGGCCCGCCCGGCTCCGCATGGCCGACAGGGCAAGGAACAGCCGCGTGGTGGTCGGCCGCATCGCCGGCCGAACAGTCCGCACCAGCGGCCCGCGCAGGCGGAAGCCGGTGCCGGCGCGCGGCAGAACGGCCGCCGCTGACATCCGGTTTCCGGATCAATCGAAGGCGCGGAACCCTTCGCTCATGGCGAGGGGTGGCTGCGCCTTCAGCCATTCGATATCCGGCTCGGGCCTTGCTGTTTCTTCCGAGCCCGCAAAAACCGCTTCCAGCGCCCGGGCCGCGGCGAGCACCTTCAGATCCCCGCCCCGTGGCCCGACAATCTGGATCCCGAACGGCATGCCTGCGTGATCACGCCCGACGGGAATCGCGATTGCAGGGTGGCCGGTCAGCGTGACGGCATAGGCCAAAGCCAGCCACTGGTAGTAGGTCTGCGTCGGCGTTCCGTCGATTTCCGCCGGATAGAGTTCACGCCAGACGCGCGGGCTGATCGTGATGGCCGGTGTCACGAGCAAGTCATACCGCTCGAAAAAACCCTGCCAGGACCGATACATCGCCGTCTGCATCGACAGGGCGCGTGCAACGTCTGCCGCCGTGTACCGAAGGCCCTCGGCGATCTGCAGGTGGATGTTGGGGCCCACCTGATCCGGGTGGCGCTCCGCCAGTTCGCGATGCCACCCGAGAAACATCACCCCGCGGAGGATCCCGAACGCTTCGTCGGCATTGCGGCAATCGGGATGTGCCTCCTCAATCGAACCGACTTCCTGCGCAAGACGTGCGCATTTCGCCGCGAAAACTGTCCGGATCGCATTCTCCGTTGGCGCGAAGCCGAGATCGGCTGACAGGGCGAGCCGCAATCTGCGGAGATCGACGGGCGGAGGATCAGCGAAGAGCGCCGCCTCGACCGGGCCTTCATGGGCGATGACCGAGATCGAATCTGCCGCGCTCCTTTGCATCATGCAGGATGCCATCAGGCCGGCATCCGCGACATTCCGGGCCATCGGTCCGAGTTGGGCCAGCTGGATCCAGCTCATGTTCCGGCTGTCGCTGGCCACCAGCCCCGGCGAGGGCCTGTAGCCGACAATCCCGTTGAAGGCGGCCGGGTTGCGCAGCGAGCCACCTGTATCGGACCCCGTGGCCAGCGGCACCATGCCGGTCGCGACCGCCACGGCCGATCCACCCGAGGAGCCGGCCGCCGAAAGGGCCGGATCGAACGGATTGCCGGTCGCGCCATGGACCGCATTGCGCGTATTGCCGCCGGCGCCCCATTCGGGCGTGTTCGTCTTGCCGATCACGATCGCGCCGGCCCGGCGCAGCATGCCGACGACGGCTTCGTCCTTCGTGGCCCGGTTCGCGGCGAAAAGCGGCGAGCCGAACGTGGTCGGCAGGCCTTCGACGTCGATGAGATCCTTCACCGCAAGCGGCAGGCCATGCAGGGGCCCCAGCGGATCGCCACGCATGATCGCGGCTTCCTTTTCCCGGGCCTCTGCCAGAGCGCCCTCGAAATCGCGGGCGATCATGGCATTGACCGCCGGATCGACGGCTTCGATCCGGGCGATGCAGCTCTCGACCAGTTCGACCGGCGAAAGCGCGCGAGAGATTATTGCCTGCCGCGCGGTCACGGCAGGAAGATCACAGGGTTCAGCCATCGACGTCTACTCGGCCTTGATGCCGGCCTGGCCCGCAATCGTCTTCATCGCGGCGATCTCGGCGGCAATTGTCGCCGGCCAGTCCGGATAGGTGCGGTAGGCGGGCTCGAAGCCGGCCTTGAGCATCTTCTCCTTCATGACTGGGTCCTGCAGCATGGCCGCAATGGCATCGGAAAGCACTTTCCGCGCATCCGCCGGCACGCCCCTCGCCGTGACGAGCGCGACCCATGACGAGAGATCAATGTCCTTGTAGCCGAGTTCGCGGAGCGTCGGCACATCCGGCATCATGGCCGAGCGGCCGGCCATCGTGACGGCGAGGGGGCGGATCTTGCCGGCCTCGACCTGCGGCTTCGCCGCGACGATCGTATCGACGAGATAGGGGACATGTCGGGCCACCAGGTCGTTCATGGCCGGGCCGCTGCCGCGATAGGGGACATGCACCATCCGGATCCCCGCTGCCGCCTTGAACCATTCGCCGCCGAAATGCGAGACGGTGGCGTTGCCGAAGGAGGCCATGGTCAGCTTGTCCGGTTCGGCCTTTGCCGCCGTCACGAGCCCCGGTACGTCGCGGATCGGGTTGTCGGCATGGGTCAGCAGCGCGAGGCCGATCGTGGCGAGCTGGGCGATGGGCTCGAAATCCTTTGTCGCGTCATAGGGGATGTTGGGCATGACGGCGGGATTGAGCGTGAAGGTCGAATTCGAACTCAGGAACAGGGTATAGCCGTCAGCCGGCGCGGTGATCAGCGCCTGCGCGCCGATGATCGTTCCGGCACCGGGCCGATTGACCACGATCACCGATTGGCCGAGTCGTTTCTCGAGATCACCGGCGATCATGCGGGCGAAAATATCGGCTGCGCCACCGGGTGCATAGGGCGCAATGATCTGGATGGTTTTCTCCGGGTAACGGGCCTGGCTCAAGGCGGGGGAAAACCCCGGAAAGGCCAGCAACAATCCCAGAAAGACCGATACGAAATGTGCCATGATGCCCTCCCGAAGACATGAGCCTGACCGGGGTTGTCCGGCAAGGCGGCACGCAAGGGAAGTCCTATTTATTTGATAAGTCAATAATTGACATATCAACTATAAGATCCATCCCCTCCAGCGCGAGTTCTGTGCCATGTCGACCCATGATCTCGAAAACCTGATCACGTTTCGCCTTGCGCGCCTTGTCTCCGAGCTGAACCGGCAGAGCAATCGCCTGCTGCGGCAGACCGGCGGGCTGAATGTTCCGGAATGGCGCGTGGTCTCGCTGCTCGGGATTGGCGGGGAAATGAACGGGCGGCAGCTGGGCAGCCTCGCCCGGCTGGATCCAGGTCTGTTGAGCCGGACGCTGAACGGCCTCGAGCAGCGAGGGCTGATCGTCATGACACGCCGGCAGGATGACCGCCGCGCTGTCTGGGCCAGCCTGACGGCGGCCGGGTGGGACGTGGAAAAGGCGACACGGCCGGTCATGCTCGCGCGGCACGACCGGTTGCTGGCGGCCCTGTCGCCGGACGAGCGGGACATCGTCCTGCCGCTGATCGACCGTCTCTACCAGACCATCGCGGCCGAGAATGCGGCGAGCGGCGAGGGCTGATCAGAAATCCAGTTCCGCATTGTCGATGACCTCCTTCATGACGAAGAAGGTCCGCGTCTGCCGAACGCCGGGCAGGCGAATCAGCTGATCTCCGTGGAGCAGGTTGAAATCCGCGATGTCGCGCACGCGGATCTTGAGGAAAAAGTCGAAATCGCCGGCGACGAGGTGGCAATCCAGCACGAAGGCCAGCTTCCGGATGGCGGCTTCGAATGCACCGAAGCTTTCCGGTGTCGAGCGATCCAGTTCGACGCCGACGATGACCAGCGTGCCGCGCTCGACCTTCTGCGGGGCGATCTCGGCCCGGACCTGGCGGATATAGCCCAGATCGAACAGGCGCTTCGTCCGCCGGTGGCAGGTTGCCGGACTGGTATGGACCAGGGCAGCCAGCTCGGCGTTCGACATGCGTCCGTCCTGCTGCAGCAGCTTGAGAATCTTGCGGTCGATCCTGTCAATTTCCTCTGTCATGAAAGAAACTTTCACTGAAGATCAAAATCCGAAACGATACTCAATCATGCGCGGGTTCTGCACGCAATATGGATCACTTATGGCATTATCTTCGAGAGCACCTTTCTCTCCACGGATGATAGAAAACGCAATCAGTCATCCCAGGAGAGAGTGCCATGATCCGACTCGACAAGTTCGAACGCTACCCGCTGACCTTCGGCCCGACGCCGATCGAACCGATGCGCCGGATGAGCGCGGCTCTCGGCGGCAAGGTGAACCTTTTTGCCAAGCGCGACGATTGCAATTCGGGCCTCGCCTTCGGCGGCAACAAGCTGCGCAAGCTCGAATACATCGTGCCGGATGTGCTGGCGAAGAAGGCCGACACCCTCGTTTCGATCGGCGGTGTCCAGTCGAACCATACCCGCATGGTCGCCGCCACGGCAGCCAAGCTCGGCCTGAAATGCGTGGTAGTCCAGGAGAGCTGGGTTCCGCATGAGGATGCCGTCTATGACCGCGTCGGCAACATCCTGCTGACCCGCCTGATGGGCGCCGACAGCCGGATCGTGCCGGACGGATTCGATATCGGCATCCGCCGGAGCTGGGAGGACGCGATCCAGTCCGTCAAGGATGCCGGCGGCGTGCCCTATGGCATTCCGGCCGGCGCCTCGGTCCATCCCTATGGCGGACTTGGCTATGTCGGTTTTGCCGAGGAGGTTCGCAAGCAGGAGGCCGAGATGGGCATCCGGTTCGACTATATCATCGTCTGCGTGGTCACCGGTTCGACCCAGGCCGGCATGATTGTCGGCTTTGCCGATGACAACCGGGCCGACCGCGTGATCGGGATCGATGCCTCCGGCACCCCGGCCCAGACCCGCGAACAGGTGCGTGCGATTGTCGACAACACGGCCGGGCTGGTCGAACTCGGCCGCCCCGTGCGCGAGGACGAGATCGTCATTCTCGAGGATTATGCCTATCCCGCCTATGGCATTCCCAGCGCCGAAACCAACGAGGCGATCCGCTTTGCTGCCCGGACGGAAGCGATGATCACGGACCCTGTCTATGAGGGCAAGTCGATGCAGGCGATGATCGACCTTGTGAAGAAGGGCTATTTCCCGGCGGGGTCGAACGTCCTCTACGCCCATCTCGGCGGGGCGCCGGCGATCAACGGCTACAGCTACACCTATCGCAACGGCTGACGGGCCCGGCCCCGGGCATCCGCCGGGGCCGTTTTCCTTACGTGAAGGCGAGCTGGACCTTCATGGCCCGGCTCCTGTCTGCCGCCAGATCGAAGGCACGCTGCGCCTCGCGGAAGGGAATGACCTCCGTGAGCAGCGGCATCGGGTTGATCCGGCCCGAGACCAGAGCCTGCACGGCGGTGCGGAATTCCGTTCCGAACCGGAATGTGCCGCGCATGTCGATCTCTTTGGCGACGACCGTATTGATCATCAGTTGCGTCTCGCCGCCGAGCCCGACCAGGACGAGAATGCCGCGCGGCCGGATCACGTCCATCGCCGAGCGGATCGCCGATTGATGCCCCGAACATTCGAAGACTACATCGAAACTGCCCTTGTTGGCGGCGAAGGCGGCCATTTTCTCCGGATCTCGGGCGACGTTCACGCCGATATCGGCGCCGATCTTCAGCCCCATCGCGATGGCGCTGTCCGAGACATCGGTGACAATGATCTCTCCGGCCCCGGCATAGCGGGCCGCCATGATCGTCAGCGCACCGATGGGGCCGCAGCCCGTGACGAGGATGCGGCGGCCGGAAAGCGGACCGGCGCGCTCCACGGCATGGAGGCAGACGGCCAACGGCTCGGCGAAGGCGGCGCGGGCGAGGTCGAAATCCGCCGGGAGTTTCTCGCATTGAATGGCTTCCGCCACGAGCGTCTGCCGGAAGCCGCCGCTGACATGCGGGAAGCGCATGGCGGAGCCGTAGAACAGCATGTTGAGGCAATGGATCTGCAGGCCCGCCTGGCAATAGGAGCAGGTTCCGCAGGCGCGGGCCGGGTTGACAGCGACACGATCGCCCGCCTGAAGCGCCGTGACGGCCCGTCCGACGGCGGTGACCGTAGCGGAGAATTCGTGGCCGAGCACGAAGGGCTGGCGCACCTCGATCGCGCCGATCCGGCCATCAAGATAATAGTGCAGGTCCGAACCGCAGATGCCGCCGGCGGCGATGGCCAGCTCGACCTGCGAATCACCGATCTCCGGCACGGGAACCGACTCGACCTTGAGCACGCGTGCGGCGTGGCAGACCACGCCCAAGGTTGACCGTTGCGATGTTTGGCCGTTCAACATGTTCCCCCGCAAGGTCCCTCATGCCGGGACCATATTCGTTATCCTTGTCCCTATCACGGCACAATGCGGCCGGCAGGGCAACCCGAAGGTGCCAGACCATGACCAGCGCGCTCTCCCTTTTCTCCCTTTCCGGGCGGCGCGCCCTTGTCACCGGTTCGAGCCGGGGGATCGGGCTGGCGCTTGCCGAGGGGTTGGCCGAAGCCGGGGCGGCCGTCGTGCTCAACGCGCGGGCGGCCGAATCGCTTGAAGCGCCGATTGCCGCCCTACGGGCGCGGGGTTTTACGGCCGGGGGCGCGGCTTTCGACGTGACCGATCCAGCCTCCAGCCGGGCGGCGATCGACCGCGTGGAGGCAGAGGTCGGCCCGATCGACATCCTGATCAACAATGCCGGGATCCAGATCCGGGGCGCGGCGGTGGATTATGACCCGGCTGACTGGCGCCGGTTGCAGGCGACCAACCTCGACAGCGTCTTTTTCGTCAGCCAGGCGGTGGGGCGGCACATGCTGGCACGCAAGCGCGGCAAGATTATCAATATCGGCTCGGTGCAGAGCGAGCTCGGCCGGGCCTCGATCGTGCCCTACAATGCCAGCAAGGGCGGCGTGAAGATGATGACGCGCGGCCTCGCTGCCGAATGGGGACCGCACAACATCCAGGTCAATGCAATCGGGCCGGGTTATTTCAAGACCGAGCTCAATGATGCGCTGGTGAAGAATGCCGAGTTCTCGGCCTGGGTGGAAAAGCGGACGCCGGCCGGGCGCTGGGGCGATGTGCGGGAACTCGTCGGCGCGGCTTTGTTCCTGGCCTCGGACGCATCAAGCTATGTCAATGGCCATCTCCTGATGGTCGATGGCGGCATGACGAGTGTGGTCTGAGCTAGGGCGAAAACTCATAAAGGAGGCGCATTTGATGGGTGTTTCGGGGCGAAAATGGCCGGAAGCGGCGCGCAGCCTTGACGTCTGTCAGGGCAAGCGCCGGTTTCGAGGCAGTTTCTCTCCGAAACACCACCGGGGGGCACGGTGAATTTGGATCATCTTTCGCGTCCTTTCCCTCCCAAACCCGACGGTTTGCTTCGGGAAAGCCCACGAAACCTGATTACCAAATTCCCTCGCGTCAAATGCCACCTCCTTTATGAGTTTTCGCCCTAGTCCTGCCGCGAAATTCCATGCGGATGGCGCGGCATGGCCCCTGACCCTGCCCCGGTTTCGGTCTAGAACCAACACCACGTCACGGTATGGCCCGATTCGCCGGGCTGGTTGCGTTCCGACTTCAACAGACAGGTATCCGCCTTGATGCTTTCCCGCTGGATGGCGCGTTTCGGCGCCGTGCTTCTTTGTGCTTCGATTTTCGGTGCAGCTGCGATCGCGCAGGCGCCCGCCCCGCGTGAAGGGCGCGCGCCGATCGAGACCGGCCGCCTCGAACTCACCCAGATCGAGGCGGCCCTGCAGCGGGAATCGCTCGATGACAAGAGGCTGGCCGATCTCCGGGCGCGGCTCGATCCGATCGCCCAGGCCATCGAGGAACTGATCCAGCGCGAGCAGCCGCGGGCGGACGAGATCAAGGCCCGGATCGACCGGCTTGGTCCGGCTCCCGATGCCAGCAAGGGGCAATCGGAAAGCGCCGATGTGGCGCGCGACCGGGCGGAACAGCAGAAGCTCTGGCAGGAAGCGGACGAGACGCTGCGGCTGGCGCGGGCGCTCGCCCTGCGGATCGAGCAGCTGCGCGATGCCATCGCCGAGCGCCGCCGCGCCAATTTCGCCCGCGCAATCCTGGCGCAGGGCCCGTCCATCATCTCGCCCCTGCTCTGGTTTGATGTCAGCCAGGCGATTCCGCAGGATTTCGCGGCCTTCACCTTCCTGATGCGGCAATGGGCCGAGACGATCTTCGCCAATCTCGACTGGTATGAGCTTCTCCTGCTGGTCGGGCTGGCCCTTGGCGCCCTCGCAGGGCTGCCCAAGGCGCGCCTGTGGATCCGGACCGGCTCCTTCGCGCTCGAAGGCGGCCCGGACGAGACGCTCGAGCCACGGCGGTTCGACCGTGCCCTTGCCGGATTGCGCCGGGTGCTGCTGAGCGCGGTGGCCCCGGCGGCCCTGCTCTACCTGCTGCTCTGGATGTTCCGGAGCTTCGGCATCCTGCCCGGGCGGGCCGACCCCGTGCTCGAATCGATCACCAACGGGATCGCCTTCGTCCTTGGCATGAGCGGGCTCGCCGCGGGTGTCCTTTCGCCGTTCCGGGCGAATTGGCGGCTGTTCGATGTGTCGGACCGCGTGGCGGTTTCGCTCTGGCGCACGGTTCGCGATATCGCGGCCATCGTGGCGTTCGGGAAAATGACGGAAGCTCTGCAATCCGCCATTGTCGCCAGCCTGCCGCTGACCATCGTAACCAAGGGCGTCTTCGCCTTGATTGTCGCCGGGCGCCTTGTGCAGGGCCTGCGGGCAGCGTTCCGCACCGAGATCGACGAGAAGACCGGCGACGTGCAGGATCGCGCCACTTCCCACTGGATCCTGCCGCGCATTGCCGGCTGGAGCGTGGCAACTGCCGTCGGCGTGGCAGCTTTCTTCGGTTATGTCGCGCTGGCGGGCTTCCTGGTCGAGCAGGTGATCTGGCTGCTGATCCTCGTGCTGATCGCCACCCTCCTGCTGGTCTTCATCGACGAACTGATCGGCGCGGGCCTGTCCTCGCGTGGCAAACTCGGCCGCCGCGTCCGCGAGGCTACCGGGCTTGCAGCAGGCTCGCTTGACCAGCTGAGCGTTCTCGGCACGGGCGTGACGCGGCTCGTCCTCTACATCTCGCTGGCGATGCTGGCGCTGGCGCCTTGGGGGGTGGATTCCTCCACCCTGTTCGGCAATCTCCGCGCGGCCTTCTTCGGGTTCCAGGTCGGCGGCGTGACGATCTCGCTGTCGACGATCGCGCTGGCGCTGATGCTGTTCCTGATCGGCATTCTTGTCACCAAGGCGATCCAGAACTGGCTCGACACGCATTACCTGCCGCATACCGGGCTCGATATCGGCCTCAGGAATTCGATCCGCACGATCTTCGGCTATGTCGGCTTCATCATCGCTGCCTCGCTCGCCCTCGGGCAGGCCGGGTTTTCGCTCGACAAGATCACCATCGTGGCCGGTGCGCTTTCGCTGGGGATCGGCTTCGGCCTCCAGTCCATCGTCGGCAATTTCGTGTCCGGTCTGATCCTGCTCTGGGAGCGGCCGATCCGCGTGGGTGACTGGATTGTCGTCGGCGACGAGCAGGGCACGGTGAAGCGGATCAATGTCCGGGCGACCGAGATCCAGACTTTCGACCGCGCAAGCCTGATCATTCCGAATTCGGAATTCATCAGCGGCCGCGTGAAGAACTGGATGCATGCCGACAGGACGGGCCGGATCATCATTCCGATCAATGTCGATTATCAATCGGATCCGGACGAGGTGCAGCAATTGCTCCGCGATGCCGCCCTTGCCCATCGCGAGGTGATGAGCGAGCCGGCGCCGGTCGTCATTTTCAAGAATCTCGGCGAATCGGGCCTCGATTTCGAGCTGCGCTGTTTCTGTGACGTCGATTCCATGGCCACGACGCGCAGCGAATTGCTGTTCGACATCTTCCGCCGGCTGCGGGCCGCGAAGATCGACGTACCCTATCCGACCCGCCGCCTCGAGATCACCAACATGCCCGGCGCGGGGGCTGGCGCCTTTGTCGCCACCGAGCGGCCACCGGAACCTGCCGTCAAGGGCGCGACATGAGGAACAGGGCCATGTGCAATCCGGCTTTCCTGGCCCTGGCTTCCGCCCTCGGGCTTGGCGCCTGCTCCGATACCGCGCCCTCGCGGCCGCAACCGGCCTTCTATGTCGATCTCGCCCGCTCGGGCACAACGCTCGACCCGCAGACCAGCACGACGATCATCAACGGCTACCGCACCAATCTCGGGCTGCCAGCCCTGGATTGGGACCCGGCCCTCGCCGAGCAGGCCCGGGGCGAGGCTGGGCGGCTGGCGGCGCGGGGTGAGTTATCCGCCGACGCCCTGCAGGGCAACCGGCCCGTCAAGGGGCTGAAACGGAGCGTCTCCGGCGGTTATCACAGTTTCGCCGATGCCTTTTCCGGCTGGCGCGGCTCGCCGTCGCATGATGCCGTGCTCCGTACGCCCAAGGGCCGGCGCTACGGCATCGGCGTCGTCGCCAGACCGGAATCACGCCATCGGGTCTATTGGGTGGTGCTCGTCGCGGAATAGGGAGCGCCCGTCACTTCTTGGGCGGAAGCGGCGGCGCCTCGTGCACCAGCATGATCGAGACGCGGCGATTCGGCGCGAGACTCGGATCATCCGGGAAGACCGGCTGGGTATCGCCCCGGCCCACGACGGATTCGAACCGGTCATCCGGCACGCCGTTATTGGCCAGGATGTCCCGGACGGAGATGGCCCGCTCGGCCGAGAGTTTCCAGCCGGCGCCGCGTTCCTTGCTCGCATTGCGGCCGGACGAGATATGGCCGGTCACGCGGATGCGGTTCGGCATGCGCCGCAGCGTCGGCGCGACGGCGGCGATGATCTTCCGGGTACGCTCATAGGGAAGGGCGGAGCCTTCCGGGAACATGGAGCGCCCGTCCTGGTCGACGATCTGGATATCGAGGCCCTCGTCGGTTTCCTCGATCACGACATTGCGGGAAATCTCGGCAATTTCCGGCATTTCCTGCAAGGCCTGCCGAAGCGAGACCGCAGCAGTGGTGAAGCCGCGATCGGCAAGGAACGTGCCGTTGGCCACCGTGTCGCGCTGGGAATTCGCGTAGGGCGAGGTCTGGTCGGCGGCGAAGTCGGTCGAGACTTTCCGGGTGTATTTGATCGTCGAGCGCACGGGCACGCCATCGGTCTCGATGATGCCGGTGGTGCGGGTATGCTTCTGCATGCCGAAGGATTCGCGCATGGAGCCGGCGACGATCTGCTGCTTTTTCTGGTTGGGCGTCGAGAATGCGACCAGCATGACGAAGAAGGCGACGAGCAGACCCATCAGGTCGGCGAAGGTCACGAACCAGCCGTGACCGCCACCGCCGCCATGCGCCGCTCCCCGTTTGCGTGCCATGCTCGAACTCCGTTACGCTGGTCCGCGATCAGGCGGCGGCTTCCGCCTCGACAAAATGCGCCTTGTGATGATCCGGCAGGTAGGAGAGCAGCATCTCGCGGATGATGCCCGGGCTCTTCGCCTGGCGGATCTGCATCACGCCGTCGATGATCAGCGAGCGCGAAATGTCCTCCTCCTCAAGCTTGACATGCAGCTTGTCGGCGATCGGCAGGCAAAACAGGTTGGCGACAAGCGCGCCGTAAAGCGTCGCAAGCAGGGCCGTGGCCATGAACGGACCGAGCTTGGCCGGGTCTTCCATGTTGGCGAACATGCCGACCATCCCGAGCAGGGTGCCGACCATGCCCCAGGCCGGGGCGCAATCGCCGATGGCGCGGTAGATCTTCTGCCCCTCGTCGAGATGCGCAAGGAAGGTGTCCCGGTCCTTGTTCATCGTGTTCTGGATGAATTCGGCGTCGTAGCCGTCCACCACATAGCGGATGCCCTGTGCGAGGAAGGGGTCGTCCACCTTCAGCGTTTCCAGCGCCATCGGGCCGGATTTGCGCATCACCTCGGCGATCTTGGTGATTTCCTCGATCAGTGCCCGCGGATCGAGGGCGCGCATCTGGAGGACGTATCGCATGCCCATCGGCAGGCCGTGGATCATGGACGAGAAGGGAAAACGGATCATGGTGGAGGCGATGGCCCCGCCGAAGATGACGATGGCGGCATGTTCCGAGACGTAGATGCTCAGATGCCCGTCCATCAGCATCAGGACGACGACCACGGCGATGCCCAGCACGGTGCCAACGATGGTAGAGATATCCATGTGATCCTGTCCCCGGCCGCACGGAACGTGCGCCGCATTCTGCGGTCCCTGAGCTCCACGTTAGGCCTTGCAGCTAAAGGAAGGGTTAAGCTTAAGAAGGCTCCTGCTCAGTTCCTGTTCATGTCATCGGCCGCATAAGCGCGGCCCAGTTCCGCCCCGAGGGTTTCATGTCGCTGCTGCGCCTGTATTTCCGTGTTCTGATGCAACTCGGCCCGGAACTGCGGCTCGGGCTATGGCTCGTCATGGCGAATCTCGCGCTCGCGACCGCGATGTTCGCCGAGCCCTACCTTTTCGGGCAGATCATCAACCTGCTGACCGGTTCGCAGGCGCAGGGCAGCAAGCCGACGCTCGAATCTCTCCTGCCGCTGATCGGCCTGTGGCTGGCCTTCGGGCTGGTCTCGATTGTCGGTGGGGTGACGGTGGCGCTGCATGCCGACCGGATGTCGCACCGCCGCCGCCTCGGCGTGATGGCCACCTATTTCGAGCATGTGCTGACGCTGCCGCTCTCCTTCCATTCGGCCACGCATTCCGGCCGCACCCTGAAGGTGATGCTCAACGGCGCCGATGGCATGTTCTGGCTCTGGCTGGGTTTCATGCGCGACCATTGCGCCGCGCTGGTCTCGCTGCTGGTGCTGCTGCCGCTGACCTTGCTCATCAACTGGCGCCTCGGCCTGCTGCTCGTCGGGCTGGTTGTGATCTTCGCCTTCCTGATGGGGCTGGTGATCAACCGCGCCGCCACGTTGCAGGAGAAGGTCGAGGGGTTCCATTCGGAACTGGCCGAGCATACCTCGGATGCGATCGGGAACATCCCGGTCATCCAGAGCTTCACGCGGATCCAGGCGGAGCTGAACGCGCTGCGTTTCGTGATCGACCGGCTGCTCTCGGCGCAGATCCCGGTTCTCTCATGGTGGGCGCTCGCCTCGGTGGCAACGCGTGCCGCTTCCACCCTGACGGTGACGGCGATTTTCCTGCTCGGCACCTGGCTGCATATCCGCGATCTCGCGACGATCGGCGATATCGTGACCTTCATGGGCTATGCGACCCTGCTGATCGGCAAGCTCGAGGCGGCCGTGGGTTTCGTGAACCAGCTCTTCATGCAGGCGCCGAAGCTGCGCGATTTCTTCGAGGTGCTCGACACGACGCCGCAGGTGCAGGACCGGCCCAATGCCGCGGATGCCGGCACGCTGAAGGGCGAGGTCGTGTTCGACCAGGTCTCCTTTTCCTATGACGGCAAGCGCCCCGCCATTGCCGACCTGTCCTTTACGGCGGCACAGGGCAAGACGATCGCGCTTGTCGGGGCAACAGGTTCGGGCAAATCGACGACGCTCGGGCTCCTGCACCGGGCCTTTGACCCGCAATCCGGCGGGATCCTGATCGACGGGAAGGATATCCGCGACTTCACGCTGCAATCCCTCCGCCGGAACATCGCTGTCGTTTTCCAGGAGCCGATGCTGTTCGCGCGGACCATCCGGGAGAATCTCGAGGTCGGGCGCGCGGATGCCACCGAGGCGGAGATGATGGATGCGCTCGAACGCGCGCAGGCGCTGGAGTTCATCGGGCGCCAGTCCGAAGGGCTCGACACCGTGGTCGGCGAGCGCGGTCGTTCGCTGTCGGGCGGCGAACGCCAGCGGCTTTCAATCGCGCGGGCGCTGCTGAAGAACCCGCCGGTTCTCATTCTCGACGAGGCGACCTCCGCACTTGATGCGGCTACCGAGCAGAAGCTCCAGAAGGCGCTCGAGGCGGTGATGAAGGACCGTACGACCTTCGTGATCGCGCATCGGCTCGCGACGATCCGCAATGCCGATCATATCCTTGTGCTCGACAAGGGCCGCATCGTCGAGAGCGGCAATTTCGAGACGCTGGTGGCGGCAAACGGGCGCTTTGCAGAACTGGCGCGGGCGCAGTTCATGGCCCAGCCAAACCCGGTCGCGCCGATGCCGGCGCCGGAAAACGCTTCCTAGGCGCATTCCTCCACGAGGAATTCACGGATCGCGGCAGCCGAGACATCACGGGCGATGAAGCTCTGGCCGAGTCCGCGCGTGAGGATGAAGGTCAGCGTGCCGCGGCTGACCTTCTTGTCCTGCGCCATCATTCCGAGCATGCCCTCCGGCGTCCAGGGCCCATCGACCTGGCCGAGGCGCGTCGGCAGGCCGATCTCGGCGAGATGGCGCTCGACCCTTTCCGGCAGCTCCGGCGGGCAGTGCCCGGCCCGGGCGGAATAGCGATGTGCCATCGCCATGCCGAGCGCCACGGCCTCGCCATGGACGAGCCGGCTCGCATCGTAGCGGACAAGCCCCTCAAGAGCGTGCCCGAACGTGTGGCCGAGATTGAGCAGGGCCCGGTCGCCCGTTTCGGTTTCATCCCGCGCGACGATGGCCGCCTTGGCCCCGCAGGAGATGGCCACGGCTTCCTCGCGCTCGGGACCGCCGGAAAAGATGCCGCGCCAGGCGCCGGCCTCAAGCCATTCATAGAAATCGGGCCGGTCGATCAACCCGTATTTCACCACTTCGGCATAGCCGGCGCGCAATTCGCGCAGCGGCAGCGTGTCGAGCAGGGCCGTATCGGCCAGTACAAGGCGGGGCTGGTGGAAGGCGCCGACGAGATTCTTGCCCTGCGCCGAATTGATCCCCGTCTTGCCTCCGACGCTGGAATCAACCTGCGCGAGCAGCGACGTGGGGACCTGCACGAAATGCATGCCCCGCCGGGCAATGGCGGCCGCGAAGCCGGCGAGATCGCCGATCACGCCGCCGCCGAGCGCGATCACCGCATCGCCCCGTTCAAGCCGGGCCGAGAGGATCGCCTCGACGGTCTTTTCCAGCCACGGCCAGCTTTTCGTCTTCTCGCCTGCCGGGAGGACCAGCTCTGCCACGCCGAGCCCCGCAGCCGCGAGCCCCTCGCGCAAGGGGGCGAGGTGGAAGCCCGCGACATTCTCATCCGTCAGGATCAGGCAGGCCCGGGCCCGGGTGGCGCCCGTGATGGCGGAGCCCGCCTCGGCGAGGAGATGCCGTCCGATGAGGATGTCATAGCTGCGGCCGGCAAGGTCGACGCGGACCTCCCGGTGGGGGGTGTCGGTCATGGGGAAGTGCTTTCAGAAGAAGTCGGCACCGGGCCGGCAAGGAAGGTCTGCATCGTTTCCAGCACGGTCTGGACCATCTGTTCGTGCGGGATTTCCATGCTGGTCACGCTGAGATCCGCCTCGGCATAGACCGGATAACGCTTGTCGATCAGCGCCTGCATCGTCGCCACGGGGTCGGCGGTCTGGAGCAGCGGGCGGTTCTGACGCTTCTGGACCCTGCGCATCAGCACCGCCAGATCCGCCCTGAGCCAGACCGAGACGGCCCTTTCGCGGATGCGAGCGCGGGTCTCGGCATCCATGAAGGCACCGCCGCCGGTGGCGATGACCTGCTGCGGCTCGCTGAGAAGCCGGGCGATCACCTTCCGCTCGCCGGAACGGAATTCGGCCTCGCCGAGCTGGGCGAAGATCTCGGGAATGCTCATCCGGGCCGATTCCTCGATCGCATGGTCGGAATCGATGAAGGGCAGGCCCAGCCGCTGCGCCAGACGCCGCCCGACCGAGGTCTTGCCGGCGCCCATCAGGCCGACCAGCACGACATGCCGGCCCGCCAGCGCCTCGCGCACGGCCGGAGCCAGCATCAGCGGGGGTGATTCCTGGGCCGGAGAAGATTCCTGGGCCGGAGACGATTCTTGGGCCGGAGACGATTCTTGGGCCGGGGCGGTGGCTTCGGTCATGCGTGGTTCCTGTCGCGCGCCACCTAATGCAAAAACCGCGAGAAATTTCTACCGCGAATTGGCACGAACCGTTAAGCAGGAGGGTGTTGTCGGTGGTGTCTGCCGCATTTTCATGCTCACGAGTGTGCATCGATGCTGTTCCTGCTCCGGATCCTGATCATCGCCGGCCTTCTCGCCGCACTGGCCTATGGCGCGCTTCACGCGCTTGCCACGCTGGTGGAGCCCGAGCAGCGCGAGATTTCGGTTCCGGTCGATCCGCCCCGGCCGCGTGCGGCGCCATGATCGGGTCAGAAACATGAGTGAACGGGCGCTCCGGGGGTTTCTGGCCATGCTCGCGGCCGAGCGTGGCGCCGCAAAGAACACGCTCGATGCCTATCGGCGCGATCTCGCCCATTACCTCGAGGCCATCGCACCGGAATCGGCGGAAAATATCGCCGTCAGCCGGATCCGCGCCTATCTCCAGGATCTGGCGGCGGAGGGCTTCAAGCCGGCCACGCTGGCGCGGCGGCTCTCCTCGATCCGGCAGTTCCACGGCTTCCTCTACACCGAGGCGATGCGACCGGATGATCCGACCGTGACGCTGGAAGGGCCGAAGCGCGGCTCCTCCTTGCCCAAGGTGATCAGCGTCGATGATGTCACGCGACTGCTCGACCAGGCGCGGTCCGAGGCTGCGAAACAGGGTCTTTCCGCCCATGCCCGGCTCGCCGCGTTGCGCCTTCAGGCGATGATCGAACTGCTTTACGCCACCGGCCTCCGGGTTTCGGAACTCGTGGCGCTGCCGGCCCAGAGCATCCGGCCCGAGCGCGAGGGGTTGATCGTGCGCGGCAAGGGCAACAAGGAACGGCTCGTCCTGATTACAGGGGCAGCCCGCGAGGCGGTCAGCCAATACCGGGCGGCGATGAAACCGGGTGCCGGCTCCCGGTTCCTGTTCCCGGCTGCGAGCGAAACCGGGCACGTGCCCCGCCAGGTCTTCGCGCGCGAGCTGAAGCGGCTCGCCGGTGCCGCCGGCATCCGCGCCGACCTGCTCTCGCCCCATGTGCTCCGGCACGCTTTCGCCACGCATCTGCTGCAGAACGGCGCCGACCTGCGCATCGTGCAGCAGCTTCTTGGCCATGCCGATATTGCGACAACGCAGATCTATACCCATGTCCTTGACGAGAGGGCCCGCGCGATGGTGCGGGACCTCCACCCGCTGAATGACAGGCCGGAATAACAGCCAGAAGGGCGGGGGGGCTTGACGCCAAGCGCCTCAATCGTCAGGTTGCGGCGCCTTTTCGGGGGTTTCCAAGCACCGGTCTGGCCGTCTTTCCGCGGCCCGGACATGCCGGCAGCCTGTCAGTTCCGAAACATGTTGAAGGTTCATGCGCGCCTATCTGGATTTCGAGAAGCCGGTTGCCGAGCTTGAGAGCAAGATTGCCGAATTGCGGGCTCTCGCGGCCCGGGACGGCGCTACCGCCATCGGTGAGGATGTGACACGCCTCGAGGCCAAGGCGGAATCCGCCCTGCGTGACCTCTATGCGAATCTGACGCCGTGGCAGAAGACACAAGTCGCGCGCCACCCCGAGCGGCCGCATTGCCTCGATTATATCGAATCCCTGTTCACGGAATTCACCGCCATCGCCGGCGACCGCGTCTTCGGCGAGGATGCTGCCGTCGTGGCCGGGTTTGCCCGTTTCCGGGGTCAGCCTGTCGCGGTGATCGGGCAGGAAAAGGGCTCGAATACCGAAAGCCGGCTGAAGCATAATTTCGGCATGGCCCGGCCCGAGGGCTATCGCAAGGCGCAGCGCGTGATGGAACTGGCTGACCGGTTCGGCCTTCCCGTCATCTCGCTGGTCGATACTGCGGGTGCCTATCCCGGCATCGGCGCAGAGGAACGGGGCCAGGCCGAGGCGATTGCCCGCTCGACGGATGCCTGCCTGGCGCTCGGCGTGCCGAATGTCGCGGTCATTCTCGGCGAGGGTGGTTCCGGCGGGGCGATCGCCATTGCCACGTCCAACCGCGTGCTGATGCTCGAACATGCGATCTACAGCGTGATCTCGCCGGAAGCGGCGGCGTCGATCCTGTGGCGTGATTCGCAGCGGGCGCAGGAAGCCGCGACCACGATGAAGATCACCGCGCAGGACCTGCTGCGCATGAACGTGATCGATGTGATCATTTCCGAGCCGGTGGGCGGTGCCCACCGCGCACCGCAGGATGCCATCCATGCTGCCGGCGAGGCCGTGGCCCGGGCGCTGCAGGACATGGCCGGGATGAGCCCCGATGCCCTGCGCGAGGCCCGTGCCGAGAAATTTCTCGCCATCGGACGACGGCTCGGATAACCGCAGTTAACGAAGCCTTGATCTTATGACGAGGTTTTGATGCAGTGCTCCCGGGCAATCGTCTAGACTGATTGCCTTAATTCCGCCGGGCTGTGGGCTGAAAGGCTCGACAGTCCGGAATCTGCCGTGAGGTTATGCCGTGTTGGGTCTGTCGGGTTCCTGGATGTCGCCGGTTGCGGGCAAGGGTGCACGCTGTGGACTGGCCTTGGCCGCCCTGCTCGGGCTGGCCGCCTGCGACGAGAATGGCCGTCTGCCGTCGAATTCCCGTCATTACGTGCCGATCTCGCCCCAGATGGAGGCGCTGATGTCGGAGAAGGGCATGAATGCCCGCTCGCCGATCCTGATGCGCGCCTACAAGAAGGAGAGCGAACTCGAGGTCTGGAAACAGGATGCCTCGGGGGAATACAAGCTCCTGAAGACGTTCCCGATGTGCCGCTGGTCCGGCCAGCTTGGTCCCAAGAAGACCGAGGGTGATCGCCAGGTGCCGGAAGGCTTCTATGCCATCACCCCGCAGCAGTTGAACCCGAACTCGTCCTTCTATCTTTCGTTCAATGTGGGCTATCCCAACACCTATGACCGCGCCTATGGCCGCACCGGCAGCCTGATCATGGTGCATGGCGCATGCTCTTCGCGCGGTTGCTTCTCGATGACGGACGAGCAGATCGCCGATATCTACGCCCTGACGCGCGAGGCGTTCGGTGGCGGCCAGAAGTCCGTGCAGCTGCAGAGCTTCCCGTTCCGGTTCTCGCCGCAGAATCTTGCCCGCTACCGGGCTGACGAGCACATGCCCTTCTGGAAGAATCTGAAGGAAGGCGCTGACCATTTCGACGTCACGAAGCGTGAGCCGCAGGTCTCGGTCTGTGGCCGGCGCTATGTCTTCAATGCGCAGCCGAAGGACGGCGCCCGGTTCGATGCACAGGCGGCCTGCCCGCCTGTCCAGCAGGACGAGGCTCTTGTGGCGGCCGTCAATGCCAAGGCGCGCGGCGACGACCAGCAGGTGGCCTCGCTTGTCAGCCAGGGCACCAAGGCCGTGAAGCGCATCTATCAGGATGGCGACCAGCATCCCTCGTTCAAGAACACGATCCACGCCCAGGTCGGCGGCAGCGAAGGCAATCGCCTCGCGACGCCGGTTGCGCCGGGGACGTCCCGGGTGGCGGAAGTCTCGCAGCCGGATGCGATCGAACATGGCGCTGTCGACGTGCCGGCCGAGCAGGCCCGTGGCCTGAGCCGGCAGGCTTTGCTCGCCAAGGCCTCGCAGGTCCGCCTGCAGGAAAGCGGCGCGCTGGCGACTCCGTCAGCGCCCGCTGCTCCCGCTGCCAATGCCCGCGCCGTGGCCGCTTCACCGGCTGCACCGTCAGCAGCGGTTGTCGCGCCGCCGCGCTCGACCGCCACCGCGCTGGTCTCGTCCGAACCGTCAAGGAAGCAGGAACCGGCCTTCTACCAGCGCTGGATCGGCTCGCTCGGCAACCTGACGGCCAGCGCGGCCGGAACCGGCGAGGATGCACCGCAGGCCGTGACCGCGCCGCTGCCGCCCAAGGCACCGCCGCGCCGCTGAGCCGACCCCTGTCTCTCGCGACAGCAAGAAGCCCACGCACCAAGCCCCCGGGAGGGGGCTTTTCCATTTGCGCGGTCCGGTGTGTCAGGCTTCGGGTTCGAGGATGATGATATTCGCCGTCACGACGGGCCGGAACCGGCCATGCCGCGTGATCGTCGTCAGGAAATGGCCGAGTTCCGGGTAGCCGCCCTCGCCGGTGAAATCGCTGGCATCATCGATCAGGACCACATGCCCGTCGACCGGCGAATCGAGGATGCAGCGGATTTCCGTGCTGATCGGCGAGGCCTGGGCACCATGGGCGGTCTCGCCGGCGGAATAATGGCCATCGAGCCAGAACAGGGCCGGCTCCTTGAGCAGGGCGACGATGCGCGGCAGGACATCGGCCGCATCCCCCTGGTGGAGCTCGACATTGTTCCGCCCGGCGAAACGCTGGTTGGCCCGGTCGAAATATTCCGGCGAGAGCTCGACCGAGATCGACCGGATGCCGGTCGCCGCCACGGAAGCGAGGGTGTCGCCCTTGAATGTGCCGGTCTCGATGAAGGTTCCGAAGCCGTAGCCCTCGAGATAGCGATGGATCAGCCGTCGCTTGACGGCCGGCGCCGGCGGGTTGGGCATGCCCGACATCACCCAGCGGAGAATCTGGGTCGTGTTGCGGATATCCTTGAGACGCTGCAGGACGGACATGGATCAGGGCCGCTTGCCGCCGGTCACGCGAAGCGACCGTGGCAATGCTTGTATTTCTTGCCCGATCCGCAGGGGCAGGCCTCGTTGCGGCCAACCTTGCCCCAGGTGGAGGGGTCCTTCGGGTCGCGGTCGACGGCCGGTTCGTCGGCGCTCAGGCCGAGCGAGAGGGCTGCCTGCTCGAACATGTTCTCGCCGGTGGTCGGATCGAGATGCCGGGCATGCATTTCGGGCAGTTCCGGCGCGGGCGGGGCCTCGAACACCACCTCGACGCGCATGAGCTGTGCCGTGACATTCTCGCTCAAGGTCTCGAGCAGCTTGTCGTACAGCTCGAAGGCCTCCGACTTGAACTCGTTCAGCGGGTCGCGCTGGGCATAGCCGCGCCAGCCGATGACCTGGCGCAGGTGATCGAGCGTGACGAGATGTTCGCGCCAGAGATGGTCGAGCATCTGCAGGATAATCTGCTTCTCGATATAGCGCATCACGTCGGGCGTGTTCTTCTCGACCCGCTCGGCATAGGCCTCGTCCGCGGCCTTGATCAGGCGTTCACGGACTTCCTCGTCGGCGATGCCTTCCTCGCGGGCCCATTCGTCGACCGGCAGGTCGAGTGCCAGGAAACGCGCGACATCCTGCTTGAGCGCATCGACGCTCCAGGCTTCCGGATAAGCGCCTTCGGGAATGTGGCGGCTGACCAGATCCTCGATCACGCCATGGCGCATCTCGGTGATGGTTTCGGTCAGGTCTTCCTTGGCCATCAGCTCGCGACGCTGCTCGAACACCACCTTGCGCTGGTCGTTCATCACGTCGTCGTATTTGAGGATGTTCTTGCGGGTGTCGAAGTTCCGCGCCTCGACCTTCTTCTGCGCGGTTTCCAGCGCCTTGTTGACCCAGGGATGGGCGATGGCCTCGCCTTCCTTCAGGCCCAGCTTCTGCAGCACGCTGTCCATGCGTTCGGAGCCGAAGATGCGCATCAGATCATCCTCGAGGCTGAGGAAGAACTTGGTGCGGCCCGGATCGCCCTGGCGGCCCGATCGGCCGCGGAGCTGGTTGTCGATGCGCCGGCTCTCGTGGCGTTCGGCGGCAATGACATAGAGGCCGCCCGGGGCCTGGAAGGTCTTGGCCGGCTTGGAGCCCTTGGCAGGTTCCAGTTCGATCAGCTCGCCGGAATTCAGTACCACCTCGCGGTTGCGGGCGATCTCGTCGCGGATGCGGGCGATGGCTGCCTCGCGTTCGGCCCCCTCGACGCCGTCGAGCTCGCGCTCGATCCGCATCTTCAGGTTGCCGCCGAGCTGGATGTCGGTGCCACGGCCGGCCATGTTGGTGGCGATGGTCACGGCGCCGGGCACGCCGGCCTGCGCGACAATGAAGGCTTCCTGCTCGTGATAGCGGGCATTGAGCACCGCGAAGAGCATCTCGTCCTTGCCGCCCTGGTCGCCGTCGAGCAAGGGCTTGAAGGCGTTCGGATCGGCAAGGTCGATCTGCTTGAAGCCATGTTCCTGCAGGAGGGCGCCGAGTGCCTCGGATTTCTCGATCGAGGTGGTGCCGACCAGCACCGGCTGGCGCCGCGCCTTGGCCCGTTCGATCTCGGCGACGATGGCGAGGTCCTTCTCGCGTGCCGAGCGATAGACCTCGTCATCCTGGTCGAGGCGCGCCACCGGCACGTTGGTCGGGATCTCGACGACTTCCAGCCCGTAGATCTGCTGGAATTCCTCCGCCTCGGTGCCGGCGGTGCCGGTCATCCCCGCGAGCTTGGTGTAGAGGCGGAAATAATTCTGGAAGGTGATCGAGGCGAGCGTGACGTTCTCAGGCTGGATCGGCACATGTTCCTTTGCCTCGAGGGCCTGGTGCAGGCCTTCCGAATAGCGCCGGCCCGGCATCATGCGGCCGGTGAACTCGTCGATGATGACAACCTCGTTGATCCGCGTTTCCGGGTTGAAGCGGACGATGTAATCCTTGTCACGCGTGAAGAGCGTATGTGCCCGGAGCGCGCTGTTGACGTGATGCACCAGGCTGGAATTGGCCGCGTCGTAGAGCGTGCCTTCCTTCAGGATGCCGGCCTCGGCGAGAAGCTGCTCGATATGCTCGTTGCCGGCCTCGGTCAGGTGGACGGTCCGGGCCTTCTCGTCGACCTCGAAATCCTCCTTCACGAGGCGCGGCACCAGGGCATCGATCGAATTGTAGAGCTCGGAGCGGTCTTCCGTCGGGCCGGAAATGATCAGCGGCGTGCGGGCCTCGTCGATCAGGATCGAATCAACCTCGTCGACAATCGCGAAGACATGGCCGCGCTGGCACATCTGCGCGAAATCATACTTCATGTTGTCGCGCAGGTAGTCGAAGCCGAATTCGTTGTTCGTGCCGTAGGTGATGTCGCAGGTATAGGCGGCCTTGCGCTGCTCGTCGTCGAGCCCGTGCACGATGACGCCGACGGACATGCCGAGGAAGCGGTAGATCTGCCCCATCCATTCCGCATCGCGGCGGGCGAGGTAGTCGTTCACCGTCACGACATGGACGCCCTTGCCGTTGAGCGCGTTGAGATAGACCGGCAGCGTGGCGACGAGCGTCTTGCCTTCGCCGGTCTTCATCTCGGCGATGTCGCCGTCATGCAGCACCATGCCACCGATGAGCTGGACATCGAAATGGCGCTGGCCGAGCACGCGCTTGGCTGCCTCGCGTACCGTAGCGAAAGCCGGGACGAGCAGGTCTTCCAGCGTCTTGCCGCCGGCGGCAAGCTCGGCCCGGAACGCCTCGGTCCGACCGCGGAGTTCGTCATCCGACAGCTTTGCCAGTTCGGCTTCCATCGCGTTGATGGCGGCCACCTTGGGGCGATAGGCTTTCAGACGTCGGTCATTGGCCGATCCAAACAGCGTCTTGGCGAGCGCGCCGAACATGCACCGTCTTCCTTGTTCTCGCCGGATGGCGGATCGGGCAGGCCGCAACAGAGACGAACCGGCCCGGAATGACCTGAAATCAGATCGGATGATCGCCGGAGATAAGGATCGGCACAGGCCATTGTCAATGTTCACCCTTTCCGGAACGTGCCCCGGAACACCAATCCGTGACCGGAAGACGCGCCGGGCCGGGCCTGCGGGGGGCTCGCCAATGCCGGCGCTTTGCGATAACGGAACTTTACGCACCCGGCCGCGCCGCCTGCCGGATCAACCCGGAGATCCTCATGTCCAAGACGCTCCTTCTCTCGCTCGCCCTGGCCATCGGCCTTTCCGGCCCGGTGGCGATGGCCCAGGCCCCTGCCGGCAAGGTTCTTGCCCGCGTCAATGGCGAGCCGATCACCGAACTGGATGTCACCACGGCGATGGATGATGTGGGATCCGAGTATCCCAACCTTACGCCGGATGGCCTGCGCAACCTGACGCTCGAATTCCTGATCGAGATGAAGATCGTCGCCCAGAAGGCCAAGGCCGACAAGATCGACCAGACCGACGAATTCAAGCGTCGCATGGCCTATGTCCAGCAGCGCGTGCTGATGCAGCAATTGCTGCTCCGCGAGGCGAATACCGCGACCACCGATGCCGCCGTCAAGAAATTCTATGACGAGCAGGTCGCGCAGATCAAACCGGTCGACGAGGTGCGGGCGCGCCATATCCTTGTCGAGAACGAGGATGATGCGAAGAAGATCGTCGAGCGCCTCAAGGGCGGCGAGGATTTCGCCAAGGTTGCCAAGGAAGCCTCGAAGGATCCCGGTTCGGGCGCGGAAGGCGGCGATCTCGGCTTCTTCACGCAGGACCGCATGGTGCCGGAATTTGCCAATGCCGCCTTCGCAATGAAGCCGGGCGAGCTTTCCGCCCCGGTCAAGAGCCAGTTCGGCTGGCATATCATCAAGGTCGAGGAGCGTCGCCAGCGCCCGCTGCCGGCCTTCGACCAGATCAAGGACCGGGTCGCCCAGTCGCTCGCGGCGCGCGCGCAGCAGGAATACCTCGCCAAGCTGCGGCAGGCGGCCAAGATCGAGAAGCTGGACGCCCCCGCTGAAGCCAAGCCCGGCGAGCAGAAGAAGAACTGAGGCAATACACGATGGCCGGAAAGAACGTCCCCGTTTCGCCTCTCGCTCCGAAGAAGACGCCGAAAATGCCGGCGATCGACGGCGTGGCCTTCGCCACGGCGGAAGCCGGCATCCGCTACAAGGGGCGGACGGATGTGCTGCTGGCCGTGCTGGCCCCGGGCAGCACCATGGCCGGGGTGTTCACCCGGTCAAAATGCCCGTCGGCAGCGGTCGACTGGTGCCGCCAGATCCTCCCGGGCGGCAAGGCCCGGGCGGTGATCGTCAATTCCGGCAATGCCAATGCCTTCACGGGCCTCAAGGGCCGCGACGCCGTGAAGCTGACGGCGGAGATCGGCGCGAAGGCGGTGGGCTGCACGCCGGGCGAGATCGCCATTGCCTCGACCGGGGTGATCGGCGAGCCGCTCGATGCGACGAAATTCAACGGCGTTCTGGCCGAATGTGCGTCCCGGGTGAAGGGGGATGCCTGGCTCGACGCGGCCCGGGCGATCATGACCACCGACACCTTCCCGAAAGTGGCGACGCGCAAGGCGAAGATCGACGGGGTCGAGGTGACGATTTCCGGCATCGCCAAAGGGGCCGGCATGATCGCGCCGGACATGGCGACGATGCTCTCCTTCATCTTCACCGATGCCGCGATCGACGCCGGGGCGCTGCAGGAATGCCTGGCGAAGGGCGTGCGCGGCAGCTTCAACGCGGTGACGGTGGACAGCGACATGTCGACCTCGGACACGCTGATGCTCTTTGCCACCGGGCAGGCGGCGAAACGCGGCCAGCAGGCGGTGACCGCGCCGGGCGATGCCCGGCTGGGCGGGTTCCGCCGCGCACTCAACGCCTTGCTGCTCGACCTCGCGGTGCAGGTCGCCCGGGATGGCGAGGGTGCGCGCAAGCTGATCGAGGTGACGGTCGAAGGCGCAACCAGCAGCCGTTCGGCCAAGCGGATCGCGATGTCCATTGCCAATTCACCGCTGGTGAAGACGGCCGTGGCGGGCGAGGATGCGAATTGGGGCCGGGTCGTCATGGCGGTCGGCAAGGCGGGCGAACCCGCCGAACGGGACCTGCTCTCGATCCATTTCGGCCCGCATCGCGTGGCGCATCTCGGCGCGCGTGACCCCTCCTATGACGAGGCGGCGGTTTCTGCCTACATGCAGGGCGACCATATCCGGGTCAAAGCCGAGATCGGGCTCGGGCGCGGCAAGGCCACCGTCTATACCTGCGACCTGACCAAGGCCTATGTCGAGATCAACGGGGATTACCGCTCTTGAAGCTGGTTCTCGTGGTTGCGGTCGCGCTGGTCGATGCCGACCGGCGGGTGCTGATCGCCCAGCGGCCGGCTGGCAAGAGCCTTGGCGGGCTTTGGGAATTCCCGGGCGGCAAGGTCGAGCCCGGCGAGCGCCCGGAAGAGACGCTGATCCGCGAGCTGCACGAGGAACTGGCGATCACGGTTAAGGAGCCGTGTCTCGCGCCGCTCAACTTTGCGTCGTATGCTTACCCGGACTTTCACTTGCTGATGCCATTATATGTCTGCCGCCGTTGGGAAGGAATCCCGCAGGCGGTTGAGCATCAGGCGATTCGCTGGGTGCCGCCCAACCGGCTTCGGGAATTCCCGATGCCACCGGCGGACGAGCCCCTCATCCCCTCGCTCATTGACCTGCTTTGAGCCCGGGAAGGGCTGGACCGGCCGGAGGATGGAATGAAGGCGCTCGTGAGGCGGTTTGTCGAGGATCGACAGGGCGCGACAGCCATCGAATACAGCCTGATCGCGGTGCTGCTCGCCGCAGCGCTGCTTGCGGCTTGGCCCAGCTTCTATGACGGCTTCATGGCCTCGTGGACCAATGCCGGCACGGTGATCAAGAACGCCGTCAAATAGGTTCTTCCGGCGCGTCCTGCGCCCGGATCCGCACCAGAGCTTCCTCCAGCCGCATGGTCCCGCTGCCGCGCCGTGCCGGCTGCTGCTGGCTTTCATGCGGCGTCCAGCCCGAAAGCCAGATAAAGTCGAATGTGGCGCGCAGGCGCCCGTCCGGATCGGCAAAGCGTTCTGCGTAGAGCGCCGCCGCCCGCAGCAGAATGGCGCGGGTCAGCGGCGGCTGGCCGGGGCGGACCAGCGGCAGGGCGGTGGCGCCCATCGCCCGCAGGTCACGCACGAGATCGAACATCGTGGCGTAGCGCAGGGTAACCCGGTCGAGATCGGCGACCGGCAGTGCGAATCCCGCGCGCTGGAGCAACTGGCCGGCGCTGCGCACATCGACCATCGGGAAGACACGCAGGCCCGCCGCGCCGCGGATCTCGCTCTCCGCCACCATCAGGCATTCGCGCAGTTCGTGCAGCGTGTCGCCACCGGGAAAGGTCGCGACCAGCAGACCGTCCGGCTTCAGCAGGGCGCGGATGCGGGCGAGCAGGCCCGGAAGGTCATTCACGCGGTGGAAGACATGGGCCGAAACCACCAGCGGCAGGTTGCCGGGCACGGCGCCGTCGTCGAGCAGCGCCTCCGGACTGGCGGTGGCGAGATTGCGCGCGCGGCCCGCACGGGCGAGCCATTCTGCGAGGAAGCCACCGGGCGTGCCGAGATCGAGCCCGCCATCGAAATCCCGCAGGACAGGGGCCAAACGGTCGAGCAGATCTTCTGCGCTGCGTTCGAGCAGGAAGGCCTCGGCGCCGAGGCTCTGCGCCCGTGCCAAGGCCAGACCGGCCTTGACGGGATCGAAGAGTTCGGGAACGCTCATGGCCATATTCTGATCCTTTTCCAGCGTCGGCTGACGGCGCGATAGCATAGAGATGATGCCGTTTCTTTCCTTTTTGCAGGGCGCTGTCCATCGCGGTGCCCGCGCTGTCGCCGATTTCCTGCTGCCGCCGCAATGCGTCCTCTGTCAGGCGGCAACGGCGGATCCCGGCGGGCTCTGCGCGGAATGCTGGGGCATGATGGCCTTCATCCATGAACCGGTCTGCCAGCGGCTCGGAACCCCTTTCGCCGTGGATTTCGGGGCGGAGATGCTCTCGCCCGCCGCCATGGCCGATCCGCCGGCCTTCGACCGGGGGCGGGCAGCGCTTCGCCATAGCGGTGCCGCGCGGCAGTTGGTCTCGCGGCTCAAATATGGCGAGCGGCTCGACCTCGCGCCGCTGATGGCGCGGCTGATGGTCGCCGCCGGCCGGCCGATCCTCGCCGATGCCACCGTTCTGGTGCCGGTGCCGCTGCATCGCGGGCGGCTCTGGCGCCGGCGCTACAACCAGGCGGCGTCACTCGCCCGGGAGATCGGCAAGCTGACTGGACTGCCGGTCATCGATGACGCGCTGATCCGTCGCCGCGCCACCGCGCCGCAGGTCGGCCTGCGGCGGACCGAACGGCAGGGCAATGTCAGCGGTGCCTTCGCCGTCAGCCCGGATGGCGCGCGGCGCCTCGCCGGCCATCGCGTGGTTGTGATCGATGATGTGCGGACGACGGGTGCAACGCTCAATGCCTGTGCCCATATCTTGCGAAAGGCCGGCGCCCGGCGCATTGATGTGCTGACCTTTTCGCTTGTCACCGGCAGCGAGGTGCTGCCCTGAGGAATGAGATGGCTGAAGTCATTGTCTATTCGAAGGCCTATTGCCCGTATTGCGATGCTGCCAAGGCCCTGCTGCGGCAGAAGGGCGTGACATACCGGGAGATCGATCTCACGCGGGACCCGGCGGGCCAGCGGGCCATGGCCCAGAAGGCGAATGGCCGGTCGACCGTGCCGCAGATCTTCATTGACGGGTTCCATGTCGGGGGCTGCGATGATCTCCATGCGCTGGATTCGCGCGGCGGGCTCGACCCGCTCCTCGCCGGGAAAGGAGCCAACTGATGAGCCGCATCCTCGCTGCCGTGCTGCAGATGCGCACCGGGCGCGATGTTGCCCGGAACATCGATGACCTCATCGGCCTTGCGAGCGATGCTGCCGCTCAGGGCGCACGGTTCCTGCAATCGCCGGAAATGTCGAATATCCTCGAACGCGACCGGGCTCGGCTGTTCGAGGTGGTCCGGCCCGAAGAGGAGGATCCGATGCTGGCGGCCGCGCGCGATTTCGCGCGGCGCTATTCCGTGTCGTTCCATCTGGGCTCGATCGCGGTGAAATCGGGCGACCGGCTGGCCAATCGCGGCTTCCTGATCGATGCCGAGGGCGAGATCACCGCGCGCTACGGCAAGATGCATCTGTTCGATGTCGACCTGCCCAATGGCGAGAGCTGGCGCGAAAGCGCGACGTATCAGGCCGGCGATTGCGCCGTGCTGGCCCCGGCGGCGGGCGCCGTCATTGGCATGGGCATCTGCTACGATCTCCGCTTCCCGGCCCTGTTCCATGCGCTGGCGAAGGAGGGCGCTGATATCCTGACGGCGCCGGCCTGTTTCACCCGCCAGACGGGTGAGGCTCATTGGCAGGTGTTGCAGCGCGCACGGGCGATCGAGACCGGCTCCTACATGATCTCGGCGGCGCAAGGCGGCCGGCACGAGGATGGCCGCGAGAGTTATGGCCATTCGATCATTGTCGATCCCTGGGGCCGCGTGCTGGCCGAGGGCGACGACGCGCCGGGCATCTTCCTGGCGGAAATCGATCTCGAGCGCGTGCGCGAGGCGCGGGCCCGGATCCCGGCGCTCCGCCATGCGCGGGCGATCACCGTCTCGCGGCAGGGGTTCCTCGCGGAGCAGGCGGCCGAATGATCCGCTACGCCCTCATCTGCGATGCGGGCCATGCTTTCGAGAGCTGGTTCCGCGACAGCGAGAGTTTCGACCGGCAGGTCAGGCGCGGGCAGGTGAATTGCCCGACCTGCCAGTCCGCACGCATCTCCAAGCAGATCATGGCGCCGGCTGTCGCCACCCGGAAGGAAGAAGCCGGCCAGCCCATGGTGATGCCGGCGGCGCCCGATGCCGAGATCCGGCAGATGCTCCGCGCCCTGCGCGAACAGATCGAGGCCAATGCCGAGCATGTCGGCCCGCGTTTCGCCGAGGAAGCGCGCAAGATCCATTACGGCGAGACCGAGGAACGCGCGATCTACGGCACCACCTCGATCAAGGAAGCGGCGGCCCTGCATGAGGAAGGCATCGAGGTGATGCCGATCCCCGTCCTGCCGGATGACCGGAACTAGAACCGGGCCGGCAAGGGATCAGGCGCCGGGCTTCACGGCCACGGCGAGATAGTTCACGTCGCAATCCTCCGAAAGCTGCCAGGCCCCGGTCAGCGGCTGGAAGACCATGCCGCTGCGTGTCGTCGGCGTCAGTCCGGCGGCGATGAAATGCGTGTCGAGCTCGTCAGGGGTCACGAAGCGCTTCCAGTCATGCGTGCCGCGTGGCAGCCAGCGCAGGACATATTCCGCGCCCACAATGGCGAGACCCCAGGATTTCAGCGTGCGGTTCAGCGTCGAGGCGACGAGGATGCCGCCCGGCCGGAGATGCCGCGCTGCCGCCTGCATGAAGGCCTCGACATCCGGCACATGCTCGACCACCTCGAGCATGGTGATGACATCGAACGGTGCGTCGGGTTCGAGCGCCTCGACCGGCAGGGCGCGGTATTCGATGGAGAGGCCGCCCGCTTCGGCATGCTGGCGGGCGACGCGGATATTGTCCTCGGCAAGGTCGAGCCCGGTCACCATGAAGCCCATCCGCGCCATCGGCTCGGCGACCAGCCCGGCACCACAGCCGAGATCGAGCAGGCTGAGGCCGGAAAAGGCGTCGAGCGCCCGGGTATCCCGGCCGAAATGCGTCGCGAGTACCCGGCGCAGGAAGGTCAGCCGGGTCGGGTTCAGCCGGTGCAGCGGCTTCATCGGCCCGTTGGGGTCCCACCATGTCTCGGCCAGCGCGTTGAAACGGCCGATCTCGGCGGGATCGAGATTTCCGGCATCGACAGAAGCGGCGCGGTCAGGCATGGGAAACTCCGTCCGGCGAAAGGCCTGATTGACCGATCTGCCGCCCCCTTCTATACGCGCGCGGTCCGGAATTTCCACCCTCGGGGGTTGTCATCACCCCCGCAAGATCCCGAAGGCGAGTGTCCCGTGTCCTCATCCCGTCCCCGGCTCGTCATGAAGTTTGGCGGCACGTCCGTCGCCAATGTCGAGCGCATCAAGAACGTGGCCCAGCATGTGAAGCGGGAAATCGAGGCCGGCTACGACGTCGCCGTCGTGGTTTCCGCCATGTCGGGCAAGACGAACGAACTTGTCGGCTGGTGCAAGGAGGCAGCGCCGTTGCATGATCCGCGCGAATATGACGCGGTGGTCGCCAGCGGCGAGCAGGTCACGACGGGGCTTCTCGCCATCGCGTTGCAGGCGATCGGCATCAAGGCCCGGTCCTGGCAGGGCTGGCAGGTGCCGTTCGAGACCGACGATGCGCATGGTTCGGCCCGGATCAAGGCCATTGACGGGACGCGGATGCTGGACTCCTTCGCCCGCGACCGCGAGGTTGCCGTGGTGGCCGGGTTCCAGGGCATCCATGCCCCGTCAGGCCGCCTGACGACGCTCGGCCGTGGCGGTTCGGATACCAGTGCCGTCGCGCTGGCGGCGGCCCTGCAGGCCGAGCGCTGCGACATCTACACCGACGTGGACGGTGTCTACACCACAGATCCGCGCATCGTCAGCAAGGCCCGCCGGCTGGACCGCGTGGCCTTCGAGGAAATGCTGGAAATGGCCTCGCTCGGGGCCAAGGTCCTGCAGGTTCGCTCGGTCGAGCTGGCGATGGTGCATAATGTCCGGACTTTCGTCCGGTCGAGCTTCGACAATCCCGCCCAGCCGATGCCGGGCACCCTGATCTGCGCCGAGGAAGACATCATGGAACAGCCTGTCGTCACGGGTATCGCCTATTCGAAGGATGAAGCACAGATCACGCTGCGCGAGGTGGCGGACAAGCCGGGCGTCGCCGCTGCGGTTTTCGAGCCGCTGGCTGCGGCCTCGATCGTGGTCGACATGATCGTCCAGAATGTCTCGGCCGACGGTGCGACGACCGATATCACCTTCACGGTGCCCTCGGCCGATTATGCCCGGGCGATGGATGTGATCGAGAAGCGCAAGGCCGAGATCGGCTACAAGCTGGTCCAGAGCGCGCAGGAAGTCGCGAAGATCTCCGCGATCGGCGTCGGCATGCGCAGCCATGCGGGCGTTGCTGCCAAGGCCTTCAAGGCGCTGGCCGAGCGCGGCATCAATATCCGCGCGATCACGACCAGCGAGATCAAGTTCTCGGTGCTGATCGACGTGGCCTATACCGAGCTGGCCGTGCGCACGCTGCATTCGCTCTACGGGCTGGATGCCGCCTGAACGCGGCGGGAAAGGCCGGCTTTGTGGCTTTTCCCACGCAGGAAAGGCATGACTTGCGCTCTGGCCCTGCGGCATTGTAGCAGGGAAAGGGAATGGTTCGGATTCCGGGTTCCCCCGTCAGGCTCGAGCATAAGGATAACGGTTGATGCGAGGCACGCTCGTCGGTCCCCGCGTGCTGCTGCGGCGCCTGCGCGAGGTCATGAGCGAGCCGGCGAACGCCCAGGCCCGGCTTGACCGCATCGTCGTCCTGATCGCCAACAACATGGTGGCCGAGGTCTGCTCGGTCTATGTCGCCCGCGCCGACAATACGCTCGAGCTTTATGCCACCGAGGGCCTCAACCGCGAGGCGGTCCATCTCACCACGATGCGGCTGGACGAGGGCCTTGTCGGCCTGATCGCCCGCGAGGCGCAGCCGCTCGCGCTTTCCGATGCGCAGAGCCACCCGGCCTTCTCCTACAAGCCGGAAACGGGCGAGGAGATCTACGCCTCCTTCCTCGGCGTCCCGATCCTGCGCGGCGGCAATGCCCTTGGCGTGCTGGTCGTGCAGAACCGTGCGGCGCGGGTCTATTCCGAGGAGGAGATCGAGGCGCTCCAGACCACGGCGATGGTGCTGGCCGAGATGATCGCCGGCGGCGAGCTCGAATCGCTCGCGCGGCCGGGCAGCGGCGGCACGGTGGTCCGCCGGTCGCTGGCGCTGATGGCGCAGCCGATCGCCGAGGGTGTCGGCCTCGGCCATGTCGTGCTGCACGAGCCGCGGGTCGAGATCAAGAATCTCGTCGCGGACGACCCTGACCACGAACTCAAGCGCCTGCAGAATGCGCTCGAACTGCTCCGGGCCTCGATCGACGACCTGATGGATTCCGGCGGGCTCAGCCATGCCGGCGAACATCGCGACGTGCTGGAGACCTTCCGCATGTTCGCGCAGGATCGCGGCTGGATCCGCCGGCTGCAGGAGGCCATCCATACCGGGCTGACCGCCGAGGCGGCCGTCGAGCGGGTGCAATCGGATGTGCGGGCGCGGCTGCTGCGCCAGACCGACCCTTACCTGCGCGAGCGGCTGCATGATCTCGACGATCTCGCCAACCGCCTGCTGCACCAGCTTACTGGCGCGGCCTTCACGCTGGCAGCCGAGAACCTGCCGGAAAACGCCATCCTCGTCGCCCGGGCCATGGGGCCGGCAGCCCTGCTGGAATACCAGCGCCTGCGCCTGCGCGGGCTGATCCTCGAGGAGGGCGGTGCGACCAGCCACGTCGCCATCGTCGCGCGGGCGCTCGGAATTCCCACGGTAGGCAAGGCGGAGGGGATTATCGGGCTGGTCGAACAGGGCGATGCCATCATCATCGACGGGACGACAGGCGAGATCCAGGTCCGGCCGCAACCGGATATCGAGGCGGCCTATGCCGAGAAGGCGCGGCTCCGGGCCCGCCGGCAGGAACAATACCGCGCCCTGCGCGACAAGCCGGCCGTCTCCAAGGACGGGCAGCCGATCGAGCTGCAGATGAATGCCGGCCTGCTGGTCGACCTGCCGAATCTCGATGATACAGGCGCGGTCGGTGTCGGCCTGTTCCGGACCGAGATCCTCTTCATGGTGGCGCCGTCGCTGCCGCGGGCGCAGGCCCAGGAGGCGCTTTACCGGACGATCATCGACATAGCCGGCAAGCGCCCCGTCACCTTCCGCACGCTCGATATTGGCGGCGACAAGGTGCTGCCCTACCTGCGCAAGGTCGACGAGGAGAATCCCGCGCTCGGCTGGCGCGCGGTCCGGATCGGGCTCGACCGGCCGGCGCTGCTGCGCACGCAGCTCCGTGCCCTGCTGGGGGCCGCGCAGGACCGCGACCTCCGCATCATGCTGCCGATGGTGGCGACGCTGGAGGAATTCGACATGGCGCAGGCCATGCTGGCGCGCGAGCGCGAGCGCCTCCGCCGCCTCAACCGCAGCCAGCCCAGGCAAGTCCAGCTCGGCGTGATGCTGGAAGTGCCTTCGCTGCTCTTCGATCTCGACCAGGTTTTCGAGCGGGTGGATTTCGTGTCGGTCGGCACGAATGACCTGATGCAGTTCATGTTCGCGGTGGACCGTGAGAATGCGCTGGTCGCCAGCCGGTTCGACGCGCTCCACCCCTCCTTCCTCCGCCCGCTGCGCCGGGTGGCCGAAGCGGCAAGCCGGTCGGGCAAGAAGGCGAGCATCTGCGGCGAGATGGCGGGCAAGCCGCTGGAAGCCCTGGCCCTGCTGGGCCTCGGATTCCGCTCCTTCTCGATGTCGCCGTCGAATGTCGGGCCGATCAAGGCGCTGGTCCGGGCCGTCGATCTCGGTGCCGTCGAGCGCTTCGTCCAGGAACGCCTCGATTCGCCCGACCGCGCGCGGAATCTCAGGGCCGAACTCGGCGAATTCGCCGCCGCGCACGATCTCTCCTTCTAGCCCGACATGGCCGAGATCATCCTTCCCGAGGACAAGCTCGACGCGATTCTGTCGCGGCATGGCCAGGTCCAGCGCGATCTTGAAACGGCGTCCGGGCCGGCACAGATCATTCCGCTCAGCCGGGAGGCCTCGCAGCTCGGCCCGGTGGTCGAGGCGATCGGCGCCTATCGCCAGACCGTGCAAGAACTCGCCGATGCCCGCGTGATGCTGGAGGATGGCAGCCTCGACGAGGCGATGCGCGCGCTGGCTCTGGAGGAAAAGACGGAACTCGAGGAAAAGCGCGACCGGCTGGCACAGGAGATCCGCATCGCGCTGCTCCCGCGGGACATGGCCGACGAGAAGAGCGTGATCCTCGAAGTGCGGGCCGGCACGGGGGGTGACGAGGCCGCGCTTTTCGCGGGGGATCTCTTCCGGATGTATGCGCGCTATGCCGAACTGCGCGGCTGGAAGGTCGAGATTTCCTCCGAGAGCGAGGGAACCGCCGGTGGCTACAAGGAAGTCATCGCCGAAATCCATGGCGAGGCTGCCTATGCCCGGCTGAAATTCGAATCCGGCGTGCATCGCGTCCAGCGCGTGCCGAACACCGAGGCCTCGGGCCGCATCCATACCTCTGCCGCCACGGTGGCCGTGCTGCCGCTGGCCGAGGAGGTCGATGTGGCGATCAACGAGGCCGACCTGCGCATCGATACGATGCGGGCCGGCGGTGCGGGCGGCCAGCATGTCAACAAGACCGAATCGGCCGTGCGCATCACGCATATCCCGAGCGGCGTGGCCGTGGTGGTGCAGGACGAGCGCTCGCAGCACAAGAACCGGGCGCGGGCCATGTCGATCCTCAGGACGCGGCTCTTCGATCTCGAGCGGCAGCGGCTCGATGCCGCCCGGGCCGCCGACCGCAAGGCGCAGCTCGGCTCGGGCGACCGGTCGGAGCGGATCCGGACCTACAATTTCCCGCAGGGGCGCGTGACGGATCACCGCATCAACCTCACCTTGTACAAGCTCGAGGCGGTGATCGAGGGTGGCGCGCTGGACGAGCTGATCGCAGCGTTGATCACCGACCATCAGGCGCGGCTGCTGGCCGGCGAAGACGAATGAGCGGCGCTTTCCCGCCCGGGCTGTCGCTGTCGGCGGCGCAGGCGCGGATCGAGGCGCAGCTGGCCGAGGCAGGGATCGACGAGCCCCGGCGCGAGGCGCGGCTGCTGCTGGCGGCCGCAACCGGCCTCGGGCTTACGAGTCTGCTGGCGCGGCCGGAAACGCCGGTCGGCGAAGCGGGGCCCGCGATCGCGCGGTTCCTCGCCGCACGGCTCGACCGCATGCCGCTGTCCCGCATTCTCGGCCGCCGGGAATTCTACGGGCTGGAATTCCGGCTGAACCCGGCGACGCTGGATCCGCGCGGCGACACCGAAACGCTGGTCGATGCCGTGCTGGCCTGGCTCGATGCCCACGGGCGGCGCAGCGAACCACTCCGCCTGCTCGATCTCGGCACCGGTACGGGGGCCATCCTGCTGGCGTTGCTCAGCCAGTTGCCGCAGGCGACGGGCCTCGGCATCGACATCGCGGCCGAGGCCGTTGCAGCCGCCCGCCTCAATGCTGCAGCCCTCGGCCTTGACGGACGGGCCGGGTTCCGTCCCGGTGACCTGATGGCGGGGCTGGAGCAGCAGGTCGATATCATCGTCTCCAACCCGCCCTACATCCCCACTGGCGATCTCGCCGGGCTCGACCCGGAAGTGCGGCGGCATGACCCGGTGCTGGCGCTGGATGGCGGCACGGACGGGCTCGACTTCTACCGGCGGATCCTGGCCGAAGCCCCGGCCCGGCTGAAGCCAGGCGGGCTGCTGGCCGTCGAGGTCGGGGCCGGGCAGGCGCCGGCGGTTGCCGAGGGGATGCGCCGTGCCGGTTTCCTCGCGGTTTCCCTGCATGCGGACCTTGCGGGAATCGCCCGGGTCGTCGCCGGCCGGCAGCCCGACCGCGAAAAAGAACGCGATTGAACCCGCCGGCATCCTTGTAGCGCTTGCGTTACGGGCCCCTGCGCGCTAAGGGGATGGAAAGCGATGAGTTGCGCGAGGTTGTTCCGACCCTTTGAGCGCGCGGGTCGAACACAGAGCCATTCTTTCCGACATCCAGATCTGCCAAGGCAGGGATCTTGAGGCGGGATCGCAATTCCGGCGAAACGGTGCGAGCGTCGTTTCTGGCCGGTGGCACGGGGCATGGCCCCATTTGGGCCGGGGGAGCACCGGGTTTATCCGGTTTTGCAGCTGAGACACTCATGAGACCAGGACAGAACAAGCGCATGCGCGGCCGCAATCGTCGTGGCCCCAACCCGTTGACGCGTTCGTATGAATCGAACGGGCCGGACGTGAAGGTGCGCGGCACCGCGCAGCACATCACCGAGAAATACACCCAGCTTGCCCGCGATGCGCATGTGTCCGGCGATCCGGTCATGGCGGAGAACTATCTCCAGCATGCCGAGCATTATTACCGCATCATCGCGGCGGCTCATCAGGCGCAGATCGCGCAGCAGAATGGCACGGCCGATGACCGCGATGATGATGACGACGATTTCGATACGGCGTCGGACCGTTTCACCTTCCGCTCGATCCAGCAGACCAACCCGCAGCAGGGCGGCCAGCCCGGCTTCGGCCAGGAGCGCGGCCCCGGCGAGGGCGGCGAGGGCATGGATGCCGGCGAGGGCGACGATGCGCCGCAGGGCCAGAGCGAACCGCGCCAGAACAACCGCAATGACCGCCAGTTCCGCAATCCCCGCCCGGACCGGAACCAGGAGCGCCCGTTCCGGCAGGGTGGCGATCGCGATCGGGACCGCAACCGCGAGCGGTTCGACCCGAATCGCCCGCGCCGGCCGCAGGCCGATCTCGAAGGCGCGGAACAGCCGGTGCTTCCGGCCTTCCTGACCGCGCCGACGCGCGCCATCCCGATCGAAGCGCCCGAAGGCGGTGCCGCTCCGGCTGCCGAAGGCGAGGGGGGCAGCGAGGACATGCGCGGCACTTTCCGGGCCCGCCGTCGCCGGCGCCCCCGTGCGGGGCGCGAGGGTGGTGACGAGGCGTTCGAAGCCGAGACGCCGACCGTCGATCAGGACTGATCGGCAAGCGTCGCGGCATCTCCCGGACGGAGCGTTCCGCCCGTCCGGATGCGAGCATAGACACCGCAATCATGATGGCCGTAGAGGCGCTCCAGCGTCTCGACGATGCGCGTGTCGCGCCGGCCGAGGCGCGGGTCCACATCGGTCGCGGCGCAGCGATCGATCCGTTTCAGAATTTCCAGCTCCGCCGTGCCGATCCGCAGGATTCGGCCGGACCAGTCATTCTCGGCGAAGGCAGGCAGGCCCTCCAGCAGGATATTGCCGCGGAAGCGGCGCGGATCGAGCGCATCACGGCCGAGCGCCGTGCCGATCTCCGCAATCGTTGCCGCGTTGAGGATCGAGACAAAGCCCGACCGCGAATCCATGAAGCGGAAGCCCGGCGGCGCCACCAGCAGCCGGATGGGGCCGCGTTTTTCCTCCGCGCAGAAGGTCTCGAAGAAACGTTCGATCGCGGCGCGGCCTTCGGGGCTGTCGACCATGCCTTCCGCCACGACGGATCCACCCTGCCGGATCGTCAGCCGACGGCTGGCGGAATCGAAGCGGGTTTCCAGCCGGGCCAGCCGCTCCTGCCGCATCAGCATCAGGAAGCGCATTTTCGGCAGGTGTTCGGCTGCCGCAGGGTCAAAGCCCGAGGGGCCATTCTCGAGCGCGAGGATCCGGTCTTCCGGGAAATGGGCGCCGGGTTCCAGCTTCGCCTCGTCGAGCGGCTCCGGGCTGAGCCCCTTGACCGGGTGGCGGTAGAGCGCGGCAATCCGCATTTTCACATCTCCTTCGGGCGGGTTCTTTCATTTGCGGGCGGGTTCTTTGATCTGCCCCCTTTTGTTGCGCTAGGGCAACACCTACATTCCCGTCAAGGTCGCCACGAAGTGGGGCCGAACCACGGCCGGGCCTGCCCGGTCTGCCCCTTCGCCTCATGTCAGGGAAGAGCCATGAATACCGAGAAATACACCGAGCGGGCCCGCGGATTCCTGCAGGCGGCCCAGACCATCGCCCTCCGCGAGGGCCACCAGCAATTCGCGCCCGAGCATCTGCTCAAAGCGCTGCTCGATGACGAGCAGGGCGCAGCCGCCGGGCTGATCGACCGCGCCGGCGGCCGTTCGTCCGAGGTGCGGCGCGCCGTCGAGGCAGCTCTCGCCAAGGTGCCGAAGGTCGAGGGCGGCTCCGGCCTCTATCTGACACCGCAGCTGGCACGCGTGTTCGAGGCGGCCGAAAAGGCCGCGGAGAAGGCCAAGGACAGTTACGTCACGGTCGAGCGGCTGCTGCTGGCGCTGGCGATCGAGAAGGACAACCCGGCCGGCAAGGCACTGGCGGCCGGCGGTGTGACGCCGCAAGGCCTGAACATGGCCATCGAGGCGATCCGCAAGGGGCGCACCGCCGATACGGCGACGGCCGAGAACGCCTATGATTCGCTGAAGAAATTCGCCCGCGATCTCACTGAGGCGGCCCGCGAGGGCAAGCTTGACCCGGTGATCGGCCGCGACGAGGAAATCCGCCGGACGATCCAGGTCCTGTCGCGGCGGACCAAGAACAACCCGGTGCTGATCGGCGAGCCGGGCGTCGGCAAGACGGCGATTGTCGAAGGCCTCGCCCTTCGCATCGTCAATGGCGACGTGCCGGAAAGCCTCAAGGACAAGGCGTTGATGGCGCTCGACATGGGGTCGCTGATCGCCGGGGCGAAATATCGCGGCGAGTTCGAGGAACGGCTGAAGGGCGTGCTGCAGGAAGTGCAGGCGGCCGATGGCGGTGTGATCCTCTTCATCGACGAGATGCATACGCTGGTCGGCGCCGGCAAGGCGGACGGGGCCATGGATGCCTCCAACCTGCTCAAGCCGGCTCTGGCGCGCGGCGAGCTGCATTGCGTCGGCGCGACGACGCTCGACGAATACCGCAAGCATGTCGAGAAGGATGCGGCTTTGGCCCGGCGCTTCCAGCCGGTCTTCGTCTCCGAGCCGACGGTCGAGGATGCAATCTCGATCCTGCGCGGACTGAAGGAGAAATACGAGCTGCATCACGGCGTGCGGATCACCGATTCGGCGCTGGTCGCGGCGGCGACGCTGTCGAACCGCTACATCACCGACCGGTTCCTGCCGGACAAGGCGATCGACCTTGTCGACGAGGCCTCGGCCCGGCTGCGCATGCAGGTGGATTCGAAACCGGAGGAACTCGATTCGATCGATCGCGAGATCATCCGCCTCAGGATCGAGCAGGAGGCCCTGCGCCGCGAGACCGATGCCGCCTCGAAGGACCGGCTGGGCAAGCTGGAACAGGAACTGGCCGATCTCGAGGAAAAATCCACCGCGCTGACCACGGCCTGGAAGGCCGAGAAGGACAAGCTCGGCGAGGCGCAGAAACTCAAGAGCGAGCTCGAGCAGGCCCGGATCAGCCTTGATCAGGCGCAAAGGCAGGGCGAGTTCCAGCGCGCGGGCGAGCTGGCCTATGGCATCATCCCGGCGCTGGAGAAGAAGCTCGCGGCGCTCGAGGCGGCCGGTGCGCAGCAGGAAGGCGCGCTGGTTTCCGAGCAGGTCACGCCGGACATGGTGGCGCAGGTTGTCTCGCGCTGGACGGGCATTCCCGTCGACAGGATGCTCGAAGGCGAGAAGGACAAGCTGCTCCGCATGGAGGTCGAACTGGGCCGCCGCGTGGTCGGGCAGGCGGAGGCGGTGGAGGCCGTCTCGACGGCGGTGCGCCGGGCGCGGGCCGGGCTGCAGGATCCGAACCGGCCGATCGGCTCGTTCATGTTCCTCGGCCCGACCGGCGTGGGCAAGACCGAGCTGACCAAGGCGCTCGCCGCCTTCCTGTTCGACGATGACCAGGCGCTGGTACGGATCGACATGAGCGAGTTCATGGAAAAGCATTCCGTGGCCCGGCTCATCGGTGCGCCCCCGGGCTATGTCGGCTACGAGGAAGGCGGCGTGCTGACCGAGGCGGTGCGGCGCCGGCCCTATCAGGTCGTGCTGTTCGACGAGGTCGAGAAGGCGCATGCGGATGTCTTCAACGTGCTGCTCCAGGTGCTCGATGATGGCCGTCTGACCGACGGGCAGGGCCGGACGGTCGATTTCCGCAACACCCTGATCATCATGACGTCCAATCTCGGTGCGGAATTCCTGGTCAGCCTCGGCGAGGACCAGGGGGTCGAGGAGGCGAGAGCGGATGTGATGGCGATGGTGCGCGCGCATTTCCGGCCGGAATTCCTCAACCGGATCGACGAGATCGTGCTGTTCGAGCGCCTCAAGCGGGCGGATATGGCGGCGATTGTCGATATCCAGCTCGCCCGGCTGCGCAAGCTGCTGGACGAACGGAAGATCGAGATCACGCTGGCGCCAGAGGCGCGCGAATGGCTGGCCGCGAAGGGCTACGACCCGGCCTACGGGGCGCGGCCGCTCAAGCGCGTTATCCAGAAGAGCCTGCAGGATCCGCTGGCGCGGATGCTGCTGGCCGGATCGATCCGCGACGGCGAGCACGTCTCCGTCACCGCCAGCCCGGCCGGGCTGGTGATCGGCGATTCGCTGCTCGGCACGGTGGAACCGCCGCCCAAGGGGGTTCGCCTCAACTGATGCGAATCCGATCTGCACGGAGAGGCATGGTCTTCCGGGGCCAACTAAATTAGAGAGGGCGCAACTCGCGTCCTCTCTCGTCTGGCCCAGGGCCAGCCCGGAATGCCCATGTTCCTTCTGGTGCTCGCACCGGCCTTGTTCGTCGTGATCTGGTCGACCGGCTGGATCGTCGCGAAATACGCCGCGCCCTTTGCCGACCCGCTCACGTTTCTCGCGATCCGCTTCGCGCTGGCGGCTGCCGTTATTGCGTTGCTGGCCTGGGCGACAGGCGCGCCCTGGCCCCCGGACCGGCGGACGAGGGTGCATGCCGCCATCAGCGGCGTGCTGCTGCATGCCGTCTATCTCGGCGGCGTGTGGTGGGCGATCAGCCAGGGCCTGCCGGCAGGCGTCTCGGCGCTGATCGCGGCCGTGCAACCGCTGCTGACGGCAGCGCTCGCCCGGACGATGGGTGAGAAACTGCTGCCGATCAACGTCGCGGGCATCGTGGTCGGCTTCGCGGGCGTGCTGGGCGTGATTGCGCCCAAGCTCGGCGGGGTGTCAGCGGCCGGCCTTTCCGGGCTCGGCCTCGCCGTGGCGATCAATGTCGGCTCCATGGTCGCGGTCACGGCCGGCACCTACTACCAGAAGCATTTCGTCGCCTCGGGCGATCTGCGCACCACCACGGTGCTGCAATATATCGGGGCCTGCCTCGCCATCCTGCCTTTCGCGATCCTGCTCGAGCCGATGCGCTTCGAGATGCGTCTCGAAACCTGGGCAGCGATGGCCTGGTCGGTTGTCGTGCTGTCGATCGGCGCGATCGGGCTGATGCTGCTGATGATCCGGCGGGGCGCGGTCAGCCGCGTCGCGGCGCTGATCTATCTCATCCCGCCGACAGCGGCCCTGCAGGCCTATGCGATGTTCGGCGAGACGCTGACGCCGATGCAGGTGGTGTTCATGGCGGTTGCGGCGTTTGGTGTCTTCCTTGCCACGCGCCGGTAGGGTAAAGCCGCGAGGCATCCCTCCCGCGAAAGGCTTTCCATGCGCGATCCGCATCTCCATCCGGCGCTGAGTGCCCGCTCTGCCCTGCTGCTGCCGGTGGCACTTGTTCCGCCGGTGATGGCCAGCATGCTTGGCTCCTACCTCACCGCCGGGGCGCTGATCAGCTGGTATCCGCAGCTGGTGAAGCCGTTCTTCACGCCGCCCAACATCGCCTTCCCGATTGCCTGGACCTTCCTTTTCGCGCTGATGGCCATGGCCTTCTGGCGCATCCTCCGCGCGCGGCCGGAGCAGGGGCCGAAGGGCAAGGCGATTGCTGCCTTCCTCGTCCAGCTGGTCTTCAATGTCGGCTGGTCCTGGGCGTTTTTCGGCCAGCGTTCGCCGGTGCTTGGGCTGGTGGCGGTGAGCCTGCTCTTCGTGTCGATCGCCGTGACGGTCCGCCTCTTCAAGCCGCTGGACCGGGCTTCCGCCTTCGCGCTCTACCCCTATCTCGCCTGGGTGGCTTTCGCCGCTGCGCTGAATGCGGCCATCGTGATCCTCAACCCAGGCGCGTAATCAGCCGGCGAGGCCGCGCCGTTCCAGCACATTGCGGATGGCGGCGCGGAATTCAGCCAGCGGGAAGGGCTTGGTCAGCACGTCCTCGACCAGCCCTTCCAGTTCCCGGGCGCGCTCGCGCTGCTCGGCATAGCCGGTCATCAGAACGACGGGAAAGCCGGGGCGCTCGGCCGCGACGCTGAGCGTCAGGGCGATGCCATCCATCACCGGCATACGGATATCGGAGATCATCAGGTCGAAGCCGATATCGGCATGGGCAAGCTTGTCCAGCGCATCCGCGCCATCCGAGGCTTCGGCCACGTGATGCCCGTCAAGCTGCAGCGCCCGGACGAGCGGCGCCCGGACGGAAGGTTCATCATCGACCAGCAGGATCCGGGCCATGGCATCTCCTCCGGTCAGTTGCGGGGCTCGACCATGCCGACAAACGGCAATTCGCGGAACTTGTGGGCCACATCCATGCCGTAGCCGACAAGGAACTTGTCCGGCGCCTCGAAGCCGACGAAATCGGCCTTGAACTGCACGGCACGCGGCACCGGCTTCTCGATCAGCACCGCCGCCATGACCCGGCGGGCGCCGCGCGCGGACAGGAGATCCTTGGCGAAAGCGAGGGTGCGGCCGGATTCGAGGATATCGTCGATCAGCAGCACGTCGCGGTCGGTGACCTGGTTGTCGATATCCTTGATGATCGTGACCTGGCCCGACGAGGCCATGCCGGAATGGTAGCTCGCGAGCTGCATGAATTCCACGCTCGGCGCCATGCCGACCCGATGCAGCGCGCGGACGAGATCGGCCGCGAAGATGAAGGAACCGCGCAGGATGGCGATGACCAGCAATTCGCGGGGCTCCGCATCCCGGATCTCGGCAGCAAGCGCCTCGATCCGCTGGCTGATGGCGGCCTCGTCGAACAGGACATGGATCACATGGTCGTCGTCACCGGCCAGCACGGTGCCGGGAGAAAGGGGAGTCGCGGACAAGAAGACCTCGGTTATGAGAATGCGTGCCGCCGGGATTCAGCGGATTGCGGCGACGATATCGTCTTTCGCGACAAAACGCACCATCACCGAATGCGAATCGGCGGGCGGGCTGGCCAGCCGCCGGCGGAAGGTGGTCGATTCGCCGGGCGCGAGTTCGGGCTGGTCGGCCGTGGCGGTCCAGACATAGATCTCCTGGCCGCTGGTCGAGCGGATCGAGAGCCGCATGACCGGGATCTTCTGCACGGATTTCGACAGGTTGGCGATGGTGCCGGTGACTTCCAGCGTCTCCAGCCCGTTTTCGCGCGAGAGGCGCGAGCGGACATTGTCGATATCGAGCTGGTGCTGCTTCACGCCGAGGCCGATCGCCGCGAAGAGCGGCGCCGTCTGCGGGAAAAGACGCACGGTCTCGTGCCGGAGGATGCCCAGCATGGCGAGCGAGCCGATGCCTGCGGCCAGCACGATGCCGGTCAGGGAGGTGCGGCCCGCCGCCTTCGCTTCATGGCGATGATGGGCATCGGCCGCGGCGAGGCGGCGGTTGCGCCGGTTGGCCCGGCGATCCGGCTCGTCCTCCGGGCCCGCTTCCGGCGCTTCGGCAGGCGCGAGCCGGTCAACCATTTCCTGGGGCACGCGGATCGGCTCGTCGAACCCGGCGGGCGGTTCCTTCGCGGCTGCGGAGAGCGCGTCTGCCGCCTTCTGCGCCGCCGGGGCCGGGCTGGCCTCTTCCGCGAAGAGCGCCTCGAGTTCCTCGGGCGAGATCGCGCGTTCCTCGGCCGGGCTTTCGGCAGGAAGCCCGAAATCCATGGCGTCGATGGCGGCCTGGTCGAGTGCCGGCGCGGCTTCCGGTTCAGATTCGGCTTTCGCTGCGGCAGCCCGGATTTCCGGCGGATTGATTTTCAGATCGAGCGACGGAATGATCGTGCGCTTCTCCGGCGAATCCGGATCCGTGGCTTCCCAGACAAGGCGGCATTCGGCACAACGGACCTTGCGGGGGCCCTTGGCGAAGAACGAGCCTTCCAGATCATGGAGGGTGTCGCATTGGGGACAGCGGATCAACGCCATGGGATTGTGAGGCTCGCGCATGAACTGGGGGGTTCACGGGATGTGCTCCCCCCTGCTATTCCTCGCTGATGAGCGTTAAGGGCAGGTAAAACCGTGGTCCAGAACATCGATTCCGGGCCGAATCCGGCGCAAAATCCAGGGGATTCCTCCGAATCGCTGGAGCTTGTGCGATTCGAGAATGTCGGCCTGCGCTACGGGATCGGGCCGGAAATCCTGCGCGACCTGTCGTTTTCCATTCCCTCCCATTCCTTCCAGTTCCTGACGGGCCCCTCCGGCGCCGGCAAGACGACGCTGCTCAAGCTCATCCTGCAGACATTGAAGCCGACGCGCGGCCGGGTGACGCTTTTCGGCAATGCCGTCAATGCGATCGACAAGGCCGAGCTTGCCCGGCTGCGCCGGCGGATCGGCATCGTCTTCCAGGATTTCCGCCTGCTCGACCATCTGACGACCTACGAGAACGTGGCCTTGCCGCTCGTCGTGCAGGGGCGCGAGGAGGCAAGCTACCGGGCGGAAGTGATCGAGCTTCTGAAATGGGTCGGCCTCGGTGACCGGATGCATGTGCCGCCGGTCATCCTGTCGGGTGGGGAGAAGCAGCGCGCGGCGATTGCCCGGGCGCTGATCGTGCAGCCGCAGATGCTGCTGGCGGACGAGCCGACCGGGAATGTCGATCCCTCGCTGGCGCGCCGGCTGCTGCGCCTGTTCATCGAACTGAACCGCACCGGCACCGCCATCGTGCTCGCCACGCATGACCTGCAGTTGATGGATCTGGTGGATGCGCGGCGAATGGTCCTCGCCGAGGGGCACCTGCACATCTATGATTGAGCGATGAGCGCCGAACCGGACATCCAGGCAGGAGAGGCTCCGAGGCCGGGTTTCGGGCGGGCACTGGACGTGGTGCGCCGGCAGGCTGGCGCCCTGTTCAGCGCGCCGGGCCGGGGCGAGGCGCTGTCGCCCGTCCTGCCGGCCCGCTCCATTGCCGGGCGGGCTTTGGTGCTGGTCATCGTCATCATGACCTTCCTCGCCGGGGTCACTGCCGGCGCCGTGCATCTCATTGCCGATGCCTCGCGCGGCTGGTCGAATGACCTTTCGCGCGAGGTGACCGTGCAGGTCCGGCCCTTGCCCGGGCGCGATATCGAAGCCGACCTGCGCGAGGCGGCCGAGATCGCCCGTCGGACCCGGGGCATCGAGGCGGTGCGGATCTTCGCGCGGAGCGAGGCGGAAAAGCTGCTCGAACCCTGGCTCGGCGCCGGGCTTGACCTGTCCGAACTGCCGGTGCCGCGGTTGGTTGTGCTGAAGCTCGCCTCGGGGGCGACACCGGATTTCGCGGCGCTCAAGACGGCGTTGGCGGAGCGGGTGCCGAATGCGGGGCTCGACGATCACCGGCTCTGGCTCGGCCGGCTCAAGCTGATGGCGGATTCGCTTGTGGTGATCGGGCTCGTCATCCTCGCTTTGGTGCTGGTCGCGACGGGGCTCGCCGTGGCCTTCGCCACGCGCGGCGCCATGGCCGGCACGGCGCATATCATCGATGTCCTGCATCTGGTCGGCGCCGAGGACCGCTATATCGCCCGGGAGTTCCAGCGCCATTTCCTGCGCCTCGGGCTCCGGGGCGGGCTGGCCGGCGGCTTCCTCGCCGTGCTGTTCTACCTCTTCATCTCGCTCTCGTCCGAACGCTTCGCCTCGACACCGGGGGCGGAGCAGGTGGAGGCCTTGTTCGGCCGGTTCAGCCTGCCGATGGGCGGCTATGTCTCGGTGCTGCTGATCGGGCTCATCGTTTCGGCGGTCACGGCGATTGTCTCGCGGGTCACGGTCTACCGCACGCTCGAGGGGCAGGAATGAAGGCCCCCGGTCCGGAAGCGCCCTGGCGCCTTCTGGCCGGGCTGGCCCGCTGGACCTTCCGCCTTGCGCTTCTCGGCGCAGCCTTCCTCGTTCTCGGCACGATCCTGTTCGCGGCAAGGCTCGACCGGCGCGAGCCGGTGGCCCTGCGCCCGGCGGAGGGAATCGTCGTGCTGACCGGCGGCGCCGACCGTATCCTCGACGGGCTCGACCTTCTGGAGAAAAGGCTCGGGCAGCGGCTCTTCATTTCCGGCGTCAACGCACAGACGCGGGCCGAGACGCTGAAACGGCAATGGCCGGGCCGGGACACCTTGTTCGCCTGCTGTATCGATCTCGATTTCCGGGCGCGGAACACCTACGGCAATGCCATCGAGACGCGGGACTGGGTGCAGCGGCACGGCTTTTCCTCGTTGATCCTTGTCACCGCCAGCTACCATGTGCCCCGGGCGCAGCTCGAATTCGCAACGGCCATGCCGTATGTGGCGTTGCAGGTCTACCCGGTCGTGCCGGAAGCGTCCCGCATCAATCGCTGGTGGCAGGAGCCGGTCCTGACGCGCATCCTCCTGCTCGAATTCGTCAAGTATTCCGCCGCGCGGGCGCGCATCCTCGTCGGGCTGCCCGGGCGGTCGTGACGCGAATCCCTTGCCGGAGGGCCGGCAAATGGGGCAGGAAGATCGCTCGCGCCTGCCGCCTTCCTCCCATCCGGGGTTTCTCCGTGCCGTTGATCGTCTTCCGCTCCGTCCTGTTCCACCTGCTCTTCTACCCCTATTGCGCGTTCTGGTTCATCGTGGCCATCGGCACCTGGCCCCTTCCGACCGGAGCGATCATGATGGTGGCGCGGGGCTGGGCGCGCGGGGCGCTTTGGCTCCACGCCCTCACCACCGGGGCTCGGTTCGAGTTCCGCGGCCTCGAGCGGGTGCCGAAGGGCTCGCTGATCGTCGCGGCCAAGCATCAGAGCGCGTGGGAGACGATGGGCCTGCTGCTGCATGTGCCCTATCCCACCTACATCCTGAAGCGCGAGCTGCTGCGCCTGCCGCTTTTCGGCTGGCACCTGCTCAAGGCCAAGCAGATCCCGATCGATCGCGGCCAGCGCCAGCAGGCTCTGGCGAAGATGCAGGCCCATGCGCGCGATGCGGTGGCCCGCGGGGCGCAGATCATGATTTTCCCCGAGGGCACCCGGACAAAGGTCGGCGCGCCGCCGAACTACAAGTTCGGCGTTGCGCGGATGTATGCCCAGCTGAACGTGCCCTGCCTGCCCGTGGCACTGACATCGGGCCTCGCCTGGCCGCGCAACACGCTCCTGCATTATCCCCGGCGGATCATCGTGGAATATCTCGAGCCGATCCCGGCCGGCCTGCCGCCGGAGGTTTTCTTCGAACGGCTGAAGGCAGCGATCGAGGACAATACCAACCGCCTTCTGGCGGAGGCCGGCTATGCGCCGACCAGCGGGTCCGACCGCAAGGCCTCGCCGAGCCAGTCCAGCGCGTGATCGCGGATGCCCAGTTCCTCGATCGAGGCGAGGGTGTTCAGCACATAATCCCGGCATGAGCCGGACTGGCCATGGCCCTGCAGGACGAGTTCGAGCAGGCGGGCATGGTCGAGCCCGCGCGCATATTGCGGGTGCTTCCGGTCGACCAGATAGGCCAGCGCCTTCACCTGCCGGCCATCGGCGAGGCGGATCGGGCGGAACGCCTCGCGATAGACCTTGTTGAGCTGTTCGCGCTCGGTCAGATAGGCATGGGTGGCCTCGACCTCGGCAGCGGGCACGCGGAAGGCGATGCCCTGGCAGGCGCCGCCATGATCGAGCCCGAGCACGAGGCCGGGCGCGCCGACCGTGCCGCGATGCCGCGTTGAATAGACGCAGAGCGCGCGATGGGCGCCGCGCAGCAGGGCCGGGATGCGTTCCACATGGGCGAAGCCGGGCCGCCACATCAGCGAGCCGTAGCCGAAGACCCAGAGGTCCTGCCCGGCGATCTCGGTGGCGATTGACGAATTTGCGTGCGACACGATATCGGATTTCAGGCGGTGGATCCGGCTGGCCAGCCCAGACGGTTCAGCAGGACGGGTTTACCGGAACAGGATCGAGACATGGCCGAACATAACGTCCCGCCCGGGGAATCAAAGCGTTTCCGTGCGGGTCTCTACCTTCCCTTCATCGGCCTGGCCATCCTTTGCCTGATCTGGACCGGAATCTGGTTCTTCAGTGCCAGCCGCGCCGAGGCGATTGCCGAGGCCTTCATCGCCCGCGAGGGCGAGCGCGGGCGCGAATGGGTCTGCCCGAACCGTTCGATCGGGGGCTATCCGTTCCGGATCGTCATCTCCTGTGTCGAACCGCGGCTTGTCACCGTCGAGCCCGACGGCCTCCGGCGCGAGGGCCGGCTCGGCTCGCTCTCGCTGCATGCCCGCATCCTCTCGCCCGGGCATTTCATCGCCATTCTCGGGGCGCCGTTCGTTGCGCGCGAGGGCGAGGCCGGCATGATGGAGATTGGCTGGACTTCCGCCCGCGCGAGCCTGCGGGCCGGGGCGGAGAGCATCACCGAGGCTTCGGTCGAGATTGTCGGCCCCACTCTTGCCGCCGGCGCGCCGCAGCAACTCGATATCCGCGCGCTGGCCAAGGGCATCGACCTGCATATGCGCCGCTCGCCCGGCAACGTGGCCGGGACCGATCTCGTCGCGCTCGTGCAGGACCTGACCTTCGCCCCGCTCGATCATCTCGCCGGCACGAAGGATCCGATCCGGATGGAATTCCAGGCGACGGCGCCGGGCCTGGTGCCGGATCCGCGCGCGCGGTTCCAGGATGTGCTGGAGGCCTGGCGCCTCGGCGGACAGAAGGCCCGGGTGATCGTTCTGAAGGCCACCAAGGGCCCGGCGGTGATCGATCTTGCCGGCGAGATCGGCCTCGACGAGGCCCGGCGGCCGGAAGGCAACCTGCAGGGCCGCGCGCGCGGGCTGGACGGGCTGCTCGGCTCGCTGACGCGGCGCGGCGGCGTGGATATGGGCGGGCTGCTCGGGCGGCTGAGCGGCGGGCAGGGCATGCCGATCGCGCTCAGCCTCGAACGCGGACGGATGCGGTTCGGGCCGTTCCCGATCGCCGATCTCGCGCCGCTCTACTGAGCCGGGGCCGGCCTCAGCCGGCGGGCTCCTTCGGGGCGGAAAGGCCGGCATGGCGGCCGAAATCCGGCGCCGCGGTTTCCTGACCTGACGCGATGATGCCGCGCCGGATCGCCCGGGTGCGGGTGAACAGCGCGTGCAGCCCCTCGCCGTCACCCCAGCGGATCATGCGCTGGAGGGCGGCGAGATCCTCATTGAAGCGGCCGAGCATTTCCAGCACCGCATCCTTGTTGGTGAGGAACACGTCCCGCCACATGGTCGGGTCCGAGGCGGCAATGCGGGTGAAGTCACGGAAGCCGCCGGCCGAGAACTTGATGACCTCGCTTTCGGTCACCGCCTCCATATCCGCTGCCGTGCCGACGATGTTGTAGGCGATGAGATGCGGCACATGCGAGGTGATGGCGAGCACGAGGTCATGGTGATCCGGCGTCATGATCTCGACATTCGAGCCGAAGGCGCTCCAGAGCGCATGCACGCGCTCGATCGCGGCCGGATCGGTGCCCGCCGGCGGGGTGAGGATCGACCAGCGGTTGGCGAAAAGCTCGGCGAAGCCGGAATCCGGGCCGGAATGCTCCGTCCCCGCCACCGGATGGGCGGGCACGAAATGCACGCCTTCCGGGAGATGGGGAGCGATGTCGCGCACCACGGCGCCCTTCACCGAACCGACATCCGAGACGATGGCGCCCGGCGCGAGATGCGGGCCGATCAGCTCGGCAATCGCCGCATTGGCGAGGACCGGCACGCAGAGGATGACGAGATCGCAGCCCGCCACGCCGGCGGCTGCATCGCCTGTCACGGCATCGGCGATGCCCAGCGCGGTGACGCGCGCCTGCACCGCCTCGTCGCGGTCGATCGCCACGATAGCGCGCGCGCTGCCCGACTTGCGGAGGGCACGGGCGATCGAAGAGCCGATCAGGCCAAGCCCGACAATGCCGACACGCTCGAAGGGCAGGCTCGTCCGCGCAGCCGTCATGACAAGGCTTTCGCGACGTCCTTGCCGAGGAAGCCGGCCAGGGCCGCCACGACGGCGCGGTTCGCCTCCTCGTTGCCGATGGTCAGGCGCAGGCAGCCCGGCAGGCCATAGGCATCCATCCGGCGCAGGATGATGCCGCGCTCGGTCAGCCAGGCATCGGCCTCGGCCGCGCCCTTGCCGGCTTCCTTCGGGAAATGCACCAGCACGAAATTGCCGACGGACGGCGTCACGCCGAGGCCGAGGCTTTCGAGCGCGACGGTCATTTTTTCCAGCCAGAGATTGTTATGCGCGACGGCCTTGTCCTCGTGGGCGGTATCCTCCATCGCCGCCACGCCCGCCGCGATGGCCGGGCCGTTCATGTTGAACGGGCCGCGGATGCGGTTCAGCACGTCAACAATGGCCGGCGGGCCATAGAGCCAGCCGATGCGCAGGTTGGCGAGGCCGTGGATCTTCGAGAAGGTCCGCGTCATCACGACATTCTGGCTGGTGGCGACCAGTTCCAGCCCGGAGGCGTAATCGTTCCGGCGGACATATTCGGCATAGGCCGCATCGAGCACGAGCAGGATGTCGCCGCGCAGCCCGGCATGCAGGCGCTTCACCTCGTCGAAGGGCAGGTAGGTGCCGGTCGGGTTGTTCGGATTGGCGAGGAAGATCATCCGCGTCTTCGGTGTCACCGAGGCGAGGATGGCATCGACATCGGCCGTGTGGTTCTTTTCCTTCGCCACCACGGGAGTCGCGCCCGCCGCCAGCGTCGCGATCCGGTAGACGAGGAAGCCGTATTCGGAATAGATCGCCTCATCGCCGGGGTTGAGATAGCCATAGGCGAGGAGCGAGAGCAGCTCGTCCGAGCCGGCGCCGCAGAGGATCCGGCCGGCATCGAGGCCATAGCGGCCGGCAATGGCCTGCCGCAGCTTCTCGGCGCTGCCATCGGGGTAAAGCTCGAGCCCGGCACCGGCGGCGCGGAAGGCCTCGATCGCGCGGGGGCTGGGGCCGAGGGGCGTCTCGTTGCTGGAGAGCTTGTGCAGCTTCACGCCGGCCGGGGCCTTGCTCTTGCCGGGCACATAGGCCTCGATCTGCAGAATGCTCTCGCGGGGCTTGGGAACAGCGGTCACGGCCTACACTCCTTCAGGGATGCGCCGGATCACGATCCGCTGCCGAGGCGAAAGCGCCGGGCATGGCAGCCGATCTCGATATAGCGCGACGGCGCGCATTTCGCCCCTTCCAGCGCATCCGTCAATCCTTGTGCGGAGACTTCCGCCGGATGGGCGATCAAAAGATTCGCGCCGTTGGCATCGCCGGCCGAGGCAACGAGTTCCGCACCCAAAGCGGCCAGCGCCTCGAGCGCCGGCTGGCGCCAGCGTTCCGCCCGGACCGAGGCGAGGATCGTCTCGCGGGCGAGGCCTTCCTTCTGCGGCCGGGCGATGACGAAAACCGGCAGGCCGACAGGGTGGTCCGCCCGCTCGGCGAAAGGCAGGCGGGCGATGATCTTCGGCGCGGCGGGGTGTTCCAGCCCCTTCCACCAGGCGCCGAGCGTGGCGGATTGGTCGATCCGGAACATGCCGAGATCGCCGAGCGAGGCTGCCACCGCCGCAATGACGGCGCGGGAATCCTCTGCCGGCACGAAAGGCACGGTGAAGCCGAAATGGAAGCGCATACTCTCGCGGATGGCGACATCGCCGCCCGAGAGATCGGCATGGACGCGATAGGGCACCTGGGTGAAGGTCGAGGTGGCGACGATGACGCGCCAGATATTTTCCGGTGCGTCGACCGGCCAGCGGCCCGGCGCCTTGAGCACGATGCGGCGCATCAGGTCCGCCTCGCGGTCCGGGCGGAAGGCCGAGCCGGTATCGCCGGCCGCGTTCTTCGCCGCGATGACCTGGCCGACAATCTCGCCGCGCTCGACAAGGGCAGCATGGATCACGGCGTCGATCCGGTCGATTTCCTGGCGCAGATGGGCGAGCGGCGGCGCGGCAGCGGACATGAACTTCCTCCCCTTCCCGGCCGTGAGCTGGCCGATGGACTTGAATAAGACCTCACTTGTTGCATAAGGCCTCATTTGCCGGCAGGGCAAGCAGGCGGGCGAGGCGGGAGAGAGACGCTTCCCTCTTGTTCGTTTATTCGAACGATATTATCCTTTAAACAGGAATGGTCCGGAAAATCGAATTCTCCGGCCGGCGGGAGCAGGGCAGCCAGCGCATGAACCAGCGCCACCACGAAGCGGATGAACCGCATTCCCTCGTCCTGCGCCTCGGGGCGGACGAGCCGCTGGTGCTTGAATCCGGCGCCAGCCTCGCGCCGGTCCAGATCGCCTACCAGACCTATGGCACGCTCAATGCCGAGCGGACGAACGCCATCCTGATCTGCCATGCGCTGACGGGCGACCAGCATGTCGCCAATGTCCACCCCGTGACCGGCAAGGCCGGCTGGTGGATTTCCATGGTCGGCCCCGGCAAGCCGATCGATACCGATCGCTTTTTCGTCATCTGTTCGAATGTCATTGGCGGGTGCATGGGCTCGTCCGGCCCGGCCTCCACCAACCCGGAAACCGGCGAGGCCTTCGCCACCGGCTTCCCGGTGTTGACGATCTCCGACATGGTGCGGGCGCAGGCGCGGCTGATCGACCATCTCGGCATCGAGACGCTGCTCGCGGTGGTCGGAGGCTCGATGGGCGGCATGCAGGTGCTGGCCTGGGCCTCGCTCTTCCCTACCCGCGTGTTCGCGGCGATGCCGATTGCCTCGGCGGCCAAGCATTCGGCGCAGAACATCGCCTTCCACGAAGTTGGCCGGCAGGCCGTGATGGCCGATCCGGAATGGCGGCGCGGCCGCTACCAGCAGGAGGGCGCCCGCCCGGTCAAGGGCCTCGCCGTCGCGCGGATGGCGGCGCATATCACCTATCTCTCCGAGCCGGCCTTGCAGCGGAAATTCGGCCGCAAGCTTCAGGACCGCGAGGCGCCGACCTTCTCCTTCGATGCGGATTTCCAGGTGGAATCCTACCTGCGCCACCAGGGAATTTCCTTCGTCGAGCGGTTCGATGCCAATTCCTATCTCTACCTGACCCGGGCGATGGATTATTTCGACCTCGCGGCCGATAATGGCGGCTCGCTCGGCGCCGCCTTCCGCAACACGCGGACGCGGTTCTGCCTCGTCTCCTTCACCTCGGACTGGCTGTTCCCGACGACAGACAGCCGGCAAATCGTCCACGCACTCAACGCCGCCGGTGCCTCGGTTTCCTTTGTCGAGATCGAGAGCGACAAGGGCCATGACGCGTTCCTGCTCGAGGAGCCCAATCTCTTCGCGACGACACGCGGCTTCCTCAACGCTGCGGCCACCGCGCGCGGCATTCCAGGAGGCGCGACATGAGCCTTGAGACCTTGCGTTCCGATTACCGCCTTGTTTCCGAGATGGTCCGGCCCGGCACGCGGGTGCTGGATGTCGGCTGCGGCGATGGCGAGTTGCTCGCCTTCCTCGCGCGGCACAAGCAGGTCGATGCGCGCGGCATCGAGATCTCGCGCGAGGGTGTCGCGGCCTGCGTGGCCAAGGGGCTCGCGGTGATCCAGGGCGATGCCGATACCGACCTCGCCGATTATCCGGATGATTGCTTCGACTATGTGATCCTGTCGCAGACGATCCAGGCGACGCGCAACCCGAAGATCGTGCTCGAACAGATGCTCCGGATCGGGCGGAACGCCATCGTCTCCTTCCCGAATTTCGGGCATTGGCGCATCCGCACCCATCTGATGTTCAACGGCCGCATGCCGGTGACGGAGAACCTGCCGGACAGCTGGTTCGACACGCCGAACATCCATTTCTGCACGATCCGCGATTTCGTGGCTCTGGCCGAAGCCCTTCAGGCCCGGATCGTCCGGGCGGATGCGCTCGATGCCGCCGGCAAGCCGGTGGGCGTGAAGATGCCATGGTGGTTCTGGAACCTGATGGGCGAGCAGGGGATCTTCTGGCTCGCCCGGCAGCGTGACAGCCAGTAGGGCTGCCCTTCAGCTTTTCCGGCCCGCCGCTGTGCCGCCGCTCGGCACGAGGATCGGCTGGAGGAGCCCGCGCACCCGCGCGGCCCTGCCGGAAAGGGCAGGGCGATAGACCTGCTTGGTCGCCTCCACGAGATAGACGCCGCCGAAGGGCAGGGGCAGGCTGGCGCCCAGTCGCTCCCAGGCCAGAGCCGTGCGCAGGAAGAAGCTGCGCGGGATCGGCGGCACGAACAGGGCTTCGTCCCAATGGGTCGGCGTGAACAGGGCCTGGCGCAGCAATTCGGTGACCTGCCGCTTCGAGAAGGGCTGGCCATGGCCGAAGGGCGTGGTGTCCTGCCGGGCCCAGGGGCCGCGGCGATTCGGCACGACGAGCATGACATGGCCGCCCGGGGCGAGGATCCGCCAGATCTCGCCCATCAAGGCGGCGGGATCATCCGAGGTTTCCAGCGCGTGGATCATCAGGACGCGGTCGACTACCTGGTCACGCAGGGGCAGGTCGGTTCCCTCGACGAGGCTGACGGCCGAAAGCTGGCCCGGCGGCCAGGCGATGATCCCCTGGCGCGCGGGCATGAAGGCGATGGTGCGTTCGGTGCCGGCGCGGAGGGTGTCGAGATACGGTGTCGCATAGCCCAGTCCGAGCAGGGCCAGCCCGGCGAGATCCTCCCAGCGCTGCCGGACCTTGCGCAGGATCATCTCCCGCGCCACCGTGCCGAGCGGGCTCCCGTAGAAGGATTTCAGGTCAACGACATCGAGTTGCATGGATATGAATGTTTTATGATAAGGGAGGGCGCGCCCGCGACGCTCAAGCATTGCCAGAGCGGGGCGGGCCTGTCGATGAGGGATTGGACGCGTGGATATCGAACTGTTTCTGTGCCGGTCGGACAATTACGGCGTGCTGATCCGCGATCCCGCCACGGGCAAGGTCGCGGCGATCGACGCCCCGGATGCGGGGGCGATCGAGGCCGCGCTGAAGCGGCGCGGCTGGACGCTTGATCTCATCCTCGTGACGCACCAGCATGCCGACCATATCGACGGCATCCCCGCCCTTGTCGCCACGCATGGCGCCATGGTGATCGCGCCGGTGCTGGCGCGCGAGGCGGTGCCGCAGGCCTATCGCTATGTCGGCGAGGGGGACGAGGTCGAGGTCGGCGCGCTGAAGGCGGCGGTCTGGCATGTGCCCGGCCATTGCGAGGATCATGTCGCCTATCATTTCGCCAGGGACGGCGTGTTCTTTGCCGGCGATGTCCTGTTCGCGATGGGCTGCGGCCGGGTGCTGAGCTCGACCATCGAGAAGCTGCATGCCTCGGTGATGCGGATCGCCGCCCTTCCCGAGGAAACCCGGATCTATTGCGGGCACGAATACACGTTGTCCAATGCCCGTTTCTGCGCCCATATCGCCCCGGATGACGAGGCCATTGCCGCCCGCCTCGCACGCGTGGAGGCGCAGCGCGCGGCCGGCGAATTCACGCTGCCGACGACAATCGGCGCGGAGCGGGCCACGAATGTGTTCGTGCGCGCGAAGGACCTCGCCGAATTCGCCGCCCTGCGCGAAGCCAAGAACCGGTTCTGAGGGGCGGGGCATGTCGATGGCCATGACGGCTTCCCTGTCGGCGCGCACGATCATTGCCCAGCTCGGGTTGCAGCCGCACCCGGAAGGCGGGCATTTCCGCGAGACCTTCCGCGACCCCGATGCCGATGCGGCGGGGCGGTCGGTCGGCACCGCGATCTATTACCTGCTCGAGGCGGGCGAGGTGTCGGAATGGCACCGCGTCGATGCGGCCGAGATCTGGCACTATTATGCCGGCGCGCCGATGGTCATCACGATCAGCCCGAACGGCCATGACGCCGCGGCGCAGCATCTGGGCCCGGCGCTGGAAGCAGGCCAGCGGCCACAGATCATCGTGCCGAAAGGCCACTGGCAGAGCGCGACCTCCCTCGGCGCCTGGACTTTGGTCGGCTGCACTGTCGCGCCGGGCTTTACCTTCGACGGGTTCGAGATGGCCCCGCCGGACTGGCGCCCCGTGCCGCGCAAGCCGGGAGGCGCGGCATGAACGCGGCCCTGTCCGGTGGCCTCGGCGACGTACAGGCCTGCGAGGAACGTCTGATCAATTGCTGGCCAAGCCACCAGACCGTGCTGGTCGGCGACTGGCTCTGCCGGTTCGCGAAGGGCTATTCCGGCCGTGCGAATTCGGCCTGCTGCGTCAGGCCGGCCAGCAATCTCGATTCCGAGACCCTACGGCACATCGAGTGCCTCTACAATGCGGCCGGGCTGCCGCCCTCGATCCGGCTCTCGCCGCTTGTCCGCCCCGCCGTGATGCGGATGCTGGAACAGGATGGCTATCAGGCCGAGGATGGCTCCATCGGCATGATCGGCGAGGCCCTGCCGGGGGAGATTCCCGCTGGCCTCAAGCTCGATACGCTGCCGGGGCCTGACTGGCTGGAAGGGGCCTGCCGCTGGCAGACCGGGGCGAAGCGCGATGTGCAGGCCCTGCAGGGCATTGTCAGCAATATCCGCGTGCCGACCCGGTTCGCGACGCTGATCGAGGGCGGCGAGCCGGTGGGCTATGCGCTGGTTTCGGTCGATCGCGGCATGGCGGAATTCGGCTCGGTGATGGTCGATCCGGCGCGGCGCGGCAAAGGCCATGGCCGCCGGCTGGTGGCGGGCATCATCGCCTGGGCGCATCAGGCCGGGGCGAAACGGATGTTCCTGCAGGTCGCCAGCGAGAACGAGGTGGCGCAGGGCCTCTATGGCTCGCTGGGCTTCGTGCCGGTCTATTCCGCCGCCTATTGGCGTCGCAAGCGCTGAGGCTTCAGCGCGGCCTTGCGATCACCGCGCCGCCGACGATGAGCAGGCAGGCGAGGGCAAGCGGCCAGCCGGCTTCCGCCCGGCCTGCCGCCACGAGCGCGAGGGTCGAGATGACCGGCGCCGCGTAGGAGGCGGTGCCGAGAAAGCGGATGTCGCCCTTCTTCATCCCGATATCCCAGAGGAAGAACGCCGCGCCGACCGGGCCGAGCCCGAGCGCGAGGATCGCCAGCCAGGTTCCCGCGCCCTGCGGCAGGCCCGCCGGTTCGAGCGCGAGATGGGCGAGGGCGGCGAGCAGCGCCGTGACGAGGCAATTGCCGACCACGGCTTCGGTCGGCACCTCGGCGAAGCGGCGCGAGAGCACGGAATAGCCGGCCCAGAGAAACGCGCAGGTGAGGGCGAGGCCGTAGCCCAGCCAGGGGATTGCCGTGCCGCCGCCAATCCCGCCTTTGGCGAGGGCCAGCAGCAGCACGCCGGCAAACCCGGCCATCGCGCCGAGGACCGGGCGCAGGCCCAGTCTCTCGCCCGGCAGCAGGCCCGAGAAGAGCACGATCAGCAGCGGCCAGAGATAGGCGATGAGGCTCGCCTCGGCTGGCGGCGCGGATTTCAGCGCGGCGAAATAGACGGCGTGATAGCCGAACAGGCCACCCACGCCGAGCGCCCAGGCGCCGGCAGGCTGGCGCAGGCGGCCGAGTTGCCCGCGCAGGATCAGGACGAGGAGGCCGAGCCCGCCGCCGATCGCGAAGGTGAGCGCGGTCAGCAGGAAGGGCGGCACGCCGGCGGTCGAGGCTGTCAACAGGGCGAGAAGGCCCCAGAGCAGGATGGCGCCGAGGCCGGCAAAAGTGGGGAGGGAGAGGGTCGGGCGGGCCGCAGGTACAGGCATGGTCATGGCGGCAGGAGATACGCGCGCCGCGGTCGGCTGGAAAGCCCGCGGCGACAGAAAAGTTCGCGACAGCGCACGCCTTGCCGGGATCCGGAGGAAAAAGCTTCGCCTGATCAGCTACTTACCCTGTTGTGCTCCGACCGGCAGGCGTCGGTTTTCCCCGCTGTGGCGAACCGGGCCTAGAATGCGCCCATTGCCGCGGGATCGGGGCCGGATCCGGACCGTTCCCCCCCGTGGCAAACGGCGGGGGAAGCCGCGAATTCTCGCAGCCCTGGCCGGAACGGGGTTCCGTCTTGCCTTTCGGGCCGGTTCACGCCCACCCCCTTCTGTTCCCGAACCGGCGACGAAGCCGGCGGAACCCCGCTTTCCTCCCTCACCCGCGCGGCGCGAGCCTGCGCGGTTTTCGGCGTGCCCGAAGTCAGCAACCTGAGATAGAAATCGCGGCTCGGTTGACCGGTTGCCGAAGGGCGCGGTCCGCGGCAGGATTCGCCGCGGATCAACCAGTCCCGGAGGAGCGGAGATGGCGAAATCGGCGATTGCGCAGTTGCAGCAGGCCCGGCAGCCGAAAAGGGTGGAAGCCCTGCCCGAGGGTGCACGGCATTGGGGCCCGCCCGGCGCGTCGATGATCGTCTCGACCCCTGCCGAGGTCGATTCGATCCTGCGGCAGGTGCCGGCGGGCCGGGTGACCACGCTCGACGATATCCGGCAATGCCTGGCACGGCGGCATGGCACCACCATCGCCTGCCCGGTCTCGACGGCGATTTTCATCGGGATTGCCGCGCGTGCGGCGATGGAGATGCGGGAACTTGGCGCCGAGGCGGTGACGCCGTTCTGGCGCGCCCTGCGTTCGGACGGCTCGCTCAACCCGAAATATCCGGGCGGGATCCGCCTGCAGGCGGCCTTCCTCGAGGCGGAAGGCCACCGGATCGGGCAGAAGGGCAAGACCAGCTTCGTGGAGGACCACGAAGCCGTTCTTGCTGACCTAGCGTGAGCCTCAGCTCATCAACTGGCCGCCATTGGCGGAGAGCGTGGAGCCGGTGATGAAGCCGGCCTCGTCCGCCGCGAGGAACACCACCGCGCGGGCGATTTCCTCCGGCTCGCCGAGGCGGCCGACCGGGATCTGCGGCAGGATGGCCTTTTCCAGCACGCCCGGATCAATCGCGCGGACCATCTCGGTGGCGATATAGCCGGGGCAGATCGCATTGACGGTGATGCCGGCGCGGGCGCCTTCCTGGGCGAGCGCCTTGACGAAGCCGATATCGCCGGCCTTGGCGGCGGAATAATTCACCTGGCCCATCTGGCCCTTCTGGCCATTGACCGAGGAAATGCAGATCACGCGGCCGAACTTGCGGGCGCGCATGCCTTCCCAGACCGGGCGGGTCATGTTGAAGAGCGAATTGAGGTTGGTGTTGATGACGCCATACCACTGGTCCTTCGTCATCTTGTGGAACATGCCGTCCTTGGTGATGCCGGCATTGTTCACGAGCACGTCGATCGGCCCGAGCTCGGCCTCGACCTTCGCCACGCCGGCGGCGCAGGCATCGAAATCCGAGACATCCCATTTGTAGGTCGGGATGCCGGTTTCCTTCGTGAAGGCCGCCGCGGCATCGTCATTGCCGGCATAGCTGGCCGCCACCTTGTATCCCGCCGCCTTGAGGGCCTTCGAGATGGCCGCGCCGATCCCGCGCGAACCCCCCGTAACCAATGCTACCCGTGCCATGATGTTCCTCCTCGAACGCTGCGGCTTTTTCCGCTGCCGGTTCTTCGCGTCCGGGCAGCGGCTGGTTGGTGCGGCGGGCAGGCCAACCCTTGCGGGAAGGCCCCTCGCCGATGAGAAGGGCGGGGTTGCCCCCGCCCGGTCGTCCTGGCGGGATTTCCCGCCTATTCCGATTTCAGGTCCAGATCGGGGGCATAGCCACCCGCCCTGACCTTGATGATTGCCTGACCGGCAATGACCTGCTTGCGCCCGGCATCGTAGGTCAGGCTGGGGCTGCCATGCAATTGCCAGCCCCGGCTGAGCGCTTCGCTGACGCGGTGACAGAAACTGGCGTCATCCGGTCCGGTCAGGAAGCGATACAGCGTTGTCGACGTCTCCATTCAATCTCCTGAAAAATACGTGCCATCAACGTTCGACGCACATGGCAACGCCCATGCCGCCACCGATGCAGAGGGTCGCGAGGCCCTTCTTGGCCCCCCGGCGCTGCATTTCAAAAAGCAGGGTATTCAGGATACGGGCCCCGGAGGCGCCGATCGGATGGCCGATGGCGATGGCGCCGCCATTGACGTTCACGATGGCCGGGTCCCAGCCCATATCCTTGTTGACGGCGAGAGCCTGCGCCGCGAAAGCCTCGTTGGCCTCGACGAGGTCGAGATCCGAGACCTTCCAGCCGGCCTTTTCCAGCGCACGGCGGGAAGCGGGGATCGGGCCCGTGCCCATGATGGCCGGGTCGACGCCGCAGGTTGCCCAGGAGACGATGCGGGCCAGCGGGGTGACGCCGCGGCGGGCCGCTTCGGCCTCGCTCATCAGCACCGCGGCAGCAGCGCCGTCATTGATGCCGGAGGCGTTGCCGGCAGTGACGGTGCCATCCTTCGAAAAGGCCGGCTTCAGCTTGGCCATGCCGTCGAGCGTGGCGCCGTGGCGGGGATATTCATCGGCATCGACCACGATGTCGCCCTTGCGGGTCTTGACCGTGACGGCGATGATCTCGTCCTTGAACTTGCCGGCCTTCTGGGCGGCTTCGGCCTTGTTCTGCGAGGCGACGGCGAAGGCGTCCTGCTCCTCGCGGGTGAGCTGCCATTTCGTGGCGATGTTCTCGGCCGTCGTGCCCATATGATAGCCTTGGAAGGCATCGAGCAGGCCGTCCTTCAGCATCGAATCGAGCATCTTCATGTCGCCCATCTTCGTGCCGGCGCGGAGATAAGCGACATGCGGCGAGAGCGTCATGGATTCCTGGCCGCCGGCGACGATGATCTGCGCATCGCCATTGGCGATCTGCTGCATGCCGATCGCGACGGTGCGCAGGCCCGAACCGCAAAGCTGGTTCAGCGCCCAGGCAGTCTTTTCCTGGGGAATACCGGCGGCCATCGCCGCCTGGCGGGCCGGATTCTGGCCCTGGCCGGCCGAGAGCACCTGGCCGAGAATCACCTCGTCGACTTCCTCGCCGCTGACCTTGGCGCGGCCCAGCGCGCCCTGGATGGCGAGAGCACCGAGCTGGTGCGCGGGCATTTCCGCAAAGGCGCCGTTAAAGGACCCGACGGGGGTCCGGGCTGCGCTCGCGATGACAATCGATTTCGACATTTGGCTCTCCTCGCCTCGTTCCGGCCCGGCCTGTTCATCAGGCCTCGGGCTTAACCGTTCCCTCTATCAGACTTGCCAAGAAACTATCGTCAAGCCAGAAACAAGAGTAAGAAGGGCATACGATGGTTGCGTTTGCGTGATGGGTGCCGCCTGGGCCACTATGTTCGCAGGGCGAGCGCGTGGCGTGGCGCAGAACCGGCACAGGGAGACGGCATGGCGGAGCAGGGCTCGAAAGAACCGACGGTCATCAAGAAATACGCGAACCGGCGCCTCTACCATACGGGCACCAGCTCGTATGTGACGCTGGAGGATCTGGCGCTCATGGTCCGCCAGGGCGAGGAATTCCAGGTGACCGATGCGAAGACGGGCGAAGATATCACCCGGTCCGTGCTGACGCAGATCATCTTCGAGCAGGAGAACAAGGGCCAGTTCCTGTTGCCCATCGCGTTCCTGCGCCAGCTGATCCAGTTCTACGGCGACAACATGCAGGCCCTCGTGCCGCGCTATCTCGAATTCTCCCTCGGCCAGTTCATGGCCGACCAGCAGAAGCTCCGCGAGCAATTCGCCAAGGGCTTCGGCACCAATGCCTTCACGGCCAGTGCGTTCGGGCAGAACCCGATGGCTGCCGCCATGGAGGAGCAGGTGCGCAACAACATGGCGATCTTCCAGGAGGCCATGCGGGCCTTCACGCCCTTCGCCGCCGGCAAGGCCGGCGAGGCGGAGGCCGATCCCGCCCGCAAGAAGGGGAAGTAAGGCGGCGGGGCTGCCGGCTGGCTGCCCCTCACCCGGCGCTTCGCAGGCTGTCTGCCTGGCCCCTCACCCTGCGCTTCGCGCCATCCTCGCCCCGCAAGCCGGGCGAGGGATTCAGGCGCCCATCGCCTTCGCTCCTGCTCCCCGCAAGCGGGGCGAGGGGATGCGCACAGCCGTTACGGCCTTATCCTCTTATCGCTTGCTGCCATTCCGGCGCGCTCCCACCTCTCCCCCTCGGGGAGAGGGATTCAAGCGCCCATCGCCTTCGCTTCTGCTGGCGCGCAGCGACGGCGGGTGAGGTGGCGGTGCGCAATACGCCCGCAGCCGGCCTTCAGGCGAGGCGCCGCGCCGGCGCTTCGCTCTTCCGGGCGGGCATGCCATCCATGGCCGTGCCGAGGAAATCGCCCTGCAGGTATTCGACCCGCCATGAGGTGAGCAGCGAGGCGGTCTCCTCGTCCTGCACCCATTCGGCGACGGTCTCGATCTTCAGGTGGCGGGCGAGTTGCAGCAGGGTCTGCACGAAGAACCGGTCATCCGCCGAGCGGGCGAGATTCTTGATGAAGGTGCCGTCGATCTTGAGGATATCGATCGGCAGCAGCCGCATGTTGCGGAACGAGGTATGGCCGGCGCCGAAATCGTCGATGGCGACACGGGCGCCACAATCCTTGATCCCCTCGATCAGGCTGCGCGCGGCATGGATGTCCTCGATCAGCGACGTCTCGGTGATCTCGACGATCAGCCGGGTGGCAACGCTGCGGTCGAGCGCGATCTGGGCGCGGAAGGCGGCCATCCAGTCATGGTGGAGGGCCGTGTCGACCCCGACATTGAAGGTGAGCGTGATGTCCGGCCGCTCGCGCAATGTCTCGATGGCGAGTTCCATCACCCGGTGGTCGACGAGATGCAGGAAGCCGAGCCGCTCGGCCACGGGCACGATCTGGGAGGCGCCCAGCCATTCGCCTTCGGGCGTGACCATGCGCACCAGCGATTCGTACATCGCGACATCGCCGCTCTTGGAGGAGACGATCGGCTGGAAGGCGAGGCGGATCCGGCGCTCGTTCAGCGCCGAGAGGACGAGATCGGTCGATTCGCGGTTCGTCGAGCGCTGCGAGGCGATATCGGGATTGCGGGAGAAGGCCACGAAGGTCGCATCGCCGCGTTCGCCCGAATCGGTCAGGGCTTCCTCGCAGGCATGGAGGGCCTCCATCGTCGTCTTCGCTTCCAGCGGAACGGCGACGCCGCCGATATGGACCGAGACGGAAATCGAGCCGGCGCTGGTCTCGATCGGCTGCGAGCGGATGCCCGAGGCGAGGCGGTTGGCCACGAATTCCATATGTTCGGCCAGGCTTGGCGCGAGGATCAGCCCGATCTTGTTGGTGGCGTAGCGGCCGAGCGTATCGCGGCGGCGGATCATGCCGCGCAGGCGCCGGACAATGGCGGCGATCACCTCGTCGCCGACCTGGTAGCCATATTGCCGGTTCAGCTGGGCGAGGTCGTTGATCGCCACCATCATCAGCACGAGGCCGCGCGTATCCTTCGCGGTGCCGTCGATCGCATGGGCGAGGGCGTTGCAGAAATCGGCGCGGGTCAGCGCGCCGGTGGCCGGATCGTAATGGCGCTTGGTCACCAGCGCCATTTCCTCGGAGGTCGGCGCGAGAATGCGCCGGCAGACGCCGTGGACGAGGCGGGGCCTGCCGGCCTCGTTGGCAAACCAGCGGCCGCTATCCTCGATCCAGAACCGGGTGCCCGGCGCGGGGTTGACGAGGTAGCGGGCGGAGAAATTGACACCGGTGCCGGGGTCGCGGCCTTCGCTTTCGAAGATCTCGGCATGGCGGGAAGTGGGGCTGGCGGCATCGACCAGCGTCGCGAACACCGTTCCGGTGCTGAGCGGCGAGAGATCCCGGACCCCGAAGATCTGCGCCGCATCGACGCTCCACGTGACGTGGTCGGTCTCGATATTCCAGGAATAGGTGGCCTCGCCGAGATCGGTGCCGGCATGGGCAATGTCGAAGCCGCCGGTGACGACATCCGGTGACAGTTCCGGAGCAGGGCCGGCGGGAACCGGCCGAAGGCCATTCTGGTTGTTCATGTGCCGGTCCGGCCCCTGTTTATTCTGATATCGCGCAATCCCGATATCGCGCAGCATGGCCGTCAACGGGCCTGAACCGCAGCCCTCGAACTATGCCGGCCAAGGGTAAAGGTTTGGCTAAGCCGGGCCGGGCCGATGGCACGGCCCTTGCCGTTGATCCGGCATGAGCACGATCAAAGCCCTCGTTCCGTATCATTCCGAAACATCCGGCCGCCAGAGCGGGCAGAACCCGTCCCGCGATGGTCAGGGGCAGGCCCAGCGCCAGCCCCGGGGCCCCCGCGAGGAGAGGCGCCAGCCGGCCTTCCTCGTCCAGATGCTGGTCGGCGTCGATGCCGACCTGCGCAAGGCGCTCGGCCGGCGCGATCTCGCCGAGCAGCGCCTGAACGCCTATGGCTCTGCTTTGGCGAGCCGGCCCTCGGCGCGGCCGCTCTCGTTCCTCAGGCTCGTCGAGACCGCCTGAACCGGCCGGTCAAACGAAAAGACCCGCAGCGCGGGCGCGCTGCGGGCTGGATTTCGACAACGGAACGTTGCGGCCCCTTCTGGGGCGGAACGTCAGGCCCGGGAAATCAGGCCTGGGTCTTCGGCGTCAGGACCTGGCGGCCGCGATACATGCCGGTCTTCAGGTCGATATGATGCGGGCGGCGAAGCTCGCCGGAATTCTTGTCCTCGATGTAGCTCGGGGCGCTCAGCGCATCGGCCGACCGGCGGTGGCCCTGCTTCATGCGCGAGACTTTCTTTTTCGGAACGGCCATTTTCTCAACTCCTGCGGATGTCCGCTTGGCGGACCTGCCAGATTTTCGATCCGGGATAATCGTGAAGCGCGGTCCATAATCGCTTTCGTCGGGAAAAGCCAGCCCAAAACGTCATGCTTGTTGCCGTGATGGATTCGCGCTTAATCGGAACGGGGCCGGATCCGCCCGGAACGTCTCTTGAGCCGGAAGTAACGCATGACCGAGACCGACGCCATCCTCTCCGCCCTTGCTGCCCAGCTCGACAGCCATGCCCGCGCGGTCGATACCTGCCTTGCCGGATGGCTCGACCGGCCGGGCCGGCCGCCGCGGCTGGTGGCGGCGATGCGTCATGCCGCCTTTGCCGGCGGCAAGCGGATGCGGCCTTACCTGGTGCTGGAATCGGCCCGGCTCTTCGGCGTGACGGGCGAGGCCCCGCTGCAGGTCGCGGCCGCCCTGGAGGCAATCCATTGCTATTCGCTGGTCCATGACGACCTGCCCTCGATGGACAATGACGACATGCGCCGTGGCCAGCCGACGGTGCACCGGGCCTATGACGAAGCGACGGCGATTCTTGTCGGGGACGGTCTGCTGACGCTGGCTTTCGAGATGGTCGCCTCCGACCATGTCACCCTGCCGCCGGCGGTGAAGGTGGCCCTCGTTTCCGCCCTGGCCCGGGCCTCGGGCATTGACGGCATGGTCGGCGGGCAATTGCTCGATCTCGCGGCGGAAGGCCGGTTCGAGGCCGAGCCGCAGCCGCTGGACCTTGCGGCGATCCGCCATCTTCAGGCGCTGAAGACCGGCGCGCTGATCCGGTTCGCCGTCGAGGCCGGTGCGCTGATGGCGCCGGAGGCGACGCCGGAGCAGCGCGACGCGCTGACCCGGTATGGCGAGGCTTTGGGCCTTGCCTTCCAGATCCGTGACGACCTGCTCGATGTCGAGGGCGATGCCGCCCTGGTGGGCAAGGCCGTCGCCAAGGATGCCGCGGCCGGCAAGGGCACCTTCGTCAGCCTGCTCGGCATCGAGGCGGCCCGGAGCGAGGTCGAACGGGTGAGTGCCGGCGGCATCGCGGCGGTCGAGGCGGCATTCGGCGCGGCGGCGGAACCGCTTGTGGCGCTGATGGTGTTCAACCAGAAGCGCCGGCACTGATCACGAAATCCTTACCAAGCTTTCGGATTTCCTTACCAAGCTTTCACATGCGCCCTGCCGCGCGAGATGCTAGGCTCCGCCGATCAGGGGGATCGGAGCAGGCCGCATGAGAATGCTTGTCGGATTCGTGCTGGCCGGCGCTGTCGGGCTCGGGGGCTGGGCCGTTGCCTCGCGGCAGGGGCGCCCCGCAGCCGAGGCCCCGCCTTCCTACCGCACCGAGCGCGTCAGCCGTGGCCCGATCCTTGCCAGCGTCAGCGCCGAAGGCGTGCTGGCGGCGCGCGAGGTCACCCATGTGCCGGCGCCCTTCGCGGGGCAGGTGATCGAGCTTTTCGCCGAGACGGGCGATCCGGTGCAGGCCGGGCAGGTTCTGGCGCGGTTCGACGCAACTCCCCTCGCGGCGCGGCGGGATGAGGCCCGGGCAGCGCTGGCGGAAGCGCAGGCGGCGCGGGCCCTCGCCGAAGCGCAGGTCGAGCGGACCCGGCTCGAGATGGGCCGCGCCCGGTCGGGCTCGCTGCCGGATGCGCCGCCTCTGGCCGGGGTCGAGGCCGATCTCCGCCTCGCCGAGGCCCAGCGGGCGATTGCTGCGGCGCGGATCGACCGCGAATCGATCCGCCTGCGGGAGAGCGAGGCGGCTCTCGCCCTGGCGGAACTCCGCGCCCCGTTTGACGGGGTCATCCTCAGCCGCGCGGTGGAGGCGGGGCAGATTGTCAGCCCGGCGGGGCCGCTTTTCGTGCTGGCCCGCAGCCTCCGCCTTGTCGAGATTCAGGCCGGGATCGACCAGGCCGAGACCGGCCGGCTGCGCCCGGACCAGGAGGCCGAGATTGCTGTCGCCGCCCATCCGGAGCGTGTCTTCCGCGGGCGGCTGAAGCGGATCGGACCGGAGCGGCAGGAGGCGGGCGGGAAGGTTTCCTACCGGCTTGTCATCGAGGTCCCGAACGAGGATCTTGCCCTGCTACCCGGCATGCCGGGCAGCCTGCGCATCATCACAGACCGGCGTCCGGAAGTACTGCGCGTGCCGAATGCTGCCCTGCGCTGGCAGCCGCCGGCCCGGGCCGATGCCCCGGCAGCAGCGCGCGCCCGGCCGGCCGTGACGCTGTCGGTCGAGACCGACAACCCTGCCGGCCCCTTCCTCGATCCGGCGATTTCCGCGCAGGGCGTCGCCTGGTTCGAGGCGATGAAGGAGGATCTCGCGCTCAGCCCGGAGCAGATCCGCGAGGTGCGCCGCCATGCCGAGACCATGCGCGCCGAGATCCAGTCTGCGGGGAATGATCCCGCGCAGAGGCGGGCGGCCAGGCAGGCCTTCACCCGCGCCATCGAGCCCGTGCTGACGCCGGAGCAGCGCCAGCGCTACCGCGCCCTGCAGGAAGCGAGGCGCAACCGGACCAGCGGCGAGCGGCGCAACCCGGTGGCTGTCGGCCGCGTCCATGTGCTGGATGACCGGGGCCAGCCGCGCCCTGTCCAGGTCCTGACCGGGCTGTCGGACGGGCGCTATACCGAGATCCTCGGCGAGGATCTCGCGCCCGGCGAGGTGCTCGTCCTGGAGAGCCAGCCGGCGGCGCCGCGCTCCTGAAAGGGGTGCTCCTGATCCGGGCCCTTGCGCGCCGCGCTTTCTTCGGCGAAGGGAAGGAGCCCGCTTCCGGGCCTGCCTGCCGAGGTTCGCCATGCCCCGCCCGCTTGATGGTCCGCGCCTGAAGCCGAAATCCGGCACCACGCGTTCGCTGGTCGTGTTCCTGCACGGCTATGGTGCGGACGGGAATGATCTCATCGATCTCGGCCAGAGCTGGGCCGAACTCCTGCCCGACACGGCCTTCGTCTCGCCCCATGCCCCCGAGCCCTGCGGCATGGCCCCGACCGGCCGGCAATGGTGGCCCCTGACCATGCGCGATCCGTCCGAGCGCTGGCGCGGCTGCCAGCAGGCCGGGCCGGATCTCGAGGCCTTCCTCGAGCAGGAACTGACCCGGACCGGCCTCGCGCCGGACCGGATGGCTCTGGTCGGGTTCAGCCAGGGAGCGATGATGGCGCTGCATGTCGGTCTGCGGCGCGCGGCCATGCCGGGTGCGATCATCGGCTATTCCGGCCATCTCGTCGGGCCGGAGCATCTCCAGGCCGAGGCGAAGGGCAAACCGCCGATCCTGCTCGTCCATGGCGACCGGGACGAGATCATCCCGGTCGATGCGCTGTTCGATGCGATGGACCAGCTCGGCAAGGCCGAGATTCCCTGCCAGTGGCATCTCTCCGTCGGCACCGCCCACGGGATCGATGCCGGCGGCCTGCATCATGGCGGGCTGTTCCTCGCGCAGAACCTGCGCTGAGGCCGCCTCAATAGCCGGCGCCTTTCTCGGCTGCCGGCAGGCCCAGCTTCGCCTTGGCCAGTTCCTGCCGGCCGGCAAGGCGCAGCAGGATCTGGTCCTGGCCGATCGAGAGCAGGTGATAGCCGCGCTGGGCGAGTTCGGCGGCCCGCGTGCCGTCCATGCAGAAGGCGCAGGCGAGCTTGCCGCGGGCGCGGGCCGAAGCGGCGACGCGGGTCAGCGCCTCGTCGACCAGCGGATGGGCGGCATCGACGGTTTCCCCGCCGGTCAGGGTGATGGAAAGATCGGACGGGCCGACCAGCACGCCATCAATCCCCTCTACGGCGAGAATGTCATCCAGAGCGGCGAGCGCTTCCTTCGTCTCGATCATCGCGATGGCAAGGGTGAAGCCGTTCGCGCCGTGCAGATGCTCGATCGGCGCGGTCCGGGTGAGATTGGCCGCGCGGGCGGGGCCCCAGGAGCGGGCGCCCTTCGGCGGGTATTTCACATACTCCACGAAAGCCCGGGCATCGGCCGGCGAGTTGATCATCGGGGCGATGATGCCGGCCGCGCCCCAGTCAAGGAAGCGGGCAGCCTCGGCGAACTGGCCGACGCCGATCCGCACCATCGCGGCCGCGCCATGGGCATGGGCTGCGAGGATGCCGGCCTGGATGGACGAGAAATCATGGAAGCCGTGCTGCCAGTCGAGGACGGCGCAATCGAAGCCCTCGCGCAGCAGGGCCTCGATGATCGCGGGATCGCGCATGCCGGACCAGGCGCAGAAAGAGGCAGGGCCGGCATGGAGGCGCCGGGCGAAGGACAGGATCGGGTTGGCAGACATGACGGCGTCCAGGTTCGGGCGATCCGGGCGAACGCTGGCGCGCGGCCGTGATCGGGAAGGGAGGGCAGCAAAAAGGGCGCCACCCGGGAGGGAAGCGCCCATCATGCTGAATTTCGGCAGGCTGACCAGCCCCAAAAGGCTGGCGGCGTGTTCAGGTTCCGGCCTGGATTTCCTCGATGGCCTTCGCCATCAGTTCGTCCATGGTGCGGCGGATGACATGGTCCGACACATCGGCCTTTGCGGCATCGAGATCGGCGCGCACCTTGCGGAAGACGTCATCGTCGCCGGCTTCCTCGAAATCGGCCATGACCACGCTCTTGGCATAGGCCTCGGCATCCGCGCCGTCCTTGCCGAGCTGGCCGGCGACCCAGAGGCCGAGCAGCTTGTTGCGGCGTGCGGCGGCCTTGAACTGGAGCTCCGCGTCATGCGCGAATTTCTTCTCGGCGGCATCCTTGCGGTTGTCGAATGTCGTCATGTCAGGGTTTCTCTCGTTAGGCCGGAGGGACGCGAAGCCCCCGATGCGGAGCCCGCGCGGGAAGGCTGTGCATGGGAATAGGGTTCCGGTGGCCGGAAATCAATGGTTGTTAAATCCGGTTATTCGGCGTCGCAACATTGTAACCGCAGGCCGGATCGGCTAGGGTCCGGATCAGCCGGGGGGCTTAACGACGCGGTCATGCGCCAAAATCCTCCGAGCTGTCGCCGCTGCCGGCGCTCATTCAAGACAGGAGCCACGGCACCAATGGATTTCATGAAACCACGGTACACCCCGATGAATCGTCGCCGTCGCATTTATGAGGGCAAGGCGAAGGTCCTCTTTGAAGGTCCGGAGCCGGGCACGCTGATCCAGCATTTCAAGGATGACGCGACCGCGTTCAATGCCAAGAAACATGAAGTGATCGATGGCAAGGGCGTGCTCAACAACCGCATCTCCGAGTACATCTTCAACCAGCTGAACGCGATCGGCGTGCCGACGCATTTCATCCGCCGGCTGAACATGCGCGAGCAGCTCATCCGCGAGGTGGAGATCGTGCCGCTCGAGGTGGTGGTGCGCAATGTCGCCGCCGGCTCGCTTTCGCAGCGCCTCGGCATCGACGAAGGCACGCAATTGCCGCGCTCGATCATCGAATTCTACTACAAGAATGACAAGCTGAACGACCCGATGGTCTCGGAAGAGCACATCACGGCCTTCGGCTGGGCGACACCGCAGGAAATCGACGACATCATGGCGCTGGCCATCCGCGTCAACGACTTCCTGACCGGCCTGTTCCTCGGCGTCGGCATCCGCCTTGTCGATTTCAAGATGGAATGCGGCCGGCTCTACGAAGGCGACATGATGCGCATCGTCGTTGCCGACGAGATCTCGCCGGATTCGTGCCGGCTCTGGGATATCAAGTCGGCCGACAAGATGGACAAGGACCGGTTCCGCCGCGACATGGGCGGGCTGATCGAGGCCTATTCGGAAGTGGCGCGCCGCCTCGGCATCCTGACCGAGGGCGACAATCCGAAATCCTCCGGCCCGAAACTGGTGCAGTAAGCCCCGCTCCGGGTTGCTTCGCGCCGCACAAGCGATTAATCGGGACGCCATCAGGCGTCCCGTTTTTTGTTTCCGGGCCGCTACCGTGGAAAGCCTGCCAGACGAGGATGCCATGAAAGCGCGCGTGACGGTGACCCTGAAGAACGGCGTTCTCGATCCGCAGGGCAAGGCGATCGAGGGCGCGCTGAAGAGCTTCGGCCTCGAGGGGATCGACAGCGTCCGCCAGGGCAAGGTCTTCGATATCGAGATCGCCACGCAGGACAAAAGCCGCGCCGAGGCCCTGCTCAAGCAGGCCTGCGAGAAGCTGCTCGCGAACATGGTGGTCGAGAATTATCGAGTTGAAATAATTGGATAATCTACCATGAAGCGATTTCTATTGCTGATTTGTCTGCCGACGGCTCTTGCGGCTTGCCAGACTGCAGAACCGGCATCGCAGCCCGAATTGACCAGAATTGTGGCGCAACCGACGACAACGCGGACATTGATCCAGTCGCCGGATCCGAACAAGTGGGTAGCGCGTAACGTCAAGGACGGAATGGTTTTTATTTGCCGGCCCTTGTCCTGCCCCAGGAAGTCGGCCGTGCGCGTTATCAGATCTGCTGCGCCGTCGCGCAGCATTGACGATGAGGCACTCCGCCAATATGCCAAAACCGTGGTTCCCGCGTCCGTGAAGGCTTCAAGCCTGATGATGGAAGCCAATTCCGCCTCGCATGAAACGGTGACGATGAAGTCGTCAACCACAACCAAGCTTCGCGGCTTTCCGGCAGTTATCGTCGAGGTGGCGCTCATTGGTCGCGGTGAACCGAGAGTCGGCTTCCGGGCATATCTCTTCGCTGGCAATACGCTGATTGACACCTATTCAATATCCACGACACGGGAAGTGGCGCTGGCAAACCTGCACAGCTTCATCAACGCCTATGGAATCGTTGACGGTCCTACCCAATAGGCTCTCCGCGACTCCCTCAAGCATTCAGGAAAACCGTCATGCGCGCCGCTGTCATCACCTTTCCCGGCACCAACCGCGATGGCGACATCGCCCGCGCGCTCCGGATGGCCGGGGCCGAGGTGATCCATAGCTGGCATGCCGACCACGACCTGCCGGCGGGCACCGATCTCGTCGTGCTGCCGGGCGGCTTTGCCTATGGCGATTACATGCGCACCGGCGCGATCGCCGCGCGTGCCAACATCATGGATGCGGTGCGGGCCCATGCGGCGCGCGGCGGCTATGTGCTCGGCGTGTGCAACGGGTTCCAGATCGCCTGCGAGGCGGGCCTGCTGCCGGGCGTGCTGATGCGCAATGCCGGGCTGAAATTCGTCTGCCGCATGCAGCATCTGAGGGTTGGCCGGGTCGATACCGCCTTCACGCGGCATTACACGGCGGGGCAGGTGATCAAGGTCTGCATCGCCCATGGCGAAGGCAATTATGTCTGCGATGACGAGACGGCCATGCGGCTCGAAGCGGAGAACCGTATCGCCTTCCGGTATTGCGATGCTTCGGGCGATATCTCCCGCGAGAACCCGAATGGCTCGCGCCATGCGATTGCCGGCATCTATTCGGAGAATCTCCGCGTGCTCGGCATGATGCCGCATCCGGAGAACCTCGTGGAATCGCTGGTCGGCGGCACGGACGGGCAGGGCCTGTTCGCCAGCCTCGCCGCGGCGGGCTGAGCGGGCCGCCTCAAACCCCGAAGCGCTTCTCGATATATTCGCCGACCAAAGTCTTGAACTCGGCGGCGATGGCCGGGCCGCGCAGGGTCATGGCTTTCTGGCCGTCGATGAAGACCGGGGCGGCCGGGGTCTCGCCGGTGCCCGGCAGGGAGATGCCGATATCGGCATGCTTGGATTCGCCCGGGCCGTTCACGATGCAGCCCATCACGGCGACATTCAGCGTCTCGACACCGGGATAGCGCGTCTTCCATTCCGGCATCGAGGTGACGATCCAGTCCTGGATATCGCGCGCGAGTTCCTGGAAGACGGTGGAGGTCGTGCGGCCGCAACCCGGGCAGGCCGCGACCTGCGGCACGAAGGTGCGGAAGCCCATGGTCTGCAGGAGTTCCTGCGCGGCCCGGACCTCGACCGTGCGGTCACCGCCCGGCTCGGGCGTGAGCGAGAAGCGGATCGTATCGCCGATCCCGTCCTGCAGGAGGATGCCGAGGGCGGCCGAGGAGGCGACGATGCCCTTCGAGCCCATGCCGGCCTCGGTCAGGCCGAGATGGAGGGCATAGGTCGAGCGCTGGGCCAGCATGCGGTAGACGGTGATGAGATCCTGCACCGCCGAGACCTTGGCCGAGAGGATGATCCTGTCCGCGCCGAGGCCGATCTCCTCCGCCCGCTCGGCGGAGAGGAGGGCAGATTGCACCATCGCCTCGCGCAGGACGGCGCGCGCTTCCAGCGGCTGGGCGGAACGGGCATTCTCGTCCATCAGGGCGGTCAGCAGTTCCTGGTCGAGCGAGCCCCAGTTCGCGCCGATCCGCACCACCTTGCCGTAGCGGATCGCGGCCTCGACAATGGCGCCGAACTGGCGGTCCTTCTTTTCCCTGAAGCCGACATTGCCGGGATTGATGCGGTATTTGTCGAGCGCCTCGGCGCAGGCGGGGTGATCGGCCAGCAGCTTGTGGCCGATATAGTGAAAATCGCCCACCAGCGGCACGTTGACGCCGCGCTTCAGCAGCTTCTCGCGGATATGCGGCACGGCGGCGGCGGCCTCGTCGCGGTCGACCGTGATGCGGACGATCTCCGACCCGGCGCGGGCAAGGGCGGCAACCTGCTTCACCGTGGCGTCGATATCCGCCGTGTCGGTATTCGTCATCGACTGGACGACGACCGGTGCCGGCTGGCCGGCCACGAGGCCGCCGACCTGGACATCGCCGACATGCACCCCGGTAGTGCGGTGGCGCGGGGTGGCTCCGAAGGCCGCCAGCGGCGGCAGGGGGCGGCTGTCGTTCACGTCTGTCCGTCCTTCTGGGTCGAAAGGGGCTGGCAATGGCGGCAGGTTCCCGCCAGTTCGATCACCTGCCGGCGGGCGGAGAAGCCATGGCGCTGCGCGAGGCGGGCCATCGCCTCCGACAGCGGGGCGGCGACGGCTTCCTCGACATGCTGGCAGGCCTCGCAGATCAGGAAGACCACCTTCTCGCCGCTGCCATGGCGATGCGGGCAGGCGATGAAGGCGTTGAGCGATTCGAGCCGGTGGATGAAGCCGTTCTCGCGCAGGAAATCGAGTGCGCGGTAGATCACGATCGGGGCCGGGCCCCTGCCGCCGCCGGGGCGCAGTTCCTCGATGATGTCATAGGCGCCGAGCGGGCGTTTTGCCTCGGCCAGCACCGCCAGAACGGCGCGGCGCTGCGGCGTCAGCCGGAGGCCTCGCTGGCGGCAGGTTTCCTCGGCGCGGGCAAGCGTCTCGCCGGCGGGAATGGCATGGCCGGCACAGCAGGCCGCCTCGCCGGAATGATCATGCGCATGATCATGGCGGTGGGGAGCGTGGGAATGGGCAGCGCGCGTAGCCATGGCTTCTCTATAATGCCGAAATCGCGCCAAAGCGAGATCGCCGCCATGGATATTGCGGCGCAGCATGATAAAACGCCTCGGTCCAATCAAGGAGGAATGGCAAATGGCGGGAATGTTCCAGGGCAAGGCAGCCATGGTGACGGGGTCGACGAGCGGCATCGGCCTCGCCATGGCGCGGGCCTTCGCGGCCGAGGGCGCCGATGTGATGCTCAACGGCCTCGGCGACGCGGCCGAGATCGAGACAATCCGGCGCGGCATCGAGACGGAATTCGGCGTCAAGGCCGGCTATCACGGCGCGAACATGCTGAAGCCGGCGGAAATCCGCGACCTCGTGGCGGAAACCGAATCGAAGCTCGGGCGGCTCGATATCCTCGTCAACAATGCCGGAATCCAGTTTGTCTCCCCGGTCGAGGATTTCCCGGACGAGAAATGGGACCAGATCATCGGCATCAACCTTTCCTCCGCCTTCCACACGATCAAGGCGGCGGTTCCGGGCATGAAGGCGCGTGGCGGCGGACGGATCATCAACCTCTCCTCCGCCCATGCGCTGATCGCCTCGCCGTTCAAATCGGCCTATGTCGCCGCCAAGCACGGCGTGACCGGCCTGACCAAGACGGTGGCGCTCGAACTGGCGCAGAGCAAGATCACCGTGAACGCGATCGCGCCCGGCTATGTCTGGACGCCGCTGGTCGAGCGGCAGATCCCCGACACGATGAAGGCCCGCAACATGACTGAGGAAGAGGTCAAGAAGAACGTGTTGCTCGCCGCCCAGCCGACGAAGGAATTCGTCACGGTCGAGCAGGTGGCGGCTCTGGCGGTCTATCTCGCCTCGCCGGTCGCGGCCTCGATCACCGGCACCACCATCTCGATGGATGGCGGCTGGACGGCGCAATGAGCGCGCGCAAATCGACCATGCGCAAATCGACCGTGCGCAAATCGCTCAATCTCGCCTTGCAGGGGGGCGGCGCGCATGGCGCCTTCACCTGGGGCGTTCTCGATGCGCTGCTCGAGGATGAACGCCTCGAGATCCGCGCGATCAGCGGCAGCAGCGCCGGGGCGATGAATGCCGTGGCGCTGGCCGAGGGGATGAGCGAGGGCGGCCGCGAGGGCGCGCGGGAGCAGTTGCGCGCCTTCTGGACGCGCATTGCCGATGGCGCGCGCTATTCACCGATCCAGCGCACGCTGGCGGAAAGGCTGTTCGGCCTCTGGGATATCGAGCAGACGCCCGGCTTCCTGTGGTTCGAATGGATGACGCGGGTGGCGAGCCCCTACGAGACCAACCCGCTCGACCTCAACCCGCTGCGTGATGTGCTGCAGGCCGAGATCGATTTCGGCAAGGTGCGGGCCTGCACCCGGACGCAGCTCTTCATCGCCGCCACCAATGTCCATACCGGGCGGGTGACGATCTTCGACCAGAAAAAGCTGACGGCGGAGCATGTCCTCGCCTCGGCCTGCCTGCCCTCGCTGTTCCAGGCGATCGAGATCGACGGCGTGCCCTATTGGGATGGCGGCTATACCGGCAACCCGGCCTTGTTCCCGCTCTTCCAGGCCAATGACAGCCGTGACCTGCTGATCGTGCAGATCACGCGGATGATCCGGAAGGAATTGCCGAAAACGGCGAGGGCGATCGAGAACCGGCTGAACGAGATCACCTTCAACGCGCCCCTGCTGGCGGAATATCGCGCGATCGAGTTCGTGCAGCGCCTGCTGGAGGAGAACCGTGTTCCGGCCGAGCGCTACCGCCATCTGCTGCTGCACCGGATCGATGCCGACAAGGCGCTCGGCGATCTCGCCGCATCCTCGAAGGTGAATGCCGAAAAAGGGTTCATCGAGCTGCTCTTCGCCCGGGGCCGGAAGGCCGGTGAGAGCTGGCTGGCGAAGAATTTCGACGCGATCGGCCGGGAATCGACCTTCGACATCGCCGCCCTGCTGCGAAGCGCGAAGGGTTAGGGGTCGGGCTGTGCCCTTCACCCGCCGATGCTGCGCATCGTCGGCCTCTCCCCCCGGGGAGAGGCGGAAGCCCGGCTGGCCCGGCCCGGCATGAAGACGAGGGAATACGGTGGCGTGCTTCCCCTCGCCCCGCTTGCGGGGAGAGGGTGGCCAAGCGAAGCGAGGCCGGGTGAGGGGGCTTCGCAGCGCTTCAGGCCGCGGCCGGCGCGAGGCGGCGCGCGCGGCGGCGTTCCCGCCAGGCCGCGCCATTCGCCACGAGCTGCAAGGCGGCCGGGGTGACGATGAGTGTCAGCACCGTCGCGAAGGAGAGGCCGAACAGCATCGCGGTCGAAAGCTGCACCCACCATTGCGTGGCGGGTGCGCCGATGCTGACATCGCGCAGGATGAAGTCGATATTGATGCCGAAGGCGATCGGCGCGACGCCCAGCACCGAGGAAGCGGCCGTCATCACCACCGGCCGTGCGCGCTCGGCACAGGTTCTCAGGATGGCCTCGCGGGCGGCCATGCCTTCGCGGCGCAGCATGTCGTAGGTATCGATCAGCACGATGTTGTTGTTCACGATCACGCCGGCCAGGCTGATGATGCCGAGCCCGGTCATCACCACGCCGAAGGGCTGGTCCATCACGATCAGCCCGATGAACACGCCGATCAGCGCGAGGACGACCGAGGAAAGGATCAGCCCGACGCTGGTGAAGGAATTGAACTGCGCCAGCAGGATCGCGAAGATCATGAACAGGGCCGCGCCGAAGGCCTTGGAGAGGAAGGCGGAGGCCTTGGCGCGCTCCTCGTCCTCCCCCTTGAGCCGGAAGAAGACGCCATCGCCGAGCTGGAGCTTGCCGAGGGCCTCGGTCACTTCCTTCTGCACTTCGGCCGATTGCGCGCCGGCCGCAAGATTCGCCGAGAGGTTGATGACGCGGGTCGCGTTCACACGGTTCAGCGTGCCGACGGAGCGCGTCGCCTCCCGCTTGACGAGGGTGCCGATCGGCACCGGCCCGGCAGGCGTGTTGACGAGCATCTCGTCGAGCTGGTCGAGCGAGCGCCGGCCGGGCGGGAAGCGCAGCAGCACATCCACCGACTTGTCGGCGGTGGCAGGCCGATATTCCGTCAGCTTGACGCCGTTGGTCACGAGCTGGACGGCCGTGCCCACCGTGCCGGCGCCGGCGCCGACCTTGGCGGCCTCGCCCCGGTCGAGGCGGAGGGTCCAGTCAATGCCCGGCAGGGGCAGGCCCGTGTCGAGATCGGTGATGTCGGGCCGGGCAGAGAGCATGGCCGCGACCTTCTTCGCCGCGCCGTCCAGCAGGGCGGGGTCGAAAGCGGAAAGCTCGATCTGGATCGGCTTGCCGGTAGGCGGGCCGGCCTTCGGCTTGGTCACCGCAATCTCGATGCCGGGAATATCGGCCGTCTTCTGGCGGATATCCTCCATGATCTCGGTGGCCTTGCGGCGCTTCTGCCAGTCGATCAGCTCGAACTGCATCAGCCCGATCGTATCCGGCGAGAGCTCGTCATTGCCGCCGCGCGCCATCTCGCCGAGGCGGGTATAGACGGTCTGGATCTCGCTCATGCCGAGCAGGCGTTGCTCGACCTGGCGGACGATGCGGTCCTTCTCAGTCAGGCTGAGATTGCCGCGCGCCCGGACCTGGACGAGCGCGTAATCGGGCTCGACCTCGGGGAAGAACTCGACACCCTTGCCCACCTTGGCATGGATCATCGGAATGGCGATCAGCATCGCGATGGTGAGCAGGATGGTCTTGCCGGGATGGTCGAGCGCGAGGCTGACAGCGCGCATATAGGGGCCGCGGCGCGACAGGGCGGCGCCATCCTCCGGCGTCCCGGATTTGCCGATCAGCGCGCCGATGGCCGGCACGAAGAACAGCGCATAGACGAGGCTGGCCGCGAGCGTGGCGATCAACGTCAGCGGCAGGTATTTCATGAATTCGCCGACAATGCCCGGCCAGAAGAGCAGCGGCGAGAAGGCGGCGACGCGGGTGGTGGTGGCGGCGATGACCGGGCCGGTCATCCGGCTCGCGGCGAGGGCATAGGCCTCCTTCGGCGCCACGCCTTCGGCCATCCGGCGCTCCGCGAATTCGGTCACTATGATCGCATCGTCCACCAGTTCGCCCACCGCGAGAATGAGCGAGAACAGCACGACGATGTTCACCGTCAGGCCAGAAAGCTGCAGCGCAAGGATGCCGGCGAGGAAGGAGAAGGGCACGGCCAGCCCGACCAGCAGGGAGGCGCGGAAGCCGAGCGTCGCGAGGATGACGATGGCGACGAGCAGCACGCCGGAAATCACGGAATTCTGCAGGTCGCCGAGCATGGTGCGGATGGTGATCGAGCGGTCCTGCGTGGTCGAGAGCTCGATCGTGGCAGGCAGAAGCGGCCGCGCCTTCTCGAGCACGTATTTCACCCCGTCGACCGTATCGATCAGGTTGGCGCCGGCACGCTTGGCCACCTCGATCGTGATGGCCGGCTTGCCGTCAACGCGGGTGATGGTTGTCGCATCCTTGAAGGTGGGACGAACCTCGGCGACATCGCCGAGCCGGACCACGGCGCCGGCATTGGCAAGGACCGGCAGGTCGAGAATATCCTGCGGGCGCTCGATCAGGCTTGGCACCTTGATCGCGAAACGGCCGGACTGGTTCTCCAGCGAGCCGGCGGCGATCAGTGTGTTCGAGCCGGAAACAATGCGGATCAGATCGTCCAGCGACACGCCATAGGCGGCGAGCAGGGTTGGCTCGACGATGATCTCGACCACCTCGTCGCGCGCGCCCTTCAGCTCGGCAGAGAGCACGCCCGGCACCTGCTCGATCGCGGTGCGGAGCTGGCGCGCGAGCCGGACCATGGTCTGCTCCGGAACCTCGCCCTTCATCGCGACGATGATGACCGGGAAGAGCGAGAGATTGACCTCGACCACCTTGGGCTCGTCGGCATCCCGGGGGAGATCGCGCTTGGCGTCATCCACCTTGGCGCGGACATCGGCGATGGCGCGGCGTGAATCAAAGCCGGGCTGGAACTCGAGCAGCACGAAGCCGCCGCCCTCGAAGGCGGAGGCGCGCATCTCCTTGACATTGGCCACGGATTTCAGCTGCGTTTCGAGCGGGCGGAGGATCAGCCGTTCGGCATCCTCCGGCGAGATGCCACGCTGTGTCACCGAGACATAGACGATGGGCACCTGCACATCGGGCTCGGCCTCCTTGGGGATGGAGAGATAGGCCGAGACGCCCGCCACCAGCAGGAAGACCATGGCGGCGATGGTCAGCCGCGCATGGGCAATGGAATAATGGATCAGGCCGTTCATGCGGTCACGCCCCGGGTTCCGGCACAGCCTCGACCTTCTGGCCCTCGCGGATGAATTCCTGCCCGCGGGTGATCACCCGCGTCGTCCCGGAGAGACCGGAGACCCAGAGATGGGTTTCCTCGTCATCAACAAGGGTCACAGGGACGAACTGGACGACATTCGCGGCATCGACGATCCGGAGGCCGAGCTGGCCTTCCGCCGAGAAGGTGAGCGCGGAGCGCGGCACGCGCGCGGCCGGCACCGGCGCCAGCACCAGCGCCACCTCGGCGGCGATGCCGTCGGCGATCGCACCATCCGGGTTGGCGAATTCGACATCGACACGGTAGGTGCGCGTCACGCCTCCCGGCCGGCGGGCGACGAAGCGCACCTTGCCCTGTCGCGTTTCGCCGGTGACGAGGCGGATCTCGGCGGGGTCGCCGACGCGCACGCCGGCCAGGCGGCGTTCGGGCAGTTCCACCACGGCGAGCATGGGGTCGGGCGCGATCAACTCGGCCACGGCAGCGCCGGATTGCATGGTCTGGCCGACTTCCGCCGGCAGGTCGTTCACCAGCCCGGCAATCGGCGCGAGAATGGCCGCGCGGAGCAATTCCGCCTCCGCCGTGGCCAGCAGCGCCTCGGCCGATTGCTTCTCGGCGCGGAGCTGTTCGAGATTGAGCGTCGGGTAATTGCCGCGCTTCGCCAGCGATTCACGGGCTTCCAGTTCGGCTGCCCGCTGGGCCAGCCGGGCGCGGGCCTGCGTGACATTCGCCTCGCGCGCCTCGTCGGAAAGCTCGGCGATGATGTCGCCCGGCTTGACAAGGCTGCCGCGCCGCACGGCCACGCGGGAGACCAGTCCGTTGGTCCGGGCGGAGACGATGACGCGCTGGTCGCTCTGCGTCCGGCCGGTGATCACGTAGCGGCGGCTGTGTTCGGACGGGGTGACATCGGCGACATTCACCCGGAAGGCAGGCTTGCCGGAATCGGCGCGAGGCGGCGGCGCATAGGTGGACGGGCGCAAATAGCCCGAGCCGATCCAGAGGCCGGTCAGGAGAACAACGGTCAGAGCGGTCGTGCGCGCCCAGAACATCGGGAGCCTTTCTTGACAGGGATCGAGCCTGGCCGCACGGGTTCTGCCGATCGCCAGCGATCGATCCGTTATCACGCCTCGCACCCGGTGTCAGGCGAACATGACATTGCGGGTCCGGACGGTGCGGTTTTGTTTGCTATCATGGTGAAAGATGGCCGGAACTTGTCCGGGACCGTCCGGGAGACAGAAATGACCATCCTGCCCTCCGGCACCGAGGCCGGGCGCGCCGCCTTCATCCGGGCCGAGACCGAGATCCGCCCCGTGCCGCATGTGCCCGAGATCCGGCTGCATGTGGCGCATGAGGCGATCGCGCTCTGGCAGAAGACCGAGGAGGAACTGGAGGCAATGGGCCTGCCGCCGCCCTTCTGGGCCTTTGCCTGGGCCGGCGGGCAGGGGCTGGCGCGCTACCTGCTCGATCATCCGGCGGAAGTGGCCGGGCGGCACGTGCTGGATTTCGCGACCGGGTCCGGGCTGGTGGCCATCGCGGCGGCCATGGCGGGTGCCGGGCCGGTGCTGGCGGTCGATATCGATCCCTTTGCCGTGGTCGCCACCGGCCTCAACGCGGCGGAGAACGGCGTGACGATCGAGGCGGCTCAGCGCGACGTGATCGGGCTGGACGAGGGCTGGGAGGTGATCCTGGCCGGCGATGTCTGCTACGAGCAGGCCATGGCGGCGCGGGTGCTCGGCTGGCTGGAAGGGCTCCGGCAGCGCGGCGCCCGGGTGCTGCTGGGCGATCCCGGGCGGAGCTACCTGCCGAAGCAGGGCCTTGAGGAACTCGCCGCCTACGAGGTCCCGGTGGTCGGTGCGCTCGAGGACCTTGCCATCAAGCGCACCGCCATCTGGACCCTGACGGGCTGAAGACGCCGCTCAGCGGCGGCGTGCATCCAGCGAGTAAGCGCCCGCGCCGGCCGCGAAGATCGCCAGCATGCCGCCGGCCATGGCGATGTTCTTGAAGAACAGGATCGCCTGCATCGGATCCGACAGCTTGCCGTGGAAGAGCACGCCCGCCACCAGCGTGAAGCCGGCGAGGGCCAGCGCGGCAAGGCGCGTCTGGTAGCCGATGATCAGCAGAAGGCCCGCACCGAGTTCGAGCGCGATGACGAGCGGCAAAAGCATGCCAGGGACGCCGAAGGCTTCCATGTATTTCTGGGTGCCGGCAAAACCACCGATCTTGTTATAGCCGCCGAGCACGAAGGGAATCGCGACAAGGACACGGCCAGCCAGAAGGGCGAGGTTGGTGAGAGCGGAATTGTTCATGGCGAAATGCTCCGGAACGGATGGGTGCAACACGTTTGCTGATGCGCAACAAAGCAGAATATTTGCAAAGTTCAAGGATCAAATTGCGTTATTCAAATGCAATTATGCAATTTTATGAAGGCTCGTCCATGGACCTTGTTGCATCCTCACCCATCGGTCACTCCCGACATCACAACGCGAAAAGGCCGGCGTGAAGCCGGCCTTTCCGTGGGTGGGGAGGGAGACTGTCGGAGAAAGGTGGTTGTCGGGCTTAGCGGTTGAACGTGGCGGAACCGCAGGCTTCGCTGGTGCTCATCACGCTGTTGGCCGTGAAGCAGGGCTTCTTGGTAGCATCGAGGCTCACCTGGGCCGGCGGGGACGGCGGCGACTGCGGCAGGCTGATGGCCTGGATGTTCACGGCCTTCATCGGGCCATGGCCCGCGCCACCATTGCCGCCACCCGATTCACCACGGGCAAAGGCAGGGGAGACGGCGCCGGCGGTGACGGCGAGGATGACGGCAAGAGCGCCGAGGCGGGTGGTGTTGGTCGACTTGATGGTCATGGCGGTGGTCCTTCGGGTTTGTGCCTGGCCGGCCCTCGTTATGTGACCGGAACACCTGTCTTTTCGCCTGCCCGTGTTTCACCCGCCGGCCGTGCGACCAGCGGAGTGTTTCAAACGTCGCGCCGGGCAGGCGTCTGGATGAAAGGTCTGAAACAATCACCGCCGGTCTTGCCACGAGGGGATGTATCCGGTCCCCGGCGGCATGGAATTGACAGCGTCCGGTGTCTCGGTGATCCCTAGACGGGCGAATCCCGGAAGAGTCTTCAATGAACAACCATATCGCGAGCCTGATCCTGACCTCGATGGTGAGCTTTCCTCCCGTGATGGTGCGCCTTGCGAGCGCCGAACCATTCCCCGACCTCACTGCCAATGGATGGCTTGTGGCGGGACTCAGCGGCAAGCCGCCTGCCGGCGCAACGCCGCCGACGCTGCGCTTCGATGCCGCCGGCCGGGTGTCCGGCAGCACCGGCTGCAACCGCTTTTCCGCCCGTTTCGTCCTTGACGGCCCGTTGCTCGCGATCAGCGCGGCCGCCACGACCCGCATGGCCTGCCCGAAGCCGCTGATGATGCAGGAAGCCGCGTTCTTGCGCGCGCTCGGGGAAGTGACGACCTTCCGGGCAGGGGCCAGCGGCACGCTGATCCTCGCGGGCGAAGCCGGCGAGTTGTTCCGCCTCGTCCCCCTCCGCTGAGCTTGACAGTGAATCATCGTATCATACGATGATTTCCCATGAGAACCGGGCGGAGCATCCATACCCAGACGGTCGAGACGATTGCGGGCTGGATCATCAATGGACGCTTTCCGGTGGGCGAGAACCTGCCGATCGAACCGGCGATCTGCGCCGAACTCGCGGTCAGCCGCACGGTCGTACGGGAGGCGATCAAGACGCTGGTCGCCAAGGGGCTGGTCTCCACCGGGCCCCGGATCGGCACGAAGGTGCTGCCGCAATCCTGCTGGAACCTGTTCGATGCCCGGGTGATCGAATGGCGGCTCGAATGCGGGGTCGATGCGGCCTTCGTCAAGGACCTGATGGAGCTGCGCCTCGCGATCGAGCCGGCCGCCGCCCGCCTTGCCGCCCGGCGCGAACCGGCGGCCGAGCGGGAACTCGTGCGTGACCTCTACCGGCGCATGGAACAGGCGGCCGCCAGCCAGACCTTCCGCGAGGACCATATGGAGGCGGATCTCGCCTTCCATGTCGGGATCCTGCGCGCCACCGGCAACCAGTTCTTTCTCTCGCTGGTGCCGTTGATCTCCTCGGTGCTGAGGGTCTCGTTCCGGCTGTCGACCGGGAGCCTCGAGGCGGTCGAGCAGGCCCTGCCGGTGCATCGCGCCGTGGCGGAGGCCATCGCCGCGGGGGATGGCGACCGTGCGGCCCGACACCTCACGCAGATGATCGAACATGCGCGGGAAGAGATCGAGGCCGTCGCCTTTCCCCGCCCTGCCGTTTTGCCCGCTTCTTGACCCGAAATGCCGACCTGACCCCGAACCGGAGCTCTCCCATGCGCATTGCCCGTGTCGATCCGTTCATCCTCCATGTCCCGGTCACGGGCGGGTCGATCCGGGATTCCACCCATACCGTGACGCATTGGGGCGTGGTCGGCGTGCGGATTGTGACGGAGGACGGGCTCGAAGGGTATGGCTATACCGGAACCCATGCCCATCTGCCTTCGGACCGGCTGATCACGTCCTGCATCCGGGATTGCTACGCCGAGCTGCTCATCGGAGAGGAGGCGGCCGATATCAGCCGGCTCTGGATGAAGCTGGCGCGCTTTCCGGCCCTGCAATGGGTCGGTCGGGCCGGCATCACCCATCTTGCGCTGGCGGCGGTGGATGTCGCGCTGTGGGATCTGAAGGCGAAGGCTGCCAGCCAGCCGCTCTGGGCCTTGCTGGGTGGCGCGGCGCGGCCGCGTCAGGAAGCCTACAATACGGATATCGGCTGGCTGTCGCTCAGCCTGCCGGAGATTATCGACGGCGCCCGCCACGCCATCGAGGTGCTGGGTTTCCGGCGCATCAAGGTCAAGGTCGGCCATGCCGATCCGGTGGTCGATATCCGCCGGCTCGAGGCGGTGCGCGAGGTCATCGGCCCCCATGTGACGATGGCGATTGACGGCAATGGCAAATGGGACCTGCCGACCTGCAAGCGGTTCTGCGCCATGGCCCGGGACCTCGACCTGCTCTGGTTCGAGGAGCCGATGTGGTATGACGATATCGGCTCGCATGCCGAACTGGCCCGGAACACGGCGATTCCGGTGGCCCTGGGCGAACAACTCTACACGGTCGATGCCTTTCGCGCTTTTATCGCCGCCGGCGCCGTGCATTGGGTTCAGCCGGACGTCACCCGGCTTGGCGGCATCACGGAATACCTGCAGGTGGCCGATCTTGCCACTGCCTATCGCCTGCCGGTGGCGCCGCATGCCGGCGAGATGAGCCAGGTCCATGTCCATCTCGCCTACTGGCACTCGGGCACGCCGGTGCTGGAATACATCCCCTGGATCAAGGATGCGTTCGAGGAGCCGGCCGAGGTGCGGGACGGGCATTTCCTGCTGCCGCAACTGCCGGGCGCCAGTACAACGCCGACGCGTGAAGCCTGGGAGCGGTTTGCGAAGCCGGTTGTGTGAGGGCCCCTCACCCGGCGCTTCGCCTGTTTGCTTTCTGCCCCTCACCCGGCGCTTCGCGCCACCCTCTCCCCGGTGGGGAGAGGGGTTCTCCGGTCCATCGCCTTCATGCCTGTTTTCCACAAGCGGGTCGAGGGAGCGTTCCATCCTCCGCACAGCAGTTGCCGTAATGGCCGGGCTTGGCCCGGCCATCCACGACTTGTCTTTTTTATGGGGAAGTCACGGATGCCCGCCCCAAGGGCGGGCATGACGGACTGCCTCCTGCCTCTCCCCCTCGGGGAGAGGCCGTCCTTTTCCCATCGCCTTCGCTTTTGGCGCCCTGCGGCGGCGGGGGAGGGGGCTGGCCAAAGGCACATGAGGGGCAGAACGCAAAAAAGGCCCGGTTTCCCGGGCCTTTCGATTTCTGGTGAAGAAGGGCGGATGGATTAGAAATCCATCCCACCCATGCCGCCGCCCGGCATCGACGGGGCGGGGCTGTCCTTCTTCGGGGCTTCGGCGATCATCGCTTCCGTCGTGATCAGCAGGCCGGCCACCGAGGCGGCATCCTGGATCGCGGTGCGGACGACCTTGGTCGGGTCGATGATGCCGGCCTTGACCATGTCGACGAACTCACCCGTCTGGGCGTTGTAGCCGTCGTTGTAGCCCTTGGCCTCGACGAGCTTGCCGACGATGACGGCAGCGTCGTCACCGGCATTGTCGATGATCTGGCGAGCCGGCGTGGTGAGCGCCTTCTTGACGATCTCGATACCGATCTTCTGGTCTTCGTTGGCCGGCTTCAGCTTGCCGATCGCGCCGGCGGCACGCAGCAGAGCCACACCGCCGCCCGGCAGCACGCCTTCTTCCACCGCAGCGCGAGTGGCGTTCAGCGCGTCATCCACGCGGTCCTTCTTTTCCTTGACCTCGATCTCGGTCGAGCCACCGACGCGGATCACCGCGACGCCGCCCGCGAGCTTTGCCAGGCGCTCCTGGAGCTTCTCACGGTCGTAATCCGAGGAGGTTTCCTCGATCTGCGCCTTGATCTGCGAGACGCGGGCCTCGATTTCCTTCTTCTTGCCGGCACCGTCGACGATCGTGGTGTTCTCCTTCTCGATGCGCACCTTCTTGGCGCGGCCGAGCATGGGGAGCGACACGTTCTCGAGCTTGATGCCGAGATCTTCGGAGATCATCTGGCCGTTGGTGAGGATCGCGATATCCTCGAGCATCGCCTTGCGGCGATCGCCGAAGCCCGGAGCCTTCACCGCGGCGACCTTCAGGCCGCCACGCAGCTTGTTGACGACGAGGGTGGCGAGCGCTTCGCCTTCCACGTCCTCGGCGACGATGACGAGCGGCTTGCCGGTCTGGACGACCGCTTCAAGCACCGGCAGCATCGGCTGGAGCGAGGAGAGCTTCTTCTCGAAGATGAGGATGTAGGGATCGTCGAGCTCGGCGATCATCTTCTCGGCGTTGGTGATGAAGTACGGCGAGAGATAGCCACGGTCGAACTGCATGCCTTCGACGACATCGAGTTCGGTATCGGCGGTCTTGGCTTCCTCGACGGTGATGACGCCTTCATTGCCGACGCGCTGCATGGCTTCGGCGATCATCTTGCCGACGGAAGTGTCGCCATTGGCCGAGATGGTGCCGACCTGGGCAACTTCGTCGTTCGAGGTGACCTTCTTCGAGTTCTTCTTCAGGTCGGAAACGACAGCGTCAACCGCCATGTCGATGCCGCGCTTCAGATCCATCGGGTTCATGCCGGCGGCAACAGCCTTGGCGCCTTCGCGAACGATCGCCTGGGCGAGAACGGTCGCGGTGGTGGTGCCGTCACCGGCATGGTCGTTCTGACGGGACGCGACTTCGCGAACCATCTGGGCGCCCATATTCTCGAACTTGTCCTGAAGTTCGATTTCCTTGGCAACCGTCACGCCGTCCTTCGTGATGCGCGGGGCACCGAAGGACTTCTCGATGACGACGTTGCGGCCCTTCGGACCGAGCGTCACCTTCACGGCATTGGCGAGGATATCCACGCCGCGCAGCATCTTGTCGCGGGCGTCGCTCGAAAACTTAACGTCTTTCGCAGCCATCTGTCTTTACTCCTGATCGTCGATTCTGGGGAACGGGCGAGGTCGCTCAGGCGGCCTTCTTGGACGAGGCAAGACCCTCGATCACGCCCATGATGTCGGATTCCTTCATGATCAGGAGATCCTGGCCATCGATCTTGACTTCCGTGCCGGACCACTTGCCGAACAGGATGCGGTCACCGACCTTCACGTCGAGCGGGATGAGCTTGCCATCTTCGCCGCGGGCACCGGCGCCCACCGCGACCACTTCACCTTCCTGGGGCTTTTCCTTGGCGGTGTCCGGAATGATGATCCCGCCCTTCGTCTTTTCTTCGCTGTCGATGCGCTTCACGACGACACGGTCATGCAGGGGACGAAACTTCGTCATGGTGTCCTCTCAGGGTTTCACTTTCGGAGGGCCGTCCCGGCGGGCACTGGCTGGCGGAACGGATCCGCCCGGCCGGCTGCCGGGGAGCAGCCTGGATCTTTAGCACTCACTCTATTTGAGTGCTAACGCGATATGGGATCGGGAAATCGTGGAGTCAAGAGCCGATATCACGGGCCCGGATCGATGGGCGGCAGGCCGGCGGGTTTTTGTTCGCGCATGGCTAACGCGGTACCGGCGACGATCAGCAGCGTGCCGGCAAGGGTGGCAAGGCCGGGGATTTCGCCAAAGACGAGGAAACCGAGAACGGCGGCATAGATCAGGGCGGAATATTCCGCCACCGCAAGTTTCGAGGCCTCGGCGCGCTTGAAGGCCATGCCCATCAGCAGATGCCCGGCCACGCCCATGACCGCGATACAGGCATAGATCGCGAGGTCCCATCCGGGCGGCGGGACCCAGAAGGCTGTGGCGGGTGCCGCCATCAGTACCGCCGGAACGATATGCTGGAAGGCGACGATGGTGATGAGTGCATCCTGCTGCGCGCGCTGGCGCAGCAAGGTGAGCGAGAGCGCATAGGTGACGGCGGAACCGATGGCTGCGAGCACGCCGGGAAGGGGCAGGGTCCGGCCGCCGACACCCTGGCCGAGCACCATGACGATCATGCCGCCGAAGCCGATGGCGAGCCCGACCAGCAGGCGCGGCACCAGTTTTTCCTTCAGCAGCAGGATGCCGAAAGCCGTCAGGAAGAGCGGCGAGAGGAAGGAGAAGGCGATGGTCTCGGCCAGCGGCAGCGTCTGCAGGGCGTAGAAGAAGCTCGTCGCCGTGACGAGGCCGATCACCCCGCGCAGGAGATTGGCCTTCACCGCCTCGCGGCTGGGCCTGCCGGGCTGCATCCAGAGCCAGAGGCTGCCGGCAACGACAAGGCCGAAGGCAAAGCGCAGGAAGACGAGCTGCACCGTCGGGTAACGCGCGCCGACGATCTTGATCAGCACATCCATGGCACTCAGCACGCCGATGGCGAGGATGGCCAGAGCCATAGGCGGCAGGCGGGCGATCATGGCCAGAGCGCCTTCACCGAGACGAAGATCAGCCGCGCGCCGCCGAGAACCAGCAGGATATTGGTGACCAGCAGGATCGCCTCGCGGGAGAGGCGCTCATGCAGCCGGATGCCGAGCATCACCGCCAGCGGAATGACCGGCGCCAGCAGCAGGGCGGCTGCGGCCGTTTCCGGCCGGGCTGCCATCAGCAGGCCGTAGGGCCCGAGCTTGACGAGGTTGCCGAGCGTGAAGATCGCCGTGTTGGTACCGACGAAGAGGCGCTTGTCGAGGCCGCGCCGGACGAGATAGATCGCGATCGGCGGCCCGCCCGCATGGGCGATGAAGGTGGTGAAGCCGGAGGTCGCGCCCGCCAGAAGGCCGAGGCCGAGATGCGGCGGCTTGCCCTCGGCCCTCTGCCCGGCCTGCCGCTTCCAGAACCACTGTGCAGCGAAAACCAGGCTGATCACCCCGATCAGCAGGCCGACAAGGCGCGGATCCACTGTCTCGAACAGCCACCAGCCGAGACCCAGCCCGACGATCAGCCCGGGAACGAGGAGGCGGAGATCGGGCTTCGACCAGCTTGCAGGTCCGAAGGTGCGGAGTGTGAACATGTCCATCAGCACGACCAGCGGCGCGACGATGATCGCCGCACCGATCGGATCGATGAAGAAGGACAGCATGGGCACGCCGAGCGACGCCGCGCCGCCCCCGAAGGCGCCCTTGGAGAAGGCGATCATGGCGATGGTGCCGAGCCCGACGATCCAGAAGACCGGATCGGGCGCGAAGCGCATCACGCCTTCCTGAAGAAGCGCGGAAAAGGTCACGGGGGAGCCAGTGCGAAAGCGAGCGTTGCCGCCTTTCTAGGCGCTCGCCCGGGGGCATGCAACCGGAGCGGTGGACGGGGCCCGCGCCGGGCTTGCCATTTGTGGCCCAAAGGGGAGATTGGCGGCATGGGAATGTCTGCAGCCTTCGTCCTTTCCGCGCTTGTGCAGTTCCTGCTCGGGCTGGTGGTCGCGTGGCTGCTCGGACCGGCGGAATTCGGCGCCTATGCGCTGGCCGTGGCGGCGGGCATCCTGCTGCAGACCCTGTGCTTCGAATGGCTGCGCCTCGCGGCAACGCGGTTCTTCCATGCCGGGGCGGCCGGGCTGCGGCGCCGGCTCGTTGTCGCCTTCCTTGCCTCGGTGGTGGGGGCACTGCTCGTGGCCGCCTTGGCCTGGCCGCTGCTGCCCGGCGGGCGGCCTGCCCTCGTGGCCCTCGGTGTCGGGCTGGCGCTCGGGGCCGGCTTCCTTGACCTCGTCGCCGCCATGCTGCGCGCAAGGTTCCGCGAGGCGGATTACGCGCGCGTCCTGCTGGTGCGCAATGCGCTCGGCATCACCCTCGTGCCGCTGGCTGCCAGCCTCGGGGGAACGGCCGAGGCGGCGGCTTCGGCCCTCTTCGCGAGCCTCGTGGTCGCTTCTGTCGCGGCCTGGCGCCTGGAGGCGACTCCTACCCAACCGGAAGAGGCAGCCGAGCCGGCGCCCCCGCTGCCATCGCTTTTCGCCATGGCCGGCTATTCCGGGCCGGTCGTGGTGACGAACCTCTTCTATCTCGCCCTGTTCTTCGGCGTGCGGAGCTGGGCGGCCCTGACCGGCGGCCTCGCTTTGGCGGGGCAGGTCAGCCTCGCGCTCGATTTCGTGCTGAAACTCTTCACGACCTTCGGCTCCGCGCTCGACCTGTGGCTGTTCCAGCGGGCCGTGCAGGCGACGCGCGCGAGCGGCCCTGAAGCGGGGCAGGCACAGCTTCATCGCAATCAGGAAATGGTCCTGTCGATCCTGCTCGCCATGGCGCTCGGCCTGCTCCTGGTGATCGACGCGCTGGAGGTCCTGCTGGTGCGGCCGGATTTCCGGGGCCTGTTCGGGCATGCGGTGATGCTGATGACGCCGGGCATCTTCCTCTATGCGCTCATCCAGTATGCAGTGCACCCTTACGCGCAACTGGCAGCGCGAACCGGAACCCTGCCGGTCACGGCTTTGGCCGTGGTGGTGCTTGCGGCCATGGGAGGCGGAGTGCTGGCCTTATGGCCGGCGGGCATGGGCGGGGCAGGCATGGCCGGGATCGGGCTGGTTCTTGCTGGCTCGATGGCGGCGGGGCTGCTGTTCCTCGCCGCCAGAAGTCCCGGCTATCAGGCGCCTTCCCCGCGCTTTCTCGGCAAATTGACCCTGGCAATTCTCGCCATGGTGCTGCCAGTCGCGCTGTTGCGGCAATGGAGCGGCGGCCTGCCCGGGGCTATCGCAGCGATGGCGCTCGGGGCGGCCGGCTTCGGGCTGGCCGCCTGGCTTGTCGATCTTGCCGGGTTGCGGCAGATCCGCCTGCCGCGCCGCGCTGTCAGTTGAAGAGGGCGTCGATCGCGCTCTGGTCGACATGGTCCTCTGAGTTGACCGGAACCGGGCCGGTAAGGAGAGCCGCGCTGCCTTCGGTCGCGCGTTCCTCCTCCTTGACCTGGATTTCCGCCTCGATCAGGTCATGCAGGGCCTGCAGCCCACCCCAGGCATCGATCATCCGGTGGATCCGGCTCTCGATGAAGTTCAGCGTGTCGACAACGCGGCTGACGCGCTGTCCGCTCAGGTCCTGGAAGTTGCAGGCCATGTAGATCGTGGTGATGCGGTCCGCGATATCGGCCGCCAGCGCCTTGGCATTGTCCAGAGTGGTCTCGCTCTGGATGGCGCCGGCAATGGTCTCGATGTTTTCGGCCGCAGCCAGGATGTCATTCGTGGCCTGCTCGGTCTGGCTGACGACGGTGGTCAGTTCCAGAGCCGCAATATCGACGCCGCCGATATTGCTGCCGACCTTGATCGCGGCGAGTTCCTTCTTCGTGCCGCGGATCGCCTCGTCGATCTCGCCGATATCGGCGCGGAGATTGGTGACGCTCTTCAGCTCGGTCCGGTAATTGTCGCTCAGGTTCTCGATAATGCCGCGCAACGGCGCGACGAGGGAGCGAAGTGCCCGCAACTCCTCGAGAATGGGCCCCGAAATGGCTTCGGCCTGCTGTCCGGCGGCAATCGCCATCGGTTCGGCCGGAGCGAGATCGATCGCCTCCGGCATCACGAAGGAAGGCGCGGGGATCTTGATGGCCGGCCGGGGGGTGCCGCCCTCGATACGGAAACGCCGTGCACTATCGCTCATAGGGGTTTGCCTTCTGCATCACTCAGGCTGATCTTTTCCCTCACAAGTTAAACTTAGGTTCATGCGTTCGTCATTCTGTTGAAATAATTCATTAATCATAAATATGGCGTGAAATGACATGGTTTTCTGAAAATAAAAAATTAACCCTAAAGACGATGGTTTACAAAAAATTCCATGTTTACTTTCTGTTATCCAACAAAATTAGCCAAACAGTCGGGTCCTTGCGCGAAACCTTGGTGAAGACCGCATGTTCTGTCGGTCAGGAGAGCCAGAAAGGGTCTCCCTGGTTGCGAGGATGAATGATGAAACACCCCAGATTCCGCAATGCCGCTCCCCTCCGGGCCCGGGCCGCCGGTGCCTCCAAGGCCCTGACCCTTGTTTCCCTGCTGCCGCTTGCCCTGGCCGCTTCGTTGCCGGCCCAGGCGGATCCCTATCGTGGCGGCAGCAACCTTGGTGGCGGCTTCATCGAGTTCATGATGACCGGCGCCTCGCCGGGCCCGCGTCATGGCGGCGCGATCTACAATGTGCCGCCCCAGCCGGGCTATACGCGGCCGGTTCCGGCCCGCCCCGCCCAGCAGCATGCGCTGGCGAGCCCCTATCTCGAGGACGAACCGCTGCTCCAGCCGGGGCTCGCCCCGCGCGGTCCGCGCCGTGACCGGGCCCCGGCGCCGATCGAGCCCGGCTTCGACCCGCGCTACGAAAGGCAGGACGTGTCCTATCCGGGCAACCATGCGCCCGGCACGATCGTGATCGATACGCCGAACAAGTTCCTCTATCTCGTGACGGGCAATGGCCGCGCCCTGCGCTACGGCATCGGCGTCGGCCGGCCGGGCTTCGAATGGGCCGGCATGAAGACCGTTTCGATGAAGCGCGAATGGCCGGACTGGCGGCCGCCGGCGCAGATGCTGAAGCGCCGCCCGGACCTGCCCCGCCACATGGCGGGCGGGCCGGAAAACCCGCTCGGCGCGCGGGCGCTCTATCTCGGCTCGTCGCTCTACCGCATCCACGGCACCAACGAGCCGGAGACAATCGGGCGGGCGGTGTCCTCCGGCTGCATCCGCATGCGGAACGAGGATGTGATCGACCTTTACGGCCGTGTCCGCGTGGGGACCAGGGTCGTCGTGATCTGACGCCGCCGGTGTCTTCAGCTTGCCTCCAGCAAAAAGGGCCCCGTTTCCGGGGCCCTTCGTGTTTCAAGGCCCGGCGATCCCGGGGTCAGACGTCGTAGCTGTCGCCACCGCCGTCGTCGAAACCGCCGTCATCATAGCCGGCATCGTCATAGCCGGGCTCCTGCGGGGCCGATTCCGAACCCTGCTGCGCAGACTGGCTGTTCGGCTGGTTCTGGCCGCCAAGCAGGTTCTGGGCCGGGTTGCTGGCCGCCTGGGCTCCGCCGCCACCAAAGGCACTCGACAGGATGTTGCCGAGCATCATGCCGCCGGCCACGCCGGCTGCCGCCGCGGCTGCCGTGCCGAGGAAGCCCATGCCCTGGCGCTGCGGCTGGGCACCGGCCTGCTGGCCCCACGGGCCAGCCGCCGGAGCGGGCTGATTCTGCTGGCCGCCCCACGGGCCGGGGGCAGCCGCCATTTCGCGGTTGCGCTGGCCATAGGCCGGTTCGGCACCGGCGGGCTGGCGCTGGGGCTGGGCCCCGCCGCCGAACAGGCCGGACAGGAACCCGCCGGACTGGGCGGGCGCTGCGGCCGGTGCCTGCTGCTGGAGGCGCGTATTTTCGGCCTGAAGCTGCTCGATCTGCTGCTGCTGGTTGAGAAGCGCCTGCTCCTGCACATAGATGGACTGCGCCATCGCGTAGGGTGCGTAGGGCTGCTGGCGGAGAAGGTCGGCGATATAGCGTTCCACTTCGGGATCGCGCGGCTGGTTCGCAACATTGCGAAGGCGCTCGAAAATCCCGTCGATCACGGCACGCTCTTGCGGATTCATCAGAATGCTCCCTGGCTCGGTTGTCTCTCCCTGACAACGCGACCCAGAAGATAGAGACGCATTTTGACAAATTTCAGGGGGTAGCCGGATTTTTTCGTGTCCTGGCTTGCCGGGCCATGCGCCAGCGCACAATCCGGGTCAGGCGGAAAGCCGGTCCAGCCGCCGGAAAGCACGGGGCGAAACCTCGGCCAGCGCGCCGATCGGGTGCCAGCATGCGGCGGCGACCTCGTCCAGTTGGGCGACAAGCGGGGTGCGCGGATCGGCCACGAACACGAATTGCAGGTCATGGTGGACATGCGGCCGCTCGCCGCGCGCCGCCTTGCCGGGCACGTCATGGCTGTCGATCACGAAGGGCTGGTCTCCGCCTTCATGCCAGGGATGGAGAGCGAGGGCGGCGAGGCCGGTTTCCTCCTCTGCCTCGCGCCGGGCGGAATGCCAGAAATGCCCGGCCGGCTCGTAATGCCCGCCGGGCTGAAGCCAGCGCTTCAGGGTGAGATGGTCGATCAGCAGCGTCGAGCCGAGATCGGGCGAGACGATGATCGCGCTCGTGGTCAGGTGGCCGGGATAAGTGTCGCGGCTTTCGAGCCGGTGCCGCTCGGCCAATTGCCAGCGCAGCAGCGAGAGATGCTCGCCGGGTTCGGCGGTCCGCGCGAGATATGTCTTGATGACCGGCGCGAGGCGTTCAAGAAATCCGGGCTCGTGCGGCATGTCCGGCTTCCCTTTCCTCGGCTCGGCGTCCGGCGAGGCCATGCCATGGCGCTACAGGAAAGGAAAGCTGTTCGGAACCGCCCAAGGGGCACGCGGCAACAAAAAAGCGGCCGCTTCGGGCCGCTCCTCTGTCGCCGATGATGGGCGATATTGACTGTTTTCCGCTTACTTGGTCTTGGTCTTCAGCGTATTGCCGATATTGGTGAAGGCGGTCTTCAGGTCACCGCCGAAAGCGCCGAGAGCCGTGATGATCGCCGCAGCCATCAGGGCGGCGATGAGGCTGTATTCGATCGCCGTGGCGCCGGATTCATCGGCGGCGAAACGCTTGAAAACTGACATTGTCGTGCTCCAGATCTTGTTTGACGATCCTTCTGTTCTCCAGAAGGTCTCTTCCGCTCCAAGGAAGATGCATCCTTCATAACATTCGAATTGTCTGAAATTCTTAACGGGATTGCCGAAAGCCAAGGAAAGGGCAAGGAAGGGGAATGCCCCTCGCAGCAGGGTTTCCGCTTGATGAAGATCGCCTTTGAATATCGGGCGCACAAAAAAGGCAGAGTTTCCTCTGCCCTTCTGAATCACAATCCTGGAGCGAAGGTTTTACTTCGTCGCAGCGCCCAGCTTCGTGCCGATATTGGCGAAGGCGGCCTTGAGGCTGTCGCCGAAAGTGCCGAGCGAGGTGATGATGGCTGCAGCCATGAGGGCGGCGATCAGGCTGTATTCAATGGCCGTGGCGCCGGAACGATCGCGGAGAAAACGGTGGACGAGCAACATGATGAAAACCCAATGTCTTGATGAAAAACACTCCCAGTGCCTGGAAGCGGCATCAGTCATCGGGCAGATTGCTGGCGAAATCCTTAATTCGATCGGCGAGGGGCCGAACGTCCGCGCTCGGCCTGTCGGCAGCGTTTTCGTTTCGTGAATGGATCGGCGATGGATGATTTTCGCCGATCTGATGTTAGGCCGAAACGCAAAAGGCAGGGCTCACGCCCTGCCTTTCGGAGCCGGTTTGCACCGGAAGAACTTACTTGGTGTTGTTCTTCAGCGTGTTGCCGATATTGGTGAAGGCGGTCTTCAGGTCGCCGCCGAAAGTGCCGAGGGCGGTGATGATCGCGGCGGCCATCAGGGCGGCGATGAGGCTGTACTCGATCGCGGTGGCGCCGGACTCGTCCTTCACGAAACGGTTGAAAATCGACATGGTAGGCTCCTTACTCTGTTGCTCCAGGTTTCTGATCGCCTGCTCTTTCCGAACCAGTGCGTCTGAACCGAAGCCGACATTAGCCGCCGATTCTTTCGCCTCAGTTAATTTAGAAAATGATTTCGGCATGTAATCATCGGGGTCATCGACATCATTAAAAATGATAAAATCCAACCAATACTGAATAATTGAGGCTCAATAGGTTGGTTAATTCCAAATGAAAGAATTCGAATACTGACTGTTGTCATCAGATTGATTGACGCATATCAAGATACACTTCTGGATTTTCGGGCGGGCATGTCCGTCCTTATTCTCGCTGCAGTGCCGCACTCTTCACGGAAGCCGGTGTCCGGGCCTTCCGATCGCCAAGGAAATGCCGGCGCCAACCCGGATTCTTTTCAGTCAAATTTGATCGATCGCCCGGCAAAGTCCCGGGGCTTTGCCGGAATTTACCGAACATTCACCCTGTTGCGGCAGATTGGCTGGAATCCGGGCGGGGTTTCGTGCCCTCCGGCCTTGCGGGAAAGACAGTGATGTTCGGTTTGGTGCGTTCGACCTCTCGGCAAATTCAGGCCATGGCGTTTCTCGCGGCAGGTCTGATCCCCTACACGCTGGCCAGCCTTCCGGCGCGGGCCGAGCAGCCGGCGGTCGAGACGATCAGCCTGGTGATGGACCAGGCCAAGCTCGTGAAGCTCCCCGGCGGCGCGGACACGATCGTGATCGGCAACCCGGCCATCGCGGATGTCACGGTCCAGAAGAACGGCGTGCTGGTCCTCACAGGGCGGGCCGCCGGGCGCACCAACTTCATTGCCCTGAATTCCTCCGGCAACATCATTTCGGAATCGATGGTCACTGTAACCGTGCCGACCGCCGGGCGGGTGCTGGTCCAGCGCGGCCTCGAACCGAGCAGCTATGATTGCGCGCCGCTCTGTCTGCCCACGGTGGCACTCGGCGACGAGGAAAAGCATTTCAACCGCTCGGTCGACCAGGCGCAGCGCCGTGACGGCATGGCCAACCAGTCTGCGACCGCGCCGGGCGCCAAGAAGTAAGCGCGCCGCGATCGACCGCGTCCCATGCCCCGGATCCGAAGCGCCGTCCCTGACCTAATCAGCACGCGCGCGTACGCGAGACACAGGACCGCCGGCCCCTGACAGGGTTAAGCCCGGGTTAAGCCCGCGCGTCGGATTTGTGGAAAAAAGCGAAACAGAACAGCAAGCTCTCTTGTGTATACCCGAAACAGGAAGTCGGCCGCCCTGCGGCGCCGGCTGACCCAGTTTTCGGGAGTTGTCCATGTCCGTTGCCAAGGCCGATCGCGCGAAACCCCAGGTTTCGCTGCTGGGCCGCCTCCTCCGGTGTTTCCGGCGTGATCGCCGCGGTGCGACCGCCGTCGAATTCGCGATGATCGCGCCGATGTTCTTCGGTTCGCTCTTTGCGATCATGGAGACGGGCACGCTTTATCTTCGCCTTACCGCGCTGGAGACCGGGGTGGAGGATGCCAAGCGGGTGACCTTGACCGGGCAGGTGGCCGGTGCGGGTGGTTCGCCGCAGCAATTCAACGCTTTCAAGACAGCCTTCTGCGAGCGGATCAGCTGGCTCATCAGCTGCGGTGATGTCCAGTTCGATGTCCGGGCCTTCACGGTGTTCGGCGATGCCGCCATGCCCAGCCCGGTCAAGGGCGGCGTCTTTGACCCGACGAACCTGCAGTTCAATCCCGGCAAGCCCTGCCAGATCGTGGTGATCCGGGCCTATTACGAGGTTTCGTCGATTACGGCCCTGATCCGGAACGATGTGTCGCAACTGTCGAACGGGAAGGTCCTGCTGGTCGGATCGGCAGCCTTCAAGAACGAACCCTATGGCGCGTGCTGAGGAGTGATGATGATGAAAGCCTCCATGCTTCGCCAAGGCCAGCGTTTCCTCCGCCATTCCCGGCTTCGGGCCCGCGCTCTGCTCCGGCGGTTCAACATGTCGCAGAGCGGCGTCGCTGCTGTCGAATTCGCGTTGATGGTCCCGGTCATGATGACGGTCTGGGTCGGGATGGTCGTCTCCACCGATGCCCTGAACGCCGAGAAGAAGGTGACGCTGTTGGCCCGGACCCTCGCGGACATGACCACCCAGATGGTCGCCGTCAGCCAGGCCGATATGGACAGCATCTTCAAGGCGACGGAAGCCGTATTGTGGCCGCACCCCTCGACCGGGCTTGGCATGCGGGTGATCGCGATCGATATCGACGGGGCCGGAAAGGCCTTTGTCGAGTGGTCGGCCGTTCCCTCGGATTCGTCGATCAAGGGGTCGTACACGACCATTGCCCGCTGCACCGAATTCAAGAAGCTGCCGGCTGGCCTCAAGATCCCGCGGACTTTCGTGGTCCTCGCGGAAGTCGAGATGAACTATGCCGCCTCGGTCGCCACGCAGATCGTCAACGACCTGTTCGGCGGCGCCTTTGCGGGCGGTAAGGTGAAGATGGGCGACAATCTCTACATGCGGCCACGCCAGGCCAACAAGGTGCAGTTCAACCCGCCGCCGACCGGGACCTGCCCGGGCTACACGGCCTGACTTGACGCAGCGGGTCCGGCCCGGCAAACGGGGCCGTCCCGCTTTTCCCGGCAGATCGGAGCCCTCATGACCGCCAGCCCGCCGATGCAGCTCGTGCTGCCCCCGGAGGACAAGGCGAAACGGCTCGATCGCTGCCTTGCCGACCACCTGCCAGAATTCTCCCGGGCCCGCCTCCAGACGCTGATCGCCGATGGCCAGGTCTGGATCGACGGTGCCCTCGAGACCAATGCCGCGCGCAAGCTGAGGGGCGGCGAGGCCGTGACCCTGCATCTGCCTGCGCCCGAGCCGGCGGGGCCGATGCCGGAAGTCCTGCCGCTGGACATCCTGTACGAAGATGCCGACCTGATCGTCGTCAACAAGGCGGCGGGCATGGTTGTCCACCCGTCGAACGGGCATGAGCGCGGCACGCTGGTCCATGCTCTTCTCGCCCATTGCGGCGACAGCCTGTCCGGCATCAACGGCATTCTCCGGCCGGGCATCGTGCACCGGCTCGACAAGGACACGTCCGGCATCCTCGTCGTCGCCAAGCATGACCGGGCGCATCGCCATCTCGCGGCGCAATTCGCCGATCATGGCCGGACCGGCGTGCTCGAGCGGCGCTACCAGGCGCTGGTCTGGGGCCGGCCGCCGCGGCAGAGCGGGACGATCGAGGCGGGGATTGCCCGCTCGACCGCCAATCGCGAGCGGATGGTCGTCTCGAAGAGCGAACGTGCGCGCTTCGCCATCACCCATTATGCCGTGAGCACGTGCTACCCGGCGGGCGAGGGCGCGTTGGCCAGCCTCATCCGCTGCACGCTCGAGACCGGGCGAACCCACCAGATCCGCGTCCATCTCGCCCATATCGGCCATCCGCTGCTGGGTGATTCCCTCTATGGCAGCGGCTTCCGCACTCGGATCGCCCGGTTGCCGGAGGAGGCGCAGGCGGCCCTTGCCGCACTCGACCGGCAGGCGCTTCACGCGGAATGGCTGGCTTTCGAGCATCCGCGCACGCGCGACGTCATGCGCTTCGAGACCGCGCCGCCGGCCGATTTCGAGCATTTGCGGGCCGCCCTCGCCAAACTGTGATGATTGCCGCTTTTTCGCCACGGATTCGATGTGGTATAAGCGTCAACAGCGTCGATGGGTGTTGCACCGCGACGGACGAGCCTGCCGCGTTCGGGGGCTCAAAGGAGGTAAGGATGTCAATCGCCACGATGCCCGTTTTCTCGGGCGAGGGGGGACTTTCCCGGTACCTGGCTGAAATTCGCCGGTTCCCGGTTCTCAGCGCCGACGAAGAGTTCATGCTCGCCAAGCGCTACCAGCAATATGAGGATTCACAGGCGGCCCACCGCCTTGTCACGTCGCATCTGCGGCTTGTGGCGAAAATCGCCATGGGCTATCGCGGCTATGGCCTGCCGGTCGGCGATGTCGTTTCCGAGGGCAATATCGGCCTGATGCAGGCCGTGAAGCGCTTTGACCCCGACAAGGGCTTCCGCCTCGCGACCTACGCCATCTGGTGGATCAAGGCGTCGATCCAGGAATACATCCTGCGGTCGTGGAGCCTTGTGAAGATGGGTACCACCGCCAACCAGAAGAAGCTGTTCTTCAACCTGCGCAAGGCGAAGGGCAAGATTTCCGCGCTGGAGGAGGGTGATCTGCGCCCCGACCAGGTGAAGGCGATCGCGACCAAGCTCGGCGTCGAGGAGCAGGAAGTCATCGAGATGAACCGCCGCCTCGGCGGGGATTCCTCGCTTAACGTGATGATGCGCGATGACGGCACCGCCGAGTGGCAGGACATGCTGGTCGATGACACGGACAACCAGGAAGCCATCCTGACCCGGACCGAGGAAGCGGCGAACCGTCATCAGGCGCTCGGAAAGGCGCTCGAGATCCTCAACCCGCGCGAGCGGCGGATCTTCGAGGCGCGCCGCCTTCTGGAAGACCCGCTGACGCTGGAAGAGCTGTCCGAGGAATTCGGCGTCTCGCGCGAGCGTGTCCGGCAGATCGAGGCCCGGGCCTTCGAAAAGGTCCAGGGGGCGGTCCGTCGCAACCTGGCCGAGATTGAATCGCTCGCCGCCTGATTTCTGGCTGAAATGATCGTTCTTGAAGGGCGCCTGCGGGCGCCCTTTTTCATTTCTGCCTACTGGCGCCAGTCGCGCAGGGCTTCGGCGATGGCCCGCTCGCCCGCTGCCGATTTCTCGACGAGAACCGCGCCGCGACGGCCCGTTTCCAGCCGGAACTCGAAGACCATCCATTTCTGCGTCCGCAGCAGGTCAAGATTGCGGGTGACGGTCGCCTCGGCCTTGTCGAGTCCGATCATGAAGACGTTGGTCTGGATCGGCACGACAATGCCGGCGAGCACGCCGCCGACCTGGTCCTCGCGTTCGCGCCATTCGACAGCGCTCATCTCGAGGACGTTGCCAAGGCCGTTCCGCCCGTCAAAGATCACCATCACCGTATGCGAGGCGTTCAGCGCGGCATCGGCGTTCCGGGCGATCGAGAAGTCGATCGACAGGGTCGACCCGGCGAATTCGATCACGGCGCGCAGGCTCTTCTGGCCGCCCAACGCGGTGTCCGGCAGGTAGGTCCAGTTGACACGACCCTCGAACTGGTTCGGCGCGCCCGGCGCCGGTTCCAGCACCATGAAGGCGCGTCCCGTGGCCGGCGCGGTGACGACGGCGCCATTCGCGGCCGGCGGCGTGGCTGCCGGCGGGCTGGCGGCCTGGCTCTGGGCCGGAGCGGCGGGCCGTGTCGGGGCGGGTTCGGCCGGAACGGGCTGCGGTTCGGCGCCGGAAAGCCGGCCCTCGGTCTTGGCCGGATCAGACCCGGATTCCGCCGGTGCCGTCACCACGGGCGGGCCGGCCGGTGCAACCGGCTTGCCGTTCCGCGTCAGGGCCAGAAGGCCCATGGCCAGCATGGCGACAATGCCGATGCCCACGAAGAGCGAGAGTCGCTTCCGGGGCAGGCCGGTCGCTTCGCCCCGGTTGGGCATGCGCGGGCGCAGGATCGGTTCGATCACCGGATCTGCCGGCGGAACGGGCGTCGGCTCGTCCTCGACCGGAGGTTCCGGAGAGGGCGGTTCCGCCGATCCGGTCTCCGGCGTTTCAGGCGGCTCCGACACGTCGGGCTGGTCCGGCATTGCCGGCGCGGCCTGCCCGGCCTCGACCTGGATGATCACCGCCTCGAGCGCATCGAGCTGGACGCGGATCTCCTCCTCGGCGAGCGGCGGATCGAAGCTGCGCAATTGCCGCTGCAGCGCATCACGCGCCCGACCGTAGATCGATGCCCTGGCCTCCGCATCGGGATTGCCCAGGCTCGCGATCGCACGGTTGAGGAGCGAATGATAATCCACCATGCGGGATCAGGCCTCGAAGGGATTCTTGACGAGGATCGTGTCATCCCGTTCCGGGCTGGTCGAGAGCAGGGCGACCGGCGCGCCGATCAATTCCTCGATTCTCCGGACATATTTGATCGCCTCGGCCGGCAATTGCGCCCAGGAGCGGGCGCCGGCAGTCGAACCTTCCCAGCCGGGAATGGTTTCGTAGACCGGATCCAGCCGCTTCTGTGCCGATTCGCTGGCCGGCAGGTAATCGATGATCTCGCCATCGAGCCGGTAGCCGGTGCAGACCTTGATCTCGGAGAAGCCGTCGAGGATGTCGAGCTTGGTCAGGGCGATGCCGTCGATGCCGGAGGTCTTGACTGTCTGGCGCACCAGCACCGCGTCAAACCAGCCGCAGCGCCGGGCCCGCCCGGTGACGGTGCCGAATTCGCGGCCACGCTCGCCGATCTGGCGGCCGGTTTCGTCGAAAAGCTCGGAGGGGAACGGGCCTTCGCCGACGCGGGTCGTGTAGGCCTTCACAATGCCGAGCACATAGCCGATCGCACCCGGGCCGAGGCCGGAGCCGGTCGAGGCCTGGCCCGCCACCGTGTTGGAGGAGGTGACATAGGGATAGGTGCCGTGATCCACATCGAGCAGGGCGCCCTGCGCCCCTTCGAACAGGATGCGCTTGCCCTCGCGGCGGGCCTGGTCGAGCGTTTCCCAGGCGCGGTCCATATAGGGCAGGATGCGCGGGGCGATCGCGGTCAGCAGCGCGAGCAGCGCGCCGCCATCGACCTCCTCAAGGCCCATGCCACGCCGCAGCGCGTTGTGGTGGGCGAGCAGGCGGTCGATCTTCGGCGGCAGGGCTTCCGGCTCCGCGAGATCGCGGACGCGGATCGCGCGGCGACCGACCTTGTCCTCGTAGGCGGGGCCGATGCCGCGCTTCGTGGTGCCGATCTTCGTGCCGGAATTGCCGTTCTCGCGGAAGGCGTCGAGTTCGCGGTGGAGCGGCAGGATCAGCGTCGCGTTGTCGGCGATGCGCAACCCCTCCGGCGAGACCTTCACGCCCTGGCTGGCCAGCCGGTCGATCTCGTCACAGAGGGCGGAAGGGTCGATCACGACGCCGTTGCCGATGACGGAAAGCTTGCCGCCGCGCACGATACCCGAAGGCAGCAGGCTGAGCTTGTAGGTGACCCCGTCGATGACGAGCGTGTGGCCGGCATTGTGGCCGCCCTGGTAGCGGACAACGATATCGGCCTGCTCCGACAGCCAGTCGACGATCTTGCCCTTGCCCTCGTCGCCCCACTGCGCGCCGACTACGACCACATTGGCCATGTGAAACCATCCCGGTTCTGGAGTCGCGGCAGTTGCAACCGCCCGACCCGCCGTTAAAGGTTTCCGATAACCAATGCCCTGCCCGGGGTAAAGCCACCCCGGAACCTTTTCCATCCATTGTCGTATTTCCGCCAGCCCCCCGAACGGGCCTTCGCTGGTCCGGGCAGGCCGGGAGAGAGGGTTCAGCGTGGCAGGGGCTGCGGCCTGATCTCCTTCGCGGCCGGCCAGCGGAGCCTGTAGGCGGTGACGAGAGCGCGCTCCTCCTGCGGCTTCAGCGCGAGCGTCCAGGCGACGACGCCGCGGCGGTCATCCGGGGCTTCCAGATCGGGCTTCGTCATGTCCGGCAGGCGCTCGACCACGATGGCCTGGTCCTCGCTGACAGGGATGCGATCCTCGACAAGGATCTCGACGGGGAAAGCATGCAGGTTCTTCACAAGTGTCCGGAACTGGCTGTCCTCGGTTCGGGTCGAGCCAAGCAGGCCCGGTTCGCGCGCCTGACGGCTGACCGGGACGCGGCGAATGGTGACGCGGTCATCGGCGCCGAAGCCGAGGCGGGCCTGATCACCCGGGGCGACCAAAGGCACGCGGCCCTTGCCGACAAAGGCGCCGTCCCGCGTCAGCAGCACTTCGCCCGGCAGGATCGGCGCCTCGCCGGCAGCCTTGAAGCTGACATCGAGATAGGCGGTCGGATCGAGGACGGGCGCGGCACGCAGGGCGAGTTTGATTTCAGGTTTGTCGACGCCCAGCCGGACCGAACGCTCGCCGGCTCCGGAGGCCAGCGTGACCGTGCCGGGCAGGCGGAACTCGGTCTGGTAGCCGCCGGTTTCCAGCCGGGCCTGCGCTTCCTCGGCAGCGACACGGCGTTCATTGTCGGCCATTTTCTCGCGGGCCGCTTCCATCCGCATCGGGCCGGCAGGCATTGCTTCCAGCGCGGGGGCGGCGCTCATCGGCATCGGGACAGAACGGGAGACGGGCCGTTCCCAGAAGGCGATCTTCTCGCCGCGCAAATCCGGTGCCTGCGTGCCGCGCCGGACCATCACGGTCGACAAGGTGACGCGCGCATTGGCCCAGTCCTCGCCGGTCTGCTGGCGGATCATGGCGCGGCGCACCCATTCGAATTGCGGCTGCCCGGATTGCGTCGAGAGCCGCGCATCATAGACCGGGCGCCAGCCGGCGGCGTTGACGCGATAGGTCAAAGTGAGCTTCGCGCGGAGCGGCGCGGCAGCCTGCACGGCGATCATGGCGACGCGTGCCGTATCATGGCGGGGTGCGATCCGGGCAGCGTCCTGTTCGAGTGCGGCCATTTCCGCCTCGACCTTTTCGAGCGCCTCGCGCAAGCTGCGCATCTCCTCGTTCACGCCCTGAAGGCCCTTGCCGACAAGGTCCCAGGCCTTCAGCCACTGGTCGGGGTCCAGCGGCTTGCCCGGATTTCCCTCGCCGGAACCAGCGCGCTGGATCATCTGCTTCTTTCCCTCGGCGGCATCGATCCGGTCCTGAAGGCGGTCCCGCTCCTTGCGCAAGGCTGCGAGTTTCTGCCGGGCCTCGGGCTTGCCGGCTTCCCCCGTCGTGGCGCGGCTCGACAGATCGACATTGCCGATCACCAGCCGGTCGCTGCCCTCGCCCTCGACACGGAGCGAGGCCGGATCGATCGTGGCGGGAAGGTCGTCGATCCGCACTTCATGCTCGCCGGCGGGGATGTCGATCTCCAGCGCGCGCCTCACGGTGGCGGCATCGGGATAGACGGTAACATCCTGCAGGCGGGAGGGCGCGTCGATCGTGGCGGAGAGGGCCGGCGAGACGGCAAGGGCAACCGGGGCGATGCCGGCCATCAGCAGGGCCAGGCGGGGGAACAGGGTCATTCGGGCGATCTCCGGAGGGGCGGGAAGTCCGGATCATCGGGCCGGTCACGGCGAAGTTGAGGCCGCTCCCGGGCCGAAATCAGGCTGCCTTCCGCGCATAGGCGAAAGGTTTCACGCGGGATTCGATGAAGTTGCGCAATTCCGTCACGCGGAGATGCGGGTCCGTGACATCGGTGCCGAGGCCATGGCGCCAGCCAAGATGGCGGGCCGCCGGGTGTTCGGCGAGTTGGCGCAACTCCGTGACATAGGCGGCTTTCGAGGCCTCGTCGGCGAAGAACCCTTCCTCGATCAGGGTGGCCATGCGGCGGTCGATCAGGAAGGCGAGGTCCGCCAATGTGTATTCCGGGTGATATTGCACGCCCCAGAAGGTGCCGCCCTCGAAGCGGAATTCAGCGGCCTGAACCTGCGAGACGGCATTCGAGGCGAGAATCGTCGCGCCGGGTGGCGGGACTGCTACCTCGTCGAGATGGGAGCAGGGCGCATCGAACACATCCGGCCGGCCATCAAGCAGCGGGTGGACCTGCCCGGCCGCGTTGCGGGTGATCTTGCGCGCGAAGCCGACCTCGCGGCCGCGCGGATTGCGCTGGACATCGCCGCCCGCCGCCACCGCCGCCACCTGCAGGCCCCAGCAGGAGCCGAAGAACGGGATCCCGGCGCGATAGATCGCCCGGGCCACCTCGACCTGCCGCAAGGCTTCCGGCGCCCGCTGCCAGAGATGCAGCGCCGAGCCGGTGATGATCGCGGCATCGTAGTCGGCGAAGCCCGTTCCGGCGGGGAGCGCGGCATCGGCATCGGCGGCGTGGAGGATGTCGTAGCCGGCCTCGCCGGCAAGGCCGGCCATGACATTGCCATAGCCTTCCGCCGGCGTGACGCCCTGCCCCGCGCGGTAACCTTCGCGGACCTCGCGGGTATTGCCTTCGATGATCAGGAAGCGCAGAGACATTCACAACTCTCCATCATGCCGCCTCCCCGGATACATCCGCCCGGGCCGGCGCGCAATCAGGCGGATCTCCTGACGTGCCCGCGCGCAAACTCTATTCGAATGCCTATCTCCTGCTTGCCCTGACCATGCTGTTCTGGGGTGGCAATGCCATTGCCGCCCGCCTCGCTGTCGGCGAAATCTCGCCCATGGTGCTTACGGCCGGGCGGTGGTTTGTCGTGGTCATCTTCATCGCGCTCTTCCTGCGCAAGGAAGTGCGCGAAGTGCTGCCGGTGCTCAAGGAGCGCTGGCTCTTCGCCCTGATGATGGGCACGTTCGGCTATACCGTGTTCAACGCGATGATGTATGTCGCCGGGCATTACACCAGCGCTGTCAACATCACGCTGCTTCAGGGTGCCATCCCGATCTTCACATTGATCGGCGCGTTCTTCGCCTATGGCACGGCGGTGCGCGGGGTGCAGATCATCGGCATCATCGTCACGATGATCGGGGTTGCCGTCACGGCGAGCGGTGGCTCGTTCGAGCGCCTTGCTGCCCTGGCGATCAATTTCGGCGATGTGCTGATGGTCGCAGCCTGCGCGCTCTATGCCGGCTACACGGTGGCGCTCAAGAAGCGGCCGGCGATTTCCGGGCTCGCCTTTTTCTCCGGCATGGCTTTTGCCGCCGCCATCGTCTCGATCCCCTTTCTTGTGGCGGAGATCGCCATCGGCAAGGCGCAATGGCCCGGGCTGAAGGGCATGATGATCCTGACCTATGTGGCGATCGGGCCGAGCTTCCTGGCGCAGGTCTTCTTCATGCGCGCGGTGGAACTGATCGGGCCGGGGCGGGCCGGGCTCTTCGCCAACCTCGTGCCGGTCATCGGCGCTGTGCTGGCCGTGCTCATCCTCAACGAGCCGTTCGGCTGGCACCATGCTGTCTCGATGGTGCTGGTGCTCGGCGGCATCGCCATTGCCGAGCGCGGGCGTAACGGGTGAAGGAATGCGCCCCGGCCCGGAGGCCGGAGCGCAGAGGATCAGAACTTCAGCCGGCGGGCGCGCTTCACATGCGGGATGGCGTGGATCGCGGCCAGAACGTCATCCGGGATCGCCTCGTCCACCGCCACGAAGCAGATCGCATCACCGCCCGGCTTGTCGCGGCCGAGATTGAAGGTCGCGATGTTGATGCCCTTCTCGCCGAGCAGCGAGCCGAACCGGCCGATGAAGCCGGGCTTGTCGTCATTGCGGACATAGAGCATGTGCGGCGCGAATTCGGCATCCATCTGGATCTGGCGGATCTCGATGATGCGCGGCTTGCCATCCTGATAGACCGTGCCGGCGGCATGGCGCGGCATGTCCTCGGCCACAACCTCGATATAGATGCGGCTTTCGTAATCACCTTCCGCCGAGCGCTTCACCTCGTCGACCGAAATGCCCTTCTCCTTGGCGGTCATCGGGGCATTGACCATGTTGATCTCCGGCAGGAACGGCCGGAGCACGCCGGTGATCGCCGCCGCAGTGATCGGCCGGACATTGAGCGTGCCGACCTCGCCTTCGTAGCGAATGCGGATCGCCTTGACCGGCGCTTCGGTGAGCTGGCCGAGGAACGAGCCGAGCTTCTCGCCGAGCGCGACGAAGGGCTTGAGCTTCGGGGCTTCCTCCGCCGTGATCGACGGGAAATTGACCGCGTTGCTGATTGCACCGTTGAGCAGGTAATCCGCCATCTGTTCGGCCACCTGCAGGGCCACATTCTCCTGCGCCTCGTTGGTCGAGGCCCCGAGATGCGGGGTGCAGATCACGTTGTCGAGGCCGAAAAGCGGGTTGGTTTCCGCCGGCTCGACCGAGAAGACGTCGAAGGCGGCGCCGGCGACATGGCCGGATTTGAGCGCGGCGGCGAGGGCTTCCTCGTCGACCAGCCCGCCGCGGGCGCAATTGATGATGCGCACGCCCTTCTTCGTCCTGGCGAGAGCCTCGGCCGAGAGGATGTTCTTGGTCTGCTCGGTCATCGGGACGTGCAGCGTGATGAAATCCGCGCGGGTGAGCAACGCGTCCAGTTCCACCTTCTCGACGCCGATCTGCACAGCACGGTCGGCCGAGAGATAGGGATCATAGGCGATGACCTTCATGCCGACGCCGATCGCCTTGCGGGCCACGATCGAGCCGATATTGCCGGCGCCGATCAGGCCGAGCGTCTTGGCTTCGAGTTCGACGCCCATGAAGCGGTTCTTTTCCCACTTGCCGCCCTGCGTGGAGACATCCGCTGCCGGGATCTGGCGGGCGAGGGCGAACATCAGCGCGATCGCATGTTCAGCCGTGGTAATCGAATTGCCGAAGGGCGTGTTCATCACGATGATGCCCTTGGCCGTGGCCGCCGGGATATCGACATTGTCGACGCCGATGCCGGCGCGGCCGATCACCTTCAGGTTGGGTGCGCTTTCGAGCAGCTTGGCGGTGACCTTGGTGGCCGAGCGGATCGCGAGGCCGTCATACTCGCCGATCACGGCGGCGAGCTTGTCCTTGTCCTTGCCGAGGCTGGTATCGAAGGTCACATCGATGCCGCGATCCTTGAAGATCTGGACGGCGGCGGGGGAGAGGGCGTCGGAAATCAGGACGCGGGGCTTCTTCGTCATGGCATGGCTCCTGCGGAGGGGCAGCGGGAATGGGGGAGGCAGTAGGGGTCAGGCAGTCGGCAGTCGGTGTCTTGCGACTGCCGATTGCCGACTGCCCAGCGCCCGAAACGACCGGAGGTCGCGTCTCAGAGCTTCGCGAGTTCCCTGGCGAAGGCGTATTCGATCCAGGGGATCAGCGCCTTGATATCGCGGGTCTGGACAGTTGCACCGCACCAGATCCGGAGGCCCGGAGGCGCATCGCGGTAATGACCGAGATCGAGCCCCGCGCCTTCCTTTTCAAGCGTGGAGACCACGCCCTTGGCGAAAGCGGCCTGCTGGTCGGCCGGCAGGGCGGCGACCTTGGGATGGGTAAATTTCAGGCAGACCGAGGTATTCGACCGCGTCTTCGGCTTGACGGCGAGAAAATCGACCCAGTCGGTCTTCTTCACCCAGCCGGCAATCGCGCGGGCATTGGCATCGGCCCGCTTCACCAGGCCATCGAGCCCGCCGACCTTTTTCGCCCATTGCAGGGCATCGATGTAATCCTCGACGCAGAGCATCGAGGGGGTGTTGATCGTCTCGCCCTCGAAAATGCCCTCGATGAGCTTGCCGCCCTTGGTCATGCGGAAGATCTTCGGCATCGGCCAGGACGGCTTGTAGCTCTCGAGCCGTTCGACGGCGCGCGGGCTCAGGATCAGCATGCCATGGGCCGCTTCGCCGCCGAGCACTTTCTGCCAGGAGAAGGTGACGACATCGAGCTTCGGCCAGTCGAGGCGCTGTGCGAAAGCAGCCGAGGTGGCATCGCAGATCGTGAGGCCCTGACGGTCGGTCGCGATCCAGTTCGCGTCCGGCACGCGCACGCCCGAGGTCGTGCCGTTCCAGGTGAAGACGATGTCACGCGTCTTGGTGTCGATCTTGTTGAGGTTCGGCAACTCGCCATAGGGGGCGGTGACGACATCGCAATCGGTCAGCTTGAGCTGCTTGACGGCATCCGTCACCCAACCTTCGCCGAAGGATTCCCAGGCCAGCATGGTGGAGGGACGGGCACCGAGCAGCGACCACATCGCCATCTCGACAGCGCCGGTATCCGAGGCGGGCACGATGCCTATCCGGTAATCGGCGGGAACCTGTAGCACCTCGCGCGTCAGGTCGATCGCGAGCTTGAGCTTCGCCTTGCCGATCTTCGCGCGATGCGAGCGGCCAAGCGGGGCGTCAGCGAGGGCTTTGAGGGACCAGCCGGGGCGCTTGGCGCAGGGGCCGGAAGAGAAATTGGGCACGCGCGGGCGTGCGGCAGGCGCAGTCGTCATCTGTGATCTCCATCCTTCCAGATGGGTGTCTCCCGTTGGGGGGAGATGACCCGCGTCGAGGCGTAGGTGTTTTGCCCCGGCGCGTCAAGGAGACTTTGGGGGGAGGTTGACTGAGGGAAAGAGGACTTTGGGGCAGGAGAACTATTGGGCATGTGGGCTGGGGGCAGGTTCAGCCAACCCGTCGTTCAATAGATCAGCTCGTCCTCGGAGCGGTTCTTGCCGATGGTGATCTCGCCCTTGGCGGCGAGTTCCTTGGCCAGCATGACAATCTTCGTCTGCGCCGTCTCGACTTCCTTGAGGCGGATCGGGCCGAGGCCGGCCATCTGGTCTTCGAAATTCTTCGCGGCGCGGGTGGACATCTGGGTAATGAAGAACTTCTTCACCGCCGGAGTGGCGCCCTTGAGCGCCATGGCCAGCTGGTCGCGGTCGGAGAAGCGGATCAGCGTCTGGGTCGAGGCCGGGTCCAGCTTCATCAGGTCCTCGAAGGTGAACATCAGCGAGCGGATCTTGTTGGCCGCCTCGCGATGGCGCTCCTCCAGCAGGGACATGAACTGCATCTCGGTCTGGCGGTCGAACGAGTTGAAGATCTCGGCGATCAGCTCATGATTGTCGCGCCGGTTGGCCTGATGCAGGTTCGAGATGAATTCGGTGCGGAGCGTGTCCTCGATCTGGTTGAGGATGGCCTTCTGCACCGGCTCCATCGTGATCATCCGGTTGATCGCCTCAAGCGCCAGTTCCTGCGGCAGCAGCGAAAGCACGCGGGCGGCATGTTCCGGGTGGATCTTCGAGAGGATGATCGCAATGGTCTGCGGATACTCGCCCTTCAGCCAGTTGGCGAGGATGTTTTCCTGAACGTTGCCGAGCTTCTGCCACATGTTGCGGCCAGCCGGGCCGCGGATATCCTCCATCAGGATCGAGACGCGGTCCCGCGGGAGGATTTTCGTCAGCAGGGCTTCGGTGCGGTCGAAGTCGCCGGTCACCGCCCCGCCCTGCGACATCAGCGAGAGGAATTCCGCGACCAGTGCCTCGACGGCTTCCGCCGTGACCGAGCCCAGCCGTGACATGGCGCGCGAGACAATCCGGATTTCTTCCTCGTCGAGGGCCGACCAGATCTCTCCGCCGTAGCGTTCCCCGAGGACCAGCAGGATGATGGCAGCCTTTTCCGGGCCGGAGAGAAAGCGCGTCAGATCGTTTCCCGGACGGGGAACAGCCTCTCTATCGGTGCGCGTGGCACTTTCAGGCTTCACTCTCGGCTTCCCATATCCGCCCCCGCGCTACGCCGGGTTCACTTCCGGGCATCGCGAATCTCTACACAATATTAACTTTTAGGAGAATTGGGCGGCAGGTCAAAACCCTCAACTCTGAAACAAATGAGGAAAACAATATTCGCTGGGGATGCATGGCTGTTTTTGGCTTGTGGCCAAGAGAAGACCGACAGCAAAAGGGGCGCAGTCTCCTGCGCCCCTGTTTCAAGCAAGAAGAATCAATGTGTCAGTATTTGCGGACCAGAGGGCCTGGTGCAAAGATCGGCGCGGCATCGGCAAAGATGTAGCGCATCCCGAACTTGATGTCGTGCGAGCTGAGATCCTTGATCCGGGCATTGAACGTCGTGCAGGGAACTGTGCAGACCACGTTGGCGGTATTGACCGTTCCCATGTTGAGGTAGCGATACCCGACTTCTGCTTTGAGATTCGTGCTCAAATCATAGCCGAGACCGGCATGGATGGCCCAGGCGAATCGCGTATCGGTCTTGCTGGCGGCCGAACCCGAGCCACCGGCAAAGGCCGCGTAGCCGACATCGCGGACATCATTGGTGAAGATCGTCGCGAAGCCGGCGCCCGCGCCGATGAACGGGGTGATTCGGTGCCAGGTGCCGAGATCGACATAGCCGTTCAGCAGGCCGACCACGGCGCTGACCTTGCCGGTCGTGACGTTGATGCCGTCATCGCCGGTGCCGGCTGTGCCGCGGGTATCGAGTTCGGAGATGCGGAACTTGGCCGCGCTGCGATACTCGATCGTGGCATCGGCGCGGAGCCAGGAATTGAAGGCATAGCCGGCGCCGACGCCGAGGAAGGCCGAATTCCCGAGGCTGGAGGACATGGTCTGGAAGTTCGCCCCGCCCGGTGCCAGGAAGACGCCGCCATTGTCATGGTTGCTGACCCCGATATCGCCGCGGAGATAGAAGCCGCCGCCGGCATCGAGATGCGGCGCCGGCGCCATCATGGGCGGCGGCGGCGGAGCGGAGAGCATGTCCGCCGCGGAAACCGGAAGCGACTGGGTTCCTGCGACGAGGGCCGCCATTTGTGCGGTGCGGAGCCATGTCGAGCGACGCATGTGATTTCCCTTCAAGCCTATCGCGCGGCATTGCAGCCGCCAGAATCGATAGAGGGAAGCATCGCAGAGCTTGGTTAAGAGGCACTTAACCTTAAAAATTATCCCTAACCGGGGGTGAAAGACAGCAAAGCAGCACCGGCAGTTCTTCCAGCCCGAGGAGGGGCGGAGCCGTCAGGCGATCAGGCGGTCAGGCCGTCAGGCGGCCTTGGAGATCACCTCGACCACGTCGTCGACGACTCTCTCGACGAGATCACGATCATCGCCTTCCGCCATGACGCGGATGACCGGTTCCGTCCCGGAGGGGCGGATCACGAGCCGGCCAGCGGCACCGAGTTGCGCACGCAGCTGGTCGATGGCCCGATTGACGGCCTGATCCTTGAGCGGCTGGCCGCCCCGCGTCTGGACGTTCTTGAGGATCTGCGGCAGGGGCTCGAAGCGGTGGCAGATCTCGCTGACCGGGCGTCCCTCGCGCCGCACCACGGCCAGAACCTGCAGAGCAGCGATCAGGCCGTCGCCGGTGGTTGAGTAATCCGACAGGATGATGTGGCCGCTCTGCTCGCCGCCGACATTGAAGCCATGCTCGCGCATATGCTCGAGGACGTAGCGATCGCCCACGGCGGTCCGGTCGAGAGCAAGGCCAAGGCTGCCGAGATGGCGTTCAAGGCCGAGATTCGACATGATCGTCGCCACGATGCCGGGCTTTGAGAGGCGCCCGTCCTGGTGCCAGCTCTCGGCAATGACCGCCATCAGCTGGTCGCCATCGACGACATGGCCCTTCTCGTCGATGATCATCACGCGGTCGGCATCGCCATCGAGCGCGATTCCGATATCGGCGCGCATCTCGCGCACCTTCTGCTGAAGGGCGTTCGGGGCGGTGGAGCCGACATCGCGGTTGATGTTGAAGCCGTCCGGCTCGGCGCCGATGGCGATCACCTCGGCACCCAGTTCCCACAACGCTTCGGGCGCCACCCGATAGCCGGCGCCATTGGCGCAATCGACGACGATGCGCATGCCGTCGAGATCAAGGGCGCGGGGCAGGGTCCGCTTGGCGAATTCGATGTAGCGGGCATGGACGCCCTCGAGGCGCCGGGCGCGGCCGATATCCCGCGAGCCGGAGAGGCGGATGGCCGCCGAGGGGTCGATCAGGCGTTCGATCTCCTTCTCGATCTCGTCGGAAAGCTTGTAGCCATCCGGGCCGAACAGCTTGATCCCGTTATCCTCGTACGGATTGTGCGAGGCCGAGATCATCACACCGAGATCGGCGCGCATCGAACGGGAGAGCATGGCGATGGCCGGTGTCGGCATCGGGCCGAGCAGCAGCACATCCATGCCGACCGACAGGAAGCCGGCGGTCAGGGCATTCTCGATCATGTAGCCGGAGAGGCGCGTATCCTTGCCGATCACGACACGATGGCGGTGATCGCCGCGATGGAACACCATGCCGGCCGCCTGCCCGACCCGCAGGGCCAGTTCCGGCGTGATCTTGCCGTTGGCGCGTCCGCGAATTCCATCCGTGCCGAAGAACTTCCTGCTCATGTGAAAACACCCCTGACCAAGCCGGCTAGGGGTGCATCAAATGCCCTGCAAAGGCAAGCCTTGCCCCATCCGGGGGTTAACGCTTCCCCGACTGCGGCCGCGGTTCCAGCCCGCCACCTTCGGCTTCCGGCGGGCGGGGAGTAACGCCTTACCCTTGCGGCTGCGGTTCCAGCCCGCCGCCTTCGGCTTCCGGCGGGCGCGGCTTGCCGGCCGAGGGAACGGCCGAACCGCGGGATGGCGGCTGCTGGTCCGGATCCTCGCGGGTCGGGCGCTTGCCGTCCATGAGGGCGCGGAGCTCGTCGCCAGTCAGCGTCTCGAATTCGAGCAGTGCCTCGGCAATGGCCACGAACTGATCCTTGTTGTCGGTGATGATCTTGCGGGCGGCAGTCTCGCCCTCCTCGATCAGCCGCCGCACTTCCTCGTCGATCAGCTTCGCCGTCTCGTCCGACATGTTGGTCGACTGGCTGACCGAATGGCCAAGGAAGATTTCCTGCTGGTTCGAGGCATAGCGGACGCGGCCGAGCTTCTCGCTCATGCCCCATTCCATGACCATCGCCCGGGCGAGGCTCGTCGCCATCTGGATATCGCCGGTGGCACCGTTGGTGACCTTTTCCGGGCCGAAGGTGATGATCTCGGCCTCGCGGCCGCCGAACAGCATGACCAGGCGGGCCAAGCTCTTCTCACGCGACATCGAATAGCGGTCACTTTCCGGAAGCGTCATCACCATGCCGAGCGCACGACCACGCGGAATGATCGTCGCCTTGTGGATCGGGTCGATCCCGGCGAGCTTCAGCGCAATGATCGCGTGGCCGGCTTCATGATAGGCGGTGTTCCGCTTTTCCTCGATCGACATGGCCATGGATTTGCGCTCGGCGCCCATCATGACCTTGTCCTTCGCATCCTCGAATTCGAGCATGGTGACCAGCCGGCGGTTGCGGCGGGCGGCAAGAAGAGCCGCCTCGTTGACGAGGTTCATCAGATCCGCGCCCGAGAAACCCGGTGTGCCGCGCGCCAGCGTCTTCAGGTCGACATCCGGTGCCATCGGCACCTTGCGGCAATGGACGCGCAGGATGCGCTCGCGGCCGTTCACATCCGGCAGCGGCACCACGATCTGACGGTCGAAACGGCCCGGCCGCAGCAGGGCGGGGTCGAGCACGTCCGGCCGGTTGGTGGCCGCGATGATGATGATGCCCTCGTTGGCCTCGAAGCCATCCATCTCGACGAGGAGCTGGTTCAGCGTCTGCTCGCGTTCGTCGTTCCCGCCGCCGAGGCCGGCACCGCGATGGCGGCCGACGGCGTCGATTTCATCGATGAAGATGATGCAGGGCGCGTTCTTCTTGGCTTCGGCGAACATGTCACGGACGCGGCTCGCACCGACGCCGACGAACATTTCCACGAAATCCGAGCCGGAAATGGTGAAGAAGGGCACATTGGCCTCACCCGCGACTGCGCGGGCCGTCAGGGTCTTGCCGGTGCCAGGCGGCCCGACCAGCAGGACGCCACGCGGAATCCGGCCGCCCAGGCGCTGGAACTTCTGCGGATCGCGCAGGAACTCGACGATTTCCGAAAGGTCTTCCTTGGCTTCGTCGATGCCGGCAACATCCTCGAAAGTCACCCGGCCATGCGCCTCGGTGAGAAGCTTCGCCTTGGACTTGCCGAAGCCCATGGCCCGGCCGGCGCCGTTCTGCATCTGCCGCGACATGAAGATCCAGACGCCCAGGAAGAAGATGATCGGCAGCCAGTTGACGATCAGCGACATGTACCAGGGCGTATCCGCATTGGGCGAACGGAACGTCACATTGGTGTTCTTTTCGCGCAGCTTCTCGCGGATCTTGTCATCGACCGGGCCGAAGGTGACGAAATTGCCGCTGCCGTCGTTGAAGGAGCCCTGCACATCCCAGCCGGACACGACAACCTTGTCGACCCGGCCCTTGTCGAGCGACTCGACGAAGCTGGAGAAGGGAATTTCCTGTCCTCCGGTTCGGCCCGACGGGCTCTGGAAGACGGAGACAAGCGCAAGGACCAGCAGGAGGATGATGGCCCAGAGCGCGATATTCCGGAAATTCTGATTCATCTCTGACACTTCTCACGGTGACGGTTGCGCCGGCCCTGCCGGAAAACCTCACATGGATATTTAGGCATGCCGGACCGGCTTGCCAAGCGCTCGCGGTAAATCGTCACGTTTTGTGAAGGCAGAAGGTTACCCGCTGCGCCCTTGCGCGGTGCGGCTGCTCTCCCGCTGGGCACGCCGTGGCGGAGCCGTGCGGACCTCCAGGAAGCCGCCGCCATGGGCGATCACCGTCCAGGCGAGGGTCTGGCGGAAGGGGCGCTGGTCGCGGATCGCCATGCGCAGGTTCTTGAGCAGGCGCTCCAGCTTGGCGAGCGAGATCTGGGTTTCCTGCGGCGCCTCGCCGCCAATGGCCAGCATGGATTTCTTGAGCATCCGCAAGGCCATCTCGAAAGGCTCGGTAAAGAATGGCTCGGCCTTCATGCGGATGGCGCCACCATCCGGCGCACGGCGGACCATGACGCTGTCGAGCGTCCGCCGGGCGATCTGCTCCATCGCATCCTCGGTCCGGCGGGCGCGGGCAGCGAGCGTGCCGAGACGCTCCGGGGTCAGCCCCTCATCGGCGAGGATCGGGATCAGCGCACGGAACCGCGTCCGGGCATAGCGTTCATCGTCATTGGTCGGGTCCTTCGAGAAGACCCAGTGATTCTGCTCGCAGGTGGCGACCAGCCGGCTCTTCGCGATTTCGAGGAACGGCCGGACATGCCGGATCGCGCCGCGCGCGACATTCGGGCGCATGGCGCCGAGGCCGCCGAGCCCTGTCCCGGAGGCCATCCGCATCAGCACGGTCTCGGCCTGGTCGTCCAGCGTATGGGCGGTGAAGAGATGGGTGGCCTCTATGGCGCGCGCATGCCCGACGAGAAGGGCATAGCGGCCCTTCCGGGCGGCCTCCTGGCTGGTGCCGGGGCCCGGCGCATCCAGCCAGGGAAGGATGCAGTGGACGACCTTCAGATCCTTGCAGAATTCGGCCACGAAACGGGCTTCGTCGGCCGATTCCGGCCGGAGGCGGTGGTCGACAGTCGCCACGGCGATAGGCGGCAGATAGGCGCGGGCGGCTACGGCGAGACCCAGCAGGGCCATTGAATCCGGTCCGCCGGATACCGCCAGCAGGATTCCGTTGCATTCATCGCTCCCGAGGGCGCTCCTGAACAGGGCCAGAGCCTCCTCCGGCGTCAGGGGAAGCTGGTCGATCGGATTGCCTTCGAGATCGTCCTCTAGCATTGCGCGCGCGCCTTTTCCCGTTCCACGGCCGCACGGATCGGTTGTGCGGTGTTGGGGTATTTGGCCGTAACCTTGTTAAAAATCCCGCAAGCCTCGGCGGTGGCGCCGAGCCCGCGGAGGGAAATTCCCAGCTTGAGCATGGCTTCCGGCGCGCGTGGCGCGTTGGCATGCTTGCTTGTCACGTTGAGGAACTGCTCGGCGGCCTCGCGGTAGCGCGTCCGGCGGAGATAGCTCTCGCCGAGCCAGAACGTGGCTTCCGGCACGCGGCGGTCCTTGCCGTAGGTGCGGAGGAAATCCCGGAACGCGCCTTCGGCCAGTTCGTAATCGCCCCGATCGACAAGGGACTTCGCAAAGGCGAAGTCGGAAGCGGCATCGCCGCGCGCCACCGGCGCCGGCGTCGGCGGGCGACGCTGCCCGGTCACGTCAAGCGGGGCGCCGAGATCGTCATTCGCGGCCGCGGTGCCGCCGGGGGGAAGCGCCCCGGCCGGCAGGCTGGCACCTGGCAGAGGCACGCCCGGCGCCGTCGCGACGCCGCCACTCTGGCCGAGCGGTCGCGGCGCGCCGGGGGCATTCGTCGTCGTTGCCGGGTCAAAGGCATCGGAGCGCCGCTGCGGGGTGGTGGTGGCGGGCGGCGCGGCCGGGCTCGCCGGGGGCCGCGCTCCGCCGGGCCGGCCTGATTCCAGATCGCGGAAGCGGGTGTCGGCATCGGTCTGGAAGCGCTTGAGCTGATCTTCCATCCGCCGGAGCTGGAACCGCAATTCCTCGACCTGGCCGGTGAGTCGGCGGTTCTCGTTTTCCAGCCGGTCGAGCCGCAGCACAAAATCGGCGGCATCCTGCGCGTGCAGCGTCCCCGGCATCGCCAGGGGCGCCAGCGCGACAACGAGGATCGGCAGGAGACGCTTCATTCCGAGCATGAGACTACCTTAGCGCAGGATTCGCCGTCCCGACAGGGTGCGTGCCGGCTTCTCAGCTGCCGGCCCCGCCCAGCACGGTCACGGCCCGACGGTTCTGCGACCAGCAGGAAATGTCGTTGCAGACCGCGACCGGGCGTTCCTTGCCGTAGGAAACGGTACGGATGCGGTTGGCCCCGACGCCTCGGGCGATCAGGTAATTCTTGGCGGATTCGGCACGGCGGGCGCCGAGCGCGAAATTGTATTCGCGGGTGCCGCGCTCATCGGCATGGCCTTCGATGGTGAAGGAATAGCTCGGATAGCGCGCCAGCCATTGCGCCTGCTTGTCGAGCGTGGACTGGCCGGTGGCGTTGATTTCCGAGGAATCGGAATCGAAGAAAACCCGGTCGCCGACATTGACGACGAAATCCTGGATCGAGCCCGGCGTTTGCGGCCCACCCTGGCCGAGGGCATCGGAATCATTCTTGGAAGCGCAAGCGCCCAGCGTCAAAGCAACGACAATAGCCGCGGCGAAACGAGCGCCGCGCGACTTCAAAAACCCGGGTTCCATACCCAAAACTCCTTCAATGGGCCTGCCGCCCCTGAAAGCAGATAAAATCCGCTCGATTAACGAAAGCTTCCGTAAAGCCTGATCGACCGCTCTTTGAATGCCCGGGCATGGCGACTTTGCGGCGAATGGTGAACGAATTCTTGTCGTTTGCGGATTTTTGGCGGGTCAGGCGGGCTCAAGGCCGATGCGGCGATCGCGTTCACGCAGCCAGAGCAGGAAGGGGAGCGCGGCCATCACCATCAGCGCTTTCCCGAGGATCTGGCCTTCCAGATATTTCAGGCTGCCGAAGGCGAGCCAGAGGAAGACGAGGCTGTCGATCACGAGGCCCACCGCACTGCTGGCCAGGGCCGCAAGGACAAGGCCCCGTTTCTGTAGCGGGGTGAAGACGGCGAGATCGGCCAGTTCCGAGAGCAGGAAGGCTGTGACCGAGGCGATCACAAGGGCCGGGGGCGAGAGCATGGCCGAGAGCATGCCGCCGGCGAGAATGGCGCCGATCGCCCAGCCAAGGCCGAGCCGGCGCTGGACAAGATCGCGCAGGACAAGCGCGACGCCGATCATCAGCACGCCGCTTGGCGCCGTGATGCCGGGGGCGACCGGCACGAGGCAGGGGCCGTTCGGCACGCAGAAGGTGCCGACATTCTGGATCAGCCAGTTGGCCAGCGGCACACAGGCCGCGAAAGCGACGAGGAAAAGCGCGCCTTCGCGGCGGCGCAGGGAATCACGGTCTGTCATGGACACTCGCTTTGGCCCCTTGGGCTTTGAGGGATCAGCCACCCTGTTTCGAAATCAGCACCCCGCCGCGAAACGCGAATAACCATTCGCGCGCAACTCGCAGGCCGGGCACCGGCCGCAGCCATAGCCCCAAGCATGGTGCTTGTCACGCAAGCCGAGGTAGCAGGAATGGCTTTCCTCGCGGATCAGGGTGACGAGCGCGCTTCCGCCAAGCGCCTCGGCGAGTTGCCAAGTCGCGGCCTTGTCGATCCACATCAGCGGCGTGTGCAGCACGAAGCGGCGCTCCATGCCGAGATTGAGCGCCACCTGCAGCGCCTTGATCGTATCGTCGCGGCAATCGGGATAGCCGGAATAATCCGTTTCGCAGACCCCTGTCACCAGATGGCGGATACCCCGGCGATAGGCGAGGGCCGCAGCGAAAGTGAGGAAGAGCAGGTTCCGCCCGGGCACGAAGGTGTTCGGCAGGCCTTCCGCGCCCATGGCGATCTCGACATCGCGGGTGAGCGCCGTCTGCGAGAGCGATCCGAGCGTCGGGAGGGCGAGGGTGTGGTCTTCGCCGAGGCGCGTCGCCCAGGCCGGGTCCAGGCCGGCCATACCCTGCCGGAGCGTGTCGCGGCAGGCCAGTTCGACGGCATGGCGCTGGCCATAATCGAAGCCGAGGGTCTCGACCTTGGCAAACCGGTCCAGAGCCCAGGCGAGGCAGGTGGCGGAATCCTGCCCGCCGGAAAACAGGACGAGCGCGGAATCCGCGGAAGGGGCGGTCATGGCGGCAGCCTTGCCTCAGCGGGTCGAGAGCAGCGGCGACCAGGCCGGGTCCGAGGCGAAAGCCGGGGTCGGGATCGGCACGTCGATCCGGCCGTTCACATCGACCATATGCAGCTTCGGCCCGGCGCCACCATCGCGGAAGAACATGATGTAGCGGCCATTCGGCGCCCAGGTCGGGCCTTCGTTATGGTAGCCCTCGGTGAGGATCCGCTCGCCCGAGCCATCCGGCTTCATGACGCCGATGGCGAAGCTGTTCGCTTTCTGGCGGGTGAAGGCGATGAAATCACCTTTGGGCGACCAGACCGGCGTTGAATAGCGGCCCTCGCCGAAGGAAATCCGGCGCGCGCCGGAGCCGTCGGCGCCCATGATGTAGATCTGCTGGCCGCCGCCGCGATCGCTTTCGAAGGCGATCTGGCTGCCATCCGGCGAGAAGGAGGGCGAGGTATCGATCGCGCCGCCCGAGGTGAGCGGGCGTACGCCGCCCGAGCCGATATCAGCGAGCGCGAGATTGGTGTTCCCGCCACTCTCGACGCTCATCACCACCTGCGTGCCATTGGGCGCGAAACGGGGCGCGAAGCTGGTCGTGTTGGCGGAGCCGACCACGGCGCGGCGGCCGGAGCCGAGATCGAGCACCTGCACATTGGCGCGGCCGTTTTCCTCCAGCGACATGAAGGCAACGCGGTCACCGCGCGGGCTGAAGCGCGGCGTGATCAGCAATTCCGAGCCGGACGACAGTGCGCGGAAATTCGCGCCGTCCTGATCGATGATGGCGAGGCGCTTGCGGCGCTTTTCCTTCGGGCCGGTTTCGTCGACGAAGATGATCCTTGTATCGAAGAAGCCGGTCTCGCCGGTCATGCGCTCGAAAACGGCATCCGAGGCGAGATGGGCGAGGCGGCGCCAATTGGCGGGATCGATCGCATGCTTCTGCCCGATCACCTGCTTGCTCGTCGTCGCATCCCAGAGGCGGTATTCGATGGCAAGGCGCGCGCCGTCCCGCACCACGCGGCCGGTGACGATGGCCTGCGCGCCGGCCTGTTGCCAGGCGGCGAAATTCGGCACCTGGTCGAAGCCGAGGCTGCGTTCGGGATGGCGGGCCTTGTCGATCGGCTCGAACACGCCGGAGCGTTTGAGATTGGCCGACATGATCTCGGCCAGCTGGATGCCCTGCGGATCGCCGGAGAAATCGACGATGGCAATGGGCATCGGCTTGAAGTTGCGCGGGTTCAGATCGATGCAGAGTTCTCCGGCCCGGCAACCGCGATCCTGCGCGCGGAGTTCGCCGCTGAGATAGAGCGGCGCCGCCAGCGCCGTGATCAGGCCGAAGGCGAAGAATACGGGGCGGAACAACTGGAAGGGACGGTTCATGGCGTCGGTCTCGCGGGGGTGGCGAACGGGCTCATTGCATTTCCGAAGTGTCGAAATTCAACCGGACGTTCTTCCAGTCTTCGTAGGTATCCATGAAGCGGGCCGGGATACGGTAGGGCTGGCAGTTGCGCAAAGCCCGCATCGAGGCCTCGGCAAACGGCACGAAATTGGGCTCGCCGGAGCGGTTGGCCAGCTGGAGCTGACTGACGATGGCGCCATCGCGGCCCAGGGTGAAGGTGATCTGCGGGCCGGTTTTCGGCGCGGAGCCGGAATAGTTGAGGCACCGGTTCATCTGCTCGGTGAGGATTCCGATGAGCTGCGACCGGTCCGAAGGCGAGAGCTTCGATCCCGTAGCCTGGGCCGTGCCGGCGGTCGATCGGGTATTCACTGCGGCGCCGGTTGAGCCGGTCGAAGCGGGTGCCTCGCGGGACGCGAGCAGGCGATTGCGGATCGCATCGTTGAGCTTCTGCTCCTCGGCCGCCTCGCGGCGCGCCTTTTCCTCGCGCGCCTTCTTCTCGGCCTCGGCCTTGCGGCGCTCCTCGGCTTTTTTCTGCTCCTCGGCCTTCTTCAATTCCTCGGCCTTTTTCTGCTCCTCGGCCTTCTTGAGATCCTCGGCGCGCTTCTGCGCCTCGGCTTCGGCCTTGAGCTTCTCGTCCAGCTTGCGCCTGGCCTCGGCGGCCGCTTTGGCCTCCTCGAGCTTGCGCTGCTCCTCGATCTTCTTGCGGCGCAGGAGTTCGGCCTTCTCGTCTTCCTGATCGTCCTCCTCCGCCTTGACAGGCGGGGTCGGGACCGGCGGAGCGACGCGGAGTTCGGGCGGGCGGGTCGGCGGGATGATCGCCGCGAGCTGCTGCTGCTGGGGCTGCGGCTCGGGCTTTGTCTCGACCTGCTGCGGCTCGGAGCGGCTCGGCGGTGTGGGAACGTCCCGTTTGGCCTGGCCGGGATCCTTGTCTTCCTTGATCTCGGCGACGCGGTCGATCCGGCGCTCCGGTGTCGGGGCGACGATTTTCGATTCCTTGTCGCCGCGCATCATCTCGCTGAATTGCTGATCGCTGACGACATCGACCGCGACGGCTTCCTGCGCGGGGTTGAAGGGCTTGGCGGAACTGAAGGAATAGAGGCCGAGGCCAAGCACGAGGGCATGGCCCATGGTCGAGACGAGGGTGCCCGGCTCGCGCCAGGAGATTGCCCCCTTCAGATTGTCGACCAGCGCCTTCGGCACCGTGGCAGACCTCCGTTACTTCGTGTCGGCCGGTGCGTTGACCAGCCCGATCTTCGTGTAGCCGGCGCGCTGGAGCACGCCCATCACCTCGCCGACGCGGCCGTAATTCACCTGCGCGGCACCGCGGACATAGATCCGCTCGTCATAACCCTGCTTGGCGATGGCGCCGATCTCGGCGGCCAGCGTCTCGATTCGGGTTTCCTTGTCCTGCAGGAAGAGGCGCCCGCGCTCGTCGATCGTGACCGAAATCGGCTTCTGATCGATATTGAGCTGCGAGGCGCCGGTTTTAGGCAGGTCGACCGGCACGCCGGTGGTCAGCAGCGGCGCGGCGACCATGAAGATCACCAGCAGCACAAGCATCACGTCGATGAAGGGGATCATATTGAGATCCGCCATCGGTGCCGCCCGGCGCGACCGCCGCCTCTTGCCGCCGCCTCCGCCTGCATTCATTGCCATCGCCATGGCCGGGCCTCCTTACGCCGCGCCGCGGGCCGGCGGCTGGCCGGCGCGTTCGTCGATCTGGCGCGAGAGGATGGCGGAGAATTCATCCGCGAAGCTTTCGAGGCGGCCCTGCGTGCGGGACACGTCCTTGACGAACTTGTTGTAGAAGATGTTGGCCGGAATGGCGGCCACCAGCGCGATCGCCGTGGCGAAAAGCGCCTCGGCAATGCCCGGCGCGACGACGGCCAGCGAGGTGTTCTTCGAGGCGGCGATCGAGCGGAAGGTCGTCATGATGCCGAAAACCGTGCCGAACAGGCCGACATACGGACCGACCGAGGCGATGGTGGCCAGCACCAGCAGTTTGGATTCCAGCCGCTCCACCTCGCGCGAGATCGAGACGTCGAGCACCTTGTCAATGCGGGTCTGCAGGCTGGCGAAACCACGGCCCGACCCTTCGAAGGTGCGGCGCCATTCGCCCATGGCCGCGACGAACAGGGCTGCGAAACCGTCCGTCGTTTTCTGGTGGAGCGAGCGGTACAGCTCGTCGAGGCTCTGGCCGGACCAGAACGTGTCTTCGAACTCGTTCATCCGCGCCTTCATCGCGCGCAGCATCATCGCCTTGTTGATGATGATCGCCCAGGACCAGACCGACGCCGCCATCAAGCCAAGCATGACCAGTTTCACGATGAAATGGGCATGCAGGAACAGGGCAATCAGCGAGAGATCGGGGGTGGCATCGGCGCCTGGCATGAGACTTCCTTCTTTCCGGCGCCCGGGAGGGCTCCGACAGGGACAGAACGCGGCTCTTGACCCCGTTTTGCGACCAAACTGAGGCGCAGCACGGGAAAAGCCACGGCCGTGACCGCGCTGGGACAGCCGGTTCTATCCATCGACCTTTATGGTTAACCTTTGGTATATTCAGAGCTTGTGCAATGCAACAAGCTGTGCCCGGAGAACGGGATCGAGCCGTTTCGGGCGGCCTTTCGCGAGGAAGGCGATGGTCACGCCGGCTTCGGCGAGGCAGATGTCCCCGCGGAGCAGGCGCTGATGCATGCGCAGGCTGGCGCCGCCGATTTCCGTGATCCGCGTCTCCACCGTGACCTCGTCATCCATCCGCGCGGGCTGATGGTAATCGATCGAGAGATGCCGGACCACGAAGGCGAAGGGCCCGCCCTCGGCCTCGAACAGGCTGCGCTGGTCAATGCCCGCCGCGCGCAGGGCCTCGGTGCGGCCGCGCTCGAAGAAATGCAGGTAGCGGGCATGGTAGACGAAGCCGGAGAAATCCGTGTCCTCGTAATAGATGCGCAGGGGCAGGGTGGCGGTCATGGCGGGCCCAGTTCAATCAGGACGATTTCCGGTGCAACACCCACCCGCACCGGCGCGATGCTGCAGCCGAGGCCGCCGGAGACGATAAGGTGGCTTTTGCCTCTTTGAAAATGTCCATGAGGATAAATCCTGCTGCCAATCGATGCAGCAGCAGGGCGCCAGCCCAAGATTTTGACCTGACCGCCATGGGTATGGCCGCACAGCGTCAGGCAAAAGCGATCCGGAACAGAAGGAAAGATATCCGGCTCATGGGCAAGCAGGATCGCGGGTTCATCGGACTTCAGAAGTGATATCGTCGCCCCCAGGTCGTCCAGCCCGACAACACGCCGTCCCGGTGGCGCGCCGCGTTTCAGGATCGCGAGTTGGTCAGCCAGCCCTGCAAGCCAGAATCCCTTGCCGTCTTTGTCTATTCGAACAACGCTGTTTTCGTAGACAGGGATTCCGACACCCTCAAGCGCCCTTCGAGCGATCGTTATACCGCCCCCTTGCCGCTGGGCTTCTCGATCATCCCACCAGTCATGGTTTCCGAGAACGGCATGCACACCAAGAGGTGCGGCAAGCCGGCCAAGTGGCTTGGCCCATTCCGGGGACGAAATTTCGCCAAGCCGCCATCGTTTCATCCCCGCCACGTAGTCACCGAGGAGAACGATAAGGTCCGGCTTCAATGAATTTGTCTGGTCGACGATGGAATGAATTCGCTCCACGGACATCCAAGGTTCGCAGGCATGGATATCGGCCAAAGCGGCAATCCTGAGATTGGTACCCTTCGGCCAATCGTCAGGCGCCAGCCGGTAGCGGGCGATGCGCGGGCGCTGCAGGGGGCCATAGCCGAACGCATAGGCCGCGCCGGCTGCCAGGCTGGCGAGGCTGGCGCCGAGGAATTTCAGGACCGTGCGACGGGAGAGCATGCAAAAATACTTCCGGAGGCGGGGCAGACTCGGCGGTTGATTGTCACTCCTCCTCGCCCTCGAACAGGCCGAACTGGGCTGGCTGCCGCGTCGGCGCAGCCATCCCGAGATGGCGGAAGGCGGCGTCGGTGAGCAGCCGGCCGCGCGGGGTGCGCTGCAGGAAGCCCTGCTGGAGGAGATAGGGCTCGATAATGTCCTCGATCGCGTCGCGCGGCTCGGACAGGGCAGCGGCCATGGTCTCGATGCCCACCGGCCCGCCGGAGAATTTCTCGGCGATGGTGGTGAGGTAGCGCCGGTCCATCAGGTCGAGGCCGATGGAATCGACATCGAGCATGGTCAGCGCCTTGTCGGCGATGGCGCGCGTCACCCTGTCCGCGCCCTCGACAATGGCGACATCGCGCACGCGACGGAGCAGGCGGCCGGCAATGCGCGGCGTGCCGCGCGCGCGGCGGGCGATCTCGTTCGCGCCATCCTCGCTCATGCCGATGCCGAGCACCCGCGCGCCGCGCGTCACGATCAGCTCGAGTTCCGCCACGGTGTAGAAATTCAGGCGGATCGGAATGCCGAAACGATCGCGCAGGGGCGTCGTCAGCAGGCCGGCGCGGGTGGTGGCGCCGACGAGCGTGAATTTCGGAAGGTCGATCTTGACCGAGCGGGCCGCCGGGCCTTCGCCGATGATCAGGTCGAGCTGGTAATCCTCCATGGCGGGGTAGAGGATTTCCTCGACCGCCGGGTTGAGGCGGTGGATCTCGTCGATGAAGAGCACGTCGCGCTCGTCGAGATTGGTCAGCTGCGCGGCAAGGTCACCGGCCTTGGCGATGACGGGGCCGGAAGTCGAGCGGAAATTGACGCCGAGCTCGCGCGCCACGATCTGCGCCAGCGTCGTCTTGCCGAGGCCGGGCGGGCCGACGAAGAGGACATGGTCCAGCGCCTCGCCGCGCGCCTTGGCAGCCTGGATGAAGACCTTGAGGTTCTCCTGCGCCTGCTGCTGGCCGATGAATTCACCGAGCGCGAGCGGGCGGATCGACTGATCCACGTCATCGCCGCGCTTTTCGGGATTGAGGAGGCCGGGGCGGGTCATGGAGCAGGCTCTCGTGTACGAGTATCGCTATGGAGGAAGTCAATTACCCGATGTATCAAGTATGCATTCAGGCATGCGACTGGGGTAAGAAAAACAATTACAAATGGAAATAAAATTCTCTCTTTAATAACATATGGATCACGTATGAAATCTAGAAAAAAAATTAACGCAGACAAACAAAGAATTAACCAAGTAATCATAAAGGACAATAGCCAACGTCCGTAAAAAAACTTGTTTAAAATCGAAAAAATGGCGCCTCCAATAGCGGCGGGGACAATTAAATAAGAAAATGCAAATCTTATCGACAGGACGAATTCATCGATGTGAAACGCCAGAGGCTTTTTAAAAACACTCCGCAAATCAATGAGTGCCTGAAGGATAACTGCAAATATTGAGGAGACGGTTGGCGCAAAAATGGCTGACAACAGCGTGCCCGTAAGTGCGCAATGCACATAGCTGAATCTGTTGTTTGCCCAGGCACTCATTTTGCCTGCTCCTTCAGCCTTTGCCAAACGAGCGCGCTGATTGCGGCAATCTGGCCGAAAGTCTGCACCTGGCCGATGAATTCACCGAGGGCGAGCGGGCGGATCGACTGATCCACGTCATCGCCGCGCTTTTCGGGATTGAGGAGGCCGGGGCGGGTCATAGCGTCTTCTCGAGGTCGATCAGGTCGCGGATGGGCAGGCCATCCGGATCGACCATCGGGATGGAGGGCTTTTCCCGGCGGATCCCGGCCACGGCATCGCGATGCAGGGCGACAAGATGGTAGCCGCGCTTCTGGAAGAAGCGGAACGCGCCGAGATTGTTGTTCGTCGTGGCGAGGATCATCCGCGTTGCGCCGAGCTGGCGGGCTTCGCGCTCGGCAGCATCCATCAGGTTTGTGCCAACGCCTTGCTGCGGCACCTCGGTGTTGAGGCTGACCAACTCGGCAAGGCCGCCCTGCACAGCGAAGGTGACGAGCCCGGTCATGGCGCCGGCGCCATCGCGCGCGGCGAAGGCGTGCACCTCCGCCGGGCCATAGCGCCGCCGGGGGGTAACGATGCTCTCGCCGCGCCAGTGCCGGCGCCAGCCCGAGAGGAGATCGTCCATGCGGGCGGGCGCAATGATCACTTCGCCAGCTCCTTCAAGCCCTGCCGGATGAGCTGGCCGGTTTCGGCGCTCTCGCCGAGGGCCTTCGCGGCGGCGGCCACGGCGGCAGCGGCCTGCGGCTGGCCATAGCCGAGATTGACCAGCGCCGAGATCGCATCCTTCAGCGGGCCCTTCACGCGGCCTTCATCCGCCTCGCCGGCGAGTTTCGCCACGGCGGGATCGACGGTGCCGAAAGCGGGTGCCTTGTCTTTCAGTTCCACGCAGATGCGCTCGGCCAGTTTCGGCCCGACCCCGGAGGTGCGGGCGATGGCGGCCTTGTCCTTCATGGCGATGGCATTGGCGAGTTCGGCCGGACGCAGCGTGGAGAGGATGGCGAGTGCCACTTTCTGGCCGACGCCCTGCACGCCGAGCAGGATGTTGAACCATTGCTGTTCCACCGCGCTCGCAAAGCCGAACAGGCGGATCATGTCCTCGCGGACGATGGTCTCGATGAAGAGCGTCGCCGCCTCGCCGGCCTGCGGCAGGGCCTGCAGGGTGCGGCTGGAGCAATGCACGAGATAGCCGACGCCGTGGACGTCAAGGATCACCGTATCCTCGCCGTAGCTGTCGATCACGCCTTTGAGCTTGCCGATCATGATTTATCCCCGACCCCGATTATGGGCATGGCAGATGGCGATGGCGAGCGCATCGGCCATGTCGTCTGTGCGGAACTCGGCCTTGGGCAGCAGCACCTTCACCATCATCCGGATCTGCGCCTTTTCGGCATGGCCGGCGCCGACCACGCTCTTTTTCACCTGGTTCGGCGCATATTCGGCCACGCGCAGCCCCGCCTGTGCGGGCACGAGCATGGCGATGCCGCGCGCCGCGCCGAGCTTGAGGGTGGAGCGCGGATCCTTGTTCATGAAGGTTTCCTCGACCGCCGCTTCCTGCGGGGCGTGATCGGCGATGACGATGCGCAAGCCCTCATGGATGGCGGCCAGCCTGTCTGCCAGATCGGCCGAAGGGGTGGGCTCGACGGCGCCGCAGGCGATATAGGACAGCCGCGTCCCCTCGCTCTCGATGATGCCCCAGCCGGTATGGCGCAGCCCCGGATCAATGCCGATGATTCGCACGGATTTGCTCATGCGATATCGGTAGTGCCGGATGCTGCCGCATGCTAGCGGGGAGGGCGCGACTCCCCGGAAATCTACCGATGCTTGCCGCACTTTCCCTGCAGGACTGGCTGGTTGTCGCTCTCGGCGCGGCCCTTGGCGGGCTGACGCGCGGCTTTACCGGCTTCGGCTTCGCGATGATCTTCATGCCGCTGGCGGCCAGCGTCCTGCCACCGCATGTCGCGCTCGCGGTGATCTGGGTCATCGATGCGCCTTTCGCACTGGTGCTCGGGATGCGGGCCTATCCGGCGGCCGACAAGAAAGGCGTGCTGACCCTGCTTGCCGCTGCAGCGCTGATGTTCCCGGTCGGGCTCCATGTGCTTATCCATGTCGATGCGCTGGTGATCCGCTGGATCATCTCCGGGCTGGTCATGGCGGCGGTGGTGATCCTTGCCAGCGGCTGGCGCTATCACGGCCGGCCCGGCCTTCCGCTCACGCTGTCGGTGGGGAGCCTTTCCGGGCTGTTCAACGGGCTCGCAAGCCTGAGCGGGCTGCCGCTCGCCCTGTTCTGGCTGTCGAGCCAGAGCCGCCAGCCGGCCGAGATCCGGGCCGACATGCAGACCTATTTCCTGTTCTCGACCTTTGTTTCCGGGGCCATCCTCGGCTATCGCGGCATCCTGACGGTCGAGACCCTGCTGATCGCGCTCAGCGTTATGCCGGCCTATGGCTCGATGCTCTATCTCGGCACACGGGGCTACCATATCGCCAGCGAGGCGACATTCCGGCGGATCGCCTATGCGATCATCGCCCTGGCGGCGATCCTGTCGCTGCCGGTGCTGGATGGCTGGATCCGCTGAAGCGTTCAGGCCGTCAGCTTCGCCATCACCTCTTCCGACACGTCGAAATTCGAGAAGACGTGCTGGACATCGTCATCATTGTCGAGGTTGTCGATGAGCTTCATGACGCTCCGGGCCCGTTCCTCGTCGAGATCGACGGTGTTCTGCGGCTTCCAGATCGCCTTGGCGGAGGCCGGCGCGCCAAGGGAGGCCTCCAGCGCCTTCGAGACATCCGAGAGATCGGAGAAGGCGCAGAGAATCGTATGGCCGTTCTCGTCCGAGGCGACATCCTCGGCGCCGGCTTCGATGGCGGCTTCCATCACCCTGTCGGCATCGCCGATGCTCGCCGGATAGGTGATCTCGCCGACGCGGTCGAACATGAAGGTGGCCGAACCGGTGGCGCCCAACTCGCCGCCCGCCTTGGTGAAATAGGAACGCACGGCCGCGCCGGTGCGGTTCCGGTTGTCGGTCAGCGCCTCGACGATCAGCATCACACCGCCGGGGCCGCGGCCCTCGTAGCGCACTTCCTCGTAGCTCTCGCCGTCGCCGCCGGCGGCCTTCTTGATGGCGCGCTCGATATTGTCCTTCGGCATGTTCTCGGCCCGCGCGGCAAGAATCGCCATGCGCAGGCGCGGATTCATTGCCGGGTCAGGCAGGCCGAGCTTGGCTGCCACCGTGATTTCGCGCGCCAGCTTGCCGAACACCTTCGAGCGCACGGCATCCTGCTTGCCCTTGCGATGCATGATGTTCTTGAATTGCGAATGACCGGCCATGGTCAGCCTCCGGGCGCTGGAATGGGTCGAGATGGGCGCGGCTTATAGCAAAAGCGCGGCCCAAGGAAAGAGCGGGCTGCCGGAATGGCCGCCCCGCCGGCTCTACCAATCAGGCAGGGTCTCGGTGAGATGGGCGCCCTGGCGGACCGGCGCGATACGCCGGGCGAGGCCCGTGCGATCATCGGTCTCGACGAGAATGCCACTGACTGCGCCGTCGCCGGAGGCCGATTCCCAGCGCGAGCCGGGAACCTTCTCGACGAGGCGGCGGGTCGGTTCGCGCCAGTCGAAGCCGATCACCGAGAGGTAATCCCCGCACATGCCGGCATCCGTCTGGTAGGCGGTGCCGCCGGGGAAGAGGCGATGATCGGCGGTGGGTACATGGGTATGGGTGCCGACCGCCACAGAGACACGGCCATCGAAATGCCAGGCGAGCGCCTGCTTTTCGGCCGTGGCCTCGGCATGGAGATCGAGCAGGATGGCATCGGCCATGTCGCGCAGCGGGCAAAGCTCGACCTCGCGCTCGGTGGCGCGGAACGGGCAATCGACGGCATCCATCGAAATGCGCCCGAGCACGTTGATGACGAGGACGCGGCGACCATCGGCCAGTTCGACGAGCGCGGCACCACGGCCGGGCGTGCCGGGCGGAAGGTTGGCCGGCCGTACCAGACGGGGTGCGCGCTCGATGAAAACCAGCGTCTCGCGTTGGTCGAACGCATGGTTGCCAAGCGTGATCGCATCGGCGCCGGCATCCAGCAATTCCTGATAGATGCCTTCGGTGATGCCGAAGCCGCCCGCCGCGTTCTCGCCGTTGATGACCACGCAATCCGGCTTGAGCCGGGCACGCAGGGCCGGGAGGTAACGCTGGACGGCCTCGCGGCCGGGACGGCCGACGACATCACCGAGAAAGAGAAGACGCATGGAGACCGCCTGCGGAAACTCGTGCCGCGCAAAACGGCGGGAAGGTGCGGAGCCGCGAAGACCGGTGGAGTGTCGATCCCGGGAACCTACATAAGTAGGTGGGCGCCGTGTACCCGGACCCACGAGTCCGGATAGGTACAGCTCCCTAAGGATCGTTAAGGCCCCGGGGAATACGTATAACCTGCCGCATCCTGCAGCCCCGCGTCGACAATGTAGGCGTTGCGACGCTTCAGGGAAAGAGGTTTCGGACAGGATCCGGAACGAAGTGCGACGCGGGAGCTGTATCCGCGCCCGAAGCCTCATCCCGGGCGCGCATCATTCATGGCGGGTTTCGGCCTTCGGCGCCGAGAGCATGCGGGCGATACGGTCTATGCGCTGGGTCAGGCCGTCGAGGCTGGCGGCGATCGCCGTGTCGCGCTGGAGGGCCGCCTCCTGCACATTCTGGCGGGAATGCCGGTCCTGCTCGGCCAGTTGCCGCAGTTCCGTGCCCTTGCGGCGCTCCTCGAACAGTTCGTCCGTCACCATCAGTGCCGCCATCACCGTGAGCCGGAGATCGCCGATCTCGCCGAAGGATTCGCGCACCATGCGGATGCGGTTGTCGAGATCGAGGGCCAAAGCCTCGAGATGCCGTTCCTGCCCGTCCTCGCAGGCCATGCGGAACTGCTTGCCATCGATGGTCACGGTGACATGCGCCATCCGGTCAGTCCTGGGCGAGGCTCTGCCGCAGGGCGGCGATGGCGCGGTCGATGCGGGGCGCGAGATCGGCGAGGTGGGTCTCGGCCAGGAAGCGGGCTGCCTTCTCCTCGTCAAGGGCGCGGGCCAGCTGGTGGCGATCCTCGCGCATGAGGGACAATTCGCTTTCCAGCGTCTGACGGGCGCGGTCTCCGTCCGCATGGCGAAGCGAGGCCGCATCAAGGCGGTCCAGGGCTGCGGACATCCGCGCCAGGGCTTCGCGTATCGGCTCGCTCACCGGTGCATTCCATTCTGCATCGCGGCCCGTGCCGCATGCGCGCTGCCCGAGGCGCCAGCCCGAACAGGCGCTTGGACGGCGAAACTTATGCAGTGCCTGAGCGCCCGGTCAACCGAGGAAACGCGCATCCGCAAGGTTTTCAGCGCTTGAATGCAAGGTTCCCGGCGCGGGCATGTTCCACAAATTGCCAAGAGAATTCGGTCGACGAACGCGCTATGGGAAACAATATTCTCAAAAGAAGCCTGCGGAGGAAAACATGCTCCAGAGCCGATATGCCGATGTCTATTCCCGCTGGCGGGAAGTGCCCGAGTCTTTCTGGCTGGATGCGGCCCGCGAACTGGACTGGATCGAGCCGCCGCAGAGGGCTTTCGACGCTGATGCCGGGCTCTATGGCCGCTGGTTCCCGGATGCCCGTTGCAACACCTCGCAGAATTGCCTGGACCGGCATGTCGCGTCCGGCCGAGGCGACCAGCCGGCGGTGATCTACGATTCCCCGATGACCGGGTCGAGCCAGGTCCTGACCTATGCCGAACTGCTCCGCGCGGTGGAGACGCTCGGGCATGTGCTCAAGGGGCATGGCGTGGTCAAGGGCGACCGGGTCATTCTCTACATGCCGATGATCCCCGAAGCGGTGGTTGCGATGCTGGCCTGCGCGCGGATCGGCGCCATCCATTCGGTGGTGTTCGGCGGCTTTGCGGCGCGTGAACTCGCGACCCGCATCGACGATGCCACGCCGAAGCTGATCCTCGCGGCGTCCTGCGGGCTCGAACCCGGGCGGATCGTCGCCTACAAGCCGCTGCTCGACCGCGCGATCGAGGAGGCAACGCACAAGCCGGAGGGCTGCATCATCCTGCAGCGGCCGCAGGCTGTGGCCGAACTGGTGCCGGGCCGCGATTTCGACTGGCAGGCGGAGACCGGGGCGGCGGCCGGGAAGGGTGCGCTGGCGCCGGAGCCTGTGCTGGCGACGGATCCGCTCTATGTGCTCTACACCTCCGGGACGACAGGCAAGCCCAAGGGCGTCGTCCGCGACAATGGCGGGCACATGGTGGCTTTGCACTGGTCGATGGGAGCGCTCTATGGTGTCGAGGCTGGCGATGTCTACTGGGCCGCGTCGGATGTCGGCTGGGTGGTCGGCCATTCCTACATCGTCTATGCGCCGCTGCTGAAGGGCTGCACGACCATTCTCTATGAAGGCAAGCCCGTCGGTACACCTGATCCCGGCGCGTTCTGGCGTGTGATCTCGGAACACGGGGTCAAGGTGCTGTTCACGGCCCCGACCGCCTTCCGGGCGATCCGCAAGGAGGATCCCGAGGCGAAGCACCTTGCGCGGTATGATCTCTCGCGCTTCGGGGCGCTGTTTCTGGCCGGCGAGCGCGCCGATCCGGATACGGTGAAATGGGCCGAGCAGGTGCTCGGCGTGCCGGTCATCGACCATTGGTGGCAAACGGAAACCGGCTGGTGCATCGCCGGCAACCCGCTGGGCCTTGGCCTGCTGCCGGTCAAGCATGGTTCGCCGACGGTGCCGATGCCGGGCTATGATATCCATATCGTCGACGAGGCCGGCAAGGAGGTTCCCGCCGGGCTGATGGGCTCGATCGTGGTGAAGCTGCCGCTGCCGCCGGGCGCGCTGCCGACGCTGTGGCAGGCGGATGACCGGTGCCGCGAGGCCTATTTCGAGGAGTTCCCGGGCTATTACAAAACTGCGGATGCCGGATATCGCGATGGCGATGGCTATCTCTTCATCATGGGCCGCACAGACGATATCATCAATGTGGCGGGGCATCGCCTCTCCACCGGCGGCATGGAGGAGGTGCTGGCCTCGCATCCGGCCGTGGCGGAATGCGCGGTGATCGGTGCCCGCGATACGCTGAAGGGCGAGGTTCCGGTGGGCTTCGTGGTGCTCAAGGCGGGCAGCAACCAGGCCCATGCGGCCATCGCGAAGGAATGCGTGGCCCTGGTGCGCGACCGGATCGGCCCCGTGGCGGCGTTCAAGACCGCGCTCGTCGTCAACCGCTTGCCGAAAACGCGCTCGGGCAAGATCCTGCGCGGCACGATGAAGAAGATCGCCGATGGCGATGCCTGGTCGATGCCGGCCACGATCGACGATCCGGCCATCCTCGACGAGATCGCCGACGTGCTGAAGGCGACAACCATCGCCTGAGTGCTGCCCTGCCGGCATGAAAAAGGCGGCGCTCCCTTGGGAGGCCGCCCGTCTTCCGTTTCTGCCGGGCGATCCGGCAGGAAGCGGGCTTCATTCCTCGTCGGAATCAACCGGCTTCAGGTCCTTCAGCCGGGCAAAAACATGCTCGGCATCCAGCTCGACCTTCTTCTTCGGCGCTTCCGCGGCCGTCGTCAGCTCGGCGGGGATGAGCGTCGCGCCGGTATCAACCACCGGGGCCGGCGGCCGATCCTTGGAGGCGCGGCTGACTTCCAGATCAAGGTCGATCTGCGAGCAGAGGCCCAGCGTCACCGGGTCGAGCGGCTGGAGGTTGCCGGAATTCCAGTGCGTCCGCTCGCGGACCGACTGGATCGTCGACTTGGTGGTACCGACGAGGCGGATGATCTGGGCATCCTTCAGTTCGGGATGGTTCTTGATGAGCCACTGGATCGCGTTCGGGCGGTCCTGCCGCTTCGAGACCGGCGTGTAGCGCGGGCCCTTGGTGCGCTTCAGGTCAGGCAGGCGGACTTTCGGCTCAAGTAGCCTCAGGCGGTAATCGGGGTTGGCTTCAGCCTTCTCGAGTTCCTCGCGCGAGAGCTGGCCGGCCTGGACAGGGTCAAGGCCCTTCATTCCGGCCGCGACGTCGCCATCGGCAATGCCCTTCACTTCCAGCGGATGCAGGCTGCAGAAGGCCGCAATCTGGTCGAACGTGAGCGCAGTATTCTCGACCAGCCAGACAGCCGTCGCCTTGGGCATCAGCAAGCTTGCCATCGATCACCTCTCCTGCTTTTCCATCCGCCGGGGCATGCAGATACGTCTTCCCGTTCGCGCCGCCTTCCCCGGGGCGGCCCGCAGCGAGCAAGTCTCGATGCCAATTTGGGAATGCGCCCTTATACTGTCCGGATTTGGTGCATGCAACAGCCCAGAATGCCAATCCGGGGAAACACGCTGATGTTCGATGATGATGCCAAGCCGAAGAAGAAGCCGGTGCACGAGATCGGCCAGGACCTCTCGCTGCTCTCGCTTTCGGAGATCACCGAACGAATCACGCAGCTCGAAGCCGAAATCATCCGGCTGAAGGAAGCTCATGGGCGCAAACAAAGCAGCCAGGCGGCAGCCGATGCCTTGTTCAAACGGTAGCCGGAAAGCCACAGCACTTGGAAAATTTTGTGAAATCATAGGGTTATCAAAAGATATATGGCATTTGATGAAAATTGTCCGAATTTAACAGGTCTTTAAGCTTTTTCGCATAACCTTCAAGCGTTCCGGTTCGCCGGATCCCGAGTGGCTCCTGCTACTCTGTTTGACGCCTCCCTGTTGGACTCATTCCAGGATCGCTCCGGCGATCCTTTTTTTTGGTTCTGAGGCCCGTTCAGGGCGGCCAGCGTTAACCATTCGACCATCAGGGTTCTGTCGAACGCCCCGCTTGGTGTTAGTCTTGCAGAAACCTTCCGTATCAACCGGCCGCGTCCCATCGCGGCACAGAGGATGCGGAGACGGACATGCAGGATATGACACGCGAACCGACACCCCACGGCCCGGACAGGGCCGGCCTCGAAGGCACGGTCTCCTTTACCGAGAGGATGCTGGCTTCCGACGCCTTCATGGCGCTGTTCCGCGAGGGCATGGCGCTTGTCGAGGCGACGGCCGCCTATCTCGATGGCGGTGGCCGCGAGGAATCCAAGGGCCTCGAACGCAATGTCGCGCTGGCCTATGCCAGCGAGAGCATGCGCCTGACCACGCGCCTGATGCAGATGACCTCGTGGCTCCTGCTCCAGCGGGCGGTGAACGAGGGCGAATTGTCGCGGGACGATGCCGAGCGCGAGCATCGCCGCGTGGTCGTTGCCATGCAGGATACGACGCTGGGCGATGCCGTCCTGTCGCAGCTGCCGGAGACCCTGCGGCGGCTGATCGACCGGTCGCTCGTCCTTCAGGCGCGCATCCAGCGCATCGACAATGATCTCAAGGGGCAGAGCTCGCCGCCTGCCAGCAACCCGGTTGCCGGCCAGCTCGGGCATCTCGCGGCGGCTTTCGGCGCCAAGCTGGCGTAATCGCACAACAAGAAGCCCGCGCGGGGCGCGGGCTCTTTTCTTTTTACGGGGATCGACCGCGCTGCTTGGCGCGGGATCGCCTTACTTCTTGCCGAAGGACAGGCCGCTGAAGCGGGAATTGAACTTCGACACGCGACCGCCGCGATCCATCAGCTGCTGCGAGCCACCGGTCCAGGCCGGATGGGAGGTCGGGTCGATATCGAGGTTCATCGTGTCGTTCGCCTTGCCATAGGTCGAACGGGTCACGAATTCGGTACCGTCGGTCATCACGACCTTGATGTAGTGATAGTCGGGATGAATATCCGCCTTCATGGAACCAGCCTTTCAAAACTCCGCTTGCCGGCCGCTTTCGCTGGCCGCCCAAACGCCAAAATCCTTCGCGAGAGCGCCCCTATACATGAGAGCGCTTGACGCGACAAGCGTCTCGCGGCCAAAGACGCATGAAACATCCGGCGGGGCGGCCAGGCAGCCCGGGCCGGCGGAGGAACGCGTCGACAATGAGTGATCCCAAGGGCGAAGCCAAGGCACGGAGCGGCGGCCGCTTGTCCCGCCTCGACCTTTCCGCGTTGCGCGTCATGCTGCCCTTCGCCCGGGCCGAGGGGAAGCGGATCGCCATTGCGCTGCTGGCGCTCTGCGCGGCAGCCTTGCTGACGCTCGCCGTACCCCTGGCGGTGCGGCGGATGGTCGATTTCGGCTTCTCGGCCGAGAATCGCGGGCTTGTCGACGCGTATTTCGGGATGATCCTCGTGCTGACAATCGGCCTCGCAATGGCCGCGGGCATCCGCTTCTACATGGTGATGACCATCGGCGAACGGGTGGTCGCGCGGATCCGCAGCGCGGTTTTCAGCCGGGTGATGCTGCTGGACGGCGCCTTTTTCGATCAGGCGCGCTCGGGTGAGATCGTTTCCCGCCTCACCGCCGACACGACGGAGCTCAAATCGACCTTCGGGGCCTCGGCCTCGATCGCCCTGCGCAACGCGATCCTTCTGGTCGGTGCCATCACCATGATGGTCGTGACCTCGCCGAGCCTCTCCATCCTCGTGCTGCTGGCCATTCCGGCCATCGTGCTGCCGCTCGTTGCGGCGGGGCGTGGCGTGCGCCGCCGGTCGCAGGCGGCGCAGGACACCCTGGCCGAGGCCGCCTCCTTCGCGACCGAGCGGATCGGCGCCGTGCGGATCGTCCAGGCTTTTGCCGGCGAGCAGGCCGCGATCCGGCGCTTCTCCGGGGCGGTCGACAGCGCCTACGAGGCTGCCCGCGCTGCAACAGGCGCCCGCGCCGTGCTGACTTCGGTGATCATCTTCATCGCCTTTGCCAGCATCACCTTCGTGCTCTGGACCGGGGCCAAGGCGGTGATTGCCGGCGAGATGACGGCAGGCCGCCTGTCGCAATTCGTGCTCTACGCGGTCTTTGCGGCCTCGGCGCTTGGCCAGCTCTCGGAAGTGTTCGGCCAACTCAGCCAGGCCGCCGGTGCGGCGCAGCGACTGTCCGACCTGCTCGCGACACAGCCTGCCGTGGTCGAGCCCGCCGATCCGGCTGTGCCCGCGCGCCCGGCCCACGGCGAGATCACCTTCGAGGATGTCAGCTTCGCCTATCCGACCGCGCCGGAACGCCGCGTCATCGGGCCGATCCGCTTCACCATGCGCCCCGGCGAGCGGGTGGCCATTGTTGGCCCGTCCGGTGCCGGCAAATCCAGCCTGATGCAGTTGCTGATGCGTTTCTATGATCCTCAGGCTGGGCAGATCCGGATCGACGGCGTGCCGATCAACCGCATGCGGCTTGTCGATCTCCGCGGGCTGATGGCCAGCGTGCCGCAAGAGCCGGTGATCTTCGCCGAGACGATCCGCGAGAATATCCGTATCGCCCGGCCGGAGGCCCGGGACGACGAGGTCGAGGCTGCGGCCGAAAAGGCCGCCGTGATGCGGTTCGCTGCAAGGCTGGAGAAGGGACTCGACACGATGGTGGGCGAGAGAGGGGTTACCCTCTCGGGTGGCGAGCGCCAGCGGATCGCCATTGCCCGGGCGATCCTGCGTGATGCGCCCATCCTGCTGCTCGACGAGGCAACCTCCGCGCTCGACGCCGAAAACGAAAGGGCTGTGCAGGAGGCCCTCGAACGGGCCATGGTGGGGCGGACGGCTCTGGTCATCGCCCATCGTCTGGCCACGATCCGCCATGCTGACCGTATCCTCGTGATCGACCACGGCCGCATTGTCGAGGATGGCACCCATGATGCGCTGGTCGCGCGCGGCGGGCTCTATGCGGGGCTGGCGAAGCTGCAATTCACCGGCCACGAGCCGGCTGAAGCCGCCCCGGCCTGACAGTGTCCCGCCCCGTCAGCGTTCGGTGAGCTTCAGTTCGAGCCGGCGGTTTCGGGCGAGCGCCTCCGGCGTGTCGCCGAAATCGAGCGGTGCGTATTCGCCGAAACCGGCCGCGACCAGCCGTTGTGGTGAAACACCCTTCGATTGCAGGTAGCGCACGACCGCGATGGCGCGGGCCGAGGAAAGGTCCCAGTTGTCCTTGAACTGGCCGGCCCCCGAAAGCGGGCGCTTGTCGGTATGGCCATCGATGCGCGCCACCCAGCCGATATCGGGCGGAACCGTCCGCTCCAGTTCGATCAGCGCGGCAGCGAGCTTGTCGAGTTCTTCGCGCCCCGTTGTCTCCATCTCGGCGGCGCCTGACCCGAAGAAGATCTCCGACTGGAAGACGAACCGGTCACCAACGATCCGGATATCCGGGCGGTTGCCGAGCACCGTGCGCAGCCGGCCGAAAAAGTCGGAGCGGTAGCGGTTCAGTTCCTGCACGCGCTGGGCCAATGCCAGGTTGAGGCGCGAGCCGAGATCGGCAATGCGGAGCTGCGCATCCTTCTCGCGCGTCTCGGTCTGGGCCAGCGCGCTTTCCAGCGCCTGCAATTGCTGGCGCATGGCGGTCACCTGCTGGTTGAGCAACGCCACCTCGCGGAAGGCGCGGGCGGCGGCATTGCGCTCGTCCTCGACGGCGCGGTTGAGCGCGCCGATCCGGGCCTGGTCGGCGCCCGCGCTGCCGAGCAGCCCTTCCAGCCGCTCCCGCTCGGCCTTTTCGGTCGCAAGCGTCGCTTGAAGCCCCAGCAGGCGCTGCTCGGCGGTGTCCTTGGCATCCTTCTCGAGCGCGAGGAGATCGGTCAGCGTCGCGAGCCGCTGGTTGAGTTGCTGGAGGAAGTCATCCTTGCCGGCAATTTCCCGGCTGATGAAGAACTGCCCCAGCATGAAAACGGCAAGCAGGAAGATGAAGACGAGCAGCAGGGTCGACAGGGCATCGACGAAGCCCGGCCAGTAATCGATCCCGCGTTCGCGATGCCGGCCCCGACCCAGCGCCATTATTCGGCTTTCTTGTCTGCCGGGGGCGCGGGGTTTTCCTGCGCCAGCTTCTCCAGCAGGCGCTTCACATCGGCCTGCTGGGCAGCCTGGGCTTCCACCCAGTTGCGGATCATCTGCTGCTCGTTGCGCATATGCTGGACCATGGCCTGGATGCCTTCGGCCAGGTTCGAGATCGATTGCGAGGCATTACGCCCGGCGCCGGCATCGCTCACCGCGCGCGAGATGCCGTCCAGTGTCTGGCGGAGATCGGCATTGGCCCCGATCGCGGTGGGCTGGTCCTGCACGGTCGAGGAGAGCCATTCCTCGACCTCGTAGAAGAAGCGGCTCTGCGCCTGCCCGGCCTGAAGATCGAGGAATCCCAGCGTCAGCGAGCCTGCCAGCCCGAAAAGCGAGGACGAAAAGGCGATGCCCATGCCGGAGAGCGGCGCCGCGAGATTGCGCTTCAACTCATCGAAAAGGGCGTTGTTCTCGCCGGCGCTCGGGAGTTTCTCGATCACCGTGCCGATGGACGAAACCGTCTCGATCAGCCCCCAGAACGTGCCGAGCAGCCCGAGGAAAACCAGCAGGCCCGTGAGATAGCGCGCAAGCTCGCGGCTTTCGTCGAGCCGGCCGCCGATCGAATCGAGCACGGAGCGCAGGGTCATCGTGGAGATGCCGGTGCGGCCGATGCGGTCACCCAGCAGGGCGGCCATCGGTGCCAGCAGGATGGGTTCCGCGGGCGGCGGGCGCGTCTCGTCGGGCTCGATCCGGCTGTTGACCCAGCGGATCTCGCGGAAAAGCCGGCCGACCTGCGCAAAGGAAAAAACGATGCCGAGGAGCAGGACGAGCCCGATCACGCCGTTCAGCCCGGGATTGGCCCAGAAGGCGACCTGGATCTGCTTCTGCATGACGGCAAGCAGCAGGCCGCCGAGGACGAGGAAAACAATCATCCGGAACAGAAAAAGCCCGGGTGATGTCAACCGTCGGCCCGAACGCGTCTTCGCCATCCCACGATCCCGATCTTGCACGCCCAACCTGTCGCGCGGGCAGTCAAGCCGGTTCGGCGCCGCTTGGCAACCCGTTCCGCACCCCGGTCAGGCAGTTGCCTGGCCAAGAAGGCGCAGCAGTGACTGATGCGCCACTTCGTTGCCGGCAACGACATTCCGGCTCTCGAACATCCGGGCCGAGCCGTCCAGCGCGGTGACGAAGCCGCCGGCCTCGCGCACCAGCAGGATGCCGGCCGCCATGTCCCAGGGCGAGAGGTTCCGCTCCCAGAACCCCTCCATGCGGCCTGCGGCCACGAAGGCAAGGTCGAGCGCGGCAGCGCCCATGCGGCGTATGCCCGAGCAGCGCGGCATGATGCCCGCCAGTTCGCGGATGAAAAGGCCATGATCGCCCCGGCCGGCATGGGGAATGCCGCAACCGATCACGGAATCGGCAAATTCGGTGCGCGGCGAGACGCGGAGCCGGTAATTGTCCCGCGGTGTCGCCCCGACGACGAAGGCACCCTGGCCCTTCTCTGCGATGAACATTTCCTCGCTGACAGGGTTGTAGATCAGGCCGGCGACGATCTCGTCATCGCGTTCGAGCCCGATCGAGATGGCGAATTGCGGGATGGCGTGCAGGAAGTTCGTCGTGCCGTCGAGCGGGTCGATGATGAAACGATGGGTCTTGTCCGTACCCTCGACCGAGCCTTCCTCCTCCATGAGGAAGCCATAGCCCGGCCGCGCGCGGGAGAGTTCCTGGAACAGGATCTTCTCGGCCCGCTTGTCAGCTTCCGACACGAAATCACCCGGTCCCTTGCGCGAGATGGTCAGGGACGGCAATTCGAGGAAATCGCGGCGGAGCGACTTGCCGGCCTTGATGGCGGCGGCCGTCATCACGTTCATCAGCGGTGAGCGAAGCATGGTCGATGGTCCTGGGAAACAGCGTTGCGCTTGGTTGCGCGATTACGGGCGGGAAGGCAAGGGGGCGGGAAGGCAAGGGGGCGGGAAGGTAAGGGGGCTTGAGGCTCAGGCGCCGGCGGTGCGGAGGCTTCGTTCCTTGACCCGGCGGCGGGCTTCCGCGAGCGTGGCGGCAGGATCTTCCGCCTCGAACAGCCAAGGGCCGAGGGCGATGAACTCCGCGCCGGTCAGGGCCAGGGCTTCGACGCCGTCGAGATCGGGCGCATAGGCGACACAGGGAACGGTGAAAATCGAGGCCCACCATTCGGCCCGTTCGACGGTCTGGCTGAAGGCGGGGAGGGTACCATCCGGCCGGGGCTCGCCGAACATGACATAGTCGATATCGCGCTCGCCCGCTTCCATCGCGTCATGCCGGGCCTTCAGCCCGCCGATGCCGACGATGCGATCCGGCTTGAGCGCCTCCACGGCCTCGTCGAGCCGCGGGCCGGGGCCAGCCACATGGACGCCGTCAATGCCGAGCCGCGCCACCAGGCGGGCATCGGCGGGCAGGTCGATCAGCATGGCCGCACCGGCCTCCTGCACGAGACGGCACAGGGCCGAGGCCGGGCCCTTGAGCTCGGTGTCGTTACCGGCGGCGAAGACCGCCCGGAGCACGGCCACCGCGCCGGTGGCGAGCACCGGTTCCAGCTTCGCCCGGAAGGCCATGACATCCGTGATCGGCGGGGTCAGGAGGTAGAATTGCGGGATCATGCCGGTATCCATGCCATAAAACGACGAAAAGGGCGAATGCCGGATCCGGCACCCGCCCCTGTCTGCAGTGATGCGTAAAATCAGGCGATCTTCGGGTCGAGCGCGCCCTTGGCGTAGAGCTTCGCCATGTCGCTGAGCGGGATGACCTTCTTGATCTTCGAGGCCTGGCCGGCGGTGTTGAATTCCTCCAGCCGCTGGCGGCAGAGCTTCGTCATCGCTTCCATGGCCGGCTTGAGATATTTGCGCGGATCGAATTCGCCCGGCTCCTCGGCAAGGATGCGGCGGATCTGCCCCGTCATCGCCATGCGGTTGTCGGTGTCGATATTGATCTTGCGGACGCCGTGCTTGATGCCGCGCTGGATCTCTTCGACCGGCACGCCCCAGGTCGGTTTCATCTTGCCGCCGAACTTGTTGATGATGTCCTGCAGTTCCTGCGGCACCGAGGAGGAGCCATGCATGACGAGATGCGTGTTCGGGAGCTTCCGGTGGATCTCCTCGATGACATGCATCGCCAGCACCTTGCCGTCCGGCTTACGGGTGAACTTGTAGGCGCCGTGGCTGGTACCCATGGCGATGGCGAGCGCATCGACCTTGGTTTCCTTGACGAATTTCACGGCCTCGTCCGGGTTGGTCAGGAGCTGGTCATGGCTGAGCTTGCCCTCGAAGCCGTGGCCGTCTTCCTTCTCGCCCTCACCGGTCTCGAGGCTGCCGAGCACGCCGAGCTCGCCTTCCACCGAGATGCCGCCGAGATGGGCCATCTCGGTCACGGCCTTGGTGACGCCGACATTGTAATCCCAGTCACCCGGGGTCTTGCCGTCGGCCTTGAGCGAGCCGTCCATCATCACCGACGTGAAGCCGGCCTGGATCGCCGTCATGCAGGTGGCGGGCTCGTTGCCATGGTCGAGATGCACGCAGACCGGAATATGCGGATAGATCTCGGTCACGGCATCCATCATGTGCTTGAGCATGATGTCATTGGCATAGGAACGCGCGCCGCGGCTGGCCTGGATGATCACCGGGGCATCGGTGGCATCGGCGGCCGCCATGATGGCCAGGGCCTGTTCCATGTTATTGATGTTGAAGGCCGGAACGCCGTATTCGTGCTCGGCGGCATGGTCGAGAAGTTGGCGAAGCGTGATGCGTGCCATGGTTGAGCTCCCTGGGAGAAAAAATCAGGCCGTGAGCGCCTTGACGCCCGGCAATTCCTTGCCTTCCATCCATTCGAGGAAGGCGCCGCCGGCGGTGGAGACGTAGGACAGCGCCTCGCCCACGCCGGCGTGGTTGACGGCCGCGACCGTATCACCGCCGCCTGCCACGGAGACGAGCTTGCCGGCACGGGTGAGTGCCGCTGCCGCACGGGCCACGGCGACGGTGGCGGTGTCGAAGGGCTGGAGTTCGAACGCGCCGAGCGGGCCGTTCCAGACCAGCGTCTTCATACTGTCGAGCTTCGCGATGATGATCTCGGTGGCGGTCGGGCCGGCATCGAGGATCATCTCCTCCGGGCCGACCGAGGTGACCGGCGCGGCGCGATGGGGCGGGTTGGCCTTGAATTCCTTGGCCAGAAGCGCATCGGTTGGCAGCAGGATCTCGCAACCGGCGGCCTTGGCCTTGGCCTCGATCTCGCGGGCGGTGGCGACGAGGTCATGCTCGCAGAGGCTCTTGCCGACATTCACGCCGCGTGCCGCAAGGAAGGTATTCGCCATTCCGCCGCCGATGACGAGGCAATCGACCCGGGCCACCAAGTTGCCGAGCAGGTCGAGCTTGGTGGAGACTTTCGCGCCACCGACAATCGCCATGACCGGGCGCGTCGGCGCGCCGAGGGCGGCGTCGAGCGCCTTGAGTTCCGCTTCCATGGTGCGGCCGGCATAGGCCGGCAGATGGCGCGCGAGGCCTTCCGTTGAGGCATGGGCGCGATGGGCGGCAGAAAAGGCATCGTTCACATATGCATCGCCCAGCCTGGCCAGAGCTGCGGTGAACCCGGAATCGTTCTTTTCCTCGCCCTTGTGGAAGCGGGTATTCTCGAGGCAAAGCACTTCGCCATCGCCAAGGGCGGCGACAGCTTTCTCCGCGTCCGGGCCGATGCAATTGCCGGCAAAAGCAATCGGCTGACCGAGCAGGCCCGCCAAGGCAGCGGCAACCGGGCGCAGGCTCTCGCCGGGGCTGGCGCGCTCCTCGAAGGTCTCGCCCTTGGGGCGGCCGAAATGTGCCAGCAGGATCACCCTTCCGCCGCGCCCGGCAAGATCTTGAATTGTCGGCAGGATGCGCTCAAGGCGGGTCGCATCCGTGACCTGCCCGTTTTCCATCGGGACATTGAGATCGACGCGGACAAGGATGCGCTTACCCTTGGGCGCGAGGTCGTCGAGGGTCTTGAAGGCGGTCATTTCACGAGGCCGGGGGCGAAGCGGAGCAGGAGGACGAGGAGGAGCGTGGTGGCCACGGCCGTGATGAGGGCCGTGACGACCAAGGCGCCGAAGCGCGGCACTTTCTCGACCCGCGCTTTCAGCGCCGAAACTTCCGTGGAGAGCTCGACCGCATCGACCGAGCGGGCCGCTTCCTCCACGCGTTGGGCGGCGGCATCGAGACGGTTCTCCACCCGCCCGAACAGGGCTTCGTAGCGGGCGAATTTCTCCTCGATGCGCGCGGCCTTCTCCTCGATGCGGGAGAGCTGGTCGAGAGCGGAACGCGGCGCCGCCTTGCTGGCGGGAGCGGGGGCCGGTTCGGCAGTCGGATCGACAGTCGGTTCAATGCGATCGTTCATTCTCAGCTCCCGTCAGGGTTTCGCGCGGCGTTCCTTCTTTCCCACGCGGTCAGATCAGCTTGGCCATGGCCACGGCGGTATCCGACATGCGGTTCGAGAAGCCCCATTCGTTGTCATACCATGACAGGATCGAGACAAGCGTGCCGCCCATCACCTTGGTCTGATCCATGTGGAAGACCGAGGAATGCGGATCATGGTTGAAATCGATCGAGACATTCGGCGCGTTGGTATAGCCGAGGATGCCCTTGAGCGGGCCATCGGCCGCCGCCTTGATCGCCGCGTTGATCTCGTCCTTCGAGGTCTCGCGCTTCGCGATGAACTTAAGGTCGACGACGGAGACATTCGGCGTCGGCACACGGATGGAGGAACCATCGAGCTTGCCGTTGAGTTCCGGCAGGACAAGGCCCACAGCCTTGGCGGCGCCTGTCGTTGTCGGGATCATCGAAAGCGATGCCGCACGGGCGCGGTAGAGGTCCTTGTGCATCGTGTCCAAAGTCGGCTGGTCGCCGGTGTAGGAATGGATCGTCGTCATCATGCCGCGCTCGATGCCGACCGCCTCATGCAGCACCTTCGCCACCGGGGCGAGGCAGTTCGTGGTGCAGGACGCGTTCGAGACGACGAGATGATCCTTGGCGAGCTTGCCATGGTTGACACCGAACACAACCGTGAGGTCAGCGCCGTCGCAGGGGGCGGAGACGAGGACGCGCTTGGCGCCGGCCTGCAAATGGGCGGCGGCCTTGTCTTTCGAGGTGAAGATGCCGGTGCATTCCATCGCGATATCGACGCCGAGGGCACCATGCGGCAATTCGGCCGGGTTGCGGATGGCCGTCACCTTGATCGGGCCGGTACCGACATCGATCGTGTCGCCATCGACCGTCACCGTGCCGTTGAACTTGCCGTGGACGCTGTCATAGCGGAAGAGATGCGCGTTGGTTTCCACCGGGCCCAGATCGTTGATCGCAACCACCTGGATATCCTTGCGGCCCGATTCCACGATGGCGCGCAGGACATTCCGCCCGATACGCCCGAAACCGTTGATCGCAACCTTCACAGCCATGTCTTTCTCCTCGATCATCTTTCTGGTCTTCCGATGGTCGGCGCCTCTCAAAGCGCCCCCAACATGAATGCGTGCTGAAGCCCGCGCCGCCCGGTCAGGCGTTCGCAGACATCAGCCAGCTGGCGTAATCCTGCATGTAGTTGTGGACCATCAGCTGCGATGGATCGCTCGCATCACCCTGGATCCCCTGCTGCGCGATGCTGCTCAGCCCGCCCAGCAGGAATTGCGTCCTGAGCGGCCCGGAGAACAGCATCACCGACCGGCCGTTGGATTTCTCGACCAGATCGATATCGAGCTGGATCTTGGCATGCTGGTCGATGAGAACCCGCCGGACCAGCGAAGGAATGTCGAACACTTTCACCGTGACCAGCAATTCGGCCGGCGTCTTGCCGGGGAAGGCCGCGCCGAGCTGGTTGCGGGCCTGAGCCAGGATCAATGCCTCCAGCGCGCGCTCCATCTGCTGGCGGAGGGCGGGCACCGACCCGGCCATCGTCTCGCCGAGGCGCTTGGCTTCCTCTTCCGACAGGTTGGCCTGGCGTGCATAGATCGCTTCCTGCGCCGGCCATGACCGGATGGCCTCGCCACCCTGCACGCGGATAGCGGCGATCTGGAACTGCCGGAGGGTATCCGGCATGACCGAGGGCGGCGTGCCTGTTCCGGTGCAACCCGCGAGTGTCGTGCCGAGACCGAGGATGAAGAACCGCCGATCGATCATGATCATGCCTTCCGTGCCAGCTTGCTCTTCGCGGCGGCGACGACCGCCCCGGTGGTGATGCCGAAATGGTCAAACACCTTGCCGGCCGGGCCGGACGCGCCGAAGCCGTCCATGCCGATGAAGGTGCCGTCGGCGCCGATCACGGCATCCCAGCCCTGCCGGACGGCCGCCTCGACGGCGATCTTCACCTTCGCGCGGCCGATCACCTTGCGGCGATAGGCTTCCGGCTGGGCGAGGAACCGGTCGAGACAAGGCACCGAGACAACCCGGGCGAGAATGCCGGATTCGAGCAGCGTCTTCCGCGCAGCGACGGCAAGAGACACTTCCGAGCCGGAGGCGAAGAGCGTCACCTCGGCGCGACCATCGGCGCCGAGCAACTCGTAGGCCCCGAGGGCGGCGAGGTTTTTCGCACCAGCCTCCTGCCGGAGCTGCGGCAGGTTCTGGCGCGTCAGGGCCAGCACGGTCGGGCGGGTCGTGTTGCCAAGCGCGCATTCCCACGCTTCCGCCGTCTCGATCAGATCGCAGGGGCGGAAGACATCCAAGTTCGGCATGGCGCGGAGCGAGGCGATCTGCTCGACCGGCTGATGCGTCGGGCCGTCCTCGCCCACGCCGATGGAATCATGCGTGAAGACATAGACGACGCGCTGGTTCATCAGCGCCGACAGCCGGATGGCCGGGCGGCAGTAATCCGCGAAGACGAGAAATGTTCCGCCGACCGGGATCGTCCCGCCATGGAGCGCCAGCCCGTTCATGGCCGCTGCCATGGCATGCTCGCGGATGCCGTAATGGACGAATTGCCCACCGAAGCTGCCGGCCTTGATGGTGGCCATCGCCTTGGTCTTGGTGTTGTTCGAGCCGGTCAGGTCAGCCGAGCCCGAGACGAGTTCCGGCAGGACCGGCGTCAGCGCGTCGAGGACGATCTCGCCGGCCTTGCGCGTCGCCATCTCCTGCGGGTTGGCAAGAGCAGCCGCCTTGACCTGACGGATGGCTTTGGCCAGCGTCTTGGGGAGCGTGCCCGAGGTGACGCGCAGGAATTCCTCGCGCGCCTTCGGTTTGGCCTTGCCGAGCCGCTCTTTCCAGCTCGCATGGGCAGCGGCACCGCGCTTGCCGGTTTCCTTCCAGAGGGCATAAACCTCATCCGGCACCACGAAAGGCGCATGCGTCCAGCCGAGCTTGGCCTTTGCGGCCTCAAGCTCCCCGGCATCGGTGATCGCACCATGGGCCGTCGAGGTGCCGGCCTTGGTCGGGAAGCCGTAGCCGATCGTGGTCTTGCAGGCGATCAGCGTGGGCTTGTCCGAGGCCCGCGCCATGGTGATCGCGCCGGCAATCGCATCCGGGTCATGGCCGTCAATGGCGATGGTGGCCCAGCCCGAGGCGGCGAAACGCGCCAGCTGGTCGGTCGAATCGGTGATCGAGACCGGACCGTCGATCGAGATGCCGTTATCGTCCCAGAGGACGATGAGCCGCGAGAGCTTGAGATGGCCGGCAAGGGTCAGCGCTTCCTGGCTGATGCCCTCCATCAGGCAGCCATCGCCGGCAAGCACATACGTGTAATGGTCAACGACCGACTTGCCGAAACGGGCATTGAGGACGCGCTCCGACAGCGCCATGCCGACGGCTGTCGCCAGCCCCTGGCCGAGCGGGCCGGTCGTGACCTCGACGCCGGCGAGATGGCCGAATTCGGGATGGCCGGCCGTTTTCGAGCCGAGCTGCCGGAAGGCCTTCAGCTCTGCCATGCTGGCCTCCTTCACCCCGATCAGGTGCAGGAGCGAATAGACCAGCATCGAGCCATGCCCGGCGGACAGCACGAAGCGATCCCGGTCGGGCCAGCTCGGGTCGGCCGGGTCGAAATTCAGGAAATCGCGGAAGAGCACCGTGGCGATATCGGCGGCGCCGAGAGGCAGGCCGGAATGGCCGGATTTGGCCGCTGCGACAGCATCCATCGAGAGGGCGCGAATGGCGTTGGCCATCGCGTTGTGCTGAGCGCGATTGATCATGGTCTTCCTTCGAAAACAAAACCGGAGGCTTTCGGCGCCCTCGTTATCAGGCAAAAGCGACGAGTCAATGCGTTCGCGCCGATTTCCGGGCGCGGCTTGTGCTTCGCCGGGCGCTGGGACAGGATCGGGACAAGAATGGCCCGATGAGCGGGCAGGGAGGGTCAATGTCCGCAGAATCCTATGGCCGCGATCTCGACCGTCGCACTGCGAATTTCCAGCCGCTCACGCCGGTGACCTTTCTGGAACGCGCGGCGAAGGTGTTCCCCGACCATCCCGCCATCCTGCATGGCGCCTTGCGCATCTCCTATGCGCAGTTCTGGCAGCGGGCGCGCCGCATGGCGTCGGCGCTGCAACAAGCCGGCATCGGCAAAGGCGATACCGTGGCCGCCTTGCTGCCGAACATCCCGCTCATGCTCGACCTGCATTATGCCGTGCCGATGACAGGCGGCGTCCTCAACACGATCAACACGCGCCTCGATGCGCCGATGATCCGCTTCATCCTCGAGCATGGCGAGGCCCGGATCGTCTTCGTCGATACGGAGTTCTCGGCCCTGCTCCGGGATGCGCTGGCGGGAATGACCGATCCGCCACGGGTCATCGAATTCCGTGACCCGGAATGGCGGGAAGACGGGCGCGAGATGGCGCCGTCCCGCCTGTTCGCCGATGAGGCCGAGGCCTTCCGCAGCGATGGCGATGCCGGAGCCCTGTTCCCGCGCCCGGCGGATGAATGGGATGCGATCACGCTCAACTACACGTCCGGCACGACGGGGAACCCCAAGGGTGTCGTTTATTCCCATCGCAGCGCGTACCTGATGTGCTTCGCGAACAGCCTTGCCACGGATATCGGCCGTCATCCGATCTATCTCTGGACGCTGCCGATGTTCCATTGCAACGGCTGGTGTTTCCCGTGGACGCTCTCGGCCGTGATCGGCACGCATGTCTGCCTGCGGCATGTGCGCGCCCGGGCGATCTTCGAGGCGATCCGTGATCATGGCGTGACGCATCTCTGCGGGGCGCCGATTGTGATGTCGACCCTGCTCAACGCCAAGGAGGAGGAGAAATCTGCCTTCTCGCAGCGGGTGAAGTTCATCACTGCGGCCGCCCCGCCGCCGGAATCGGTGCTTGCCGCCATGAAGGGTGCCGGATTCGACGTGGTCCATGTCTATGGCCTCACGGAGACCTATGGTCCCGCGGTCGTCAATGAGTGGAAATCGGAATGGGACTCGCTGCCGGAAGCGCGCCGCGCGCCGCTCATGGCACGGCAGGGCGTGAATTATCCCGGCCTCGAGGACCTGACCGTGCTCGACCCGGAGACGATGCAGCCGGTTCCGGCCGATGGCCAGACGCTGGGCGAGGTGATGTTCCGCGGGAACATCGTCATGAAGGGCTATCTCAAGAATCCGAAGGCCAGCGACGAGGCCTTTGCCGGCGGCTGGTTCCATTCCGGCGATCTCGCGGTGATGCATCCGGACGGCTACATCCAGCTCAAGGACCGGTCGAAGGACATCATCATTTCGGGGGGCGAGAACATCTCGTCGATCGAGGTGGAGGATGTGCTGTTCAAGCATCCGGCCGTCATGCTGGTGGCGGTGGTGGCACGCCCGGACGAGAAATGGGGCGAGCATCCCTGTGCCTTCATCGAGCTGCGCCCCGGAGCCTCGGCCGATGCCAGCGCGATCATCGCGTTTGCCCGCGAACATCTGGCAGCGTTCAAGGCGCCGCGTACGGTGGTATTCGGCGACCTGCCGAAGACCTCGACCGGCAAGATCCAGAAATTCATCCTGCGCGAACGGGCACGGCAGCTCTGAATGCCCGGTCGGGCCGGCGTGACTCATGTGTCCCGATCAGGGCAATCATGGCCAACCTGCGGCAGGCCGCGTCTGCCATAGGCGGGAATGCGGACTTTGCCAGACATGGCGTTTCACGGCTGCGTGAAGCTGGCTCACAAAGTGTGCCGGTTTCGTGAGTGAAACGACACCGGCTGTTGATTGGCCAGTGACAGTGCCGGGGGCCTACATTCGGGTCATCGAAAGGGCGCCGCCGATGCCTCAGGGGTCGACGGGCTCTCAATCACAGGAGATGACAATGAAGACTGTTCTTGCTGCCGCTTTCGCCGCCGCCACGCTGGTTGCCGGTGCCGCCCATGCCGCCGAAGCCACCCATGGCGGCGCTCAGGTTCGCTCGACCACGGTCCAGCCGGCCGAGCAGGGCCAGAATGCCGGGTTCGGGGGCCTCTCGGTCCAGCGCCAGGCAGGCCAGGGCAATGTCGTGCCCGCCAATGATCCGGCCCGCGGCGCTGACAACAGCTAAAGGTTGCCGATTGTCCTGCAGGTCCAGATGGACCTGAAGGACCAGACAGACCTGCTGAACAATACAGACCTGCCGATCAATCAGGCGTCATCCCATCGGGATGGCGCCTTTTTGACGGGCCGGGATGCGGTGTCTCAATGCAGGGATGGCGAGGGTCGTGGAAAACCGGTTCGGAGCCGGGAAATCTCGTCCTTCAGGACCAGCTTCTGACGCTTAAGGGCGGCGATCCTCACCGTGTCCTTGTTGGGATGCGCCTGCTCATCAGCGATTTTCTTGTCGAGCGCCTGATGCTTGCGCTCCAGTTCGGCAATGTGTGCCGTCATCGACATGTGCAGAACCTCCGTTCCTGATGTCGGGGATCATCAGTCTGTCACAAAAGCAATCGTCCACAAGGGGGAATCGCGTGGCTTCGAAACGCTTCATGTCGGCTGTGGACAACGCCGTTAGCGGTGGGTTAACGAGTGTCATGGTGCGGTGTGGTCCGCATCGGACGGGCCTTTTGCCGGCATCCGTTCCGTTCCCTGGTGTCGAGAGTGGAAAGCCCCATGCGGATGCAGTTGTCGGACGAGGAGCGTCAGGCGCTGGAAGCGGAATGGCACAGGCTTCAGATCGAGCATCGTGACCTCGACGCGGCGATCGCAGCGCTCGAATTGCTCGGCAGTTATGACCAGTTGCAGATCCAGCGGCTCAAGAAGCGGAAACTGCAATTGCGGGATCGCGTGTCGGCCATCTCCGACCGCCTGACGCCCGACATCATCGCCTGAGGCGTTTTTCCCGCGACCCTCACGATAAGACTTGCCTTTGGCGGGCGTTCCCCCTATCGCGCTCAGCTTCGGGCCGCGAACGTGCCGGAACGGCGTGTTTCGACCGGCCTTCAGGGAGGGGCGGGACGTGACGCCAGCCGTTGCCATCATCATGGGGAGCCAGTCGGACTGGCCGACCATGCGGCATGCCGCCGAGATTCTCGAATCCCTGGGCGTGGCCTACGAGGCCCGCATCGTTTCCGCCCATCGCACGCCCGACCGTCTGGTGACCTTCGCGACATCCGCCAAGGCCAACGGTTTCAAGGTGATCATCGCTGGAGCGGGCGGCGCCGCGCATCTGCCGGGCATGACGGCGGCGATGACGCCCCTGCCCGTTCTCGGCGTACCAGTGGAATCGAAGGCGCTGTCGGGGCAGGATTCGCTGCTTTCCATCGTGCAGATGCCGGGCGGCATTCCCGTTGGCACGCTGGCGATCGGCAAACCGGGCTCTATCAATGCCGGGCTGATGGCCGCCGCGATCCTGGCCCTGAACGACGAGGCCCTCGCCGCGCGGCTCGAAGCCTGGCGTCGCAAGCAGACCGAATCCGTCGCCGAGTTCCCGGTCGACGGGGCCTGAGCACCTGGCATGATCCTCGCGCCCGGTTCCACCATCGGCATTCTCGGCGGCGGCCAGCTCGGCCGGATGCTGGCCCTTGCGGCTGCACGGCTCGGTCTCAGGACGCATATTCTCGCGCCGGAGGCGGACAGCCCCGCTTTCGACGTTGCCGCGGCGGCGACCGTTGCCGAGTATACCGATCTCGATGCGCTCTCGCGTTTCGCGGCAACGGTCGATGTCGTCACCTATGAATTCGAGAATGTCCCGGTCGAGAGCGTCCGCTTTCTCGAGCGGACGATGACGGTGCGGCCGGGAGCGCTTGCGCTCGAAGTGGCGCAGGACCGGCTGGCCGAGAAGCGGCTGGCGCGGTCGCTTGGCGCACGCACCGCCGATTTCCACGAAGTGCAGGGTTTCGACGACCTGGCCGCAGGTGTCGAGGCGATCGGCTTCCCGTCGATCCTCAAGACAACCCGGCTCGGCTATGACGGCAAGGGGCAGGCCAAGCTGCTCGGGCCGGCCGACCTCCAGCGCGCCTTCGCGATGCTGAACGGGGCCATCGGCATCCTCGAGGCCTTCGTGCCGTTCCGCTGCGAGGTTTCGGTGGTGGCGACGCGCGGCCGCGACGGCGCCTTCACGGCTTTCTCGCCGACCGAGAACGAGCATCGGAACCACATCCTGCACCGGTCCTGCGTGCCGGCCGCGCTGACGCCGGCCGCCGCCGAGGATGCGATCCGGATCGCGCAGCGGATCGGCGAGGCGGTCGATTATGTCGGCACCTTCGCGGTCGAGTTCTTCGTGATCGAGACGCCCGCAGGGGAGGGCGTTGTCGTCAACGAGATCGCGCCGCGCGTGCATAATTCCGGGCACTGGACGATGGATTGTGCGGTGACCTGCCAGTTCGAGCAGCATATCCGCGCTGTCGCCGGCTGGCCGCTGGGCGATACTGCTGGCCTCGGTCCGGCGGAGATGATCAACCTGGTCGGGCAGGATGCCGAGGGCTGGATGGATGCACTGCGCGATCCGCGGGCCCGGCTTCACCTCTACGGCAAGCGCGAGATCCGCGAAGGCCGCAAGATGGGCCATGTCAACCGGCTGCTGGATCGCTGAATGCCCTGTTTTTTGCGGCGTCCGGCGCGCGCAGTGGTGGACAAGCCGGGGAAGCTTTGCTATAGGCGCCGCTCCCATTAGCCATATTTGTGGCTAGTCGCCCGAAAATGCACTCACAGATTGGAGCTACCGTGCAGGTTCTCGTCCGCGATAACAATGTTGATCAAGCCTTGCGCGCCCTGAAGAAGAAGATGCAGCGCGAGGGTATCTTCCGTGAGATGAAACTGCGCGGCCATTACGAAAAGCCGTCCGAGAAGAAGGCACGCGAGAAGGCCGAGGCCGTCCGCCGTGCCCGAAAGCTGGCCCGCAAGAAGCTGCAACGCGAAGGCCTGCTTCCGATGCCGGTCAAGAAGGTGAAGTGACGGTCGTTCCGCTGTCGGCAAGATCGGGAAAGCGCTCGGCAGAACGGGCGCTTTTTTCATTTTGGTTATCGTCTGGTAAGCTTGCGGCAATTTTTCGCTGCAATTGTCCCGCATCTCCAGGTTCAACCCAGCGAGGTCCTGGGGGAACGGCACAGACAAGAGGCCGCATGAGGGGCCAAGAGGCAGAAGCCATGCACGAGGCAGTGACGATGACCGCTCAGTTCAGCGCGACCGCAGCCCGATCCCGCGTCTGGCCTTCCCTGCGCATCGTGATGCTGGCCGGGGCGCTGGCGACCGCGCTTGCCGCTTGCGAGACCGTCGGCGGGATCAATCCGACCGGCATCGCCGAAGTGGATGATCCGCAGGGCCGCGAGGCGGCCCAGACCAATATCGGCTCGCTCTCGGATGTGATCCGCGCCAATCCGAATGATCCGCAGGCGCATAACACACGCGGCGTCGCGTATGCCCGGTCGGGCCGGTTCCAGGAAGCGATCGCCGATTTCAACCGTGCGATCCAGCTCAACCCGAATTACGCGGCGGCCTATACAAACCGCGCGCTCGCCTTCCGCCAGATGGGCCGCAACGATGCTGCGCTGGCGGATTTCAACCGCGCGTTGACCGCCGATCCGAACTACCATCAGGCCTATCTCGGGCGCGGCAATCTCTACCGGGCGCAGGGCGCTGCCGGCGAGGCGATTGCCGATCTGGGCCGTGTGATCCAGCTCAACCCGGCCGGCGCCGAGGCCTATCACGGGCGCGGCCTCGTCTATCAGGCGCAGGGCCAGCATGGGCTCGCGATCGGCGATTTCGACGCCGCCATCGACCGCAATCCCTATGTGGCGCCGCCCTATCAGGCCCGCGGCCAGAGCCTGATAGCGACAGGGAAATTCGAGCAGGCGCTCGAGGATTTCAACGCTGCGCTCAGTGTCGACAACCGGAACGCCGACAGCTGGGCCTTGCGCGGCATTGCCGAGGACAAGCTCGGCAAGAAGAGCGAGGCGCAGGAAAGCTTCCAGCGTGCCCTTGCGCTCGACAGCCGCAATGCCATCGCCAAGCAGGGTCTTTCGGGCGGGCGCTCAGGCGGGCTTTTCTGAGGCCGGGCGGACGAGCCGCTCCATCTCGACGGCGATAGGGCTGAAGCCGGCTCGCTCATAGGCTTTCAGTGCCAGCGTATTGCCGGGCACGACTCCAAGCACGATCCGTGTTGCTCCCGCCTCCCGGGCAATGTCCTCGATGGCTTTCAGCAGCGCCTGCCCATAGCCCTTGCCGCGGGCCGCCTGCGCGACCACGAGGTTCTCGACATAGATTTCAGGCGAGAAGGCCCCGGGCAGGAAGGGCGGTGCCTTGGTGTGCCGGTAGGCGCAATAGCCCACGACCCGGCCTTCCGCTTCCAGAACGATCTGGCCGCCATCGGCGGCGGCTTTCCGGGTATCGTCATCCACACAGTCGATCGCGGCGATACGGTCCGTCCGGCGGCGGGCGCCCATCTCCGCTTCGTGGTTGTTGAGTTCGTCGATCAGCCCGATGGCGGCCTCGCGGTCCTGTGTGGCATAGAGGCGGATGAGATAATCCGGCATGGCAGGCTCCTGCATGGCCTCAGCGCAGGGGCGCGAGGAACTCCGACATATCCGGCCATGGCCCGCGATCCAAGGGCACGACATGCCTTTGCCCGGGATAGAGTTTCCGGGTGACGCCCCCCGGACGGCCGAGTGCGGCCAGGGCTTCGGAATCCGAGGGCGGGATCAGCCGGTCCTCCGTGCCATGGAGGATCAGGATCGGAACCCGAACCTCGCGGATCCAGAGATCGGAGCGGAACTGGTCCACAAGAAGCCACGAAACGGGCAGCCAGGGATAGGCCGCCTGCCCGCGCGCCAGGACAGACAGGTAGGGGCTGTCGAGGATCACGCCGCGCACCGGGCGCTGCCGGGCGAGGTTCAGCGCAACGCCGGAACCGAGGGATTCGCCGAACAGGACGATGCGATCTGCCGGCACCCGCTTGCCCAGTTCGGTCAGGATGAGGGCGGCATCGGCATGAAGGTTCGCCTCTGTCGGCTGTCCCTCGCTGCCGCCATAGCCGCGATAGGACATTGCGAGCAGCCCGTCGCCGGTGGAGGTCATCAGGCCGAACCGCGTCGCCCGCCGCTGCAGGCCGTTCGCATTGCCATGGAAATAGAGATAGGTCAGGGCATCCGGCCGCTTCGGGGGAACGAACCAGCCGGACAGGAGCGTGCCATCCGAGGCGCGGATCTCGAGCCGTTCTGCCTGAGGCAATCCATGATCGGCGGGCGCGATCCAGCCCGGGGCAGGCCTGTAAAGGAAGTTGCGCTGGTTGATCGCCATATAGGCGGCAGCGGCAAGATAGGCGCCGGCTGCGAGGGCCAGCAGGGTGAAAAGCCCCCGGCGGAGCCACAGGCGCACAGCCGAGGCGGCGGGGCGACGGGATGTCGAAACGGTATCCATGCCTGACGAGGTAAGTCAGGCCCCCGGCACGTCAAGCCAAAAAAGAGCCGCGCAATGCGCGGCTCCTTCACATCAGCGTGGGGCAAGTGCCCATGAGCAAGCCTCGATGAGCGTGGCTCAGTGCGCGAGGCCCTTGACGATTTCCTCGGTAACCTTCTTGGCGTCGCCGAAGAGCATCATCGTGTTGTCCTTGAAGAACAGCTCGTTCTCGACGCCGGCATAGCCCGAGCCCATGCCGCGCTTGATGAAGAGCACGGTCTTGGCTTTCTCGACATCGAGGATCGGCATGCCGTAGATCGGCGATTGCGGATCGGTCTTCGCGGCGGGGTTTGTCACGTCATTCGCGCCGATGACGAAGGCGACGTCGGCCTGCGCGAATTCGTTGTTGATGTCCTCGAGTTCGAAGACCTCATCATACGGCACGTTCGCTTCGGCGAGCAGGACGTTCATATGGCCCGGCATGCGGCCCGCCACCGGATGGATGGCGTATTTGACCTCGACGCCTTCCTTCTTGAGTGTATCCGCCATCTCGCGCAGGGCGTGCTGGGCCTGGGCCTGCGCCATGCCATAGCCCGGCACGATGATGACCTTCGAGGCATTCTTCATGATGAAGGCGGCATCGTCGGCCGAGCCCTGCTTGACCGGGCGGGTTTCCTTGGCACCACCGGTCGCCACGGCGGTGTCGCCGCCGAAGCCGCCGAGGATCACCGAGATGAAGGAGCGGTTCATGCCCTTGCACATGATGTAGGATAGGATCGCGCCCGACGAGCCGACCAGCGCGCCGGTGATGATCAGCGCGAGGTTGCCGAGCGTGAAGCCGATGCCGGCCGCTGCCCAACCCGAATAGGAGTTGAGCATCGAGACGACAACCGGCATGTCCGCGCCGCCGATCGGGATGATCAGCAGCACGCCGAGGGCGAGGCTGAGCACCACGACGGCCCAGAAGCTCACGCGGCTTTCGGTCGCGATCAGGCCGATCAGGAAAAACAGGATCAGCAGGCCGAGCACGATGTTGATGACATGGCGCTGCGGCAGCATGATCGGCTTGCCGCTCATCCGCCCGTCCAGCTTGAGGAAGGCGATGATCGAGCCGGTAAAGGTGATCGCGCCGATCGCGACGCCGAGAGCCATCTCGAAGAGCGAGGCCGCCTTGATCTGGCCGATCGTGCCGATGCCGAAAGCCTGCGGTGCATAGAGTGCGGCCGCCGCGACGCAGACGGCGGCGAGGCCGACCAGCGCGTGGAAGAAGGCCACAAGCTGCGGCATCTTCGTCATCTCGACGCGTTTGGCCATCACGGCGCCGATCCCGCCGCCGATGCCCAGGCCGAGGATCGTCAGCAGCCAGCCCGAGAAGCCTGCCGGCGGCGCGAGGAACAGCGTGGTCAGGCCGGCAATGCCCATCCCGGCCATGCCGAAGAAATTGCCCTGACGCGAGGTGGAGGGATGCGACAGGCCGCGCAGCGCCAGGATAAACAGGACGCCGGAGGCGAGATAAAGAAGGTTGGCGATATTCGCGCTCATCGGCTCAACCCTTCTTCTTGTACATGGCCAGCATGCGCTGGGTGACGAGGAACCCGCCGAAAATGTTCACGCTGGCCAGGACCAGACCGAGGAAGCCGAAGCCGCGGGCGGCGGTGGTGCCTTCCGACAGCAACGGAACCCCGACCGAGAGCAACGCGCCGACGACGATGACCGAGGAGATCGCGTTGGTGACCGACATGAGCGGCGTGTGGAGCGCCGGGGTGACCGACCAGACCACGTAATAGCCGACAAAGATCGCCAGCACGAAGATGGCGAAACGGAACACCGTCGGGTCGATGGCGCCGCCTGTGGCCGCGGCTGCCGCGGCACCGCCGGCATCGGCGAGTTTCTCGGCCGCGGCGAGGGCGGCCTGCGCCTTGGCGAGGGCCGCATCGGCCGCCGCCTGGGCGGCCTTCGCCTGTTCAATGAGTTGCTGGGCTGACTGCGTGGACATGACCGCCTCCTCCGGCGTTGGGCTGAGGGTCCGAATCAGGCCTTGGGGGCGAAGATCGGGTGGACGAGGGCACCGTCCTTCGTCAGGCAGGTCGCCTTGACGAGTTCGTCGTCCCAGTTGATCGCGAGCTTGCCTTCCTTCTTGTCGACCATCGTATCGAGGAAGGAGAGCAGGTTGCGGGCATAGAGGGCCGAGGCGCTGGGCGCGAGGCGGCCCGGCGTGTTCGACCAGGCGATGATCCGGACGCCGTTATGGTCGGTCACCTTGTCGGCGACCGAGAGCTCGCAATTGCCACCGCGCTCGACAGCGAGATCGACAACGACCGAGCCCGGCCGCATTGATTCGACCATCGCCTTCGAGACGAGGCGCGGGGCCGGCCGGCCGGGGATCAGCGCGGTGGTGATGACCACATCCTGCTTGGCGATATGCTCGGCGACGAGCGCGGCCTGCTTCGCCTGATACTCGGCCGACATCGGCTTGGCATAGCCCGCTGCCGTCTCGGCCTGCTTGAACTCCTCATCCTCGACCGCGATGAATTTCGCACCGAGCGAAAGTACCTGCTCCTTCGCGGCGGGGCGCACATCCGTGGCCGTGACCACGGCGCCGAGGCGGCGCGCGGTGGCGATGGCCTGCAGGCCCGCCACACCGGCACCCATCACGAAGACCTTGGCGGCCGGGATCGTGCCGGCAGCGGTCATCATCATCGGGAAGGCGCGGCCATAGACCTCGCAGGCATCGAGCACCGAGCGGTAGCCGGCAAGATTGGCCTGAGACGAGAGCACATCCATGACCTGCGCGCGGGTGATGCGCGGCATCAATTCCATCGAGAAGCTGGCGACGCCCTTGTCGGCGAAGGGCTTGATCGCCTCGCCATTGCCATACGGATCCATGATGGCCAGCAGCACGGCGCCGGATTTCATCTTGCCGGCCAGCTCGCCCTTCGGGCGGCGCACGGCGAGGACAATATCGGCATCCTTGAGCGCGTCATTCGCGTTCTTGGCAAGCGTAGCGCCGGCAGCCTCGAAAGCCGAATCGGGGATGGACGACGCCGTGCCCGCGCCCTTCTCGACCACGACCTGACCACCGAAGGCCTTCATCTTTCCGATGGTTTCCGGGGTGACCGCAACGCGCGGTTCGCCGGCCTTGGATTCGTCCAGAACTGCAATGCGCATTCCGCTACCCGTCCTTCGGTTTGGGAAAGGGCTGTTCCCCGGAACCGGGCCTCTCGAACGGAGACCCGGTGATGCAGGGGTCAGGCGATCAGAAGAACTTCACCACGATCGCGATCATCGCAACCGTCACCGCGAGGAAGAAGATCCACGAAATCGTGCCCGTGGCCGCGCCGGCCAGCAGGGTGATCACGAGCGAGACGACCGTGCCCCATTTCACAAGGCTGGCGAAGAGGTCGAAGGTTTTCTCGTGTTCGGCATAGTCCATCGCCGGGACATCATGGTGATGCGGATCAGCTGCCATCTTTTCCCCCGAAAGCGGTTGTCGAGTTTGTTGCCTGTAGCTGTTGGCCTCTAGCGGAACTCGGCCGGCTTCGCAATTGTTTCCATGGGTTTCGTGGTGGGCTTTGCCGGGATCAACCGGCGGGCATCCGGTCGAGACCGACCCGTTCGAACGCATCGGCCTGGCGCGCCGCAACGGTATCGACGCTGAAACCGTCAATCTCGGTATTGAACAGCCGGTAGAAGTTCAGTTCAGCATCGAGATGCAGGAACACACCGCCGAGCCCGATCGCAGCGCGGTCCATGAAGACGAATTCCCGCGGAATGGTGACGGGGCCCTTGGCCTTCAGTTCCTGATGCACCCGGGCGGCTTCGTTCCGGCCATAGGCGCCGGGAGAGATGCCATCGGCGATGGTGCGGGTACGGTCATCCAGCAGCGGGCCATAGATGAACTTCGCCCAGATGGTCAGGACGTCGATCAGTTCCTTCTTGAGGTTGCGGAAGCCCCAGGTCTCGTAGGCATGGACCATGCGCGCTTCGTCATTCTCGAGGATGCCCTTGTAGAGATCGACGACGGCGCCGACGAATTTCGGCGTGAACAGGCGGATGCAGCCGTAATCCAGCAGGTTGATCCCGCCGGGATCGCCGTCTCCATCACGAAAGACGGTGTAGTTGCCAAGATGCGGATCGCCATGGATCACGCCGAAATGGCTGAACGGGTGCCACCAGGCCTTGAACATGGCGAGGGCCAGCCGGTTCCTGGTTTCCTTGTCGGCCTCTTTGAAGTTCAGGATCTTCTCGCCCTCGAGCCAGCCCATGGTGAGCAGGCGTCGCGTCGAGAGCGGCTCGATGATCGGCGGCACGCGGATCAGCGGCTCGTCGGCCAGCATATGCGCATAGAGCTTCGCATGCTTCGCCTCGCGGCCGTAATCCAGTTCCTCGCGGATGCGGGCCCCGATCTCGACCTTGATCTCGCTCGTGTCGATGGCGCGATCCATCTGCCGGTGCAGCGAAAAGAGCAGGTTGAGCTGGTTGAGGTCGGCCTCGACCGCTGATTCCATATCGGGATACTGCAGCTTGCAAGCCACCGGCGTGCCATCCGGCAGGGTCGCCCGGTGGACCTGCCCGAGTGAGGCGGCGGCAGCGGGCTCCTTCTCGAAACTGCCGAAGCGGGACAGCCAGTCCGGGCCGAGCTCGGCGGCCATCCGGCGGCGCACGAACACGTAGGACATGGGCGGCGCCTCGGACTGGAGCTGCCGTAGTTCCTCGGCATATTCCGCCGGAATCGCCTCCGGGATCGTGGCCAGAAGCTGGGCGACCTTCATCAACGGGCCCTTGAGGCCGCCAAGGGCGCGGGTCAATGCTGCGGCGTTGCGGCGGTCGCCCTCACTCGACCGGCCCGTCAGCAGCGAGCCGGCGATGCGCGCGGCAACGCCGCCCATATTGGCGCCGACACGGGCATAGCGGGTGGCACGGGCGGAGAATCGGTTCTGTTCGGAATCGCTCATCCCGTGGATATGGGGCTCGACCGGGTGTTTGTTGAGTCCCCTTGCCCCGCCTGCGCTATCCGGCCTCAGGCCTCCATGGTCTCGAGTTCGGCGATCATGCCCTCGATGACCGAGAGGCCGATCTGCCAGAAGGCGGGATCGCGGGCATCGAGGCCGAACGGCGCCAGCACTTCGGAATGATGTTTCGTGCCGCCGGCCGAGAGCAGGGCGAAATAGTGATCCACGAATTTCGGATCGGCCTTCTGGTAGACGCCATAAAGCGAATTCACGAGGCAATCCCCGAAGGCATAGGCATAGACGTAGAAGGGCGAATGCACGAAATGCGGGATGTAGCTCCAGTAGACCTCGTAGCCTTCCGAGAGGCGGATCGAGGGGCCGAGGCTGCTGGCCTGAACGCTCATCCAGATCTCGTTGATCGCCTCTGCGGTAAGCTCGCCGTTCCGACGTTCGGTGTGCAGCTTCCGCTCGAAACTGTAGAAGGCGATCTGCCGGACGACCGTGTTGATCATGTCCTCGACCTTGCCGGCCAGCAGCGCCTTGCGGGCAGCCGGTTCCTTCGTATTGTCCAGCAGGCGGCGGAAGGTCAGCATCTCGCCGAAGACCGAGGCGGTTTCCGCCAGCGTCAGCGGCGTCGGTGCCATCAGGGCGCCGTTGCTGCCGGCCAGCACCTGATGCACGCCATGGCCGAGTTCATGGGCCAGGGTCATCACGTCCCGCGGTTTTCCGAGATAGTTCAGCAGCACATAAGGGTGGGCCGAGGGAACGGTGGGATGGGCGAAGGCGCCCGGTGACTTGCCGGGTCGGCTCGGGGCGTCGATCCAGCCTTCGTCGAAGAAGCGCCGGGCAATATCGGCCATTTTCGGCGAGAAATCACCATAGGCGTCGAGCACGAGGGCGCGGGCTTCCTTCCAGCCGATCGTCGCCTGCGGCACCTTCGGCAGCGGGGCGTTGCGATCCCAGAATTCCAGCTTGTCCTTGCCGAACCAGCGTGCCTTCAGCGCATAATAGCGATGCGAGAGGCGCGGATAGGCGGCCTCGATGGCCGCGACCATGGCATCCACCACCTCGCGCTCGACGCGGTTGGCGAGATGGCGGCTGTCGGCGACATCGCTGAAGCCACGCCAGCGATCCGAGATTTCCTTGTCCTTGGCCAAGGTGTTGGTGATCAGCGCGAACAGGCGGGCATTGGCCGACAACGTCTTCGAGATCGCCATGGCCGCACTGCGGCGCTTGTTCTCGTCCGGATCCTGCATGCGCGTCAGGGTCGGCTCCAGCGTCAGGCTCTCGCCGTCGATCTCGAAACGCAGGGTGGCCAAAGTCTCGTCGAAGAGGCGGTTCCAGGCGCCGCGACCGGTTGTCGATTTCTCGTGGAAGAGCTGTTCGATCCGGTCTTCGAGCTGGAAGGGCTTGTCCTTGCGCAGGTCGGTCAGCCAGGGCGCGAAATGATCCAGCGGTGGCTGGGCCATCAGGCGGTCGACCAGCGCATCGTCCAGCTGGTTGAGTTCGAGCTGGAAGAAGAGGAGGTCGCTCGAGGCCGCGGTCACCTTTTCCTGCGTGTCGCCGTAGAACTTGCCATGGGCTGGCTTGGTCGTGTCGCCGGCATAGATCAGCCCGGCATACGACATGATGCGCCCCATCCGGTCCTCGATGGCTTCGTAGGTGCGAATCACCTCGCAGAGAGCTTTTGCGCCGTCGGGCCGCGCGGCGAGGCTGGCCAACTGGCCCTTGTAGCGGGCGGCGAAGGCGGCGCATTCGCTGGCCATAGCCTCGAGATCGGAGAGGAATTCCGGCGAAGTCATGCCGGGATAGAGATGATCGAGCGTCCAGACCGGCAGGTCGCCGAGTTCGATGCCGCCGGAAGCGGTGCTGGCATGGACGGGATGCGGAGCGCGTTCGATCATGATGGGTCCAGATTCAGGGCCGGCTCCGGCGGGATGACGGGGCCGCTTCGGCATCATCCATGGCCCAAGCCGGCCGGGCTTTCAATCGGGTCGGTTTCTTCTCGTCAGGATTTACAACCTGTTTACGCGGCTCAGCGACACTGCCTCGAAACGAGACACCGCCCCGTTCCCGGCGGCGGCAACGCAGAAAAGATGTCGATGAGTGCAATTATCCTGGTTGTCGATGACGATCCCGTCCAGCGCCGCCTGCTGACGGAGATGGTCAAGCGTTCCGGCTACACGGCAGAAGTCTGCGACAATGGCGCCGATGCGCTGAAGCGCGTCCAGGATCGAAGCCTCGCGCCTGTCGACGCGATGGTGCTCGACCTGGTGATGCCGGAACTCGACGGCATGGCCGTGCTGGAGCGGCTGGCCCAGATGGAAGCCCGGCCGCTGGTCGTCGTGCAGACCGCGCACGGCTCGATCGAGACGGTGATCAGCGCGATGCGGGCCGGGGCAATCGATTTCGTCGTCAAGCCGGTCGGTGCCGAGCGCCTTCAGGTCTCGCTTACCAATGCCCTGCGCGTCGACGCGCTGGAAGGGGAAGTGCGCCGGCTCGCCAAGCGGGCCAATGGTGCACTGGCCTTCACCGACCTCACTTCGGCCTCGGCTGATATGGCGCGGGCGGTCCGCCTCGGCGAGCGCGCCGCGAAATCCGGCATTCCGGTGCTGCTGGAAGGCGAATCGGGTGTTGGCAAGGAAGTCTTCGCCCGGGCGCTGCAGGGCGCATCCGACCGGCGCGGCAGGCCTTTCGTCACGGTGAATTGCGGGGCGATCCCGGCCAATCTCGTCGAGAGCATCCTGTTCGGCCACGAGAAGGGTGCCTTTACCGGCGCGACCGAGCGACATGCCGGCAAGTTCGTTGAAGCCAATGGCGGAACGCTCTTCCTCGACGAGGTCAGCGAATTGCCGCTGGAGGCGCAGGTGAAGCTGCTCCGCGCGATCCAGGAAGGCGAGGTCGATCCGGTCGGCGGTCGCAAGACTGTGAAGGTGGATATCCGCCTCGTTTCCGCGACCAACCGCGACCTGATCGAGGCTGTCCGGCAGGGGCGGTTCCGCGAGGATCTCTATTACCGCCTGAACGTCTTCCCGATCTCGATTCCGCCTCTGCGTAACCGGCGCGAGGATATTCCGGCGCTGGCGCGGCGCTTCCTCGCCCGGTTCTCGGCCGAGGAAGGCCGGCCGATCCGCGCCATTTCCGAAGAGGCAATGGCCTTGCTCTGCCGGTTCGACTGGCCGGGCAATGTGCGCCAGCTGGAAAACGCGATGTTCCGCGCGGTCATTCTCTGCGAGGGCGACACGCTGACCCTGAGCGATTTTCCGCAGGTGGCGCAGGCTGTCGAGGGCTATTCGGTCGAGATTCCGCCGCTTGCTACCGCGTCGCTGATGCCGGCCCGGCCGGAGCGCGAGATTGTCCGCGTCGAGATCAAGGATCCGAGCGCGCTGACCCTGCTCGACCAGACCGGCGATGTCCGCCCGCTCGACCAGGTCGAGGGCGACACGATCCGCTTCGCGCTCGAGCATTATCGCGGCCAGATGTCGAAAGTGGCGCGCAAGCTCGGGATCGGGCGGTCGACGCTTTACCGCAAGCTGAAGGATCTCGGCATCGAGACCGAGGATTCCGAGGAAGGTATGGAGGATAGCCGCGTCGCATAAATGTCGCGGCCATCCGTTTTTCCGCGAACGGACCCGGTTTGTGCGCCAGCGCACTTGACGCAAACCGGATTTCACGAGAGCAAGTTTCGCATCGTCGAGGGGCCAAAGACGTGATTGCACAGAAGGTTAACGGATCCTCAAAGTATCGCGCCGGTCCTCTGGCGCTGGTCTCCGCGCTGGCCTTGATGGCGCTGATGGCACCCGTTTCCGCGCAAGGCGACGAAACCCGTTCCGCACCGGTCGAGGCGATCATCGAGAAGGATGCTTCGGAATTGGTGCGGCTGGACCTGCCGGCCGTTCCCGAAGTGACCCTTCAGGTCGATGCCGCCGAAGAACCGGCCCGCGCCGCCGAGGCCGATGTCACCGTGCCTGCGGCGCCCGAAATCGAACTCGCCGAGGATCTGCGCGCTCCGGCTGCTCCGGTGCAGCAGACCGAGATTCCGGTGCCGAAACTCGACCTGCCGGAACCGCCGAAAGTCACTGTCGCTGTCGATCTGCCCCCTCCGCCCCAGCTCGTGCTGCCGGCCGACGAGGCCGGGATCCGCACCGCCCTCGAGCCGGCCCGGGCCCGCTACCGTTTCCGGGCGGCCGAGATCGAAGCGCTGGCTGGTTTCTATGCCGCGCGGGATTTCCGCCCGGTCTGGCTTGAAGCCCGTCAGGAAGGCGCCTTCGTCCAGCCGCGCGTGGCGGCCCTGTCCAAGCTTGCTGCCGATGCCGAGCAGGAGGGTCTCGATGCGGTGCGCCTGCTTTCGGCGCTGCCGGTCCGGACCAATGGCGTTATCCCCGCCGAGCGGTTGATCGAGACGGATCTCGCCATCAGCGTCGCGGCGTTCCTTTATGCCCGGGATGCCCGTGGCGGGCGGCTCGAGCCCTCGCGGCTTTCCGGCATGCTGACGCCGGAACTGACCCTGCCGAACCCCGCCGAGCTGCTGGCCTCGATCGCCGATCTTCCGGCGGACCGGGTCACGGCGTCGTTGCTCGGTTATCACCCGCGGCATGCCGGCTATCGCGCCCTGCGGGCCGAACTGATGAAGCTGCGCGAGGAGATGTCCGCGCCGATCCTGACCGGCTCCGTTGCCGGATTGGCCGGGGCGCCGCAGCCGGTTGCCGCTGGCCTGCCGCCCAAATGGCTTGAAGGGCCGGCGCTTGCTTTCGGCAAGCCCGATCCGCGGGTGCTGCATCTGCGCAGCCGGCTCGGCTTGCCGGCCGAAGGCGGCGAGATCTACGACGCCGAGTTGCGCAAGGCAGTGGAATCCTTCCAGCGTGTCAACGGGCTGACGCCGAACGGGCGCATCACCCCGAAGACGCGCGCTGCCCTCGAGAACCCGCAGACACCGCTCACCGAATCCGAGCGCAAGCCCGACAAGCAGGTCCTGGCAAACACGATCATCGCGAATATGGAGCGCTGGCGCTGGTTGCCGGTCGATCTCGGCGAATTCCATGTCTTCGTGAATGTGCCCGACTTCAAGCTCCAGATCGTCCAGGACGGTCGGAGCGTGCATGAAACGCGTGTCATTGTCGGCAAGCCGCAGACGCAGACGCCGGTCTTCTCGGACGAGATGGAGCATCTCATCGTCAATCCGTCCTGGGGTGTGCCGCCGTCGATCCTGAAGAAGGAATTCCTGCCCAAGCTGGCCACCGACCCGGATTACGCGGCCCGGCGCGGCTTCCAGGTGACCCGGCGCGGCAATTCGATCTCGATCCGGCAGCCGCCGGGCGAGAAGAACGCGCTCGGTTTCGTGAAGTTCATGTTCCCGAACAATCATTCGGTCTATCTGCACGATACGCCGAATCGCTCGCTGTTCGGCAACGAGTTCCGGGCCTTCAGCCATGGCTGCGTCCGCGTGGACAAGCCTTTCGCCTTTGCCGAGAAACTGCTCTCCACAAGCCTTGGCTACTCGGAAGGCTATCTCCGCGGGATGATCGGCAGGGGCGAGCGCATGGTCCGCCTGCCGCGCAGGATCCCCGTGCATCTGAGCTATTTCACGGTCTTCGTGGATTCCGAGGGCAAGCTCCAGGAACGGCGCGACCTCTACGGCCATGACGCCCGGGTGCGCTCGGCGCTTCAGCTCTGATTTCCTGCAATCTTGTCATCCTTTTCGCCTGCCTGTATCACCGGGCAGGCCTGAGGCCGTGAGCATTTTTTCGCCATGGTTGTCCGGCAAAGCGAAGGATCGGCATCTCAGTCAGGGGGGAGCCCGTTGAGTTTCGCACCTGCTGCCTTCCGGGCCCGATCCGGGGCAGGTTTTTCGCGCGCTCTGCGGATGGCTGGAGCCGTGCTCTTTGCCAGCATCCTCTGCTTGTCCTTTTCCACCGCGACGCAGGATGCGAATGCCAATGGCGAGACGCGCTCGCTGACGATGCATCACGCCCATACAAACGAGCTGATCACCATCACCTTCAAGCGGGATGGCTCCTTCGATTCCGCCGCACTCGAGAAGCTCAACTGGTTCCTCAGGGACTGGCGCGCGGATGAGCCGACCAGCATGGCGCCGCAGCTCTTCGACGTGATCTGGTTCGTCTATCGCGAGGTCGGGGCTTCCGAGCCGATCAAGGTCATGTCGGCCTACCGCTCCCCCGGCACGAATGCGATGCTCCGGCGGCGCTCGCGTGCCGTGGCGAAGGAAAGCCAGCATATGCGCGGCAACGCGATGGATATCCATATTCCCGGCGTGTCGATGGCGCGGGTGCGCGAGATCGGCATGCGCCTCCAGCGTGGCGGCGTCGGTTATTATCCCAGCGCCGGCTCGCCTTTCGTGCATCTCGATGTCGGCTCTGTCCGGTCCTGGCCGCGCATGCCGCGCGAGCAGCTCGAACGCCTTTTCCCCGACGGCAAGACCGTGCATCTGCCGAAGGATGGCATTCCGCTGGCGAATTACCAGGCGGCCCTTGCCGAAGTGCAAGCGCGTGGTGGGTCGGCGCTGGATTACGAGACCGTCACCACGAACCGTGGCAAGAGCTTGTGGGCCTTGCTGTTCGGCGGCGACGAGGACGAGGATATCGCCCGGGATGTCGGGCGTGGTGGCCGGAATGCCCGCGTGGCCACGCGGGGCCGTGGCAATGCGCCCACCGAGCAGGTCGCTGCGCTGCCGAGTTCCGGCGATGGGCCCGGTGCCTGGGGTGTTGCGGGGCTTACGGCCGCGCCGCAGCCCCGCGTTGCGCGGGCGCCGGTCATTGCCACGCCAACGCCCGAGCCTGAATCCGCTGCTGCGCCGCCAACACCCGCGCCGGCAGTACCTCCATCGCCTGCCGTTGCCGAGCCTCAGCGCGCGCCGCTTCAGGTGGCGTCCCTGCCCATTCCGCCGATCCGCCCGAAAGGCGCGCAATTCGCGAGCCTTGTCGCCGCAACCGAGCCGCTGCCGCCGATCCGGCCCTCGGGCATTGGCCTGACGTCGCCCGTTCCGAATCCGACGGCCAATGCCGCTCCGGTTCCCGCGCCGGCCGAGCCGGTGACCCTCGCCGCTGCGCCGAACATGCCGCTGCCTCCGGTCCGACCGGCAGCGGCTGCGCCTGCCGAGCCTGCTCCGGTTGCTGCGCCTGCCCCTGTTGCTGTCGCGAATGTGCCGATGCCGCCGCTCCGTCCTGCGGCTCCGGCAGCATTGGAAGCGCCTGTCGCGGTGGCTGCTGCACCGAGCCCGGTCGTGGCGCCGCTTCCACCACTGCGTCCCGCCATGCCGGCCGTCGTCGGCTCCGAAACGGCATTGCCGTCGATCGTCAGCCGCGCGCCCGAGCCGGAGCGCCCGGCCGCGCCGCTGGTGCAGGCCTATGCCGCCGTACCGGCCCCGATCCCGCCGAGCCGGCCGGTTCCGGCGCCGGCCACCGCCGCTGTTGCACCGTCCTTGCCGGCCGCCGCACCGTCGGCCGTGCCGCCGCCAGTCACACCAACGCAAACCTCGCCCCCGCCGGTTCGTCCGCGTGAGGCTCGGCCGGCTTTCGTGCCGCGTCCGACCAATCCGATGGCGATGGTGATGGCGCAACCGGCAGTTGAGACCCGGCCGAGCCAGGTCATTCAGGTTGCCGAGCCGCCGGTCGGGCGTGAATTGCGCAGCGCGGTGACGGCCTCGCCGCTCGCGGCGGTGGGCACGGCTGCGGCGCCGGCTTCAGGGTTCACCGGGAGCTTCATCCGGCCGCTCGGCGCCAGCTTCACCCGGTCGGGCGAATAGGCGCGGCCGGAGCCGCATTCATTCCATGCCGAGCGCGCGGAGATAGGTCTCGAGGATTTCTTCCTGCTCGCGGCGTTCATCGGCATCTTGCCGGCGCAGCGAGACGATCTTCCGCAGGATCTTGGCGTCAAAGCCGTTCGCTTTCGCTTCGGCATAGACATCCTTCACATCGTCGGCGATCTGGCGCTTTTCTTCCTCGAGGCGCTCGATACGCTCGATGAAGGCCTTGAGCTGGCCGGCGGTGGCGGGATTCACGTCTTCCATGGAGGGCTCCGAAACTGGGATGAAAGGCAAGAGCAGCAGGACCTGCGGCCTTTCCTGCCGCCCTTCCTTGGCCCCGGGGGAGGGGTCCGGTCAACCCGGAATTTTGCCCTTCCGTCCGGGTTTGCGGCGGGAGCGGGCATGGCTCAATGGCCAGGGTCTCGGCTGGCGAAAGCAGCCTGCTGCTCGGCGCTGGCCTCCTTCTGGTGGCGCGCCTTCCATTCCTCGTAGGGCATGCCGTAGACATGACTGCGCGCGCCGTTCCGGTCGAGCGGGACGCCCTGATCCCGCGCCGCATCCTCCATCCAGTTGGACAGGCAGTTCCGGCAGAAACCGGCGAGGTTCATCAGGTCGATATTCTGGACCTCCGGCCGGTCGCGCAGGTGCTGCAGCAGCCGGCGGAAGGCGGCGGCTTCGAGGTTGCGGATGGTTTCGGCATCCGGAAGCTTCGGGGTCTCTGTCATGGGCGCTTTCATGGGCGCTTTCCTCTCGCGCGGGGCTGCGGATGCGCGCCGAACCGGCGTGCTTCCCTTAGATCTGGGTTTGAAACCAGCGGGCGCAAGTGCCGGGCGAGCCGATCGCCCCAGGCTTCCGCGCCTTCCGGCGTCGTGATCAGGTCCTGGCGGATCTCGACAAGAGCATGGGCAAAGCCGGTACCGAGGCAGTGCCGATCGATTGTGTCGCCGGCATAACCACCCTGATAAGGCTCGTTCTCGCCGACGATCAAGTCCGATTCGCCGGCAAGCGAATCGAGCAGGCGGCGGTTGAGCCGGGGGTCGAAATCCCAGATCACGGTGACATGCCAGGGCCGTTTCACGCCCTTCATCTCGGGGGTGAAAGAATGCATGGCCACGACGATCGGCGGTTGGCCGGTGGCGACAATGGCGGAGAGCGTTGCCTCGATTGCCGCGTCGTAGGGTCGGTAGAACCGGTCAATGCGGCGGAGGATCTCATCCGGCCCTATCGTCGCATTGCCGGGAATGATCGCGCCATCGGCGATCCGCATCACGAGTGTCGGATCATCCTCGCCGCGATTCGGATCGATCAGCAGGCGCGAGAACCGGCTGAGCACGGCCGGCGCGTCGAAATGCCGGGCGAGGCTGCGCGTGACGGCTTCGGCCCCGATATCGTAGGCGATATGCCGTTCGAGTTCGCGCGGATCAAGGCCAAGCCGGGCATATTCCTCGGGGATCCGCGCGGTGGCATGATCACAGAGGAAGACAAGGCCGGATTCAGCCGAACCTTCGATAATCTCGTGGGAATCCTCGTTGAAACGGGCGGCGATCCGGGGCACGGCGGGTCCTCTCTGATTGTCCAGCCCTGCCGCAATCGGGCCGCGCTGGCAAGCCTCGCACGGCACATCCTGCGGATTTCAGGCATTGGCCTCGCCCGAGGGATTGGCTAAGGTCCGACGCATGTTTGAAGGCATGAAGATCCGCACGCGCCGCCGCCATTGTCTTTCGATTTTCGAGGCGGCCGTCCAGGCCGTTTCGCCCGCCCGTTTCCTGCCGGCCCATCTGCCGGCTCCGCCGGAAACCGGGCGCCTGTTCCTGATGGGGGCCGGCAAGGCCGCCGCCTCGATGGCTGCCGCTGCGGAAGCCCATTACCTCGATACCCTGGGCTTCCCGCGCGAGCGGCTGCGCGGGCTGGTGGCAACGCGGCATGGCTATGGTGTGCCGACGCGCGTCGTCACGGTGATCGAGGCCGGCCACCCGGTGCCGGATTCCCAGAGCGAAATAGCGGCGAATGCCCTGCTCAGGCTGGCGGACGAGGCTGGCACGGATGATCTTGTCGTGTTCCTCGCTTCGGGCGGGGCTTCCGCCAATCTCGTCCTGCCCGTCGGCGCGATCACGCTCGAGGAGAAGAAGGCCTTCAACAAGGCGCTGCTCCGGTCCGGCGCGCCGATCGATGCGATGAATACCGTGCGCAAGCATATCAGCGGCATCAAGGGTGGCCGCCTCGCCGCCCGGATCGCGCCGGCACGGCTCGAGACCATCGCCCTGTCGGATGTGCCGGGTGACGATCTCGCGACGATCGGTTCCGGCCCGACCCTGCCGGATATCACCACCCTCGCCGATGCCCGGGCCGTCATCGAACGCTATGGGATCACTGTGCCGGATTCGGTGCGGGCTGCGCTCGAGGACCCGGCCAACGAGACGCTGAAGCCGGGTGATCCGGCGTTTGACGGGTCCCGCGCGGTCATCGCGGCGCGACCGCTCGATGCCTTCACCGCGGCCTGTGCCGAAGCGGAGGCGCTTGGCTACCGCGTCATCAACCTTGGCAATGACCTCGAGGGCGAGGCCCGCGATATCGCGGTCCAGCATGCGGCTGTCGCGCTCCGCGAATCGCAGGGCAGCGAGCGCATCGCCCTGCTCTCGGGCGGGGAACTGACGGTGACGATCCGGGGTGACGGCACCGGCGGGCCCAATCAGGAATATGCGCTCGCTCTGGCCATGGCGCTTGGCGGCACGCCGGATATCGTGGCGCTTTCGGCGGATACGGACGGAACCGATGGCGGTGCCGGCAAGGTCAGCGATCCGGCCGGGGCGCTGGTCGATCCGACCACGCTTGCCCGGGCCGAGACGGCGGGGCTCGATCCGCTGGCCGCGCTGGAGCGCAATGATTCGACGCCGTTCTTCGCGGCTCTGGAGGACCTGCTCCAGACCGGGCCGACCCTCACCAATGCCAATGATCTCCGTGTCATCCTGCTGGGGCCCTAGCCCGATGCGCGCGGCCTCCCTGTCCATCCTTCCGGATATCCGCCTTCCCGGACGCTGGCTGCGTCTTGTGGCCCTCGCGCTCATGGCCGGCCTGGCCTGCACGGTTGAGGCCCGGGCCGATCTGCGCGTCTGCAATGCGACATCCGGCCGTGTCGGCGTGGCGATCGGCTATCTCGACGGGCCGGTCTGGGTTACCGAGGGCTGGTTCAACCTGAAGCCCAATCGCTGCGAGACGATCGTCCGCGGGCGGCTGACCTCGCGTTATTTCTACATCCATGCCGTGGATTACGACCGCGGTGGTGACTGGAGCGGGCCGAATATCCTCTGCGTCCGGGATGTCGAGTTTTCCATTCGCGGGCCGCTCGACTGCTATGCCCGCGGCTTTGACCGGGCCGGATTCATCGAGGTGGATACCGGCCAGCAGGCGGACTGGACGGTGGAACTTGGCGATGGCGGCCTTGTCTCAAACCGGTAGTATATTCATCCTATGAATTCGGGGAATCGGGGGGCTCGGCATGCGGCGCAACAGACGGACAAAAATCATCGCGACGCTGGGGCCCGCCTCGCAGGATGATGCGATCGTCAAGAAGCTCTTCGAGGCCGGCGCCGATCTCTTCCGCATCAATATGAGCCATTCCACCCATGAGGTGCTGAATGAGCGCGTGGCGCAGATCCGCCGGATCGAGCAGGAACTGGGCCGTCCGATCGGGATTCTGGCTGACCTGCAGGGGCCGAAGCTCCGCGTCGGGACCTTCGCCGCGCCGCCGGTGATGCTGGAGACCGGCCAGAAATTCGTGCTCGATTCCGATCCCAAACCGGGGGATTCCCGCCGTGTGCATCTGCCGCATCCGGAAATCCTGCAGGCGCTGAAACCCGGGCACCGGGTGCTGATCGATGATGGCAAGCTGTTGTTCCGCGTCACGAGTGCCACGGCCAAGCGGGCGGAGATCGTGGTCGAGGTCGGCGGGGCGATCTCGAACAGGAAGGGCGTCAGCCTGCCGGACAGCCTGCTGCCCAGTTCTGCCCTCACGGACAAGGACCGCTCCGACCTGACTGCCGCGCTGGAAGCCGGGGTTGACTGGATCGCGCTGTCCTTTGTCCAACGTCCCGACGATGTGGCGGAAGTGCGCAAGATCGCGCGCGGTCGGGCGCTCGTCATGTCGAAGCTGGAAAAGCCGCAGGCGATCGACCGGCTTGACGAGATCATGGAGCTGTCCGATGCGCTGATGGTCGCGCGCGGCGATCTTGGCGTGGAAATGCCACTCGAGGTTGTTCCCGGCCTCCAGAAGCGGATTACCCGTCTGGCCCGCAAGCTCGGCAAGCCCGTGGTGATCGCGACCCAGATGCTCGAATCGATGATCGTCAGCCCGATGCCGACCCGGGCCGAAGTGTCGGACGTGGCCACCGCCGTGTTCGAAGGCGCCGATGCGGTGATGCTCTCCGCCGAGAGTGCGGCCGGACAATATCCGATTGTCGCGGTGGAGACGATGAGCCGGATCGCCGAGGCGGTCGAGAAGGACCCGAATTACACGGTCCTGCTGGCCGGGCAGCGCTCCCCGCCCGAGCCGACCGGCGCCGATGCGATCGCTGCTGCGGCGCGCTCGGTTGCCGAAACGCTCGATCTCAAATGCATCGTGGCCTGGACGGCGAGCGGCGCGACCGCGCTCCGGATCGCGCGGGAGCGGCCCTATCCGCCCATTCTCACCCTGACGACCAGCATGCAGACGGCCCGCCGACTTGCCCTCGTCTGGGGTGTCCATGCGGTGGTGGGCGAAGATCCGGCGGATGTCGATGACATGGCGCGGCTGGGTGCGCGGGTGGCCCGAGAGCAGGAATTCGCCAATCCAGGCCAGCGCGTCATCCTGGTTGCCGGCGTGCCTTTCGGGACGCCGGGCGCGACCAACATGCTGCGGATCGCCTTCGTTGGGGCCGGTGGCGCAAGCTGACAGGCTTCAGATCGGCTGGCCCTCGACCTCGACCTTCATGCGCTCGAGCTGTTGCTTCAGATCGGCGAGGAAGGGATGGATTTCGAGCGCGCGGGTGAAGGCCTTGTAAGCGCCCTTGGCGTTGCCGCCAGCCCTCAGGATGCCGCCCAGCCCCGACAGGGCAATGTAATGGCGCGGCTCGCGCGACAGGACCTCGCGGATGTCCCGATAGGCCGCATCGCGATCGTTGCGCAGGAAATGGATCATGGCCCGCCGGTGGAACGGTTCCGCCCATTGCGGCTTGAGCGTCACGATATAATCGAGCAGGTCGAGGGCGAGATCGAAATCGCGCGCGTTCATCGCGTCCTTGGCCCGGGTGAACAGCAGGTCGGTCGTCGGACTGCCAGATTGTTCAAGGGCCCGCTCGATATCGGCCGCAACGATGCGGGCCGCAGTGGGACTTTCCGATTCCTTGAGCTTCTCGAAGAGCTTGTCGAGCCGCTGGCCGGCGCGTGTTGTCGAATCAGGCGCGGGCACCTCGGATGCGGCTGGCGGCGCGGGCGCCGGGTTGTTCTGCGCGGCCGCAAGGGCAGGGTGCAGAAGACTGGCCAGGAGGGAAGCGAGGATCATGGATGAGCGCATGATCCGAAGGTAGCCCGGCCGGGCGGAGCGTCAAGCCTCGCGGAGCGGCATCTGGCATCACGAAAACGCGAAAAGCGCCCGCAAGGGCGCTTTGGCATGCCTGACGATGCGACGAAGGCTCAGCCCTGGCGGGCCTTGTAGCGCTTCTGCGTCTTGTTGATGATGTACACGCGACCGCGGCGGCGAACCATCTGGTTGTCGCGGTGCCGCTTCATCAGCGCCTTGAGCGAATTCCTGACCTTCATCGTCTCAACTCCATCCGGTGACCCGGTTAAAAATGGTGGGCGCGACAGGGATTGAACCTGTGACCCCTACCGTGTCAAGGTAGTGCTCTCCCGCTGAGCTACGCGCCCGAACGCGAAGCCGAAGACGCCGCGTCGAAATTGGGAAGCGCCCGTATAGTCAGAGCGCGGGGAAAGGGCAAGGCTTTTTGGCAGCCGCCCGACGAGAAAATCGACTCAGGCGGCGAGCATCCGCTTCACCTCGTTGACGAGGTCCTTGAGGTGGAAGGGCTTGGAGAGAACGCGCGCATCCTTCGGCGCGTTCGATTCCGGATTGAGCGCGACCGCGGCAAAGCCGGTGATGAACATCACCTTGATGTCGGGATCCAGTTCGGTCGCGCGGCGCGCGAGCTCGATCCCGTCCATTTCCGGCATCACGATGTCGGTCAGCAGAAGCTCGAACGGCTCCTCGCGCAGCCGGTGATAGGCCGAGCGGCCATTATCGAAGGACGCGACATCGTAGCCCGCATTCTGGAGCGCCCGCACAAGAAAGCGGCGCATGTCGTTATCGTCTTCGGCGAGGAGAATCTTGCTCATGTCGGTCTCTTCGGGCTTGCCGCGCAAACTGGCAACGAGGGTTAGGCCGTCATGGTAAATATCGGGTGTATTTTTCCGGCAAAGCGGCCAGGGGGCTGGACCGCCCCGGACGGGCGCGCCATGTTGCGCAGGACGTGCAGCAGGGAAAGGGCTTTCATGGCGGGTCAGGTTCCGCTCGATCCGGCCGAATTCTCGCCCTTCATTCTCGAGGGTGAGGAAAACCGGGCGACACCGCTCTTCCTGAATTCACCCCATTCCGGGGATCAATTTCCGCCACATTTCCTGGCCCGGAGCCAATTGGCGAGGTCAGCGCTCCGCCGGGCCTCCGATCTCTATGTCGACAGCCTGTTCCGGCCGCTCGTCGCGGCAGGGCTGCCGCTGATGTCGGCGCGGCTGCCGCGCTCCTATCTCGACCTGAACCGGGAGCCACTCGAACTGGACCCGCGGCTGATTGCCGGAAACCTGCCTGTGGATGCGAATACGCGGTCTTTGCGCGTTGCCGGCGGGCTGGGCACGATCCCCCGGGTGATCGGCGACCAGGTCGAGATCTATGCCGGAAAGCTGCCGCTCGAGGAGGCGCTGGCCCGGATCGAGGCGCATTATGTGCCCTATCATCTCCGGCTTCACCGGGAACTCGCCCGGAGGCACCGCGAGCATGGCATGGTGTTGCTGCTCGACCTGCATTCCATGCCATCGCAGACCTTGCCGCGCCCGAACCGGAGCATGCCGGATCTCGTCATCGGTGACCGGTTCGGCAGCAGTGCGGCAACGGTGCTGGTCGAGCGGCTCGAACATCTGGCCCGCTGTGCCGGCTTCCGGGTGGAGCGGAACCAGCCCTATGCCGGCGGCTACATCACCGAGCATTACGGCCGTCCCGGCCTTGGCTGGCACGCCATCCAGATCGAGGTGAACCGCGCGCTCTACATGGATGAAGCGCGGCTGGAGCCCCATGACGGGTTCGCCGGCCTGTCAGCCGCGCTCTGCGAGATCGTGACGCACCTTATCGCAGAGCAGGCATTCGATTCGCGCAATTCGGCCTTGCATTTTTCTCAGAAGGCTGCTGAATAAGGGCGCTCGCTGCCCGATCCGGTGGCGAAACGATCCGAACGGGGCATCCGAAGCAAGGACAGCCCCGCAGAAAAGCCGGAATTTATGATTCCGGCCAAAAAAAAGGCCGCACGAAGCGGCCTGAAAGTCTAGGGAGGAAACGCCCAAGGAGGGCATGTCACGAGGGCGAACCGTCGTGACAACTCGAATATATATTGCGGCGCACAAAAGACAAGGCCTGTCGTGATCGACGGGCCCTTTTTTTATTCATTGCTAAGAAAGCGTTGTTCCGGGGGCGATTTCCGCCCTTTGCCAATGCAGGACAATGCGCGCTTCTGGCCATGGCAGCCGGTCTCCGCTAAGGAGAATCACAGATTGTCCCTCCCGCGAGGATCCATGCGTCCAGTCGAACTCTCGGCCTTTCTCGAACGGCTTGCCCAGCAATCCGGCGAGGCCATCCTGCCGTTCTTCCGCACCGAACTCAGCGTTCTCGACAAGGGCAGTGACGGGTTCGACCCTGTGACGGAGGCCGATCGCGCTGCGGAAACCGTGATCCGCCGCCTGATCCAGGCGACCTTTCCGACGCATGGCATCCGGGGCGAGGAATTCGACGACGTCAATCCGGAAGCCGAATACCAATGGGTTGTCGATCCGATCGACGGGACGCGCGCCTTCCTTTGCGGGCTGCCGGTCTGGGGAACGCTGATCGGCCTGATGCGCGACGGCAATCCGGTCATGGGCGTCATGAACCAGCCCTATACCGGCGAGTTGTTCTTCGGCGATGGCCGGCAGGCGAAGCTCAAGGGTCCGCGCGGACAACGCGCGCTCATGACCTCCAGCAAGACGCGGCTTGCCGATTCCCACCTCATGACCACGGATCCCCGCCTGTTCCGCGGTGACGAATCCGCGGCTTTCCTCCGCGTCGAGAAGCAAGTGAAGCTCTCGCGCTACGGGGTCGATTGCTATGCCTATGCCATGCTGGCTTCGGGCCAGGTCGAACTGGTCATCGAATCCGGGCTCAAGGCGCATGACATTGTCGGGCTGATCCCCGTCATCGAGGGGGCGGGCGGGGTCATCACCACATGGGACGGAGAATCTGCCACCAAGGGCGGTGCCATCGTGGCGGCCGCCAATGCAGAGCTCCATGCGCAGGCTTTAGGCCTGCTCTCCCGACGCGGCGGCTAAAACCGGTTCGACGCCCCGCTCAGGCAAAGCAGCGTCACCCAGCACAGGTTCCCGGCAGAAAGCATCGAAAGCAGCCCAGAATTGCTGCCGGATCCGGCCGCGCTCCATCAGGATCTCGTGCTGCGCACCCAGGAGCGTGATGGCGCTGGTGCCGCGCATGCGCCTGGCGAGGGCGGCGGCGGCCCGGGAATCGACCACGCGATCGGCGCCGGCCAGAACGAACAGGCAGGGCGTGCGGTTCTCGAGGCCAAACCGGTCATCCTCGAAGCGGGCCATGGCCTCGAAGGCCGCATCCACCCAGCCGATGGTCGGATCGCCGATGGCGAGGCGAGGTTCCTGCTTCTGCCAGAGCGCCATCCGGGCAAAACGTTCCGGATCGCTGGTCAGCGGGTTGCCCTCGAAGGGGCCGTCAGCGATCGTGATCCGCCGGCCGCCGGGGATGAAGGCTGTCGACAGGCCGAGGCTTGCGAGGAGGCGGGCGAGCACGCGGCTGGCATCGGGCCAGCGCAGCCCGGCAATGGCGACGAGCGGCGAGGAGAGGATGGCCCGCGTGAACAGGGCGGGCTGACGGGCGAGGGCGAGCAGGGCGATGGCGCCTCCCGTCGAATGGGCGAGGAGATGGAAGGGCTCCGGCAGGCCCCGGCGACGGATCTCCGCGAGGAGGGCGTCGAGATCGAGCAGGTAGTCGTTGAAATCCTCGACATGGCCCTTGCGCGGATTGCCGACCTGCCGGTCGGAGCCACCCTGGCCCCGCCAGTCAAGCGCGGCTACGGCCAGGCGCCGGGCCAACAGCTCGGAAAAGACCTCGCCGTATTTCTCGATGTATTCAGCGCGGCCCTGCAGCAGGATGACCGTTCCGGTCGGCTCGCCATCCGGCAGCGCAAAGGCGGCCCGGATGCCGATTCCGTCCGCGGCCCGCAGGCAGGCAATCTCGATCCGATCCGGGAAGGGCACGCCTTCGGGCGGCTGGGCTAGAAATTCAAGCATGGCCCCGTGCGCGTCTCGCCCCTTCCGCTGGCGGCAATCCGGAAAAGCGCGCCGCGCTGCTTCCGGTCCGTCGCGTCTAGTTCGCAGGAGTCCGGGCGATCGGCAAGGGGGAGGCGGGGCAGACGGGGCGTGCTTCGCTCGGTTCGAGCAGCCGGAAGCCGATCAGCGTCTGGTTGCGGGCATCGAGCACAAGCCGCAGGGCCTGGCCGTCACGCGTGCAGACCTCGCCGACCACGCTGTTGCCGCGCCGCTGGAAGCCCGGCAGCGTGCCGAGTTCCGCCATGGTGCGGTTATCGACAAGGCGCGAGGTGCCCGGCGCATCGGTCGTGGCAGGGCTCCTGGACAGAGCCATCAGGCCGAAGCCACCCAGAATGGTTGCGACCAGCACGCCCACCAGCAGGTGCCGCGTCCAGACCCGATCCGAAAAACCCGTTCTCTCCGCGCTGCCCGAAACCGGGAAGCCGGCACCCTGTGCGCGTGGCATGAAGCAAACCTCGATCCGGGCCGTGATTGCGCCCGATAATGATGCTTCTGACAGATCCGGGCTGAACCGGATGCGAGCCCGGGGTTCATCTGGCATTCATGGGGCGGGCCTCGTTTCCGCTCGCAGGAACGGGCGGAACAACGGGTCTTGAAATCCGGAAATCCGCTTCCCAACTCCTGTCTGTGCCGGCCAGAGAAGGCGGCACATTCCCGGTCCGGCCCTTTGGGCGGACCTCAACTGCATGTCGCTTCAAGGAGGATATGCCATGCGTTCCTATGATCTTGCCCCCCTCTATCGTTCGACCGTCGGCTTCGACCGGTTGTTCTCGCTGATGGATCAGGTTGCCGGTTTCGAGCAATCCGCCCCCAGCTATCCGCCCTACAATATCGAGAAGACCGGCGAGAATGCCTATCGCATCTCGCTCGCCGTGGCCGGGTTCACGGAAGCCGATCTGACGATCGAAGCCGAGCCGAACTCGCTCATCATCCGGGGCGACAAGGCCAGTGGTACCCCGCGGGACGGCGCCTATCTCTTCCAGGGCATCGCCTCGCGCCAGTTCGAGCGGCGGTTCCAGCTTGCCGATTATGTGAGCGTGACGTCCGCCCGTCTCGAGAACGGCCTGCTCCATGTCGATCTTGTGCGTGAAGTGCCGGAAGCCCGGAAGCCGCGTGTGATCCCGATCAGCGCGCCGGCCGGCCAGACCGTCGAGCATCTCGCGGCCTGAAACCGGCTTGATCCGGAAACAGCGAAGGGGCGTCCGTGACGCCCCTTTTTCATGTCTGATCCCGTTTCGGCAGTTTTCACCGGTCGGCCCGGCGCGCGGCGCGCATTACTGCGTGCCGGCTCCGGGGGCCTGCGGAGCCCACAGAGAAGGGTCTCGTGCCGGGGCGACCGGAGCCGGGCGGCCAGTGGCTGCGCCGGAACCCGGACCTTGCGCGACAGCATCCGGCCGGCGCGGCGGCAGCGGATTGGCGGTCTCGCCGGCCGGCGTTTCCGGACGGGCGCGCGGTGTCTCGCGCGGGAGACGCGGATCGGGGTTCAGTGCAGCCGTTCCACGAGGCGCCGGTGTGCCGGCATCGCGCTGGAACCGTTCCAGAACCTCGCCGTCATAGGCATCGACAATGAGCCGGACCGGCTGGCGGTTCCGGTCTATCGCGTCGACGACCAGAATATCCGGGCGGCGGCCGGACAGCGTCAGGCTGCGATAGCCCTGATCCCGCAGGTCCTCGAAGATATCGCCGACCGAGGTGCCGACCGGACGCCGGGGCACCGGCACGACAATCGGGCCGGAATAATAGCCGCCGTAGAAGAACGGGCGCGGATAATACTGCGCCGAGGCTTCCGTCGCGGCGAAACCTGTCATCGCGGCCAGCAGGCCGGCGAGGCCAGCCATGCGCGTTGCCTTTGCAATCACCATCACGAACTCTCCATTGGATGCCGTGGCATCGAGCCGCCCCATTCTGCGAGCATGCCTAACGGGCGATTAAGTTTCGCTGAACAGGCATTGCTTTTGGGGCGAAATGATGGAGCCTGCCGTGCGCTGGCTCACGCTGCGGCGCGGAACCCTCTGGCCTGAACGATCAGCGCGTCGACATCCTCCGGCCGCGTGGCGAAGGAGGTGACCAGCCGCAGCACCACCTCGCCCTCACGCAGGGCCGCTTCCGGCGGCAGGGAGAGGTCGGACCAGTCGACACATTTCAGGCCGGCTGCCGTCAAATGGTTCCAGAGGGCTTCGCTGACGATCGGGAAGACCTCGTTGATCTGCGGTTCCCAGCCGAAGCGGATGCCGGGAATGCCGGACAGGCCGTCAGCCAGCCGCTTGGCCATCGCGTTGGCATGGGTGGCGAGGTCGCGCCAGTGATCGCCGTCGAAGAAGGCCTCGAACTGGGCCGAGATCAGCCGCTGCTTGGACAGGGTCTGCCCCGCCCGCTTGCGGCGGAAGCGGAATTCTTCCGCCAGCGCCTCGTCGAAGAAGACGACGGCCTCCGCCATCAGGCAGCCATTCTTGGTGCCGCCGAGCGAGAGCACGTCGATGCCCGCCTGCCAGGTCATTTCCGCCGGCGTGCAGCCGAGCGCCACCAGCGCATTCGAGAAACGGGCACCGTCCATATGCGTGCGCATGCCGTTGGCACGGGCGCAGGCCGTGAGGGCGCGCACCTCTTCCGGCGAGTAGATCAGCCCGAATTCCGTCCCCTGCGCGATGGACAGCGCCTTGATCGGCGGACGGCGGGTGCCGCCGGGTTCCGCCGCGAGATGCGCCTCGATAATGGCGGGGGTCAGTTTGCCGCCGATGCCGGGCAGGCCGGCCAGCTTGGCGCCGCCCATGAAGAATTCGGGCGCGCCGCATTCATCGTCGATGACATGGCTCTCGCGATGGGTCAGCAGGCAGCCCCAGGGCGGGCAGATGGCCGAGGCGGCCAGCGCATTCGCCGCCGTTCCGGTCGTGACGAGGAAGGCCGTCACCTTGCGGCCGAAAAAGGCATCGAGCTGCGCGTCGACGCGCGCGGTCCAGGGATCGGCGCCATAGGAGCCGGCGGCGCCCTCGTTGGCGGCGACGAGAGCGGCGAGGACCTTGGCGCTGGCGCCAACGATATTGTCACTGACGAAGTTCATGGGATTCCGGAATGGCTGGAGAGATTGCCGTCATCAAGGCGCAAATCGACCGGCTGTGCAAGCATCGTGGCCTTTGGGCACGCTTCCGGGCCAGAAGGCCGCAGCCCCTTGCCCGGTGTGTTTTCGACGCAATATTGTTTCTCAGGGGAAGCAAAAGTAATTTTATTGCGCACTTTTAGGCAGTCTCGCAATAAAAGGGATAAAATTCTTCCAAAGAGTGCTTGTAAGGCCGAATGGTTTCTGGTTATGTGCAGCTCGGATAGGACAGTGTTGCTGACCTACTCTCCGAGCCCGGTTTCCGGTGGCCGGCTGGTCTCCCCCGGCCCGCCGTCGGAAATCGGGCTCGACGTGTCTGAAAGCCAACCAGGGCGCCGGCCAGGCATGGCGGCGAGAACAGAACTGCAGATTTCTTTGGGCCTTGAGCCAGGAGCGAGACCATGACGACGAGAGAGACGAAGTTTGATGCCGTGACGCAACGCCCCGTGGCGAATGCGCGCGCCACCAAACGCGCCGTCGCGTCGGTTTCGCAGGGGCCATTGGTGGTCCGCGATCCGGGCTTTCCGGCAGCCGAGGGCTTGTACGATCCGGCGCATGAGAAGGATTCGTGCGGTGTCGGCTTCGTGGCGGATATCAAGAACCGCAAGACTCACACGATCATCGAGCACGGACTGAAGATTCTCGAGAATCTCGATCATCGCGGTGCTGTCGGTGCCGATCCGAAGGCCGGCGATGGCTGCGGCATGCTGGTGCAGATTCCGCATCGCTTCTTCCGCGAGGAATGCGCGAAGCTCGGCTTCGAACTGCCCGAGCCGGGGCATTATGCCGTCGGCCAGTATTTCCTGCCGCAGGATGCCGAAGCGCGGACGAAGATCGAGCAGATCATCGAGCAGACCATCGTGGCGGAAGGGCAGAAGGTGCTCGGCTGGCGCGACGTGCCGGTCGACAACAGCGATCTCGGCGAGAGCGTGAAGCCGACCGAGCCCTATCACCGGCAGGTCTTCATCGGGCGCGGCCCGGACATCACCGACGAAGAAAGCTTCGAGCGGCGCCTTTTCATCCTGCGCAAGGTCGTCTCGCATACGCTCTATCTCGGCCAGGAGCGCGCCAAGGCCTCGTATTATCCGGTCTCGGTCTCGTGCCGGACGGTAACCTACAAGGGCATGCTGCTCGCCACCCAGCTCGGCGGCTATTTCAAGGATCTCACCGATCCGCGCTTCGAGAGCGCGCTGGCCCTCGTGCATCAGCGCTTCTCGACCAACACTTTTCCGACCTGGCAGCTCGCCCATCCCTACCGGATGGTCGCGCATAACGGCGAGATCAACACCCTGCGCGGCAACGTCAACTGGATGGCGGCGCGGCAGGCCTCGGTCGACAGCGAGCTCTACGGCATCGAGATCGGCAAGCTCTGGCCGATCTCCTACGAGGGTCAGTCGGACACGGCCTGCTTCGACAATGCGCTCGAATTCCTCGTGCGCGGCGGCTACAGCCTTGCCCATGCCGTGATGATGCTGGTACCGGAAGCCTGGGCGGGCAACCCGCTCATGGACGAGGAGCGGCGCGCCTTCTACGAATATCACGCGGCGCTTATGGAGCCGTGGGACGGCCCGGCCGCCATCGCCTTCACCGATGGCCGGCAGATCGGCGGCACGCTGGACCGGAACGGTCTGCGTCCTGCCCGCTACTACGTCACCAAGGACGATCTCGTCGTCATGGCGTCGGAAATGGGCGTGCTGCCCTTCCCGGAAAGCGAGATCGTGACCAAGTGGCGCCTGCAGCCTGGCAAGATGCTGCTGATCGACCTCGAGGAAGGCCGCATCGTCTCCGACGAGGAAGTCAAGGCCAGCCTCGCCAAGGCCAATCCCTACAAGGAGTGGCTGCAGCGGTCGCAGATCGTGCTGGAGGACCTCCGGCCGGTCGAGCCGCGTGCCTCGCGCACCGATGTCAGCCTGACCGACCGGCAGAAGGCGTTCGGCTATACGCAGGAAGACACCAAGCTCCTGATGTCGCCCATGGCGGTGACGGGTCAGGAAGCCGTGGGTTCGATGGGCACGGATACGCCGCCCTCCGTCCTCTCGGACAAGGCGAAGCTGCTCTACACCTATTTCAAGCAGAACTTCGCGCAGGTCACCAATCCGCCGATCGACCCGATCCGCGAGGAGCTGGTGATGAGCCTTGTCTCCTTCATCGGGCCGCGGCCGAACCTGTTCGACCTCGAGGGCAATGCCCGCCGCAAGCGCCTTGAGGTGCGCCAGCCGATCCTGACCAACGGCGATCTCGAGAAGATCCGCTGCATCGGTCATTTCGAGGAGCGGTTCGACACCAAGACGCTCGACATCACCTATCCCTCCCAGCAGGGCGCCAAGGGGATGGAAGCGGCGGTGAAGCTGCTCTGTGACCGGGCGGAAGCGGCGGTGCATGGCGGCTACAACATCATTGTCCTGTCCGATCGCATGGTCGGGCCGGATCGCATCCCCGTGCCGGCCCTGCTGGCCACGGCGGCGGTCCATCATCACCTGATCCGCAAGGGTCTGCGCACCTCGGTCGGGCTGGTGATCGAGACCGGCGAAGCGCGCGAGGTGCATCATTTCGCCTGCCTCGCCGGCTATGGTGCCGAGGCGATCAACCCCTATCTCGCCTTCGAGACCCTTGTCGCCATGAAGGCCGACATGGAATTCCCGGACGAGGTGGACGAGACCGAGATCGTCAAGCGCTACATCAAGGCGGTCGACAAGGGGCTGCTCAAGGTCATGTCCAAGATGGGCATTTCGACCTACCAGAGCTATTGCGGCGCGCAGATCTTCGATGCGGTCGGGCTGTCGAGCGAACTGATCAGCCGCTTCTTCTTCGGCACGGCGACGACCATCGAGGGCGTCGGGCTGGCCGAGATCGCCGAGGAAACCGTGCGCCGCCATCGCGAGGCGTTCGGCAACCTGCCGGTCCTGCGGAAGTTCCTCGATGTCGGCGGCGAGTACAACCTGCGCCAGCGCGGCGAGGACCATGTCTGGACCCCGGATGCGGTGGCGGATCTGCAGCACGCCGTCCGGCTCAATGCGAAGGACCGGTTCGAGGCCTATTCGAACCGGATCGACGAGCAGGAGAACAAGTATTCCACCATCCGCGGCCTGTTCCGGATCCGGAAGGCGGCCGAGACCGGGCGTCAGCCTGTTTCGATCGACCAGGTCGAGCCGGCGGTGGACATCGTCAAGCGCTTCGCCACCGGGGCCATGTCCTTCGGCTCGATCAGCCGCGAGGCACACGAGACGCTGGCCAAGGCGATGAACGCCATCGGCGCCAAGTCCAATACGGGCGAGGGCGGCGAGGAAGCCTCGCGCTTTGAGCCGCTGCCGGATGGCTCGCCCAACCCGCGCCGCTCGGCCATCAAGCAGGTGGCTTCGGGCCGGTTCGGCGTGACGACGGAATATCTCGTCAATTCGGACGTGATGCAGATCAAGGTGGCGCAGGGCGCGAAGCCCGGCGAGGGCGGCCAGCTGCCTGGCCACAAGGTGGACGCCACCATCGCCAAGGTCCGGCATTCGACGCCGGGTGTCGGCCTGATCTCGCCGCCGCCGCATCATGACATCTATTCGATCGAGGATCTGGCGCAGCTGATCTTCGACCTGAAGAACGTCAACCCGAAGGCGGATGTTTCGGTGAAGCTCGTCTCGGAAGTGGGGGTCGGCACGGTTGCGGCCGGTGTTGCCAAGGCGCGCGCTGACCACATCACCATTTCCGGTTATGAAGGCGGCACGGGTGCCTCGCCGCTCACCTCGATCAAGCACGCCGGCAGCCCGTGGGAAATGGGCCTTGCCGAAACGCAGCAGGTGCTGGTGCGGAACCGCCTGCGCGGCCGCGTGGCGCTGCAGGTCGATGGCGGACTCCGGACCGGCCGGGACGTGATGATCGGCGCGCTTCTGGGAGCCGACGAATTCGGCTTCTCGACCGCGCCGCTGATTGCCGCCGGATGCATCATGATGCGCAAGTGCCATCTGAACACCTGCCCGGTCGGCGTCGCGACGCAGGATCCGGTGCTCCGCAAGCGCTTCAAGGGCCAGCCGGAGCATGTGATCAACTTCTTCTTCTTTGTGGCGGAGGAAGTGCGCGCGCTGATGGCGGAGATGGGCTTCACCCGGTTCGAGGAGCTGATCGGCCGGTCGGACCTGCTCGACACCCGCGAGGGCGTCGCGCACTGGAAGGCCAAGGGCCTGGATTTTTCCCGGCTCTTTGCCCAGCCCGACGTGCCGGCTGACGTGGCGCGCAAGCATGCCGAACGGCAGAAGCACCCGATCGACGACGTGCTCGACCGCAAGCTGATCGCCGAGAGCCGCGAGGCGCTCGAGCATCACCAGCCGGTCCGGCTCAGCCATGGCATCCGCTCGGTCGACCGGGCGGCCGGCGCCATGCTCTCGGGCGAGATCGCCATGCGCTATGGCCATGCCGGCCTGCCGGATGACACGATCCATGTGTCGCTGCGCGGGACGGCGGGGCAATCCTTCGGGGCCTGGCTGGCAGCGGGTGTCACGCTCGACCTCGTCGGCGAGGCGAATGACTATGTCGGCAAGGGGCTTTCCGGCGGGCGGCTGATCATTCGGCCGGCCGAGGATGCGGCCATCGTGCCGGAAAAGTCGATCATTGTCGGCAACACGGTGCTTTACGGGGCGATTGCCGGGGAATGCTATTTCCGCGGTGTTGCCGGCGAGCGCTTCGCCGTCCGGAATTCCGGCGCCATCGCGGTGGTGGAAGGCACGGGCGACCATGGCTGCGAATACATGACCGGCGGCGTGGTGGTGGTGATCGGCGAGACCGGGCGCAACTTCGCGGCGGGCATGTCCGGCGGCGTGGCCTATGTGCTCGACGAGGACAAGTCGTTCCGCTCGCGTTGCAACCTGTCGATGGTCGATCTCGAACCGGTCGAGGAGGAGGAAGTCCTGCTCGAGCGCGATTACCATCACGGGGGCGACCTCGAGTTCAAGGGCCGCATCGACATCATGGGCGACATGTCGCGCCATGACGAGGAGCGCCTGCACCAGCTGATCGCCAACCATCTGCGCTATACGGGCTCGGCGCGCGCCAAGCATATCCTTGACCATTGGGCCGAATACCGGACCAAATTCGTCAAGGTGATGCCGGTCGAGTATCGCCGCGCCCTGCGCGAGATGGAGAAGGCCCGCCAGCTCCAGGCGGCGGAATAAGGACGATCCGGTCGGGCGGCGCTCGGGCAGCGCCGCTCGCGATCCACGCAAAAACAGGGTATCGAGGCACCGGAAGCGGGGCTTTCAGGCTGCCGGAACAGAGGTTTGCCGAAGGGCAAGGAAGACACATGGGCAAGGTCACTGGGTTTCTCGAAATCGACCGGCGGGAGTCGAAGTATCAGCCGGCTTCCGACCGCATCCGCCATTTCCGCGAATTCGTCCTGCCGATGGACGAAAAGGACGTGCGCGAGCAGGCATCGCGGTGCATGGATTGCGGCATTCCGTACTGCCATGGCCCGACCGGTTGCCCGATCCATAACCAGATCCCGGACTGGAACGATCTCGTCTACCAGGATGACTGGCAGCTCGCGCTGGACAACCTGCATTCAACGAACAACTTCCCGGAATTTACCGGTCGCATCTGCCCGGCGCCGTGCGAGGAAGCCTGTACGCTGAACCTCGAAAACTCGCCGGTGACGATCAAGACGATCGAACAGGCGATTGCCGATGCCGGCTGGAAGAATGGCTGGATCCGCCCCGAGGCGCCGGAAAAGCTGACGGGCAAGCGCGTCGCCGTCATCGGCTCCGGCCCGGCCGGCCTCGCCGCTGCGCAGCAGCTCGCCCGCGTGGGCCACGAAGTCCATGTGTTCGAGCGCGAGCCGCGGGCCGGCGGCCTGCTGCGCTACGGCATTCCGGACTTCAAGATGGAAAAGCACCACATTGACCGCCGCGTCGCGCAGATGACGGCGGAGGGTGTGACATTCCATTACGGCGTTGATATCGGCGTCACCAAGTCCATCGACGATCTGAAGCGGGATTTCGATGCCGTCCTGATGGCGGGCGGCGCGGAAGCCCCGCGTGATCCGGAACTGCCGGGCCAGGAGCTCGAGGGCGTTCATTTCGCCATGCCGTATCTCGTCCAGTCGAACCGCCGGGTCGGCGGCGAGCCGGAAGCCGAGCGGCCGGTTCTCGCCGGCGGCAAGAATGTCGTGGTGATCGGCGGGGGCGATACGGCGTCGGATTGCGTGGGCACGGCCTTCCGCCAGGGGGCGCTGTCGGTGACGCAGCTCGATATCCGCCCGCGCCCGCCGGAACTGGAAGACAAGCTCGTGATCTGGCCCTATTGGCCGACGAAGTTCCGCACCTCGTCCAGCCAGGCGGAAGGCGCTGACCGCGAATTCCAGGCGGCGACGCTCGGCGTGGTCGGGAAGAATGGCCGCGTCACCGGCGTGCAATGCGCGCGCGTCGATGACAAGCGCCGGCCGATCGCCGGGACCGAATTCATCATCAAGGCGGATCTCGTCTTCCTCGCCATCGGCTTTGCCGGCCCGGTCAAGGAAGGCCTCGTTGCCCAGTCGGGCGCGGCGCTCGACAAGCGGGGTAATGTCGTCGCCAATGACGAGAATTACCTGACATCGCAGGAAAAGGTGTTTGTCGCGGGGGATATGCGCCGCGGCCAGAGCCTCGTGGTCTGGGCCATCCGCGAAGGGCGGCAGGCGGCGCGGGCGATTGACGAGTTCCTGATGGGCTCGTCGGTTCTGCCGCGCTAGGACGTCGGCTCAGAAACCGGCAGCAAGAGCGGCGGAACCCGGCAGGCCAGGTTCCGCCATGTTCGATCAGCCGACCTTCAGGACGAGGGTGGTCTTGGCCGGAACATCGACCATCGCGCCGGTGCGCGGGTTGCGGGCCTTGCGGGCCGGCTTGGTCACGGCCTTGAAGCGGCCCAGATCCGGCAGGACCGCGAAACCGGTCTTTGCCTGCGCGACCGCCACTTCCGCGTAGGCGCGGGCGATGCGATCCGCCTCGGCCTTGGTCAGGCCTGCGGACTTGGCGAAGGCATCGATAAATTCGGCTTGCGTGGCCATGGTGGCTCTCCTCTCTTCAGCGACATGCCCGCTGCGATGTTGTTGCTCTAAAGCAGCAGGCTTGGAGCGGGATCCTTAGCCATCACTTCCGGTTTCGCCAGCGCAAAGGGCCGGATTCCGGGCAATATCGGGAAAAATTGTGTGGTTAACCCCGGAAAATCGATCGGCAGTTGTGCCGCATAACCGCAAGCGACGCCGGCTGTGCCAAGAAAAACGGCCCGCGCGGGGGCGGGCCGTCCTGGTCGGTCGGGAGATCCGGTTTCAGGCCGCCTTGCTGCGCGGCTGGATCAGCTTGCGGTTGATCAGGCATTCCGCAATCTGGATCGCATTGAGCGCGGCGCCCTTGCGGAGATTATCGGAGACACACCAGAAAGTGAGACCGTTCTCGACCGTGATGTCCTCGCGGATGCGGGAGATGTAGGTCGCGTCCTCGCCGGCCGCCTCATGCGGCGTGATGTAGCCGCCGGGCTCTTGCTTGTCGATCACCAGCACACCCGGTGCGGCGCGCAGGATGTTGCGCGCTTCCTGGGCCGTGACCGGCTTCTCGCATTCGATGTTCACGGCTTCGGAATGGCCGACAAAGACCGGCACGCGCACGCAGGTGGCCGTGAGCTTGATCTTCGGGTCGAGGATCTTCTTGGTCTCGACCATCATCTTCCATTCTTCCTTCGTGTAGCCATCCTCCATGAAGACATCGATATGGGGGATGACGTTGAAGGCGATGCGCTTGGTGAACTTCTTCGTCTTCGGCTCGCCGGCGGAGAAGATGGCGCGGGTCTGGTCGAAGAGTTCGTCCATACCGTCCTTGCCGGCGCCGGAAACCGACTGGTAGGTCGAGACGACAACCCGCTTGATACCGAACCGATCATGCAGCGGCTTCAGGGCGACGACGAGCTGGGCGGTCGAGCAATTCGGGTTGGCGATGATGTTCTTCTTGGTGAAGCCACGCACGGCCTCGGCATTCACTTCCGGAACGACCAGCGGAACATCGGAATCATACCGCCAGGCCGAGGAATTATCGATGACGACGCAGCCTTGCGCGCCGATCTTCGGCGACCAGGCCTTCGAGGTCTCGCCGCCGGCGGACATCAGGCAGATATCCGTGTCGGAGAAATCGTAATGCTCCAGCGACTGGACCTTCAGCGTCCGGTCGCCGAAGGAGACTTCCTTGCCGATCGAGCGGCTGGAGGCGAGCGCGACGACTTCCGAAACCGGAAAGGCCCGTTCTGCCAGAATGTTGAGCATTTCCCGGCCCACATTGCCGGTGGCACCCGCGATTGCGACCTTGTAACCCATGATGGACTTCCTGTTCTGATCGAGATCTCCCCCGGGTGGTGGACCCGGTTGCCGGGTCTCGCCCTATCCCCCGCCGGGGGAGGGCCCGAGAGCGAGGACAAGCGTCAGTGCACGAGGCCGCCTTTGGCGGTCGTGGTTTTCGTCGTCGGTTTTTTCGTCATCAGGGCCGACATCGAACGCTTTCCCCGGCTGGAATGCCGATGGGCCAGCAGAAACACGCAAAGGGCAGGAAAGTCAATCCGGCCTTGGGCCAAAGGCCCGGGAACGGGGCATTTACCATCCCGAGACATTGGGTCCGGCCGGTAAGGCGACGCTCGCATTTTCCCGCCACTCTCGCTCCCCACAGGGAAGCGGGCGAAGCTCGCGGGGGGCGTGACGATCATGAGCGACGCAGCGGGAATGGCCGCGAGGATCCCCGATCATGCACCAGTGCCGGGCATGACGCTGGAGCAGGCGCTTGCCCGTCGGAAGGCCGGTTCGCGCCTCGCGGCCTTTGCCGCTGCCGGCTGGCTGACCCTCGCCGCGCTGGCTGCCGGGTTCTCGCTGATGTTCGCCAGGGCCGCCCGGAACCATCGTGCCGCCACCACCATCACCGTCGTCCTGTCGCTTGTCTTCTCGGCATGGCTGGCGGCCATGATCCTGCCCGAGCGGGAGCCGGAAACGGTCGCGCTTGCCGCCTCGTCGAACCCGGCACAGGCCGGGCCTGCCTCCGCCGCCGAGCCTGCCCGGGATCCGGCTGCACAGGGTTTGTCTCAACAAGGTCTGTCAGCCCCGCCTGCCCACGAGCCTTTCCGGGTGCAACTCGCGCCGCCGGGCCGAGATGTCTGGACGCCCGTCCGCAAGCCCTTCGCCGTCTATCATGTCGAGGCGCCGGAGATCGAACAGGCGGATCTCGTCCATCGGGTGGCGACGAAGGACCGGCAGACCCGGCAGGACAGCTTCCTCTGGACCAACAGCCAGCCGAAACCGAATTCGCTGCAGCGGCCCGTGATTCATCTCGTTATCGAGCGCTATGAGGGCGGGCTGCCGACGACGCGGCCGCTGTTTCCCGACCTTGCGCGCCGCGCCTCGGAAATCGGCGTTTCGATCGAGCGCCTGCAGGCGGCGCAGGAGGTCATGACCAAATTCGGCTCCATGGAGGTCGCCGAGGCGCATCTCGCTTCGGACAGCAGCCGCATGGCCTGCCTCGCCTTCCGCCGGAACGATACGTCCGGCCTGGTTCTGGCCGGCTGGTATTGCGGCACGACGGACCGCCCGGCCGACCGGGTCAGCTTCGCCTGTTTTATCGACCGGATTGATCTGGTCGGCGCAGGGCAGGACCAGCCTCTTCGTCGCCTCTTCGCGCAGGCCGAGCGTCAGCGGAAAGGGTGCCAGACCCAGCGCCAGCCTGGCCGGAAGATGACCTGGCTGGATCACGAGGCGCCCCTGCCTGCGCTGAAAACATCACAGCGGCGGCCTTGATACGGGCCCGGGCGGGATTCAGAATTGCGTTACGCTAACGAGGTGTTAAGCACTGCTTGTCATGGTTAATCCAGCCATACAAGGAGAGTTCCATGCGCGTCGTTGCCCTTGCCGCCTTCACCGTTTTCCTGGCCGGCTCCGCATTCGCGCAGAGCTCGAATCGCCTCGTCATCGAGGTCAAGCCGCGTTCCTGGCTCGATGCCGGCCGGCAGGTTCCCGTCGGGTCGATGCAGAATTACATCTATGATACGCAGGGCCCCTCCGATGCCGCCCGGTTCGGCGCCCGCGGCAGCTCGCCCTCGCTCCTGCCGGACCGTTTCTCTTCGGGCCGCGGCATCCCGTTCGAATCGCCGATCTTCTGGCGCTGATCCGCGCCACAAACGGCCTGGTTCCAGCAAAAAGGGCGCCTTGCGGCGCCCTTTGTCGTTCCGGCAGCGGACAGGCTGCGATCAGAGCCGCTTGCGCAAGGCGGTGACGATGGCATCGCCCATCTCGACCGTGCCGACCGCGTTGGCGCCCTTGGCGGCGATGTCGCGCGTGCGGAGGCCCGAAGCCAGCACATCGGCAATCGCGGTATCGACGAGATCCGCCGCCTGTCCAAGGCCGAGGGAATAGCGCAGGGCCATGCCGAACGAGCCGATCATCGCGATCGGATTGGCAAGGCCCTGGCCGGCAATATCCGGCGCCGAGCCATGGACCGGCTCGTAGAGCGACTTGCGCTTGCCCGTTGCCGCATCCGGCGCGCCGAGCGAGGCGGAGGGCAGCATGCCCAGCGAGCCCGTCAGCATGGCGGCCACGTCGGAGAGCATGTCGCCGAAGAGGTTGTCGCAGACAATGACGTCATATTGCTTGGGCCAGCGCACGAGCTGCATGCCGCAGGCATCGGCGAGGTGATGTTCCAGCTCGATCTCCGGATATTCCTCGGCGCCAATGCGCGTCACGACTTCCTTCCAGAGCACGCCCGAGCGCATGACATTGTGCTTCTCGGTCGAGGTGACCTTGCCACGGCGCACCTTCGCGAGATCGAACGCGACACGGGCGATACGCTCGATCTCGTGGGTGGTGTAGACCTGCGTATCGACGGCGCGCTTCTGGCCGTTCTCCAGCGTCACCACTTCCTTCGGCTCGCCGAAATAGACGCCGCCCGTCAGTTCGCGGACGATCATGATGTCGAGCCCCTCGATCACCTCGCGCTTGAGCGAGGAGGCCTCGGCCAGAGCCGGATAGCACACGGCCGGCCGGAGATTGGCGAAGAGGGCGAGATCCTTCCTGAGGCGCAGGAGGCCGGCTTCCGGGCGGTGTTCGTAGGGAACCTTCGCCCATTTCGGCCCGCCGACCGCACCGAAGAGCACGGCATCGGCCGAAAGGGCGAGCTGCATGGTGCTGTCGGCGACAGCCTTGCCATGCGCATCATAGGCCGCGCCGCCGACGAGATCCGTCTCGGTTTCGAAGGTGCCGAGGCCGGCTTTGCCGAGTGCATCCGCAACCTTCTTCACCTCGGCCATCACTTCGGGCCCGATCCCGTCACCGGGCAGCAGCAGGAGGTTGAAGGAGGCCATGGTCAAACCCTTTCCGACAGAAACCGAGTGGCGCCATCCCGGCGCGGCACGGGTTGACTACAGAAGCCCGGGGCCGGCCGCAAGCGCCATTCGATTAAGGTAAATTCTTCCTTCGGCTGGCTCCTTCCGGCCGTGTGTGACAAGGAAGAAATGCTGCATGCGGGCAAGAGGTGATCCATGCCGATTCGAGCCTTGCCGATTCGAGCCTTCCTGGCCGGCGCCGCGTTTTCGCTGATGCTCGTCACGCTGGCCGCGGCTGCCATCGTCTTCGGCCCCGCCGTCCTCGCTTCTGCGCCGGAAGCCGCTGCGGTGCCGGTTTCCCGGGCGCCGATGGTGGATTACGGGGCGCAGAAGGTGGTCTATCATGTCTCGACGCGGGGCTCCTGGCGCGATCGCGAGAGCGAGGCCCGCCGGTTGATTGCGGTGCTCAACAATCATCTCCAGGCGGTCGAGCCGGATCCGGCCGAGATCCAGGTGATCCTTCAGGGCGATGGAATCGATATTCTGCGGCGGGCCAGCAGCAACCCGAACCTCGCCCGGTCGGTCGATTCCCTCCGGCAGCGCGGCGTTCGGTTCCGCGTCTGCGCCAACACGCTCGAAGCCTACCGGGTCGGGCTTGATACGCTGCATGGTGTGCGGGAGAGCGATCTCGTCCAGGCCGGCGTCGCCGAGCTGATCCATCTCCAGCGGCAGGGCTTCGGCTATATCAAGTTCTGAGCGCCGGCGGCCTTTGGCAGGCCTTTCCTACCGGAGTGAGTCAAACACCTTGCCGCCGGCACGGCCGGTCTGCGGCATGCCGAGCTTGGCCTCCACATCCTTGATCGCAGCGCGGGTGAGCGCCCCGATCGCGCCGTCAGGCTTGCCGACATCGTAACCGGCGCGCGTCAGGCGCTCCTGCAATTCCTTGCGCTCGGCGCGGGAAAGGCCCCGATCATCGGTCGGCCAGGGCGTGCGGATTCCGGGGCGGCCGCGCAGCCGGTCTGACAGGATCGAGATGGCGAGGGCATAGCTCTCGGCGGCGTTATAGGCATAGGCCGCGTCGAAATTCTTCGTGACCAGGAAGGCCGGGCCGTTGCGCCCCGCCGGCAGGAGCAGACCCGCCGCCGGCAGGCCGGACAGCGCGCTGCCATCGATCCGGGTGATGCCGCGGCCCGACCAGCTGCCGAGATCCTGCTTGCCGGTGCGGCCGGAAGGGCCGGCATAACCGGCGGGAAGGCGCACTTCGTAGCCCCAGCTTGCACCGGTGATCCAGCCGGATTTCTTCAGGTAATTGGCGGTGGAGGCGAGGGCATCGGGGATCGAATCCACGAGATCGCGCCGTCCATCGCCATCGAAATCGACGGCCAGCCTGAGATAGGTGGAGGGGATGAACTGGGTGTGGCCGAAGGCGCCGGCCCAGGAACCGCGCAGCTTCTCGGCGTCGAGATCGCCGCGTTGCACGATCTTCATCGTCGAGACGAGTTCGGTCCGGAAGAATTCGCGCCGGCGCGTGCCGAAACAGGCGGCGGTGGAGAGGGCCTGCGGCAGCGACCAGCGGCCGGGCACCTGGCCGAAATCGCTCTCGACGCCCCAGACTGCGACCACCGTATGCCGGTCGACGCCATAGGCCTGCTCGATGCGCGCGAGAACCGAGGCGTGCCTTGCCAGCATGGCGCGGCCCTCGGCGATCTTCTGGTCATCGACGAGGGTGGCGAGATAATCCCAGATCGGCGTCCGGAATTCTGGCTGGGCATTCATGGCCTCGATGATTTTCATGTCGGGCGTCACGCCGGACATCATCCGGTCGAAGGTGGCGCCGCTGATGCCCTGCCCGAGGGCATGGCTGCGCAGGCCCGAGACGCAGGAGGCGAAATCGGCCCGCGCCGGGGCGATGGCCGCAGCCAGGGCAAGGGTGGGGAGGGCAAGAGCAAGATGTGCAAGGCGGCCGAAGCGCTTCATGCGGGCAGTCTCCGAAAGCAACGGCGCCAAAATAAGGCGCCGTCGTTAACGGAGATTCACCATGAGGGCGTTTTCCGCTGCGCGCGGCGCGGTGCCGCAGCGGCTCAGAGCCAGGGGCGCTCGGTTTTCGCCTTGGCTTCGTAGGTGTTGATCTTCGGCGCCTTTTCCATGGTGAGGCCGATATCGTCGAGGCCTTCCATCAGGCACTTCTTGCGGAAGGGATCGATCTCGAACTTCACGGTGCCGCCATCCGGGCCACGGATTTCCTGCGCCTCGAGATCGACCGTGAGCGTGGCATTCGAGCCGCGATCGGCATCGTCGAAGAGCTTGTCGAGATCTTCCGGCGAGACGGTGATCGGCAGGATGCCATTCTTGAAGCAATTGTTATAGAAGATATCGGCGAAGCTGGTGGAGATCACGCAGCGGATGCCGAAATCGAGCAGCGCCCAGGGCGCATGCTCGCGGCTGGAGCCGCAGCCGAAATTGTCGCCGGCGATCAGGATCTCGCTCTTGCGATAGGCCGGCTTGTTCAGCACGAAATCCGGGTTCTCGGTGCCGTCTTCCTTGTAGCGCATCTCGAAGAACAGCGACTTGCCGAGGCCGGTGCGCTTGATCGTCTTCAGGAACTGCTTCGGGATGATCATGTCGGTATCGACATTGACCACCTTCATCGGGGCCGGGGTGGAGGTGAGCGTCTTGAACGGCTGCATGGCGGAAACTCCTGATCCCGGCGTGATACCGCATTCGCGCACGGATTCAAGCCTCGGCACGTTCAGGCATAGGCGATGAAGCGGCCCAGGCCCGCCACGGCCAGCCAGAGCAGCAGCGAAAGGACGGCCAGAAGCCGGATGCCGAATCCGGGCACGGCGCCCGCCGGCACAAGCTCCGGCCGGGGCAGCAGCCGATCCAGCAGCAGTACATTCGCCAGCGCGAGCAGGATGGCCAGCCCTTTCGCCTGGAACGAGGCGTTGCGCATCATGGCGCCGGCTTCCGGGATGAAAAGCACCGCGCCGGTCAGGACCAGAACAACGAGCGCCCGCCTCGCCATCGCCCTGCCGCGCACCAGCACGGCGGCGAGCGGGTCGCCCCGGATTACGCCCAGCAGGCGCAAGTCCATGATTGCCACGCTGGCGAAGAACACCAGAACCGCCAGCACATGGACGACATTGGCGACGGGGTAGACCAGCGTCGCATCGCGGATGGCGAGGCCGAGGGCGGATTGCTCGATCCAGGTGCCGATGCCGGCAACGTGTTCCATCGTCAGGCTCAGCGCAATTCGTAGCGCTTGCCATCCACCTCGATCCACTCGGCCCGCATCTCGCCCTTCTTTTCGCGGCTGGGATAGCCATAGGCGCGGATCATTTTCCCGACCGGCAGCAATTCGGCCATGGCACCGCGATTGTTCATGCGGAAGGGGGGCGCAAGCGTCACTTCCCATTGCGCGCTGCCGACCGCAAGATCGACATGGACATGCGGGTTGCCGAATTCCAGCTTGCGGATGGTGCCGTTCAGCGTCTGCGGGTTCTGGGCATCATAGGAGCCCCAGCCATGATGGGCGAGCGCGGCGCCGGTGAGAGCGAGCGGTGCGGCGAGGAGGCCGGACGAGGCCAAAAGGAAGCGGCGGGTGAGCATGACGTCTCCTTTGCATTTGCCTGTCCTTAAGGTTGGCCTGACAGGCTTGCTGGTCAAGAGAGCGCCGAGCGAGGTTCCATGCATGGCCTGAATTCCCTTCCGCGGGAGGCGCTGCAGCGCCTGACGCGCGAGCTGGCGGGCGAGCCGATCCTCTGGGCGGGCCAGCCCTCGCCGGGGCTGGCTTTCCGCAAAGGCCTGCTGATCTGGCTGTTCGCCGTGCCCTGGACGGTCTTTGCCCTTGTCTGGGAAGGCATCGCGCTCGCAGCCTTCCTTGCCGGCGAGCCCGGGCAGCGGCCCGAGGGCGCCGGAGCATGGCTTGTCTGGGTGTTTCCGGTTTTCGGCCTGCCCTTCGTGCTGATCGGGCTGTGGATGCTCGCGAGGCCGTTCCTCGAGGCCCGCAAGGCCCGCCGGACCGTGCATGTGCTGACGGAATCGCGGCTGGTGACGGCCGAACTCGGCCCGATGATCAACCTGACGAGCCTGCCGCCCTCGCGCATTGTCGAGATTACCCGGCGGGCGGGGCCGGCCGGCACCGGCACGCTCAGCCTGTCGCTCGGGCAGTTCCGCGATAGTGACGGGGACCGGGTCGAGAAGGTGATCCACCTGCTCGGCGTGCCGGAAATCGAGCAGCTCGACCGGGAATTGCGGCGCCTGATGGGCTGAAAGCGGCCGGGCTCAGCCCGCGGCGGCCTCGATCTTTTCCATATCGGCATCGGAGAGGCCGAAATGATGGCCGATCTCGTGCACAAGCACATGGGTGATGACGGCGCCGAGGGTTTCCTCGTTTTCGGCCCAGTAATCGAGGATCGGCCGGCGATAGAGCCAGACCATGTTCGGGCCCTGCCCGGTTTCCGGCACGGCGCCGGCTTCCGTCAGCCCCTGGCCATGGAACAGCCCGAGAATATCGAACGGGGTCTCGAGTTCCATCGCCTCGATCACCTCGTCATCCGGGAAATCCTCGATCCGGATGATGACGGTGCCGCAGAGGGTACGGAAGGATTCGGGCAATTGCCGGAAGGCCTCGTCGGCCATCGCTTCGAAATCCTCGAGCGTGGGGGCCTGCATCGGCGCCCAGGAGGCGGAGGGGAAGCGGGACGTTGCCATGGTCTTCGGGTGCACGCTTTATGGAAATACACGACAGGGGCGCCGCGCATATTGCGCCGCACATCCCCTATCTAGCCCTTTGCACCCGCGCGGGGAAGGGCCGGCTCACCACCATTTCAGCTGGTAGCCGAAATACCAGGCGAGGCCGATGAAGGCGATCAGCGACAGGCCGCGCCCGATCCGCGTGGCCCAGCGCTCGACGCCATCGGCCTTTTCCGCATCTTTCGCCGCGAAATGCTCGCCCGCCCGCGCCAGCGAGGAGGAGAAGAAGGTGCCGGAATCGTCGGGGCGCTTGTCGGTCATGGGGTGGAACCTCCGGTCATGGGAGCGATGTTGGCCTTCCCGGGCCAGCGGTCAACCCCCTCCACCCGGTGCTGCGGCGCACGGCGGGCCGGGCCACGGCACGGCATTCTCCTCTCCTGCGGCAATCCTGCCGTGAAGGAGGACGTTCCGATGAAACGCTCGATCCTGATGCTCGCCGTCCTGGCGGGTGGAACCTTCTCGGCAGGGCTGGTTGCGGCCCCGCGCGAGGCCGAGGCGCGGGTCTGCGTCTCCCGGCATCACGATATCCGCGGCACCTGCGCGCGCTGGGCGCCGGGCTGGGGCCCGGGGGCGATGCGCCCGGTCCGGCCCGGCTGGGCGGGGCTTGGCCCCTACCGCTGCCGCTGGGTGTCCTATGCCGTTCCCACCCCCTGGGGGGTGAGGGTCGAACGCCGGCGTGTCTGCGGTTAGGCCTTAGCCGATCGTGCGGATATCGACGAACCGGCCGGCAATCGCCGCCGCCGCCGCCATCTGCGGCGAGACGAGATGCGTGCGGCCCTTGAAGCCCTGGCGGCCTTCGAAATTGCGGTTCGAGGTTGAGGCGCAGCGCTGGCCCGGCTTGAGCTGGTCCGGGTTCATGCCGAGGCACATGGAGCAGCCCGGCTCGCGCCACTGGAAGCCGGCGGCGATGAAGACCTTGTCGAGACCCTCGGCCTCGGCCTGTTCCTTGACGAGGCCCGAACCCGGCACGACCATCGCGTAATCAAGGCGCGAGGAGACTTTCTTGCCTTCGAGGATCTTGGCGGCGGCGCGCAGGTCCTCGATCCGGCCATTGGTGCAGGAGCCGATCCAGACCACGTCGAGTTCGATATCGGTGATCTTCGTGCCGGCGGTCAGGCCCATATAGGCGAGGGCGCGGATCTTCGATTCGCGCTTGGTCTCGTCCGGGATGACGGAGGGATCCGGCACGGCGCCGGTGATCGCGACGACATCCTCCGGCGAGGTGCCCCATGACACGATCGGCGGCAGGTTGTTCGCATCCAGCGTCACCACCCGGTCGAAATGCGCGCCGGCATCGGTGCGCAGGGTGTCCCAGTAGCGGCGGGCCGCGTCCCAGGCCGCGCCCTTCGGCGCCTTCGGGCGGCCCTCGAGATAGGCATAGGTCTTCTCGTCCGGCGCGATCAGGCCGGCGCGGGCGCCGCCCTCGATCGACATGTTGCAGACGGTCATGCGGCCTTCCATCGAGAGCGCCTCGATGGCCGAGCCGGCATATTCGATCACCGAGCCGGTGCCGCCGGCGGTGCCGATCTCGCCGATGATGGCGAGCACGATATCCTTGGCGGTGACGCCACCCTGCAGGGTGCCATCCACCTGCACGCGCATGTTCTTCGCCTTCTTCTGGATCAGCGTCTGGGTGGCGAGCACATGCTCGACCTCGGACGTGCCGATGCCATGGGCGAGGGCCCCGAAGGCGCCATGGGTGGAGGTGTGGCTGTCGCCGCAGACGATGGTTGTGCCCGGCAGGGTGAAGCCTTGTTCCGGCCCGATCACATGGACGATGCCCTGGCGCTTGTCGCGCTCGGAATAATATTCAACGCCGAAATCGGCGGCGTTCTGTGCCAAGGTTTCCACTTGGATCCGGCTTTCCTCTTCCTCGATGCCCTTCGAGCGATCGGAGGTGGGGACATTGTGGTCGACCACGGCGAGGGTCTTTTCCGGCGCGCGGACCTTGCGGCCCGTCATGCGGAGGCCCTCGAAAGCCTGCGGCGAGGTGACCTCGTGGACGAGATGGCGGTCAATGTAGAGCAGGCAGGTTCCATCCGGCTGGCGATCCACCACGTGGTCGTCGAAGATCTTGTCATACAGGGTGGTCGGCGTGCTCATCTCATCTCTCCTTCGCGTCGCCGGGCAGGGCGGCGGCGTGGCACGGCAGCTTCCCGCCGCGCGGCGCCGTGATTTACGCCAATCGCCGGACGGATTCCAGCCCCTTCTTGGGAAAGGTTCCAGAGCGGGAGGGCGGTGCGGTTATCCGCCATGCCGACAAAACCGGGCTATCCGCTGTCGGGCGATGGGTGTATAAGGCGCGCCGCCCCGACCGGTTTGTCTTGCGCTGCAGCAAGGCCCGGCCGGGCTCCGGGCAGGGACAAGCGGGGGCTTTTTTCCTTCCGGCCAGAGCAACGAGGGAATTCCGGCATGGGCGATCATTCGTCGACGGGCGGGCCGCATGAGGATCATGGCGGGCACGGGGCCGGATTGTCCGGTCCCATGCGGACTTTCGCGTTGGCCGTCGGCTCTGTCGGGGTGGTCTATGGCGATATCGGCACCTCGCCGCTCTACGCGCTGAAGGAATCGGTCCATCACGCCGCGAAGGATGGCATTACCCGCGCGGAAGTGATCGGCATCGTCTCGCTGCTGATCTGGGCGGTGATTGTCGTCGTCACGATCAAGTATGTCATTTTCATCATGCGCGCCGACAACAAGGGCGAAGGCGGAACGCTCTCGCTGATGGCACTGGCGCAGCAGGCTTTCGGCCGGCGCAGCCCGGTCATCTTCCTCCTCGGTGTGCTGGGCGCGGCACTGTTCTACGGTGATTCGATCATCACCCCCGCGATTTCGGTGCTCTCCGCCGTGGAGGGGCTCAAGCTCGTCCATCCGGCCTTCACCGACCAGTGGAACGTGATCATGCTGGCGATCGCGATCCTGTTCGTGCTGTTCCTGGTGCAGAGCCGTGGCACCGAGAGCGTGGCCCGCTTCTTCGGCCCGATCATGGTGATCTGGTTCACGGTGATCGCTGCCCTCGGCATCATGCATATCGAGGATGACATCGGCATCCTTGCCGCCTTCAACCCCTATCATGCGGCCGAATTCGTGGCCGGCCATGGCGTGATCGGGCTGCTGGTGCTTGGCTCAGTCTTCCTCGCAGTCACCGGTGCCGAGGCGCTCTATGCCGATATGGGCCATTTCGGCCGCCGGCCGATCCGGCTCGCCTGGCTGCTTTTCGTGTTCCCGGCGCTGACGCTGAACTATCTCGGGCAGGGCGCGTTCGTGCTCAAGAACATCACCGATCCCAAGGCGATCGAGAACCCGTTCTTCCTGCTTGCGCCGGAATGGGCCGTTCTGCCGCTGGTCATCCTGTCGGGTGTGGCGACCATCATCGCCAGCCAGGCGGTGATCACCGGTGCCTTCTCGCTGACGCAGCAGGCGGTGCAACTCGGCCTGCTGCCTCGCCTCGAGATCCGCCATACCTCCGAGACCACGCTCGGCCAGATCTACATTCCGCAGGTCAACTGGCTGCTGGCCCTCGGCGTCTTTGCTCTGGTCCTGTCGTTCAAGACGTCCAGCTCGCTCGCCTCGGCCTATGGCATTGCGGTGACGGGGGCGATGCTGGCCGATACCGGCCTGTTCTTCATCGTCGCGCGCTATGTCTGGCTCTGGCCGAACTGGCGGGTGGCGCTGTTCGGCATTCCCTTCCTGGCGATCGACCTGATCTTCTTCGGCGCGAACTGCCTCAAGATCCCCGATGGCGCCTACATGCCGCTGATCTTCGGTGCGGCGCTGATCCTCATGATGTGGACCTGGGTGCGCGGCACCCGGATCATCAACGAGAAGTCGCGCCGGGATTCGGTACCGCTGGTCGACCTGATCAAGATGCTCGAGAAGTCGAAGCCCGTCCGCGTGGCCGGGACGGCGGTGTTCCTCACGGCCGATCCGGAGACGGCGCCCGGCGCGCTGCTGCATAATCTCAAGCACAACAAGGTGCTCCACAAACGCAACATCATGCTGACGATTCGCACCGAGGACATGCCGCGCGTGCCGGAATCGGAGAAGTTGCTGATCGAGGAACTCAACGAGGATGTGAAGCGGATCGTCGTGCGGATCGGCTATATGGAGACGCCGCGCGTGCCGCATTTCCTTGCTCTGGCGCGTCGCCGCGGGCTGGATTTCGACATCATGCAGACCTCGTTCTTCCTCGGGAAACGGACGATCAAGGCCGCAGCAACGTCCGGCATGCCGCTCTGGCAGGACAATCTCTTCATCTTCCTGTCGCGGACGGCGGCCAGCGCGACGGACTTCTTCCATATCCCGACCGGTCGGGTTGTCGAACTCGGGGCGCAGGTCACGGTCTGAGCGCGGGCCGAGGCCGCTTGCCTTCGCTGCGCGGAGTGCTTGCCATCAGCGCGCCCGCTTGCCACTCTTCGCCGCAACGCGAGGATTGACCATGGATCCAAAGAAACTCGAGGCCCTGCGTGCCCGTTATGGCGGCGCCGGGGCGACTGACGTGCACGACCCTGAATTCAAGAAGGTCATCGACCTGCTCTTCACAGGCAAGGACCGCCGGGCCAAGCCCTATGAGGGCATCTCCACCTTTCTCGATGCGCCCTACAGGCCGGACATTGCGGCGGAGAAGGCGTTTTCCGCGCTGGATGTGCCGCTGATCGGCGTACCGATGGATCTCGGCGTGACGCATCGGCCGGGTTCGCGTTTCGGGCCGAGGGCGGTGCGGCAGGTCGAGCGGATAGGGCCTTATCACGAGGTCCATCGCATCGTGCCGCTAGCGGAAACCCGGATCGCCGATATCGGCGATGTGCCGTTCCGCAGCCGCTACAACCTTGCCGAGAGCCACGAGGATATCGAGGCGTTCTACAGCCCGATCGCGGCGGCGGGCTGCCGGCCGGTTTCGATCGGCGGCGACCATTCGATCACCCTGCCGATCCTCAAGGCGATCGGACGCGGGGGGGCGGTGGGGATGATCCATATCGACGCGCATTGCGATACGAGCGCGCCTTACGAGGGCACGCGTTTCCATCATGGCGGGCCGTTCCGGCAGGCGGTGCTGGAGGGCGTGCTCGATCCGGAGCGGGTGATCCAGATCGGCATCCGCGGCAATGCCGAATATCTCTGGGAATTCTCCTATGACAGCGGAATGACGGTGATCCATGCCGAGGAATTCCACCGGCTGGGCGTGGATGAGACCATCACCCGGATGCGCAAGGTCGTGGGCGAGGGGCCGGTCTATGTCTCGTTTGACGTGGATAGCCTCGACCCCGCCTTCGCGCCGGGGACAGGGACGCCGGAGGCCGGCGGTCTCTCGACCCGCGAGGCGATGGCGCTGCTGCGCGGCGCGGCCGGGCTCGACATTGTCGGCGGCGATGTCGTCGAGGTGGCGCCGCAATATGATGCGACGACAAACACCGCACAGGCCGGTGCGCAGATCCTGTTCGAGATCGTGAGCCTGATTGCGCTCAGGCTGCGCAAAGACTGACCAAACGGTCAGTCAATTCGCTGTCAGGGTCAGCCAATCCGGCGATCACGGTGAAATGGTTGGCGCCGGTGAGTTCAACGCATGTCGTCCGGACACCGTGGTTCTGCCAGATGCGGCAGATATCGTGGCTCTGGCGCAGATATTCCGCGCTTTCCGCACCCCCCACCGCAGCGACGAGCCTGCGGCCGGGAGGTGGCGTATGCACGATCGGCGAGAGGCGGCGCGCCTCGGCTTCTGAGAGGCCCAGGGCCTTGTTGATCGACGTGCCGACCAGCGGCGGCAGGTCGAACAGGCCGGAAATCGCGAGTCCGGCGGGGGTCAGGTCTCCCGGAGCAGCCGGGTCGAGCGCTTTCCAGTCAACCGCGAGCGCCATGGCGGTGAGATGGCCGCCGGCCGAATGGCCATAGGGCACGATGCGCCGGCCGGTCCGGCGCCAGAGATCGAGGATCGCCTGCCGCGTCTGCTCGACGATCGACGCCATTGGCACGTTCGGGCAGAGATCATATTCCATGATCGCGGCCGTCAGCCCGCGCCCATTGGGACCCGCTGCCATGTGGCTGAAGAAGCTGCGGTCCAGCGCCTGCCAGTAGCCGCCATGGATGAAGAGCACGACCGGCCCCTCGCCGGCGGCAGGGAAGAGATCATAAAGGTGCCGTTTGCCGGGCCCATAGGCGAGGCCGGCCTCGTGCGGCGTCGCGGCGCGATAGGCAGCGGCATCCTTCGCCCAACCGGCGATGAGGGCGGGATGCTCCGGCACTCGGGCCCGGTTGTTGTACTCGGCTTCGTAATCGGGCGACATCGGCAGGAATCCTGGCATGGAGGCTCAGACAGAGCGAATCGGCAGCGAGTATCCGTCTTCCTGCTGATGCTTGCGAACAAAATCAATGAAACGGCGGGCCACCGCCGAGGGCGGCATCATCGACGGCAGGACGAAGGAGGTCTGGTAAGGAATGCTGGGCCGGAACGGGACGAAGCGGATATCGGGGTCCTGCCGCAACGACATCGGGAAGGGATTGATGATTGTCATCCCCACGCCGGCGCGGACGAATTCATAGGCCGCGACCGCCGTCGAGACCTCGATCAGGATGCGCGGCTCGACCCCGGCCCCGAGGAAGAGGCGTTCCAGCTGGGTGCGGGACGGAAAGCGCCGCGCCAGCGCGATGAAGGGCTGGTCGTGAAGGTCTTCCGGGGTCAGGAATGGCCGGTCGGCAAGGGGTGATCCCGGCGGGAGGATTGCATGGGCATCCGAGGAGCGGAAGGTGAGATAGCGGACGCCGGCATGTTCGGGCCCGGAATCCACCAGCCCGAGATCCATGTTGCCATTCGCCATCATGGTCACGACTTCGGGTCCGGATCCGATCTCGACATAGATCCGCGTTTCCGGTTCGGAGCGGGAGAACTCGCCCAGCAGGCGATGCAGGAACCAATGAGCCAGGGTCGGCGGTGCCGCGACACGCAGGACCGGGCTTGCATCTTCCGGCCGCCAGCGCACGCGCTCCAGCCGTTCGAAGGTCAGGAAGATCGGCTCGCTTTCCTGGTGCAGCGCCAGGGCCTCGGCGGTCGGCAGGAGGCGCCCGCCCTCGCGTCGGAACAGCGTCAGCCCGGTGCGCTCCTCGAGCTGGTGGATCGCACGCGAGACGGCAGGCTGCGAGATCCCGAGCTTCTTGGCCGCCGCAGTGGCCTTGCCGAAGAGGATCAGCGTGCGGAGGACTTCCAGTTCCCGGAGGGTAGGGCGGCGGCCGGGATTTGCGGGTTCCTGCATAGAGCCATGCCTTTCAGTTATATCAATTTCAGTGACAATAACCGAATAGAATAGTACTGTCACGCCATCGTGCCGGCCTCGCATTTTACGCTTGGACTTTCCTCCGGGCTGACGTGAGAATGGTGCATTGCTGGCCGGGAGACGTCCTCAAGGAGCCCCGGCCTGTCCGCAGGGAGACGATGATGCGAACACTGTTGAAGCCCGCCCTGATGGCGGTTGTGCTCGGTTGCGGCTGGGCTTTGCCCGCCGCCGCGCAGGAGCTGAAGATCGCGATGTCCTCCGAGCCCAGCTCGGCCGATCCGCACTACCACAACCTGACGCCGAACAACCAGATCGCGCGGCACATGTATGAGACGCTGGTCTTCATGGACCAGTACCAGGCCATCGGCCCGGGCCTTGCCTCAAGCTGGAAGATCGTCGACGACAAGACCTGGGAGTTCAAGCTCCGGGCCAATGTCAAGTTCCATGACGGCTCGCCGCTGACCACGGATGATGTGATCTTCACCTTCAACCGCGTGCCGAACGTGCCGAAATCCCCGGCGCCGAAGACCTCCTATATCCGCGGCAAGACGATCGAGAAGATCGATGACCTGACCTTCCGCGTGACGACGCCGGCGCCCGAGGCGCTGATGCTCAACCACCTCGCGAATATCGAGATCATGTCGGCCAAGGCCTCGGCCAATGTGACGACCGAGGATATCAATGCCGGCAAGGGCGCAGTCGGGACCGGCCCGTACCAGTTCGTCGAGTTCGTGCCCGGCGACCGCCTCGTCCTCAAGCGCAACGATGCCTATTGGGGCGCCAAGGAACCCTGGGAAAAGGTGACGTTCCGCTTCATCAAGTCGGATCCGACCCGCGTCGCGGCGTTGCTCTCGGGCGATGTCGACGTGATCGAGACCGTTCCGACGGCGGATGCGCAGCGCCTGTCGAAGGACCCGAAAGTGTCGATCGCGAGCGCGCTCTCGAACCGCCTCGTCTATCTCCATATGGACCGCTACCGTGCCGAGACCCCGTTCGCGAAGGGCAAGGACGGCAGCCAGATCAAGAATCCCTTCCACGATCTGAAGGTCCGCCAGGCCATCACCAAGGCCATCAACCGCCCTGCCATCGTCGAGCGGATCATGGAAGGCGAGGCCGTGCCGGCCAGCCAGATGCTGCCGGATTCCTATGCCGGCACATCCAAGAAGCTGAAGCCGGTCGCCTATGATGTCGAGGGTGCGCGCAAGCTGCTGGCCGAGGCCGGCTACCCGAACGGCTTCAAGCTGACGATCCATGGTCCGAATGGTCGTTACACCAACGATACCAAGATCATCGAGGCTGTCGCCCAGATGCTGACCCGCGTCGGCATCGAAGCCAGCGTCGAGACCCTGCCGCCGGCGGTGTTCTTCTCGCGTGCTTCCAGCGGCAGCCCGGACAAGCAGCCGGAATTCTCGATGATCCTCGCCGGCTGGTCGGCCGGTACGGGTGAACCGAGCGACTCGCTGCGCGCCCTGCTCGGCACGTTCGATCCGAAGATCGGGCGCGGTTCGGCCAATCGCGGCCGCTATTCGAACCCGGCCATGGATACGGTGCTCGACAAGGCGCTCTCGACGGTCGATTTCGACAAGCGCAACGTCCTGCTCGCCGAAGCCGCCGAGATCGTGATGGGCGATGTCGGGCTGATCCCGATCCACTACCAGAAGAACACCTGGGCAGCGAAGAAGGGTCTCAAGGTCACACCGCGGACCGACGAATACACCCTCGCCATGTCGGTGCGTCCGTAACCGCCAAAAGGCAGCGGGGCCGCGCGGCTCCGCTGCTCCACATGGCGCGTTTGTTTTCTGGCGCGATTGCCTCCCCGGGGAGTTTTCCATGCTGGCCTTTGTCATCCGGCGGCTTGCGCAGGCGTTTTTCGTCGTCGTCGCCATGGTCGTTCTTGTCTTCTTCGGCACCTACGTGATCGGCGACCCCGTCTGGATGATGGTGCCGGGCGATGCCACGCAGGAGCAGGTCGAGGAGGTGCGCCGCACCTTCGGCTTCGACCAGCCCGTCTACATGCAGTTCCTGACCTTCCTCGGCGATGTGCTGCGCGGCGAATTCGGCCGGTCCTATGTGCACGGTTCCTCGGCTATCGGCCTTATCCTCGACCGGATGCCGGCGACGCTGGAACTCGCGCTCGCGGCGCTGGTCCTTGCCATTGTGATCGGCCTTCCGCTCGGGCTTTTCGCCGGGCTGAAGCCGGATCATCCGGCCTCGCGCGGGATCATGGCCGTGTCGATTCTCGGCTTCTCGCTGCCCACCTTCTGGGTCGGGCTGATGCTGATCATGCTGTTCTCGGTCATGCTCGGCTGGCTGCCGGCCACGGGGCGCGGGCCTACCATGGTCATTCTCGGCATCGAGACCTCGCTGTTCAGCCTCGAAGGCTGGCGGCATCTCTTCCTGCCGGCCCTCAACCTGGCCTTGCTGAAGATCAGCCTGGTGATCCGGCTGACGCGGTCCGGCGCCCGCGAGGCGAGCCTGCAGGATTACGTGAAATTCGCCCGGGCCAAGGGCCTGAGCCCCCGGCGCATCATCGGCGTGCATATCCTCAAGAACATCATGATCCCCATCGTCACCGTGCTCGGGCTGGAATTCGGCTCGCTGGTGGCCTTCTCGGTGGTCACCGAGACGATCTTCGCGTGGCCGGGCATGGGCAAGCTGCTGCTGGAGGCCATCCAGCGCCTCGATCGCCCCCTCATCGTCGGCTACGTGATGGTGGTGGTGCTGCTCTTCGTGACGATCAACCTGATCGTCGACATTCTCTATTCCGCGCTTGATCCGCGCGTCCGCCTCACGGGGAGCCAGTCATGAGCGTCACGACTTCGAACCCGGTTCCGGCGCAGGGCGAATTCGCCCGCTTCGCCGCCCGCTTTGCCGAGGACCGAGTGGCCGTCTTCGGCCTCGTCCTGCTGTTTGTCATCGTTGCGATGGCGTTGCTGGCGCCCTTTATCTCGCCGCAGAACCCCTATGATCTCGGCAAGGTCGACATCATGGATTCGCGGCAGCCGCCCGGGGCCAAGGCGGGCGACGGCTTCGCCATGCTGCTCGGCTCGGACGGGATGGGGCGGGATCTGTTTTCCAGCATCCTTTACGGGCTGCGCATCTCGCTGACCGTCGGCGTGCTTAGCGGTGTGCTGGCGGCCACGCTCGGCCTCGTGCTGGGACTCATCGCGGCCTATGCCGGCGGCCGCATCGAGACGCTGATCATGCGCATCGTCGATCTCCAGCTCTCGTTGCCCTCGGTGCTGGTGGCGCTGATCCTCGTCGCGCTGCTCGGCAAGGGCATCGACAAGATCATCCTCGCCCTCGTCGTCGTGCAATGGGCCTATTACGCCCGGACGGTGCGGGGCTCGGCGCTGGTTGAGCGGCGCAAGGAATATGTCGAGGCGGCGCGCTCGCTGGGGCTCTCGCATGCCCGGACGGTGTTCCGCCATATCCTGCCGAACTGCCTCGCGCCGGTCATCGTCATTGCCACGGTCCAGACCGCGCATGCGATCAGCCTCGAGGCGACGTTGTCCTTCCTCGGCGTCGGCCTGCCGCAGACCGAACCCTCGCTCGGTGTGCTCATCGCCAACGGTTTCCAGTATATGCTGTCGGGCAAATACTGGATCTCGTTCTTCCCCGGCCTCGCGCTGCTTCTGACCATCGTCGCGATCAACCTTGTCGGCGACCGGCTGCGTGACGTGCTCAACCCGCGGCTGGAGAAATGACCATGGCCGAACCGGTTCTAGCGGTCGACAATCTCGCCACGCATTTCTTCACCCGCGATGGCGTCGTCAAATCCGTCGATGGCGTATCCTTCACCGTCGCCCCCGGGGAAGTCCTTGGCCTTGTCGGGGAATCCGGCTCGGGCAAATCGGTGACCGGCTTCTCGATCATGGGGTTGATCGACCCGCCCGGACGCATCGTTTCCGGCTCGATCCGGCTGAAAGGCGAGGAACTTGTCGGCCGGACGGAAGCCGAGATGCGGGCCGTCCGTGGCCGATCGCTGGCCATGATCTTCCAGGACCCGATGATGACGCTGAACCCCGTCCTGCGCATCGACACGCAGATGATGGAAGCCGTCCAGGCCCATGAGAAGGTGTCGGACAAGGCCGCGCGCGACCGGGCCGTTCAGGCGCTGGCGCAAGTGGGGATCCCCTCACCGGAAGAGCGCCTCTCGGCCTATCCGCACCAGTTTTCGGGCGGCATGCGGCAGCGCGTCGCCATCGCCATCGCGCTCATCCATCGCCCCGCGCTGATCATCGCGGACGAGCCCACTACCGCGCTCGACGTGACGATCCAGAGCCAGATTCTCGCCGAGGTGCAGAAGCTCTGCGCCGAAAGCGGCACGGCCCTGGTCTGGATCACGCATGACCTTGCTGTCGTGGCCGGCCTCGCCGACCGCGTGGCCGTGATGTATGCCGGCCGCATCGTGGAGCAGGGCCTCGTCGATCACGTGCTCGACCGGCCGCTCCATCCCTACACGCATGGCCTGATCGGCTCGGTGCCTGGCGAGGCCATGCCGGGCAAGCGGCTGATGCAGATTCCCGGCTCGACGCCCTCGCTCGGGCGGCTCCCGCCGGGCTGTGCCTTCGAGCCGCGCTGCAGCCGCGCGGTCGAAACCTGCCGGGCCGGCGCGCCGCCCCTCGCGCAGGGCAGCCAGGGCCGCGCCTATCGCTGCATCAACCCCGTTCCCGCCGAGGAGGCCGCGTGATGGCCGCACAAACAACCCAGCGACAGGAACTCCTGCGTATCGAAGGCATTTCGAAGCGCTTCGTGAAGCCGGTCGATCTTGCTGGCCGCATCGCCAACATGATGGGCGCCAGCAACCGGGAATCCGTTGTCCATGCGGTGGATGGCGTCGATCTCACCGTGGCTGAAGGCGAGGTCGTGGCCCTGGTCGGTGAATCGGGCTGCGGCAAGTCCACGCTTGGCCGCGTCATTGCCGGCATCCACGAGCCGACCGACGGCCACGTCTTCTGGCGCGGGCAGGACATTGCCACGATGGAATCTGCCGCCCGGCAGGCCTTCACGCTGGGCGCGCAGATGATCTTCCAGGATCCGATGTCCTCGCTCAATCCGCGCATCCGCGCCGGCGAGATCGTCGGCGAGGCGCCACGCGTGCATGGACTTGTCGATGCCGCCGGGCAGGCGGAGTATGTCGCCACCCTGTTCCGGCAGGTCGGGCTCGATCCGGAGTATCGCCGGCGCTTTCCGCACCAGTTTTCCGGCGGGCAGCGCGCCCGGATCGGCATTGCCCGCGCGCTGGCGGTGAAGCCGAAGCTGCTGGTCTGCGATGAGTCGGTCGCGGCGCTCGATGTTTCGATTCAGGCGCAGGTGCTCAATCTCTTCATGGACCTGCGCGAGGCGCTGGGCCTCGCCTATGTGTTCATCAGCCATGATCTCGGCGTGGTGCGGCACATTTCCGACCGCATCTTCATCATGTATCTCGGCCGGGTGATCGAGAGCGGGCGCACGGATGAGATCTTCCGCGAGCCGGCTCATCCCTACACGCGGGCGCTGCTTGACAATGTGCCGCGGCTCGACGCCCGCAAGCGCAGCTTCTCGACCGTCAAGGGTGAGATTCCCTCGCCGCTCCACCCGCCGCCGGGCTGCCATTTCCATCCGCGCTGCCCGCTGGCCGGCCCGCGCTGCGCCGTCGAGGTGCCGCGCCGAACCATCCTGTCCGAAGGCCGGATCGTTGCCTGCCATCTTGCCGATGGCGGTGTAGCCGCCGCTGCCTGAGCGGGCGTTCACGGTCTGGCGAGTTGATTAGCGCCAGCGGAAATCGTCGGCGCGGCCGGTGCGGGGTTCCGGGGCGAGGCCACGGTCAAAGAGATCGCGGGTAACGGGGTCGGCGATGGCCGGCGCCTGGCTTGCCGCCAGGGCTGGAGCGGCATTCTGCACCGAGAGCGGTCGGATCTCGCCGATTTCCGGGCGCTGGCGGATGATGGCCGGCGGGGCTGCTGCCGGTGCCGGAAGTGCAATCGCGCGCTCGGTCCGCGGCGGAACGCTGCCGGCGGGAAGCGAGACGATGGCCTCGCCAGCAGGGGCCTGCTGCGGCGGCATAGAGAGCGGTGATGCGAGCGCGGCCGAGGCGGCGTTGAGCCGGTCCTGGATCCGCAGGCGAAGCGGCTTCTCGACGAAGAAGGCCAGCTTGCGCTGCCCGGCCGGCGTGAAATGGATACCATCGGGCCCGCGCAGGCGCACGATATCGCCGATGATGTCGGGGCCGGTGGCCGTGAAGCCGCCGCTGCCATCCGCGAAGCTCTCGTAGGTTTCCACGAAGGTCTCGCCAGCCTGGGTCACGCGGTCCCGGATCAGTGTGTTGAGCGTCGCCATGTCCTGCGAGAGCCGGGGCGAGCGCATGACCGGCAACCCCACCCAGACCAGCGGAACCCGGGCTTCCTGCGAGAGGCGGATGATCGTGTCGACCCGCTGGCGGTAGGCGTCCAGCCACGCTTCGCCGAGGGGTTCAAGGCTGGTCTCGCCGCTGCGGATGGCCTGCCTGTCATTCAGGCCGATCATCACGATCGCAGCCGCCGCATCCGGGGTGGCAGAAAACATCTCGCGGAAAGCCTTCGGCCAGTCATGATAATCCTCGCGCACGAGGCCGGACGAGCTGACTGTTTTCGGAAACAGCGCGAGATCGGCCTTGATTGCCGGGTCGGCATTCATGCCGGCCGCCAGCGCATCGGCCATGGAATCCCCGATAACGAGAATGCGCGGCCGCGTGCCCTCGGCCGGATCGGGCAGGGCCACCGTGATCTCGGGCAGGATCAGGCCGAGCGTCGCGTCGTCCGGGTATAGATTGCGCGGCGTATCGTAACGGCGGCGGGCGCGGTAGGTCTGGCCCGGCTGTGCCGGGGCGACGCGCGGCGCGGCCTGGATGATCCGCCAGCTCTGGACCGAGGCATCGCCTTCCGCGCGCAACGGCAGGGCCGGGGCCAGAAGGAGGCAGGCCCAAGCGAGCAGCAGGCAGCCTATGGCGTGCTTCATCCGGTTCATGCCCGCACTCTGGCGAGGGGCGGGCGCGCTGGCAAGGGGACGGCCGGCCTCAGGGGGCCTTCTTCAGCCGGGCCAGCAAGGCCTGGTCTGGATAGCCATCGGCCGGAAGACCGAGCTTGGCCTGTGCCTTGCGCACCGATTCACGCGAGATCTCGCCGATACGGCCATCGACCTTGCCGACCGGCAGCCCCATCGCGACCAGCTTGCGCTGCACGTCCTTGACCTCATCCATCGTCAGGCGCTTCTCATTGCGCGGCCAGCTTGCCTGGAAGGCGGCACCGCCGAGCAGCCTGTCACCAAGATGGGCGACGCCGAGGGCATAGGCGTCGGAGGAATTGTATTTCTTGATGACGCGGTAATTCTCGGTGACCAGCAGCGCCGGGCCGCGGATGCCGGCGGGCAGGTAGAGCATGGCCTGGCCCTTGCGCGGCAGGGCGCCACCGCCGATGCGGGTCAGCCCGGCCTCGCTCCATTTCCCGAATTCATGCATGCCCATCGCGCCGGCGAGGTTGAAACCCTCGGGCAGGCGCACCTCGACCCCCCAGGGCACGCCGCTCTCCCAGCCGAAGCTGGCCAGATAACTCGCCGTCGAAGCCAGCGCATCCGGGATCGTACCCCAGATGTCGCGCGTGCCGTCGCCATTGCCGTCGACGGCGTATTTCATGAAGCTCGAGGGCATGAACTGGGTCTGCCCCATCGCGCCGGCCCAGGAGCCGCGCATGGCCGAGCGCTCGACATGGCCGTCCTGCAGGATGCGGAGCGCGACCAGCAATTCATCCCGGAAGAAGTCGTCGCGATAGCGCTTGAAGGCCAGCGTGGCGAGCGAGCGGATGACATCCTTGTCACCGGTGAAGGAGCCGAAATTGGTTTCCATGCCCCAGACGCCCAGCACGATGCGGCGGTCGACACCGTATTTGCGCTCGATCGCAGCCAGTGTTCCGGCATATTGCTCCGCTGCCGCGCGGCCGCGCTCCATGCGCGAGGCGGAGATGGCGGAATCAATATAGGACCAGATCGGCCGGACGAACTCGCTCTGCTTGCGCGTCAGCGCGATGATCGAGCTGTCCGGGGTAACGCCACGGAAGGCCAGATCGAAGGTCTGCCGGGTGATGCCCTGCTTCTGCGCGTCGGGCCAGAGCCGGTTCAGGAACGCCTGGAATCCTGCCGTATCCGGCTGGGCTGCCGGTGTGGGCGCCCCAGGCTGCGTGGCCAGTGCCGGAGCAACCGGGAGCAGGGCGAGGCTGCCGGCAAGAATCAGCGACCGGAACAGGCGGGGGACGGCAGGCAGGGCGATGGCAGGCAAGGTCATGTCAGGCCTCGTCACAGAATCAGCAGAGTGTAGGGGCCGGGTGGCCCGGATCAATCATTGCGTGCGGCCAGCTTGCGCTCCCACCGGAAGGCACTCGAGACGATCTCCTCCAGGTCATCATGTTTCGGAGTCCAGTCGAGGGCGGCGCGGATCCTGTCCGACTTGGCAACGATGGTCGCCGGATCACCGGGGCGCCGGGGAGAGAGGCGCGTCGCGAAGGGAATTCCAGTGACCTTCCGGACCACATCGACCACTTCCAGCACCGAAAAGCCGCGGCCATAGCCGCAATTGAGGATCATGCTGTCGCCGCCCCGGCGGAGATGGCTCAGTGCATCGACATGCGCTGCTGCCAGGTCCGTGACATGGATGTAATCCCGGATGCAGGACCCGTCGCGCGTGGCATAGTCAGTACCGAAAATGTCGAGATGCGGGCGCTGGCCGAGGGCTGTCTGGACCGCAACCTTGATCAGATGCGTTGCGTTGGGGAAGCTCTGACCCGTGCGGCCTTGAGGATCGGCGCCGGCGACATTGAAATAGCGCAGGATGATGAATTTGAGGCCATGAGCGGCCGCAGCATCCTGCAGCATCCATTCCGTCATCAGTTTCGAGCGGCCATAAGGCGAGACGGGCAGGGGCGGGGTGACCTCATCGACCGGGTCGCCCGAGACATCGCCATAAACCGCTGCCGTCGAGGAAAAGATGAACCGTTCCACCCCGCAGCGGATGGCGGTCTCGATCAATACCCGGCTCTTTGCGGTGTTGTTGCCGTAATAGAGCATCGGATTGGCGACCGATTCCGGCACGACGATCTTGGCCGCAAAATGGGCGATCTCGGTGATGGCGAATTCCCGGATCACCGATTCCAGGAACGCGGCATCGCCGATATCGCCGCCCCGGAGCACGATTCCCGGCGGCAGGGCCCAGGGATGTCCGGTCGAGAGATTGTCGATAACCACGACGGTTTCGCCGCGGTCGACCAGTGCCAGAACCATATGGGAGCCGATATAGCCCGCTCCGCCTGTAACCAGAATCGCCATGCCAAGTCCTTTGCAGCATTAAGAATAACAGGAGTAGCGCCTTGTTGTTCAAGGAGCGTTAAGGCAGTAATCCCTAGCACCCGTCTGTGTCGACCCAATCTCCGGGTCGTGATCATGAGGCAAGATCCGATGTCCCACCGTATCCGCAAGGCCGTGTTCCCGGTGGCCGGCCTTGGCACGCGTTTTCTGCCTGCGACGAAGGCGATCCCGAAGGAAATGCTGACAGTCGTCGACCGTCCGGTCATCCAGCATGTCGTCGACGAGGCCCGGGCGGCGGGGATCGAGCATTTCGTTTTCGTGACCGGCCGGAACAAGCAGGTGATCGAGGATCATTTCGATCGCCAGTACGAACTGGAGGCCACCTTGCGCCAGCGCGGCAAGTCTGCCGAACTCGCCAAGCTCGACCAGGATACGCCCAAGGCCGGCGCGACGAGCTTCACCCGGCAGCAGGAACCGCTCGGCCTCGGCCATGCGGTGTGGTGTGCGCGCGACATTATCGGCAACGAGCCCTTCGCCCTGCTCCTGCCGGACATGCTTCATCTCGGCCAGAAGCCCTGCCTCGCCGAAATGATCGAGGCCCATGAGCGGCAGGGCGGAAACCTCATCGGCGTCTATCCCGTGGCCGATGACGAGACGCATCAATACGGCATCGTCAATGTCGGCGGTTCGCGCGAGAAGGTTGCCCGGATCGAGGCGATGGTCGAAAAGCCGCCGCGCGGCACGGCGCCGTCCAATCTCGCCATTTCCGGCCGCTACATCCTGCAGCCGGAAATCTTCGACCTGCTCGAGAAACAGGATCGCGGCGCCGGCGGCGAGATCCAGCTCACCGATTCCATGCTGAAGCTCGCGCAGAGCCAGGTGTTCCACGCTGTCCGGTTCGACGGGCAGGTCTATGATACCGGCTCGAAGCTGGGCTTCCTGGCAGCGAACGTCGCCTATGCCATGGCCCGCGAGGATATTGCCCCGGAATTCCGCAAGCAGGCCGCCGCGATTCTTGGCCTCTGAAGGGGGTAGCGCCGGGCGTCACCGCGTCAGGCGCATCCCCAGCAGGAAGGTATGGGCCTGGTAGTTCTCGCCCGGCGTGTTGACGGTCAGCCGCTCGAAGGCATAGGAGCCGCGCAAGGCGACAAGGCGGTTGAACCGGTATTCGAGGCGCATTCCGGCATTGAGCCCCGTCTCGACACGGTTGACGCCCTCATAATCGGTGCGTGACAGGCCGAGGGTGGCCGTCGCCGTGAAGTTCCTCAGGAAGGCATGGGTCAGCGTCATCGTGCCGCGATAGGCGATGCCGCCGGCCGAATTGGCAAGGGTGGTCTCGACGATCTCGCTTTGCGCGCGGAGATTGAGCGTTGTCAGCGGCGAGGCCGACCAGGTCAGCGCGGCATCGATGACTGGCGCCCGCAGATAGGCGAGGCGCGCATCCTCGTAATGGCGGAACGTGTAGCCGGCGCCGGCCTCACCGGTGAGGTTCCGGGCGAGTTCGAAGGTCGAACCGGCCCGCAGCGTGACCCCGCGCGAATCCCGGCGGAAACCGCCAGCATCGACGGCAAGGTCATGCACGCGGTTGTCGAGACCGATTTCGGCGAAGGGCGTGATTCCGGGGGTCACCTCGTACCCGGCCCGGAGCCGCAGGCCATAGGTCACGAGGTTGCGGCTTTCCTGAGAGACGGTCACCCCGCCTGATTCGACATCGGAATAAAGCGCCCTGTCGAGCGTGCCGCGCAGGCCGATGCTGAGGCGGCCGAAGCGCTGCGTGGCGCCGAGCGCAGTGCCGAAATTGTAATAGGGAACCCGCTTCGATGTGCCGGCCGGCAGGTTCACATTGGTCGGGTTTTCGGTATCGACCCGGGCAGACAGGGCGGCTTCGAGCGCGAGATCGCGGGTAGCGTCGAGGCGCAACGCCGCGCGGACATCGCCTTCGGGACGGTTGGCGTTGTCGATCGCGGTGTAGCCCGTATAGGCCCCGCGCAGCGAGAGGTCGAGCTGGTGGCGCGTCCAGTCCGATGTGGCGGCCAGCTCGCCTTCGGTTCGATAGAGCGGCGAGCCGCGTGCGGCGGTGGCTGACCGGGCGGCATTGGTATCGTAGCCGCCGGAAATCTCGATCGCCGGCCGCAGGATGAAGCCTCTGGCCCGGATCCCGAGCGGGGCGTAGGGGTCATCCTCGCGCGGGGCCCGGCGCGGAACCGGCGTTGCCGGGGTCGGCAGGCCGGGTGCAACCGAGTAGGGCACACCGGGCCGGCCGAGGGGTGGAGCGGCCGCCGCCGGATCGGGCAGGGAGCCGAGGCGTGTGGCCGTGAGATCCCGCGGGGACCGGAGCGTCGGGTTGGCCGAAACGCCCGGATTGCCGCCAGTCGGCGAGGCACCGGGAAACCCGCCGGGGCGGGTCTGGCCGGAACCGAGCTGCCGCTTTGCGGCGGGATTGGGGTTGCGCTTCAGGCCGAAGCGCGAGCTGGCTGCCGGGCCGACCAGATCCGGGTCCGGACCCCGGAGGCCGGCTGCATTGGGCGCGGGGGGAGCCGAAGCAGGGCGAGCCGGCCGGAATTCGCCGTCGAGGGCGCCGGGCGTTCCCGGCGTCTGGTTGCCGAGGATCTGCGCTTTTGCCGGATCGGGCAATGCGCCCAGCAGGGCAAGCCCCGTCAACACCGCGGGGAGGGTGCGGGCTATCCAGAACGATCCGAAGCGCGTATCAGAGCGGCGCGGCAAGAGGCAGTTTCCCCGGTAGCTGGCCGGGAGCGGCCAGCGAAGACAGGGTCCGGACGTCGGTCCAACCCTTGATAGGAAGTAAACAGAGAGGGTTAACGCTTGGTTTCCGTCTGGGCACTTTCTGCCCCGTCCGGGTCCAGGCCTGACCGGGAGCATGACCATGACCCATCCGCTTGACGGCGCGCGTGCCAGTGCCTTGCGGACCATCCGGACCGAGATTGCCGGGCTCGACGCGCTGCGGGCCTCGATCGAGAACGGGATGGGCGAGGCTTTTTCAGAGGCTGTCCGGCTGATCAAGGCGGCGACCGGCCGCGTGATCGTGACAGGCATGGGAAAATCCGGACATGTCGGCCGCAAGATTGCGGCGACCTTTGCCTCCACCGGCACAGCCGCGCATTTCGTCCATCCCGGCGAGGCGAGCCATGGCGATCTCGGCATGATCCGCAACGAGGACGTGATCCTCGCGCTGTCCTGGTCCGGCGAGACGGCGGAACTCTCCGATATCATTGCCTATTCCCGGCGCTACGGCGTCGGGCTGGTGGCGGTCACGTCAAACCCGGATTCCACGCTGGCGGTCGAGGCGGATATCGCGCTGGTCTTGCCGAAGGTGGAGGAGGCCTGCCCGAACGGCCTCGCACCCACCACCTCCACCACCATGCAGATCACGCTTGGCGATGCGCTGGCCGTGGCGCTTCTGGAAGCGCGCGGGTTCACGCCGGAGGATTTCCGCACCTTCCATCCCGGCGGCAAGCTCGGGGCGAAGCTGGCCTATGTCCGGGATATCATGCACCGGGGCGAGGCGCTGCCCTGCATTGCCCAGACCGCGCGGATGGGTGAGGCCATCGTCGAGATGAGTTCGAGGGGCTTTGGCTGCGTGGCGGTGGTGGACGGCGAAGGCCGGATGACCGGCGTGATCTCCGACGGGGACCTGCGCCGCCATATGCGGCCGGATCTCACCACGGTGCCGGTGACTGAGGTGATGACGCGACAGCCGCGTGTCGTGCGCGAACAGACGCTGGCCGTCGAGGCGCTCGACCAGCTCAACAAGAGCAAGATCACCGCGCTCTTCGTGGTCGATGCCGGCCAGAGACCGGTCGGCATCGTGCATGTTCATGACCTGCTGCGGATCGGCGTCGCCTGAAATCCGGGTTCAGGGGGCTTCCGGCGCAGGCCCGCCCTTTGGCACCACGACAAGGGTCGCCCCGTCCAGCGCCTTCACTTCCACCAGTGTCCCGGCCGGTAGGTCCGGCCCGGAGACGCGCCAGATGGAATCGCCGAATCGGACCTGGCCGATGCCGTTCTCGATGGCGCTGACAAGGGAAAGCTCGCGCCCGACCATTCCGGCTGCCGGATCATCGAGCCCCGCATTGGCGGTGTTGCGACGGCGGGAGCCATAGACCTTCACGCCGATCATCGCAGCGGCAAGGGCAAGGAGGCCGAACAGCACCATCTCCGTGCCTGGCCCGAGCGAAGCCACCATGGAGACCAGCGCCATGGCGAGGGCAGCAAGGCCGACCCAGAGCAGGTAAGAGCCCGGGGCGACCAGCATCTCCACCGCGATCAGGATCATGCCGAGCCCAAGCCACCCCGCTATGGCGGGAATACCGAGATAGATCACCGGATCACTCCTTGCTGCCCTTGTCGGACCAGGGCCGTCGCTGCGATTCGCCGCTGGAGGAGCCGCCGCCATTGCCGAGGGCGGATTTCGCCAGTTCCGCGATGCCGCCCAATGTTCCGACCAGCCCGCCCATCTCGGCGGGAATGATGACGACCTTCTGGTTCGGCGCGGTGGCCAGCTTTGCGAAGGCCGCGACATATTTTTCCGCGATCAGGTAATTCACGCCGGCCGTGTCGCCCTTGGCGATGGCCTCGGAGACGGCGCGGGTCGCGTTGGCTTCCGCCTCGGCCTGACGTTCGCGCGCCTCGGCATCCCGGAAAGCGGCCTCCTTGCGGCCCTCCGCCGCGAGGATCTGGGCCTGCTTCTCGCCTTCGGCCTTGAGGATGGCCGATTGCCGGGCCCCCTCGGCCTCAAGGATGGCGGCGCGCCGTTCGCGCTCGGCCTTCATCTGGCGACCCATGGCGCCGACAAGATCCGCCGGGGGGACGATGTCCTTGATCTCGATGCGGGTGACCTTGACACCCCAGGGCGAGGCGGCGGCATCGACCACCTCGAGAAGGCGCACATTGATTTCATCGCGTTGCGAGAGAAGCGAATCGAGGTCCATGGCCCCCATCACAGTGCGGATATTCGTCATCGTCAGGTTGAGCAGCGCGTAGTCGAGCTGGGCGACCTGATAGGTGGCGCGGGCGGCATCCACCACCTGGTAGAACATCACGCCATCGGCCCGGACCGTGGCGTTGTCCTTGGTGATGACTTCCTGCGTCGGCACGTCGAGCACCTGCTCCATCATGACGACCTTGGCGCCCACGGTCTCGATATACGGGATGACCAGCCCGAGGCCGGGGGTGAGGGTCCGGCTGTAGCGGCCGAACCGCTCGACCGTGTAATGCCGCCCCTGCGGCACCTGGCGCACCATCGCGGCCAATGTGATGATCGCGAAAACGAGGAAGATCAGGGCGACAATCTGCCCGGTATCGAAAATCATGACGGAACCTCTCCTTGCTGGCCTGGGCCTCGACGCATCACGCGGCGTGACCCTGATCCCTCTTTGTCGATCGTTTCACAAGTGCGCCGGCACACGCTGCGGGTTTCCTCACATTACGATGACGGTTTCACGATGACGCCCTGCTTGAGGCTGTCGCCGAGGCGGCGCATCAGCGTGCCGACAAGATTGCATTCCTCCTCCGAGAGCACCTGCATCATCTCGTCGAGAAGCCGGGTTTCCTCAGCGAGGGCCTGCCGCGCCAGCGCCTCGCCCTCGTCCGTGAGATAAAGCCGGCGCACGCGGCGATCCTCGGCATCCGCATCCCGGCGGACCCAGCCGCTCGCCTCGAGATCCGGCAGGGCCATGGAGAGATTCGAACGGCCGACGAAGATCTTCTCGGCCAGCCGCTGCTGCGTCATGCCCGGCTCGTAAAGCAGGTTCGCCATGATATCGAACTGGGCCATGCGCAAGCCGAGCGGTTGCAGGGCCTGGGCCATGCGCTGCGCCCAGAGGGAATGCACCCGGGCCACGGCGAGCCAGTTCCTGAAGCGCGGGCGGTCCCAGGGGAGATCGGATTTCGGCGGTTCTGTCATGGCACGTTCGCATACATGGCACGTTCGGACATTGGTTCGGCAGGCGCGGAAAGACGGCTTGACTTTGTTCAGGATTGAACAATAATGTTCAACATTGAACAAACAAGCTGAGGCCGTCACCATGGCATACCCTGCGCTCAAGGTCATCCGTCCTGTCATCCGCCTGTCGAGCGCGCTCTCGCCGCGCCTCACCGGACGCTTCGCCTTCCGGCTGTTCTGCACGCCGATCGGCCATGCCCGGGTCGACCCGGCCAGTCCGGCGATCCGGAAGGCCCTGACGCTGTTCGAAGGGGCGGAGACGCGGATCGTCGGCCATTGCCGGGGCTATGTCCGCAGCTTCACTTTCGAGCCCGCCGGCGCCGCCCGCGGCACGGTGCTGCTGATCCATGGCTGGACCGGGCAGGCAATCTTCATGGGCGGCTTCGTCGAGGCCCTGTTGGAGGAAGGGTTCCGCGTGCTGGCGCTGGATCTTCCCGCCCATGGCGGATCGGGCGGACGGCAGCTCAATGTCCCGCTGGCGGTGGAGGCGGTCAGCGCGGTCGTGCGGGACCACCTGCCGCTGGCGGGGATTGTCAGCCATTCCTTCGGCGGTGCGATCGCCATGGCGGCGGTGGCGGGCGGCGTCGAGAACTTCCCGGCCTTGCCCTGCGAGCGCCTTGTCACCGTGGCGGCACCGGATGCCATGCAGGATTATGGCGAAGCGTTCTCGCGCGCCGTCGGCCTGACGCGGAAAGGGCATCGCGCATTCGAGAACCGCGTGCTCGAACTGGCGGGGCGGCCGATGGCCAGCTTTTCCGGCCGGGCCTATCTCGCGCAGACGCAGATTCCCGCGCTGGTTATCCATGCGCCGGATGATCGGGAAATTCCCTTCTCGGATGCCGAGAAGCTGGCCTCCGCAGGACCGCAGGTGCAGTTGCTGCCGGTTCCCGGATTCGGGCATCGCCGGATCCTGATGGCACCATCGGTGCACCGGGCAGCGGCGCGTTTCCTCGCCTCGGGCTCGGACGTGTCCCAGGCCTGAGGCCTGCGGGCTAGCTCAGAGCCAGCCCATCAGTTCCCGGCGCGTGATCGCCTCGATCACGTCGATCCCGCCCGCGCTGGCATTCAGCGCGGGGATATAGGTGAAGTGCTCACCACCGGCATGCTCGAAGATCTCGCGGTTCTCGCCGTCGAGTTCCTCGAGTGTCTCGAGGCAGTCGGCGGAGAAGCCGGGCGCGACCAGCGCCAGCTTCTTCACGCCGGATTCGGCAAGCGCCTTCACGGTCTCGTCGGTATAGGGCTGGAGCCAGGGGTCATTGCCGAAGCGAGACTGGAAGGTGATGCGGAAGCGGTCCTTTTCCCAGCCGAGAGCCTCGCGCAGGAGACGACCGGTCTTCTGGCATTCGCAATGGTAGGGATCGCCCTTCTCGAGATATTTCTGCGGCATGCCGTGGAAGGTAGCTACCAGCACTTCCGGTTCCCAGTCGAGCGTGGCGAGATGGTCGCGCACGGATTTCGCCAGCGCCTCGATATAGACCGGCTCGTCGGCATAAGCCGGGGCGACGCGCACTGCCGGCTGCCAGCGCATCTTCATCAGGGCGCGGAAGGCCTCGTCACAAGCCGTCGCGGTGGTGGCTGCGGCGTAATGCGGGTAAAGCGGCACAAAGAGGATGCGGTCGCAGCCCTGGTCCTTCAGGGCCTGGATCCGGCTTTCGGTGCTCGGGTTCTGGTAGCGCATCGCGAAATCGACGATGACCCTGTCCTCGCCGCCGAACCGGCCGGCCAGCTGTTCGGCCTGCTCGCGCGTGATCGTCTTCAGCGGGCCTTCATTGCGCTCGTTATTCCAGATCGTGGCGTAATCCTTGCCCTTGCGGCCGGGGCGCGTCGTCAGGATGATGAGGTTGAGCAGCGGCCACCAGAGCAGGCGCGGCACCTCGATCACGCGGCGATCGGAGAGAAACTGCTTCAGATAGCGCCGCATCGACCAGTAGTCGGTCCCGTCCGGCGTTCCGAGGTTGAGCAGGAGCACGCCGACCTTGCCCTTGCGGACAGGCGGGTGGCCTTCGGGAAGGCGGACGCGGCGCATCTCGGCCTCGTTGGCCGTGGCGGCAGGCAGGATCACAGCTTTGTTCATGGCTGCATCACATAACGCGATGCGGGGATTTGTTAAGGGGCTTCTCGCAGTGCAGCGGATTCCCGGATCGGAAACTCAGCCGACGGGGCGTTCATCCGCGATGACCTTGCCGTCATTCGGGAGCGAGCCGAGCGGTACGAGCTCGACATCGCCCTTCAGGTTGGTCGCCGCACGCAGCGCCTCGCCGATGGTTCCCGCGAGATCCTCACCGAATTGTGCCGTCTCCACGCGCAGAACCATGGTGTCCTGTTCATTCTCGCGCCGGACGACGAGGCGCATGCGGCCAAGGCCGGGATGCTTCCTTGCAACGGCATCGACCTGGGCGGGATCGACGAACATGCCCTTGACCTTGGTGCGCTGGTCGGCCCGGCCCATCCAGCCGGCGAGGCGGCGATTGGTGCGGCCGCAGGGCGAGGCGCCGTCGAGGATTTTCGAGAGGTCGCCGGTGCCGAAGCGCAGCAGCGGATAGTCGCGGTTCAGGCGGGTGACGACAATCTCGCCGACCTCGCCATCCGCCACCGGATCATTCGAACCCGGGCGGACAATCTCGACAAGGATGCCCTCGTTGATGACGAGGCCGGCGCGGGCCGGCGTTTCGTAGGCGATGATGCCGAGATCGGCCGTCGCATAGGCCTGATAGGCCTCGACACCCTTCGCCGCGATGGCCTGCTGGAGGCTCGGCGGGAAGGCCGCGCCGGAAACCAGCGCCTTGCGGAGCGAAAGTGCCGGCTTGCCGGCCTCCTCGGCCTTTTCGAGCAGGATCTTGAGGAAATCCGGTGTGCCGCAATAGGCATTCGGTTTCAGCGCCGCGATGGCTTCGATCTGCATCTCGGTCTGGCCGGGGCCAGCGGGGATCACGGCGCAGCCGACGGCATGCGCGCCGGATTCCATGATATGGGCGCCCGGCGTGAAGTGATAGCTGAACGTGTTCAGGACGATATCGCCCTTGCGGAAGCCGGCGGCGAACAGCGCCCGGCCGGCGCCCCACCAATCGGCGGCATAGCCTTCGGGGTCGAAGATCGGCCCGGGTGACATGAGCAGCCGCTTCAACTGGCCCGGCGGCGTGGTGGTCAGCCCGGCAAAGGGCGGGGCCACTGCCTGCATGCCGAGCAGGTCGCCCTTCCTCAGAACCGGGATCTGCGCGAGGGCGGCCCTGTCGGTCAGGCTGGCGAGATCGATCCCGGCGAGTTGGCGGTCGAGATGCGGGGCAGCCGGCCGGGCCCAGGCCAGGAGATCGCGCAGATCTCCCAGTAGGCCGAGTTCCCGTATCTCCGGGGCACGGGTCTCCACCGAATCGAAAAACTCGCTCATCGTTCCTCCGGTCGGTCTCGCGGCAGCCCTGTCATCCCGTCAGGCAGGCGGACGGACGGTTTCCAGGAATTGCTGCATCCGCGCAAGCGCACGCTCGATATTCTCGAGCGAATTGGCATAGGAGAGCCGGATATAGCCCTCGCCATGAACCCCGAAATCGGGCCCGCCGATCGTGGCGACCCCCGCTTCCTCCAGCAATTGCGCGGCGAGCTTCTTGGCCTTCCAGCCCGTCGCCTTGACATTAGGATAGGCATAGAAGGCCCCCTTCGGTGTCAGGCAAGTGACATTAGGCAGGGAATTGAGCCCGGCCACGACGGCCTTCCGACGGCGGTCGAATTCGGCCAGCATCGAGGCCACGGCATCCTGCGGGCCGGTCAGCGCGGCGATTCCGGCCCATTGCGCCGGGGCATTGACGCAGGAATAGGAATTGACCGCGAGCTTGCGCGCTGCCTCGTAGGCCGCTTCCGGCCAGACCGACCAGCCCATCCGCCAACCCGTCATGGCGTAGGTCTTCGACCAGCCATTGAGCAGGATCAGGCGGTCGCGGATCTCGGGATAGCTCAGGAGCGTGACATGTTCCTCGCCGTCATAGGTCATCTGGTCATAGATCTCGTCCGACATGATCGCCACACGCGGGAACCGGGCGAGGCCGGCGATGAGCTTGTCGATCTCGGCCCGCGGCGTGACGCCGCCGGTCGGGTTGGCGGGGGAGTTGATGATCAGCAGGCGCGTGCGCGGGGTAATGAGGCCCAGGGTTTCCTCGGCCGAGAAGGCGAAGCCGTTCTCCTCGCGGATCGGCACCGGCACCGGAGCGGCGCCGGTAAACTCGATCATCGACCGATAGATCGGGAAGCCGGGATCCGGATAGAGGATCTCGACGCCCGGCTCGCCGAACATCGTGATCGCCATATACATCGTCACCTTGCCGCCGGGCACGATCATCACCCGGTCGGGCGAGACCGTGGCGCCGAAGCGGCGATGGAGATCCGCGGCGACAGCCTCGCGGCAGGGCAGGATGCCGGTGGCGGGCGTATAGCCGTGGTGTCCGTCCCGCAGCGCCTTGATGGCGGCCTCGACGATATGCGGCGGGGTGGGAAAATCGGGCTGGCCGATCCCGAGATTGATGATGTCGCGGCCCTGGCGCGCCAGTTCCGTGGCGCGGGCGAGAACGGCGAAGGCATTTTCCTCGCCGATGCGGGCGAAGGACGGCACGATGTCGAGCATGGCGGTTTCCTGTTTCCGGGCCCCAGAAAATATCTGCACCATCCCGTCGGGACGTGCTTGATTTTTGCCGTCATCGTGAGCGATCTTGCGATCAAGATCAATCATCATACGATAACGGCCGGCGATATTGCCGGCCGTGTCGGCGCGGCAGGGAAGAACCTGCTGCCATGGGAGGCTCGGAGATGGCGAAGAAACCCACCAAGGCGAAGATCGCGCGGCTGAGATCGCGGGACTGGTTCGACAATCCCTCCAACCCCGACATGACCGCGCTGTATCTCGAGCGTTACCTGAATTACGGCCTGACCCGCGAGGAACTGCAATCCGGCAAGCCGATCATCGGCATCGCGCAGACGGGTTCCGACCTCTCCCCCTGCAACCGCCACCACATCGTTCTGGCGGAGCGTATCCGCGAGGGTATCCGCGAGGCCGGGGGCATCGCGCTCGAATTCCCTGTCCATCCGATCCAGGAAACCGGCAAGCGGCCCTCGGCGACGCTCGACCGCAACCTCGCCTATCTCGGCCTTGTCGAGATCCTCTACGGCTATCCGATTGACGGCGTCGTGCTGACAACCGGCTGCGACAAGACCACGCCCGCCTGCCTGATGGCAGCGGCCACGGTGGATATCCCGGCCATCTCGATCAATGCCGGCCCGATGCTCAATGGCTGGTTCAAGGGCGAGCGGACCGGCTCCGGCACGATCGTCTGGAAGGCCCGCAACATGATGGCGGCGGGCGAGATCAATTACGAGCAGTTCGTGGAACTCGTCGCCTCCTCGGCGCCGTCGACCGGGCATTGCAACACCATGGGCACGGCCTCGACCATGAACAGCCTCGCCGAGGCACTGGGCATGTCGCTGCCCGGTTCCGCTTCGATTCCCGCGCCCTATCGCGAGCGCCAGCAGGTGGCGTACGAGACCGGCAAGCGCATCGTCGAGATGGTCTGGGAAGATTTGAAGCCGTCGAAGATCATGACGCGCAAGGCTTTCGAGAACGCGATCCGGGTCAATTCCGCCATCGGCGGCTCGACCAATGCGCCGATCCATCTCAATGCCATCGCCCGCCATCTCGGCGTTCCGCTGGATAACGGTGATTGGGAAAAGATCGGCTACGAGGTGCCGCTCATCGTCAACCTGCAGCCGGCCGGCGAATATCTCGCCGAGGAATATCACCGTGCCGGCGGCGTGCCGGCAGTGGCGGCCGAGCTGATCGCCGAGGGCCTGATCCATGAGGATGCGCTCACGGTCAACGGCAAGACCTTCGGTGCGAACAACAAGGGCCGGTTCGCCTCCGACCGGAACGTGATCAAGCCGTTCAAGCAGCCGCTGCGGGCGAAATCGGGCTTCCTCAACCTGTCCGGTAACCTGTTCGACAGCGCGATCATGAAGACCAGCGTGATCTCGGAGGAGTTCCGCAAGCGCTATCTCGAGAATCCGAAGGATCCGATGGCCTTCGAAGGCACGGCCTTCGTGTTTGACGGGCCGGAGGATTATCATCACCGGATCGACGATCCGGTCCTGAAGATGGGCGAGGATGCCGTGCTCTTCATGCGCGGGACCGGTCCCATCGGCTATCCTGGCGCGGCCGAGGTCGTGAACATGCGGCCACCGGCCTACCTCATCAAGAAGGGCATCACCGCCTTGCCCTGCATCGGTGATGGCCGGCAATCGGGCACGTCGGGTTCGCCGTCGATCCTCAATGCGACGCCCGAAGCGGCCATCGGTGGCGGCCTCGCCATCCTCCGTTCCGGAGACCGTGTGCGGATCGATCTCAACAAGCGCTCGGCCGATATCCTCATCTCGAAAGAGGAATACGATCGCCGTCGCGCCGAGCTTGCCGCCAATGGTGGCTACAAGTATCCGCGCAGCCAGTCGCCCTGGCAGGACATCCAGCGCAAACTGGTGGGCGGCCTGGCCGAGGGCATGGTTCTCAAGCCTGCTGTCAAGTACAAGCGCATCGTGCGCACGCACGGCACGCCGCGAGACAACCACTGAGCCATGGCCGGCAAGTCCGACAGGCTTCCGCGCCAGTTCCGGCTGATGCCGGAATGGCTCGGGCAATCCGGCTTGTGGCTCCGCGATCCGGGGGACGGCACCTTCGACGCGATCGGAGCGGAGGAAGCGGGGTTCAGCGAGGCGCTGGCGGACCGGATCGAGGACTGGATGGACGCGTTCGATTCGATCTATGACGAGGAGGATCCCAAGGCTTCCGCCTTCGCGAGCCCGGCCGATTTCGACGCGTGGCGCCAGGAGGGCGAGGCGATTGCCGCGGCACTCCGGGCCGAACTTCGACCCGGCGAGACGCTCGAGGTCATCCTTCCTCAAGAACCAGGGCTGACATCATGAACGACCTTGCCCGCTGGACACCGCGCCCGCTGCCGGAACGGCGCGTCCTCGAGGGGCGCTATTGCCGGCTGGAGCCGCTCGATGCCGCGCGGCATGGTGACCAGCTCTTCGCCGCCTCGATGGCGCCCGGTGCGGAGGAGCGCCATCGCTATCTCTTCGAGGCGCCGATGGAGCGCGCCGCGTTCCAGACATGGCTCGAAGGGCGGGCAGCCTCGCAGGATCCGCTGTTCTTCGCCGTGATCGACAAGGCGACCGGCCGGGTCGAGGGCCGGCAGACGCTGATGCGGATCGACCCCGCCCATGGCGTGATCGAGATCGGGTCGATCCTCTGGGGACCGGCCATGGCCCGGAGCCGGGTGGCCACCGAAGCGCTGTTCCTGTTCGCCGCCTACGCGTTCGACGAACTCGGCTACCGACGCTTCGAATGGAAGTGCAATGACCGGAACGAACCCTCGAAGCGCGCCGCCCTGCGGTTCGGGTTCACCTATGAGGGTCTTTTCCGCCAGCACATGGTGGCCAAGGGCGAGAACCGCGATACCGCGTGGTATTCGATGATCGACCCGGAATGGCCGGCCCTGCGCGCCGGCTATGAAGCCTGGCTCGATCCCGACAATTTCGACAGCAACGGCCACCAGAAGGCTCGCCTCGAGTCCTTCTTCAAGGACCGGTAGGAGGAAGACATATGGCAGGGCGTTTGAAGGGTAAGGTTGCGGTCGTCACCGCAGCGGGGGCCGGGATCGGGCAGGCCATTGCCATGGCTTTCGCGGCTGAAGGCGCGAAGGTCTTCGCTACCGACATCAACCGGGCGGCGCTCGATGCGATCCCGCGGGCGCGGAAGATGAAGCTCGATGTCCTGAGCGACAAGGCGGTGGCCCGCTTTGCGGAAAAGGTCGGGCCGATCGATATCCTCGTCAATGCTGCCGGCTTCGTGCACCATGGCACCATCCTCGACTGCGATGACAAGGATTGGGAGTTCTCCTTCAATCTCAACGTGAAGTCGATGCACCGCATGACGAAGGCCTTCCTGCCGGGCATGCTGGAAAAGGGGCGGGGTTCCATCGTCAACATCGCCTCGGGCGCCGGTTCGGTGCGCGGCATTCCCAACCGCTATGTCTACGGGGCGACCAAGGCTGCGGTGATTGGCCTGACCAAGGCTGTCGCGGCGGATTTCATCAAGAAGGGCATTCGTGCCAATGCGATCTGCCCGGGCACGATCCAGTCGCCGTCGCTGGACCAGCGCATCGCTGACCAGGCCAAGGCCAGCGGCCAGAGCATTGATGCGGTGCGGCAGGCTTTCATCGATCGCCAGCCGATGGGCCGGCTCGGGACGGCGGAAGAGATCGCCATGCTGGCGGTCTATCTCGGCTCGGATGAAGCCAGCTACACGACCGGCCAGATTCACCTTGCGGATGGAGGCTTTGCGCTATGAAGATCCTGATCCTCGGCGGCGCCGGGATGGTTGGACGGAAGCTCGTCGAACGGCTCGCCCGGGAAGGGCGCCTCGGCGGCATCCCCGTCAGCCGTGTGGTGCTGCACGATATCGTCATGCCGCAGGCGCCCAAGACGGCGCCATTCCAGGTGGAATGCCTCGCCTCTGATTTTTCCCTGCCGGGCGGGGCCGAGCGCCTCGTGGCCTCGCGGCCGGACCTGATCTTCCATCTCGCAGCCATTGTTTCCGGAGAAGCGGAGGCGGATTTCGAAAAGGGCTACCGGATCAACCTCGACGGCACGCGGATGCTGTTCGATGCCATCCGGCGGATCGGCGACGGCTATCGCCCGCGCGTCGTCTTCACCTCGTCGATCGCGGTCTTCGGCGCGCCCTTCCCGGAGGCCATCGGCGACGAGTTCTTGAACACGCCGCTGACCAGCTATGGCACGCAGAAGACCATCGGCGAGCTGCTGCTGGCGGATTACACACGGAAGGGGTTTTTCGACGGCATCGGCATCCGTCTGCCGACGATCTGCGTGCGGCCCGGCCTGCCCAACAAGGCCGCCTCGGGCTTCTTTTCCAATATCTGCCGCGAGCCGCTGGCGGGGAAGGAAGCGGTGCTGCCGGTCTCCGAGGAGGTTCGGCACTGGCATGCCTCGCCGCGCGCCGCGGTCGGGTTTCTAGTCCATGCCGCGACGATCGATACGGCCAAGGTCGGCCCGAGGCGCAACCTGACGATGCCGGGCCTCTCCTGCACGGTTGGCGAGCAGATCGAGGCCTTGCGGCGCATTGGCGGCGAGAAGGTCGTGGCGCGCATCCTGCGCCAGCCCGATCCGGTGATCGAGAAGATTGTCGCGGGGTGGCCGAGGAATTTCGATGCGAAGCGGGCCACGGCCCTCGGCTTCCGGGCGGAGGCGACCTTCGACGAGATCCTCAAGGTGCATATCGAGGACGAACTCGGCGGCCAGATCGCCTGAGCGAGACAAAAAGGGGAGCCGCCGGCTCCCCTTTTTCGTCAGCGCCTGATCGGCCAGGGCGTCTCGGGCACCGGGGTCAACGGGCCCTTGCCTTCCGAGAAGCTGATGATGTTGTCGACAACCAGCTGGCCCATCTTGTTCCGGGTGTAGTGCGAGCCCGAGCCGACATGCGGCAGCAGCACGACATTCTCCATCCCGAACAGGGCCTCCGGCACATGTGGTTCATTCTCGAAGACATCGAGCCCCGCCGCGCCCAGCTTGCCGGAAGCGAGCAGTTCCACCATGGCCGGCTCGTCGACCAGCGTGCCACGGGCGACATTGATCAACGTTCCGGCCGGCCCGAGGGCTTCCATCACCGCCCGGCTCACGATGCCCTTCGTGCCCGGGCCGCCCGGGGCGATAACCATCAGGATGTCGACATCCCGTGCCATCTCGACCAGATCGCCATAGTAGCGATAGGGGATTTCCGGCTTCGGGTTGCGGCTGTGATAGGCAAGGGTCAGCCCGAAGGCGGCTGCGCGCTGCGCGATGGCAGAGCCGATCCGGCCGAGGCCGAGGATGCCCATCGTCTTCTCGCGCAGCGAGGCTGTCAGCGGGAAGGGCCCGTCCTTGACCCAGCGTCCGTCGCGGAGATAGCGATCGGCCTGCGGCAGGCGGCGGATCGTGGCGATGAGCAGGCCGAGGGCCAGATCGGCCACCTCGTCGGTCAGGACATCCGGTGTGTTGGTGACGACGATTCCGTTCTTCCCGGCCCAGGCGGCATCGACACTGTCATAGCCAACGCCGAAATTGCCGACGATGCCGAGATTGGGAAAACGCTGCATCAGCGTGCCGTCAATCTTGCCATGGCCAGACCCGCCGACCATGCCGCGGATCTTCTCGCGATGGCTGGCAAAGAAGGCTTCCTTGTCCGCGATCTCGTGCAGCTTGTGCACGGTAAACCGCGCCTCGAGACCTTCCCGGATCAAGGCCATGACCGGGCCGGTCATCAGGATTTCAAAATCGGACACCCGAACTCTCCCTTGAATGCTCTGTCCGCCATTCATGCTGGCGGCGTTGGCTCCACTAGAGCCTGACAGGAATGACAATTCAACCGGGAGCGGCAGGATTTCACCCTGCGGAAGGGATTACTCGGCGTCGTCCGCCTCGTCATCCGCCAGGGCCTCGGCCTCCTGCTCGGGATCGAGCTGATCTCCCAATTGCCGGGTGATGCGCCGCAAGGACTTGCGCAGGCGCTTGGCTTCCTTGCTGTCGAAGATGTCGGAGATCTCGCCTTCGAGCTGGAGGGTTGCAGCGTCGATTTTCTCGAGCTTGTCGATGCCCGCTTCGGTCAGCCGCACGCGCACGACCCGGCCATCGGCCGATTTGGCCTCGCGTTCGACGAGGCCCTGTGCTGCAAGCCGGGCGATGGTTTTCGATGCGGTGGGTGGCCGGACATGCAGCGTGCGCGAAAGGTCGCCCATCGACATGCCGTCACGGTTCTGCGCAAGGATCTGCAGCGCCTGTTCCTGGCCGGGGAAGAGGCCGATCTCGCCCAGCAGTGTCGCCATCCGCGTCCGGTGCAGCCGTGCAGCAAGGACAAGCTGGAACCCGATCGACTTGCGTCCAGGATGCTTCATGCCGCGCCCCCTCGGTCCGGTTTCCCCGGAACCTATTCGAAGGCCTTGAACAAGCCCAAGGCCGTTGGCTTTCGTTTCGCCGATACTCTGGCTAAATACCAGAGGATCTCCCAACGGAACGACACAATTCGATGACAAGACGATGACAAAGCCGGCTTTTTCTCTCGATGTCGGCGGAATGACGTGCGCTGCCTGTGCGCAACGGATCGAGCGGATGCTGGAGCGGGATGGCGGGTTTGCATCGATCGCTGTCGACCTTGCTGCCGACCGCGTCGTGCTGACACCGGGGGATGCGCTGGGGGAAGACGAAGCGACGCGCCGGGCCGTGGGGGCGATCGAGGCTGCCGGATACCGGGCCTTTCCCAGAGGCGGCTCGCTGGACGAGCGCCGGCGTGCGCGCGACCTCCGGGAGGCCGAGGCGCGGGCAGAGGCACGCTGGCTTTTTCTCAGGGCAGCGGTTTCCCTCGCTGCTTTCCTGCCGTTCGGCATCGCCATGGTGCTGGAGACGCTGACGGGGGACGGACATCACTGGATTCCGCCCTTCTGGCAACTGGGCCTCGCCACGCTGGTGCAGACCTTCGGCGCATGGCCCTTCTACCGGCAGGCCTGGCGCGCGGTGCGCGGGCGAACGGCAACCATGGATGTGCTGGTTGTCCTCGGCACGAGCGCGGCATTCCTGCTCAGCCTCTGGCACCTGTTCGACGGGTCGGCCGGGCATGGTGTGCCGCTCTATTTCGAGGGGAGCGTCGCGGTCATCGCCTTCGTGCTGGCCGGCAAGCTGGTTGAGCAACTCGCCAAGCGCGAGGCCGGGGCAGCCCTCGGCGCGCTGGAGGCGCTGATCCCCGAGCAGGTCGAGATCCGGGATGGCGGCGTTTCCAGGGTGATCCCCCGACGCGAGGTTCGCCCCGGCATGGTGGTTCTGGTCCGGCCGGGCGGGATGTCGCCCGTCGATGGCAAGATTGTCGACGGCGTGGCGTTTCTCGATGAATCCAGCCTGACCGGAGAGAGCCTGCCGATCCGGCGCGGGCTGGGCGAGCGGGTCCAGGCCGGCGCGGTTGTCAGTGGCGGTGCTCTCGCCTTGCAGGTCGAGGCGGTGGAGGACGAGACGCGGATCGCCCGGCTGGCCAGGCTGATCGAGGATGCGGGCTCCGGCGCTTCGGGGCGTGTGCCGCTGATCGACCTTGTCACCCGCATCTTCGTGCCGGCGGTGCTCGTCATCGCGGCGTCGGCTTTCGTGCTCTGGCTCGTGCAGGGTGTCGGGTTCGAGCGTGCCGCCATCATCGCCGCTTCCGTGCTGGTCGTAGCCTGCCCCTGCGCCCTCGGCCTTGCCACGCCGATCGCGCTGATGGCCGGGCGCCGTGCCGGTGCGCGGCTCGGCCTGATCGTCGTCGATCAAGGAGCGTTCGACCCGGGAGCCCGCATCGATGCCATCGCTTTCGACAAAACCGGCACGCTGACCCGCGGGCAGCCGGAATTGCTGGCCATCCATGCGGAAGGCGAGGTCAATGCCGCCCTCATCCTGGCTGCCGCCCTGGCAGAACGCTCGGACCATCCGCTCGATCTCGCGCTCAGGAAAGCTGCCGATGCGCGCCAGCTTGCTGTGCCGGCTGTCGAAAACTGGCAGGCCGAAGTCGGGGGCGGCCTCAGTGGCCACGTTGACGGCAAGGCGGTCCGGCTCGGTTCGCTGGCCTTTGTCCAGCAGGGGGGCGCCGGCGGTTTCGACATGTTGCGTGCCGCCATGCCGGAAGCGGACAAGGCGCAGCCGAACAGCTTCCTCAGCGTCGATGGCGCCGCACGCGCGATCTTTGTGGCCGGTGATTCGATCCGGCCCGAATCAGGCGAGGCCATCGCGATGTTGCGGGCGGAGGGGCTGGAGACCGTTATGCTGTCGGGTGACCGGCAGGAAGTGGTCGACCGGGTTGCCGCCCAGCTCGGGATCGACCTGGCGCTCGGCGCCATGAAACCGGAGGACAAGCTCGCCTGGCTGCAGGCGCGGATCGGGGAGGGCCGGGTCATCGGCTTTGTGGGCGACGGGCTGAATGACGGGCCGGCGCTGCAGGCCGTAGCCGTGGGCTTTGCGATGGGCACGGGCACCGAAGTGGCCAAGGGCGCAGCCTCGGTGATTCTCGCGCGGCCGGACCCCCGGCTGGTCGGGCGATTCGTGGTTCTGGCGCGGCGGGTGCGGCGGGGAATCGGCGAGAACCTGTTCCTCGCTTTCGTGTTCAACGCGGTAGCGATTCCGCTCGCGGTCCTCGGTCATCTCTCGCCGGCGATTGCCGGCGCAGCCATGGCGCTTTCGTCGATTTCCGTCGCGCTGAACGCCCTGCGGCTTGCCCGCTGGCGGCCTGCCGAAAAGCGTTAAGCCCTGCGGAAAAATTTTCTCCGCATGGGTCCGGTTTTTCTTGCAACGCCGGAACATTGGACCTATACAGCGCTTGCCCAATTTCGCACGTGCCTGTGGTTGCGTGCTGGTCGGCGGATCTCCGGACAAGAGGCCGGAAAAACGCCAGTCGTTGGGGTCGGTGAATTTCACCGGGCCCTGAAGAACGGACCAGTAGCCGGAGGCGAACCGGCGGCCCCGCCCGAAGCGGGTGACGCAGCTCAAAGCAACGACGGAGCGGGCTTTTTTGGTCTCAGCCGGGTTCCAAGTCCGGCGAACTGAAGAGGCTTGTCCATCTTGCCGGGCGTGCGGTCGGGTATTCCCCTTCCAAACGATGGCTTCTTTGATGCGGTGCCCGTCCGTCCGGATGGCAGCGCGGCAAAGTCGTCCAACGGCGCAGCGTCACCGCCGTAACGGAACCTCTCCGGTTTCCGCACGGCACGGGATTCATTGACCGTGCTTGCCGCGTTTCCACCATGCGGCCTGCTCGCGACATGCGTCCCAAGTGTTCATCGCCCAGGCGGGTTGAAGCCCGCAAGAAGGGGATGCTGCCATGACTGATCGCATTCGCGAGTTCCTGCGGACCCGTCGTGATGAAGGTCCGCGCCTCATCATCGATCTCGATGTCGTCCGCGACAATTACAATGCGTTTGCCGGCGCCTTGCCGGATACGCGCGTCTTCTATGCCGTGAAGGCCAATCCGGCTCCGGAAGTCCTGGAGTTGCTGACCAAGCTCGGCTCGTGCTTCGACACGGCCTCGATCGGCGAGATCGAGATGGTGCTCGCGGCCGGTGCCACGGCGGAGCGGATTTCCTTCGGCAACACGATCAAGAAGGAACGCGACATCGCGCGGGCCTATGAGCGTGGCGTGCGCCTTTTCGCCGTGGATTGCGAAGCGGAGGTCGAGAAGATCGCCCGTGCCGCGCCTGGTTCGAAGGTGTTCTGCCGCATCCTCTGCGACGGTGAAGGCGCGGAATGGCCGCTCTCGCGGAAGTTCGGCTGCGTGCCGGAAATGGCGCCGCGCGTGCTCGAACTGGCCCATCGCCTTGGCCTTGTGGCGCATGGCGTGTCGTTCCATGTCGGCTCGCAGCAGCGCAACCCGCTGATGTGGAACCGCGCGCTTGCCTCGGCGGCGTCGATCTTCCGCGAGATGGCGGAGCGCGGCATCGTGCTGTCGATGGTCAATCTCGGCGGTGGTTTCCCGACGAAGTATCTCAAGGACGTTCCGGCCGTAAAGGCCTACGGCCAGGCGATCTTCGCCGCCCTGCGCGCGCATTTCGGGAACCGCATCCCGGAAACGATCATCGAGCCGGGCCGCGGCATGGTGGGCAATGCCGGTATCATCGAGGCCGAGGTTGTTCTCGTCTCGAACAAGTCCGATGATCCCTCGGATCTCCGATGGGTCTATCTGGATATCGGCAAGTTCCACGGGCTGGCCGAGACCATGGATGAGGCGATCCGTTATCCGATCCGCACCCCGCGGGATGGCGATGAGCTCATTCCCTGCGTGCTCGCCGGGCCGACCTGCGATTCGGCGGATGTGATGTACGAGAAGGAGCCGTATCTGCTCCCGTTCAGCCTCGAGATCGGCGACAAGGTGCTGATCGAGGGAACAGGCGCCTATACGACCACCTATTCGTCGCAGAACTTCAACGGCATGACCGGCCTGCGCCAGATCGTCATCTGACCCCACCTCATCATCTCCCGTTCGGCGTGAGCGCGGCATCCCCGCGCTCATGGTGCGAGGGTTCTCTCTTGCAATGGCGGAGCTTCCGCCAGGGAGGACCATCCCATGACCTTTATCGATACCGAGAAACTGTTCGACATCCCCGCCCGCGAGGCGCTTCTTGATCGGGCTTTCGGCCCGAATCGTCGCGCAAAGACCTGCGAGCGGCTGCGCGAGGGGCGCCTGGCGGCGGATGGCCTGTCCTTCGTCGCGCGCGCGGATGATCGTGTGATCGCCACTTTGCGCTTCTGGCATGTGAATGCCGGTGGCCGCCCCGCGCTCATGCTGGGCCCGATTGCCGTGGACCCGCTGTTCCGTAGCCTCGGCCTCGGCGGCGAGATGATCCGGCACGGCCTCTCCCGGGCCTCGATGATCGGCCATCAGGGCGTGATCCTCGTCGGGGATGCGCCCTACTATCAGAAGTTTGGCTTCGATCGGTCTCTCGCCGCCGGGCTGGACCTTCCCGGTCCGGTCGATCCGGCGCGGTTCCTCGCCCTCGAACTCGAGCCGGGCGCTTTGGCCGGCGCGCGGGGCCTCGTTTTGCCGACCGGTGCGATCCCGCTGGTTTCGATGGAGCGCCAGGTGAGCCATCGACGGGCCGCCTGATCCGCAGGCCGGCGTTTCGGCCCTTGACGAGGGCCTTCCCGCTCCGCATTAGGCGGAGCGTTCCCTTCTTTTGATCATGCATCAGGAAAGACCCGCGACCATGACCGACTGGCCAGTTCACGGCACAATTTCCGGCCCGATCGTGATGATCGGTTTCGGCTCCATCGGACGCGGCACCCTGCCGCTGATCGAGCGGCATTTTAAGTTCGATCGCTCCCGTTTCGTGGTGATCGATCCGGATGATTCGGACCGGCGGCTGCTGGACGAGCGCGGGATCACCTACATGCAGGCGGCAGTGACGCGCGAGAATTACCCCGACATGCTCAAGCCGCTGCTCACCAAGGGGGAGGGCCAGGGCTTCTGCGTCAACCTTTCGGTCGACACCTCGTCGCTGGACATCATGGAATTCTGCCGCGAGATCGGTGTCCTTTACATCGATACCGTTGTCGAGCCGTGGCTGGGCTTCTACTGGGACAATTCGGGTGGTGCGGCGGCGCGCTCGAATTATGCCTTGCGCGAAACCGTGCTGGCGGCGAAGCGCCGGAATCCTGGCGGCACGACAGCGGTCTCCTGCTGTGGCGCCAATCCGGGCATGGTTTCCTGGTTCGTGAAGCAGGCGCTGGTCAACATCGCCTCCGATATGGGCCTCGATTTCGAGGAGCCGACAACGCGCGATGGCTGGGCACAGCTCATGCAGAAGGCCGGCGTCAAGGGTGTGCATATTGCCGAGCGCGATACGCAGCGCGCCAAAAATCCGAAGCCGGCAAATGTGTTTGTGAACACCTGGTCAGTCGAGGGCTTCCTCTCGGAAGGGATGCAGCCGGCGGAACTCGGCTGGGGTACGCACGAGAAGTGGATGCCCGAGAATGGCCGCACCCATGAAAGCGGCTGCGGCGCAGCGATCTATCTCCTGCAGCCGGGTGCAAATACGCGCGTGCGGAGTTGGTGCCCGACGCTTGGCGCCCAGTATGGCTTCCTCGTGACGCATAACGAGTCGATCTCCATCGCCGATTTCTTCACGGTGCGCGACGGTTCGGGGAAGGCTGTTTTCCGGCCGACCTGCCATTACGCCTATCACCCGGCGAATGACGCGGTGCTCTCGCTGCACGAGCTGTTCGGAAATGGTGGTAACCTTCAGGAAAAGCACCATATTCTTGACGAGCATGAGATTGTCGACGGCATCGACGAACTTGGCGTGCTGCTGTTCGGCCATTCCCGGAATGCCTATTGGTATGGCTCGCAGCTCTCGGTCGAGGAGACCCGGCAGATCGCGCCGTATCAGAATGCAACCGGCATGCAGGTGACTTCGGCTGTGCTGGCCGGCATGGTCTGGGCGCTCGAGAATCCGAATGCCGGCATCGTCGAGGCCGACGAGATGGACTACAAGCGCTGCCTCGAAGTGCAGTTCCCGTATCTCGGTCCGGTGCGTGGCTTCTACACCGATTGGAAGCCGACTGACGGCCGCGAGAAGCTGTTCCCGGAGGATGTGGATCATTCCGATCCCTGGCAGTTCCGGAACATCCTCGTCCGCTAAAGATGAAGGCGGGCTTCGGCCCGCCTTTTTTTGTGATCAATTTTATGAGCTGGCTTACAATCGGAGCTGCATCATCAATTCGTTGATCGAACGGCCATCCGGGAGACGGAGATAGTCCTCCTCCCGGCCATAGACCTCGAAGCCCAGTCGCTCATAGGTCTGCCGTGCCGGCGCATTGTGCTCGCCGACCTGCAGTTTCAACCAGGAAAAGCCGAGGCTGCGCGCGAGGGCGATGACATGGGTCAGCATGGCTTCGGCGATGCCCCTGCCACGCGCCTCCGGAACAACGTAGACAGACCAGACCTCGCATTTGTGGCGGGTCTTTATGCCGGTTGCCAGATGGGTCGGCAGAAAGACATGGCCGAGCAGTTCGCCGCTTGCGGGTTCAAAGGCGCCGATGACATGGCCGGCCTCGATCCGCTCGATATAGGCCTCGAGCGGCAGGTCCCAGTCCTTCGCGGTGGAGGTGAAAGCGTCGGGGTGGTCGGTCAGGCCGCGCAGGCGCAGGACCCGGAAGGCGGAAGCATCATCCGGGCCCAGCCTGCGGATGTTGACGGGGGGCGCCTTCGACATGGTGGTTCCTTTCCTCAGAGGTAATGCAGCGCCTCGCGAATATCGGTCTCAGTGATCGCGGCCAAGGGTTTGCGAACCTTGGCGGCCTGTGTCGCTTCGCCCGGGCGCATCACCAGAATGAAGGTCTCGAGACCCGGGCAGGCGGGGTCGGCACATTCGACCTCGGAAATCGTGAGATCGGCCTCGCTGCCGAGCACCGACAGGCACCAGCCCCGGACCCGTTCCAGCGCTTCGGCATCGCGCGGCGGCTTCTTCCGGAAGGGGCCGGAGAACAAAGCCATGTCACACCGGCAGGGCCAGCAGCCCGGCGCCACCGCTCTCCGAGCCGAAAGCGAGGCGCTTGCCGTCGCGGTCCCAGCCAAGGGCGGTGATCGGGGTTCCGTCACCGCCGGCGCGGACCAGCAGCTCCGAGGCGTCGGTCAGCCGGACCAGCAGCACCCAGCCATCCTCGTAGCCGATGGCGAGAACCAGCGCGCGCGGATGGAAGGAAACGGCGGTCACCTTGGCCGGGCGGATCCCGCATTCCCTGGGGGCCTTCCCTGTCGGGCCCTCCTTGGCGAAGGGCCAGATGATCGCGGCCTCGGCACCGGATGTCGCAAGCCAGAGCCCGTCATGCGACCAGGACCAGGACCGCGTCTTGGACGGATAGCCGGACATGCGCATATGGCCCTTATCCGCCAGGCGCCAGCCATGGAGCTGGTTTTCCTGCATCGAGGTGATGAGGAAGCGGTTGTCGGGCGAGAAGCTTGTGTCGAGATGCGGGCCCTTCCAGGTCAGGCGCTCGGGCTCGGCATCGGTGTTCGGGAACCATAAGGTTACCCCGTCGATATGGGCGATGGCGAGGCGGAAGCCCTTGGGCGCGAAGGCGAGGCCCTGCGGCGTCGAGGGCGCGGCCAGCGTCTTCACCTTGCCCTTGCCGTCGCGCACGGTGACCGTTTTCCCCGCCGACCAGGCGGCGCTGCCATCCGGCCCGAGCGCGACGGCGTCGATCCAGCGGCCCTTCTCGTTGCCGAGCTCGACCGTGCGGCCATCCGGGCCGGTTTCGAAGGCGCGGCCATCATCGCCACCGGTGATAAGCCGCGTGCCGGCATGGGCCGCCACGAGGATGGCATCGGCATGCGGACGCAGCGGCGCAGCCTCCCGACCAAGCTGGATGCCGCCATCGGCAAAGACGAAGAGCAACGCGTCGCCCAGGAAGCCGGCCTTGAGGACAAACCGGTCAAAGGCCAGGGTGGTGACGCGGTCGACCAGCGTCTGGACAGGCGCGGCCGGCATCAGGCCACGCAGGACAGGAAGCCCTGGCGCAGGGCATCCTCGTTGAGATTGCGGCCGATGAAGACGATGCGCGAGACACGCTTCTCGTCTGGCTTCCATTCGCGCTGGAGATCGCCGTCGAGGATCATGTGGACGCCCTGGAAGACGAAGCGCTTCGGTTCCTTCGCGAAAGCGAGGATGCCCTTGGAGCGGAGGATGCTCGGCCCCTCCGTCTGCACCAGATCATTGATCCACGGCATGAATTTCTCCGGGTCGACATCGCCCTCATGCGCGATCGAGACCGATTGCATCTCCTCGTCATGGTAATGCTTCAGCCCGCCGTGATGGTGGTGATGGCCGTGGTGATGATGGTCATGCGTGCAGCCCGGCCCGCATTCATGGTCGTGGTCATGGTCATGGTCGTGGTGGTGATCATCCGCTTCGAGGAAGGCCGGCTCGATCTCGAGGATGCGCTCGAGGTCGAAGGCTCCGCGATCGAGCACTTCGGCCAGCGGGATCTGGCATTTCTGCGTCTTGTGCAGGCGTGCATAGGGGTTGATGCCGCGGATGCGCGCCTCGACCTCGCGCAGTTCCTCCGGCGAGACGAGATCGGTCTTGTTGAGGAGGATCACGTCGGCGAAGGCGATCTGGTTCTTCGCTTCCGGCGCATCCTTCAGCCGCGCGGCCAGCCATTTCGCATCCGCCACGGTGACCACGGCATCGAGCCGCGCCTTCTCGCCGACATCCTGGTCGACGAAGAAAGTCTGCGCCACGGGGGCAGGATCGGCGAGGCCGGTCGTCTCGACGATGATTGCGTCGAAGCGGCCCTTCCGCTTCATGAGGGTCTCGATGATGCGGATCAGGTCACCGCGGACGGTGCAGCAGATGCACCCGTTATTCATCTCGAAGACTTCCTCATCGGCGCCGACCACGAGGTCATTGTCGATGCCGATCTCGCCGAATTCGTTGACGATCACTGCGTATTTCTTGCCATGCGGTTCCGAGAGGATCCGGTTGAGCAAGGTGGTCTTGCCGGCGCCGAGATAGCCCGTCAGGACCGTTACAGGGATCTTGTCCGTCATCATGGTGCTCATGGCTCTTCCGCGCGGCCGCAATGACCGCTTCCGTTGTCGCGTGTTTGAAACGAAATGCGAGGCGCTTCAAGTCCTGACGGTCATTCGGCCTTCAGGGCTTCGAGGAGCACCTTCGCGTTGTGGCGCATCATGGCGATGTAGGTAGGGGCCGGGCCTTTTTCATCGGACAGTGCGTCGGAAAATAGCGTGCCGCCGATTTTCGCGCCGGTCTCCCGGGCGATCTGTTCGGCGATTCGCGGCGAGTTCATGTTTTCGACGAAGATCGCGCGGGCCTTCTTCTCGCGCGTCAGGCGGATGATCCGGGCAACATCCTTCGCGGAAGGCTCCGCCTCGGTCGAGACGCCCTGCACCGCCTCGAGCGTGAAGCCGAATTCGCGCGCGAAATAGGCGAGGGCGTCATGGCTCGTCACGGCCACGCGGCGGTCCTTCGGCAGGGCGGCGAAGCTGGTCTCGAGTTCACCCTTCAGCGTGGCCAGTTCGGCGAGATAGGCCTCGGCATTGCGGCGATAGGCCGCCTCGCCGGCCGGATCAGCCTTGATCAGGCCGTCCCGGATATTGGCGACATAGGTCCGCACCGCTTCGATCGATTGCCAGGCATGCGGGTCGCCGGCGCCATGGCTGTGCCCATGCCCATGGCCAGTCTCGGCCTTGATCGGCTTGATGCCGGCCGTCGCAGTCACCACCGGGGCTTTCGCGCCGGCACTCCGGATCAGGCGCGGCATGAAGGTTTCGAAGCCGAGGCCGTTCACGACGATCAGCCCGGCATCCTTGACCTTCCGGGCATCGGCGGGGCTCGCCTGGTAGACATGCGCATCGGCATTGGGCCCGACCAGCGGAACGACATTGGCGCGCTCCTTCGCTACCTGGCGGGTCAGGTCGGCCAAGATCGAGAAGGAGGTGACGACTTCCAGGGGCTTGCTCGGTGCAGTCTGGGCGAGAGCGACTCCCGGCCCGATCGCGAGGACCAGAGCGCCTGCCAGGATCTGTCGACGAGAGGTTATAACATCACGAAAATGCGGGGTGAGCATGGCCAAGGTGGCCCTCCATTGTTCAGGCTTCGAGGTGACGTCGGGGGAAATAGCGCCGCACGATGCCGTGCGGACCGAGCGCGAGCGAGGCGCCGTAGATCAGGCCGGCAACGAGGATGATGGCCGGCCCGGAGGCCATGCCGAGATGATAGGAGCCCAGAAGGCCGACGAGATTCGCTGCCATGGCCATGGGGATGGCAATGGCGATCATGGTCGAGACATCATCTGTCCAGAGCCGTGCCGACCCGGCGGGAAGCATCATGATGCCGACGACGAGCAAGGTGCCGAGGGCGTGGAACCCGGCCACGAGGTTCAGCACCACGAAGGTGAGAAAGCCGAAATGGAAGACCCAGCCAAACCGGGTGACGCCAGCGGCAAAGCCGGGGTCGAGGCATTCCATCACCACGCCGCGATAGCCGAGGGCGAGGGCGATCAAGGTGGCAGAGGCGACGGAGACGATCAGGACGAGCGTCGGATCATCGAGCGCCAGGATCGAGCCGAAGAGCAGGGCCAGCAGGTCGAGATTGGAGCGGCTGGCCGAAATGAGAGTGACGCCGAGGGCCAGCGAGACGAGGTAGAAGGCCGCGAGGGCCATGTCTTCCTTGACGAGAGTGGTCCGCGACACGAAACCCGAAGCGATGGCCACGCCGAAGCCGGCGACGAGGCCACCGAGCGTCATCATGCCCAGTGACAGCCCACCGATCAGGAAACCGAGTGCTGCCCCCGGCAGGATCGCATGGGCCATCGCATCGCCGATCAGGCTCATCCGGCGCAGCATCAGGAAGACGCCGATCGGCGCCGCGGCGAGCGAGATCGCGAGTCCGCCCACCAGCGCCCGGCGCATGAAGGGAAATTCGACGAAAGGGGCCAGCAGCAGGTCGTACAGCATGTCAGGCCGCCCGGTGGCACTCGGCGGCGCTGCGGTCGAAGGCTTCCGCCATCTGCCGCGCGGTCTCCAGCCTGTCCTGCGTCAGGACTGCCGGGGTCGGGCCCCAGCCGAGCGGATCGCGGGCGAGAAGCAAGGTTTCCGGGAAGTTCCGGCGGACAAGCTCGAGATCATGCAGGACGGCGAGGATGGTCCGGCCCTCGCCATGCCAGCGCGCGACGATTTCCAGCAGGTCATCGATGGTGCGCTGGTCGATGGCGGTGAAGGGTTCGTCGAGCAGGATCAGCGGGGCGTCCTGCAGCATCAGTCGTGCGAAAAGCAGCCGCTGCAATTGGCCGCCGGAAAGGGTGCGGATCGAGCGCTGTTCGAAACCGGACAGGCCGACCAGCCCGATGGCCTCGATGGCGCGTTCACGCTCGGAGCGCGAGATCCGGCCGAACATGCCCCGGCGACCGCAGAGGCCCGTCAGGGCGAGATCGAAAACCGTAACCGGAAAATCGCGGCTGAGATCACCGACCTGCGGCATGTAGGCCATGTGCGGAAACGTGTTGACGATCCGCCCGGCCAGTGGCGCCAGCCGCCCGGCAATTCCCTTGAGCAGGGTGGATTTGCCGCCGCCATTCGGCCCGACAATCGCCAGCAGCGTGCCCGGGGCGATGCGCCCGCCGAGATGGTGGACAGCGGGGTGCCTGTCATAGCCGAGCGTCAGGTCCTCGAAGGCGAGAATCGGATCAGCCATCGCGCATGGCCCAGAAGGTGAGCGCCCAGAGCAGCGCGACAGGCGGCACGGCCAGCAGCACGCGCTGGCCGGCAGAGAGCGCCATCAGCGACAGGCGGGGCGGATCGGCCCGCTCCCTACGCAGGGCCGGAATTGTTGCAGGGGCATGCCGGTGCTCGTGATGATCATGGCCGTGGGTATGATGGTCGTGGCCATGCGAATGGGCATGATCATGGGAATGTGCCGCATCGCGGGCAGGAAAAGGAGCGGCAGGGCTCGCCAGGCGGGGGGTCGGTTCCGACATGCCTGGCGTTATAATGTAACAGAATAGCCAGGGCAACCGGGCTGTGCGGTTATTCGTAGACCGGCTCGGCCTTGAGGGCGGCCTTGACGAAGCGCCAGCAGAGATAGAGCCCGAGCAAAAGCGAGATCCCGATCAGCGCCATCGTCACTTCCTCGCCCCAACCTGTCAGCCCGCCGACGGCCCAGCCAAGGGCCAGCGCAGCGGCGAGAATTTCCGTTCCGACGAGAATCGTGGCGCAGACCACGGTCAGCGCGTTCTGGCGGTTCAGGGTTTTTCCGGCCATCGGCTTTTCCTTGTTCAAGGCGTCTTTCCTGATGGTGGGGACCGGTATAGCGTTTGGCAACCCGGCGCAATTGCCGATCCATGAATTTCTGCAGGACTTCCATGCCCGACACGCCCATTTTCGGACACGCGGCCGTTGCCACGCCGCATTATCTCGCCGCCGAGGCCGGCCGCGATATCCTCGCTGCGGGCGGCAATGCCATCGAGGCGATGGTGGCGATGGCCGGCGTGGTCGCCGTGGCCTACCCCCACATGAATGGCCTCGGGGGTGACGGATTCTGGACCATCCGCACGCCGGACGGGAAGGTCCGGTGCATCGAGGCCTGCGGCTTTGCCGGTGCGAAGGCGACGATCAACCGGTATCGCGCCAAGGGGTACGAGACGATCCCGGTCCGCGGGGGCGATGCCGCGCTGACCGTCGCCGGCGCTGTCGGCGGGTGGCAGGCCGCGCTTGAACTCGCGGCGGCGTTCGGCGGCAAGGTGCCGGTGCCGGACCTTCTGGCCCATGCCCGCCGCCATGCCGCCGAAGGCGTGCCGGTTTCGGAGAGCGAGGGCCGCTACATCGTCAAGGAGCGGGCGGAAATCGTGGCCGTGCCCGGCTTCGCCGCACATTTCCTTGCCGAGGATGGCGGACAGGTGAAAGCCGGCACGCTGCGGCGCCAGCCGGCTCTGGCTGGCGTTTTCGACCAGATGGCCCATGCCGGGCTCGATGATTTCTACCGTGGCGATGTTGGCCGCGAGATCGCCGCCGATCTCGATCGGGCCGGTTCGCCTGTCACGCGCGAGGACATGAAAGCCTATCGCGCGCGGTGGCGTGAGCCGTTGCAGACGCGCATTCCCGGCGCCAGCCTGTTCAACGTCCCGCCACCGGCGCAGGGGCTGGCCTCGCTGATCCTGCATGGCGTTTTCGCCCGCCTGCCCGAAGCACGGCCGGAGAGCTTCGAGCATCTGCACGGGCTGATCGAGGCGTCCAAGCGTGCCTATGCGATCCGCGACCGCGTGGTGACCGATTTCGACCATCTCGCCGTCGATCCTGCCCGCTATCTCACCGAAGAGGCGCTGGCGCGGGAAGCTGCGTCGATCAAGCGCGATCGCGCTGCCGGCTGGCCAATCCCCTCGGCCGAGGGCGATACGATCTGGATGGGTGCGATCGATGACAGGGGGATCTCCGTCTCCTTCATCCAGTCGCTTTATTGGGAATACGGTTCGGGCGTCGTGCTGCCGCAGACCGGGTTGATCTGGCAGAACCGGGGTATCGCCTTCTCGCTTGACCCGGATGCGCTCAATCCGCTCCAGCCGGGCCGCCGGCCCTTCCATACGCTGAACACGCCGCTCGCCGTGTTCGATGACGGGCGGGTGGCAAGCTATGGCGCGATGGGCGGTGATGGCCAGCCGCAATTCCAGGCGCAGGTCTTCTTCCGCGCCTTTGCCTACGGGCAGGATGTGGCCGAGGCGCTGGACCGCCCGCGCTTCCTGTTCGGCAAGACCTGGGGCAAGCCCTCGGCGACGCTCAAGGTCGAGAACCGGTTCGACGGGGCCGTGCTGGAGAAGTTGGACCGGGCCGGCCACCAGATCGAGCTGGTCGACAAGCCCTATGCCGATATGTTCGGCCATGCCGGGTTGCTGGTTCGGGATGCGCGCGGCCGGATCGCCGCCGGGCATGATCCGCGCTCGGATGGCCGGGCGGACGGGCTCTGAGTTCAGCTGCCGGCGGCCGTCAGTCCCCAGACCAGCAGCAAACCCAGAGCAGCGAGGGCGAGGCCGGCCAGCATTTCGAGGACAAGGCCGAAGCGTGCCCAGCCCGTGCCGCCCCGCGAGATCAGATTCAGCGCCAGCAGCTTGGCCTTCACAGCCAGCAGGGCGAAGAGGCTGGTGCCCAGAGCCGTGCCGATCGCCATCACCATGACCGACAGGGCGCCGGCGAGGAACAGCCCCTTCGACAGGGCGAAGACCAGCAGGATGATGGCGCCGGTACAGGGGCGGATGCCGGCGCCGATCGCCATCAGCGCAAGGTCGCGGCGCGAGGCAGCGACAAGCTGGCGCGGATCGCCGCCATGCTGGTGGCCGCAGAGCGGGTCGGCGCAGGCGGGATCATGGGTGAAGCCGGCAAGGAGGAGGCGGGCCTTGCGCCAGGCCAGCCAAAGGCCCATCAGCGCGATCAGCGTGAACCCGCCCTTCTCGATCCAGGCGATGCTGGCATTCATGGTTCGGGCCGTGCCGCCGGCCAGACCGGCCACGATGCCGACAATGCCAAGCGCGATGAGTGCCTGCACGCCGGCCGCGGCAAAGGCGAGGCCGATGCCCCGCTTCAACGCGCGCTCGTTGGCGAGGAGATAGGAGGCGATCACCGCCTTGCCGTGGCCGGGGCCGATGGCATGGAGCACGCCATAGGCGAAGGCCAGGCCAAGCAGGGTGGCGAATGCGGCCGGGCTGTTCTCGACCGCACCGATGGCCGCCGTCAGCGCCTTGTGGAAGGCCGCCTGCTGGGCGAGCAGCCAGGCGCCAAGGCCGGTGGCTGCTTCGGCCGCCGGGGCGGGCGGGCCGGCGCCGAAGGGCGAGCGGGTCTGCGCGAGGGCAGGCAGGGCCGCGAACAACATCGCGACTGCCGCAAGGGCGCGGCTTCCGGACCATGGCCGGCGGATTTGGCGCGGCTTTTGCGGCATCGCTATCTGGAGAAAAATCACTTGCAGAAGAAAAATCACTTGCAGGAGAAAAATCACTTGCAGGAGAACCGGACGGGGATAGCCCAATCCGGGTTGGCATTGGGCCCCATGCTCTGGAAGAAGCCCTCGCCCATCTGCGACAGGCGCGCCATCACACCGGGATTGGGCGGGCTGACCTTGGCTTCGCAAGGCTTCGCCGTGCCCTCGACCGTAACAGGCGTCCCTTCCTGGAAATTGAAGGCGACGAAAAAGGTCGGGTCATAGACCTCGAGCCGGGCCTCGGTCAGGCTGGGTTTCGCACCTTCGACCGGCAGGGTGAAATGCAGGGTCAAGGCCTTGCCATCATGGCTGAGGTAATAGTCCTTCACCCCGCCGAATTTCGTGGCCGCGCGACCCTGCTTCAGGAAGCTGAAATACTCGTATTCGTTGAGCGATTCGACATTGACCTGCGCCAGCTCGGCCAGTTCCTCGCGGTCGAGCTTGCCGTCCTTGTTCTTGTCGAGGCCGGTGGTGGAAAAGGCGGAGAAGGCCTCGTCGAAGGTCCAGGCATGCCGCAAGGCCGTGATGGCGCCGCCGGCATCGGCCATAACCACCGTCCGCACCGTGACGAGCACATGCGGATGCGCCGCAGCAGGCAGAGATGTGCCAGCCAGCGCGCAAGCGGTGCAGAACAGAATGGCCGGTAGCCGGAACATCAGGCGGAGCCCCCATACCCTGCGAATCGGTCTAGCAGAAATCAGCCGGCGGCGCACGGTTCGCTCAATCTGCCCGCTTTTCTGTTTCCTTATGTTTTACGGCGAAAATAGGTCACTTTCGATCCGTTCGAAACTCCCTCTTGAAAAGGTCAGCATTGCTGACGTATACGAAGGGACAAGAAGCGCGCACACTCGCGATTGTCGCGAAAGAAGGCGCCGTGATTGGCAAGGGAGAGTGCCGGATGGGCAAGCCTGTTCCGCTGAAGGACGTCACGCTGGACGACAAATATGACCTTGCTGCCGAGCAGGTTTTCCTGTCCGGCACACAGGCGGTGGTCCGGATGCTGCTCATGCAACAGGAGCGCGACCGGCGCGCCGGCCTCAACACGGCGGGGTTTGTTTCCGGCTATCGCGGCTCCCCGCTGGGCGGGCTCGACCAGCAGCTCTTCCGGGCCGGCAAGCAGCTCAAGCGGCATGACATCGTCTTCCAGCCGGGCCTGAACGAGGATCTCGCCGCCACGGCGTGCTGGGGCACGCAGCAAGCGGAAATGCGCGGCGAGGGCAAGTATCAGGGTGTGTTCGCGCTCTGGTATGGCAAGGGGCCGGGCGTCGACCGGACGGGCGATGTCTTCCGCCATGCCAACATGGCCGGCTCGTCGAAATTCGGCGGCGTCGTCTGCCTTTCGGGCGATGACCATACGGCGGAAAGCTCCACCAACGCCCATCAGACGGAGTTCAACTTCGTCGATACGATGATCCCGATCCTGAACCCGGCCGGGGTGCAGGAGATCCTCGATTTCGGCCTCCATGCCTTCGCGCTCAGCCGCTATGCCGGCGTCTGGGTGGCGGTGAAGGGCGTGAAGGACAATGTCGAATCGACCGCCTCCGTGGATGGCCGGATCGACCGCGTCTCCATCGCCATTCCGAATGATTTCGAGATGCCGCCGGGTGGCCTCAATATCCGCCCGCGGGACAATTTCCTCGAGCAGGAAGCGCGCCTGCACGAATACAAGCGTGCGGCCGTGCTGGCTTATTTCCGGGCCAACAAGCTCGACAAGATGATCTATACCGGCGGGCGAAAGCCGCGCATGGGCATCATCTCGGTTGGCAAGAACTATCTCGATGTCATGCAGGCGCTCGACATTCTCGGCATCGATGCGGAGAAGGCCGACCGGCTGGGCCTCAAGCTCCTCAAGCTGGCCTCGCCCTGGCCGGTCGATCCGGACCTCCTGAAGGATTTCGTGCAGGATATCGATCTCTGCATGGTGGTCGAGGAGAAGCGCTCGCTGATCGAGGTGCAGGTGCGCGAGGAGCTTTACGGCTCGAAGCACCAGCCCGTCGTCGTCGGCAAGAAGGACGAGCAGGGCCAGTGGCTCTTCCCGGTAAAGGGCGCGCTCGATCCGAACGACATCGCCATCGCCGTCGGCTCGAGGCTGCTGGCGCGGCAGGACGATGCCGAACTGGCGCAGCGCGTCGAGCGGATCCGCCGCGCGCAGGGCGTGCTGTCCGAGACGGTCGATCTCGCGACGCGCACGCCGTATTTCTGCTCCGGCTGCCCGCATAACAGCTCAACCAAGGTGCCGGAAGGCGGCCGCGCCTATGCCGGCATCGGCTGCCATTACATGGTCCAGTGGATGGATCGCGAGACCGAGGGCTTCACCCAGATGGGGGGCGAGGGCACCAACTGGATCGGCGAGGCGCCCTTCTCGACGCGCGACCACGTGTTCCAGAATCTCGGCGACGGCACCTACAATCATTCCGGCGTGCTGGCCCTGCGCTGGGCGATCGCGACGAAAACCAACATCACCTACAAGATCCTGTTCAACGACGCCGTCGCCATGACCGGCGGGCAGCATCACGAAGGCAACCTCACGCCGGACATGATCGCCCGGCAGGTGCGGGCCGAGGGGGTGGACCGCATCGCCGTGGTTTCGGACGAGCCAGAGAAATACGGCCCCGAATATACCTGGCCGGCGGGGGTGAGCTTCCATCACCGCTCCGAGCTGATGCCCGTCCAGAAGGAACTGGCCGGCATTCCGGGCGTCACGGTCATGATCTATGACCAGACCTGCGCGGCCGAGAAGCGCCGCCGCCGCAAGCGCGGCCTCTATCCGGATCCGGACAAGCGCGTCCTGATCAACGAGCTGGTCTGCGAGGGCTGCGGCGATTGCGGCAAGGCCTCGAACTGCGTCTCTGTTCAGGCGGTGGATACCGAATTCGGCCGCAAGCGCCGGATCGACCAGTCGAGCTGCAACAAGGATTTCTCCTGCATTGACGGGTTCTGCCCGTCCTTCGTCACGGTTTCCGGCGCGAAACCGCGCAAGCTGGCCGGCTCGAGCAAGGGCACGGCCCTGCCGCGCCTGCCGGAACCGGCGATCCCCGATCTCGACAAGGCCGCCTGGGCGGCCATTGTCACCGGCGTCGGCGGGACGGGCGTAGTGACGATCGGCGCGATCCTCGGCATGGCGGCGCATCTCGAGGGCCGCGGTTGCGGCATGATCGACATGGCGGGCCTTGCGCAGAAGGGTGGTGCGGTCTTCTCGCATATCCGCCTCGCGAAGACACCGGAGGATATCCATGCCATCCGCGTCTCGGCCGGCATGGCCGACCTGATCCTCGGTTGCGACCTTGTCGTCTCGGGCACGAAGAAGGTGCTGGCCAGCGTCAAGCCCGGCGAGACTTTCTTCGTCGTCAACACGGCCGAGGTGCTGCCGGGCGATTTCACCCGCAACCCGGATTACACGCTGCCGACGGAACGGCTCCGCCGGGGCATCACCTCGGCTGCGGGCAAGGATGCGTCCGGCCAGCCGCTGGCGCATTTCCTCGACGCGACCACCATTGCCACCACGCTGTTCGGCCAGTCGATCGCGGCGAACATGTTCCTGCTGGGCTATGCGTTCCAGCGCGGGGCCGTTCCGCTGCATGCGGATTCGCTGGAACGGGCGATCGAGCTGAACGGCGAGGCGGTGGCCATGAACCGCGAGGCCTTCCGCTGGGGCCGTGCAGTGGCACATGACCCCGAACTCGCGAAGGGTCTCGTCGCCAAGGCGCAGGCAGCACCGGGTGCGGGCCTGGCGGCCACACTCGACGAGGCAATCGACCGCCGGGTCGAATTCCTGACCGGCTATCAGGACAAGGCCTATGCGGAAACCTATCGCCGGTTCGTGGCGCGGGTCCAGGACGCGGAAGCGAAGGCACTGCCGGGGGCGACGGCCCTGACCGAGCAGGTGGCGAAGAGCCTTTTCAAGCTGATGGCCTACAAGGACGAATACGAGGTGGCACGGCTCTATGCCGGCGCTGCATTCAGCCGCCAGCTCAAGGAAGCCTTCGAGGGCGAGGCGATGAAGCTCACCTTCTATCTCGCGCCGCCGCTTCTTGCGAAGCCGGATCCTGCTACAGGCCATCCGCGCAAGATGAGCTTCGGGCCGTGGATGATGAAGGCATTCGGCCTGCTGCAGCATTTCAAGGGTCTTCGCGGCACGCGGCTCGACCCGTTCGGCTATACGGCGGAGCGCCGCGACGAGCGCGCCCGCGTCGGGCGTTACCGCGAGACGGTGGAAGCGCTGCTGGCTGCGCTCGATGCCGGCAACCATGCGCTGGCGGTCGAGATTGCCGGCCTGCCGCAGCAGATCCGCGGTTTCGGCCATGTCCGGGCGCGGAATGCGGCCGAGACAGACCGGCGCGAGGCGGCCTTGCTGGCCCGCTTCCGGAACCCGGACATGCCGGCGCAGCTCGCGGCGGAATGACCGGCTGCGCCTTTAGGCGCGGTTGCCACCCGGGGCGCCGGGCGCGATAGTCGTCGCGCGGCGCCGGCACCTGACGGATATGTCTTTGCCAGAGGACGGGATCTGACGTGATTTCTCTCGACGCCCTTCGACAGATGGCCGCCTGGGCCCGTGACCTCACCCCGGAAGAGGCGGAGAAGGCGCGGCGCGGCATTGTCGAGCGCACCTATGGCAAGGGCAATTACATCTGCCATCAGGGCGATCGGTTCGATTGCTGGGGCGGCGTTGTGTCGGGCCTCGTCAAGTTGTCCACCGTGTCGGATTCCGGCAAGCAGGTCAGCCTGGCCGGGCTGGCGGCCGGGGCCTGGTTCGGCGAGGGCAGCCTGCTGAAGAACGAGCCCCGCCGCTATGATCTCGTGGCTTTGCGCGAATCCCGGCTGATGCTGATGGACCTGCCGACCTTCAACTGGCTGTTCGAGCACAGCGTCGGGTTCAACCGTTTCCTCGTGCATCAGTTCAACGAGCGGCTGGGCCAGTTCATCGGCCAGGTCGAGAATGACCGGATGCTCGATGCGACAGGCCGCGTCGCGCGGGCGCTGGCGAGCATCTTCAACCCCCGCGTCAATCCGGGCGTCGGTACGCATCTCGCGATCACGCAGGAGGAGATCGGCCTGCTCTCGGGCCTGTCGCGGCAGGTAACGAACCAGTCTCTGAAAGTGCTCGAGCATGCCAAGGTGCTGCAGGTCGAGCGCGGCGGGATCGCGATCCGTGACTGGCTGGATCTGGTCCGGTTCGGCAATTCCGGCGCCTGACCGCGCGACCGAACGCCGCGCCACAGGAAGCGCAGGGCCTGCCAGAACAATGATGTTGCGGGAATTCCCGCCGTCTTGAGCAAAAATGACGGACAGGCTTGATAGCTTAAGACCAAAAGACCGGCATGTCTGTCAAGGCCCATCTTGCGCAATCGGGCCGGTGCTGCGAACGTGAAGGCAAGAACAAGCGAAATTCAACGAAATTTCGCATCAGGGTCGAAACGGATCGAGGGAGAGCGTGCGTGACGGCAGATGCCACCGCCGAGTTGGACACGTTTCCGAAACTGCTTCTCCGCAATGAGGCTGTCCGGCCGCATCGCCCGGCCATGCGCCACAAGGATCTCGGGATCTGGCGTGAATGGAGCTGGGGCGATGTGGCGCGGCAGGTGCGTTGCTATGCGCTTGGGCTGATGGCCCACGGCCTGCAGCGGGGCGACAAGGTGGCGATCATCGGCACGAACCGCCCCCGGCTCTATTGGTCGATCATGGCGGCGCAATCGGTCGGGGCGATCCCGGTTCCGGTCTATTCCGATGCCGTGGCTGACGAGATGGCCTATGTGCTCGACCATGCCGAGGTGCGCTTTGCCTGCGTGCAGGATCAGGAGCAGGTCGACAAGATCCTCGGCGTCGCCGACCGCCTGCCGAAGATCGAGATCGTCTTCTATGACGAGCCGCGCGGCCTCAGGGATTACGATCATTCGCGCCTGCAGGCGATCGACGCGGTGATCGCGCAGGGCGAGGGCCTCCTGCTGGGCGACCCGGCCGCCGTGAAAAGGCTGGACGATGCCATCGCGTCCGGCAAGGGCAGCGATACCTCGGTGATCCTCTACACATCCGGCACGACCGGGCGCTCCAAGGGCGTGATGCTTTCGGCCGGGGGCTGCGTGAAGGCGGCAACGGATACGGTGGAATTCGACCGGCTGACCGACCGCGACAATGTGATCGCCTATCTGCCCTTGGCCTGGGTGGGCGACCACTACCTCAATTACGCGCAGGCCCTGGTGGCCGGTTTCACCATCAATTGCCCGGAAAGTCCGGAAACGGCCGTGGAGGACCGGCGCGAGATCGGCACGACCTTCGCCTTCGCGCCGCCGCGTGTCTACGAGAGCATGCTGACCCGCATCATGATCCGGATGGAGGATGCCGGCTGGCTGAAGCGGAAGATGTTCCACTATTATCTCGGCGTGGCCAAGAAATGGGGCGAGAAGATCCTCGACGGCAAGCCGGTGCCGCTTGCCGCCCGCCTCAACTATGCTTTGGGCGAGGTGCTGGTCTACGGGCCGCTGAAGAACGTGCTCGGCATGACGACCATCCGCATCGCCTATACGGCGGGCGAGGCGATCGGGCCGGAGCTGTTCTCGTTCTACCGGTCGATCGGGCTCAACCTGAAGCAGCTCTACGGCCAGACCGAGGCATTCCTCTATGTCACGGTGCAGAGTGACGGGGGCGTGCGGGCGGATTGCGTCGGCCCGGCCACCCCGAATGTCGAGATCCGCATCGATGAGAACGGCGAAGTTCTCTACAAGTCCCCGGGGCAGTTCATCGGCTATTTCAAGGAGCCGGAAAAGACCGCCGAGACCATAACCGAGGATGGCTATGTGCGCACAGGCGATGCCGGCTTCTTCGAGAAAGATGGTCAGCTCCGCATCATCGACCGCGCCAAGGATGTCGGCAAGCTGCGCAGCGGCGCGCTGTTCGCGCCGAAATATCTCGAGAACAAGCTGAAGTTCTTCCCCAATATCCGCGAGGTCGTGGCCTTCGGGCAGGGCGAGGAATTCGTGACCTGCTTCATCAACATTGACCTGACGGCGGTGGGGAACTGGGCCGAGCGGAACAATGTCTCCTATGGTTCCTACCAGGAACTGGCCGGGCATCCGCAGGTCTATGACATCATCGCCGGGCATGTGGCCGAGGTGAACCGCCAACTCTCCGAGGAGCCGATGATGGCCCATGCGCAGATCCGGCGTTTCCTGGTGCTGCACAAGGAACTCGATGCCGATGACGGCGAGTTGACGCGCACGCAGAAGGTGCGGCGCAGCTTCATTGCCGATCGCTACGGTCCCCTCGTCACGGCTTTGTATGACGGATCGACCGAGGCGGACATCTCGACCGAAGTGACCTTCGAGGATGGCCGCAAGGGCGTCATCTCGGCGCGGGTGCGTGTCGCGGATGCGCAGGTCGTGCCGGTCTCTGTGCCGGCTTCCCAGCCGGCCCGCGCCGCGTGAAATCGCCGGAGGGCCCCATGAACGCCATGAACCAATCCGAGTTCCGGCAGGATATCGCTCCCGGCGAGACGTTGCTGGCCGTGGACAATGTCACGCTCCGCTTCGGCGGCGTGAAGGCCATCACCGATGTCTCGTTCGATATCCGCAAGGGCGAGGTCCGTGCGATTATCGGGCCGAACGGTGCCGGCAAGACCTCGATGCTCAATGTCATCAACGGCTTCTACCATCCGCAGGAAGGCCGGATCACCTATCGCGGCCAGACGCGGAGCAAGATGCGCCCGCATGTGGCGGCCTCGCAGGGGATTGCGCGGACCTTCCAGAATGTGGCGCTTTTCAAGGGGATGACGACGCTCGACAACATCATGGTCGGCCGCACCCTGAAAATGCGGACGCCGTTCTTCTGGCACCTGTTCCGGCATGGCCCGGCCATGCGGGAAGAGATCGAGCACCGGAAATTCGTCGAGGAGATCATCGACTTCCTCGAGATCGAGCATATCCGCAAGGTGCCGGTGGGCAAGCTGCCCTACGGCCTCCAGAAGCGGGTGGAGCTGGGCCGGGCTTTGGCCATGCAGCCGGAACTGCTGCTGCTGGACGAGCCGATGGCCGGCATGAATCTCGAGGAGAAGGAGGATATGTGCCGCTTCATCCTCGACACGAAGGACCAGTACGGCACCACGATCGCGCTGATCGAGCATGATATGGGCGTCGTGATGGACCTGTCCGACCGGGTGGTCGTGCTCGAATACGGCCAGAAGATCGCCGATGGCACGCCGGACGAAGTCAAGAAGAACCAGAAGGTCATCGATGCCTATCTGGGCGTCGCGCATTAACGGGGGCGGGCATGGATCTTCTGTTCAAGATTTTCATCGATCCGTTCCTGCAGATGGGCGGCGCACCGGATCTTCTGGTCCAGACGCTCTGGGAAGGCCTCGTCTCGGGCGTACTCTATGCGCTGATTGCACTGGGCTTCGTGCTGATCTTCAAGGCCTCGGGCGTGTTCAATTTCGCGCAGGGCATCATGGTTGTCTTCGCCGGGCTGACGCTGGTGGGCCTGCACGAGAAGGGCGTACCGGCCTGGCTGGCGGTGCTGCTGACTCTCGGTGTCATGCTGGCACTGGCGGTTGCGGTGGAACGGGTGGTGCTGAGGCCGCTCGTCAACCAGCCCGACATCATCCTTTTCATGGCGACCTTCGGCCTGACCTATGTGCTGATCGGCATCGGTGAATTCATCTTCGGCGGCGAGCCCAAGCAGATGATCACCGAAGAACTCGGCCTGCCGCGCGGCGCGATCGATGTCGCCATGCTGGGCGGCCGCGTGACCTTCCAGAAGATCGATATCGCGGCCGCCGTGATTGCCTCGATCATGATCGCGGCTCTGGCGGTTTTCTTTCAGTATACGCGGATCGGCCGGGCCCTGCGCGCCGTGGCGGACAGCCACAAGGCGGCGCTCTCGGTCGGCATCTCGCTGAACCAGATCTGGGCGATCGTGTGGTTTGCCGCCGGCATCGTCGCGCTGATCACCGGCATCATGTGGGGTGCGCGGTCGGATGTGTCCTTCGCGCTGCAGACCATCGCGCTCAAGGCACTGCCGGTGCTGATCCTCGGTGGCTTCACCTCGATCCCCGGCGCGATTGTCGGCGGGCTGATCATCGGCATCGGCGAGAAGCTGGCGGAGTTCTACTGGGGGCCGCTGGTGGGCGGCGGCATCGAGAACTGGATCGCCTATGTGATTGCGCTCGGCTTCCTGATGGTCCGGCCGCAGGGGCTGTTCGGCGACAAGATCATCGAGAGGATCTGAGGATGCGGCAAGCGGCATTCGGCCATCGGCAATTGACCGTCGGGAACCATTCCTTCCGGCTGTCCCTTCCTCCCTGCCTGCCCCACGGAGTTTGACCCATGTTCTACCGCGAGGCGGGCCAGTACAAGAAGACCTACTCTGCCGATATGGCGGTGTTCCCGATCCTGCAGGACCGGATCGGCATCGGCCTGATCCTTGCCACGGCGGCGATCATCATTCCGATCTTCGGGTCGAACTTCTTCATCTCGACGGTGATGATCCCGTTCCTTGTCTTCAGCCTGGCGGCGATGGGGCTCAACATCGTCACCGGCTATACCGGGCTGATCTCGCTCGGCACCGGCGCTTTCATGGGTGTTGGGGCTTTCGCCTGCTACAAGCTCACCACCTATTTCCCGAACGTGAACATCATCATCTGGATCCTCGCCTCGGGCGTGTTTTCGGCCGCGATCGGCGCCTTGTTCGGGCTGCCCTCGCTCCGGATCAAGGGCTTCTACCTCGCGGTGGCGACGCTGGCGGCGCAGTTCTTCCTCGAATGGTGCTTCGTGCGCGTGCCGTGGCTGTTCAACTACAATGCTTCCGGCGCGATCGAGGTGCCGCAGCGGACGCTGTTCGGGGTGGCGATCACCGGCGCAAACGCAACGCCGACGACGCGCTATCTCGTGCTGCTCGGCATCGTCGTGCTGATGACATGGGTGGCCTCGAACATCCTGCATGGCCGGATCGGGCGCACCTTCATGGCCGTGCGCGACATGGATATCGCCGCCGAGCTCATGGGCATCCGCCTGCTGCCGGCCAAGCTCACGGCCTTTGCGATGTCGTCCTTCTATTGCGGTGTGGCCGGCGCCTGCATGATGTTCCTCTGGTATGGCGGCGGCGAGGCTTCCGATGCGTTCAACATCAACCAGAGCTTCAACATCCTGTTCATGGTCATCATCGGCGGCCTCGGCAGCCTGATCGGCTGCTTCTTCGGGGCGGCCCTGCTGAACATCGTGCCGATCATCCTGAAATTCGGCCTTCCGGCCATGGGCCTGCCGCTGGCGGGCGCCACGGCTGAGCATATCAACCACCTCTTTGTCGGGTCGTTGATCATCTTCTTCCTGATCGTGGAGCCGCATGGTCTGGCGCGCCTCTGGCAGATCACGAAGCAGAAACTGAGAACCTGGCCGTTCCCCTATTGAGGGCACAGCCTTGAGGAATGCCCGGCGGCACCAGCCACCGGGAAGCGAAAGAGGCCCGGAAAGGGCCGGAGCAAAGGAGGAAGTGCACATGTTACGTCAACTCACGCTCACAGCGCTGGCGGCGGCAGGCTTTGCCTCGCTGGCCGCGCCTGCGGTTGCGCAGGACACGGTCTATGTGCCGCTGCTGACCTATCGCACGGGGCCGTTCGCGGGTTCGGGCATCCATATCGCCAACGGCATGCGTGACTATCTCGAGATGCTGAACCAGCGCGATGGCGGCATCGGCGGGGCGAAGATCATCATCGAGGAATGCGAGACCGGCTACGACACCAAGAAGGGCGTCGAATGCTACGAATCGACCAAGGGCAAGAACCCGGTCCTCTACAATCCCTATTCGACAGGCATCACCCTGCAGCTCATTCCCAAGGCAGCGGTGGACAAGGTTCCCGTCCTGTCGATGGCCTATGGCCTCTCGGCTTCGGCAGACGGCACGAATTTCCCGTGGGTGTTCAACCCGCCGGTCACCTACTGGGATGGCGCTTCGGTGTTCATCCGCCACGTGCTCCAGGCCGAGGGCGGCAACATCAAGGGCAAGACGATCGGCCTGATCCATCTCGATGCGCCGTTCGGCAAGGAGCCGATCCCGGTTCTGGAAGCCCTCGCCAAGGAATATGGCTTCACCCTGAAGCTCTATCCGGTGCCGGCGGCGCAGATGCAGAACCAGGGCTCGGTCTGGCTGTCGATCCGCCGCGACCGCGTGGACTGGATCTACAACCAGGGCTGGGGTGCCATGAACCCGACGGCCGTGAAGGAAGCGGTGAAGAACGGCTTCCCGATCGACAAGCTGGTCGGGGTCTGGTGGGCCGGCGGCGATGACGATGCCCGTGCGGGCGAAGCCGGCGCCAAGGGCTACAAGACGCTGAACTTCCACAATACCGGGGCGCAGTTCCCGGTGATGCAGGACATCCTGAAGCACGTCTTCGACAAGAATCTCAGCCAGGCCAAGCGCGAGCAGGTGGGCGAGAACCTCTATAATCGCGGCGTGTACAATTCGATGCTGATCGCCGAGGCTGTCCGCACCGCCCAGCGCCTGACCGGCAAGAAGGCCGTCAACGGGGCTGATGTGCGCCGCGGTCTCGAAGCGCTCAACATCACCGAGGCCCGGCTGAAGGAAATCGGCATGGAAGGCTTTGCCGCGCCGGTGAAGGTGACCTGCGCCGACCATAACGGCCATAACAAGGTGTTCGTCTCGCAATGGGATGGCACCAAATATGTGAAGGCTTCGGACTGGATCGAGCCGCTCAAGAGCATCGTCCGCCCGCTCATCGAGGAAGCGGCGAAGGAATATGTCTCGAAGGATGCCGGCTGGCCGAAGCGCACGGAAGCCTGCGACGCGCCGGCGTAAACCAGCCTTCCTTGAAAACGGGGTGGGCCGCCGGCCCGCCCCCTCCGTTTCTTCCCCGCCATCAACCCGCCTCAACCGGAGCGCGCGATGCAGCCTGCCAGCGAGACGACCGAGCCGATCCTGTCGGTCAACAATATCGAGGTCATCTATGACCACGTGATCCTGGTGCTGAAAGGCGTGTCGCTGACCGTGCCGCGCGGCGGCATCGTGGCCCTGCTCGGGGCGAACGGTGCCGGCAAGACTACCACGCTCAAGGCCGTGTCGAACCTGCTCAAGGCGGAGCGCGGCGATGTTACCAAGGGCTCGATCATCTTCGAGGGCGAGCGCGTCGATGCGATGAGCCCGGCTGATCTTGTCCGCCGCGGCTGCATCCAGGTAATGGAGGGCCGGCATTGCTTCGGCCATCTCACCATCGAGGAGAACCTGCTGACCGGTGCCTTCACAAGGCGCGATGGCGGTGCGGCGATCAAGCGCGATATGGAGATGGTGTATAATTATTTCCCGCGCCTGCGGCAGCGGATGAAATCGATGTCCGGCTACACGTCCGGCGGCGAGCAGCAGATGTGCGCCATTGGCCGGGCGCTGATGTCGCGTCCGAAGATGATCCTGCTCGACGAGCCCTCGATGGGTCTCGCACCGCAGATCGTCGAAGAGATTTTCGAGATCGTGAAGGATCTCAACGCCAAGGAAGGCGTGTCCTTCCTGCTGGCCGAGCAGAATACCAACATGGCCCTGAAATACGCCACCTATGGCTACATCATGGAAACGGGCCGCATCGTCATGGATGGCGATGCGAAGTCGTTGCGCGAGAACGAGGACGTCAAGGAATTCTATCTCGGCGTGTCCGAAGGCGACCGCAAGTCCTTCCGCGAGGTGAAGAGCTACAAGCGCCGGAAGCGCTGGCTGGCCTGAGGCGCGGGCGAGTCACTTACGCTTCCGCCCTTTCCCGTCATTGCGAGGAAGCCCATTGGCTGACGAAGCAATCCAGCCCTGCGGCAGGTCTCGTCGTACGTCTGGATTGCCGCGTCGGGCTCCGCCCTCCTCGCAATGACGGGAAAGGGCGGATGCGTCACCGCACCAGCATGGTCAGCCAGGCGGCGAGGAAGGGCAGCGGCAGCGAGACGATGATTCTGACGGTGATGAGCCCCATCGGCATCGAGGGCATCTCCCAGGTCAGCATCCGGTTCAGGGTCAGCAGCGACCAGGCGGTGACATAGGCGATGACTTGCGCGAAATCCGCACCGGCCTTGAGCGCCGCCGCGCCGAGCGCGTAGCCGACGACCGGGCCGCCCGGCGTCAGCGCGCCGGCAATCGTTGCGAGCAGTGTGCCGGTCCAGCCGGAATTGGGGCCGAACCAGGCGAGAACGGTGTCGCGCGGCAGCAAATGGGCGAGGAAGCCCGAGCCGAGAATCCCGATCAGCAAGCGCGGCAGCAGATGCATGAATTGCGACCGGGCATCGGCAAGGCCTTTGTCGAAAAGCGGCCGGCCCCGGCGCCATGCCACGGTGCCGAGCGCCAGGGCGATGGCGAAGAGCAGGACCGTGAAAAAGGCGATGATCATGGCCCGCCTCCGGGCCCATCCTCGCGAGGCGGGGTGGGCGAGAGCCGCTCGAAGACCGGCGCCCGCGCCATCAGACCGAGCAGGATCGGGAAGGGCATCGACAGCAGGAAGCGGAACAGCACGAAATCCGTGCCGAAGAACGGCATTTCCCAGATGATCGCCCGGTTGATCCCGACAAGCAGCCAGCCGGAAATGAAGGCGATGGCGGCACCGCGATCCGCGCCGCTGGCCATCAGCACCACGGCGAGCGGGAAGATGGTGAAGGGGCCAGCCGGGAAGAGCATGCCGATCAACCCCGCAATGGCGAGGCCGGGCAGGCCCGAACCGCGGCCGACATAGCGCTCGATCATCTCGCGGGCGATGAGCAGCCGGACGAAGGCACCGATCAGGCAGCCCAAAGCGACCTTGGGGAGGATGCTGGCGAAGAGCCAGGCATCCTCTGTCAGGATGTGCAGCCAGAGGGTCGGGCCCTCCTTGACGAAAACGTAAGCAGCGGAGCCGAAAGACAGGATGGCCACGATAGCCAGGCCCCAGTCGATCCGCTGGTACCAGCGGCGGGGCCCGGCGGACGGGGCTGGTGCTTCCGGCACGCCTCGTCAGGCCTTTGCGGAGGAGGCGGCCGCATCGATATGGGCGACGAGGCCGGGCTCGAGTTTTAGCGCCGAGGCGAGGGCGGCGAGGAAATCCTGCTCCTCCCGGAGGTCCGGGTCGATGGCCAGCCGCGCGGCGGCATAGACCTCGGCGGCCTGTTCCGGCGTCGCCAGCCCGCTGGCCAGCGTGCTGATATCGGCGGGATTGGCGAATTCCTGCTCGAGGAAGCCGGCGGCCTCGGCATCGAGCCCGGCCGCCTTGAGGTTGCCGGCGATGGTGGTGCGCTCGGTGGCATCGACAATGCCATCGGCCGAAGCCGCCGCGATCATGGCGCGGACGAGGCGCAAGGCGCGCTCCTGTTCGCCGGTCGGGGCGGGCAGGGCCGGCGGCTGTCCGGGCAGTGTATTGGCGGCGCCCTGCAGGTCGAGCAGGGGCTTGCCGGCCTGATAATTCTGCAGCGCCTTGTAGGCGAGGCCCCCGATCAAGGCGAGGCCGCCCATCTGGGCGGCGGAGCTGGTGATCGACCGGCCGGTCTTGGTGCCCAGCAGCACCGCAGCGAGGCCGCCGATCGCGGCGCCGGTGGCGAGCTGGTTCCGAGAGGCGAGTTCCTTCGCCTGGGCCAGGAAGTCCGACGGCGAGCGGCCGGTGGCGCCGGTCACCATCTCGCTGGCGCGGGTCGAGGCGCCGGTGCGGGTATCGATTTCGGTGGCGGCCTGCTTCACACCGCCGCCGGCCTGGTTGAGCACGGCGCCGACGACGCTGCCGACCTGGCCAAGCACCGAGTTGAGATTCTGGCCGCCGGGTGCGGTCCTTCCGGCGGCATTGCTGCCGGATTGCACCAGCATATCAAGAAGCTTCTTCGCGTCGAACATCACCGATCTCCTGCAGGGGTTCCGCCCCTGATCTGGGGACGGGATGTGGCAATTGCGTGACGGCCAATCAGTCGCGCAGCAGCTCGTTGATGCCGGTCTTGGAGCGGGTCTGGGCGTCGACGGTCTTGACGATCACGGCGCAATAGGTGGCCGGAGCCCAGTTCTGGCCGGGGATCGGCTTGCCCGGCATCGTGCCCGAGACGACGACCGAATAGGGTGGCACGTAGCCGACATGCACCTGGCCCGTCGTGCGGTCGACGATGCGGGTCGAGGCGCCGAGGAACACGCCCATCGCGATGACCGAGCCTTCGCCCACGATCACGCCCTCGACCACTTCGGAGCGGGCGCCGATGAAGCAATTGTCCTCGATGATCGTCGGGTTGGCCTGAAGCGGCTCGAGAACGCCGCCAATGCCGGCGCCGCCCGAGAGATGGACGTTCTTGCCGATCTGCGCGCAGGAGCCGACGCCGGCCCAGGTATCGACCATGGTGCCCTCGTCGACATAGGCGCCGACATTCACGAAGGACGGCATCAGCACGACATTGCGGGCGATGAAGGCCGAGTGACGGACGATACTGCCCGGCACGGCGCGGAACCCGGCCTTTGCGAAATCCTCGGCGCCCATGCCGGTGAATTTCAGCGGGACCTTGTCCCAGTAATTCGCCCCGTCCGGGCCGCCCGGCATCACCGCGTTATCCTTGAGGCGGAAGGAGAGCAGCACGGCCTTCTTGAGCCATTGATGCACGGTCCAGGCTTCCGGGCCTGACTTGCCGGGCGCCCGCTCGGCGACGCGCAGGCGGCCGGCATCGAGTTCCGCGAGGGCGGATTCCACGGCGTCACGCACCTCGCCGCGCGTCTGGCTGTTGATGCTGGCGCGGTCTTCCCAGGCCTTATCGATGATCGACGAGAGGGACATGGTCTCTTCCTGTGTTCGTGGGGCGGTTCGTGGTTGCGTTGGTTCCGGGATCGGCGCGGCCTTGTCAAGCGCGGGGAGTCACGGCCCGGCCCGGCCGAGTTCCCGCACGAGGCGGGTCAGGAATGCCGGCAGGTCCGGGGTGACGGCGTCGAAGCGGATGCCGATGGCGCCGGGCCCCTCGGTGACGAGGCGCTCCCAGTCATCCTTGTGGTCGCCGCGGCCATCGGGCACGACGAGAATGGTGCGCATGCCAAGTTCGGCCGGAATCTCGAGATTGCGCGGGATGTCCTCGAACATCGCCGCGCGCACCGGCGTGATGCCATGGCGGGCGAGGAATTTCTCGTAGGGCTGGCGCGCGGGCTTGGGCACGAAATCCGATTCGACAATGTCGAACACATCGTCGAACAGGCCGGCAATGCCAAGCTGGTCGATCGTCGCCTCGGCATGCCGGCGCGAGCCGTTGGTGAAGATGAAGCGGCGCCCGGGAAGCAGGGCGATCGCCTCCGCCAGCCGCGCATCGGCCGGCAGGTTCGAGCGGTCGATGTCATGGACGAAATCGAGGAAGGGATGCGGGTCGATCCCGTGCTCCTTCATCAGGCCGTTCAGCGTGGTGCCATGGACCTGATAGTAATATTTCTGGATCGCGCGGGCGGTCAGCCCGTCCACGCCCAGCAGTTCGGAAATATACTGGGTGATCTTCTGGTCCACCTTGGGCCAGAGATCGGAATGGGGCGGGTAGAGCGTGTTGTCGAGATCGAAGATCCAGGTATCGATCCCCTCGAAGCGTGCCAGTGCCTGCATCGGATGGTCCATCGGCTCTCTCACACGAGGGTCCGGCTGAGCAGGGCGGCGGAGAGCGTGCCCTCGTCGAGATAGTCGAGTTCACCGCCCACCGGCACGCCATGGGCGAGCCGCGTTACCTTCACGCCGGCCTCGGAAAGGAGGTCTGTGATGTAATGCGCCGTGGTCTGACCCTCGACCGTCGCGTTGAGGGCGAGGATCACCTCGCGCACCTCGCCGCTTGTGGCACGCTCGACAAGGCGCGGCAGGGCGAGATCCTCCGGGCCGATGCCGTCGAAGGGCGAAAGCGTGGCGCCAAGGACATGGTAGCTGGCGCGGATGGCTGCGGCCCGTTCGAGGGCCCAGAGATCGGCCACGCTTTCGACAACCACGATGATCGAGCGGTCGCGCCGTGGATCACGGCAGATCGTGCAGGGATCCTGCGTATCGAGATTGCCGCAGGTGGTGCAGGTGACGATCCGCTCCGCCGCCACGCGCATCGCTTCGGCAAGCGGCGCCAGCAATTCCTCGCGCTTGCGCATGAGATGCAGCACGGCGCGACGGGCCGAGCGTGGCCCGAGGCCGGGCATGCGCGCGAGAAGCTGGATCAGCCGTTCGATTTCCGGGCCGGCGAGGGATTGCGCCATCGATGTCTCGTCAGAAGGGCAGCTTGAAGCCGGGCGGAAGCGGCAGCCCGCCCATCAGTCCCTGCGTCTTCTCGGCGATCACCGATTCCATCTTGGCGCGCGCATCCTGATGGGCGGCGACGACGAGATCCTCGAGGATTTCCTTCTCGTCCGGCACGAGGAGCGAGGGGTCGATGGTGATGACCTTCATCGCGCCCTTGGCATTGAGCGTGATCTCGACGAGGCCGGCCCCGGCGCGGCCGGTAATCTCGGTCGCCTCGAGTTCCGCCTGCATGGCCTCCATCTTGGCCTTGAGGCCCCCCATTTCCTTCATCATGCCCAGCAGATCACGCATGAATAACTCCCTGTCCTGTTCTCGGGGGATTGCCAGCAGAGCTGGGCCATTGGACGTCCAATTCAGAGATCGTCATCGGTGATTTCGGCTTCCCGATCAAGCGCATCGGGTTCGGCCGGCGGCAGGCTTTCCTCGGCCGGCTCGCGGATGCCCACGATCTCGGTGCCCGGAAAGCGGTTGAGGATGGCCTGGATCGTCGGCAGCGCCATCACGCCCTGCCGCGTCTCGGCCTCGGCGGCCTCGGCTTCCTCGTGCAATGTCTTCGGCAGGGTGCCGGCCGGCATGTCCGATACGACCGAGACCATCCAGCGGCGGCCCGTCCAGTCGAGCAGGACCTTGTGGAGTCGGTTCGGCAGGTCGGGCTCGGCCAGCGGAAGCAGGACGAGATCGATCTTGCCCGGTTCGAAATGCGTCACCCGGACATGGCGTTCGAGCGCCGTCATCATCCGGATATCGCGGTTCTGTCGGGCCAAAGCCACGAGATCGGTCAGGCTGGCCGGTTGCGGCCGCCCGTCCGCCAAGGGGGCGGCGACCGCCTCGACCGGCAGGGCCGGGGCGGCATTATCCGCCACGAGGCGCGGCAGGCTGGCAACAGGCCCGCCCGAGGGCGGTGCGGGCGGGGCTGCCGGTGCGGTTCCCGCCGCGATCGTGCCATTGCGCAGGTCGCGGATCATGTCGCCCGGGCTCGGCAGGTCGGCGGCATAGGCGAGGCGGACCAGCACCATCTCCGCCGCCATGCGCGGGCGGGAGGCGGCCTGCACTTCGCCGAGGCCCTTCAGGATGATCTGCCAGGCCATGGTCAGCGCGCGGATCGGCACCTGTTTCGAGAAGGCGAGGCCGCGCTGGCGCTCGGTTTCGGAGAGGGCAGGGTCCCGCGCGGCTTCCGGCACCAGTTTCAGCCGGGTGACGACATGCACGAACTCGCCGAGATCGGTGAGGATGGCGAGCGGCTCCGCCCCCTCGTTGAACTGGCTCTCGAACTCAACCAGCGCGCGCGAGATATCGCCCGACATCACCGCCTCGAACAGGTCGATCACGCGGGTACGGTCCGCCAGGCCGAGCGAGGCGCGCACCTCCTCAGCCCGCACCGTGCCGCTGCCATGGGCAATCGCCTGGTCGAGCAGGGAGAGCGCGTCGCGCATCGAGCCTTCGGAGGCGCGGGCGAGCAGCATCAGCGCCTCTTCCTCGACGGTCACGCCTTCCTTCGCAATGATGGTTTCGAGATAGTCCATCATCGCCGGGATCTCGATGCGGCGCAGGTCGAAGCGCTGGCAGCGCGAGAGCACCGTCACCGGCACCTTGCGGATCTCGGTGGTGGCGAAGAGAAATTTCACATGCGGTGGCGGTTCCTCCAGGGTCTTCAGCAGGCCGTTGAAGGCCGCCTTGGACAGCATGTGGACTTCGTCGATGATGTAGACCTTGGTCCGCGCCGAGACAGGCTTGTAGCGCGCCGCCTCGATGATCTCGCGGATATCGTCGATCGAGGTGTTCGAGGCGGCGTCCATCTCGATCACGTCGACATGGCGGCTCTCGATGATCGCCTGGCAATGGATGCCAGGCTCCGGCATGTCGATCGTCGGTGCCTTGATCGTGTCGGTCTCATAGTTCAGCGCCCGCGCAAGGATGCGGGCGGTGGTCGTCTTGCCGACCCCGCGAACCCCGGTGAAGATATAGGCCTGATGGATGCGCTTCGTCGTGAAGGCGTTCGAGAGCGTCCGGACCATGGCTTCCTGGCCGATCAGGTCCGCGAAGCTCTGCGGCCGGTATTTCCGGGCGAGAACGCGGTAGGCGCTGTCGGGCAGGAGGCTCTCGGGCAATAGGCTCTCGGGGGAAGCGGGTTCCGGGCTGTCAGCCATGTTGAACAGCCATGTCGAAACGGCCTCTTCCCTCTGGCCCCGCAATGGAAAGGCCGCGCGGTACCCGCGCGGCATGATCGGTGGGAGGCTGGAACAATGACCCGCCCGGTCTCGTTAGGGCTGCTTCCTTCCGGACCTGACCCGGTTGGCGAGGGATGCGTCCATCGCCAACCTCCCGCTCGCTATATCGGACATCTCGCTCCCGAAAACAAGGGCGCTGTGGGGAGGCGCCATGCAACGAAGCGGATGCATTCGGGTTCGACTCGTCCTAGAAAAGCGGCAACGTTCGAAAGGATCCTCCATGCCGGAAGCCGGTTTCACCATCGACCCCCGCCTCGAGGCCACCGGGCTTATGCTCGGCGACCTGCCGCTCAGCCGGGTCTTCCTTGTCGATGATGCGCGCTTCCCGTGGCTGACGCTCGTGCCACGGCGGGCCGGGATCATTGAAATTCTTGATCTGATCGAGGCTGATCGTCAAAAATTATTTGACGAAATCCTGCGTGTTTCGGAGGCCGTCCGCGCGCATTTCCGGCCTGACAAGCTCAATATCGGCGCGCTCGGGAATGTCGTGCCACAGCTGCATGTGCACGTGGTGGCGCGCTTCGCTTCCGATCCGGCCTGGCCGGGGCCGGTCTGGGGCCATGGCGAGCGGGTGCCCTATCCGGCGCATATGGCCGGGCCATTGATGGACAGGCTCGCCAAGGCACTGGGTTTTCAAGGATAATTCCGATGAATGAAGGAAAGTCCGGGAATCACCCGGAGATCGAAGCCCTGTTCTCGCCGCTGATGGAAGTGAAGCCCCCGCCGGGCCTCGGTTTCGCGCATGGCGCGCTCGACCGGTCGGCGCAGCTGCGCACGCGGCCCGACCTCGTCGAGGCGTTGCGCCTGGCCCCGGAAGCCCGATTTTACGTGTTCTGCGGCGATAATGCCGTGCTGAAGCGCGAAAACGACCTCGGAATCGCGCTTTTCGCTGCGTCGGAGCTGCCATTTCCGGAGCAACATCAGGAAACCGTGTTTCTTGGCCGCGAAGGCGAGGCCGGACGTTTCGCGGTGATGATCGCCCCGGATACCGAGGAGGCCTTGAAGGAAAAGGCGGAATTCCTGCTGATCGGGCTGCGTGCGCTGGCATTGGATGGCCGCCTTCCGGCTGACCAGATGGGCGCGATCGCGCAGGGCAAGGCGATGCTGCACTGGCATGCCACCCATCGCTTCTGCTCGAAATGCGGCCAGCCCTCCGCCCTTGCCGAGCAGGGCTGGAAGCGGATCTGCACCGCCTGCGCGGCCGAACATTTCCCGCGGACGGACCCCGTTGTGATCATGCTGACGGTGGATGGCGTAAATTGCCTGCTCGGCCGCTCCGCCCGGTTTCCGCCGGGCTGGTATTCGACGCTGGCCGGCTTTGTCGAGCCAGGCGAGACAATCGAGGATGCCGTGCGCCGTGAAACCTTTGAGGAAGCAGGGATTCTCGGCGGCCGGGTAACGATCATGGCGAACCAGCCCTGGCCCTTCCCGGCCAGCCTGATGATCGGCGCCTATGTCGAGGCCCGCTCGACCACCATCGCCGTCGATCTCGACGAACTGGAGGATTGCCGCTGGTTCAGCCGCGACGAGGTGCGCCAGATGATCGCGGGCACCCATCCTGAAGGCCTTGGCGTGCCGGCGAAAATGTCGATCGCCAGCCATCTGATCCGGCATTTCGTCAACGATCCCGCCGGCGGCTGACCGCCCGGGTGTCAGTGCTCACTCCGCCGGCGGCACAACCTTGGCCCGATAGGGATGCGCCGGATAAGTGCCGAGGATGCGCAGCTCCTTGGAGAAGAATTCCAGTTCCTCCAGCGCGCGCTTGAGGGCGGGGTCATCGGGATGGCCCTCGACATCGGCATAGAACTGGGTGGCCGTGAACTGGCCTTCCATCATGTAGCTCTCGAGCTTCACCATGTTGACGCCGTTGGTCGCGAAGCCGCCCATCGCCTTGTAGAGGGCGGCCGGAACGTTGCGCACCCGGAAGACAAAGCTTGTCATGACGGGGCCGGAATCCGGCGCGGCATCCTTCGCCTCGCGCGAGAGAATGATAAAGCGCGTGGTGTTGTGGTCCTCATCCTGGATGTCCTCGGCGAGGATGTTGAGGCCATAGACCTTCGCGGCGAGGCGCGGCGCGATGGCGGCGCGGGTGATGTCCTGCATCTCCGCAACCTGGCGGGCCGAGCCGGCGGTATCGGCGGCAACGATGGCCTTCAGATTGAGCTTCTTGAGCATGCGCCGGCACTGGCCGAGGGCCATGACATGGCTCTGCGCGGCCTTCAGCGTGGCAAGGCTCGCACCCTCGATGGCCATGAGGTGGAAATGGATGGGGAGGAAATGCTCGCCGATAATGTGGAAGCCGGAAGTTGGCAGCAGATGATGGATATCGCCCACGCGGCCGGCGATTGAATTGTCGATCGGGATCATCGCGAGATCGGCCGCGCCATCGGCGAGGGCGGCAAAGGCATCCTCGAAGGTGGCGCAGGGCAGGGCTTCCCAATCCGGATAGACCTCGTTGCAGGCGATCTCGGAATTCGCCCCGCGTTCGCCCTGGAAGGAAATCACCTTCGCCATTCCTGCTGCTCCCAACGCCCGTTCAGTTGCCGCCGGCCAGCATGGCCCGCGCCCGTTCCAGATCCTCCGGCGTGTCCACCCCGAGGGGCACCGTGTCAACCCGGATGATGTCGATCCGCATGCCGGCCTCGATGGCGCGGAGCTGCTCCAGCTTCTCGCGCTGCTCGAGCGGCGAAGGCGGCATGGCCACGAAGCGCGCCAGAGCGCGGCGACGATAGGCATAGAGGCCGATATGGTGGAGCAGGTCACCCTCGCCCCAGGGGGCGGTGGCGCGTGTGAAATAGAGGGCGCGGAGCCGGCGGGCGGCGACGGGCGTTCCGATGGCCTTCACCACGTGGCTGGCCGTCCGCTCTTCCTCGCGCACGATGACCGAGGCCAGGGTGGCAATATCGACGGCGGGATCGGAAAGCGGGATCAGCGAATCCGCGATGATGCGGGGATCGATGGTCGGCAGGTCACCCTGAACATTCACAACCACATCGTGCCGGCCCTCCGGGTCGAAGCGTTCGATCGCCTCGAAGATGCGGTCGGAGCCGGAAGGGTGGTCATCCCGCGTCATGATGGCGATGCCCCCGGCGGCCTCGATGGCGGCGGCGATTTCCGGAGCATCGGTCGCCACGACCACCGGGCCGATGCCGGCTTCCTCCGCGCGGCGCCAGACATGCACGATCATCGGGGCGTCGCCGATCATGGCGAGCGGCTTGCCGGGCAGGCGGGTGGCGGCGAGGCGGGCAGGGATGACAACAACAGGATCGGACATTGAAGCGCTAACCGGCTGTGAAGGACGGCAAAAAGTAGCAAACGGAAGGCGCTTATACGGGTTGCCTTTCCCTATTGAAAGCGGGTAATCAGCCCGTTGAATTTGGTGGCGCTGCCTCCCGCACGGTGGCAACGTCCGGAGAGACCCGGGGATTGCAGGCATGGATGCGAACGAAGTCAACAAGGTAGCCGGTGCCGTTCTCGGCATGCTCACGCTGGCCATGGGCATCGGCTTCCTCTCGAGCGGCCTGATGGCGCCGAAGCCGCCGGCCAAGGCGGGCTACGAGTTGCCGGACAACACCGCCACGGCCAGCAGCGCTGCTGCCCCGGCTGCCGAGAAGGCCGAGCCGATCGCGGCGCGCCTTGCCAAGGCCGATCTCGCCAAGGGCGAGACGGCGGCCAAGAAATGCGTGAGCTGCCACCAGTTCAGCAAGGACGGCAAGAACGGCCAGGGCCCGGCGCTCTGGGGCATCGTCAACAAGGCCAAGGGGGCTGCGGCCGGCTTCAATTATTCGGCCGGGCTGAAGGACATGGCATCCAAGGGCGGCAAGTGGGATTACGAGGCGCTTGATGCCTTCCTCACCAACCCGAAGGCCTATGTCGCCGGCACCTCGATGGGCTTTGCCGGCATCAACCGCGGCGAGGAGCGGGCCAATATCATCCTCTACATGCGCAGCCTCGCCGAAACCCCGGCCGCCCTGCCCTGACCGGCCGCGCGCACACCGCCTGAGCAAGGGGCCGGATTTCGGCCCCTTTTTGCTGTCCTCCTGAAAATCACGCCGAAACCGGGGCTTGGCGCTGGCCTTCCAGCCGCGCTGCGTCATATTCCCGGCATGGGCTCGGTGGGTGATTCGATCACAAGGGGAGACGAGCATGACGCATGAGTTCCGGTTCCTTTCGCGTCCGACGCGACGCGGTGCCCTGGCGCTGGGCGCCTTTGCCGGGATCTCGACCCTGCTGCCGCGCAGCCCGCTGAGCGCACAGGAAGCCGCGGAACTCGGCCCGCCGAGCCACGGACTCTCGATTTTCGGTGATCTGAAATATCCGCCTGATTTCAAGCATTTCGCCTATGTGAACCCGCAAGCGCCCAAGGGCGGGGAAATCGCGCTCCAGGTTTCCTCGACGGCCGGCAACCAGAATTTCACGACCTTCAACACGCTCAACATCTATTCCCAGCGTGGCGACGGCGCCGCCGGGATGGGGCTGATCTTCGACAGCCTGATGGCCGGCTCATCCGACGAGGAGGATGCGCTCTACGGCCTTGTGGCCCGCAGCGTCCGCCGCTCGGCCGATGGACAGGTCTACCGGTTCCAGCTCAGGCCCGAGGCGCGCTTCCATGACGGCTCGCCGATCACGGCGGCGGATGTCGTCTTCACGCTGGAAACGCTGAAAAGCACCAAGGCCTATGCGACCTATCGCCTGATCCTGCAGAAAGTGACGGGCGCGACGGCCCTCTCGCCGCAGGAGGTCGAGATCCGGTTCGCACCGGACCGCTCACGCGAATTGCCACTGATTGTCGCCGGGCTGCCGATCTTCTCGAAGGCCTATTTCGCGACCCGCGATTTCGACTCGGCCAGCCTGGAAAGCCCGCTTGGATCGGGCAGCTACCGTGTGGACAGGATCGAGCAGGGTCGGTCCATCAGCTTCCGCCGGGTTGCCGATTACTGGGGCAAGGACCTGCCGGTTTCGGTGGGGCAAGCGAATTTCGACACTGTGCGCTACGAGTATTTCCGTGATCGCGAGGCGGCGTTCCAGGCCTTCACGGCCGGGGTCTACACTTTCCGGGACGAATTTACCTCGGTGATCTGGTCAACGCGCTACGATTTCCCGGCCATCCGCGAGGGGCGGGTAAAGCGGGATACGGCGGTTGATGGCCGCCCGTCCGGCACGCAGGGCTGGTTCCTCAATACGCGCCGGCCGCAATTCAAGGATCCGCGCATCCGCGAGGCGATCGGCCTGGCCTTCGATTTCGAATGGATGAACCAGAACCTGATGTACGGGCTCTACAAGCGGACGACCTCGTTCTTCGAGAATTCGCCGCTCAAAGCTGTCGGCAAGCCGGGGCCGGAAGAGCTGGCCCTGCTGGAACCGTTCCGCGGCAAGGTGCCGGACGAGGTGTTCGGCGAGCCCCATGTGCCGCCGGTTTCGGACGGGTCCGGGCAGGACCGCAATCTTCTCCGGCAGGCGCAGCAGATGCTGCAGCAGGCCGGGGCGAAGCGCGGCGATGATGGCATCCTGCGGCTGGCGGACGGCACGCGGCTGACGCTCGAATTCCTCGAATTCGATGGCGGCCTGACCAAGCATGTCGAAGCTTTCGGCAAGAATCTCCGCCTTCTCGGGATCGGCTTCTCGATCCGGCAGGTCGATCCGTCGCAATACCAGCGGCGGGTGCAGGATTATGATTACGATGTCGTCTCGGCGCGGTTCGTCATGTCGCTCACGCCGGGCGAGACGCTAAACACGCTGTTCGGCTCGCAGGCGGCCCGGACGCCCTCTTCGCGCAACCTCGCCGGCATTGCCGATCCGTCGGTCGATGCGATGATCGCCAAGGTGATCGCGGCGAAATCGAAGGCCGATATCACCCATGCCGCGCGGGCGCTCGACCGGCTGCTGCGCGCCGGGCGCTACTGGGTGCCGGCCTGGTATGCGGCCGAGCACAAATTCGCCTATTGGGACATGTATAACGCGCCCGGGCCGATCCCGCCGCTCGCCGGCGGAGCCTCCTCCACCGCCCTCGCAACCTGGTGGTACGATGCCGACAAGGCGAAGCGGATCGGCAAGTAATGGCGGCCTACATCCTCCGACGCATCGCGTTGATGGTGCCCACCCTGCTGGGCATCATGCTGCTGTCCTTCATCATCATCCAGTTCGCGCCGGGCGGGCCGGTGGAGAAGATCATCGCGCAGCTTCAGGGGCAGGATTCGGGTGCGAGCGGCCGGGTCGGCGGCGGCACGGGCGGCGATATTTCCGGTGCGGCCAGCGCGGCGGCGGATGCCAGCTCGACTTATCGCGGGGCGCAGGGCCTCGACCCCGCCTTCATCAAGGAGCTCGAGAAACAGTTCGGCTTCGACAAGCCTGCCCATGAGCGCTTCGCCAAGATGATCTGGGATTACGCCCGGTTCGATTTTGGGCGGTCTTTCTTCCGCGATGCCTCTGTCATCCAGCTGATCAAGGAGAAGCTGCCGGTCTCGATCTCGCTCGGCCTCTGGATGACGCTGATCGCCTACGCAATTTCCATTCCGCTGGGGATCCGCAAGGCGGTGAAGGACGGCTCGGCCTTCGATGTCTGGACTTCGGGCGTGATCGTGATCGGCTATGCCATTCCGAGCTTCCTGTTCGCGGTCCTGCTCGTCGTCCTGTTCGCCGGCGGCTCGTTCTTCCAGTTTTTCCCCCTGCGCGGGCTGACCTCGCCGAATTTCGAGGAACTGAGCCTTGGCGGGAAGATCCTCGACTATTTCTGGCATCTCGCCCTGCCGCTGACGGCGATGGTGATTTCGCAATTCGCCACGCTGACGCTGCTGACCAAGAATTCCTTCCTCGACGAGATCCGGAAGCAATATGTGCTGACGGCGCGGATGAAGGGGCTTTCGGAGCGCGGCGTGCTCTATGGCCATGTCTTCCGGAACGCGATGCTCATCGTCATAGCCGGCTTTCCGGGCGCCTTCATCCATGCCTTCTTCACCGGGTCGCTGCTGATCGAGAACATCTTCTCGCTCGACGGGCTCGGCCTGCTGGCCTTCTCGGCCACGCTCGACCGCGATTACCCGGTCGTCTTCGCCACGCTCTACATTTTCTCGCTGCTTGGCCTCGTTATCACGCTGGTCACCGACCTGACCTATACGCTGATCGACCCCCGCATCGATTTCGAGGCGCGCGATGTCTGAGCAGGCGCTCCGGGATGACGGGCTGGCGGCCGGGGCACGGGCGCCCGAAGCGCCGCCGCTGCCGCCCCAGCGAGGCCTGATCCGGCTCTCGCCGCTCAACCAGCGCCGGCTGCAGAATTTCCGGGCCAACCGGCGGGGCTACTGGTCGTTCTGGATCTTCATGGTCCTGTTCGTGCTCTCGCTTTTTGCGGAGTTCATCGCCAATGACCGGCCGGTCCTCGCCCGTTACAAGGGTGAATGGCTGTTCCCGGTGCTGGTGGAGTACCCGGAGGAGAAATTCGGCGGTTTCCTGGCCGTCACGGATTACCGCGATCCGGTGATCGCCGACGAGATCAACGCGCATGGCTTCATGCTGTTCCCGCCGATCCGGTTCCATCATCGCACGATCCAGCGCGACCTGCCGGTGGCCGCCCCCGCGCCGCCGACCTGGATGCTGACCGATGCCCAATGCGCAACGGTGGCGAAAAAACGTGGTGGCACCGGCTGCAAGGATATCGAATGGAACTGGCTCGGCACCGATGATCGCGGCCGCGATGTCGTGGCGCGGCTGATCTATGGCTTCCGCATCTCGGTGCTGTTCGGGTTGATCCTGACGCTGGCTTCCTCGGTGATCGGGATCGCTGCGGGGGCAGTTCAGGGTTATTTCGGCGGCAAGGTCGATCTGTTCTTCCAGCGCTTCATCGAGATCTGGACCTCGATGCCGCTGCTTTTCCTGCTGATCATCCTTTCTGCCGTGATCACGCCGAGCTTCCTCGTGCTGCTGACGATCCTGCTCCTGTTCAAATGGACCTCGCTGGTCGGCGTCGTCCGGGCCGAGTTCCTGCGCGCCCGGAATTTCGAATATGTGAAGGCCGCGCGTGCGCTCGGCCTGTCGGACCGCCAGATCATGATGCGGCACATGCTGCCCAATGCCATGGTCGCGACGCTGACCTACATGCCCTTCGTGCTGAACGCCTCGATCACGACCTTGACCTCGCTCGACTTTCTGGGCTTCGGCCTGCCACCGGGCTCGCCCTCGCTGGGCGAGTTGCTGCAGCAGGGCAAGGCCAATCTGCAGGCGCCGTGGCTCGGCCTGTCCGGCTTCGCGGTCATCGCGCTGATGCTCTCGTTGCTGATCTTCATCGGCGAGGCGGTGCGCGATGCCTTCGATCCGAGAAAGAGTTTCGCATGACCGACGCGCGGCTCGTCACGGTGCAGGATCTCTCGGTTGCCTTCCGGCAGGGCGGGAAGGACAGCCTTGCGGTTGACCGTGTATCCTTCGAGATCCATCGCGGCGAGACGCTGGCGCTGGTGGGCGAATCCGGCTCGGGCAAATCCGTGACCGCGCTGTCGCTGGTCCGGCTGCTGAACTATCCGGCGGCGCATCATCCCGGAGGGACGATCCGGTTCGAGGCCGAAGGTGGCCCGGTCGATATCCTCAGCGCCGAGGACAGCGCCCTGCGGAAGATCCGCGGCAATGCGATCTCGATGGTGTTCCAGGAGCCGATGACATCGCTCAACCCGCTCCACACGATCGAGCGGCAGATTGGCGAGATTCTCGGCCTGCATCGCGGCCTGACCGGCGAGGCAGCCCGGAGCCGCATTCTCGATCTGCTGAACAAGGTCGGCATCCGCGACCCGGAGAGCCGGCTCGGGGCCTATCCGCATGAACTTTCCGGCGGCCAGCGCCAGCGCGTGATGATCGCCATGGCGCTGGCCAACGAGCCCGACCTGCTGATTGCCGACGAGCCGACCACGGCCCTCGATGTGACCGTGCAGGCGAAGATCCTCGACCTGCTGCGTGACCTCCAGCGTGAGACCGGCATGGCGATGCTCTTCATCACGCATGATCTCGGCATCGTCCGGCGCATCGCCCATCGCGTTGCCATCATGCGGCGCGGGCAGATCGTCGAGCAGGGCATCGTGAACGATGTCTTCGCCACACCGAAGCATCCCTACACGCAGGCCCTGCTGGCGGCGGAACCGAAGGGCGAGCCGGCCATGCCGCATGGCGAGGCGCCGGTCGTGGTCGAGGTGCGCGACCTCAAGGTCCATTTCCCGATCCGCACGGGCCTGATGAAGCGCGTGACCGGCCATGTGAAGGCGGTGGACGGGATCGACCTCACGATCCGCGCCGGGGAGACGCTGGGGATTGTCGGCGAATCCGGCTCGGGCAAGACCACGCTCGGGCAGGCCATCCTGCGGCTTATCCGGTCCGAAGGCGCCATCCGGGTGCTCGGCCGCGATGTGCAGGGCGTCGGCTTCAAGGCGATGCGGCCGATGCGCCGCGACATGCAGATCGTCTTCCAGGACCCGTATGGTTCGCTCTCGCCACGGATGTCGGTGGCTGAGATCGTTGCCGAGGGGCTGCATATCCAGCAGCCCGGGCTGAGCGACGAGGCCGTTCGGCACATTGTCGCCCGCGCGCTGCATGATGTCGGGCTCGACCCTGCCGCCATGGACCGGTATCCGCATGAGTTTTCCGGCGGCCAGCGCCAGCGGATCGCCATCGCCCGTGCCATGGCGCTGGATCCGAAATTCGTGGTGCTGGACGAGCCGACCTCGGCCCTTGATATGAGCGTTCAGGCCCAGATCGTCGATCTGCTGCGGGAGTTGCAGGTGAAGCGCCAGCTCGCCTATCTCTTCATCAGCCATGATCTGAAAGTGGTGCGGGCCCTGTCCAGTCATGTCATCGTCATGCAGAACGGGCAGGTGGTCGAGCAGGGGCCGGCCGCGGAACTCTTCGCCCGCCCTCGCTCCGAGTATACCCGCACGTTGTTCGCCGCGGCCCTGCATCGTTAGGCGCGTTTCGCCGACGATACTGTTGCTGAAAATTCAGGATTTCTCCTGTAGAGAACGGCCAACCCACAAACAGGATCTTGCATGTTCTCCTTTCCCAAGCCGCTGACGGCCATCGAGCCGAATACCCGTGCCTTTGAATCGACCCCGCTCGTGAAGCCCACCGGCTTCCGGGAATACGACGCGCGCTGGTGGTTCGGGCACCCGGCCTCGCCCAAGGCGCCCGAGATCAACCTCATGGGCATCCAGGCTCTGGGGATGGGGATCGGGACTTTTCTCAAGGAGCGCGGTGTCGAGCGCCGCATCGTTGTCGGCCATGATTTCCGGGGCTATTCCGCCTCGATCAAGCTCGCGCTGGTGGCCGGGCTGATGGCCTCGGGCTGCAAGGTGGTTGATATCGGCCTCGCTCTCTCGCCGATGGCCTATTTCGCGCAATTCGCGCTGGATGTGCCGGCTGTCGCGATGGTCACTGCCTCGCATAACGACAATGGCTGGACCGGCGTGAAGATGGGCTGCAATCGCCCCGTGACGTTCGGACCGGATGAAATGAGCCGGCTCAAGGAAATCGTTCTGGGCGGTGCTTTCGCACTCGACGGCGGCGGCAGCTATACGTTCCACGACAATTTCTACGACCTTTATTTCAAGGACCTGACCAGCCGGCCGAAGATCTCCCGGAAGCTCAAGGTTGTCGCGGCCTGCGGCAACGGCACGGCCGGCGCGTTCGCGCCGCAGGTCCTCGAGGCGCTTGGCTGCGAGGTCATTCCGCTGGATACGAAGCTCGACCACACCTTCCCGCGCTACAACCCGAACCCTGAAGACATGGAGATGCTCCATGCCATCGCGCATGCCGTGAAGGAGCATGGCGCCGATGTCGGGCTCGGCTTCGATGGCGACGGCGATCGCTGCGGTGTGGTCGACAATGAAGGCAACGAGATCTTCGCCGACAAGATCGGAGTGATGCTGGCGCGCGACCTCTCGACGTTGCATCCCGGCTCGACCTTCGTGGTCGATGTGAAGTCGACCGGGCTGTTCCATACCGATCCGGAACTGATCCGGCTCGGCGCGAAGACCGATTACTGGAAGACCGGCCATTCGCATATCAAGAAGCGCGTTACCGAGCTCAAGGCTCTGGCGGGCTTCGAGAAATCCGGGCATTTCTTCTTCAATGCGCCGGTGGGCCGTGGCTATGATGACGGCATCGTCACCGGCATCGCCGTGATTGACATGCTCGACCGCAATCCCGGCAAGTCCATGGCGGATCTCTACCGCGCGGTGCCGAAGACCTGGGGCTCGCCGACCATGTCGCCGCATTGCGATGACGAGATCAAGTACGATGTCGTCGAGCGTGTGGTGAAGCGGATCCAGGCCATGGCGGCCAAGGGCGAGACGATTACCGGCCAGCCGATCCGCGATGTCGTGACGGTGAACGGCGTGCGCGTCACGGCGGCTGATGGCACCTGGGGCCTTGTGCGGGCTTCGTCGAACAAGCCGGAACTGGTGGTCGTGGTCGAGAGCCCGGTCTCCGAAGCGCGCATGCGCGAGATGTTCAAGGCGGTGGACACGATCCTGCGCGAGAATCCGGAAGTGGGTGCCTACAACCAGACGATCTGACGGGTGACAACAGATGGTGCCGATACCGGCACCATCCGTTTGGCCAGCTAGAGATCGAATCCGTGGTGACGGATTTCGTTCGCGAGATCTGTCGTTCCGGTGACATGGATCGTAGCAAAGCCGAGCGCCGCAGCGCCGGCAACATTCTTGGCACTGTCATCCATGAAAAGGCAGGCCCGCGCTTCCAGCCCGTGCCGGTCAAGGAAGGCTGTATAGATCGCCGGATCGGGCTTCAGCACGCCGAGTTCGGCCGAGACGATGGTGCCGGCGAAACGGTCGAGGAACGGGAAGCGCGCCCTTGCCTCGGCGAAGGTATCCGCCGCGAAATTGGTGATGGCGTAGCAGGGAATGCCGCGCCCGAGCGCATTTTCCAACACCGCGACATTGGCTTCAATGGGCCCTGGCACCATTTCGTGCCAGTGGTGGCGGAAGGCGCGGATCAAGTCAGCCTTGTCCGGGTGGAGGGCAATCCGCTCCGCCTCGGCGACCGGCCAGGGACGGCCACGATCCTGCTCGAGGTTCCATTCCGGCGGGAGGATCTCGGTGAAAAAGCGGCGCCGTTCCTCGGGGTCGGGGATCAGCCGGCGATAGGGGATTTCCGAATCCCAACGGATCAGGACATTGCCGATATCGAAGACAAGGTTGGTGGGCTTCATACGGGGGCTCCAGCGGGTTCGGTCCTGGTCACGGGTTGTGAACCCTTTTCGCTCATAAATTGTGAAGCCCGGCCCTGTGTTCCAGGACCGGCATGAGCGAGTGAGTTCTGTCATGCGTCTGCTTCGCTTGTCCCTGGCCGGAGGGTTGTTCGGCCTGCTTGCGCTGCAACCCGCCTTTTCGGCTGGCTTTGCCATCGATCCCGATCCGCGCTCGCCGACCCTTGGCGAGATTCTCGACAGCGAGGAACGGGCACGCCTTCCCACGGCGCCGGTCCGACCGGTGCGGACGCAGCCCTATGTCCCCCCGGGGGCCACGACGGTCTGGGCACCGGGCGTCCGCTCTCGCGGCGCGCGGTCACGCTGACCCGGTCTTCCGACCTTCGACCCCTGCGCCTTCGTTCCTCTTGGCAAAGCCGGTGCCGGCTGGAATAGGATAGGGCGCTTGCCCGGCCCGCCATTCCGGGTCCGGAAAGGGGTGCCGATGTCTTCAGCATTTCTCGACCAGCTTCGCGCTGTTGTCGGCGCGGCGCATGTCATCGTCGACGAGGCGATGATGCAGCCCGCGCTGACGGAATTGCGGGGCCTGCACAAGGGCCATGCGCTGGCCGTCATCCGCCCGGGATCGACGGCGGAGGTCGCGCGCGTGATGCAACTCGCCGATGCAGCCGGCATGCCCGTTGTCGCGCAGGGCGGCAATACGGGACTGGTCGGCGGCGGCGTGCCTTTCGGCGGCATCGTGCTGTCGCTGGCCCGGCTGAAGGCGATCCGCTCGGTCGACCCGGTCAATGCGACGATGATCGTCGAGGCGGGAGTCGTGCTGCAGGCGGTGCAGGAGGCTGCGGCGCAGGCCGGCATGCTCTTCCCGCTCTCGCTGGCTTCCGAAGGTTCCTGCACCATCGGCGGCAACATCGCCACCAATGCCGGCGGGACGGCTGTCCTGCGCTATGGCAATACGCGCGATCTTATTCTCGGGCTCGAGGTCGTGCTGCCGAACGGCACGATCTGGAACGGGCTGACGGGCCTGCGCAAGGACAATGCCGGCTATGATCTCAAGCACCTCTTCATCGGCTCCGAGGGCACGCTCGGCATCGTCACGGCGGCAGTGGTGAAGCTGTTCCCGGCGCCCCGATCGCGCGTGACGGCTTTCCTTGCGGCACCCGATCCGGAGGCGGTTGTCCGGCTGTTCCATCGTCTGCGCGGGCGGGCCGGGGAACGGCTGACGACCTTCGAGATCCTGCCGCGTTTCGGGCTGGATGTGGTGCTCCGCCATGCCCCGAATGTGCGGGACCCGTTCGCCGCGTCCTATCCGTTCTATGCACTGGTCGAACTGACCTCGCCCGAAGCGGAAGCGGGGCTCGAGCCGCTGCTGCTCGAGATGCTTGACGCGGGCATGGAGGCGGGTGACGTGCTGGACGCGACCCTTGCCGCCAGCGCGGCGCAGGCGGCGGATTTCTGGCGGCTGCGCGAACAGCTGTCCGAATGCCAGCGCCATGAGGGCGGCTCGATCAAGCATGATGTCTCGGTGCCGATCTCGCGGGTTGCGGATTTCCTGATCGAGACCAGTGCCGCCTGCGAGGCGGCCATGCCGGGCATCCGCGTCTGCGCCTTCGGCCATATCGGCGACGGCAATATCCATTTTAATCTGAGCCAGCCCATGGGCATGGACAAGGCGGCCTTCCTCGCCACCTGGCACCGGTTCAACCGCCTTGTGCATGATGCCGTGGCAGCACGCGGGGGCTCGATCGCGGCGGAACATGGGGTCGGGCTGATCAAGCGGGACGAGCTGCCGAACTACAAGGATCCGGTGGCTTTGGCGCTGATGGCCACGCTCAAGCGCGCGCTCGACCCGAAGAACCTGCTCAACCCGGGCAAGGTGATCGCGCTCGGCAATGACCTGCCGGCCTTTACCCCCGGGCGGCCTGCGCCCTGACTGTCGCACCGGGCCGGGCGAGCGCCAGAGTCGCCTTGTGCCGCAGCAATTCGACCGTGATGCCGGCTGCGATCACGGCGGGGTGCTTGCTGCCGAGATCCTTTACACCGACCGGGCAGATCATCCGTTCGATGGCCGGGGCCGGCAGGCCCTGTCGGGTGAGCTGGCTGGCGAAGCGAGCGCGCTTGGTGGCGCTGCCGATGACGCCGCAATAGGGCAAGTCCGGACGGGCAAGGGCAGCGGCCATCAGGTCAAGGTCGAGCGCATGGCTATGCGTCATCGCGAGGATGAAGGCGCCGCGCGGGGCGGCGGCGATCTCGGCAACAGGGTCTGCCGTTGCGACCGCCACGGCGTTGGCCGGGCGATGGCCGGGGAAGAGTTCGCGCCGTGTATCGATCCAGCGGATGGCAAAGGGCAAAGGGGCGAGCGCGAGAATCAGCGCGCGGCCGACATGGCCAGCGCCGAAAAGCAGCAGGGGCTGCGGCCGTTCGGCCGGGGTTTCGAGAACCGCGCCATCCGGCACGGGCAAGGCCGCGTCCCGTGCCTCGCGCAGCAGGATACCGCGCGGATCCGGCCGCGCGGTGACAGGCCGCGCCGGATCCTGCCGGAGGGCCGCCACCAGCTTTTCGAGCCAGGCAAGATCCGCGCGGGCCAAAGCCTCGATCCGCAGGGTGACATGGCCGCCGCAGCATTGGCCCATATCCGGGCCGAGGGCGAAGCCGCGGGTCTGGCCATGGCCTTCCGGATGGCGTGCCATGGCCTGCTGGGCGAGGGCGATGGCCTGCCATTCCAGCGTGCCGCCGCCGATCGTGCCGGCAATGCGGCCATCGGCGCGCACCATCATCCGGGTGCCGGCCTCGCGTGGGCTCGACCCGCGGACAGCATCGATGGTGACGAGGGCCAGTTGCCCGTCCTCGGCGAGCGTGGCGGCGATACGGGCCCAATCCGCCATCAGCCCTGGCTCCATTGCCGGTCGATGGCATCGAGGATCGCCTCCGGCGTGGCCGGGGCCCGCAATTGCGTGGGGTGGCCGGGCTTCACCGCGTGGATCGCATCGGCAATGGCGGAGAAGACGGAGATGGCCAGCATGACCGGCGGTTCGCCCACGGCCTTGGAGCGGTAGATCGAGTCCTCGCGGTTGTCCTCGTGCCAGAGATCGACCCGGAAATGCGCGGGAACATCCGAGGCGACGGGGATCTTGTAGGTCGATGGCGCATGGGTGCGCAGGCGGCCCTCGCGGTCGAAGACGAGTTCCTCGGTCGTCAGCCAGCCGAGGCCCTGCACGAAGCCCCCTTCGATCTGGCCGATATCGATGGCCGGGTTCAGCGAGCGGCCACAATCATGGAGGATGTCCACCGCCTCCAGCCGCATCTCGCCGGTGGTGGTGTCGATCAGCACTTCCGAGCAGGCGGCCCCATAGGCGAAATAGAAGAAGGGCCGCCCGGTTTTCGTCGTCCGGTCCCAGGTGATGCCGGGCGTCCGGTAATAGCCGGTCGAGGAGAGTGCAATCCGCTCGAGCACGCAGGCCTTGGCCAGTTCGGCAAAGCTCATCGAGGCCTCGCCCGCGAAGACGCGGCCATGCCGGAACTGGACCCGGTCCGGCCGGTCACCGAGGCGCCGGGCCGCTTCTCCGGCCATCCGGTCGCGGATGGTCCGGGCGGCGATACGGGCCGCCATCGCATTGAGATCCGAGCCCGAAGAGGCGGCGGTCGGGCCGGTATTCGGCACTTTCGCTGTGTTGGTGGCGGTGATCTTCACCCGGTCCAGCGGAAGGCCGAATTCGTCGGCCACGACCTGCGCGACCTTCACGAAGAGGCCCTGGCCCATTTCCGTGCCGCCATGGTTCAGCATGACGGAGCCATCGGAATAGACATGGACCAGCGCGCCGGCCTGGTTGAGATGCTTCAGCGTGAAGGAAATGCCGAACTTGACCGGCGTCAGCGCAAGGCCGCGCTTGAGGATGGGCGAATGGGCGTTGAAGGCCGCCACCTCGCGCCGGCGCTCGCGGTAGCGGCTGCTGGCCTCCAGCGTCTCGATCAGCGGCAGCATCGTGGCATGGTCGAAGACCTCCATGCCATAGGGCGTCACCAGATGGCCGGGGCGGTAGAGATTGTCCTTGCGCACATCGAGCGCGTCGCGGCCGAGGCGACGGGCGATCCCGTCCATGATCGCCTCGATGGCCAGCATGCCCTGCGGCCCGCCGAAACCACGGAAGGCGGTATTCGAGACCGTGTTGGTCTTGAGACGCCGCGAGGCGATGCGCGAGGCAGGGATGAAATAGGCGTTGTCGGTATGGAACATGGTCCGGTCGATGACGCCGAGCGAAAGATCGGCTGAGTAGCCGCAACGGGCATCGTGGCGGATATCGAGCGCCTGGAGCCGACCCTCGTCATCGAAACCGACGGCATAGGCAGAGAGGAAATCGTGTCGCTTGCCGGTGAGAGCAAAATCGTCGTCGCGGTCGAGCCGGAGCTTGCAGGGCCGACCAGTGACCTGCGCTGCGAAGGCCGCCAGCGCGGCCCAATGGCTGGCCTGGCTTTCCTTGCCGCCGAAGCCGCCGCCCATGCGCCGGCATTCCACTGTGACCGCATGGTCTGCCCTGCCCATGACACGGGCGACGATATGCTGGACCTCGCTGGGGTGCTGCGTCGAGGAATGGACGAACATGTCGCCATCCTCGCCAGGAATGGCGAAGGCGATCTGGCCCTCGAGGTAGAAATGCTCCTGCCCGCCGATTTCCAGCTCGCCCTCCAGTCGATGCGGCGCCTCGGCCAGGGCGGCATCGGCATCGCCGCGCTGCCAGGCGTAATCCGGCAGCACCGTGCCGCCGGCCTGCCGGGCATCGGTGACGGTGACGACAGGGGCCTCGGCGCGGGTTTCGAACCGGGCGAGCCGGCTCGCCACGCGCGCCGCCTTGCGCGAGGTGGCAGCGACAAGGAAGACCGGCTGGCCGTGAAAGCTGATTTCACGCGCGGCCAGCATCGGCTCGTCGCCGAGAGCGGGGGAGACATCGTTTCTGCCGCGGATATCCTCGGCTGTCAGCACGGCAACGATCCCCGGCGCCTGCCGCACGGCCGAGAGATCCATCGACAGGATCTCGCCCGCAGCGATCGGCGCCATGCCGATGGCGAGATGCAGGGTGCCCTCCGGTTCGAGGATATCGTCGATATAGGGCGCATTGCCCTGCACATGGCGAAGCGCGCTGTCATGCGGCAGCGGCTGGTGCACCACTTCCAGCAGGGCAGGCGCGGCTTCCTGCGGGGTTTCGTCCAGCGAGGTTTCAGACATGGGCCGTCTCCGCGACAGGGCCGCGCGGCTGGATCCGCGTCAGGCTGCGCGCGCCGCCGATCTCGGTCAGCGCCTTGCCAAGCAGGGCGCGGGCCACGCGAGAACGGTAGCCGGCCGTGGCCCGCATATCGCTGATCGGCTGGAAATCCTCGGCGAGGGCACGCAAGGCCGCAGCCCATTCGGCCGGCGCGGCGATCGGCAGGCCGGCCAGAGCCGCCTCGGCCTTCGCCGCACGACGCGGGGTGGCGGCCATGCCGCCAAAGGCGATGCGGGCCGACCGGATGCGCCGCTCCTCGTCCAGTTCGATCCGGAATGCGCCGAGCACGGTGGAGATGTCCTCGTCGGTGCGCTTCGAGATCTTGAAGCAGCGGAAATGGCTTCCGGGCCCCGGCTTGGCGATGGTGAGGCCGCTGACCCATTCGCCGGGCCGGCGATCCTGTTTCCCGTAAGCGATGAAGAAATCCTCCAGCGGGATATCGCGGCTTTCCGCGCCATGCCGGAGATGCAGGGTGCAACCGAGGGCGATCAATGCCGGGGCGAGATCACCGATCGGCGACCCGTTGGCGATGTTCCCGCCGATTGTTCCCGAGGCGCGCACCTGCCGCGAGGCGAAGCGCTTCATCAGCGTATCGAGATCGGGGTCGATCCGGCCGAGAGCGGGCATGGCTTCGCCGTGGGTGACGCTGGCACCGAGGAAGAGCGTGGTCTCATCCTCGGCGATGGTCTTCAGGGCCTCGACGCGGTTCAGCGTGATGATCTTCGGCAGGTCCTGCAGCTTCTTGGTGATCCAGAGGCCGACATCCGTGGCGCCGCTGACCAGCGTGGCCTCGGGATGGCCGGCTGCCATTTCCGCAAGGGTATCGAGTTGCGCCGGGGCCGCGAAAAACCGGTCGTCATGGCCGAGCAGCAGGTCCCTCCCGTCGGCCAGCGCCTGCAGGGCGGCGGCCTTGCCGGGAATGCCGATGCCGGGATCAACGGGGACAGGATCAGCCAGCGCTTCTGCCGCGGCGTCGAAAATCGGGCGGTAGCCGGTGCAGCGGCAGAGATTGCCGGCAAGGCATTCGGCGATGGTCTCGCGGGAGACCGGGCGCGGCTCGGACAGATAGGCGGCGACGAGGCTCATCACGATGCCGGGCGTGCAGAAGCCGCATTGCGCACCATGATGCCGCGCGATGGCCTGCTGGATCGGGTGCAGCGAACCGCCCCTTGCCAGATCCTCGACAGTGAGCACCTCGCAGCCATCGATCATGCCGAGCAGCAAGATGCAGGCATTGACCGGCTGGTAGCGCACCGCGCCGTCCCGCCACCGTGCCAGGATGATGGTGCAGGCCCCGCAATCGCCCTCGTTGCAGCCTTCCTTGGCTCCGGTGGCACGGCGGGTCTCGCGCAGCCATTCCAGCAGCATGCGGGTCGGGTCGATCTCGTTCAGTTCGACCAGCGAACCCTGGAAGATGAAGCGGAGGCTGCGGCGCATGGGACCCGGGACCGGATTGGACGACGGAGGGTGCAGATCCCGAAAGATCCAGACCACGAAACCCTTGCATGCTTTATCGCCTTTGCCGAAACTTCAAGTCTCAGGACGGACCCGCCCGACCAAAGAGCGCCGAAAAGGCACCGGGCCGTCGACCATATCGGAGGAAACGATGCAGAACAGACCCGCTTTTTCCCGCCTTCGAACCGGCCTGATGCGAATCACATCGGTGCTTCTCTGCGGATTCCTGGCCCAGGGTGCGGCACAGGCCTTCCCGACCAAGCCGATTACCTTTGTCGTGCCCTTCGCCGCCGGCGGGCCCAGTGATACGATTGCGCGCCTTTTTGCCGCATCGATGAGCCAGAAACTCGGCGGGCAGGTGATCGTCGAGAACGTGGCCGGTGCCGGTTCGACGGTCGGGATCGCCCGCGTCGCCAAGGCAGATCCGGATGGCCACACCCTGCTGGTCTCGCATATCAGCCACGCCACCACGGCGACACTCTACCGCAAGCTGCCCTATGATCCTGTCGCGGATTTCGCGCCGGTCGGGATGATGACCGATGGCGCCTTCGTGCTGGTCAGCCGGAAGGATCTCGGCACCGATTCGCTGCCGCAGCTCTTCGCCAAGATGAAGGCGGATGGCGAAAAGGTGTCCTATGCGCATGCGGGTGTCGGTTCCGGCTCGCATCTCTGCGGGCTGATGCTGATGGGCCAGCTCGGCGTGAAGATGACGCAGATCCCCTATCGTGGGACCGGCCCGGCAATGAACGACCTCGTCTCCGGGAAGGTGGACGTGCTCTGTGACCAGATCACCTCCGCCCTGCCGCAGATCCAGGGCAACGTGGTGAAGGCCTATGCCGTGACCTCGACCGAGCCGGTGAAGGGCCTCGACCTGCCGACGCTTGCGGGCTCGGGCCTGCCCGGCTTCCGGGCGACCGTCTGGCACGGGCTCTATGCGCCGAAGGGCACCCCGCCGGCAGTGATCAGCCAGCTCAACAAGGCGCTGAAGGAAGCCCTGAAAGACCCGGTGATCCTGCAACGGCTCGCGCAGCTCTCCACCGACGCGGCCACGGAGGCGCAGGCCGATCCCGCCTTCCTCGGCAAGCATCTCGTTTCGGAGATCGCCGCCTGGAAGAAGATCATCGATACAGCCGGCGTTTATGCAGATTGATGGAGAAATCCGGGGGCCGGTTCGCCGGCTCCCGGTTCACGACATGCCGAGATAGCGCCCGGGGCGGTGGTTGATCGCGAGGATCAGGTTCACGACCAAAGCGCCGAGAATCGAGAGCGCGATCCCGGACGGGTTCAGCACGAAGAAGGCGGCCGCCAGGATCATCATGTCGAGGCCGAGCTGGACATAACCGGCGCGCCAGCCGAACCTTTCCTGCAGGAACATGGCGAGCACGTTGATGCCGCCCAGCGCCGTCCTGTGCCGGAACAGCATCAGCAGGCCGTTGCCCATCAGCCCGCCGCCGAGAATGGTCGCGAAGACCGGGTCGAGCCGGGCGAAGCCGATCCAGTCCGGCAGCCAGCGGGCATAGAGCGAGACCAGCGTCACCGCGAGGAAAGTGCGCGCGGCGAAGCGCCAGCCCATCCGCCAGGTCGCCAGCGCATAGAAGGGCAGGTTGATCAGCGAGAAGACCAGCCAGAAGCCGAGCCCGGTCGCATGGTGGATCAGCAGGCCAAGGCCCGCCGTGCCGCCGGTGACGAGCATGGCCTTCTCGTAGAAGGCGATGCCGACCGCCACGAAGAGGGTGGCCATGGCGATGGCCAGCCCATCCTCGTAAAGGGCGTGCCGGCTGACCGGCAGCGCCTCCGTCTCCTCCCGCATCAGGCGATTCCGCCGAGGCAGACATATTTCATGTCGAGATAATCCTCGAGCCCGTGGCGGGAGCCCTCGCGGCCGACGCCGCTTTCCTTCACGCCGCCAAAGGGCGCGACCTCGGTGGTGATCAGCCCCTCGTTCACGCCGACCATGCCGTATTTCAGCGCCTCCGAGACGCGGAAGGCCCGGGCGAGATCGCGCGTGTAGAAATAGGCGGCAAGCCCGTATTCCGTGGCATTGGCGAGGCCGACGACCTCCGCCTCGGTTTCGAAGCGGAAGATCGGTGCGAGCGGGCCGAAGGTTTCCTCGGTGGCGACGCGCGCATCCTGTGGCACGTTCTTCACGACGGTCGGCTCGAAGAACGTGCCGCCCAGCGCATGGCTTTTCCCGCCGGTGACAACCTCGCCGCCGCGGGCGAGGATATCGTCGAGATGGGCCTTCACCTTGGCGAGGGCGCGGGTATCGATCAGCGGGCCGATCTGCACGCCAGCCTCGAAGCCGCTGCCGACGCGCATCTTCGCCACTTCCTCGGCGAAGCGGCGGGCAAAGGCATCATGGATGCCGGCCTGCACATAGAAGCGGTTGGTGCAGACGCAGGTCTGGCCGGCATTGCGATACTTGGCCTGCAGCGCGCCCTGCACCGCACGGTCGAGATCGGCATCATCGAAGACGATGAAGGGCGCATTGCCACCGAGTTCCATCGAGATGCGCTTCATCGTGCCGGCACTCTGCTGGGCGAGCAGCTTGCCGACCGGCGTCGAGCCGGTGAAGGTGATTTTCCGGACAAGCGGGTTCGAGGTCAGTTCCGCGCCGATTGCGGGCGCATCGCCGGTGACGATGTTGACGACCCCGGCCGGGATGCCGGCCTCGGCGCAGAGCACGCCCCAGGCAAGGCCCGAATAGGGTGTGAGATCCGCCGGCTTGATCACGATGGTGCAGCCGGCCGCGAGCGCGGCGCCCAGCTTGCGGCCGATCATCGAGGAGGGGAAATTCCAGGGCGTGATCGCCCCGACCACGCCCACCGGCTCCCGCGTGACGAGGATGCGGCGGTCGGCCCATGGTGAAGGAACCACCTCGCCATAGGCGCGGCGGGCTTCCTCGGCGAACCATTGCACATAGGCGGCCGAACTGCCGATCTCGCCGCGCGCCTCGGCCAGCGGCTTGCCCTGTTCCTGCGTGAGAAGATGGGCCAGGGCCTCGCTGTTCTGGCGGATGAGCTCAGCCAGCTTCTGCAGCAAGGCCGCGCGCTCGGCGGCGGTTTTCGCGCGCCATGCCGGGAAGGCGGCATGGGCCGCCTCGATGGCGCGACGCGTTTCCGCCCCGCCGGCATTCGGAATGGTGCCGATTGTCTCGCCGGTGGCGGGATCGGTGACGGCGATCGTCCGGCCGGAATCAGCGGCGATCCATTGGCCATTGACGAGAATGGCCTGCTTCTTGAACTCGAGTTTGGTCAGCATGTCGATCTCCTGCCAGCCGCCGGGCGGTGGCCAAATGATCCCCTCACGCCTCCCTTACAGCGCCTCGATCTCCGAGACGAGGGCCTCAGCGACCGTCAATCCGCTTTTTTGTGCCTTGGCGCGCAGCGCGAGGCGGCGCGAACCAGGCAGGCGGGCGCCGGGTTGGGTGCGGATCTGTTCCGCAAGGCGGGCAAAATGCGCGAGCGTTCCTTCGCCGCCGAACAGGGCGGGATCGAACGCGAGCAACAGCTGGCCTGTGGCCGGCGGATCGCCCTTGTCATCGAGGAAGGAGGTGGCATCGGCAGCAAAGCGGGCGCCGGTCAGGCCAGCGGCAAGCAACTCGATCATCAGGGCGAGAGCGGTGCCCTTGGCATCGCCGAGGGGCAGCATCGTGCCTTTCAGCGCAGCCTCGGCATCGGTGGTCGGTCGGCCCTCGGCATCCAGCGCCCAGCCTTCCGGAATGGGCTGGCCCTTCTGCTTCGCGGCGAGAATGTTCCCGCGTGCCACCTTGGAGAGCGAGAGATCGACAACGATCGGCGGTTCGCCCGGCAAGGGGCAGGCGAAGGCGAGCGGGTTGGTGCCGAAAGTCGCGCGGCTGCCGCCCCAGGGCGCCATGGCGGCGGGGGTGTTGGCGAAGAGCATCGCGACAAGGCCCTTCTCGGCCAGACGTTCCACCGGCGCACCGGCTACGCCGCAATGATGCGAACGGCGGATGGCGGCTGCGGCGAGCCCCATCATCGGGGCATGCTCGGCCAGCATCCCCTCGGCCAAAGCGAGGGCGGGATAGGCGAAGCCGAAGGCGGCATCGATCCGCCCGAGGGCCGGCGTGACCATTTCGAGGCGCGCTTCAGCATCGCCTCTGATCTTGCCGTTGCGGGCCTGTGCCGCATAGCTCGGCACGCGCGAGAGGCCATGGCCCTTGAGCCCGTCGGCCTCGGCCGCCACGAGGGCCCGCGCGACGATATGCGCCGTTTCGGGTCGCGTGTTGCAGCGGGTGAAGGCCGAAGCGACCAGGGCCTCGGCTTGCTCAAGGGTGAGAATGCGCTCGGACATGGCAGGTTCCTTGCGGAGGCAATGGGTCTTGGCTCGGCTCAGCCGGCCGTCCCGTTCTCCAGATGGTCGAGGATGCGCGTGGCGATGAGGTCGGAGACGCGCCGGTTCGATTCCTGCGTCACGCCGGCAATATGCGGCGTCAGGATAAGGTTCGGGCAGCCCGCAAAGACCGCGCCGCGCGCTGCCGTCAGCGGTTCCTCGTCGAAGACATCGAGCGCCGCGCCGCCAAGCCGCCCTTCGCGCAGGGCTGCCGCAAGGGCGGCTTCATCGACCACGCCGCCCCGGGCCGCATTGAGCAGGATCGCATCCGGCCGCATGCGACGAAGGCGCAGGTCATCGATCAGGTTGCGGGTGTCGTCCGTCAGCGGGACATGGAGGGAGATCACGTCCGCCTCGCGCAGCAGGGGTTCAAGCCCGTGCCGGCGGGCCATCGACCAGCAGGGATCGGTATCGGACAGGAAGGGATCATAGGCCATGACATCCATGCCGAGCGCCCGCGCGCGCTGGGCCACCTCGCGGGCTATGGCGCCGAACCCGACCAGCCCCATGACGCGGCCCGAGGCTTCGCGGCCCATCAGGCGCTGGCGGGGCCAGGTGCCGGCGATCACATCCGATGTCGCGCCATAGGCGCCACGCAGGAGGATCAGCGTCGAGGCAATCACCCATTCGGCTACGGCAAGGTCATTCGCGCCGGTGGCGGGATAGACCGCGATGCCACGGTCCTTGCAGGCCGCGACGTCGATATTGTCGAGGCCGACGCCGAGCCGGCCGACCGTTTCGAGGTTCGGGCCTGCCGCCAGAAGCGCCGGGCGGACCTGTGTGCGGTTCCGAACAATCAGGGCGCGGGCTTTGGGCAACAGCCCGGCGAGCCGCACAGGGTCATCAACAAGGGCCGGGTCGTAGAGCGTGTCGTGGCGGGCGGAGAGCCGCGCGACGGCGGCCTCGTCCATGAATTCGGTGACAATGATCGTGCTCACAGGACCCTCATCGCGAAAATGCCGGCCAGGGCCAGCGCCAGGATGATCAAGGTGGCGCCGAGGAAGACGGCGAGGTGGCGCCAGCCCGTGGCCATGACGGCACCGGCAGAGGTGCCGAGGCCAAGCGCGGCGATCGCGATCATCATCAGCCAGCCGGACAGAGAGGATAGCACGCCCTTGACGCTCGCATAATGTGCCGCGAGCGCGGTGCCCGGCAGGATCGAATTGACAACCACCAGCACGAGGAAGACGAGTGCGAAGCCCGGCAACGGTACTTTGGCCTTGGCGGCGCCATCTCCGCCTTCCTGCCGCATCAGCACCCAGCCGATACCAAGGACGACCGGCAGAAGCAGGAAGACACGAAAGAGCTTGATGATCACGGCATTGTTGCCGACCGGCTCGGACATGGCATAGCCGGCGCCGACGACCTGCGCCATGTCGTGGATCGTCAGGCCGAGGAAGAGGCCGGTTTCCCGCATATCGAGGCCGAGCGCGACCGCGAGCGGCGGATAGGCGATCATGACAACGGTGGAGAGCGCATTCGCCATCACGACGGTGAAGGCAATATCGGCCGCCTTTTGCCTGTAATCCGGGACCACCGTAGCCGTAGCGAGCGTCGCCGAGGCGCCGCAAACGGCACAGGCGGCGCCGGCCAGCGCACCATAGCCGCGCGCCAGCCCGAGCAGGCGCGCCAGCATCATCGCGCCGGCGACCGTGCAGGCCATGGCGAGGATCGCGAGCAACGCCGCCGGCCAGCCGAGACCGGCAATGTCGGACAGCGCGATGCGCAGGCCGAGCAGGGCGATGGCATAGCGGAGCAGGCGTTTCACGGCGAGGTCAAAGCCGGCCTTGAAGACCGGCTGGCGGGCGATCGGGTGCAGGAGGATGCCGATCACCAGCGCCAGGACCATGCCCGGCAGGCTGGCGCCGAAGGTGTGGCGGAGCCAGGGTTCGAGGGCCATGGCGGCCAAAGCCACGGCCAGAGCAAGGGCCAGGCCGGGCAACCACGCCGCCGGGCGCGGGGCGCCCGGCGATACCGTTGCGTCGGGCATGCGTCAGGCCGAGCGATAGAGCTTGGTCATGACGAATTCCCGATGGCCGAGCGCTTCGGCTGCCGTCAGGCGGCCATTCGCGGTCCGGATGATCGAGGCGATCAGCGCGTTGCCGGCTTCCGGGATCGTGAGGTCACGCCGGAGGATGCCGGAGACATCGACATCCATATGCTCCGGCATGGTGCGCATGGTCTTCGGGTTGCCGGTGATCTTGATCACGGGGACGATCGGGTTGCCGATGACATTGCCCTGCCCGGTCGGGAAGGTGTGCACGACATAGCCGCCCGCCGCCATCAGGGTCACGCATTCCGCCGCGGCGGAGGAGGTGTCCATGAAATAGAGGCCGGGCCCTTTCGCCGGCGCTTCGGCCGGGTCGAGAATGTCGATATAGCTGCACTCGCGGCCGATCTTCTCGAGATTGCCGAGAGCCTTTTCCTCGATGGTCGTCAGGCCGCCGGCAATGTTGCCCTTGGTCGGCTGGCTGTCGGAGAGGTCCGAGGTCTTGTGGGCCTCGATGACATCGTCCTGATAGGCTTTCCACATCTTGTACCAGCGCTCGCCGACCTCCGGCGTCGCTGCGCGGGCCTTGCAGAGATGCTCGGCGCCGGTGATCTCGGACGTTTCGCCGAAGACCCCGTAGATGCCCTTCGGGATCAGCTTGTCATACATGTTGCCGACGGTCGGGCAGGAGGAGAGCCCCGTCGTGGTGTCGCTCTCGCCGCACTTGGTCGAGACCCACAATTCGGAAACGTCGCATTTCTCGCGCTGCAGCTCGCTGGCCCATTGCACGAATTCCTTGGCGACATAGGAAGCCTTCGCGATGACCGCGATATCGCCATGGCCCTCGATGCCGAAGCCCACGACCGGCTTGCCGGTTTTCGCGATGCCTTCGACGACGACCTTGGTCCAGCTGTCCTCGATGCCGATGACGATGACCGCAGCGACATTCGGGTTCGAGCCGGTGCCGATCAGCGTCCGGAAATGCAGGTCGAGATCGGCGCCGAATTGCAGGCGGCCATAGGCATGCGGCAGGGCCATCGTGCCCTTGATATTGTTCGCCACGGCCTCGCAGGCCGCGTTCGAGAGGTCATCCAGAGGCAGCAGGACGACGTGGTTCCGGACGCCGACGCGGCCATTCTCGCGGCGCCAGCCGTAGAAATGGTCCATCGCGGCATCGGCCCGGCGCTTCCGGCGCATCGGCGCCTTGAAGGACGGGGCTTCGATCCAGCGGCCCTTGACGGGCTTGAGCTTGTTCCGGTTCAGGGAGAAATTCGCAACGATCGGGGCGCTTGCCATGTCGGTTCTCCTGTCACCAGCGCTTGGTCTTGACGTTATGCACGTGGACATGCTCGCCCTTGGCGATATCCGCCACGGCCTTGCCGATGTCCTGTCCGTATTTCCAGATGGTGTCACCCTTGCGGATATCCTTCAGCGCAACCTTGTGGCCGATCGGGATGTCTGCCCGCGAGGCCACCGAGAAGCTGGAATTGTCGGCCGTCACCACGGCCAGCATCTCGGTGCCGGCCTTGAGGTTTTCGACAACGACAACACCCACGGTGTCCTTGTGTTCATGGACAAGAAGATGGGGAATGGTCATGGCTCTATGCCTTCCTCGCGATACGCCCTCGGGCGCTTGGGGGGATGGTGGCGTGCCGGCACCGTGACGGATCAGGGCTTCGAACGCTCAGGTCTTGTATAAGACATAAGACTTGTTAGAGTGTCAATGATGAACGAGAAGACAAATTCTCAGGACGAGGCTCGCGGGACACCGGGGTTCCTGCCGCTCTACCGGCAGGTCAAGTCCCTGCTTGTCCGGCGGATCTCCGAGCGTTTCTGGCAGCCGGGCGAAATCCTTCCCTCCGAGATGCAGATCGCGGCGGAACTCGGCGTCAGCCAGGGAACGGTGCGCAAGGCCCTGGACGAGATGACCGCCGATCGCCTGCTCGTGCGCCGGCAGGGGCGGGGCACTTTTGTTGCCCGGCATGATGAAAGCCGGATCCTGTTCCAGTTCTTCAAGATCGTGCCTGAAACTGGCATTCCGGTCTTTCCGGAAAGCCATCTCCGCCGGGTCGAAACTGCGCCGGCGAGCCCCGAGGAAGTGGCGCGGCTTGCCCTCAGGCCCGGCGACAGCGTGATCCGCATCGCGCGGATCCGCTCGCTGAACGGCCGGCCGACGATTTCGGAATATCTCGCGTTGCCGCTGGAGCGGTTCCCTGGCCTCGTGAGCCAGGCGGATATCCCCAACAATCTCTACGATCATTTCGCGTCGGATTACGGCATCACAATTGCGGGCGGCGATGAATCACTCCGCGCCATGGCTGCACCGGCGGAGGATGCCGCGCTGCTCGGTATCCCGGAAGGGACGCCGATCCTCGCCATTGACCGAGTTGCGCTGGATCTCGATGGCAAGCCGGTGGAATGGCGCTATTCGCTCTGCGATACGCGCCATTGCCACTATGTGAGCGGCCTCAGATAGATACGAGGCGCTTCGGCGCAGGCAGGCCGGGCAGGGCAGCCTCGACCTCGTGTCTTTCCGGCGCGCCGGAACTTCCTCCGGGCCGCAGGCATTTCAGGGCGGCAGTGGCATTCGCCCATTGGATGGCATCCAGCAGATCGAGCCGTTCGGTCAATGCCCAGGCGAAGGCGCCATGCCAGACATCGCCGGCGCCGAGCGTATCGACCGCGCGGATATCCAGCGAGGGGATATGCCAGAGCCCGTCCGGGAGCAGCGCAAGCACGCCGTCGCTGCCATCCGTGACCGCGAGAAAGCTTTCGCTCTCGCGCCGGACGGCCAGCAGGCCCTGATGGAGATCGGGCATTCCCGTGGTCTCCCGCAACCCGATGGCGGAAAAGATCACATGGCTCGCCCGTGCCAGCAGGCTGCGATCCAACGGAGCGCGGTCGCCGTCGAACACCGCCGGGATCCCGGCCTGCCTTGCGAGGTCGAACAGATGGCCCGCCCCCGTTTCCCAACGGGTATCACCCAGCACCGCCGCTGTTCCCGCCGGCAGGGAAGCGGGCAGCCAGTCCGGGCGGTCAGGCATGCGGGGATCGAGAAAATTGACGATCGTCCGGTCACCGCCGGGTTCGATGATAATGCTCGAGCGCGACGTCACAATGCCGGCCATGGGCGGGGAGAGCGAATCGTCGATGCCGAATTCAGCCAGTTTCTGCCGCACCATCCGGCCGCTGGCATCGTCGCCGATCCGCGCGATCAGGCGCGCCTTTCCGCCCAGCCGGGCGATCGCCAGCGCAGCATTGGCGGCATTGCCACCCATCACGCTGTCGGACCGGATGGCGCGATGCTTCTCGCCGGGCTTCAGCGCCAGCGGGATTGTCAACACTTCATCCAGCACCACGATGCCGATGGTCATCAGGCTGCGCATCGCCGGTCCTTCCTCGCTTGCGGGTATCCGGCCTCCGGGCCCCGGCATTGAACAGGCCGGGGAATCCTGCCATCACCCGTCCGGGAGGTTGTCGCATGCGGAAGGACGAAACGGAAGCATCGGCACGGCGAAGGTCCGGGACAGGCCGCCCTGGCCGCCTGCTGGCCGGCCTCCTCCTTCTCTGGCTCGCCTCGTCGGGGCAGGCTCCGGCGCAGACCCATCTCAAGGTCTTTGCGGCCAATTTCCCGAAGATCGATGTCCTGCGCGCGGTTGCCAATGCCTATGGCCAGACGCGCCCGGGCGTGACAATCGAGATCGAGACCGGCGGCACCACGCTGGACAGCCAGCAGCAGGCGCTCAATGCCTTGCTCGGTGCCCGCGATTCCAGTGTCGATCTGGTATTGGTCGATGTTCTCCGGACACCGCAATGGACGCTTGGGCAATGGCTCGAGCCACTGGACGGCCTGTTCGGCCCGGAGCGCGAGGCCTTTCTTGCCCGGTTGTTCCCCGCTTACCGGCAGGCGGCCCTTGCCGGCGGGCGCCTGATGGCGGCTCCCTATTCGGCGGACGCCCAGGCCATGTTCGTGCGCGGTGATCTCCTCGACAAGCACGGCATCGCGGTTCCGGCGACGCAGGCAGCGCTTCGCGAGGCGGCAACCCGGATCCTTGCTGCCGAGAACCAGCCCACCCTTCGTGCGGTCGATCTATCGACGGCCCCGGTCGAGAGCAGCGTCTGCACGGCAGCCATGGCGCTCTGGGGTGCCGGGCACGATCTCGTCACCGACGGCAAGCCGGCCCTGCTGACTGATCCCGCCCGCCGCGCTCTACAGGGCCTCCAGGCGCTGAAAGATACGAAGCTTCTGGTCATCCCGCCGGGCGAAGGCCATCCGGAACGGGTCAGGCTCGCGATGCAGGCCGGTTCGCTCGTTTTCGGCCAGGGCTGGAGCTATGCGTGGCAGCGGCTGCAGACTGACATTGACAGCGGTGTGGCCGGCAAGGTCCGGGTGGTGCCGGTTCCCGGTGAGACGGAGGATCGCGCCTCGAGCTGCGCCGGCGGCTGGATGGTGGGCGTGACAGCCTTTTCCGGGCGGAAGGCCGAGGCGCTGGTTTTCCTGCGCTATCTCGCCTCGCCCGAGGCCGCTCGGCTGCAGGCCGAACTTGGTGACCTGCCTGCCCAGACGGGGCCCTATCAGGATGCTGCCCTCGTGGCGGCGCGGCCCTTCCTCGGCCAGATGGGCGCTGTGCTGGCCGTGGCGCGCCTGCGGCCGCAGAGCGCGCGCTATTCCGAAGTGTCGGATATCGTCCGGACCAACCTTTCGGCCTTCATGGCGGGGTCGAAGACGGCCGAGGCGGCCCTGCAGGACATGCAGGCGCGGCTCTCGTTGATTTTCCGGTAATCCGGGCGAACCGGCATTCAGCCCCGCGGGCGATAGGGGGCGAACCAGCCAAGGCCGGCCTCCGTCCCGCCCGCCGGCCGATATTCGCAGCCGATGAAGCCCGCATAGCCCAGCCGGTCCAGCTCGGCGAAAACGGCGACGTCGTTCAACTCGCCGCTGCCGGGCTCGTTGCGCAAAGGGATGCTCGCGGTCTGGATATGGCCGATGATCGGGGCCATCTCCCGCAGGCGCATGGTGATGTCGCCATGCAGGATCTGGCAGTGGTAGATGTCGAATTGCAGCTTGACGTTTGCCAGGCCGAGCCGGCGGATCATCGCGGCGGCACGGCCGAAATCGTCAAGGAGGTAGCCCGGAACGTCACGCCGGTTCAGCGGTTCGAGCAGCACGTCGATCCCCATCGGAGCGAAGAAGGCAGCAGCCTCGCGGATGCCGGCTTCGTAGCGTGCCACAGCCGCCGCATCATCAGGCGACGCGAGCCCGGCCATCATGTGCACGCGGCGTACGCCGGTTGCCTCGGCATAGGCCCGGGCAGTCTCGAGCCCCTGCCGGAATTCCGCCTCGCGGCCCGCCAGAGCGGCGATTCCGCGTTCGCCGGCCGCCCAGTCGCCCGGGGGCAGATTGAACAGGGCGAGCGTCAGGCCGTGTCGGCGGAGTTCGGCGGCGATGGCCTCGGGCGGGAATTCGTACGGGAAAAGAAATTCCACAGCCTCGAAGCCCGCTGCCGCCGCACGGCCGAAACGTTCGAGGAACGGCACCTCGTTGAACATCATGGTGAGGTTGGCGGCAAAGCGCGGCATGGGAATCTCCTTCTGCCCTGTTTTCCCGCGCCATCGCCGTTCACGCAATTGCGAAATGCGGGTGATACCGGCATCAGGCAAGGAAAGGGGCAGGGAGAATGCCATGCCGTCCGGAGCCGATATTCTTGCCACCCGCCTGGCCCGGCAGGGTTGCCGTATTGCCTTCGGCATGCCCGGTGGCGAGGTGCTGGCGCTGGTCGAGGGGCTTGAAGCGGCCGGCATCCGCTTTGTCCTGACCAAGCACGAGAATGCCGCCGGCTTCATGGCCGAGGGTTTCTGGCATCGCCAGAGCCTCCTCGATCCTGCCGCGCCAATGGCGCCGGGTATCCTCGTTGCCACGCTGGGACCGGGCGCTGCCAATGCGGTCAATGTCGTCGCCAATGCGCTGCAGGACCGGGTGCCGCTGATCGTGCTGACCGGACGCGTCGATGCGGCCGAGGCCGAAAGTTACACCCATCAGGTTTTCGATCATCAGGCCCTGTTCCGGCCGATCACCAAGGCGAGCCTCTCGGCCAGCCGCGGTGCGGTGCATCGCGTCATCGACCGGGCTATCCAGATCGCCACCAGCGGCCAGCCGGGCCCTGTCCATGTCGATGTGCCGATTGCCGTGGCTGAAGGCGAGGAGCCGACCGATGTCTTCTCCCGGCCCGTCGCGGCGCCGGGCCTGCCGGCCCCGGCCGATCTCGACCGTGCCCGGGCGATGCTCTCCGCCGCGCGCCGGCCGATCGTGCTCGCCGGCGTGGATGCCGTGAACCATCATGCCGGTGCGGCCCTCCGGGGTTTCATCGAGGTGCTCGGTGCACCGCTCGTCACCAGCTACAAGGCCAAGGGGCTGGTGGACGAGCGGCACCCGCTGGTGCTGGGCGGGGCCGGCCTGTCGCCCAAGGCCGACCGCATCCTGCTGCCGGCCCTTGCCGGGGCGGATTGCATCATCCTCGCCGGCTATGACCCGATCGAGATGCGCATCAACTGGCGCGACCCGTTCCCGGCAGGTGTTCCCGTAATCGACATTTCCGCCATAGTGCCGCAGCACCAGATGCATCGTGCTGATCTGGCGCTGGTTGGCGATGTCGGCCTTGTGCTGTCGGCCCTCACGCCGGCAACCGATGCGGGCCGCGAAGCCGGCGAGGCGCTGGCGGAGCCCTTGCGGGAGGCGCTGGCGGCGGCCTTTCCCGACGCGCCGGACTGGGGGCCGCATGCCGTCTTCCATACGATCCGTTCGCTTGCGCCGGAAAACACCCTTGCCAGCGCGGATTCGGGTGCGCACCGGATCCTGCTCAGCCAGATCTGGCGCTGCCATGCCCCGCGCGATCTCGTGCAATCCTCGGCGCTGTGCACGATGGGCTGCGCCCTGCCGCTCGCGCTTGGCATGCAGATGGCCGAACCGGACCGGCCGGTCATTGCCTTTGTCGGCGATGCCGGGCTGGAAATGGGCATCGGCGAACTCGCCACCGCGCGGGATCTCGGCCTGCCTGTTATCGTGGTGGTCCTGCAGGACGAGCGGCTGGCGCTGATCGACCTGAAGCAGCGGGCCTCGGGCCGCAAGGAAGCCGGGGTGCGCTTTGGCGGCACGGATTTCGCGGCGGTCGCTGCGGCGTTCGGCGGGGCTGGCGTCACGGTGGAATCCCGTGAGGCGCTTGCTGCCGCCTTCTCCGCCGCGCTGGCGCGGCGCGACCGATTCAGCCTCATTGCCGCCCGCATTGCGCCGGATGCTTACGAGGGAGCCTTCTGACATGCCGCCCCCGATTCCCATGCCCGGCCAGCGCGATGTCCGCCTCGATTTCTTCCGGGGGCTGGCGATGTTCATCATCTTCATCGCCCATATGCCCGGCAATTCGTGGTTCCTGTTCATTCCCGCGCGGTTCGGCTTTTCCTCGGCCGGCGAGCTTTTCGTCTTCTGCTCCGGCCTCGCCTCGGCCTATGCATTCGGGCGGGTTTTCGAGCGCAAGGGCGCGCTCGCCGGGCTCCAGCGTGTCGCCTTCCGGATCTGGCAGGTTTACTGGGCGCATATCGGGCTGGCGCTGGTCATGATCACGCTCAGCCTTGCCGCGGCACGGCTGACCGGCATCGACTATGCCCGCCAGCTCGGGCTGGACTGGTTTCTTTCCCAGCCCGCCGATGGCCTGCTGGGTCTCGTTTCGCTCGGCTTCACGCCGGCCTTTCTCGACATCCTGCCGATGTATCTCGTGCTGCTGGCGATGCTGCCGGCCATGGCGCTGCTCGGGCGCCTCTCGCCCTGGCTGCCGCTTGCGCTGATGGCCGGCCTCTGGCTGCTGGTGCAGGCGACCGGCCTCAACCTGCCAGGCGGGCAATCCCCCGGCATGGTCTGGTTCTTCAACCCTTTCGCCTGGCAGGCCGTGTTCTTCACCGGTTTCGCCTTCGGAATGGGCTGGCTCAGGGCGCCCGCCCTCGAACGGGGTTGGCTGTTCCGGCTTTGCCTTGCTTTCCTGATCCTCTCCGTTCCGGTGAATTTCTGGGCTTTCACGGAAAATGTCGCCGTGCTCGGCGCGATCCATGATGCGCTGGTGCCGCCGGACGGGAAAACCAATCTCGTCCTGCCGCTCTACCTCCATTTCCTCGCCAGTGCCTATGTCGCGCTGGTGCTGGTCGAGCCCCTGCGCGACCGCCTCCACCGCGCTGCGCCGATCGTGCTGGTCGGGCAGCAGGCGCTGGCGACCTTCATGGCCGGCATCGTGCTGGCCTGGCTCGGCGGCATGGTGCTGGACGCGACCGGGCGGGGCGCGCTGCCAATGGCTGTTGTCAATCTCGTCGGTTTCGCGGGGCTTGTCGCGGTGGCGGCTCTGGCCCGTCGCTACAAGGGTGGCGACGGGAAAGCCACGCGGCAGCCAGCGGAGCCGTCGCGCGACGCCGCCCGGCCTGTGCCGCCTGCCGCCTATCCCCATCCGGCGGAATAACGCTCATTCCAGCCGGAAGAGCGGCCGCAGATACGTGCCGACGATATTGCCGGCAAAGGCAAAGACGAGCCAGACCCAGCCATGCAGGCTGCCGGAGGCGATGCCGGAGAAGAACGCCCCGATGTTGCAGCCGGTGCCCAGCCGGGCGCCAATGCCGAGCAGCAATCCGCCGATCACGGCTGCTGCCAGCGACCGCGCGGGAATGGCGAGAACGGGCCGGAACTTGCCGGCGAGCATCGCGGCAACCATCGCCCCGAGGATGAGGCCGAAATCCATGACCGAAACCGGATCGGCAAAGACCGAGGCCTGCAGGGCAGCTTCCTGCCCCTGCCAGTAGGGCCAGCTTGCCGGTACGAACCCGATCAGCCCTGCCAGCTTCGAACCCCAGAGCGCGAAGGCGCTGGTGATGCCCCAGGGCCAGCCCCATGTGAACAGCACCAGGATGTTGACCAGCGCGAGCGCGAGCGCGCCGGCGACAAGCGACCACGGGCCGGTCAGCCATTGCGTTGCCGGAGCGGTGATCTGGGCTGCCGTGCCATGTCGCGCCATTTCGACCCGACGAACCAACAGGTACAGGCTTGCCAGCATGGCGAGCACCAGCACAAGGCCGGGCAGGGGGCCGAAGGTGCCGATGACGGAAACGGGCGGCAGGGCCGGCCAGGCCATCCAGCTGCCGGAATAGGCCGTTGCCAGCGTGCTGCCGAGGATGAAGAAGGCAAGCGTGATGACCATCCGGGTCGAGCCGCCGCCAATGGTGAAGAGCGTGCCCGAGCCGCAGCCGCCGCCGAGTTGCATGCCGATGCCGAAGAGGAACGCGCCGGTGACCAGCGCCAGCCCGATCGGGAAGACGAAGCCACCGACCGGCCGCCCGAACGCCGTGCCGGCACCGATCAGCGGGAAGAAGACGAGGCAGGTCACGGCCAGCATCACCAGTTGCGCACGCAGGCCCGCGCTCTGCCGCTGGAGGATGAAGCGGCGCCAGGCGGCGGTGAAGCCGAAGCTGGCGTGATAGAGCGCGAGGCCCGCGAACACGCCGATCATGCCCATGGCGACGACAGTGCCGCCGCCCTGCAAGGCCGCGAGGGTGACGAGCAGGGCGAGCGGCAGGGCGACAGGAAGCGCCTGCCGGGCATGCCTGCCAGTTGGCAAGGCGAAAGCGGATGAGGCCATGAGATGCTCCGTTTTGTTCTCTTTAGCCTCCGTTTTGTTCTTTGAGAAGGATTTGTGCGTGTATTTCCATGGTTTCACAAAGCCTTGATCCAGCCGCGAGCGCTTGTGTGAAGCTTGCTGACAAGCAGGCAGGCATGGTGTCCGGGCGGGGGCAGGCGCCCTACGGATCCGGGGAGAATGCGATGCCCGCCATCAGGCAGATCGAAACGCGCGGCCAAAGCCAGAGCCACGAAAGGGCGGTCACTGAGGCTTTCCTTGCCCATGGCCGCGAAACGCCCGTGCTGCTCCAGGCCTGGCTGGATGCCGAACCCGCGTCATGGCGGGCCCATGCCACCAAGGCGATGATGGTGACGCTGCTGGCGAAGCGCGAGTTGCGGGCCCCGGCTCAGGAAGTCTCGGCCCGGGCGGTGGACTTGCTGCCGCCCTGCCCTTCGTCCGGCGAGCGGGCTTTCGTCGAGGCCGCCTCCGCTGCGGCGCATGGCGCCTGGTGGGCCGCGATCGACCAGCTTGAGGCCGTGATCCGCGAGAATCCGGCGGATACGCTGGCGATCAAGCTTTCGCATGCCTTCCGGTTCATGCTCGGTGACAAGGCAGGCCTGCTGCGCTCGATCGAACGGGCCTTCCGGGCGCTTCCGGCCGATCATCCCGATTACGGTTTCATGCTGGGCTGCCATGCCTTCGCGCTGGAGGAGAACGGCCACTACGCCGCCGCCGAACGGGTGGGCCGGCGGGCCGTGGCGATGGAGGCGCGCGATGCCTGGGGGCTTCATGCCGTCAGCCATGTCCACGAAATGACGGGGCGTGCCGAGGACGGGATCCGCTGGATCGAGGGGCGGGATCATGTTTTCGGGGCCTGCAACAATTTCGGCTGCCATCTCTTCTGGCATCTGGCGTTGTTCAAGCTGGAAAAGGGGCATGTCGGGGATGTCCTTGCCCTTTATGACGAGAAGATCCGCGCCGAGAAGACGGATGATTTCCGCGATATTGCCAATGCCGCCTCGCTGCTGAGCCGGCTCGGCCTCGAAGGCATCGACGTCGGATCGCGCTGGGAGGAACTGGCCGACAAGGCCGAGGCGCGCCTCGAGGATCGGTCGCTGGTTTTCGCGGATCTGCATTACTTGCTCGCTCTGCTTGGTGCGGGGCGGCAGGAGGCTGCTTCCCGGCTGGCGGAATCACTCGCCGGCGCGGTGCCGGCTCATGCCTCGCAGGGTCTTGCCGCCCGGCGTGCAGGGCGCCTTGTCGCCCGGGGATTGATGGCGTTCCAGAACGGCCGGCCGGGCGAGGCGCTTGACCAGTTGCTGCCCGCCCGTGCCAGCCTCGTGCTGATCGGCGGCAGCGACGCCCAGCGCGACGTGTTCGAGCAGGTGCTGATCGAGAGCGCACTCCGCTCGGGCGAGAGCCGGATCGCCCGGTCGATCCTGTCGAGGCGGCTTGCCGAACGCGGCGGGCATAACCGCTTCGCCAGCGAAAGGCTTGGCCGGCTGATGCAGGCCGAGGCGCGCCCGCGTGGCATCATGGCGGTTGCGGCGGCTTTGGCCTTCGCCCAGCCGGCGCATTGAGCGCGCGGTTCAGGCTTTCTCGATCTCGAAGACGAGGCGATCCGGTTCGCGCCGGCTCGAGACCAGCCGGTCGCCGGTTTCGCGGATGAGGTTGGGGATATCGATCTCGGCCAGCGGGTCGTTGGCCGTCACGACAAGGCGGGTGCCCGACGGAAGTCCTTTCAGCGCCTTGCGCGTCTTCAATGCCGGCAGGGGGCATTTCAGCCCCATCAGGTCGAGTGTTGTTCCGCCCACGCGATGGCCCCCTGTGGCAAGTTGGATCTTCCCGTTCCGAAACCCCTTCGCATATGTTGAGGCATGTCGTCGACGTCGAGAGGCCTCGCCTCGTTTTTCCTGCTGATCGCCGCCGCCCTAGCCGGCGGGGCGGCGCCTGCCGGGGCGGCGGATCTCCGTGGCCATGGCGGCCCGGTTCGCGCCATCGCCATGGGCGCAGGGGATGTCGTTACCGGCAGTTTCGACACGACAATCATCCGGTGGGACCTTGCCACCGGGCGGGCGCTGCTGGTGCATCGCTTTCATGACGGGGCGGTGAATGCCGTCCTGCGGCTGCCGGATGGCGGCTTTGTAACTGCTGGTGAGGATCGCCGGATCGCGCTCTGGCGCGTGGGAGAAAGCCAGCCATACCGGGTTCTTGAAGGCCATGCCGGGCCGGTTGCCGGTCTTGCGCTGGCGCCGGACGGGCAGATTCTCGCCTCTGCCAGCTGGGATGGCACCGTGCGGCTCTGGCCGCTGGGCGGCGGTGAGCCGCAGGTGATCGAAGGGCATCGCGGGCCGGTCAATGCTGTCGCTTTCCTGCCCGACCGAGCGCTGGTGACCGCCGGTTATGACGGGCTGGTGCGCATCCTCCGGCCGGGCGGCAGCCCGCTGCAGGTGGAGATCGGCCTGCCGGTGAACACACTCGCCATTCTCGGCGGCGAAATCCTGGCTGCGGGCGCGGACGGGCAGTTGCGCTTCATCGATCCGGTCAACGGCGCCTTCGAGGCCATGCCTGTCGTCGAGGTGCCGATCGTTGCGCTTGCGGTCGAGCCGAGGGCGGATCTCGTGGCCGTTGCCGGGTTCCGCGGCGCGCTGGTGATGATCGAGCGTGGCCCACGCAAGGTGTTCCGGCGGATGGCAGGGCCGGCCTTCCCGCTCTGGTCGCTGGCCTTCTCGGCCGACGGGCGGGAAATCCTCACGGGCGGTGCCGACCGGCTCGTCCGACGCTGGCTCGTCGCGACGGGCGAGCCGGTCAATCCGGTCCTGGCCGACCAGACCGATGCCCTCGTCCAGCGCTTTGCCCAGCATCGCGGGGCGGAGGTCTTCAAGGCCTGCATTGCCTGCCACACGCTGACGCCGGATGACGGCAACCGCGCCGGGCCGACCTTGCACGGCGTGATGGGGCGGCGGATCGGCACGGCATCGGGCTATGCCTATTCGCCGGCACTGACCGCGATGGACATCGTCTGGAGCCGCGAGACAATTGCCAAGCTCTTCAGCCTCGGGCCGATGGCCTATACCCCGGGCACGAAGATGCCGGAGCAGCAGGTGCGTGACCCTGCCGATCTGGAAGCTTTGGTCGACTTCCTCGACAAGGCTACGCGCTGACGATCAGCTCTTGTCGGTATCCTCGGGATGGGCCCGGAAGTAATCCTCGGTTGTCCGGACCCGCGGGCGCTCGGGCCCTGCATAGGGGTCAAAGCCCTGCAACGTGGCGGTCTCGATGCGGCAATCGTCGCAATAGCCGATCAGCTTGAGACGGTCGGCATTCGGGCCTGAGAACATCCAGTGCTTGCCGCCGAGTTTGGTCTTGATCTTCTCGATGGTCGAGCGCGTGCCGAAGAGTTTGCCGCATTTATCGCAGGGATAGGGCTCTTCCTGCTTCAGCGAGACCGGGCCGGCATTGATCCGCGTGAAATCGAGCTGCGGAACGAGGGTGATGACCTTTTCCGGGCAGGTGGCCTGGCAGAGACCGCATTGCACGCAGAGATCCTCCTGGAAGCGCAATTCCGGCCTGTCCGGATTGGCGCTCAGCGCATCGACCGGGCAGGTCGAGACGCAGGAGAGGCAGAGCGTGCAGCCCTCGGCATCGACCTCGACCTTGCCGAAGCCGGCGCCCTTCGCCAGCGGCACGACGGCCGGCCGCTCCGGAGCAACGGCGTGCCATTCGCGCAGGGCGAGCATGGTCAGCGGGCGCTTCGCCCCAAGAGGCAGGAAGCTGGCCTTGCCCGCCTTGCTGCCGGCTGGCAGGGCGCGGAGGCCAGCCAGCAGGGCGTCGGGATCGTCAGTGCCGATCACCGCGAAGGCTTCCGGCGCATGGCCGAGCGCGGGAAGCAGGGCCGACAGCGTCTCGCCGAGCCGGACCAGCGGGGTGATGTCGTGCCTCGGTTTCGCACGCGTCAGCACCGCGATGGCGGTGACGCCATAGGCGAAGCTGCCGGCGACTTCCGCCAGATCGAGCTGCGTCACCTCGTTGAGCGCGACGGGAATGACCCGGGCAGGCAGGCCATCGCCGAACCGGGCAAGGGCGTCGATCATCGGTTCGCCCTGTTCGGCATCATGGAACAGCAGGACCGCATCGCGGCCGCCGGCCTGGTCATAGGCGCGGAGCATGGTCCGCACCTTCTTCAGCACATAGTCCGTTGCCGGCAGCGCATAGCTCGCCGCGCCGGTCGGGCAGACAGAGGCACAACCGCCGCAGCCGGCACAGATCTGCGGATCGATCGCCACATGGTCGCCGGCCGGGCTGATGGCACCGGTCGGGCAGATATCGAGGCAGCGCGTGCAGCCGGTGATGGTCGAGCGCGAATGGGCGCAGAGGCCGGAATCGAACGTGATGTATTTCGGCTTGTCGAAGGTTCCGACGAGATCGCGGGCGCGGCTGACCAGCTTGTCGAGGGAAGCCGGATCGCGCGGGTCGGCGCGGAGATAGCCGTCGCGCAGGTCGTCGGCCGAGAAGAGCGGCCGGTCGCCGGTGACGTCGATGATGAGGTCGCAGGTCGAGCGGGCCTGGTCGCGCGGATCACCGAAAGCCAGCGCGGCGCGGGAGGAGGCCAGCGACAATGCGAAATCGTCGACGACCAGCTGGAAGGCGCCGAGATACCCGCCGGCTTGACGGATGCGGCCCTTGGCGATCGGGAATTCCCGCTTCGCTGGCGGCGGAACGTCCTTCGGATCGCGCAGGATGACCGTGACGTCGAGCGTGTCGGCAAGGCGGGCGGCGACGTCGATCGCGGTTGAATCGGTTCCATAGACCAGCGTGACGCCCCGGCTTTCGAGCGTGACGAAAGGCAGGGCGGGCGGCTCGAGCAGGGCGCCGGCCAGCAAAGCCGCCATTTTCGGCCCGGCGGCCGTGCCCTCGGTCGACCAGCCGCCGGCATTGCGGATATCGAGATAGGTCTGGCTGCCCGCATAGCCGGCATCCTCGAGTACGCCACGAAGGGTCGCCTCTTCCTGTCGGCAGGCAAGCACCAGCGATCGGGCCCCGCCGGCCAGCCGGGCGAGCCGGTCCTGTTCAGCGCCGCAGAGATGCGAGCAGGCCGCGATTGTCCCCTCGGCGACGCCGAGGCCGGCAGCCATGGCGGCGATATCGGGCGTGAAGGTCTTTTCGCAGGAGCAGACGACGATCTGCGGCGTCTTGCCGTCCGAGAGCGTGCCTTCGGGTGCGCTGGGGGGCATGCGATGCCGGCTCCTCTCCGGTCGGGTGTCTCGAACACCCGCTCTTGTCTTTTTTGGAATGTCTTCAAATAAGAATGTCTCGCCGGAAGCAAGGGGAGATCTTCGGGTCGCCTCCAATCCCCGGCGGGCCCTCCGGAACAACAACGGCCTCGAAAGCTGGACCATGGACGATATCGCGCGGTTTCCACCCCTGATTTCCCCGATCCGCCTTCGCGAACGCGAAGATGCGTTTCAGGCTGCTGTCGCTGGCGCGCAGGCGACGGGCGACGCCCATCGCGGGGCGGGGAGCCTTTATTATGTCGGCCGTTTCGAACTTATCGAGTTTGCGCTCGTGCTGGAGCCCGAAGAGCCATTGTGGCTTGCACGGAAAATCTTCTTTGCCGGAATGAATGCCCTGGCCGAGGCGCTCTCGGTGCTCTCGCCGCCGGAAAAGCCGATCACGATCCGCTATCCCGGCTCGCTGTATTTCGACGGGGCGCTGGTCGGCGGGGGGCGGCTCGGCCATCCGCCCGGTGCTGAGGAACAGGTGACGCCGGACTGGCTGGTCTTCGGTGCGATGGTGCGGGCCGGGGGCGTGCGCGAACTCGGGGTCGGCCTCGCCCCCGAGATCACGACGCTGGACGACGAGGGGTTCGAGGCGTGGAACCCGCCGGAATTCGCCGCCTCGTTCTCGCGGCATTTTCTCGTCGAGGTCGATTCCTGGCAGGAGCGCGGTTTTTCCGGGATCGGGCCGCGCTACCTCTCCTTCCTCGAGAAGGACGAGGCGAAGAGCCGCCGGGGGATCGACGAGAACGGCGACCTCATGATCCAGGGTGCCGGCGGCGAGGCGAAAGCGCGGGAGAAGCTCGTTCCGGCGCTGGCGCGGCCGGACTGGTTCGACCCGCTGCTCAACGAACCGCGGGGCTGACATGCCGAAACTCCTGCGCACGATCCGCCTTGATCCTTCCGATGCCTTCGTGTTCACGCGGGCGGCCGAGCCCGGCGAATGGGCGGTGCCGGGCACGTTCCTGTTCTGGGAGCAGCCGGTCGACGGGCTGCTCGGCAAGGAGCGCGCGGCGTTCCGCTCCGGTCTGCTCGGCGCGAAGAGCTTCGGCTGGTCCACTTTGGCGACGATCGTCGAGGCCACTGATCTCGAACGGGCGCTGCTCGTCCGCCAGTTGGCCGAGCAACTCGTCGCGCGATGCGGCGCGCCCGATCTCGCGGCGGCCCTGCCGGCGGCAGAGAGCGAGGTCGCCTATGCCGAGGAACTGGCGGCACCCGGGCCCGGCGTGCTTGTGGCGATCCACCGGGTGGTCGAGAATGGCGAGATCGTCGAACGGTTCCGGACCTTGCTGCCGGGGACGGATGAACGCCATTCGCGGGCCTTCAGCTTCATGGAGGTTCCCGACGAGGCGCCCGACGAGCAACTCGACCTTGCCGGCATGGCCGGTTTGAAGGGAACGGACAGGACATGATGCCGGAACGGCCTGATTTCTGGGTGGCGAGCGGCCACCACCTTGTTGACCGGATCGAGGGCGGCGGTCTCGTGGCGACGGATGCGTACCTGCGTGCCTATCTCGCCCGGCCCGAACTGGTCCCGCCTGCCGAGGCCTGCCCGGTCGAGCGGGGCCTGCATGCCAGCCTGCTCGAGACGCCGCGGCAGGCTGTGGCGGCGGACGAGATCTCGCTGATTGCCGATGCCGATGCGCGCGAGAATCTCGCGCTGTTCCTCGCCTTCCGGGACCGGATCCTCGCCACGCCGACCCTCGAGGCGGCCTATCTCTCGCTGGTCCGGGGCGACCTCTCCGGCATTCCGCCGCTCTTCCTCCAGCAACTGGTGCATCTCGTGGCACGGAACGCGTTCGACGAGGAAGAGGATGCCCATGTTTTGCGCGCCGCCGAATGCTTCTGGCGCACCCAGCGCGTTACCTTTAACGAGGGGTCTGTCCTGCTTGCCGATCAGGAGGCGATCGAGCAGCACGAACATGCGCGCGACCATTCGCCCCTGCTCTCGATGCTCGGCGGGCCGGCCGTGTCGGAACTGGAGGTGCTCACGCCCGAGACGGCCGCAGGCTATCACGGCCGCAGCGATGCGCATGATCTCGTCTTCGACCTGACCAATCCCATCCATGGGCGGCCTGCCCTTGCCCGGGCGATGACGGGCTGGATCCGGCACCTTCTCGGGGTCGAGATCGCCTTCACGCCGGTGGATTCCTTCTCCGAGGAGCGCTTCGCCTGGTTCGTGGCACTGGATGCCGAGGGCACAGCCATCGGCAACCGGGTCTGGAATGGGGAGGCGCTGAGCGAGGACCAGCGGGCGCGGCTGCTGGCGCTGTTCACCTTCACCTTGCCCGACCATGCCCGGATCCGCCCTGACATGAGGGGCCGCAAGGCTTTTGCGCTGCTCGGATCGACCGCGGACCGGCTTGTCCGGATCAAGCCACAAAATCTGATTGCCGGCCTGCCTCTGGCGCCGGATGCCGGCTGAGGACAGGAAACATGGCGGAAGACAGTATCGCCGTTGGCGTCATCGTCGAAAAGCGGAAGGCGGCCAGCACATGGATCGACCATACCTGGTCGCCGGTGGCGGTGCTGCCCGGACTGCCGGAGGCTGCGCCGATGACGCTGATCGAGACCCTGCCGGAGGGCGAGCGCTACTATGCCGGCGCGGCGCGGATCACGCTCGCCTCGGTGGATACGGCGAATTACCGCGACAACATGATGAGCGGCGCGCCCAAGCTCTGGGTGGCGATGCGTGAGGAGCATCCCGAGGGGGGGCTGATGCTGGTGGCCGTCACGGCGGATCCGGCCGAGGGCGAGGCCCATACCGAAACCGGCACGAATATCGTCGACACCGTTCCAATGGTGCCGGAAATCGCGCATTTCGTGGCGCAATTTGTCGATACGCATCATGTCGAGCGGGAATTCTTCAAGCGCAAGCGTGACCGGGCCGATCCCGACCGGCTCGGCCGGCGACGGCTGACGGACGAGGGCTGAGATGAGCGGGGGCGAGGGGTTCCTGAGCCGGTGGTCCCGGCGCAAGCTGAAGCCGGTGCCGGAGGCGGATCCGGTCGTGCCTGAGGGGGCATCGGTTGAATTGCGGGCCGAACCAACGCCTCCGCCGGCCGAGGAGCCCGAATTCGATGTCTCGACGCTGACGCCTCTCGAAGCCTTGACCTCCGAGAGCGATTTCCAGCAGTTCCTGCAGAAAGGCGTGCCGGAAGCACTCCGCAATGCCGCCCTGCGCAAGATGTGGGTGCTGGACCCGGTGCTGAGCGCGCCGGATCGCTTCGCCGAATACGCGTGGGATTTCAATGACCCCACGGCGATGCCGGGCTTCGGCCCGATGGAGGCCGGGTTTGATCCCGCTTCCATGCTGCGGCAGATCATGGGCGAAAAGGATCCTGAAGCGCCGGCCGAGGACGGGGCGGCCGGGCTGCCGGCTGAAATCCCGGCCGCGAATCAGGACGAAACGCGCGTCGAATCACACGATCCGGTTCCAGTGGCGGACTCGCCGGCTGCGGGGCAAATTGTCGCGATTCCGGACGAATCTGGCGTAGAGCCGATGGTTGCCAAGGAAATGACCGATGAAGACCTTGAAACTATCCCGCCTCGCCGGCGGCATGGTGGTGCGCTTCCAAACTGAATAATGAATATGCTTGCGCGTCATAGGGGCATCCTATAATCTTGAACCATTCCAGTTTAGAAGACGGCAAAAGCCGCAAACTCGGGTTCGGGATGAGAGACGCAGGACTTCAGGAAGCCATTCGCGCGGTTGGTGGCATTTCTGCCCTCTCGCGCCTGCTTGGCATCGCACAGCCCTCGGTTTCCATCTGGACGCGGGTTCCCGCAGAACGGGTAATCGCGGTCGAGAACGTCACGTCGGTCCCCCGCCATATCCTCCGCCCCGATCTGTACCCCGATTCCTGCGATGCTCCGCCGCTCGATGCGATCGACGAGGCGCGTTCGCGGCTGTACCTTCTCCTTTCGCATCTGCTGCTGAAAGTTCCAGACGAGCGCGTGCTGATTGATCTCCGGCGGCTGCAGGGCGATGACAGTGCTCTCGGGCAGGCGCTCATGGCGCTTGCCGATGCGGCCGACGTGCCTGGGGCAGACCGGATCGCGCGCGAGCATTTCGATCTGTTCATCGGTGTCGGGCGGGGCGAGTTGCTGCCCTACGCCTCGTATTACCTCACGGGGTTCCTTTACGAGAGACCGCTTGTGCGGGTCCGTCAGGATATGCGGCGGCTGGGTGTCGAGCGCTCGGAGGGTATGTCGGAACCGGAGGATCACCTCGGGTTCCTGCTGGAGACAATGGCCGGGCTCATTGCCCGCCGCTTCGCCGCCGAGGTCACCGAGCAGAATCGGTTCTTCGCGCGTCATATCGAGCCCTGGGCCGAGCGGTTCTTTGCCGATCTTGCCAAGGCCGATGCCGCGAATTTCTACCGCAAGGTCGGGGCCCTCGGCCTCGAATTCATCCGGATCGAGCGCGAGGCCTTCGACCTCGATCCCGACGTGACTGAGTTATCCGATGCGATCGACGCCAGCCAAGGAGCAAGCGCATGAGCACGAAAAAAGACGACAATCCCGAAAAGGTTGACCGCTCCCGCCGCAGCTTCCTGCAGGCCGGCCTCGCAGGCGCCTCCGCTGCAGCCGCCGCGACCGGGGCTGCTGTCGTGCCGGCTGCGGCCAGCGAGAATGACGCCGACAAGAAGAAGGCGCGTTATCGCGAGACCGACCACGTCAAGACCTACTACGCAACCAATCGCTACTGAGGAAAACGCCATGCTGATCAAGCGCAAGGAAGGGCAAGCCGCCCGCCAGGGCCTCGCTGCAGCCTTGGCCGCCACAGGTGCCGAACGGCTCGATCGCCGCGCATTCCTGCGCCGGTCCGGCCTGGCGGCCGGCGGACTCGCGGCCATCGGGTCGATCGGGTTCGGCTCGGTCCGTGAGGCCCAGGCCAAGATGCCGGTTGCCGGCAAGCCGGTCGAGATGAAGAAGAACATGTGCACCCATTGCTCGGTGGGCTGCACGGTGAAGGCCGAAGTGCAGGAAGGCGTCTGGGTTGGCCAGGAGCCGGCCTGGGAAAGCCCGATCAACCGCGGCACGCATTGCGCCAAGGGCGCTGCGGTGCGCGAACTGGTCAAGGGCGAGCGCCGGATCAAATATCCGATGAAGCTCGTCAACGGCGAATGGCAGCGCATCTCGTGGGATGTCGCCTTCGACGAGATCTCCAAGAAGATGCTGGAGATCCGCGAAAAGTCGGGCGCCGATTCGATGTGGTTCCTTGGCTCGGCGAAGTTCTCGAACGAGGGTGCCTATCTTTTCCGCAAGTTCGCGGCCTATTGGGGCACGAACAACGTCGATCATCAGGCCCGTATCTGCCATTCCACCACGGTGGCAGGTGTGGCGAACACCTGGGGCTACGGCGCGCAGACCAATTCCTACAACGACATCCGCAACGCCAAGACCATGATCATCATGGGTGGCAATCCGGCGGAAGCGCATCCGGTCTCGCTGCAGCACGTCCTGAGCGGCAAGGAAGTCAACCGCGCGAACATGATCGTCATCGATCCGCGCATGACCCGCACGGCCGCGCATGCGACGGAATATGTGCGGATGCGTCCCGGCACCGACATTCCGGTGATCTGGGGCATGCTGCACCACATCTTCAAGAATGGCTGGGAAGACAAGGAATTCATCCAGCAGCGTGTCTATGGCATGGACATGATCCGCAAGGAGGTCGAGAAGTGGACCCCGGCGGAAGTCGAGCGCGTCACCGGCATTCCGGGTGCCCAGCTCGAGCGCGTCGCCAAGACCTTTGCCACCGAGAAGCCCTCGACGCTGATCTGGTGCATGGGTGCCACGCAGAAGACGGTCGGCACCGCCAACGTTCGCGCCTTCTGCATCCTGCTTCTGGCCACCGGCAATGTCGGCGGCATGGGCAATGGCGCCAATATCTTCCGTGGCCATTGCAACGTGCAGGGCGCGACCGATCTCGGCCTCGATGTCACGACGCTGCCGCTCTATTACGGCCTCGATGCCGGTGCCTGGGGCCATTGGGCCCGTGTCTGGGAAACCGACATTGCCTGGCTGCGCGGTCGCTTCGATGTGACCAAGGCGCCGGATGGCAAGGAAACCTCCATGATGGAGGTTCCCGGTATTCCGTCGACCCGCTGGTTCGATGCGGTCAGCATGCCGAAGGACCAGGTTGCCCAGCGTGACAACGTCAAGGGCCTCTTCATCATGGGCCATGGCGGTAACACCGTCACCCGTATGCCGGAAATGGTGAAGGGCCTCGAAAAGGCCGAGCTGCTGGTTGTCGCCGACCCGCATCCGACCACCTTTGCCCATATCTCGAACCGCAAGAACGGCACCTACCTGCTGCCGATCTGCACGCAGTTCGAATGCTCGGGCTCGCGCACGGCCTCGAACCGGTCGATCCAGTGGGGCGAGAAGGTCGTCGACCCGATCTTCGAAAGCGCCAATGACTACTGGGTGATGCACCAGTTCGCCCAGAAGCTCGGCTTCGCGGACCGGATGTTCAAGAACATCACCATGGTCAAGGGCAAGTACGGCATGGAGCCGGAAGCCGAATCGATCCTGCGCGAGATCAATCGCGGCGGCTGGTCGACCGGCTATTGCGGCCAGTCTCCGGAGCGCCTGAAGGCGCATATGAAGAACCAGGACAAGTTCGACCTGGTCTCGCTGCGCGCCCCGAAGGATGCACCGGCCGAAGTGGCCGGCGATTATTACGGCCTGCCCTGGCCTTGCTGGGGCACGCCGGAATACCGGCACCCGGGCACGCACCAGCTCTACAACACCAACCTGCACGTCAAGGATGGCGGCGGCACCTTCCGCGCCCGGTTCGGGGTGGAATACGAGGAGCCGCAGGCCGATGGTTCCAAGAAGAAGGTCAACCTCCTTGCCGAGGGTTCCTTCTCGAAGGATTCCGAGCTGAAGGATGGCTACCCGCAATTCACCTACGGGATGCTGAAGCGCCTCGGCTGGGACAAGGACCTTACGGAGGCCGAGAAGGGCACGATCGAGCGGATCGGCGGCAATGCGCCCGATAACGTGTCGTGGGCGATCGACCTGTCCGGTGGCATCCAGCGCGTCGCGCTCGAGCATGGCTGCATCCCGTTCGGGAACGGCAAGGCCCGCGCCAATGCCTGGAACCTGCCCGACCCGGTTCCGGTCCATCGCGAGCCGATCTACACCCCGCGCACCGATCTCGTTGCGCAATATCCGACCCGGCCGGATTTCCGCCAGTTCCGTATGCCGAATATCGGCTTCACGGTGCAGAAGGCGGCGGTCGACAAGGGCGTCGCGAAGGAATTCCCGATCATCCTGTCCTCCGGCCGTCTGGTCGAATACGAGGGTGGCGGGGAAGAAACCCGGTCGAACCCGTGGCTGGCCGAGTTGCAGCAGGACATGTTCGTCGAGATCAATCCGGCGGATGCGGCCGATCGCGGCATCCGGGACGGTGCCTGGGTCTGGGTGCTCGGCCCCGAAAACGGCTCGAAGGCCCGCGTCAAGGCGCTTGTCACCGAGCGCGTCGGCAAGGGCGTGGCCTGGATGCCATTCCACTTCGGGGGCTGGTTCCAGGGCGAGGACCAGCGCGGAAAGTATCCGAAGGGCACTGACCCGTATGTCCTCGGGGAAAGCGTCAACGCCGTCACGACCTATGGCTACGATCCCGTCACCGGGATGCAGGAAACCAAGGTCACGCTCTGCCAGATCCGCGCCGCGTAAGGGAGGAATTGAACAATGGCTCGCATGAAGTTTCTCTGCGACGCGGACCGCTGCATCGAGTGCAACGCCTGCGTGACCGCCTGCAAGAACGAGCATGAAGTGCCGTGGGGCATCAACCGCCGGCGCGTCGTGACGATCAATGATGGCAAGCCGGGCGAGCGCTCGGTTTCCATGGCCTGCATGCATTGCACCGACGCGCCCTGCGCCTCGGTCTGCCCGGTGAGCTGCTTCTACACCACGGCTGATGCGGTGGTGCTGCACTCGAAGGACCTCTGCATCGGCTGCGGCTACTGCTTCTACGCCTGCCCGTTCGGCGCGCCGCAATATCCGAAGACCAGCAACTTCGGCTCGCGCGGCAAGATGGACAAATGCACCTATTGCGCGGGCGGACCGGAAGCCGATGGCAGCCAGGCCGAACTCGACAAATACGGTCGCAACCGCCTCGCCGAGGGCAAGCTGCCACTCTGCGCGGAAATGTGCTCGACCAAGGCGCTGCTGGCCGGGGATGGCGACATCATCGCCCAGATCTACAAGGAACGTGTGGCCAAGCGTGGCTATGGTTCCGGTGCCTGGGGCTGGAAAGTCGCCTACAAGGAAACCGTGGCGCTCTGATCGCCGAATGCCGGTGCGCGGGGGCAACCCCGCGCTGATCCAGACCATGAGATGAGAAGGAGGCCACCATGGCTTCAAAACTCTCCGCCGCGTTCCGTGCGCTCGCTTTCGGTCTCGTTGCCCTGTTCGCGGCTTCGAGCCTTCCCGCCCTCGCCCAGCAGCCGACCAGCGTCAATCCGACGGCGCAGTCGGTCAAGGAAGAGCAGCTTCTCCAGGCTCTCAAGCCGGGCGCTCCGGTGGCCGGCCGCATTTCCATTCCGGACAAGCAGGCCGCCAACCTGATCCAGCCCGGTCGTGACTGGCGCGCCTTCAATCAGGAGACACTGCCTCGGCTCGGCGCCTATTCGCTGATCGGCATCGCCATCCTGCTGGCGGTCTTCTACATGATGCGCGGCAAGATCCGGATCGATTCCGGCCTGTCGGGCATGAAGATCCTCCGTTTCGGTGCGCTGGACCGGTTCACTCACTGGCTCACGGCAACGAGCTTCATCGTGCTGGCGATTACCGGCATCAACGTCACCTTCGGCAAGATCGTGCTGGCGCCGGTGATGGGCCCGGAGGCCTTCGCGGCCTGGGCCGGCTTCGCCAAGCTGGTGCACAACTATGTCGGCTTCGCCTTCATGGCTGGCGTCCTGCTCACCTTCCTGATCTGGGTGAAGGACAACATCCCGAGCGCTGTCGACGTCCAGTGGTTCGCTGCAGGCGGTGGCCTGATCGGCAAGGGGCACCCGCCGGCCAAGCGCTTCAATGGCGGCCAGAAGATCATCTTCTGGAGCGTGGTTGTCGGGGGCTTCCTGCTCTCGCTTTCAGGCTGGCACCTGCTGTTCCCGACAGCCGAATCGATCGAGCATGTGCAATGGCAGGCAACGCTGCATGGCACCACGTCCTTCGTGATGATCGCCATCATCATCGCCCATATCTATATCGGCTCGGTCGGTATGGAAGGCGCGTTCGATGCGATGGGGTCTGGCGAGGTCGATCTCAACTGGGCCAAGGAGCATCACTCGCTCTGGGTCGAGGATGTGATGAAGGGCAAGCGCCCGGCCGGCCATGCCGCGCCGCAGCCGGCCGAATGATCCTGCACATCAGGGCTTGAAAAAGGGCGCGATTCGCGCCCTTTTTTCATGAGGAGGCGGGCATGAAGATCATCGGGCTGGCAGGCTGGAGCGGCGCGGGCAAAACAACCTTGGTCTCGAAGCTCGTTCCTTACCTTGTCGGGCGGGGCTTGCGCGTCTCGACCCTGAAACACGCGCATCACCGGTTCGATATCGACCAGCCGGGCAAGGACAGCTACCAGCACCGCATGGCGGGCGCGACCGAAGTGCTCGTCAGTTCGGCCAACCGCTTCGCGCTGGTCCATGAATTGCGCGGCGCGCCGGAATGGACCCTGGCGGAACTGCTCGGCAAGCTTGCGCCAGTTGATCTGGTTCTGGTGGAGGGGTTCAAGCGCGAGCGGCATCCGAAAGTCGAAATCTTCCGCTCCGGAAACGGCAAGCCGGCCCTGCATCCCGGCGATCCGCATATTGTCGGCATCGCCACCGACCGGCCCTTCCCGGAGGTTGCGCTGCCGCAGGTCCATCTTGACGACATCGCGGCCATCGCCCATCTGGCGCTGGAGAAGGCCGCGCCCGTGCGCGAGATCTTTCCGGCCTGATCGACCGGTCGGCCAGCGGGGAGCCCGGATTTGGCGCAGCTTTCGAATGATTGTTTTGCCTTCGGTGGCAAGCTGCTTCGCCTCAATGCGGCGCTGGATGATCTTTCGACCCGTCTTGTTCCGGTGGCCGATATCGAGGATGCTTCGCTCGCCCAAGCCCAGGGGCGGATCCTGGCCTCGGCCCTGCTGGCGCCTGTGCCGGTTCCGGGCTTTGCCAATTCCGCCGTCGATGGCTATGCGGTTCGCCATGCCGATCTGCAGGCAGATCGGGAAACGCGCCTGCCAGTTTCCGGGCGTATCCCGGCCGGGGCGTTGGCGGTGCCGGCATTAGGGCCCGGCCAAGCGATGCGCATCTTTACCGGCGCGATGATGCCCCCGGGTGCCGATACGGTGTTCATGCAGGAAGATGTGACGCTCGACGGCGACACCGTGATCCTGCCGCCCGGCCTGAAAACGGGCGCCAACAGCCGCGCGGCGGGCGAGGATTTCGAGGTCGGCAAGCCGGTCATGCCGGCGGGGATCCGTCTCGATGCGCGGGGCCTTTCAGCGCTTGCTGCACTGGGCATCGGGGAGGTGTCGGTGCGGCGGCCGCTCCGCGTTGCCGTCTTCTCGACGGGGGACGAGTTGCGCGACGTCGGCCATGCCGTGCCGCTGCCGGCGGGTGCGATCCGGGATGCCAATCGTCCCATGCTGCTGGCGCTGCTGCGCAATCGCGGGCTGGTCGCGACCGATCTCGGGATCCTGCCGGATTCACGCGCCGCCATCCGCGAGGCGCTGGTTGTTGCCTCGCGCGATCATGATGTGTTGCTGACCAGCGGCGGCGTCTCCACCGGCGAAGAGGACCATGTGCGCTTTGCGGTCGAGGAGGCCGGGCAGCTCGATTTCTGGCGGCTCGCCATCAAGCCGGGCAGGCCCATCGCCATGGGCCATCTCGGAAAGGCGGTCGTGCTCGGCATGCCCGGCAATCCCGCGGCGGTTCTGGTGACGTTTGCCCGCTTTGTCGGCCCCGTGCTGGACATGCTTGCCGGCGCCCGGCCCGTCCGCCCGCTGCCGCGCTGGTTACCCGCCGGGTTTTCCTATCGCAAGAAGGCGGAGCGGCTCGAATATGTCAGGGCAAGCATCGCCGGAGTTGCGGGCCCGCCCGAAGCGCGGCGCTTCCCGCGCGACGGGGCGGCTCTCATTTCCTCGCTGATCGCAACGGACGGACTTGTGGAACTGGAAGAAGAAAGGCTCGCCGTTCAACCGGGCGAGCCTGTGGCATTCTACAGCTATGCAGACCTGATGGTCTGACGGTCAGTTGGCCCGGTCGAGGCGGGCACCCGTCGTGGCATAGGCCTGATCGGCCGATTTCTGGAAATTGGCATTCAGCACGAAGGAAGAGCCAATCGAGATGACGAGAATTGCGGCAATCGCCAGGGCGAAAGACTTCATTTTTTTTCTCCTTGGTCCGGCCGTCGGCCAGCGTGAAAAGCTCCTGAAATCTAGGGCATTCTGCTGGCATCCACAAGCGGAAGCAGGGCTTCGGCCTGCAGCAATTCGTCCGGTGTATTCACGTTGAAGAAGGGATCATAATCCTCGATCGGCCATTCGACGGCGGCACATCCGTAACGCCCGGTGAAGCGGTCAATCTTGCGTTCGCCGGCTACCAGAGCGTTGCGGAGTTCTTCACGGCAGGAAACCCGCCAGATGCCGATGACAGGGTGCGTCCAGCCGCCGGATGCCGCGCAGGCAAAGGCCGTGCCCTCAGCTGCGCGCCCCGCGAGCAGGCGCGAAGCGAGGTCCTTCGGCAGGAACGGGCAGTCGCCGGGAACAGAGACGATATCGGTAATTCCCGTCTGCCCGACCGCCCAGTCAAGGCCGGCAAGGATGCCGGCCAGCGGGCCGGGATAATCGGGTAAGGCATCCGCAACAATTGGAAGAGAGTAGCCGGCAAAGCGCGAAGGATCCTCGTTGGCGTTGAGCGCAAGGCGACCCGCGGGTGCCGCCAGACGCTCGATGACGCGGTCGAGAATGGCGCGGTCACCCAGGCGCTTCAGGGGTTTGTCACCCCCGCCCATCCGGGTCGCCTTGCCGCCGGCGAGGATAACATAGGCAAGGCTCATTCTTCGGCGCCTTTCCGACGATTCCGGGCTGCTTCTTCCGGAATATAGGCGAGATCCTGATCGTAGATCAGCCTGTCCTGGCCGGAGAGCACGATGAAGCGCTTGCCCCGCGCCCTTCCGATCAGCGTCAACCCGGCCTTGCGCGCCAGCTCGACGCCCCAGGCGGTGAAGCCCGACCGCGAGACCAGAACCGGTATCCCCATGCGGACAGTCTTGATCACCATTTCCGACGTCAGCCGTCCCGTCGTATAGAAGATCTTGTCAGCGGGGTCGATCGCATGGCGGTACATGTAGCCGGCAATCTTGTCGACGGCGTTGTGCCGTCCGACATCCTCGAGATAGACCAGCGGTCGATCCTCTCGCGCCAGAATACTGCCATGGATCGCGCCGGATTCCAGGTAGAGCGACGGGGTCTGGTTGATCTTGTGGGTCAGGTGGTAAAGCCAGGATGTCCGCAGCGGCGTTTGCGGCAGTCGCGCATTCTCGATCACGTCCATCAGGTCACCGAAGACCGTGCCCTGTGCGCAACCCGAGGTCTGGATCTTCTTCTTCAGCTTTTCCTCGAAATCGGTCTCGGTCGCTGTCCGGACGACCACGACACCGAGATCCTCGTCATGCTCGACGGCTGTCACCTCCGTGTCCGGAGAAAGCATGTTCTGGTTCAGCAGGTATCCGAGCGCGAGATATTCGGGGTAATCGCCGATCGTCATCATGGTGACGATCTCGCGAGCGTTGAGAAACAAGGTCAGAGGCCGCTCGACGGTCACGCGGGTCTCGATGGCGGCGCCGGTCTCGTCATGGCCGGAAACGGCCTCGGAGAGGCGTGGATCGGCCGGGTCAGGCCTCAGCCAGTATTCGTTGAGGAAATCCATCATCCTGCATCAGATCTGCGCGAACCGGGCTCGCACCATACCGCAAGCCTTCGCGAAGGCGAGATGGTAACTCGGACGGGATGCCGCAGCCGGATGGATCAGTTGAACTGGACGATCCGGGCTGAAACGGCCCGCGCCAGGACGAGGGTCGGCACCGAGAACAGCGCATTCGGCGCTCCGGAGGGGCACCAGACGCGGGCAAAGCGTGTCAGGCTGATATCCATCAGCATTGGCACGCGGTTCTGGTGGCCGATCGGCGGGACACACCCCATCGGGAAGCCGGTGAACCGCAACGTGAAATCGGCATCCGCCCGCTGGAGATTCTCGCCGACCATCGGACCGAGGATACGGTCATTCACGCGGGTGGCGGCGGAGTGAAGGATCAGGAAGTTCTTCTTCGTCGCCTTGCCCCGCATCAGCATGGCCTGGACGATGAAATTGATCTCGCAGCCGCAGGCTTCCGCCAGCTCTTCGGGCGTGGTCATCGGGCGGGGCAGCATCAGAAGCGTGTAGGGAATCGCGGCGCGGTCCATTGCTTCCGCAACGCGGCGGACAATGGCCGGCGCGGTCGACACATCGGCACCAGCCGGGGGCTGCTGCTCGCTCAGGAGGTCTATCGGTTGCGCGGCCGTCACGTGGTCGATCCCCAGTATCCGAAACCCCGACACCTTGCGCTCAATCGGGTTAAGGTTTTGTTCCCGAACCCGGGATCACCGGGAAGCAGAAGCCGCCAAGATCGTCGATCTGGCTCTTGCGGCCGGCAAAGCCGCGCCGGCGCAGCTCAAAGCTGCGCGTTTCCGGGTCGATCCGGATCAGATGATATTCCGCCTTGTGTAACGGCGTGCCCGGCACTGCGGAAGCCGAGCCCACACCGACGACGGGAACCGGCCCCGATATGGATTCAATCACGTTGAGCGAATGCCGGTGATTATGGCCATGAAGCACGAGTTCGGCGCCGTGTTCGGCCAGAAGCCGCGTGAATTCCTTGTTGTCCTTGAGGCTCCGCCCGAAGCGGGAGGCATTCCGGACCGGCGGATGATGGATCATCAGCACGCGGAAGAGCCCGGCCTTCCGTGTTTCGTCGAGCATTGCCGCGAGGGCCTGGCGCTGGGCTCTGCCGACCTTGCCGGTCGCCATGAAGGGAAGGGTGGGAACGCCCGAATTCACCCCGATCAGCGCCACGGAACCCCGCCGCCGGAGATAGGGAAAAGCGTGGCTCTCGGCCGTGTCGCCCAACATGAAGGGGCTGAAAACGGCTGCCATGGCCGGTAATGATTCGCGGATGTAGGCATCGTGGTTTCCGGGAACGATGCTCACGCGATCCGGCCCGCCGAGGACTTCTGTTGTCGCAAGGGCCTGCGGGAACTCATCCTCATGGCCGATATTGACGAGATCGCCGGTCAGGGCAATGTGGTCGGGTGCCTGTTCGAGGATGTCCGCCATGATGGCGGCCAGCACATCCATGTTATGGATCGTCGCACGGGCGCTGTGCCAGTTGAGCGCACCGGTCAGCCGCTTGTTCAGCAACTCCCGGAAAGGGATGCGGGGAAGCGGCCCGATATGGGGATCGGAGAGATGGGCGAGGGTAAAGGTCAAGCAGGCCTCGAAACCGGTCGCGACGCCAGAGGGCGCGATACGTCCCTGTCGCGTGTAACCCCTTCCCCGTCAAGCCTCCAGAAGCCGCAGGCGCCGCCAATCGCGTTCTGGAAGCGCGTTCTCCGCCGGGTCCTGCACCTCTGGTTCTACCTGTCCCGCGGGATGACACTCGGCGTCAGGGCCATCGCGCTGGACGGGGAAGGCCGGATCTTTCTTGTGCGGCATACCTATATGGCCGGCTGGCATCTGCCGGGAGGTGGTGTGGAATGGGGCCAGAGCCTGCTGGATGCGCTGGCGATGGAACTCCGCGAGGAGGGCAATCTCGTCGCCGAGAGCCCGCCGGAACTGGTCGGACTCTACTGGAACCGGCATGTCTCGCGGCGCGACCATGTTGCGGTCTACGCGATCCGCAAGGTCCAGCAGACCGGGCCGCGCCTGCCCGACCGCGAGATCGCCGAGGCGCGGTTCTTCCCGCTCGATTCGCTGCCGGAAGGGGCCACGGCGGGCACGCGCGCGCGCCTGGCCGAGTGGCTCGAAGGCAGGCCGGCCTCGCCTTTCTGGTGAAAGCGCTTGACGGCGGCACCAAGTCCGGTGATCACGCGGCCCATGCAGGGTCTGGAATTCATTATCACCCATCAGAAGCCGAAGGATGACGAGGCGGTCGAGCGGCTGCATGCCCGCGCCTTCGGGCCGGGCCGCTATGCCCGGACCGCCTTCCGCATCCGCGAGCAGGCCGGGCAGACGGAAGGGCTTGCCTTCGTCGCGCATGTCGGATCGCTGCTGGTGGCGGCAGTCCAGTTGACGCCTGTCCGGATCGGCTCACGGCCGGCCTTCATGCTGGGCCCGTTGACGGTCGACCCGCCTTTCGAGGGCAAGGGGATCGGCCGGGCCTTGCTGGAGCGCTGCGCCCATTCCGCCCGTGCGCTGGGATCGACGCTGATCCTCCTTGTGGGGGACGAGGCCTATTACAAGCGCAGTGGCTACCGGCGCGTGCCGCCGGGGCAGATTGTCCTGCCCGGCCCTGTCGACCCGATGCGCCTGCTGGCGCTGGAACTTGAGCCGGATGCCCTCGCCACGATGCGGGGCGAGGTGCGCGGCGGCGCCTGAGGTTCGGATCAGCCGCCGGCCGGGCGCCGGCGGCGGAGGCCTTCCGCCAGCCATGTCGCCAGGATCGGGATCAGCAGGAGGCCGAGCCCGAGGAAACCGAGCCCCAGCGGCAGGACGCTGACGCCGCGCAGGATGGAGGCCTCTGTCGGGCGCAGGCCGATATAGTCGCTGCCGCTGAAGCGCGTGCCCGAGCGGATATCGACCAGACGCGGCAGGACGAGTGTGCCGTTCGGATAGAGGCGGCGCACCGACCCGCCGGTGGATTCGGCGATCGGTGTCAGGTCGGAGGTTGTGCTGACGACCTGGCGGAACTCCCGGGGGTTGGGCTGGCCGGCATTGACGAAGGCAACGAGGCCGCCATTCTCGGCCCGGTAGAGCCCGGCACGCCGAATGGCGATCTCCGCGCGCCAGATCCCGGGCTCGGCCTCGCTCAGCGTAACGGGCAGCGCCTCGCCCGAGGGTTCGACGATCCGTGCATCACCCGGCGGGCCGCCGATGGTCCGCCGTTCGATCTGGATTCGGCCGGCGGCAACCGAGAGGCGCAGCGCCTCCTCTTCGAGTTCCGGCTCCTTCATCAGCCAATGCGACGTGCGGCGAAGCAGGTCGAGATAGGGGCCGCCACCGGCATAGCCGCGGGCCCAGAGCCACACATGGTCGGACAGGAAGAGCCCGACGCGGCCCTTGCCTTCGCGGCGCAATTCGAGCAGCGGCAGGTTGTCGATGCCATTGAGCAGGCTCTGGCCTTCGCGGCTCCGTGCGGCGATCTGCCGGAACCAGGGTGACCAGACCGGTGTTCCCTGTGGCCCGGCGGCGCCTTCCAGGTTTCGCGTAACCGGGTGCTTGCGGCCAAGATCCGTCACTTCCGCGCGATAGGCGCGCTCGACGATCGAACCGGTAGGCTCGGCCGGCATGATCTCGCGCAGTGGCGTCGTCAGCAATCCGCCGCGCGCGACAATTTCCGGCCCGACCGCGAAGAGGATCGCGCCGCCCTCGCGCACATAACGCACCATGTTCTCGAAATAGAGCGTCGGCAGGAAGGTCTGGTTCGAATAGCGGTCGAAGATGATCAGATCGAATTCGGAGATCTTCGTGACGAAGAGTTCACGCGTCGGGAAGGCGATCAGCGACAATTCGTTCGTCGGCGTGCCGTCCTGCTTTTCCGGCGGGCGGAGAATGGTGAAATGCACGAGGTCGACATTGGGGTCGGCCTTGAGCAGGTTACGCCAGGTGCGCTCGCCCGCATGGGGTTCACCCGAGACGAGGAGCACGCGGAGCTTCTCGCGCACGCCGTCGATCGGCAGTGCAAGCAGGTTGTTGAGGGGGGTCAGCTCGCCCGGAGCGGTCTCGACCGAGATCTCGAACAGGTTCATGCCGGCGCGGTCGATGCGCAGGGGCAGCCGCGCCGGCACGCCGGCAATGACATTGCGCGTGCCGAGAACCTGCCCGTTCTGGCGGATCGTCATCCGGACCGGACCAGCCGGCGCGCCCTGATTCTCGACGCGCACGCTGACCATCACGTCCTTGCCGACAATGCCGAAGCGTGGCGCCTCGACAAGCTCGATGCGCCGGTCGAACTCGCCAGACCGCCCGGTCACGAGGGCGTGGAGCGGCGCGGTGAAAGGCAGGCGCGCCCTGTCGGCCGGGATGTCATGCACCACGCCGTCGGTGATGGCGATCACGCCGGCGAGCCTGTCCTGCGGGATGTCCCTTGTGGCGCCGGCAATCGCATCGAAAAGGCGGGTTCCGTCGCCGTTGCCCTCGCGGTCGAAGACCTCGATCAGGCGGATCTCGGTATTTGGCCGATCCTTGAGGGTGTCGGTCAGTGCCTTGAGCGCGGCCTCGGTTTCCTGCTGGCGATTGCCGATCGTCTGCGAGCCGGAGCGATCGACCGCGATGGCGACGATATCGGTCAGCCGGTCCCGCTTCTCGTTGATGATGCGTGGATCGGCAAGGCCGGCCAGCACCAGGACAAGGGCCGCGAGGCGGATCCAGGCGCCGCGCTTGCCGCGCCAGACCAGCAGCGCGACCGCCACGAGCCCGACCAGCGCCAGGGCCGCGAGGAAAGGCCAGGGCAGGAAGGGCGAGAAGGCAAGGCTCCAGCGATCCGCACTCATTGGCCGAGCCTCTCGAGCAGGGCCGGGACATGGACCTGATCGGCCTTGTAGTTGCCCGTCATCACATACATCACGATGTTGACACCGGTACGGAAGGCCATCTCGCGCTGGCGCGGTTCGCCGGGTACGAGCGGAAACATCGGATTGCCGAGGCGATCGACGGCCCAGGCCGCAGCAAGATCATTCGAGGTGATGATGATGGGCGAGACGCGATCGCCCGCACGGGCCGGGGTCTTGGCATCCCGCGGGCCAGCAAGCGTTTCGACCCAGGTATCCCCGGCGGCATAGCGGCCAACGAACCGGTCCAGCAGGTAGAAGGTCTTGGTGAGAACATGATCCGGCGGGATCGGTTCAAGGGCCGGGATGTCAAGCGAGGCAAGCATGGCGCGCAGGGCGCGGGTCTCGGCCGTGGGCATGCCGCCCGGGCGCTGTACGAAAGCATCGCGCGTATCGAAGATGACCGTGCCGCCCTGCTTCATGAAGGTGTCGATCGCCCGGATGGCGCGTTCCTGCGGGGGCGCCTGGCCGGCGAGGATCGGCCAGTAGATCATCGAATAGAAAACCAGTTCGTCGCGCCCCGGATCGAGGCCGATCGGCTCGTCGAGCGAGATCGAGGTCCGCTGCTGGAGGATATTGCTCAAGCCGGCAAGACCGGCGCGGCTGGCCTCGTCGATCCGGGAATCGCCGGTGATGACATAGGCGAGGCGCGGCCGAAGGCTCGAGCGGATATCCTCCTGCCGGATCGAGCGGAGATCTGGGCCCGATGATTGCGGTTGAGTCTGCGCTGGCGCTTGGCCCTGAGCAAACCCTGTTGTCGGGGCAGCCAGAGACAGCAGGCCGAGGCCCAGAAGGATTGCCGCAGTGCGCGCGGCAAGGCGCCCTCGTCCGCGAAGGGCGCCGGCGAGGCCGCCGAGAAGGGCGACGGCTAGCGCATCCGCGACAAAGAGCGCAACGGCGAGCAGCATCAGCCAGGGCCGGAAATCGAGAACCGTGCCTTCGGACAAGGTGGTTACCCGGGCCGGGCCGAAGCGGATCGGCTCGATGGCGGTTGCGAGCGTCAGCGCGTTGACAGCGAGCCCGGCCTCGGCCGGGCCGTAGAAGCCGGGCGGATGATCCGATGTGCCCGGCCTTGTGTAACGCGGGTCAATCGGCCGCGCTGTCGGCGAGGGGCCGCCGAGCTGGCCGAACCCATCCAAGGTGTTGCGGGCGGCGAGGCGTTCGCGGCCCGTCGTGGCCGTCCCCGCATCGGCGGCGCCGGCACTCCGGGCGATCAGCAGCGTCCGGCGCAGCATGTCGACGAAGGCGCCGGATAGCGGCAGGTTCGACCAACTGGTATCGCCGGTGACGTGGAACAGCACGATATGCCCCTTTCCGCGCGCGATGCCGGTGACCAGAGGCGTTCCATCCTCGAGGACGGCCCAGCTCGCGCGGCTGAGTTCGGCATCAGGTTCCGCCAGAACCTGCCGCTCGACCTGGATATCGGGACTGGCGGCGAGGCCGAAGAAGGGCGAAGCCTCGGGATAGGCACCGAGCCGGCGCGGTTTGTCCCAGGAGAGGGCGCCGCCGAGGATGCGGCCGCCGCGGCGAAGCTTGACGGGCAGAAGATCGTCGGAAGCGGCAGCGAGGCCCGGGCCGGCGAAGCGGATCAGCATGCCGCCATTCTCGACAAAGCGGGTGATCGAAGCGGCGGTCTCGCCGGCCAAGGTCCCGATATCGACAAGGACGAGCACGTCCGGCCGTTCCTCGAGCGCACGGGCGATGGGATCCGGCACACCACGCGGCGGCTCGCGCAGGTCAGAGAAAGGCTGCAGCGCCCGGCTGACGAAATAGCGCGCCGAGACAAGCGGCTGTGCGGTGTCGGTCGTCTCGCCCGAGATCAGCGCGACGCGGCGCCGGCGATGCGCGGAATCGAGCAGATGGACGGCGCCGGCATGTTTCTCGTCGGCGATTTCGAGCCGGGTGATGTCATTGACCAGCTCGATGGGCAGGGTGAGCCGGGCTGTAGCCTCGCGGGCCTCGGCAGCCAGCGCGAAGGTGGTATCACCGAGCAGGCGCCCCTTGTCGTCATAGGCGCGGATCAGCCCCTGCCGGGCCTGCCCCGTGGCGGCGGGACGGCGGATCACCGCCTCGACGCCCTCGGCATTCTGCGTCAGGCCCGCAAGCGCGAGAACGGGCGAGGGCTGCATGGCAATGATATCGAGCCGGTTTCCCGCCGCAGCGACGAAGCGGTCGATGCGAGGGGCTTCGTCCTCCTGCCGGATGCCATCGCTGATCCAGATGATGCTGGCATTCGCGCCCGCTGCAAGGGCGGTGTCGAACGCCGCCTCGCGTTGCGGGAAATAAGGTTTCGGCCGCAGGGAAAGCAGCCGGCTGAGCGCGGTGGCCGCAGTCTCGGGCTGGAGGCTCGGGCGCTCCTCGCTGGTCCCGATCACCTGGACCGGGCGGCTGGCGGCCTGCTCGATCATGGCTTGCGCCCGCGAGATCCGGGTGGGCCAATCGCCCGCAGCCGCCCAGCCATCATCGACCAGCACGATGAGCGGCCCCTGCCCGGGCGCGAGCTGCAGATCCTGGCTCGGCTGCCAGCGTGGGCCGGCGACAGCCAGGATGATCGCGGCCGCAGCAAGCAGGCGCAGGACGAGCAGCCACCATGGCGTGCGGGCGGGCTCGCGCTCCTTGCCGAGGATGTCCTTCACCAGCGGCAGGGTCGGCAGCGGCAGGCGGCGCGGCGGCGGCGGCGTGATCCGCAGCAGGAACAGGATGGCCGGCAACGCAACAAGCGCGATCAGGGCCAGTGGCGCGAGGAAGGACAGCCCGGCGATCATGGCGTGGCCCCCAAAGCCGAATGGGCCGGCAGGACCTGGCCGCCGATCATCGCGGCAAGCGCGAGCAGGGTTTCGGCTGCCGGCCGGTGCGTCAGGTGTCGCACGAAGCCGAAGCCGTGCTTGAGGGCGATGCGGCGCATCTCCTCGTTGATCGAGGCGATCCGTTCGCGGTAGCGGAGGGCGATGTCCTGGGCCTCGCCGACGCGCCAGGTTTCGTCGGTTTCGAGGGCCTCGAACTCGAACTCGCCGGCGAAGGGAAATTCTTCCTCGACCGGATCGCGGACGAGCACGATGGTTCCCTTCGCGCCGCGATGGGCGATCCGGGCGATGCGCTCGGCGAAGAGCGGCATCGGCATGATGAAATCGCCGATCAGGATGACGTGGTCATGCCGCTTCACCGGCAGGCTTTCCGGCAGGGCTTCCATGGTCAGCGGGTCGATGCCGGACCGGTCCTGCCGGAGCAGCGCTTCGGCAAGGCGCATGACGATGTTGCGCGAGGCCATGGGATGCGTCCGGCCAGGCAGGCCGACCCGTTCCCCGGCATGGACCAGCAGGTCGGCAAGGGCGAGGCCGATCAGCACGGCGCGATCGCGCTTGGCACGGCCGGCAAGGCGCGAGCCGAAATGCATCGAGGCGGAGAAGTCGATCCAGAGCCAATGGGCCGAGGCGCTTTCCCATTCGCGCTCGCGGACATAGAGCCGGTCGTCGCGGGCGGAGCGCCGCCAGTCGATCCGGCTGGTGGATTCGCCGGCCACGAAGGGGCGGAACTCCCAGAATTCCTCGCCGGGGCCGGGCCGACGGCGGCCATGGATGCCGAGTTGCAGCTGTGCTGCGACATTCCGGGCCTCCACCACGAGATGCGGCAGCACCTCGGCGAGCTGGGCAGCCTCGCTCGCCAGCGAAAGGGGCACCTTGCCGGCGAAGGGGGGAACGGAATGGGCTTCCTCGACCTTCATGCAGGTTGTCCTTGCCGCCCTCAGGCGAAGCGGTCGGTGAGGGACCGGATGATCTTGCTGATGGTCTCACCTTCGGCGCGTGCCGCGAAGGACAGCGCCATCCTGTGTTTCAGGACGGGCTCGGCCAGAGCCACAACATCGTCGAGCGAGGGAGACAGGCGGCCGTCAATCAGGGCGCGGGCCCGGATTGCCAGCATCAGTGCCTGGCTGGCGCGCGGGCCGGGACCCCAGACCAGCTTCTCGGCAAGCGGCGTGCCCGGCAGCGGGCGGGCCGAGCGGACAAGATCGAGGATGGATTCGACGATGCTGTCGCCCACCGGCAGGCGGCGGACGAGGCGCTGCGCGGCAAGGATGCCCTCTGCCGAGAAGACAGCCTGGATCTCGCTCGATTCCGAGCCCGTTGTCTCGATCAGCATCCGGCGTTCGGCATCGCGGTCGGGGTAGTCGACGTCGATTTCGAGCAGGAAACGGTCAAGCTGGGCTTCCGGCAACGGATAGGTGCCTTCCTGCTCGATCGGGTTCTGCGTGGCCAGCACGTGGAAGGGCTTTGGCAGGTCATGCCGTTGGCCGGCAATGGTGACGAAGCCTTCCTGCATGGCCTGCAGCAGGGCAGACTGGGTGCGCGGGCTTGCGCGGTTGATTTCGTCCGCCATCAGCAATTCGGCGAAGACGGGACCCTTGACGAAGCGGAAAGCGCGCTTGCCGGGTGTCGGCTCCTCGAGGATCTCGGTGCCCAGGATGTCGGAGGGCATCAGGTCAGGTGTGAACTGGACCCGGCGCGCATCGAGACCGAGCACCTTGCCCATGGTTTCAACAAGCTTGGTCTTGGCGAGGCCGGGCACGCCAACCAGCAAAGCGTGGCCGCCCGACAGCACGGTGACGAGCGCTTCCTCGATCACACGTTCCTGACCGAAGATCGCCTTGCCGATTTCGGCGCGGGCCCTGACAAGGTTCGCGGCGGCATCCTCGGCCATCCGCACGAAGGAGGCCGCGAAATCCGCCGGCTGTTCCGACGAGGTTGGTGCTTCCCGCATGGACGATTCTCCTTGCCGCCTGTCAAACCAATCTGGAACGGCACTGCCCGGTCGGCAATGCGCGAAACGTCACGACCCCTGAATTTGCGGTACACAACTTTGTGTGCCGCGCCGGCGCCGAAGGGCTGTTCCGCAATTCCGGTGCCAGTCGAGGGGGCAATCATGGCGGGGACAAGGCGGAATGACTTTGCGTTTGCCGCGCCACGTCCTACATCAGCGGCCATGAATTCCCGGCTTGTTCATCCCGACTTGCCTCCCGACCTGCCCCCCGGGCTGCCCTCACGCTTTCTCGAGGCAGCCATGGCGCATGGCGGCCGCGCGCTGCCGCCGGTCGAACGCTGGAACCCGGCCTATTGCGGCGAGATCGACATGCGCATCGCGAAGGACGGGCGCTGGTTCTACATGGGCACGCCGATCATGCGGCCGGCTCTGGTGAAGCTGTTCTCCACCATTCTCCGCAAGGACGAGGACCGGCATGTCCTGGTGACGCCGGTCGAGCGAGTGGGCATCGAGGTCGAGGATGCTCCCTTCCTTGCCGTGGAAATGGCGGAAATCGAGGGTGAGAGCGCGCCGGGCCTCGCCTTCCGGACCAATCTCGACGAGATCGTGACGGTCGATGCCGCGCATCCCGTCCGGTTCGATATCGAGCCCGGGGGCGGGCTGAAGCCTTATGTGCTGGTCCGGGGCGGCCTCTGGGCCCGCTTGACCCGCGCGCTTGCAATCGACCTGGCCGAGCGGCTGGTCGAGGGGCCCGATGGCCGGATCGGGCTGGCTGTCGCGGGGCAGTTCTTCAACGTGCCGGAGGCCGGCCATGCGTGACACGATGTCGCGACCGGTCGAATTGCCGCGCTTTGTCGCCCGGGCGCGCGAATTGCTGTTGCCCGAGCCGCGCGATGCCCATGCCGGCGCGGCACCTTATGGCGACCACGTGATTGCCGGCCTGCCGATGGAGCCGGGCATGCTGGAAAAGGCAAAGCCGGCGGCGGTGCTCTATCCCGTCATCAAGCGGCCAACGGGGCTGACCGTATTGCTGACCGAACGTTCGGGCCATCTTTCGACGCATGCGGGGCAGGTGGCCTTTCCGGGCGGGCGGATCGAGCCGGGCGAGACCGCGATGGATGCGGCATTGCGCGAGGCGGAGGAGGAGATCGGCCTCCCGCCCGACCGGGTGGAACCGCTCGGATTCCTGCCGAATTATTTCTCCGGAACCGGTTTTCGTGTGCAGCCGCTTGTGGCCCTGGTCGAACCCGATCTCGAGCTGCGGCCGGACCCATCGGAGGTTGCCCGGGTCTTCGAAGTGCCGCTGGCGCAGGCGCTGGATCTCGCCCGCTACCGGCAATCGACCATTTTCTGGCGTGGCCGCGAACGCATCTTCTATATCCTCGACCATCACGATGCCTATATCTGGGGGGTGACGGCCGGGATCCTGCGGTCGATGGCGGAACGTTTCTGATCAACGAGGTTTCATGGCGCGCATTGTCTTCGAACTGGCCGGCTTCTTCATCCTGCCCTTCCTCTGCTATGCGGGGTTCCTGATCTGGCAGCAGCGCCATCCGCGTGCGGCCAAGAAGATCCTGACGCGGAAGGCGCTGCAATGGCAGACGCTGGCCGGCGTGGCGCTGATGGCGCTGGTGCTCGTCGTCTATGGCCTCCTGGACGACGCGCATACGGGCGCCTATTCGCCGGCCGTGTTCAAGGATGGCCAGCTCGTGCCGGGACGGGTCGAGTGAGGGGCGCGCCCGCCAACCGACGGCTTGAAAAGCTGCTGGCGGACCCTGTCCTGTCCAACCTGATGGATGCCCTCAACCCACCCGGCGAGGAGACGCGCCTTGTCGGCGGGATCGTCCGGAATACCCTGCTCGGCGAGCCGACCGACGATGTCGATCTCTGCACCACCTTGCTGCCGCCGGGCATTGTCGAGCGTGGCAAGGCGGCGGGCTGGAAAGCCATTCCGACCGGGATCGAACATGGGACGATCACGCTCCTGCGCGAGGGGCGGAGTTTCGAGGTCACCACGCTCCGGCGCGATGTCGAGACCAATGGCCGGCATGCCCGCGTGCTGTTCGGACGGGACTTCGAGGAGGATGCCGCCCGCCGGGATTTCACCATCAACGCCCTTTCCCTGGGGAAGGATGGCCGCCTGCATGACTATTTCGGCGGCGAAGCCGATCTCGCGGCGCGGATCGTCCGCTTCATCGGCGATCCGGAGACCCGCCTGCGGGAGGATTACCTGCGTGGCCTGCGCTTCTTCCGCTTCTCGGCGCGGTATGGCGGCGGGCGGCTCGACCCCGCCGGAATGGCCGCGATCCTCCGGATGCGGCCCGGCTTTGCGGGCCTTTCGCGCGAGCGGGTGCGCCATGAACTGTTCAAGCTGATCATGGCGGCCGAGGTCCTGCCGGTGCTCCGCCAGCTGGACGAGGTCGGGCTCCTGCCTGACCTGCTGGGCACTGCAGTCGATCTCGACCGTTTTGCCGCGCGTGCTGCCCTGCAAAGTCGCTTTCCGGGTCTTGCTTGGCCGGCACTGGCGCGTTTCGCCGCGCTTCTACCGCGCAAGATGCTGACGGACCCCGCCCTGCAGGACGCCTACCGGCTGTCGAACGAGGAGATGCGCTGGCTCGAGCAATGCGCCGGCGCGGAGGACCTGCTGGCCCGCGGCAGCATGCATCTGGCGAGTTGGCTCGCGGAGGATTTTCCGCTGGCCGCCGGCGAGGCGATTGCGCTGGCCGCGTCGGTCGCGCCGGAGCCGGAACCGGTTCTTGCCCTTGCCGAAGCCGTCGACCGCCACCCCCGGCTGCAGATCTCGGGGCGTGATTTCCTCGCGGCCGGCTTCACGCCGGGCCCGATGGTCGGCACGCGGCTGGCGGCCTTCCGCGCCGCCTGGATCGAGGCCGGTGCGCCGGCATCGGAATCCGAGCAGCGCGCGCTTTTCTCGCGTTTCCTTGCCGAAGCCGGCGCCGGCTGAATCCGGCATTTGCCTCTGGAATCAGGGCCAGCGGACCGAGGGTGGCATCGAGGAGAGGATCGATTCGACATTGCCGCCAGTGCGCAGGCCAAAGATCGTCCCGCGGTCATAAAGCAGGTTGAACTCGACATATCGGCCGCGGCGCACCTGCTGTTCCTCGCGGTCTGCCTCGGTCCACGGCTTGACGATATTGGCGCGCAGGATGGGGAGATAGGCGTCGAGGAAGGCCTCGCCGACCGCCCGGGTGAAGGCGAAATCGGCCTCCCAGTCGCCCGTGGCGACATAATCGTAGAAGATGCCGCCAATGCCGCGCGGCTCGTTCCGGTGTTTGAGGTGGAAATATTCCTCGCACCACGCCTTGTAGCGCGGGTAATCCCGGCCATGCGCGTCGCAGGGCACCTTCATCGCCGCATGGAAAGCCTGCGAATCGGGATCGGTCTGCTCGCGCCGGCGCACCAAAACCGGCGTCAGGTCGGCGCCGCCGCCAAACCAGGCCTTCGAAGTCACCACGAAGCGGGTGTTCATATGCACGGTCGGCGCATGCGGGTTCCAGGGATGGGCGATCAGCGAGATCCCCGTCGCCGCAAAATTGGGATCGGCATCGGCGCCGGGAATTTCCTTCGCGAATTCCGGCGCGAATGTTCCGTGGACATGGCTGACATGCACGCCGGCTTTCTCGAAGACACGGCCCCGGATCATCCCCATCGTGCCGCCGCCGCCGGGCGAACCATCATGGTTGTTGCGGCTCCACGGCTTGAACGTGGCCTTGCCGGGGGTGGTCGCCTCGGGGAAGAAGGGGCCGGTTGCCTCAGCCTCGACCGCCTCGAAGGCTGCCATGATGCGCTGCTGGAGGGAGAGGAACCATTCCGAGGCGCGGGCACGGCGGGCGACGAGTTCAGGCTGGTCGGCAAGGGTCATGCGGTCCTCGTGTCCTCTCAACTTTACAGTTTCCCGTCCGGTTGTGCATCCGTGGACGCGAAACCGTCAAGCTGGCGCAACGCTTCCGCCACCAGAATGGCGCCGGAAACCGCGACATTCAGTGAACGCAGGCCGGGCTGCATCGGGATGACGATGCGGGCATCGGCATCCTCCTGCACCGGATCCGGTACGCCGGCGCTTTCGCGGCCGAGGAGGATGATGTCGCCCGGGCGGAAGGCGAAAAGGTGATGGGCCACCGCGCCGTGTGTCGTAGCCAGGACGAGGCGATGCCCGCGCGCCCGGATTGCAGCGCGGAAATGCGCATAGGAGAGGTGCCGTGTCAGGTCGAGCCGATCGAGATAATCGAGCCCGGCCCGGCGCAGGTTGCGGTCCGAGGCGTCGAACCCCGCCGGTTCGATCAGATCGACCGGCACGCCGAGGCACGAACCGAGCCGGAACAGCGTCCCGGCATTCTGCGGGATGTCCGGTTCATAGAGAGCAAGCCTCAGGAGCGATGGCGGAAATGCGGTTTCGCGGGGGTCGACCATTGTTCAGGGGCCAGGGAACGCGGAAAGGGATGGACAAGCGATATAGACGGTGCCATGAGCCTTGCAATTCAGGATCGTTCCAATATGCGATCCGGCCGGGCACTGCCCGGGACCGGGTGGGACGGCTGAGGCAATTCGCCTCTCCAATCCGGATAGCCGAATGCTATCTGCACCGGAAAGTTCCTGAGGCTGTCGCCGGGCATCTCGTCGCCGGGCATCTCCATGGTCGCGGTGCGCCAGGGTGAAAGAAGGATTAGGATTGTGGCTGATCAATCGATGAGCGAACCGAACCGCCGTGATTTTCTGTTTCTGGCCACCGGCGCTGCCGGCGCCGTCGCCGTGGGTGGCGTGGCCTGGCCGCTGATTTCCCAGATGTCGCCGGATGCCTCGACCATTGCGGCCGGCGCACCGGTCGAAGTCGACCTGGCGCCGATCGCCGAAGGCCGTGCGATCACGCTGAAATGGCGTGGCAAGCCGATCTTCGTCCGGCACCGCACGGCGGCCGAGATCGAGGCGTCCAAGAAGGATGATGCGTCCGGCCTGCCGGATCCGCAGGCCGATGCCGCCCGCGTCCGCGCCTTTGAAGGCAAGGCGCAGGAACAATGGGTCGTTGTCTATGGCAACTGCACCCATCTGGGTTGCGTGCCGATCGGCTTCTCGGGCGATTTCAACGGCTGGTATTGCCCCTGCCATGGTTCGCATTACGACAATGCCGGGCGTATCCGCAAAGGTCCGGCCCCGCGCAACCTTGATATCCCGGAATTCACCTTCCTGTCCGCGTCGAAAATCCGCATCGGCTGAGCGAATCCAGAGTGAGAGACCCGAATGGCTGAGCATCATTCCTCCTATGTGCCCAAGACCGGGTTCGAGCGCTGGCTCGATGCCCGCCTGCCGATCGTCCGGCTGATGCATGATTCCGCCGTATCCTATCCGGTGCCGCGGAACCTGAATTATTTCTGGACCTTCGGCGGCATCCTCATGTTCATGCTGGTGTCGCAGATCGTCACCGGCATCGTGCTGGTCATGCATTACACGCCGCATGTCGACCACGCCTTCCAGTCGGTCGAGCACATCATGCGCGACGTGAATTACGGCTGGCTGATGCGCTACATGCACGCCAACGGCGCATCGATGTTCTTTATCGCCGTCTATATCCACATCTTCCGCGGCATGTATTACGGCTCGTACAAGGCTCCGCGCGAAGTGCTCTGGATCCTCGGCGTCGTGATTTTCCTGCTGATGATGGCCACGGCATTCCTCGGCTACGTTCTGCCCTGGGGCCAGATGAGCTTCTGGGGTGCGACCGTCATCACCAACCTGTTCTCGGCCATTCCGGTGGTCGGCGAGACCATCGTGGTCTGGCTCTGGGGCGGCTACTCGGTCGACAATCCGACACTGAACCGCTTCTTCTCGCTGCATTACCTGCTGCCCTTCATGATCTTCGGCGTGGTCATCCTCCATGTCTGGGCGCTGCACCATGTCGGCCAGAACAACCCGTCGGGTGTCGAGGTGAAGAACTACAAGAAGGATACGGTGCCGTTCACGCCGTACGCGACCGTGAAGGACCTGTTCGCCATGGTCTGCTTCATGATCTTCTTCGCGTGGTTCGTTTTCTATCACCCGAACTTCCTCGGCCACGCGGATAACTATATCCCGGCCGATCCGCTGAAGACGCCGGCGCATATCGTTCCGGAATGGTATTTCCTGCCGTTCTACGGCATCCTCCGCGCCATCCCGGACAAGCTGGGCGGCGTGGTGGCGATGTTCGCCTCGATCGCGATCCTCGCTTTCCTGCCGTGGCTCGACACGTCGAAGGTCCGCTCGGGCAAGTATCGCCCGTGGTTCAAGTTCGCCTTCTGGACCTTCGTGGTCGTGTCGGTGCTGCTCGGCTATACCGGCTCGCAGCCCACCGACAAGGTCGTGCTCGCGATCGGTGGCCGTACTGTGATGGACATGGTCGGCTTTGCGCAGATCCTGACCGCGATCTACTTCGCCTATTTCCTCGTGGCGCTGCCGCTGCTCGGCCTGATCGAGAAGCCCAAGGCGCTGCCGGCCTCGATCGCCGATTCGGTGCTCGGCCCGGCGGGGAGCGGCCATATTGCCGGCGCGCATGCGGCGCCGCCCAAGCATTGAGGACGGGAAGGAACCTATCATGACGACGTCTTCTCGTTTCCTGCTCGCGGCTTTTGCCCTTACGGGCTTCGCCGCTCTCGCCCAGCCGGCCCTCGCGGCTGGCGGGGCCGAACAGCCGCCGCGCCAGAAATGGACCTTTTCCGGTCCGTTCGGCACGTTCGACCGGGCGCAGCTCCAGCGCGGCTTCAAGGTCTATCGCGAGGTCTGTGCCTCGTGCCATGGCCTTGAAAAGCTTTCGTTCCGCAACCTGTCGCAGCCGGGTGGCCCGGGCTTCACCGATGGTCAGGTCCGGACACTGGCGACCGAATACAAGGTGATGGACGGCCCGAACGAGGCCGGCGAAATGTTCGAGCGCCCGGCGCGCCCGTCCGACCGTTTCCCCAAGCCCTTCCCGAATCCGGAAGCGGCCAAGGCGGCGAATAACGGCGCGGTCCCGCCGGATTTCTCGGTCATTGCCAAGGCCCGGACTTATGAGCGCGGCTTCCCGTTCTACCTGTTCGACATCGTGACCCAGTATCAGGAACAGGGCGTGGATTACATCACCGCGTTGCTGCTCGGCTACGAGGAGCCGCCGAAGGGCGTGACGGTGGAAGCGGGCCTCCATTGGAACCGCTATTTCCCGGGCAACAAGATCGCCATGGGCAACCCGCTGGTTGCCGTGTTCGACGATGCCGGCAAGCCGCATGATGCGGGCTTCTATACCGATGGGACGCCAGTGACGCGCGAGCAGGTCGCCCGCGATGTCACGGCCTTCCTGATGTGGGCGGCTGAACCGAAGATGGAAGAGCGCAAGCAGACCGGCACCAAGGTCATGCTGTGGTTGATCCTGCTGGCCGGCCTGCTCTATCTCACCAAGAAGCGGATCTGGTCGCGACTTGAAGGCGCGCACTGAACCCCTCCTGCGGGATTGATGGAAAAGGGGCTTCGGCCCCTTTTTTCATGCGTGTTTCCGGCTTGCCAAGGCTGCCGCGGGACGTGACAAAGGGATGACGACCTCCTGACGGAACAGCGAGTGATGGACTTCCTGCGCAACACGATCCGCACCATTCCGGATTACCCGAAACCCGGCATCCAGTTCCGGGATATCTCGACCCTGCTGGGCAATCCACGCGCCTTCCGCAGGGCCGTGGACGAACTGGTCCAGCCCTATGCCGGGGCCCGGGTGGACAAGGTGGCGGGGATCGAGGCGCGCGGCTTCATCCTCGGCGGCGCGGTGGCGCATCAGCTGTCCTGTGGCTTCGTGCCGATCCGCAAGAAAGGCAAGCTGCCGCATCGCACCGTCTCGATTTCCTATGCGCTGGAATACGGCACGGACGAGATGGAGATCCATCTCGACGCTGTCGCGCCCGGCGAGAAGGTGATTCTCGTCGATGACCTGATCGCTACGGGCGGCACCGCCACGGCTGCGGTTCAGCTGCTGCAGAAGATCGGGGCGAAGGTGGAGGCGGCCTGCTTCGTGATTGATCTGCCGGAACTCGGCGGGCGGGCCAAGATCGAGGCGCTCGGCGTGCCGGTGCGCACGCTCGTCGCCTTTGACGGGCATTGATCGGCTTCAGTCCGGCAACAACAGGGTTTCCAGCCGGTCGATGATCGCCGCCATTTCCCGGTCGAGATGACCGAGAAGGGCCGTCCAGTCGTCGTAGTGGCGCAGTTCCTCGGCGCCGTCCGAAATGCCGCGCAGGCCGATCATCGGCACGCCGAATTGCTGGCAGGCGCGCAGGACGGCAAAGGTCTCCATGTCGACCATATCCGCATCGATCGCGTCATAGGCGGGGCCGGAGACGATGTTGGCGCCGGTAGAGAGCCGCGCCGCCGGTACCTCCCTGAGGCGCAAGGGCAAGGCGAGTTCGGCCGGCAGGTCGAGAAACGGCGTGCGGCCCTTTTCGAAACCGAGGGGCGAGGCGTCCATGTCGCGGTAGGAGACCGCGCTGACCTGATAGACCGCGCCCTGCTCGAGCCGCCGCGAGCCGGCAGAACCCAGCGAAAGCACGAGATCCGGCAGGCCCTGATGGTCGAGGCAATCCTGCAGGGCGCGGGTCGTGCCGATTGCCGCCTCGACCGGGCCGACGCCGGTAATGACCGGGGTGATCCGGTCCCGCAGGGCCGGGCCATATTCCGCCGCCGTCGCCATCACCACGAGGATGCGGTGGCCGGAGGTTCGCAGCAGGCGCGGAGCGGCCGTCATTCCCTCGTTCCCCAGAGCACGGCGCCTGTAAAGGCGAAGACCGGGATGCCCTTCTGATTGATGGCATAATTGCGCTGGGTGACGATGCCCCAGCCGGGCTTCGACTGCGAGGGGCGCGCCTCAAGGATCTTCGCGAAATAGGTCAGCGTATCGCCGGCGAGGACCGGGCGGATCCAGTGCAGGTCGGTGAAGCCGAAGCCGGGGCCGCGCTTCGGCAAGGGGGCCTCCCTTTCGCGCTCCTGCCAGAAGCGGATCACGGTGCCCATCCAGGCCGAGGCGGTATGCCAGCCGGAGGCGGAAAGACCGCCGAAATGGCTGTTGCGGCCGGCTTCCTCCGACAGGTGGAATTCCTGCGGATCATAGCGGCGGGCAAAGCGCAGCATCCGATCGGGCGTGAAATCATAGGTGCCGAAACGGATGATCATGCCGGGCCGGATCTCCTCGACCGGGCCGAACCGCGTGACATTGGCTTCGGGCAGGAAGGTTTCGGCCGGGGGGCGGGCGATGGCGGTCGGACTTGCTTCGACGATGCCCGGCTCGCGGCGGCCCATCATGATCAGGTTGGTCTGTTCGAGAACCAGTTCGCCATCCTGGTTATGCAGGTCGAAGCGGTACTGCACGAAACCGCGATCCGGCTTGCTGGTCGAGGGCTTGCGGTCGAGGATATGCATTCGCCCGATCAGCCTGTCACCGGCGCGGACGGGCCGGGCCCATTTGAGGCTGGAGACACCGGGCGAGCCCATGCCGGAGGAGTTCAGGATGAAGTGATCGGCCATCAACCGCATATTGGCCGAGCATGTATACCAGCCGGAAGCGATGACCCCGCCCATGCGGCGCGCCTGTTCGGAGGTCGCATCGAGATGCATGGGCTGTGGGTCGAATTCCTTGGCAAAGGCGAGCATCTCGTCTTCGCGGATCGTGATCGAGCCATAGGCTTCCGAGGTTCCGACCTCGAAATCTTCGAAATAGCGCATTCTCGCCGGTCCATGCGGAAGGACCGGTGGGAGGGCCGCGCCGGTCGTCAGGAAAACAGGGTTTTCAAGCCATACACGCTCGCCAGCCCGAGGGCGAGGGTGGAGACGATTGCGAAAGCGAGAAGCGCGCCCTCGGCAAAGCCTCTGATCCATTCCCGCGGGATTGCTTCCAGCGCGGTCCAGAGGAAGACGAAGGGAAAGAGCAGCACCATCAAGGCACGGTAATAGACCGAACGGATTTCAGCGACGATCACAGCCATGACCACCTCCCGAGGGTTTCCCGAGAGATAGACTAAAGTCGAATTGGTTAATGACAAGCTGACTTTTGCCCGGCTCCGGGCCTGTCAGTTGGCGAAGCGGAAATGCAGCACGTCACCATCCGCGACGACATATTCCTTGCCTTCGAGGCGGAACTTGCCGGCATCGCGCGCGCCGGCTTCGCCCTTGAGCGTGACGTAATCCTCGTAAGCGATGGTTTCCGCGCGAATGAAGCCCTTCTCGAAATCGGTATGGATGACGCCGGCCGCCTGCGGCGCCTTCGTTCCGGTCATCACCGTCCAGGCGCGCGCCTCTTTCGGGCCGACCGTGAAATAGGTGATCAGGCCGAGCAGGGCATAGCCTTCCCGGATCACGCGGTTGAGGCCCGGCTCCTCGAGGCCGATCGCCTCGAGATAGTCGCGCTGCTCGTCCGGCGCGAGGACGGCGATCTCGCTCTCGATCTTGGCGGAAACCACAACAGCGCGGGCGCCTTCCTCCTTGGCTCGCTGGAAGACCTTTGCGGAGAAAGCATTGCCCTTGTCGGCCGAGGCTTCCTCGACATTGCAGACATAGAGGACGGGCTTGGCCGTCAGCAGGCCGAGCATCTCGAATGCCTTCGCCTCGGTCGGCTTGATCTCGACCAACCGCGCCGGCTTGCCCTCGCGCAGCAGCACGAGTGCGCGGCTCATCAGGTCGAAGGTTTCCTTCGCCTCCTTGTCGTTGCCCTTGGCCTTCTTCTCGATCGCGACGATGCGCTTCTCGAGGCTGTCGAGATCGGCCAGCATCAGCTCCGTCTCGATCGTCTCGATGTCGGCGATCGGGTCGATCTTGCCTTCGACATGGGTGATGTCGGAATCCTCGAAGCAGCGCACCACATGGGCGATGGCATCCACCTCGCGGATATTGGCAAGGAACTGGTTGCCGAGGCCCTCGCCCTTCGAGGCGCCGCGCACGAGGCCGGCAATGTCGACGAAGGTCAGCCGGGTGGGGATGATCTCCTTCGACCCGGCAATGGCGGAGAGTTTCTCCAGCCGGTCATCCGGCACGGCGACATCGCCGACATTCGGCTCGATGGTGCAGAACGGGTAATTGGCCGCCTGCGCCGCCGCTGTCTGCGTCAGGGCGTTGAAGAGGGTCGATTTGCCGACATTCGGCAGGCCGACGATACCGCATTTGAAGCCCATGGCGTGGTCCGCTCAATTCTGTGCAGGGAGAAGGAAATCGCGGTCTTTTGACCTTCGATCAGTCGGGAAGTCCAGTCTTTTTCGCGGGGCGGCCGGGGGTTTCCGGGCTGCCATGGCCAGCTGCGTCCATCGCCAGATGGACCTTGCTCTGGAAACCGGCCGCATCGCCCGCCAGCAGCCGCGGTGCCTCTTCGGCCATGGCGCGGCACAGGCTGTCAACCCAGCCCTCTTCCACCTTCGCGAAATCGTTCAGCACATAGGCATGGACCAGCGCCTTGTCGCCGGGATGGCCGATGCCGAGGCGCAGGCGGGGATAATCGTTGCCGCAATGCGCCGTGATGGAGCGCAGGCCGTTATGGCCGGCATTGCCGCCGCCGGTCTTCACGCGGAGCTTGCCGGGCGGCAGGTCGAGTTCGTCATGGAAAACAAGGACGTGGTCGAGCGGGATCTTGTAGAAGCGCATCGCCTCGCCGACGGCGCGGCCGCTCTCGTTCATGAAAGTGGTGGGCTTCAGCAGGATCGCACGGTCGGTTCCGACGGTGATCTCGCTGGCCTCGCCCTGGAACCGGGCGCGCCAAGGCGCGCCGCGCCAGCGGCGATGCAGCGCGTCGACGGCCATGAAGCCGATATTGTGCCGATTCCCGGCATAGCGGGAGCCGGGATTCCCGAGGCCGACGAGGAGATGCATCGCCTGGCTCCGCTCAAGAAAAAGGCTGCGGCGCGGAACCGCGCGGCAGCCGGGTTGGCAGGAAAGGGCCCGTCAGGACGCCTCCTTCCGGAAGGGATCAGCCTTCGCCGCGCTTAGCCTTCGCCGCCCTTGGCACCGGTGCCGGCGATGGTCAGTACGGTGAAGTCACGATCCGCGATGACCGGCTTGGCACCGGCCGGCAGCTTGACCGCCGAGATGTGGATCGAATCGCCGAGCTTGGCCTTCGAGACATCGACTTCGATGAATTCCGGGATGCTGTCGGCCGGAACATTGAATTCCACGGCGTGGCGGACAAGGTTCAGCGCGCCGCCAGCCTTCAGGCCCGGCGAGGCTTCCTGGCCGACGACATGGACCGGAATTTCCACGCGCACGATCGCGCCTTCGCCGAGGCGGAGGAAGTCGACATGGATCGGGAAGTCACGGACAACGTCGAGCTGATAGTCGCGCGGGATGGCGCGGATCTTCTCGCCTTCGACATCGATGTCGAACACGGTGGTCAGGAAGTGACCGGCATAGATCAGCTTGTTCGTATCCTTGAAGTCGAGCGAGATCGAAACGGGGGGCTGGCCGGCGCCGTAAATGACGGCCGGAACGCGGCCTTCACGACGAACAGCACGGGCGGCCCCCTTACCGGCCCGCTCACGGCGCGAGGCCGAGAGGTTCTTGATGGTGGACATGTGATTCTCCAAAAATGAAAACCGGGGCACCGGGCCCCGCGTTTGTGCCGCTTCCTCCAAGGGTGCAAGACCGGCACGGCGGGTCCATAGGCGAAAAACGCTCGCCACGCAACCCGGCGGGCCGGCCTCAATAGATCGTGCGCTCCATCCGTGCCGGGTATTCCGCCTCGTAGGTCTCGGCATCGAAGGCAGGGTCGATTGCCCGCATCATCTCGCCGGTCGAGGGCAGGGCGGAGCGGGGGATCTGCACGTCCGGGTTCCAGAGCCGCGAGCGGACCAGCGCCTTCGGGCATTGCGGATAGATCGATTCGACGGTGACGGCGATCACGGTCGTCGCCGGGTTCCCGCGCATGGCGAAGCTGGCGCAGAGTTCGGGATCGGCGGAGATCCGGGCGCGGCCATTGACGCGCATCGTGTTGCCGATGCCGGGGATCATGAAGAGCAGCGCGATGCGCGGATCACGCACGAGGTTGCGCAGCGTGTCCACCCGGTTATTGCCGCGCCGGTCCGGTATCAGCAGGGTCTTCTCGTCGAGGATGCGGACGAAGCCGGCCGGGTCACCGCGCGGCGAGCAATCCAGTCCTTCCGGCCCGGCGGTCGAGATCACCACGAAGGGTGCAGCCTCGATGAAGCGGGCATATTCGGGAATGATCCGGTCGATTTCCTTGAGGATCGCGGTCGGGTTGACCGGCGAGTAGAGCGCGTCGAGCTCGGCGAGGGTGGTCACGTCGTGGCTGGCGCTCATGCGGCCTCCCGGATCAGTCGAACAGGCTGGACACGCTCTCTTCACCCGCCGTCCGCTTGATCGCCTCGCCCAGCAGCGTGGCCACGGAAATGACGCGGATATTCTTCGCCACCCGCACGGCCTCGGTTGGCTGGATGGAATCGGTCAGGACCAGTTCCTTCAGCTTGGACGCGGTGATGCGGGCTACGGCGCCGCCCGAGAGCACGCCATGGGTGATATAGGCCGACACATCGCGCGCGCCATTGGCCAGCAGGGCCTCGGCCGCGTTGCAGAGCGTGCCGCCGGAATCGACGATGTCATCGACGAGGATGCAGGAATAACCCTCGACCTCGCCGATGATGTTCATGACTTCCGACTCGCCGGCGCGTGGGCGGCGCTTGTCGACAATGGCGAGCGGGGCATTGATGCGGTTGGCCAGCGCGCGGGCGCGCACGACGCCGCCGACATCCGGCGAGACGACCATCACCTTGCCGTCCTCGAAGCGGGACTTGATGTCTTGCACCATCACCGGCGCGCCGAAGAGATTGTCCACCGGTACGTCGAAGAAGCCCTGGATCTGGGCAGCATGCAGGTCGAGCGTCAGCACGCGGTCCGCGCCGGCTTCCGTCATCAGGTTGGCGACCAGCTTGGCCGAGATCGGCGTGCGCGGTGCCGATTTCCGGTCCTGCCGCGCATAGCCGAAATACGGCACCACGGCCGTGATGCGTTTGGCCGAGGAGCGGCGCAAGGCATCGGTGATGATCAGCAATTCCATAAGGTGATCATTGGTGGGGAAGGATGTCGACTGGATGATGAAAACATCCTCGCCGCGCACATTCTCCTGGATTTCGACGAAGATCTCCATATCGGCGAAGCGCCGGACCTGGCACTTGGCCAGAGGCTGCTGGAGATAAGCGCCGATGGCTTCGGCGAGCGGCCGGTTCGAATTGCCCGCGACGAGCTTGATCCTGTCCATGATCTCGATTCCCGCTTGTGCCAGCCGGCGGCCCCGCGCCCCCCCGAGGCAGGCCAGCCGGAAGTCACGCTGGTAGCGCGCGACGCTGCGCGTTTCAACATGACAGGTCGGTTACAGCACGGGAGAACCGGCCTGCGTGACGAAAAATCAACGCTGGCCGGTGCCGGTCACTCGGATTCGGTGGTGCCGCCGGTGGAGGCGACTGTCGTCGCCGCCGCGTCGCCGGCCGAAAGGCGGGCGAGATCGTCGAGGCTCATCTGCGCGATCTGGCGCATGGCTGTCTCGTCAAGCGAGGCCCAGGGCGTGCTGCTCGCCGTGCCGAGTGCGGCGGCGCCGCGCACGCGATTCGCGCGGGTCTGGCCGTTTTCCGAGGTATCGAGCACCCAGGAGAAGCCGGCTTTGCCATCCGCCGCCTGGTAGGCATCGAGATAGGTTTTCACGCGGAGGGCATTGCCGGGCGTCGCCGGGCTGACCACCTCGAAGCCGCGCTTGCGGGCTTCCTGGGCGAGAATCGATTCGAACTGGCGGGCGAGATCCGGTGCCGGTCCCTGCACCGCGACGAAGGCGAGCGGCGTGGCCGATCGGCTGACGCCGGTGGCGGGGGCCATTGCGGTCATGCTTGACTGGCAGGCAGCAAGGCCGAGAGGCAGCAGGGCCACAAGCATTGTCCGCATGATCCAGCGCCGCGCCATTCCGTTTCTCCCTCACCGTTCCGTTAACGCTTTTTTAACGTCCGGACCCCGGCAGGGGAAGGGGGCAGCGCAAAGGCAGGGCAAACGTGGTTAAGGTCAGCGTGGCAGGCAGGGCGTCGTGGCGCTTCCGGCCGTAGCGGCGGGACGGCCGTTGATGAAGACATTCGACGAGCCACCCACGATCACCCCGCCGCAATCGGTGCGGCTGCCCTGGATCGCTGCCGGGCGGCCATTGATGAAGACATTCGGCGAGGTGCCTCCGGACACGCCATCGCCCTGCCGCGCGGCAGGCTGGCCGCCGATCGTCACATTCGGCGAGCCGCCGACCGGATCCGGCGGTTCATTCGCCGCATTGGCAGGAAAGGCGGCGACGATCAGCATCGCCGCAAGGGCAGCCGGGCAGACAGCCAGACGATTCATCGGATCACCAGCGTGAGATCGGGGGCGTTGATCGGCCGGGCGCCCTTCTCTTCGACAAGGTAGGTGCGGCCGAGGCACATGGCTGTCTCGGAGGCGGAATCCATCAGGATCATATGCGCGAACATCACCATGCCAGGTTCCAGGATCCACGGGTTGTTCTCGAAGAACATCGGCCAGTCCATCCAGGACGGCGTGAATTTCGCGCCGAGGGAATAACCGCAGGCGTTCAGCCGATGCGCCGAGAGGCCGTGCGAATCGAGCACGCGGGCATGGGCGGCAAAGACATCGCCTGCCGGGTTGCCCGGCTTCATCGCGGCCTGGCAAGCATGGAGGGCCTCCTCCGCCGCTTCGTGGTAGCGCCGGTGCAGCGGCTTCGGTTTCCCGACGATATGCGTCCGCATGATCGCGGCATGGTAATGCCGGGCGGTGCCGGCGAATTCGAGCGTGATCTGGTCATCCGCATCGAGCCGCCGCCGGCCGGATTTGTAGCGGCAGAGCAGCGCATCGCCGCCCGATCCGATGATGAATTCATTGGCCGGATAATCGCCACCGGCGGCAAAGATGGCGTTGTGCTGGGCGGCGAGGATCACGCCCTCGTCGGCGCCGGGGGCGAGATAGTCGATCGCGGCCTTGTCTGCTGCATCAGACAAACGCGCCGCTTCAAGCACATAGGCGATTTCCTCCGCCGATTTCACCGCCCGGAGCCGGGTGAGGATGGTCGAGGCATCGACAAGGGTCGCGAAACCGTCAAAGGCGGCGTCGAGCTTGCGGCCATTCGAATGGACGAGGCCATAGCTCTCGAATTCGGCGCCGATCCGCTTGCCGGCCAAATCGAGATCCGCCGCCAGGGCGCGCAGGTCGAGGGCCGGATTGGCCGTAGCGGAGTCCTTCCAGATCCGGATGTCCCCGAGGGTCGAGGTGCGCTGCGCCTGCCGGAAATCGGCCGAGCGCGTGAGCAGGGCCATGCGGCCATCGGCCTTCAGCACAAGGCACTGGAAGAAGCAGAAGCCGAATGTGTCATAGCCGGTCAGCCAGAACATGCTTTCCTGCTGGAACAGAAAGAGCGCATCCAGATTGTCGCGCGCCATGGCCGCAAGGGCCGCCTGCTTGCGGCGATCGAATTCAGCGGGGGAGAAGTGCAGGGCCATCGGCCAATCCCATATCGTTAAGTTCGCGACAGCTTATCGACCATGCGAAGAGGTGCAACGGGCAGGAGTGCGTGCCGACAAAAGAAAAGCCCCGCTTCCAGCGGCAGGAAGCGGGGCAGTCCAGGCGCCATCGGGATTGGCAGGGGCTGATGGCGCCGGGGGAGAGGAATGGGGGCGAGGGCTTATTCGCAGACGGTCTTGCGGATGGTCACGAAGCGGCCGCGGTAATCGTCCCAGACGCGCTCGCGGACGCGGTAGCAATCCGGGCCGACTTCGGGGGCGTGGTAGACCGGGGCGGCGTGGGCGCTGTTGGCGGCGATCGCGGTGCCGATCACGGCGCCGCCGATGAGGCCGGCGGCAAGCCAGCCGTTGCGGTGGAACTTGGCTTCGGCGGCGGGGGCGAAGGCCACGGCCATGGTGAGGGCGGCGGCGGTGGCGGCGAGGGTTTTCTTGAAGGTGTTCATGGCGGGTCTCCGGGGGTCTGGGGTTTGGCGGGTTCGGGATCTGGTCTGTTCGGGGTCTTGCGGTCGGCGTTTCGGTCTTCGGGGCGGCGGGGCTTTCGTCTCGTCGTTGAAAAGACCCTAGACCGGCCCCTCCCGGCCCGCGGTGCGTTTCCGCACAGGTTGGAAGGCGGGTTTTCCGGGCGTGCCGCCGGGTTGCCGGGCGCGGTCTTCCGCGGGTGTCAGGGTTTGCCGGATGTCCAGGCGCTGCCGGATCCGCCGGGCCGCGCTGGCGGCAGCCAGAACGGAAAACCCCGCCTCGGGGGAGGCGGGGTTCTCGGGGGCGGGGATGAGGGGGCGGGAGTGAGGCGAGGGTCGCAGGCTCAGTTGCAGACGGTCCGGCGAACCACCACGAAGCGGCCGCGGTAATCGTCCCAGACCCGCTCACGGACCCGGTAGCAATCCGAGGCGTAGCCGCCGTGATAATAGCCGTGGGCATGGGCGCCGCGGACGGCGAGGGTGCTGCCGATGACGGCGCCACCGATGAGGCCGGCGGCCAGCCAGCCGTTGCGATGGAACTTGGCCTCGGCGGCGGGGGCGAAGGCCACCGACATGGTGAGGGCGGCGGCAGCGGCGGTGAGGGTCTTCTTGAAGGTGTTCATGGCAAGTCTCCTTTGGGGGGTCAGGGTTGTTGCGGTTTCGGGTTCGTCGGGTTCGGCGGTACTTCTGGCTTCCCGCCGGTTTCTGTCTCGGCGATGATGTGAAGCTATCCGAGGGGCGCCGGGCCCGCCGTGTGATGACGCACAGGGTGAATTTCGATCGGGAAAGGCTTCTCCTGCCCTTTGCGATCAACCTTTGAGGGCCTATCTCTCGCCGCCATGAACGCTGCCAGACCCCCTGCCGAACCCGAGGATGACCTGCCCGATCCGATCGAGGAGAGCGGCGAGGACGAGGCCGTCGAGGAACTCGAGACCGAGGCCCTGCCGGTCATCGAGGCGACGCCGCAGCGCCTTGCCAGCGGCATGGCGGTGATCCGCGCCTTCTGGGAGACGCTGCCGGGTTCGCCCGGCGTCTATCGCATGCTCAATGCGGCGGGCGAGGTGCTCTATGTCGGCAAGGCCCGCAACCTGAAGGCGCGGGTTTCGTCCTATGCGCGCGGGGATGCGCCGAACAACCGGATCGCGCGGATGATCGCCGAGACGGCGGCGATGGAGTTCATCACCACGACCACCGAAACCGAGGCGCTGCTGCTCGAGACGAACCTCATCAAGCAGCTCAAGCCGCGCTACAACGTGCTGATGCGGGACGACAAGTCGTTCCCCTACATCATGATCAGCGGTGACCATGCCGCCCCGCAGATCCGCAAGCATCGCGGGGCGCGCAACCGCAAGGGCCAGTATTTCGGGCCCTTCGCCTCGGCGCAGGCGGTGACCCGCACGCTGAATGCGCTGCAGCGCGCCTTCCTGCTGCGCACCTGCGCCGATTCCTATTACGAGAACCGTTCGCGGCCCTGCCTGCTGTTCCAGATCAAGCGCTGTGCCGCGCCCTGCACGGGCGAGATCTCGCTCGAGGATTACGGTGCGCTGGTGGGGGAGGCGAAGGCCTTCCTTTCGGGGCGCAGCGGCACGATCCGCGAGAAGCTCGGCGCCGACATGATGGCGGCATCCGAACGGCTGGATTTCGAGGCTGCGGCCCGCTACCGCGACCGGCTCGCCGGCCTGTCGAGCGTGCAGGCCAGCCAGGATATCAACCCGGCGGGGATCGAGGAGGCGGATGTCTTCGCCATCCATTCCGAGGCCGGGCATTTCTGCATCGAGGTGTTCTTCTTCCGAACGGCTCAGAACTGGGGCAACCGCGCCTTCTTTCCGCGGGCCGACCGGGCGCTGGAACCGGGCGAGGTGCTCGATTCCTTCCTCGGCCAGTTCTATGACGAGCGGCCCGCGCCGCGCCTCGTCCTGCTCTCCGAGGAAGTGGAAAACCGCGTGCTGCTGGCCGAAGCGCTGAGCGAGAGGGCGGGCCACAAGGTCGAGATTCTCGTGCCCAAGCGCGGCGAGAAGCGCGATGTCGTGCAGCATGCGCTGACCAATGCCCGCGAGGCTCTGGGCCGCCGCCTCAGCGAAACCGCCAGTCAGGCGCGGTTGCTCGAAGGTGTGGCGGAGGCGTTCGGGCTGAAGGCGCCACCCCGCCGGATCGATGTCTTCGACAATTCCCACATCATGGGCACGAATGCGGTCGGCGGCATGATCGTCGCCGGTCCGCGCGGCTTCTCGAAGACGCATTACCGGACCTACACGATCCAGTCCGAGGGGCTCACGCCCGGTGATGATTACGGCATGATGCGCGAGGTGATGCAGCGGCGCTTCGGCCGGCTGCTCAAGGAGGCACCGCGGCCGGAGGTTCTGGAGGATCCCGAGGCCCTGCCAGCCTGGCCCGATCTCGTGCTGATCGATGGTGGCAAGGGCCAGCTCGAGGCGGTGCGCGGCGTGCTGGACGAACTCGGCATCACTGATGTGCCGCTGGTCGGCGTGGCCAAGGGGCCGGACCGGGATGCCGGGCGCGAGACCTTTTTCGTGCCGGGGCGCGAGCCATTCAAGCTGCCCCCGCGCGATCCGACGCTGTATTTCATCCAGCGCCTCCGCGACGAGGCGCATCGCTTCGCCATCGGCACGCATCGCGCCAAGCGGAAGCGCGACATCACGAAGAACCCGCTCGACGAGATCCCCGGGATCGGGCCCTCGCGCAAGCGGGCATTGCTGCTGCATTTCGGTACGGCGAAAGCCGTCAGCCGTGCCAGCTACGGAGACCTGGCCAAGGTCAACGGCATCAACGAAGCCACGGCTCGTCTCGTCTATGACTTCTTCCACGAGAAGCCCACGTGAGCGTGAATTCCCGCATTGGCCGCTTGACCCGCCCGTCGCTGCATGGTGCTAAGGCGGTATGAGGGAAGGCGCGTCGAACTCCTTGCGGCAATCGGGATCCGGTCGCGGAAGACGGCTTGCCGTGTCGTTGCCGAACCTGCTCACCTATGGCCGCATCGCCGTCATCCCGATCATTGTCGGGCTGCTGTTCTGGCCGGGCGATCCGGCGATGCGCTGGTATGCGCTCGGGCTTTATGCGCTGGCCGGCATTTCCGATTATCTCGATGGCTATCTGGCGCGGGTCTACGAGCAGCAATCCTCGCTCGGGCGCATGCTCGATCCCATTGCCGACAAGCTGCTCATCGCCGCCTGCCTGCTGATGCTCGTCTCGGATGGCACGATCCGCTCCTGGTCGATCTGGGCGGCGATCGTCATCCTCAGCCGCGAGATCCTCGTTTCCGGCCTGCGTGAATTCCTGGCCGAGGTGAAGATCTCGGTTCCGGTTTCCAAGCTCGCCAAATGGAAGACCACGGCGCAGATCGTCTCGGTTGGTTTCCTGGTTGCCGGGCCGGCGGGCGATGCGATCCTTCCGACGGGCTGGACCGGCCATATCGGCATCGCGCTGCTCTGGGTCGCCGCGATCCTGACGATCATCACCGGTTATGATTACATGAAGGCCTCCATCCGCCACCTCATGGATGATGATGGAGGCACAGCATGAAGATCGTCTATTTCGCCTGGCTTCGGGAGCGGGTGGGCGTGCCGGAAGAGGTCATCGCCCTGCCGGATGGCGTGCGGACCGTCGGCGACGCGATCACCCATCTTTCCGGCCTCGGCGAGAATTATGCCTATGCGTTCGAGCGGCCCGCCATCATCCGAGCCGCGCTTGACCGCAAGCATGTGTCGCTCGAAACCCCGCTGGGTGAGGCGCGCGAACTGGCGCTGTTCCCGCCGATGACAGGTGGCTGACATGCTGCCGATCGTGGTGCGCCTGCAGGCCGGTCCGATCGATGTCGGCGCCGAGACGCGTTTTCTCTCCGAAGGTCGGGGGGATGTCGGGGCGATCGTCACCTTTACCGGCCTCTGCCGTGACGAGAAGGGCACGCTGTCCGGGCTCGAACTCGAGCATTTTCCCGGCATGGCCGAGGCCGAGATCACCCGGATCGCCGAGGAGGCCGCCGGCCGCTGGCCGCTGCTCGGTATTGTGGCGGTGCATCGCCATGGCCTCGTCGCGCCGGGGGAAGTGATCGTGCTGGTCGCGGTGGCTTCCGCGCATCGGCAGGCGGCCTTCGCCGGCGCCGAGTTCATCATGGATTTCCTGAAATCCCGCGCGCCGTTCTGGAAGAAAGAGCATCGCGCCGATGGCCGCGAGGGGCAATGGGTCGATGCGAAGGACAGCGACGAGGCTGCCTTGTCCCGCTGGTGATTGCCTTTCGCGCCGGTAAATGTCCCGCCGGCTGCGTCTGAGGCGCTGCCGGCAGGACCTTGGTTCCGTTCAGGCCGGTTTCAGTTGGCGCCGACTTCGGCGACGTAATCTTCCATCAGGACCCGGCTGATATTGCCCGGCGTGAAGCGGTACGGCCCGATCTCGGCCACCGGCGTCACCTCGGCAGCCGAGCCGGTGATGAAGCATTCGTTGAAGCTTGGCAGTTCGTCCGGAAGGATCCGGCGCTCGATCACATCCATGCCACGGCGCTTCGCCAGGTCGATGACCGAACGACGGGTGATGCCGTCGAGGAAGCAATCGGCCTTGGGCGTATGGATGGCGCCATCCTTGGTGAAGAAGATATTCGCGCCGGTGCATTCGGCCACGCGGCCCTGCCAGTCGAGCATCATCGCATCGGCATAGCCGCGCTTCTCGGCGCGATGCTTGGAGATAGTGCAGATCATGTAGAGGCCGGCCGCCTTGGCATGGACGGGCGCGCAGGCCGGATCCGGGCGGCGATACTCGGCGATGTCAAGGCGGATGCCTTTCATCTTGGCTGCCGGATCGAACATGGACGGCCAGTTCCAGGTGGCGATGGCAACATGGATCCTGTTGTGCTGGGCCGAGACCGCCATCATTTCCGAGCCGCGGAAGGCCACGGGACGGATATACTGGTCGCCGCCGCCATTCTTCTCGAGAACGGCCATCTTGGCGGCCTCGATCTCTTCCACCGTGTAGGGGATCTCGAAATCCATGATCTCGGCGGACTTGAACAGCCGCTCGGTATGCTCGCGGCTCTTGTAGACCTTGCCCTTGTAGGCGCGCTCGCCCTCGAAGACCGACGAACCGTAATGCAGGCCATGCGTCAGGACATGGACCTTCGCATCGACCCACGGCAGCAACTCGCCGTTCATCCAGATGTAGCCCTCCCGTTTGTCGAAGGGGATCACGGCGGGGGCGGCAGCAGTCGACATGGCATTTCCTTCCGTTTGAGGTGATTTTTCGGGCCTTTTAGTTGCTTGCAACACCGAAAGCCAGAGGCCGGCCTTCGTCTCCAAGCGGCGGCCCCGTCTTGAAGCCACAGCCTTTGCAATGCATAAGCCTGAAAGATCCCTTCGGCGCACTTTCATTGCGCGCGAATTGGCTTGACGAGTAACAATCGATCTGAAATATGTCAACATCATTGACGTAATTTTTCTGGGCAATGCTCGCACCCGGTGCTGTTGAGGCAGGAAACCCGTGACATCGACCCTCCTTTCCGCCGCCGCTGTCGCCGCGACCCAGCCGGCGGATCCGCGCGCGCTCACGCCGGCCCTGCCGGATTTCGAACTGATCGAGCTGCTGTTCTTCGCCTATCGGGACTTTGTCGGTGAGCCGGACCGGCTGCTCGAGCGGCACGGTTTCGGCCGCGCGCATCACCGCGTCATCCATTTCATCAACCGCCATCCCGGCCTGACGGTGGCGGAACTGCTCGACATCCTCGAGATCACCAAGCAGAGCCTCGCCCGTGTCCTGAAGGACCTGATTCATGGCGATTTCGTTGAGCAGAAGGCCGGGGCGGAGGATCGCCGCCAACGCCTCCTGTTCCTGACGGACAAGGGGCGGGCCCTGGCCGACGGTCTGGCCACGATGCAGCATCAGCGGATCACCCGGGCCGTGGCGGCTATCGGCCCCGAGCATCGCCCCATGATTGCCCGCTTTCTCGCGGAACTGATCGACAAGGAACGCGGGGCAGCCCCCGCGACAGGGCCGTCCGCGCCGTGATAGGAGGGGCGCAGCCCTTTTCACGTCCGGCGGGAAAGCCCTTGCCGGGTATCATTGCCCGAGAAAGCCTTGTTCGAGAAAGCCGTGCCCATGCGCAAACCGGTGGTGACCGACGAAGCCCCGCATATCCTCATCGTCGACGATGATGACCGGATCCGCACGCTGCTGTACCGGTTCCTGTCGGAAAACGGCTATCGCGTTTCGACGGCCGACAATGCCCGCGAGGCGCGGGCCCGGCTCGAGGGGCTGCTCTTCGATCTGATCGTGCTGGACGTGATGATGCCCGGCGAGAGCGGGCTCAGCCTTGCGCAATGGATCCGGACCAGCTCCGCCGTGCCGATCCTGATGCTGACGGCGCGTGCGGAAATCGACGACCGGCTGGCCGGCCTCCAGACCGGGGCCGATGATTACCTCACCAAGCCTTTCGACCCGCGCGAATTGCTGCTGCGCATTTCCTCCATCCTGCGCCGGGCTGCCCTGCCGCCGACCAACCCGCGCGAAAATGCGCCGGAAACCGTCCGTTTCGGGCCGTTCCAGTTCCATTTCGCCCGTGGCGAATTGCGGCAGGACGAGGAGCACCTTCGGATCACCGAGCGTGAACGCGAGATGCTCCGCGTGCTGGCCGGCGCCCTCGGCGAGACGGTCCCGCGGGAGGCGCTGGCAGAGAATGGCAGCGCATCGAACGAGCGGACCATCGATGTCCAGATCAACCGCCTGCGCCGCAAGATCGAGCCCGATCCGGGCAATCCGGTCTTCCTGCAGACCGTGCGGGGCATCGGCTACCGGCTGGTCATCGACCGATGAGCGCGTGGCGGACGACATCGGGACAGATCGCCGGCGCGCTGGGCATGCTGGCCCGGCTGGTCTGGCGGATGCTCCGCATGGTGTTCGATCTCCTGCGCTGGATGCTCGGCCTCCTGCTGCATGTTGCCGTCGTCATCTGGCAACGGCCGGAAATCCAGCGGATCTTCCAGCCGGTCTTCCGGCTGGAGGCGCGGATCGGGCGCTGGCTCAACCGAATCCTGCCGAAGCGGCTCTATACCCGTGCGCTGATGATCATCATCGTGCCGATGGTGCTGCTTCAGGCCGTGGTGGCCTATATCTTCATGGAACGGCACTGGCAGGCCGTCACGGCGCGGCTTTCCGCCGCGATCACCCAGGACATCGCCGCGCTGATCGATATCTACGAGCGGCCGACGCCGGGCATCGATGGCCGGCTGCTGGCCCAGATCGCGGAACAGCGCCTCGGGCTCGACGTGGATTTCCTGCCGCTTGAACCGCTGCCGCCGCCGCTCGAGAAGCCGTTCTTCGACATTCTCGACCAGGCGCTCTCGGCGGAGTTGCGCACCCGCGTCCGCAAGCCGTTCTGGATCGATACGGTGGGTTCCTCCTCGATCGTCGAGATCCGGGTGCTGCTCGACAATACGATGATGCGCGTCACGGCGCGGCGCAGCCAGGCCTACGCGTCGAACTCGCATATCTTCCTGATCTGGATGGCGGGGTCCTCGCTCGTGCTGATCACCGTGGCGATCCTGCTGCTGCGCAACCAGATCCGGCCGATCCTCAGCCTCGCCGATGCGGCCGACAGTTTCGGCAAGGGGCGGGATATCCAGTTCAGGCCCCGAGGCGCGCGCGAAGTGCGTCGGGCCGGCCTCGCCTTTCTCGAGATGAAGAACCGCATCGAGCGCGCCATCGAGCAGCGAACCACGATGCTCAACGGGGTCAGCCACGATCTCCGCACCATCCTCACCCGGTTCCGGCTCTCTCTGGCGCTGCTGCCCGAGGGGCCCGAAGTCGAGGATATGAAGCGCGATATCGACGAGATGAGCCGGATGCTGGAGGATTATCTCGCCTTCGCGCGCGGCGAGGCCGCCGAATCCGCAGCGGCGACGGATATCCGCGCCCTTCTGGAGGATTTCCGAGTCGATGCCGAGCGCACGGGGCATTTCGCCACCCTTGCCGTCGAGGGAGATCCGGTGGTCAGCGTGCGGCCGCAGGCTTTCCGCCGGCTTCTCGGCAACCTTGTCGCCAATGCTGCGCGCTATGGTGACCGGATCGAGATCCATGCGGTGCATGACGAGCGCTATCTCACCGTGACGGTGGATGACGATGGCCCCGGCATTCCCGAGGACCTGCGCGAGGAGGTTTTCAAGCCGTTCCTCCGGCTCGATGCCTCGCGCAACCAGGATCATGCCGGCACGGGCCTTGGCCTCGCGATCGCCCGAGGGATCGCCCGGGGGCATGGCGGGGACATCGTCCTTGAGGATTCGCCGTTGGGCGGCCTGCGGGCCAGGGTGAAGGTACCCGCCTGACCTTCAGAACAGCCGGCCGCCATTGGGCACTGGGCGTTCCGGCATGACGAGGACAACCTCGCCCGCCGCATCCGGAAAGCCGAGGGTCAGCACCTCGGACATGAATTTCCCGATCTGGCGCGGCGCGAAATTCATCACCGCCGCAACCTGGCGGCCGAGAAGCGTTTCCGGCGTGTAATGGACAGTGATCTGCGCCGATGAGCGGCGCGTTCCAAGCGGGCCGAAATCAATCGTCAGCTTCCAGGCCGGCTTGCGCGCTTCCGGAAACGGCTCGACGGCGATGATTGTGCCGACGCGGATATCCAAAGCCGCGAACGTATCGAACGGGGTTACAGGCTGAAGGGCAGTCGGCAGCATGAGGTTCAGGCCGCGTCCCGCTCACTGTCCCTGCCGGGCCGCCGCAGGTCCTTCGCCGCCCGGCAGAAGCCGCGGAACGGTGCCATCAGCCGGTCGAGCCCCTCGGCCCGCCGGAGAACCCATTCCCCGCGCGACAATTCGCGGTCGAGCGCGGCCATGGTTTTCGGCAGCGCCTCGTCATTCTCGTCGAGGAAGACCGGCATGACCCGGGCAAAAACGAGGATCGCGCCCTGCAGCTTGACGAGGCCCATCGGCCCTTCCGTCTCGATCCCGACCGAGGCGAGCAGGTAGCGCCAGGAATTGAGCGCCTGCTGGTTCAGCGCCAGCAGGCCGGGCACATCGCCGCGGAAGGCGCGGTGGATGCTGCGGAGCGCATGGCGATAGGGCCTCAGCCCGTCGAAACGGCGCAGCATCAGGTCGAGCACGCGGTCCCGCGCGGGCTGGTCGATCAGGTCGGCGGGCGTGCCTTCGAGCGTGATCCGGTCAATGCGGCGGACAAAGCCGCCCAGCATGGCGCCCTTGGAGGGGAAGAGATCGCGCAGGTCGGCAAGGCCGAGACCCGCCTGTTCGGCAATGGCCTCAAGCGGGATATCCGCCCATTCCCGCTCGGCGGCGAGGGTCATCAGTGCATCGACGACGCGATCACGCGGCGAAGCAACCTGTTCGGGGGATGAAGCCTTGCGTGCCATGGGTGCCTCCTGAGGTCAGGGCATTGTGGCCTCAAGGTAGGCCACAATGCGGCGGACGCAAGCCCGCCGCGTCAGCCTGTCAACCCGCGAGCGCCCGGGCGCGGGCACGCGCCGCCTTGACCGCTTTGGTCATCAGCGGCTGAAGCCCGTCCGGCGCCATCAGCACCTCGAGCGCCGCGGCCGTCGTGCCGCCGGGCGAAGTGACATTCTGGCGCAGGATGGCCGGCGCCGTTTCTGCTTCCTGGAACAGCAACTCGCCGGCGCCTTCCACCGTCGCGCGGGCAAGGCGCATGGCGAGGTCAGGCGCAAGGCCGAGTTCCTCGCCGGCTTTTGCCATGGCCTCGACGAGATGGAACACATAGGCCGGGCCCGAACCGGACAGGGCCGTAACCGAATCGATATCACCTTCATGGTCCAGCCATTCGAGGCGACCGGTCGTCTGCAGCAGGGCGAGAACCTGCTGCCGCTCGGCCTCGCTCAGACCGCCGGCGGCATAGGCGCCGGTAATGCCGCGCCCGATCGCCGCGGGCGTGTTCGGCATGGCGCGGACGATCCTGGTAACTCCAGGCAGGCGGGCGCGCAGGTCGGCGATGCTCTTCCCGGCGAGGATCGAGACGATCACCGTGTTCGCATCGACATGCATTTTCAGGGTCGCGGCGGCGGAATCGAGCATCTGCGGCTTGATGGCCAGCAGGACCAGCTTCGCGGGCGTGCCGGCGGCGGGGTTCAGCGCGAAGCCATGGCGTGCGGCATCCGCGCGGAGGGGATCGGCCGGGTTGGGATCGATCACGCGGATCCGCGCGGCGGGCCAGCCGGCCTTCAGCGCGCCGTGGAGCATGGCGCCGCCCATCTTGCCGGCACCGAAAATCAGAAGATCAACAAAGCTGTCCATGAAAAATCCGAAGGGTTGGCGAATGATCCGCGAGGCAGGGAACAGGTTCCCGGCAGCCGGACCTTCACCCCGTCCGGATCAGGCCTCGCCGGCCGTCTCGAACATGGCGGTATCCAGCGCCTCGGCGGCCGTCTTACCCGCCCAGACCACGAACTGGAAGGCCTGATAATAGCGCTCGCAGGCCTCGACCGCGATTTTCATCGCCGCCTCGCACTGGTCGGGCGAGGGATCGACGCCGCCGACCAGCAGCAGCGAATGGCGGAACACCACGGCATTGCCGCTCGACCAGACGTCGAAATGGCCGACCCACATCTGCTCGTTGAGCTTGGCGATAAGCTGCAGCACCTCGGCGCGGCGGCGCTCCGGCACCTTCAGGTCGAAGGCGCAGCTGAGATGCAGGGCCTCCATCTCGGAAAGCCAGGTGAAGCTGATCTGGTAGTCGCACCAGCGGCCAGTGACACCGAGAGAAATCTCGTCCTCGTCGTCCCGCTCGAACGACCAGTGATGCCGCAGGGCAATCTGCTCGATCAGATCGACCGGGTTCTCGGCGCGGGCAGGGTCGCGATCGACAAATGTCATCACAGGCCTTTTATTATCGTTTTCATATGCGTGCTGCCGGAAAGCGGGCGCAAGAACCCGTCGCGCCGGATGGCACGCTGCCAGATTTGAGACTACGCGGAACGCGGGGAACGCCACGCTACCCGGCCGGACCGGCATGCCGGAACAGCCAACGCGGACTTGACTCGGGCCGTTTTCTCCTGCCGCGAATCACCCTCCTCGAACCTAGCATGGCCAGATTCGCGCTGTCGCCGCCTTTCTGCGGCGATACTCACAGCGACGTTGGGGAAAAACCGCGACCGGAAAACCGGTGGGACGGGAAGTCAGCGTCAGGCGCGACCTTCCGGGATTCGGCTGGCCGCCACAACCATGCCGCCCGGTCCGATCCACAGTCTTGGCGATGTCCACAGGGGGTGAGAAACCCTTTGACGGCGCCGCCATTTAAGGAAAGCCGGCTCAGCGCTCCGTTGATTCCTTGCCGGTCTTCTTCGCCCCAGGCTTGCCGGCAAGCGCGGCTTCCAGCGCCTCGATCCGGGCGAGCAGGCGGTCATTCTCGTCGCGCGCGGCGATGGCCATCAGCCGGACGGCCTCGAATTCCTCACGCGTCACGAGGTCGGAATCGCGCAGGATCCGTTCGATCTGGCTGCGGGCGAAACTGTCCGCTTCCCGCTGGACACCCTGCGCCAGACCGACGGCGCCGGTCATCACACGCGACAATTCATCGAGCAGGCGGGTCGGGGGTTCACGCATTGTCGGCTCCGTGAGGGCGGGGTTGGTTTGGCAGGTCGCCATTCGGATCGAGCTTCTAGCATGGCGGAGCGGCTTTCGTTAGAGAAGATTCGCCCGCGCGACGTGAAGGACTTGCCGCACATGCTGCTCCCCGAAATCGACCCCGTCGCCTTTGCCATCGGGCCGATTGTCGTGCGCTGGTATGCGCTCGCCTATATTCTCGGCCTCGTGGCCGCCTGGCTCTATGCGCGGCATCTGGCCGCAACCGCCAGGCTCTGGGGCGGGCTCCGGGCGCCGACGCCGGAAGAACTGGACGACCTCCTTGTCTTCGCGGCTCTCGGCGTGGTGATCGGCGGGCGGCTCGGCTTTGTGCTGTTCTACAAGCCGGGTTATTATCTCGCGAACCCGCTCGAGATCCTGCAGACCTGGAAAGGCGGCATGTCGTTCCATGGCGGGTTGTTCGGCGCGGCGGCTGCAGTGGCCCTGTTTGCCCGGCGGCGCGGGCTCGATCCCTATGCCATGGCCGATCTCGCCGCTGTGGTGGCGCCGATCGGCCTGCTGCTCGGCCGCCTCGCCAATTTCATCAAGGGCGAACTCTGGGGCCGGCCGACGGATGTGCCCTGGGCGTTCATCTTCCCCGATGCCGGACCGGAACCGCGCCATCCCTCGCAGCTCTACGAGGCCGGGCTGGAAGGGCTGCTGCTGCTCCTTGTCCTGGCGGTGCTGGTCCGCCGCTCCGGATTTCGCGCGCCCGGCCTTCTGGCAGGAATTTTCGGGAGCGGCTATGCTGCAGCGCGGTTCTTCGTGGAATTCTTCCGCGAGCCGGACCGCCATCTCGGCTTCATCGCCGGGGGGTGGCTGACCATGGGCATGGCCTTGTCGATCCCGATGTTCCTGGCCGGACTCTGGCTGATCCGGCGGGGGCTGGCGGCCCGCAGGACAGGATTGGCAGGGGCGGAGTGAGCATGCTCGAGAACGAGATCGTCGCCGAGATCCGTGCCAACGGCCCGATGGGGATCGACCGGTTCATGGCGCTGGCGCTCGGCCATCCGCGCCATGGCTATTACATGACGCGTGATCCGTTCGGCATGGCCGGGGATTTCGTGACGGCACCGGAGATCAGCCAGATCTTCGGGGAATTGCTGGGGCTGTTCACCGCCATCGGCTGGCAGATGCTGGGCGAGCCGGCCAAGGTGGCCCTTGTCGAGCTCGGACCCGGGCGCGGCACGCTGATGGCCGATGCATTGCGGGCGGCACGGGCGCTTCCCGGCTTCACTTCCTGCCTCGAGGTGCATCTCGTCGAGATGAGCCCGGTTCTCCAGCGGGCGCAGGCCGATACGCTGAAGGAGAGCGGGCACCGCGTGGCCTGGCATCCCTCGATCGAGAGCCTGCCGGAGGATCGCCCGCTGCTGATCCTCGCCAATGAATTCTTCGATGCCCTGCCCATCCGCCAGTTCCAGCGCTATGGAACCGAATGGCGTGAACGGCTTGTCGGGATCGGGCCTGACGGGCAACTGGCGCTCGGGCTGGACCGTAACGCCGCGCAGGGGCTGACCATCGAGGCGCCGGAGGGCACCGTCTTCGAGACCTCGCCGATTTCACTCGACATCATGAAAAAGCTGGCGAACCGGCTCGCTTCCCAGAACGGCCTGCTGCTGGCGGTCGATTACGGGCACGCGCATTTCGCTTTCGGCGAGACGCTTCAGGCGGTCAGAAAGCATCAGTTTGCCTCGGTGCTTGCCAATCCGGGCGAGGCGGATATCACGGCCCATGTGGATTTCGCCAGCCTTGCCATCGCAGCGCGGCGGGCGGGGGCGAAGGATCACCCGGTGCTGACGCAGGCCACCCTGCTGGAGCGGCTTGGCATCCAGCACCGGGCCGGAATTCTCAAGACGAAGGCGGAAAATCCGGCCGAGATCGATGCCGCGGTCGAGCGCCTCGCCGGCACGGGCCCGGGCGGGATGGGAAAGCTTTTCAAGGCCTTGGCCATTTCCGGTCCGGGCATGGCCGCCTTGCCCGGCTTCGACCGGCCCGATCCCCGCCTCGCCGGAACCGCTTCTCGCTGAAAGCCCGCCATGCTCAAGCCGTTGACTTCGCCTGCCCTCACCCGCGCCGGAATCCGCCATGCCTTCTTCACCCGGGAGGGCGGCGTTTCCACTGGCGTCTATGCCAGCCTGAACGGGGGGATCGGCTCGAATGACGACCCGGCCGCCGTGGCCGAGAACCGCCGCCGGATGGCCGCCTATCTCGATGTTCTGCCTGAGAATTTTCTTTCGCTATATCAGGTTCATTCCGCCATCGCGCTTGAGGTGAACGCGCCCTGGCCGGTTTCTGAACGGCCGCAGGCGGATGCTATGGTCACCGTGAAGCCGGGTATCGCGCTGGGCGTGGGTGCGGCGGATTGCGGGCCGATTCTCTTTGCAGATCCGGATGTTGGCGTGGTCGGCGCAGCGCATTCAGGCTGGAAGGGCGCGATCGGCGGGGTTCTTGAAGCCACGGTTGAAGCCATGGAGCAGAAAGGGGCGCGCCGCGAGCGCATGATTGTTGCGCTCGGGCCGATGCTGGGGCCGGAAAATTACGAGGTCGGGCCGGAATTCAGGGCGCAATTCCTCGCCGAGGATGCTGGAAATGCGCAGTTCTTCCGTCCCGGAGCGCGCGAAACACACCCGTTTTTCGACCTTCCGGGCTATATTTCGGCGCGTCTGGATCGCGCCGGGATCGGCGAAATCGACAAATTAAATTTGTGCACCTATGCCGATCCTCAAAGATTTTTTTCCTATCGACGGAAGACCCATCTCAACGAGCCGGATTATGGGCGGCTCATCGCCGCCATAAGGTTGTAATCCTTTTCCCCTCGGATCTGACCCTTGGTCACCCTCGGGAGGGACCCTCGCAACGCCGCCGCGGGCGGCTGCTCGGCGGCGCATTCGCGCCTAGCCAAGGCCGTTGGCCTTGGCGGATTTCTTTGTTTTGGGTCCCTCGCAACGGCTCCTGACGGAGCCTGCTCGGCGGCGCGTTCGCGCCTAGCCAAGGCCGTTGGCCTTGGCCTCCAGGTCAATCCTGCGGGGCGTCGGTCGCTTCAGCTCTCGACAATATCCGGGGTGCGCCAGCCGAGATGCTGGCCGGAATCCACCGCGATCATCTGGCCGGTGACGAAACGCGCGCGCGCAAGATAGAGCACCGCCTCGGCGATCGCCTCCGGCGCGACAGCCTCGCCGAGCAAGGTGCCGGCGGCTTCCTGCGCGAAGCCCTCGGTGCCGTCATGGATGTTGGGGATGGTCGGGCCGGGGCCGACGCCGTTCACCCGGATCCGCGGCGCCAGCGCCTGGGCGAGCGTCTGCGTCGCGGTGAGGAGCGCTGCCTTGGCGAGCGTGTAACTGAAGAATTGCGGGTTGGGGCGGAAAACGCGCTGGTCGATGATGTTGACGATGGCGCCGGATTCACCCGGGGGCAGACCCTCGGCGAAGGTGCGGGCGAGCAGGCAGGGCGCCTGCAGGTTCACGGCGAGGTTGGTCGCGAAGCGCCCGGGTTCAAGCGTCCCGATCCGGTCATCGAGGAAGGCCGAGGCATTGTTGACGAGCAGGTCGGGTGGGCCGAAGGGCCGGGCGGCCGCCGTCATCAGGCCGGTCAGCGCGTCGAGGGCGGCAAGGTCTCCGCCGATCGTGGCGGCGCGACCGCCCGAAGCCGCAAGCGTTTCGGCCAGCGCTTCCGCTGCCTCCCGACCGTGATTGAAATGAATCACCACGGCATAGCCGGCTTCTGCCAGATGCCGGACGATGGCCGCGCCGATGCGCTTTGACCCGCCGGTAACGAGGGCGACCTGCCGCGCCGTCATGGCTTGCGGTTCCGCTTCCGCTCCAGCGAACGGCGTTCGTAATCCTTGGCGACCCGCAACCAGCGATAGAAGGCGAAATTCATGGCGGTGATGAACCCGTAGATGCCGCGCACGAAATGGCGGCGGATCAGATAGGCCTTGAGGAAGGCCAGCGGGAATTCGGTGAAGATCCGCCAGTTGGGAATACGCTTGCCGCGCTGGGCCAGATCAGCCACCTGCTGGTCGGCATAGGCATTGAGCTTGGCCATCTGGTCGCCGATCGAGCGGACCGAGAAATGATGGACGATGCCGCGGAGGCGCGCAACCTTCGCACCGGGCACGAGATCGACCCGGTCATGCACGATGGAGGCTGAATAGGCGCCCTTTTCGCGGTGATAGAGCCGCACCGGCGGCAGCGCATAGGCAAGGGGGTGCGGGGCATCCTCGCCCGGGAAGACCTCGGCGATCCGGATCTCGTAGGCATCGGCGGCGGGCGTGCCGGAGGCGAACAGCGCCCGGATTTCCTCGACCAGTTCCGGCGGGAGCCATTCATCGGCATCGAGATTGAGCAGCCAGGGATGGCGGCATTGCGCCTCGGCGAAGCGCTTCTGCGGGCCGTAGCCTGGCCACGCATTATGGATGACCCGCGCGCCGGCAGCCTCTGCCAGCGCGACCGTGTCATCGGTCGAGCCGGAATCGACCACGACGATGTCGTCGCTCAGGGCCGCGAGCGGTTCGAGCGTGCGGGGCAGGCGGTCAGCCTCGTTGCGGGCAATGATGAAAATCGACAGCGGCAGCGTCACAAGCAGGCCCCGGATGTGGCTTTTCCCTCGCTTCGCATGACCGCCAAGTTCTTGCAACCGCGATGTTAGTTTTTGAATAACCTTAACCGCCGAAGACGCCGATTAATCAAATGTTTTCCCTCAATGAAGGGGCTTGTTCAGCTTAACAGATGCTTGTGCTAGATCACAGTCCGAGTGAATTTCTGCTTGTGGATGTGTTACTTGAACAGGGAGGCCAAAATGCGTGGTGTCGCCAGGAAAATTCTTGCCACTACTGCCTGCATTGCAGGTTTCATGGCTGTTGCTCAAGTTCAGGCTGCGGATCTGCAGCGCCGGCCCGGCTATTCGCCGACGCCGGTCTTCGCGACCAACTGGGCCGGCTTCTATGCCGGCGCGCATCTCGGCTATGCCTTCGGGCGTTCGCGCTCGGCCGATCTCGACGGGTTCAAGGGCGGCCTGCAGATCGGGCATAACTGGCAGATGGACCGGCTGGTTGTCGGTGGCGAGGCCGATCTTGCCTATGCCGGCATCGATTATCGCGGCTTCACCGAGAGCTTCCGGCAGAAATGGATCGGCTCGGGCCGTGTCCGCGTCGGCTATGCCTTCGAGCGTTTCCTGCCCTTCGTGACCGGCGGTATCGCCTACACGACCGGCACCATGAAGGCCGGCGGCGCGAAATCCTCCAACGGCCATCTCGGCTATGTGCTCGGTGTGGGCGGGGAAATGATGCTGACCGACCGCGTTTCCGCCACGGTCCAATACCTGCATTACCGTTTCGAGGGCCAGACCTACAATGTGGTGCCGGCCCGCAACGCGAATATCGTGAACAACGAGATCCGCGTGGGCGTCAATTACCGCTTCTGATCGCGCCGGCTGCGGCGCGCAACAGGAATGCCGGGGGGCGACGGGGGTCCGGGGAACCGGACCCCCTTTTTCTTTCTTTTGGGCCGCTCGCGACGGCTGGGTTTTTGGTTTAGCTCCCTCGCAACGGCTCCTGACGGAGCCTGCTCGGCGGCGCGTTCGCGCCTAGCCAGCGCCATCAGGCACTGGCAGGGTTTTTGGTTTAGGTCCCTCGCAACGGCTCCTTGCGGAGCCTGCTCGGCGGCGCATTCGCGCCTAGCCAGGGCGTGAAGCCCCGGCAGGTTGGTTTCGTTTGGCCCTTCGGGCCGGACCCCTCGCAACGGCCCCTCTCGGAGCCTGCTCGGCTGAGCATTCGCGGGGATTTTTCCTTTTGGGCCCCTCGCGGCGGCCCCTTGCGGAGCCTGCTCGGCGGCGCGTTCGCGCCTAGCCAAGGCCGCAGGCCTTGGCAGGGAGTGTGGTCTTCAGGCGGTGCAATTGGCGGCCTGATGGACCGTCGATGCTCACGCGTGCGGCTTGGTCTTGGCGAAAGCGGGGACGAGGCGATTGAAATCCGCCGCGAAGGCCGCGAGCTTCGGATATTTCCCGCTCGACAGGCCGGAGAAGCGGAACTCATACCATTCGAGCATGCAGGCCACGGAGATAACGCCGATATCCGGCGTGGCGCTGGCCACGGGCGGGTTGGCTTCCAGCGTGCCGAGGCCGCGTTCCACCTTGCCGCCCTGATGGGCGATCCAGGCCGGCTCGTGCTTTTCCGGGGCGCGGAAGCGGCCTTCATAGAGTTGCAGGATCGCTGCATCGGTGATGCCATCGGCCAAAGCCTGCAACTTCAGCGCGGCGAGCCGGGCGGGCCAGGCCGCCGGGATCACCTTGCCGCCGCCGGCCTCGTGGTCGAGATATTCGACGATGACGCGGCTGTCATAGACCGTGCTGCCATCGGGCAGGATCAGGCAGGGGATCTTGCCGAGCGGGTTGTCCTGCCGCAGCGGATCGGCCGGGTTCATCGTGTCGGCCGGCAGGATCTCGAGGCTGTCGGCATGGCCGGTGAAGAGCGCCGCCACCTTGACCTTGCGGCCAAAGGGCGAGGCGGCGGAAGAGCGCAGTTTCAGCATGGGCGTTTCCGTTTCTTGAGGCCCTTTCAGGGGCGGGGAATGGCCTGACCATTGCCGCTTGCCCGCCGATCGGCAAGGGCTTTGTTGACCGGAATTCTCCGCGCCGGGGCTCAGGCGCTTTTCAGCCAGTCGACCCGCCAGCGGGCGATGCCGCCGCGCCCGAGCCGCTCCGACAAGGCGGGCAACAGCGCCAGCAATTCCTCGTCGAGCCGCCAGGGTGGGTTGGCGATGGCGAGGCCGCAAGCCGCCAGCGGCCCTTCGGCCACGGGCTCGTCGACATGCAGCTCGACCAGCAGGATCCGGGGAAAGGCGCTCTCGACCAGGCCTGCCTCGAACATCGAGACCCGGCGCTGGTTCTTGACCGGGTACCAGAGCATGGCGAGGCCGGTCGGCCATTTGCGCGCCATGACCTGCATGCCCTCGATCATCCGGTCGAATTCGTCCTCGCGCTCGAAGGGCGGATCGACCAGCACGAGGCCACGCCGTTCCGGCGGCGGGATCTGCGCCTTCCAGGCCATGTAGCCATCGAGCTGGTTGATCACCAGCCGGTCGTCACGCGGCAGGGCGCGGCGCAGGTCGCGCAGGGTTTCCGGGTGCAATTCGTTGAAGGAGGCGCGATCCTGCGGGCGCAGGGCATGCCGGATCAGCACCGGCGAGCCGGGATAGAGACGTCCGTCACGCGAGAGATCGGCGAGGGCGGCACGATAGCCGGCAAGGATGGTCTCGGCCGCCGTATCCAGGGGGCTGTCGTTCAGCCGGCCGATGCCGTCGACCCATTCGCCGGTGCGGCTGGCGGCATCGCCCTTCAGGTCATAGAGGCCGGCGCCGGCATGGGTGTCGATGACGCGGATCGCGGTGTCCTTCTGCATGAGATGCGCGAGAACCCGCATCAGCACCGCATGTTTCAGCACATCGGCGAAATTGCCGGCATGGAAGGCGTGGCGGTAATTCACCGGCCCCTACCGTGCAGCCGGCACGGTGATGTCGCGCGTGCGGCAGACATCACGGCTCACCTCGTCGCAGGGGCGGAAGCTGCGAAGATCCCGCGTGAGGCAGAGCCGCACTTCCTCCAGCATGCCCTTCTTGCAGGTCACGGCCATCATGTCCGGGCGCAGGCCGGGATTGGCGAGGGCGAAGGCGCGCTCGATCTCCGGCACCGACCAGCGGCGCGGCGCTTCGGGCGCCTCGAGGTCTTTCGGCACTTTCACCCGGTTCCGCGCCGTCTCGGTGGCGGTGAAATAGCCGGCCGGGCTCTCGCCCGAGCAGGTGCCGTGCTTGCGCCATTGATGGCGGGCGAGGCCGCTCGTCGGCAGCACGCGCTCGCCGATATCCATCGCGTTGCGCGAGGGATTGCGGCCGTCCGGCGTGCAGAACGAGGGATAGCCGCGCTCGTATTGCGGCCAGAGCCCATGCACCACGAAACCGGGATTGCGCCCGGGCTCGCATTGCGGGTTGCCGCGGCGCTCGCCCGTCAGGTCGCAGAAGGTGGCCGACCAGGAGAGCGAGAGGACGTAGAAATCGAAGCGGCCCATCGGCGCGCCGCGATCCTCGCGCGGTTGCGCGGAGGCCGGCAGCAGGAAGGCTGCCAGCAGGACGAGGAGAGCCGGGAGGCGGGCCATCAGCGGTCGAGGCGATAGCAGCCCGGCATCGCGGTATGGTTGCGGTCATAGCCGGCGAGGCAGAACTGGACGCCCTCGGTCATGCCGATGATGCCGGTCTCCTCGATGATCGCGTAGCGCATCGTCAGCCGGCGGCGGTCGGCCATCACGGCCTGCGCCTCGCAATAGCGACGGGGGATCAGGTCAAGACCGTGCGGGCGGAAGGCGGCCTGCCGGACCTTCTCGAACCCGACGATCTCGGCATTGCTGTTCCAGAATTTCTGCTCGGTCGCGTTGAAGCGGTGCTGCAGCTTCGACAGCACACCGGGGCTGTCGCAGGAAGAGACCTGCGCCGACCAGGGGATGATCCGGGTCTCGGCCGGGATTTCCTCGCGCGCGGTGGCGGGGAGTGCGGCCACGAGCAGGCCGAACAGGACGGGAAGCAGGCGCATAAGAACCTCCTGAAATTCAACCCTAGCCTTCGCCTCTCGGCGCCCGGCGGTCAAGTCCGCGCAGGCAGATCCGAGGATTTTCGACAGGGTTGCGGCATTTTCGACAGGGTCAAGGCTTGGCAGCAACGTCACTGGTGGCCCACCACCTCGCGCGGGCGATAAGGCGCCTCGAGCCGGGCCCAGACGCGCGGATCGACCTTGAGGGCGAGCGCGGCGAGGGCATCATCGACATGGCGCATTTTCGAGGCACCGAGGATCGTACTGGTGACATAGGGTTTCGCCAGCACCCAGGCCTGCGCGAGGATGGCCGGCGTCGTGCCGAGCTTCTCCGCCTCCTGCACGAGCCGCCGGCGGATGCTCTCGTCCTGCGGGGTGCCGATCTTCAGCGCGCCGACATGCTGGTCGGACCGGCCGCGCACGGTCGTCTCGTTGGTGACAGGCTTCGACAGGCCCGAACCGGCGAGATAGCCACGGGCGAGCGGCGACCACGGCGTCATGCCCAGCCCCTCGGATTGCAGGAGCGGGATCATCTCGCGTTCTTCCTCGCGATAGATCAGGTTGTAGAAATTCTGCATCGAGACGAATTCGGCATAGCCATGCGCACGCTGCAGGCCGATCAGCTTCATGAGCTGCCATGCATACATTGAGGAGGCGCCGAGATAGAGCACCTTGCCGGCGCGGACGACATCGTTCAGCCCTTCGACGATCTCTTCCATCTCGGTCTCGTGGTCGAGGCGGTGGATGATGTAGAGGTCGATATAGTCGGTGCCGAGCCGCCGGAGCGACGCATCTACCGCCTCGCGGATATGCTTGCGCGAAAGGCCGCGCTGGTTCGGCTTCGGGCCCATCGCGTTGAAGACCTTGGTGGCGATGACCACCTCGTCGCGGGGGGCGAATTCCTTCAGCGCCTTGCCGGTGATCCGCTCGCTCTCGCCGAGGGAATACATGTCGGCCGTGTCGAAGAAATTGATGCCGGCCTCGAGGGCGCGCCGGAAGAAGGGCATCGATTCCTCCTCCTCCAGCACCCATTCCCGCCAGGACGGGTGGCCATAGGTCATGCAGCCGAGCGCAATGCGCGACACCTTCAGGCCAGTATGGCCCAGTCGAACGTAATCCATGAGAGATCCTCCGTTGGCCGGAGGATGGCCCGGCGGGCCCATTGCCGCAAGGGCTCAGTTTCCGCGGGGATTGGCCATGGTCTGCGGCTGCCGGGCAGGCGCGGCGGCACGGGGGCGGGGCTTTGGTGCCGGGATGGTCTCGGTCTCGACCGGGCTTGCGGGGATGGAGCCGGTGCGTTCCGGCGGCAGGCCCGGCACGCGGCGGGGCGGCAGGTCGGGGATGGAGCCGGTGGCGAGATCGAACTGCGAGGCATCGAAATCAGGCTCGATCTCGAGGTCCTGGCCTTGCGCATCCTGCCAGCGGCTGCCGGCGGGCGCGGGCGCGCGCGGGCCGGGCAGCATGCCACCGGCCGGAGCGGGCAAGGTTCCGGCGTGCAGGGGAGCCGGCGGGCGCGGGCCAGCGGCGATCTGGCCCTGCTGGGCCTGCAAGGTGCCGGCCGGATAGGGCGTGCCGGGAGGCTGGCGGAAGGCATAGGGGTTCTGCGGGCCGCCGAACGGGTTGACCGCCGGCCCGTAGGTGCCCGGCAGCGGCCGCTGCGGCGCAGCGATTTGCGGCTTGCAGTAACGGCGCTGGCCGCGCGCATCGTGGCGGGCCAGGTCGAAATGGAAATGATCGTAATGGAGCGCATCCGAGCCCGGCCCGAGCACGGTGCGGAAGCGCTGGCAGGCGCCATGGAACACGTCGCGCAGGAAGCCCTGCTCCTGTTCGGTGCCGCGCCAGCCACCCTTCACCGTAACGACATTGCCGTCATTGAAGACGAAGCTCATGATGTCGATGGCGTTGCCGAAGGCATGTTCGGACAGGCGGGCATTGGCCTGATGGTTGCGCCGGCGGCAGGCATAGGAGCCGGCCGTGCGGATCTCGCGGATGCCCTGGCCGAACCAGGCGATGGCGGCGGGCTGGACTGCCGTGGTGATCCAGTCATCCGTCCACGCGACCATCGGGCAGCCGAGGGTGGCTTCCGGCTTGATCACCGTCATCTCGAGGAGGCCGGGCGTGAAGCCGGCCTGCTGGCCGCCGGTGGAGGCGAGCGCCAGCGCGACGGACTGGCTGTCATTCGGGAAGGCGGCGACCTTCAGCGGCAGGTCGGCGCCGCAGGGGCCGGGGCCGTCAATCGGCTTGGTTGGCCGGATGAACTGGCTCTCGCGGATGATGCCCGCCTTCATGCAGGCCATTTCCGCTTCCGCGCGCCAGGGCTCGCGCGGCTCGAACCGGGCGAAGCCGCAGCCGCTCAGGAAGGCGCCGAGGCCGGCTGCAAGCAGAGCCAGCCGCGACAGGGTGCGCGGGCCGAAAGGGGCCGGACGTGCGGAGGCATGGTTGAAACGCAACATCCGCTAAAAATGACGCGATCCCGGTAACCTTCTCTTAAGAGAAAGGGTTACGAAGCGGTAAACGCTGCGTAACGATGCGAGTCAGCAGGGTTTCATCGCAATCCGATTTCATCCGCGCCGGAGTAACGCTCATGCAGGGCAAGGCCCGATTCATCTTTCCTGCCATCCTCTCCTGCGTGATGGCATTCCTGATGACGGCGGTGGTGACCTATCTCAATGTCGGAATGCCGCCCGATTTCGTTGCGCGGTGGTTGCGTGCCTTCGTTGTCGCCTGGCCGCTGGCCTATATCGCGGCGCTGATCGCCTCGCCGATCGCCCGGCGCGGGACGATGCTGATCCTCCAGCTGATTGACGGAAAATCCGATGCTCCGCGCGCTTGATCTGGCCGAGGCCCTCGACGAGGGCGACATCACGCCGCAGGCGGTGCTCGAACTCTGCGCCCAGGCCATTGCGGCCCGCGAGGCGGAACTCGGCTGTTTCGAGCATCTCGATCTCGACCGGGCCCGCATTCTCGCCGCCCGCCGGCCGAAGGGGCCGCTGGGTGGACTGCCTGTCGGGATGAAGGACATCATCGAGACGGCCGCCATGCCGACGGCCTATGGCGTGCCGGCCTATCGTGACAATCGCCCCGTGGCCGATGCGCCGATCGTGGTGCTGACGGAGGATGCCGGCGGGATCGTGCCCGGCAAGACGGTGACGACCGAACTTGCCTTCCTCAACCCGCCGAAGACGCGGAACCCGCATGATCCGCGCCGGACGCCGGGTGGCTCCTCCTCCGGTTCGGCCGCGGCGGTGGCGGCCGGCATGCTGCCGCTCGCCTTCGGGACGCAGACCTCCGGCTCCATCATCCGTCCCGCCAGCTTCTGCGGCGTGGCGGCGATGAAGCCGAGTTACCGCCTGCTGCCGGTCAGCGGGGTGAAGCCGTTCGCGCCGCTGCTCGATACGCTCGGCCTGATGGGCGCGCGCGTGGCCGATGTCGCCTTCGGGCTGGAGGCGATCACGGGCCGCTCGCTGCGCGTGGACGGGCAGGATTTCGGCACGCCGACCTTCGGCGTGACACGGATGCCGTTTGCGGGCTTGGCCGAGCCGGAGGCAGAGGCGGCGCTCCGGCGGGCGATCCATGTCCTCGGCAAGGCCGGGGCGAAGGTGGTGGACGTGACGCTGGACGGGCGTTTTGCGGCCGCCCATGACGCGCAGCGCACGATCTCGCTGTTCGAGGCGGCGCAGCATCTGGCTTTCGAGCATCGCCGGCATCCGGAGGCGCTGTCGGCAACGCTGCGGGCGGCTCTCGACGAGGGCCGGGCCATTCCCGTCGCCGAGTTCGATGCTGCACGGTCTCTCGCCAACAAGGCCCGCAAGGCGACGCATGCCCTGTTCGAGCCGATCGACGTGCTGCTCACCTATTCCGCGCCGGGGCCGGCGCCCCTGGCCGACACGACCGGCGATCCGCGCTTCAACCGCCTCGTCACTTTGCTCGGCCTGCCGGCGGTGAATGTGCCCGGCTGCCGGACCGACGAGGGCCTTCCGGTGGGCCTCCAGGTGGTGGCAGCGTTCGGGGATGACCAGCGTGCGCTGGCGGCCGCGGCGTTCCTCGAAGGCGTTCTGGCAGCGTCCTCAGCCGCTTGACGGGCATTATCGGCATCCGCTTGGGGCGACATTAACCGTCCTGTGAAGGGGGCGCGGAAATCCGTTGCCAACTCGTTAACAAAAGGTAAGCTTTCTCGGTCTCCACCGAGGAGTTGTCCCATGAGCGCGGTTCTTCGTCTCGATCTGCTCGCGTTTCTTGCTTCCTTCGCCCTGCTTGCGGCGATCGTTTTCGGGCTGGTGTGAGTGCGTCGGCGGCCGTGTTGCCGCCGTGTCCGGGGATCGCCTGAAGGCTCCGCTCAGGATTGCGGGCAGGGCTGGTCGATCTGTTCCCAGGAAGTGACATTGATCGCCATTGTGCAGCGCATCATGCGATTTCCAAGGCAGATCTCGCTGCCGACCTCGAAAGACTGGCCTGCCGCACGGCAGGTGCAGGGGGTCTTGCTGCTGGCCCGGGTAACCGGAATGTCCGGCGCCGTGCGCGGCGGTTCGGCCGCCAGGGCGGGCATGGCCAGCAGGCCGAGAAACGCGACGATCGGCAAAGCCGGGAAGTCAGGGAATGCACGGGCACGCATGGTCGCCTCCGTTCTTGCCGGCGCCACCCTGAATCGGCCTGGCGACCGGATCAATGCGCCGAGAATGAGCCTCTGCTTGTAACTAGTCAAATTCGAGCAAAAGGCGGCGGTTGAGGTCAGCAAAGTTTTCAAAGGCACCGTCTAGGAGTTGCAGCGCTCCAGAACTGACCTGCTCCAGAATAGGGAAACCGCGATGCACCGTCTGACCCTGCCGCTCTTCCTCGCCTGCGGCTTCGCCAGTTCCGCCGCTGCTGTCCAGCCTTCCTATGATCCGTATTGTGCACGCATCCCCCGCGTGCATTGGCTGTCCTCGTCGGAGATCGCGCTTGAATTGCAGCAGCGCGGCCTGCGGTTGGTCGAGATCCGGCTCGCCGAGCAGAAATGCTATGCGGTGCGCGTCCAGAACGCCGCCGGCAAGCGCGAGGATCTGATCCTCGATCCGATGACCGGCGACGTGATGCGCTAAAGCTGAACCTCAGCGCCGCTTCTTTGACGGGCGCCCGCCGCCCTTGGCGCGCGGCGTCCCGGAAAGTGGCACCTCCCGGTCCGTACCGGGCCCCATTGCATCGAGCGACGGCTTCCCCGCGCGGGTTGGAGGAAGGTTCGCCGCCGCGCCGTATTGCGAGGCTGCGGCCTTGCCGGCCTTTGCCGTCACCTGCGCCTGCCGGCTTGAAGGCTCCTCGAACACCGCCATCTCGGTTTCCTTCAGCCGCTTGATCTCGTCGCGCAGGCGGGCGGCGGTCTCGAATTCCAGATCGGCCGCGGCCGCGCGCATCCTTTTCTCGAGATCGGCCAGTACCGCTTCGAAATTGTGGCCGATCGAGATCGCCTGGTCGGCCACGCCCTTGTCGACGGTGACCCGGTCGCGCTCATAGGGCGAGTTGAGGATGTCCTCGATATTGCGCTTCACGCTTTGCGGCGTGATGCCATGCTCGGCATTGTAGCGCTCCTGCTTCTCGCGCCGGCGGTTGGTCTCGGCGATGGCGCGCTCCATCGAGCCGGTGATCTGGTCGGCATAGAGAATGACCCGGCCATCGACATTACGGGCCGCGCGGCCGATCGTCTGGACGAGCGAGGTTTCCGAACGCAGGAAGCCTTCCTTGTCGGCATCCAGAATGGCCACCAGCGCGCATTCCGGGATGTCGAGACCCTCGCGCAGCAGGTTGATGCCGACCAGCACGTCGAACGTGCCGAGCCGCAGGTCGCGGATGATCTCGATCCGCTCGAGCGTATCGACATCAGAATGCATGTAGCGCACGCGCACGCCGTTCTCGTGCAGGTATTCCGTGAGATCCTCGGCCATGCGCTTGGTCAGCACCGTGACCAGGGTGCGGTAGCCGGCGCGGGCGACGTCGCGCACCTCGCCCAGCAGGTCATCGACCTGCGTCCGTGCGGGGCGGATGATGACCTGCGGGTCGATCAACCCGGTCGGGCGGATCACCTGCTCGGTGAAGACGCCGCCGGTCCGCTCCATCTCCCAGTTGCCCGGCGTGGCGGAGACATGCACCGTCTGCGGGCGCATCGCCTCCCATTCCTCGAAGCGCAACGGTCGGTTGTCGAGGCAGGAGGGCAAGCGGAAGCCATATTCCGCCAAAGTCGCCTTGCGGCGGAAGTCACCCTTGTACATGGCGCCGATCTGCGGAACCGTGACATGGCTCTCGTCGGTGAAGACGAGGGCATTGTCCGGCAGGTATTCGAACAGGGTCGGCGGCGGTTCGCCCGGCTTGCGGCCGGTGAGATAGCGCGAATAGTTCTCGATGCCCTGGCAGACGCCGGTGGCCTGAAGCATCTCGAGGTCGAACTGGGTGCGCTGCTCCAGCCGTTGCGCCTCGATGAAGCGGTTCTGGCGGTTCAGCTCGTCGAGGCGGATTTTCAGCTCCTCCTTGATGCCTTTGACCGCCTGATCCAGCGTCGGGCGCGGCGTGACGTAATGCGAATTCGCATAGACCTTCACGAATTTCAGATCGGCATTCTTGTGGCCGGTCAACGGGTCGAATTCGACGATCGTCTCGACCTCGTCACCGAACAGGCCGATCCGCCAGGCGCGATCTTCCAAATGGGCCGGGAAGAGTTCGATCACGTCGCCGCGGACCCGGAAGGTGCCGCGCGAGAAATCCGCGTTGGTCCGGCGATATTGCAGGGCGACGAGATCAGCGATCAGCTGGCGCTGCTCGATCCGCTCGCCGACCTCCACCGAGAAGCTCATCGCGGTGTAGGTCTCGACCGAGCCGATACCGTAGATACAGGAAACCGAAGCGACGATGATCACATCGTCGCGTTCCAGCAGCGCCCGGGTCGCCGCATGGCGCATCCGGTCGATCTCCTCGTTGATCGTCGATTCCTTGGCGATGTAGGTATCGGTCCGGGGCACATAGGCTTCCGGCTGGTAATAATCGTAATACGAGACGAAATACTCGACCGCATTGTCCGGGAAGAAGCTCTTGAACTCGGAATAGAGCTGTGCGGCGAGAGTCTTGTTCGGCGCGAGGATCAAGGCCGGGCGCTGCGTTTTCTCGATCACCTGGGCCATGGTGAAGGTCTTGCCCGAGCCGGTTACGCCGAGCAGCACCTGGTCGCGCTCGCCGCCCTGCACGCCGCCCACCAGTTCGACAATGGCCTGAGGCTGGTCGCCCTTCGGCTCGAACGGGGCCTGCATGCGGAAGGCGATGCCGCCTTCCGACTTGGCCGGCCGGGCCGGGCGATGCGGGACCCAGAGCTTTTCGTCTTTAAAGAGCGGGTTGCCGGTTTCCAGCAGGGCCTTCAGGGCATCGGCCGTCGCCTTGACGCCGATCGACGAGGTCTGCGTATCGGCTTCAGACAGTCCGTCCAGCCCGCCACCCATGCGGATCTCATCCGGCAGAGCGGGGGCGACATTGCCCTGCATCACCCGGCGGGGCTTCGCGCCGGCAATGTCGGCATAGCTGGTGGCTTCGGTCTCCCGCGTGCGGCGGCGGGAGGGCGGCGGCTCCGGCTGAAGGCCGAGCGCCTTGACCAAAGCAGGGTCGACGCCGGCTGGCGCTTCTGCCTGATAGCGCGCCTGCGGGGCTTCGCCGAAGCCCTTGCCCCGATCATCGCCGGCCAGAGCCGGGTTCAGCAATCGCGCGAGATGCTGGTCAAGCGGCTGCACGGCCGGCTTCGAAGCCTTGGAACGCGGAGTGCCGGGGGATTTCGCCATGGCGGCAACATGGCGCGCGGGCCCCGCGCTTACAAGCACCCTCGAATATTGGCGCTGACAATTTCTGTCAGCAGGCGCACCCGATCAGCCCGTGATGCGCTTGCCGGTCTCCGCGATGATGCGGGGCAAGGTTTCCACGAGGGTGCCGGTGGTGCGTTCCATCTCGTCTGCGACGCCCTGCACGGATTCGGCCGAGGCATGGGCATCGGAGCCGAGCTGGGCAATCGCATTCACCTGGTCCGCGACCGTGCGCACGGCATGGGCGAGCGAATGGATCGACTGGCCGAAGCCCTCGCTCGTCATGTGCTGTTCGTGGACGGCGGCGGCGATGGCGGCGTTGAGCCCCTGGATGGTCCCGACTTCGTGCGACAGGGCAGAGGCCTGTTCGGAAGCGTGGCGGGCGATTTCCTTGAGCTCGGACACCTTGGCCTCGATGGTGCGCGTCGCGCCCATGGTCCGGGAGGCCAGCTCCTTCACCTCGCCGGCAACGACCGCAAAGCCCTTGCCGGCATTTCCGGCGCGGGCAGCCTCGATCGTGGCGTTGAGCGCGAGGAGATTGGTCTGGCTGGCAATGGCGTTGATGAGATCGATGATCGAACCGATCGCGATGGCGACTTCCTCGAACTTGCCGGCGGAAATGCGGGAATTATCGGCGCGGCCCATCACTTCCTGCGCAAGCTGAGCGGTGCGGCTCGTCTGCTCGGCGATCTCGGCGATGGATTTGGCCAGTTCGTCGGAAAGCCGGGTGACTTCCTCGACCGTCTCGCGCGAGGTTTCCGTGGCGGAGAAGGCCTCGTCCTGCGCCTGGCGGACCGCATTGACGGTGCCGAGCATGGCGATCGACTTCTCGTTGAGCGTGGCGGCCGCCATCTGGAGGGTGCTGGTGGCCGATTGCGATGCCTCGTTGAACTCGCGCTCCATCTGCTGGAGGATAGTGCGGCGGCTTTCGCCCAGCCGTGCTTCGGCGGCGGCGCGTTCGTCGATGAGCTTCTGACGCTCGGCGGCAGCCTCGATGAAGCGGCCGACAGCATTCGAGATCAGGCCGATCTCGCTGCGTTCCGACATCGGCGGCGGCGCCACGACATCCGGATCGCCCCGCAGCGACTGTTCCAGCGCGTCAGAGGCCCGGCGGATCGGCCGCGACAGCGACGCGCCGACCCAGGCCGTGAAGCCGACGCCGAGCAGGACCGCGAGGAGCTGCAGGCCGATCATGAGGGCCATCTGGTTCCAGGCCGATTGTCCTTCCGCCGCGCCGAGCGCCTTCAGGCGATCCGTCACGGCCGCCAGCATGGCGTTGTAGGCGTCGGTCCGCTGGCCGGTCAGCGTCCACCATTCTTCCGATGTGATGTTCGTCTTGGTCTGGCTGCGCGTGGATTCCAGAAGATCGCGCCGCTTCTGCAGGAAGCTCGCTGTCGCGGCTGGCGGGAGATAGCTGTCGAGCGCAAAGCCCTCGAGCGAAGCCGAAGCCGCCTCGAAAAGGGCGAGGAAACGGTCATGCAGGCGGATGGTGCCGATAAAGCGCTCGCGCAAAGTGTCGTCGAGCCCGTCCTCGTTGATCAGCGCCACGCCGATCGCGCGCTCGATGCCGAGGTTCTCGTTCGCCATCAGAAGCGAATCCAGCGCCTGGCGCGTTCGGGTGATCGTCTCGTTGCTGGAGGTGGCGCTGAGCGCCGAAGCGCCGGAGGACAACTCGTCGATGATCTCGCTATAGGCGAGCAGCATCTTCGCGAGGTCTGCATTGGATACGAAGACCATTTCCCGGATGAAATTGACGTTGTCGACAAACTTCGTCCGGGCTGCCTTCAGCCGGTCGACGCCATTGGCAAGGCGCGGTTCCTTGCCGGCTTCCTCCAGCAAGCCCATGAAAGTCTCGAGCGATTTGTCGGTGCCCTCCTGCATTGCCACGTAACGGTTGCGATGCGCGGCGCGGCCTTCGGTGGCCGAGATCAGGCCGGCCGCCGCGGCACGCTCGGCCTGAAGGGAGTGCATCAGCGTGGTCGAAACCCCGGCGATCCGGATCCCCATATCGAGCAGCCGCGCCCGGGCAAGCTGGTCAATAGCGACAGGAGCGATCTGCCAGAGCGAGAGGACTGCCGATAGCAGCGGAACCAGGAGGAGAAGCCCGAGATTCTGACGGATCGTGAGGTGCTGCATCGGAATTCCATAAAATAATATCGGCTGGAGCAATCATCCGATGCAACCCCTAAGAGAGGCTTAAACCGCCGTGATTTCGCCTATGGTTGCAACCTTCAAGCGGGAGTTTCGGGAAAGTTGCAACTTGGGATAGTTGGTTCTGCCGGGTTCCATGGTCAGATCCGGGGCAGGCTGGTTAAAAACCGTGCAGCATAAAGCAATGGCCGCGGTAACGCCGATTTCGTTTGGCGCGAATCGTGAGACAGGGCAGTCAGGCGGAAAGCGCGAAGGAGGCCCCGTGTCGGTTGCCGTGGAACTCATCGGTGGCGTTGCTGCCGTCATCACCACCCTGTGCTGGGTGCCCCAGGCGATCAAGGTGATCCGGACGCGCGACACCCGGTCGCTCTCGCTGGTGATGTATGTGATGCTCGCCGTCGGAATCGTGCTCTGGCTGGTCTATGGCCTGCTGATCCTGTCCTGGCCGCTGATCGGGGCCAATCTCGTCACGCTGGTGCTGGTCGGCATCATCCTCGGGATGAAGCTGCGCTTCGGCTGATGCCGGGCCGGCTCAGCGCGGGACAAGGCGCAGCATCTGGCCGTCGCTCTCGTCGGTCAGGAGATAGACATAGCCATCGGGCCCCTGCACGACATCGCGAATCCGCTCCCGCCGGGCTTCGAGGTAGCGATTTTCACCGGTGACCTGGCCGTTCCGGAATTCCAGCCGCACCATCAGCCCGGCAGCAAGAGCGCCCGTCAGCAGATGGCCGCGCCAGGCGGGGAACTTGTCGCCGGTGTAGAAGGTGCCGCCGGACGGTGCGATCGAAGGATCCCAGTAGAAAAGCGGCTGTTCCATGCCTTCGCGATGGGTTCCGCTGCCGATCTTCACGCCGGAATAGTCGATGCCATAGGTGATGACCGGCCAGCCGTAGTTCTTGCCCTTCTCCGGCCGGTTGATCTCGTCGCCGCCGCGGGCGCCATGCTCGATCGTGTAGAGCTGGCCCGTTTCGGGATGGAGCGTCGCGCCCTGGACGTTGCGGTGGCCGTAGGACCAGATTTCCGGGCGCGCATCCGCCCGGCCGGTGAAGGGATTGTCGGGCGGGACGCTGCCATCGGTCCGGATGCGGATAACCTTGCCGATATGGTTGGCGAGGTTCTGCGCCTCGGCTTCCATATTGCCGCGATCACCCAGCGTGATGAAGAGATGACCCTGCCGGTCGAAGACGAGCCGGCAGCCGAAATGCCGCGTCGTCGAGCCGGGCGGGTTCTGCCGGAAGATGACCTGGCCCTCCTCCAGCATCGATCCGTTTCCGGACAGTTTCGCCCGGAAGACCGAGCTGCCAATGCCGCCGTCGCGCGCTTCGGCAAAGCAGAGGAACACCTCGCGCGTCCGGGCGAAATCCGGATGCAGGGCGAGGCCGAGCAGGCCGCCCTGGCCCCGCGCCGCGATGGGTGGCAGGCCGCCGATCGGCCCGGAAAGCGAGGCGGTCCGCAGGTTGACGATGCGCAGCCGCCCCGCCCGTTCGGTGACGAGGGCCCGCCCGTCCGGCAGGAAGGCCATGCCCCATGGGTTGGCGAGCCCGCGTACGACCACCTCGACGCGCGGCTCGTCCGGTGCGGCAGCGATGCCGGCTGCGGGCAGCAGGATGAGGCCGAGAGCAAGTATGGCCGACGGGACGTTCCGGGACATGGTCACCTCGTTGCAGGGCGGGGCCTCAGCGTCATTCCGGCTTGATGCCGAGCGTCTTGATGACATCCGCCCAGGTGTCGATTTCCTGTTTCAGATAGGCGCCGAAATCATTTGGCGCGCGGACATCCAGTGCAAAGCCCAGGGCGGTAATTTTTTCGGCGACCGGCGCCGATTTCAGTGCCGCGACGACTGCGGCGGAGAGCATGTCGAGCGCGGGCTTCGGCGTCTTCGCCGGCGCAAAGAAGGCAGCCCAGGATTCGGCATCGGCATTGGTGATGCCCTGCTCGCGGAAAGTCGGCACGCTGGCCAGCTGGCTCGGACGTTTGGCGCTGGCAATGCCGATGCCGCGCATCTGGCCTGCCTCGATCTGCTTGAGCACGCTCGGCAGGGTGGAGAGCGAGACATCGATCGTGCCGGCGATGATGTCCTGCACCAGCGGCGGGGCCCCGCGATAGGGCACATGCTGCATGCTGGTGCCCGTGCGCTTGAGCAGCAATTCCATAGAGAGATGCGAGCCGGAGCCGACGCCGGTCGAGCCGTAATTCAGCTTGCCGGGATTGGCCTTGGCGTATTCGACCAGTTCCGGCAGCGATTTCACCGGCAGGGCATTCTTGACCACGAGGGCATGCGGGAAGGCTCCCGCGCCGGCCAGCGGCGCGAAATCCCTGATCGCGTCGTAGCCCGGGTCCTTCAGCAGGAACATGTTGTTCCCGTGCGTCTGGTTGTTGCCGAAGATGATGGTGTGACCATCAGGATCGGCCGTGGCGACGGCGCGCGTGCCGATCGAGCCAGAGGCACCGGCCTTGTTCTCGACGATGACCTTCTGCTTCAGCGGCTCCTCGATGGCCTGGCCGACGAGGCGCGCGATCACATCGGTCGGCCCGCCTGCCGGATAGGGTACCACGAGCGTGATCGTCTTCGAGGGGAAGCCGCTCTGGGCCCGGAGGATTCCCGGCATGGCTACGAGGCCGCCGGCAAGGGCGAAAAGATGGCGGCGGTTGGGATGGGTAAATCGGGATGTCATCGGCGGTTCCTCTCCTTGTTTCGTGCCCGGGCCGGCGCGAAGGCCAAAAAAGCACGGAGGGTGCCGTCTTTTTGCCCGGTTTCAGCTTGATGCCTCGGGGCAACAGACATAAAGCGTGGGGCCGCGCTTGGCCAGCCATCCGGATGCCTGTCCGGTTTCGCGAAAGCCCGGCGTCCTGCAACCGCTCCAACGGAGAACCCGATCATGGCCTTCCTTGCCGATGCCCTGTCCCGCATCAAGCCGTCCGCGACGATCGCGATCACCCAGATGGCCCGGGACCTGAAAGGCAAAGGCAAGGACGTGATCTCGCTCTCCGTCGGCGAGCCCGATTTCGACACCCCGCAGAACATCAAGGATGCCGCGATGGCGGCGATCCAGCGCGGCGAGACGAAGTATACGCCGGTGCCGGGCATCGTGCCCCTGCGCGAGGCGATCGCGGCGAAGTTCAAGCGCGAGAACAACCTCGATTACAAGCCGACCCAGACCATCGTCGGCACGGGCGGCAAGCATGTGCTGTTCAACGCCTTCATGGCCACGATCAACCCGGGCGACGAGGTTGTCATTCCGGCGCCGTACTGGGTGTCCTATCCGGAGATGATCCTGCTCTGCGGCGGCACCCCGGTCTATGTGACGACGAAGATCGAGAACAACTTCAAGCTGACGCCGGAAGAACTCGACCGCGCCATCACGCCGCGCACGAAGTGGTTCATGTTCAACTCGCCGTCGAACCCTTCGGGCGCCGCCTATACCCGCGCCGAACTCAAGGCGCTGACGGATGTGCTGATGAAGCATCCGCATGTCTGGGTGCTCACCGACGACATGTACGAGCATCTCGTTTTCGGCGATTTCGTCTACACGACGCCGGCCCAGGTCGAGCCGGGCCTGATGGACCGCACGCTGACCATGAACGGCGTGTCGAAAGCCTATGCGATGACCGGCTGGCGGATCGGCTATGCCGCCGGGCCGGACAAGCTGATCAAGGCGATGGAGCTTGTCCAGGGCCAGCAGACCTCGGGTGCCTGCTCGATCGCCCAGTGGGCGGCGGTGGAAGCGCTCAACGGCCCGCAGGATTTCATCCCGCAGAGCCGCAAGGTCTTCGAGGAGCGGCGTGACCTCGTCGTGTCGATGCTCAACCAGGCCAGCGGTCTGAAATGCCCGAAGCCGGAAGGCGCCTTCTATGTCTATCCGTCCTGCGCGACGCTGATCGGCAAGAAGGCTCCGTCGGGCAAGGTCATCGAGACCGACGAGGATTTCGTGATGGAACTGCTCGCGGCCGAGGGTGTCGCGACGGTGCATGGCTCGTCCTTCGGGCTCGGCCCGAATTTCCGCGTCTCCTACGCCACGTCGAATGCGGCGCTGGAGGAAGCGTGCCGGCGTATCCAGCGCTTCTGCGCGTCGATCACCTGAGACCGTCCGGCAAGGCGCAGCAGACCATGATGGTATCGCCGCGCCTTGCCTTGATGCGACTTGTCTTAATGCGCCATTTCTTGCCGGTGCTGCTGGCCGGTCTGTTCGCGCTGCCGCCGGACATGACCTTCCGGCGCGACCATGACGGGCTTCCGGATGCCCGGTCCGGGGCAGCGCTGGCGCAGGAAAATCCGATGACGGCGACTTCCGTCCCGCCGGATGACGAGCCCGAGCCGCAGCCCGAACCGCAACAGCCCCTTCAGCCCGGCGCGACACCGCCCGTGCTCGATGTCGATCCCGGCCGACGCCTGCCGGTGGTGACGGCGCCGCTGCCGCCGCCGCGGCCCTTCTTCGCGCCTCAGGCCCCGACCCAGGCGACGGCACCCGCCGTGCCGGCACTTCCTGCGACCGGAAATCCGGCGACTTCAGGTCCTTCCGCAGCAAGTCCTGCACCTCCGACTCCGAGCCCTGCGCCGCCTGCCGCCGGGGCCGTTCCGCCCGCCGCGCCTGCCCCCGTCGAGGCGCAGCCCCCGGCCGCGCCGCCGGCGGTTGCCGCGCTGCCGGACGAACCGGATATCGAGCTGACACCCAACATGCGGATCCTGTCGATGCCGATCGTCACGCAGCCCTCGACCACCGAGGAGATCGAGGCCGAGGAGGAGCGCACGCCGGAGCCGACCCTCGTCGAGAAGCAGACCGATGCGGTGGATATAGCCTGCCTCCAGCCGGACCTGCTGCGCCTTGTGAAACAGGCCGGCGATCATTTCGGCGCCACGCCGGTCATCACGTCGGGCCAGCGCAGCCGAGGGCGGCGCAACTCCTATCACCGCCGGTGCATGGCGGCGGATTTCTTCGTGCCGGGCGTCGAACGGGCACGGCTGGCCCGCTATCTCCGCAGCCTGCCGGGCGCCGGCGGCGTCGGCACCTATTGCCATACCAAGTCGGTGCATATCGATACCGGCGAGCCGCGCAACTGGTGGCAATGCGGTTTCCGCACCCGGTTTGCCCTGCGCTGAGCGGCCGGTGGAAACGGGTGGCAATGCCCGGCATGCCATGCGAGGGTCAGCCAACCTGACCTGATTCCGGAATTTCCATGGCCACGATCGACCCGCCGGCTGGTGCCTCGCGCCAGACGCCTTCCATGTCGTCCAGCGATTGGGCGCTGCTGGTGCTGCTTTCCATGCTCTGGGGCGGCTCCTACCTTTTCAACGCCCTTGCCTTGCGCGAAATGCCGGTTTTCACCGTCGTCGCCTTCCGTGTGCTGGTGGGCGGGCTGGCCCTGCATCTCGCGCTGCGTGTCATGCGCATCCCGTTCCCGCTCGACCGGGCCTCGCTCAAGGCTTATCTCGGCATGGCGATCCTCAATTGTGCCTTGCCCTTCTGCCTGATCGTTTTCGGGCAAACCCGCGTGCCGAGCGGGCTCGCCTCGATCCTCAACGCCACAACGCCGATCTTCACCATGGTGCTGGCGCATCTCTTCCTCGCCAGCGAGCGGCTTGACCCGAGGCGCGCGGCCGGCGTGCTGATCGGCTTTGCCGGTGTCATCGTGCTGTTCTGGGATCGGCTCGGCGCCGGCACGGGTGAGCTGATCGGCCTCCTTGCCTGCCTCGGCGCGTCGCTTTCCTACGGGTTCTCCAACATTTTCGGGCGGAAGGTGATCGTGCCGGGTGCCCATCCGCTCGCCATGGCGGCGGGGCAGCAGACTTTCGCATGCGTGCCGCTGATGCCGCTGGCTCTTATCGTCGACAAGCCGTTTTCCGGGCCTATGCCGAGCCTGACTGCAATCGGCGCGATTGTCGGGTTGGGCCTTCTCTCGACGGCCGTCGCCTATTCGCTGTTCTACCGCATCCTCGCCCGCGCCGGTGCGACCAATGTCTCGCTGGTGACCCTGCTCATCCCCTGCTCGGCCATCCTGTTCGGCACGCTCTTCCTCGGCGAGCGGCTGGAGGAGGAGGCCTTTCTCGGCCTCGCCATCATCGCCGCTGGTTTGCTGGTGATCGACGGGCGCCTGATCGGTCTTTTCCGGCGCCGGGCGGGCTGAAACCGTCTTCCAACCGAAATTGTTGCCGGAGCGCTTGCCAGAACCACTGGACAAACTACCCTTCGATGGTATGTAGACATTGGTTTACATATGAACAATCGGCGAGCATACGCCGGTGCGCCTGATATCAGGCATCAAGGGGAGGTCGAAACCATGTCCATGCACGCGATGCCGTCGCGGCCCTGGCTTGCGCATTATCCAGCCAATGTCCCGGTCGAGATCGACGTCAACCGGTTGCCCGATCTCGCGACGCTGATCCGCGATTCGATTACCCGCTTCGGGGATCGCCGCGCCTTCGAGAGCTTCGGCAAGTCGCTGACCTACCGGCAGGTCGGCGAGGTGGCCGAGGCCGTGGGTGGCTGGCTGCAGGCGCAGGGCTTCCAGAGGGGCGATCGCATCGCCATGATGATGCCGAATGTCATGGCCTATCCGGCCGCGATGTTCGGCACGCTGCTGGGCGGGTTCACGGTCGTGAATGTCAATCCGCTCTACACGGTCCGCGAGCTGATCCACCAGATCAACGATTCCGGTGCGGAGGCGATCTTCGTTCTCGAGAACTTCGCCCATGTCGTCGCGGAGGCGCTGCCGCATACCTCGCTCAAGAAGGTGGTGATCGTCTCGGCTGGCGACCTGCTCGGCTTCAAGGGCAAGATCGTGTCCTTCGTGGCCAAATACGTGAAGAAGGTGGTGCCCCCGTATTCGCTGCCGCAGGGGATCCGGTTCGAGGAGGTCGTGCGCGTCGGGCGCAGTGCCGGGCTCCGGCCCGTCCAGATCAGCCTCGATGATATTGCCTTCCTGCAATATACCGGTGGCACGACGGGCGTTTCCAAGGGCGCCACGCTCACGCATCGCAACATTTCCGCCAATGTCGCGCAGGCCGAGATGTGGCTCGGCCCGGCGGTGAATTCCATCCCGGACAACGTGATGGTCACGGCGCTGCCGCTCTACCACATCTTCGCGCTGACCTGTTGCTGCCTCTACATGATGAAGATCGGCGCGGCCTGCCTGCTGATCGCCAATCCGCGCGACATTCCCGGCTTCATCGGCACGCTGAAGAAATCGCGTTTCACGCTGATGTCGGGCGTGAACACGCTCTACAATGCGCTCGCCAACCATCCGGATATCCGGACGGTGGATTTCACAAACCTGAAATTCTGCGTTGCCGGCGGCATGGCCACCCAGAGCGCGGTGGCGAAGAACTGGAAGGCCGTCAGCGGTTGCGCGATCATCGAGGGCTACGGCCTTTCGGAGACCTCGCCGATCCTCACGGTCAACCGCGTCGATCTCGAGGAATTCTCCGGGACGATCGGGTTTCCCGTTCCCTCGACCGATCTCGAGCTGCGCGATGCCGAAGGCAAGCCGGTGCCGTTGGGCGAGGCCGGCGAGATCTGCGCCCGTGGCCCGCAGGTGATGCAGGGCTACTGGCAGCGGCCGGACGAGACCGCGAAGGTCATGACGCCGGACGGCTTCTTCCGGACCGGCGATGTCGGCGTCCAGCTGCCGGATGGCACGTTCAAGATCGTCGACCGGCTCAAGGACATGATCCTCGTCTCCGGTTTCAACGTCTATCCGAACGAGGTCGAGGAAGTGATCGCCCGGCATCCGGGCGTGCTCGAGGTCGCGGTGATCGGCGTGCCGGATCCGCAATCGACGGAGGCCGTCGCGGCCTATATCGTCAAGAAGGATCCCGACCTTCAGGCGGAGACGATCCGGGCACATTGCCGCTCGGAACTCACCGCCTACAAGGTACCGAAGGTCATCCATTTCCGCGATTCCCTGCCGAAGACCAATGTCGGCAAGGTTCTGCGCCGTATGCTGCGCGAGCCTTCGGCGTAAGGCATGCCTCCCGGGCACGGTCTCGTGATTATGTCGCGAGGCCGTGCTGCGCTAGGTCTTGTCCCGGGTCAGGGCCAGGGTTTGCGCCCCAGGGAGAAAGCCATGCACATCATTCGCCGCCGTCGCTGGGAATTGCCGGAAAGCGCCGTGACGCCGGAAGCGAGCTTCCTGTCGCGGCGCGAGAGCCTCGGCCTTGGTGCCGGTCTGATGGCGATGCTGGCCGCCGGCAAGGCCCGCGCAGCAACGCAGACCGAGACGGATGCCCTTCATCCCTACCCGCGTAATGCCGCCTATGACCCGGGCCGGCCAGTGACGGATGAAAAATTCGCGTCGCAATACAACAATTTCTACGAATACGGCACCTCGAAGAGCATCGCCGCCGCGGCGCAGCAACTCGTCACGCGGCCCTGGGATATCCAGATCGACGGCATGGTCGAGAAGCCCGGCCCGGTGGCGATCGACAGCCTGATCATGGCCATGCCCCGCGAGGAGCGGATCTACCGGTTCCGCTGCGTCGAGGGCTGGTCGATGGTGGTGCCGTGGTCCGGCTTCGGCATGAAGGCGCTGGTGGATTACTGCAAGCCGCTTTCGGGCGCGAAATATGTGCGCATGGAAACGTTCTTCGATCCGAAGATGGCGCCGGGCCAGCGCGCGCCGTTCTATCCGTGGCCCTATGTCGAGGGCGTCACGATCGAGGAAGCGCGGAACGATCTCGCCTTCATGGTCACAGGTGCCTATGGCAAGGTGCTGGCCAAGCAATATGGCGCGCCGATGCGCCTGATGCTGCCATGGAAGTACGGCTTCAAGTCGATCAAGTCGATCAAGCGCATCACCTTTACCGACCAGCGTCCGAAGGGCCTGTGGGAGGCGTTGCAGCCGGCGGAATACGGGTTCTGGGCGAATGTGAACCCGGAGGTTGCGCATCCGCGCTGGAGCCAGGCCAGCGAGAATGTGCTCGGCACGAACAATCGCATTCCGACGCAACTCTTCAACGGCTATGCCGAAGAGGTGGCTGGCCTCTACAAGGGGCTGGAAAAGGAACGGCTCTGGGCGTGAGGTTTTTTCCTGCCGTCCGACGCAGCGCCGGGCGGCAGAAGACCCTCGCATAAGCTCGGACGGCCGTTCGGTCTTGATCTATTCCTGCCACCCGACGCAGCGCCGGGCGGCAGAAGACCCTCGCATAAGCTCGGGCGGCCGTTCGGCCTATGTTGGTTGAGGCTGGGATAGCGGCCTCAATAGACCCAGCGCTGTGCCTTGCTGACGAGGAAGTCGCGGAAGACCTGCACGCGCGCCACCTGCTTCAGCGCCTCGGGGAAGACGAGGTAGCAATCGAGATGCGGCATGGTCTCGCCCTGCAGCAATTGCACCAGCGCCGAGGATTGGTCGACCACATAATCCGGCAGCACGGCAATGCCCGCCCCGCTATTGGCGGCATGGAGCAGGGCCGTGATCGAATTGACGACCAAAGCCGGGATGCGCGGCTCGCGACGTTCGCGCCCGGCGGTGCAATGCCAGTTCACATCCTCGAGATAGCCCGGAATGTCCCCGCCGAAGGCGACAAGACGATGCTCGTCGAGATCGCCGATCACGCGCGGCGCGCCAAAGCGCTTGAGGTAATCCGGCGAGGCATAGACGTGGAAATGAACCGCGAAGAGCCGCCGGCGGATCAGGTCGGCCTGGACGGGGGCCCGCAGCCGCAAGGCGACATCGGCCTCGCGCATGGCGAGGTCGAGTTCGTCATCGGTGAGGATCACCTGCAGGCGGATATCGGGGTACAGATCAAGGAATTCCGAGAGGCGGGGCGTCAGCCAGTTGCCGCCGAGCGCCACATTGGCCGTGATCTTCAATTCGCCATTCGGCTTCTCGCGGCTGTCCGACAGGCTGGCGCGGGTCTGTTCGAGCTTGGTGACCAATTCGCGCGCCGTGCGGAACAGCAATTCCCCCTGCTCGGTCAGCACCAGGCCGCGGGCGTGGCGGTGGAAAAGCGGCACGTCCAGTTCCGATTCCAGCGCCGAGACCTGCCGGCTGACGGCGGATTGGGACAGGCCCAGCACCTCGCCGGCCCGGGTGAGACTGCCGGCTTCCGCGGCGGCGTAGAAAATTCGGACGCGATCCCAATCCACGGCACTTCCCCTTGCGGCCGCGCTTGGTTGGCGGCTCAGTTATGCGCTTTCGGCATAATGGCACAGCCGTGCCCTGCGGCAATGCCCCCGTGGGTGCTTGTCGCAGGTTTCGTGGGGAGGAATCCCGGGTCTACTCGGCAGCGACCTGCGCCGGTGCATGCGCGGTGAGGTAGCGTTCGGCTTCCAAAGCCGCCATGCAGCCGAGGCCTGCCGCAGTGACGGCCTGGCGGAACACGTCATCCGCCACATCGCCGGCCGCGAAGACACCGGGAATGTTGGTCTGGGTCGTGCCCGGCACGACCTTGAGGTAGCCGTTCTCCTTCATGTCGAGCTGGCCGGCAAAGAGTTCGGAGGCCGGCTGATGGCCGATCGCGACGAACAGACCGTTGGTCTTCAGTTCGGTGATCGCGCCGGTCTTCACATTCTTCACGCGGAGATGCGTCACGCCCGGGGGCTGCTGCTGGCCGCAGATTTCCTCGACGGCGGAATCCCAGATCACCTCGATCTTCGGATGGGCAAAGAGCCGCTCCTGCAGGATTTTCTCCGCCTTGAAGCTGTCACGCCGGTGGATGACGCGCACCTTGCTGGCGAGATTGGCGAGGTAGAGTGCCTCCTCGACAGCCGAATTGCCGCCGCCGACAACCACGACCTCCTTGCCGCGATAGAAGAAGCCGTCGCAGGTCGCGCAGGCCGAGACGCCGAAGCCCTTGAACTTTTCTTCCGAGGGGATGCCCAGCCATTTCGCCTTGGCGCCGGTGGCGATGATCAGCGTATCGCAGGTATAGGAGGCGCCGCCATCGCCGGTGAGGCGGAAGGGACGCCGCTGCAGATCGACAGCCGTGATATAGTCAGCGATCATTTCGGTGCCGACATGCTCGGCCTGGGCCCGCATCTGCTCCATCAGCCACGGACCCTGGATGGCCTCGGCAAAGCCGGGATAATTCTCGACATCGGTGGTGATCATCAGCTGGCCGCCCGGCTCGAAGCCGGAAATGAGCAGCGGCTTCATCATGGCGCGGGCGGCATAGATCGCGGCAGTATAGCCGGCCGGGCCGGAGCCGATCACGATGACCTTGGCGTGGCGGGTGGGGGTGCTCATGGGTGACTCCAGGCGGATTGCCGCAGCAGGCGGCTTCGAAATTCCGTGAGATGCCGGGCCAACGCTGTAGCGATCGCCGGCGTGGCATCCATCGGCTCATAACTATACAAGACGGGCCGGCCAAAGAAGGGGCAAGTCGCCCCGATCTCTTCAAGTTCTGTGAGGAACCGGTCGATTTTCCGTGATCCCCCGCTTGGCCGCACGAGATGGACCGGGCGACCGGTGGCCAGTGCCTCGCCGACCATGTTGACCGAATCCGCCGTGACGATGATCGCCTCGCTGCAGGCCAGCAAGGCCGGGTAGGGGTTCTCGCCCGCGCCGTCCCAGATCCAGCCGCCGGAACGCGCCAGCCTTCCGCGCACCGCCTCGAGCAATGAGGGTGGCGTGCGCCGCGACGGCGTGGCCCGGATCACGGCACCGCTGGCAATCATCCGGTCGAGCCGGCGCAGGAAGCCGCTGATATCGGCCTCGGTGAAGGTGAAATCCTTGCTGTTGCCGCCAAGCAGCAGGGCCACGCGATAGCCCGGCCAATCCTTCAGCGGCGCCGGAGGCGCGGCGGCGGCCGCAGCCAGACGCTCCGGCGTGAAGCGATGCGGCGAGAGCAGCGTTGTCATGACATTCGGGCCCCGGAGCCGGTCATGTTCCGGAACCCAGAGGAAATCCGCGATGGCGGGGCCGGTGCGCGGATCCTTCAGGAAGGCGGTGAAGCAGCGCCCGCCGCTCGCCGCCTTGATCGCCGGCAGGTAGGCGGCAGCGCGCCGGCCCGAGGCGATGACGAGGTCCGGCAAGGGGGCTGCAAGGGGAGATCCCGGCCTGCCGGGCGCCTCGCGCGGGTCGATCGCCAGACCGGGAATGCGCCAGAGGTGCGGCATCAGCCAGGACCAGGGCGCCCGGGGGGCAACCTGCCGTTCCTCGATGGCGAGGCCGAGCCGTTCAGCGATCCCGAGGGCATGCGCCCGGTCGCCCGCCTTGCCATCGGTCAGGATCCAGCAGGCGAGGCCACGCGCGGCAGCCACGGCCCCGGCATCCGTCATCTCGGGGGCAAGGACCTCCTGGGCCGGGGCAGGGCTTTTCGCGGGCGTGCTGGCGGCTTGGCTCATGCGCCCGGCGTTATCCACGCTCCGGCGCGACTTGTCCACCGAATCGGCTTGAGGCTGCGTGCTGCCTCGCGGAATAAGGAGGCGTCCGGGTTGCCGGGCATGCCAGAGTTGCTGGATATGCCAGAATTGTTTCCATGACGTTTTTTCAACGCCCTCTCGCTTTTTCCGTGGCCTCTGCCTATGCAGGATTAGGCGGGCAGGATTGCTTTCAGATCGGTCTCCAATGCTCAAATCCCTCGAACTTGACGCCATCGATTGGAAAATCCTCGGCGAGCTTCAGGCTGATGGCAGCCTCACCAATGTCGAACTGGCACGCCGGGTCGGGCTGACGCCGCCGCCCTGCCTGCGCCGGGTGCATGCCCTGCGCGAGGCGGGCTTCATCCGCGGCTACCGGGCGATGCTCGATGCGCCGCAACTCGGCTTTTCGGTGGTGTGCTTCGCTTTCGTCCATCTCGCCAGCCAGGCGGAAGGTGACCTTGCGGCCTTCGCCGAGCGGATCCGCCTCTGGCCGAGCATCCGCGAATGCTGGACCCTCTCGGGCGATATCGACTTCCTGCTCAAATGCGTGACGAAAGACCTGCCCAGCCTGCAGGTTCTGGTGGGAGATCTCACGGCCACGCCGAATGTCCGCAATGTCCGTACCGCTCTGGCGCTCGGCAAGCTGAAGGACGAGGGGCTGGTGCCGGTTCCCGGCCTGCCGCGCTGAGGCGGCCGCCGACCCGGGCTCACATCTCGCGGATGATCCAGTAGGCGAAGACGCCGATCAGCGCCTCCACCCGGCGTGGTTCGTTATAGGGTGCGGGGCCGAAGCCGCCGGAATTGGCCGGCGAGCGGCCGGCGACAGTCCTGCGTGCGAGGACGTTGCCCTGCCGGTCGATGAGCAGGGCCTCGCCGTCAATGCCATCGCCCGGGGCGAAAGTGCCGAAACTGCCACGGCCGACGAGGCCGGGTTCACTGGCGAGGACAACTTGCGAAACCCGGATGACGAGGCGCGTGCCGGCTGGCAGCGGCTTGCCCTGCTCGGCCATTTCACGGGCAAGGGCGCGTGGCAGGCTGCGGCGGATATGGGCGGAGATGGCCGGAAGGCCGATCCCGCCGGCCTCCACCGCGATGCGCGGAGCGCCCTGGCCGACAGCCGGCAGCGGGGCTGCCGCCGCCAGCACCAGAGCGAGCCAGAAGGCGGCGTTAACGGAAGGAAATCTCCACGACCTCATAGCTCTTGCCTCCGCCCGGGGTATTGACCTCGACGGTATCGCCGACTTTCTTGCCGATCAAGGCGCGGGCGATGGGCGAGGAGATCGAGACGCGGCCGCTGCGGACATCCGCCTCGACATCGCCGACAATCTGGTAGGCCTTCTCTTCCTCGGTATCCTCGTCGACGAGCTTTACCGTGGCGCCGAACTTGATGGTGCTGCCCGAGAGCTTGGAGACCTCGATCACCTCGGCGCGCGAGATCAGGCTTTCGAGTTCGCCGATCCGCCCCTCGTTGAGCGATTGCGCTTCCTTGGCGGAGGAATATTCCGCGTTCTCGCTGAGATCACCATGGGCGCGGGCCTCCTGGATCGCGAGGATGATGCGGGGGCGCTCGACCGTCTGGCGGTGCCTGAGCTCCTCTTCCAGCATCCGGTAGCCATTAGCCGTCATCGGAATGCGTTCCATGGCGGGTTCTCCTTAAACAGTCTCCCCGCCATGCGGGCACCGCCGGCGGGGAGGGATATGATCAAGGGCCGGCAGGGCCGGCCATTCCGGTTTCGGCGCTGCAGCCCGGACCCGTTTCAGGCAAAGTATTCCTGAAGCGCGCGCACCTCGAGGTCCCCGGCCCGGTAGGCCCGAATCCCCTCGGCTGCGGCAATCGCCCCCGCCAAGGTGGTATAATACGGCACCTTGTGCAAGAGGGCCGCCCGCCGGAGCGAGCGGGAGTCGGTGAGGGCCTGTGCGCCTTCGGTCGTGTTGAAAACGAGCTGGATCGAGCCGTTCTTGATGGCATCGACGATATGCGGCCGCCCTTCCAGCACCTTGTTGATCCGCTCGCAGGGCAGGCCATGCTCGACAAGGAAGCGCTGGGTGCCGGTGGTCGCGACAATGGTGAAGCCTTCCTCCACCAGCATGCGGATCGTCGGCAGGATGCGATCCTTGTCGGCATCGCGCATCGAGACGAAGACGCGGCCCTGCGACGGCACCTTGGTGCCCCCGCCGAGCTGGCTCTTCGCAAAGGCCACGCCGAAGCTGCGGTCGAGGCCGATCACCTCGCCGGTCGAGCGCATTTCCGGGCCTAGCACCGTATCCACGCCCGGGAAGCGGGCGAAGGGGAAGACGGCTTCCTTGACGCCGACATGGTTGAGCACCTTGGGGCGCAGGCCGAAATCGGCCAGCGGTTCGCCGGCCATGACGCGGGCAGCGATCTTGGCGATCGGCTCGCCGATCACCTTGGCGACGAAGGGCACGGTGCGCGAGGCGCGCGGATTGACCTCAAGGACGAAGATCTCGCCATCCTTGATCGCGTACTGCACGTTCATCAGCCCGCCAACGCCGAGGGCAAGGGCCATTTCGCGCGTCTGGCGTTCGAGTTCCGCCAGGATTTCCGGCGAGAGCGAGCGCGGCGGCAGCGAGCAGGCGGAATCGCCCGAATGGATGCCCGCTTCCTCGATATGCTCCATGATGCCGGCAATGAAGGTGTCCTTGCCATCGCAGAGACAATCGACATCGACCTCGATCGCATCGGCGAGGTAGCGGTCAAACAGCAGCGGGTTCTTGCCGAGTACCGTATTGATCTGGCCGGTCTTGTCGTTCGGATAGCGCGCCTTCACATCCGAGGGGATCAGCGAGGGCAGGGTGCCGAGCAGGTAATCGTCGAAGGCCTCGCGCTCGCGGATGATCGCCATGGCGCGGCCACCCAGCACGTAGGAGGGGCGGACGACGAAGGGGAAACCGAGATCGGCCGCGACGAGGCGGGCCTGTTCCACCGAATAGGCGATGCCGTTCTTCGGCTGCTTCAGGTCGAGCTTGTCGAGCAGGCGCTTGAAGCGATCACGGTCCTCAGCGAGGTCGATCGCATCGGGCGAGGTGCCGAGGATCGGGATACGGGCGGCTTCGAGCGCGGCGGCGAGCTTCAGCGGCGTCTGGCCGCCGAACTGCACGATCACGCCATGGAGCGTGCCGTTCTGCTTCTCGCGTTCGAGGATCTCCAGCACGTCCTCGGCCGTCAGCGGCTCGAAATAGAGGCGGTCGGATGTGTCATAGTCGGTCGACACCGTTTCCGGGTTGCAATTGACCATGATCGTCTCGTACCCGGCCTCTTTCAGCGCGAAAGCGGCATGGCAGCAGCAATAGTCGAACTCGATGCCCTGGCCGATGCGGTTCGGGCCGCCGCCGAGGATCACCACCTTCTTGCGGTTGCTCGGCTGGGCCTCGTCGGCCACGCTTCCGCCGAAAGGCGGCGCGTAGGTCGAGTACATATAGGCAGTGGGCGAGGCGAATTCGGCCGCGCAGGTATCGATGCGCTTGTAGGCCGGGCGGACATCGAGGGCGATGCGGCGCTCGCGCACGGTGGCGACCTCCAGCCCGACGAGGCTGGCCAGGCGCTGGTCGGAGAAGCCGAGGGCCTTCAGCGCGCGGAAGTTATGCGCATCCTGCGGCAGGCCATGGGCGCGGATCCGCGCTTCCATGTCGATGATTTCGCGCAGGCGGGCGAGGAACCAAGGATCGATCTTGCAGGCGGAATGGATTTCCTCGTCGGTGAAGCCGAGGCGCATGGCCTGGCCGACCTTGAGGATCCGGTCAGCCATCGGGGTGCCGATCGCGGCGCGGATGGCGTTCTTGTCGTCGCCCTTGCCGAGGCCCTCGATTTCGATCTCGTCGAGGCCGTCCAGCCCGGTCTCGAGGCTGCGCAGCGCCTTCTGAAGGCTCTCGTGGAAGGTGCGGCCGATGGCCATCGATTCGCCGACCGACTTCATCGAGGTGGTCAGCACGCCGAAATTCGGATCGTTCGAGGGGAATTTCTCGAAGGCGAAGCGCGGGATCTTGGTAACGATGTAATCGATCGACGGCTCGAACGAGGCCGGTGTCGCGCCGCCGGTAATGTCGTTCTCGATCTCGTCGAGCGTATAGCCCACGGCAAGCTTCGCCGCGACCTTGGCGATCGGGAAGCCGGTGGCCTTTGAAGCCAAGGCGGAAGAGCGCGAGACGCGCGGGTTCATCTCGATGACGATCATCCGGCCATCGGCCGGGTTGACGGCGAACTGCACGTTCGAGCCGCCGGTCTCCACCCCGATCTCGCGCAGGACCGCCAGGCTGGCGTCGCGCATGATCTGGTATTCCTTGTCGGTCAGCGTCAGGGCCGGGGCCACGGTGATGCTGTCGCCGGTATGCACGCCCATCGGATCGAAATTCTCGATCGAGCAGACGATGATGCAGTTGTCGCGCCTGTCGCGGACAACCTCCATCTCGTATTCCTTCCAGCCGAGTACGCTTTCCTCGATCAGGACCTCGTTGGTCGGCGACGCGTCGATGCCACGCTCGACGATCTCGATGAACTCGCTCTTGTTGTAGGCGATGCCACCGCCCGTGCCGCCCATGGTAAAGGACGGCCGGATGATAGCCGGCAGGCCGATATCCTCAAGGCAATCGAGGGCGGCCCCCAGCGTCTTCACATGGTGCGATTTCGGTGTCTCGAGGCCGATCTTCGTCATGGCCTCGCGGAAGCGCTCGCGGTCCTCGGCCTTGTCGATCGCATCGGCGGTGGCGCCGATCATCTCGACATCGTGCCGGGCGAGCGCGCCCATCTTCTGCAGCGAGAGTGCGCAGTTCAGAGCCGTCTGGCCGCCCATGGTCGGGAGCAGGGCGAATTTCTTGCCGGCCGGCGTCTTGGGCCGTTCCTTGGCGATGATCTTCTCCACCACTTCCGGGGTGATCGGCTCGACATAGGTCGCGTCGGCCAGTTCCGGATCGGTCATGATCGTGGCCGGGTTCGAATTGACGAGGACGATCCGGTAGCCCTCTGCCTTCAGCGCCTTGACGGCCTGGGTGCCGGAATAATCGAATTCGCAGGCCTGACCGATGACGATCGGCCCCGCGCCGATGATCATGATGGTGTGGATATCCTGACGTTTGGGCATGGTTCCGGGCCATTTTTGCGCGACCCCGCCGGATCCCGGGCGCGTTTCATGCGGCGCCAGGTGGCGGATTGCTGTGGTTTTGACTGCTAGACGCCCGCTATAGACAAGCAAAACCGGATGGCCAAGGGGAAAGTGAGCCATCACACAGAAGGGAACCGCCGAAATGCGGCATCAGGGCTGCCATGCGCTTTATCGCGCCGATGAATTTTGCCACAGTGACCCAGCGGAGAACCGGATCATGCCCCTCAAGCGCTTCACCCCCCTGCATGCCCTCGGTCTGGCCCTGATGCTCGGTTTCTCGGCCGGTGGCGCCCAGGCGCAGATCATGCCGACGAAGGACATTCCCGGCGGGCGGGATCACCCGGTTGCGGGGCGGTATGAGGGGTCCTTCATCTTCTTCCAGAAAGCGCGCGACTATGACGAGATGCGCCTGCCGATCAAGGCGCTCAAAAATTCGCGCGTCCTGACCGAGGAGAACAGCGTCGAGATCAAGGGCCGCGCGTTGCGCCAGCGCTATCTCGGACCTGTCGGTCGCTCTTCGCTCGAGGTTGTGCGCAATTACGAGCAGCGCTTGCAGGGGCAGGGGTTCGAGATCCTGTTTTCCTGCCGCGCGAATGAATGCGGCGGCTCCGACCTCTGGTTCGCGGTGATGGATGCCCACAAGGGATCGAACCTGCCCTCGAACTGGGACAGCCAGACCTATTCGATTGCCCGCAAGCAGGATGCGAACGGCGCGGTGACCATTGTCGCGCTGCTCTCGGTCGAGACGAGCGATCAGGTGCAGACGCTGGTCGATGTGCTCGAGAGCAAGGGCATGGAAACCGACAAGATCCGGGTGCTCGATGCCGGCGCCCTGAAAAGCGCGCTGGACGGCCAGGGCCGCGCGGCGCTCTATGGCATCACCTTCGAGTTCAACAAGGCCGAGATCCGATCGGAATCCCGGCCCCAGATCGACCAGATCGTGGCCTATCTGAAGACCAATCCGCAGGTGGGAATCGTCGTGGCCGGCCATACCGATGCCAAGGGCGGCTTCGACTATAATGTCGACCTGTCCCGCCGCCGGGCGCAATCGGTGGTGCAGGCGCTCACGGCAGCTGGCATCGGCGCCAACCGCCTGACGCCGTTCGGGGCCGGCATGGCCTCGCCGGTGGCCACCAACGAAACCGAAGCCGGGCAGGCCCAGAACCGCCGGGTCGAGATTGTGAAACGCTGAGCCCGGTCCGGGCCTCAACAAGGAGACGTGACGATGGAATGGGTCATTCTCGGTCTGATTGTGCTGGTGATCGGCTGGCTGCTGATGAGCTACAACGGCGTCGTGGCCATGAACCAGCGGGCCAACCAGGCCTTCGCGGATATCGATGTGCAGCTCAAGCAGCGGCATGACCTGATCCCCAATCTCGTGGAGACGGTGAAGGGCTATGCCAGCCATGAGAAGGAAACGCTGGATGCGGTGATCCGCGCCCGCAATACCGCGATCAGCGCGCAGGGTCCGGCCGACATGGCCGAGGCGGAGAAGGGCCTTTCCGGCGCACTCGGCCGCCTGATCGCATTGTCCGAGGCCTATCCGGACCTCAAGGCCAACACGAACTTCCTCGACCTGCAGGCCCAGCTCGGGACCATCGAGGACAAGCTGGCCGCGGCCCGCCGGTTCTTCAACAACGCGGTCAGCGAATACAATGCGGCGATCCAGTCGATCCCGATGGTGTTTGTCGCGCGGAATTTCGGCTTCAGCGAGCGGACCTTCTTCGATGTCGGCGAAACCGCGCGGACGCAGCTCGACAAGGCCCCGGACATCAAGTTCTGAGCAGGCCGATGATGGCACGCGATCAGGCGATCAGCGCCTGATCGCGGGGACTTGCTGAAAGAGGAAACCCTGGCGTGGGTGATCCGGCTCGGAGCCGGAGCCTTCAAGCCAAGATGCGAAGGGCACCGAAATGGGGCAGGCATTCGGCCTCTACACCCATATCCGGAACAACCGCTGGCGGTCCTGGTTCCTGCTGGCGAGCCTGTTCGTGCTGGTGGCGGCTGTCACCTTCGCGCTGACGCTGGTGTTCGATGCGGCGCGGTTCAACGCGCCGTTCTACCGCATCCTCTCCTATGCGTGGCGCCAGTTCTGGAGCTACCTGCCGGTGGCCTTCATTCTGGCCACGATCTGGGTCGGCATCGGCTTTGCGTTCAACACCACGATGATCGCCTGGGCGACCGGCTCGCAGGAAGTGACGCGCGAGAGCCATCCGCGCCTCTATCACCTTCTGGAAACGCTGTGCATTTCCCGCGGGATGCCGGTTCCCAGGCTGGCCGTCATCGAAAGCGCGGCTCTCAATGCCTTCGCCAGCGGCGTGACCGAGAAGCAGTACCAGATCAGCGTGACGACCGGCCTGATGGAGGCGCTGGACGATGCCGAACTGGAGGCCGTGCTCGCGCATGAGCTGACGCATATCCGCAACCAGGATGTGCGCCTGATGATCATCGCGGTCCTGATCGCCGGGGTGATCTCGTTTTTCGGGGAACTGCTCGTCCGCGGTCGTTTCCGCTTTGGCGGTGGCGGCGGAAGCAGCGATAACAAGGGCCGTGGCTTCGCGCTGCTTGTCGGGGCGGTGATCATGCTGCTGGCCTGGTTCCTCGCCGTGCTGATCCGGTTCTCGCTGTCGCGCAGCCGCGAATATCTCGCCGATGCCGGTGCGGTCGAACTGACGAAAAACCCCGATGCCATGATCTCGGCCCTGCTCAAGATCTCCGGTCGGGCCGATATCGAGGGCGTGCCCTCGGGCATCATGGATATGTGCATCGAGAATGACCCGGATGATTTCGCCGATATCTTCTCGACCCATCCCTCGATCACCAAGCGCATCCAGGCCCTCCAGGCCCATGCCGGCGGGCACATTCCGCTCGGGCCACCGCAGGCCATCGCAGACCGGGAATCCCTGACCGATATCGTCGAGAAGCGCGGGCCCTGGGCGCGGGGCGGCCCATGACCGGCGAAGCTGTTCCGCCCGATCGCGGCTGGCGCCGGCTGCTGCGCCAGTTCAAGTCGTTCTTCGGCGTCGGCCTCCTCGCGGCCGTCGTTCATTACGGCCTGCTGATCTTTCTCGTCGAATGGCGGAAGGTCGATGCCGTGCTGGCTACGATGGCCGGCTATCTTGCAGGCGGGCTGCTTTCCTACGGCCTGAACCGCCTGCTCACCTACGACGCGGAGCGCGGCCATCTCGAGGCGGGCTGGCGCTTCGCCGTGGTGGCGTTGATCGGCCTCGGCCTGACCACGGCATTGATGAGCGTGTTCCTGCGCCTGCTCGACTGGCACTATATCCCGTCGCAGCTGCTGACGACGGGAATTGTGCTGCTCTGGAGCTTTTTCGCCCATAAATACTGGAGCTTCCGCGACCGGGGCTGAGGGGTCAGTCGGCCTTGGGTTCGGTGAAGCGGACGGCGGCGAAGGCCATCCGGGCCTGGTTATGGCCGAGATTGCGCTCGAGCCGGCGGGCGGTCAGCCCCACCTTGTCCAGCAAGGCGAGGATCTCGGCTTCCTCGTAATGGGTGAGGCCGAGTTCCTGCCGGATCCGGCGGTAATCGGACAGGGCCGTCTTCACGAGGCCGGCCAGAGCCGGGATGAGGAAGCCACCTTGCCAGCCGAAGGCCAGCAAGGCGCGCGCATCGACGAGCGGCGAAAGGCCGACGGGGAGGATATCGCCGAGGATCAGCGTTCCGCCCGGACGCAACAACCGGGCGAGATCGTGGATCAGCGTCGCGAAATCCGGCTTCGACACGTATTGCGCCACCGAGTGCACGACGAGCAGGTCGATGCTGCCATCGGCGAGCCCGTTCAAATCCTCCGGTGCCAGCACCTGGATGGCGCGGATTTCGCCGAAGCGCGCGGTGAGCTTCTCGCGGACTGTCGAGGCGGCATCGACGAGGATCAGCTTGCGGCAGCGGGCGGCAACGAGGCCTGCCGAGAGCGCCTCGCCGCAGCCGAAATCGAGGACGGTATCGTCCTCGCCGGGGAGGAGGTCGCGGATATCCGAGGCGATGCCCCGGTAATGCAGCAGCTTGTGCCGATCATTCACATAGATCGGGTTATCGGCATTCCAGAACTCGATCCAGCTGCGCATGGCGGGCACCCCGTGGCGTGGCGGCGCCGGCCTTTCAGCGGCGCGCCGCGCGCATCATGTCGACGAAACGGTCAAACAGATAGTGGCTGTCCTGCGGACCGGGCGAGGCTTCCGGATGCTGCTGCACCGAGAAAGCGGGGCGGTCTTTCAGGCGGAGGCCGCAATTCGAGCCGTCGAACAGCGAGACATGGGTTTCCTCGGCATTGTCTGGCAGCGTTTTCGGATCCACGGCGAAGCCATGGTTCATCGAGACGATCTCGACCTTGCCGGTGGCGTGCTCCTTCACCGGGTGGTTCGCGCCGTGATGGCCCTGCGCCATCTTCATGGTGCGGGCGCCGATGGCGAGGGCCAGCATCTGGTGGCCGAGGCAGATGCCGAAGGTCGGGATGCGGGCATCGAGGATCGCGCGGATATTCGGCACGGCGTAAAGGCCCGTCGCGGCCGGATCGCCCGGGCCGTTGGCGAGGAAGACGCCATCCGGTTTCAGCGCCAGAACGTCGGCGACGGGCGCGTTCGGCGGCAGGACGGTGACCTTGCAGCCGCGCTCGGCCAGCAGGCGGAGAATGTTGCGCTTCACGCCGTAATCGAGCGCGACGACGTGAAATTCCGGGTCCGTCTGTTCGCCATAGCCCTCGTTCCACACCCAGCGGGTCTCGGTCCAGCCATAACGCTGGCTGCCGGTGACGGCGGGGACAAGGTCCAGCCCGGCCATCGAAGGCAGGGTCTTCGCCGCAGCGAGCAGGGCCTTGCGGTCAAAGAAGCCATCGGGGTCATGGGCGATGATGGCGTTCTGCATGCCCTTGTCGCGGATCAGGGCCGTGAGCGCGCGGGTATCGATCCCGGCAATGCCGACGATGTTCCGCGTCTTCAGCCAGGAATCGAGATCACGCGTGGAGCGGTAATTCGAGGGATCCGTGATGTCCGTCGCCAGCACGATGCCGGTGGCGGCGGTGCGGGCCATGTTGACCGTCTCGATATCTTCCTCGTTCACGCCGACATTGCCGATATGCGGGAAAGTGAAGGTGATGATCTGGCCGAAATAGGAGGGGTCGGTCAGGATCTCCTGATAGCCGGTCATGGCCGTGTTGAAGCAGATCTCGCCGCGGCCCTCGCCGGTCGCGCCGATGCCGGTGCCCTCGATCATCGTGCCGTCGGCGAGAACAAGGAGCGCAGTCGGGCGGAACTCCACCCAGGGCGCAGGCGCGGTGTCGCGATTTTCGGATTGCAGGCCCGGCTTTGTCATGGCAGTTGCTCGTGGGATTGGGCCGGAGCCAGTTCGGCTCGGCGCGACGGCATTCCGGGTTCGATAAGGAACCCGCGCCACGACGTCAATTCCCGTCTGCGGGGCATTTCCGGCATTCGTGCCGGCAGGGAGACCACGATGCGCGATCTTTTCACCACCGCCCTCAAGGAATCGATGAAGGCCGGCGACAAGGCGCGGCTCGCGGCGGTGCGGCTGATCCAGGCCGCGATCAAGGACAAGGATATCGAGGCCCGCGGTGCCGGCAAGACGCAGGCGACCGATGACGAGATCCTGTCCTTGCTCCAGAAGATGATCAAGCAGCGGCAGGAATCGGCGACGATCTACCGGGACAATAACCGCCCTGAACTCGCCGAGACCGAGGAAGGCGAGATCGCTGTCATCCAGAGCTTCCTGCCCAAACAGCTCGACGAGGCCGAGACGAAGGCCGCTATCTCCGCCGCCATCACCGAAACCGGCGCTGCGGGCATGAAGGATATGGGCAAGGTGATCGCCCATCTGAAGGAGCGCTTCACCGGCCAGATGGATTTCGGCAAGGCGAGCGGCCTCGTGAAGGCGGCGCTGTCAAGCTAGCCTGATAGTTTTTTGTTATCTTATATTTTGCAGCGAGTTAAGTGAGGTCGCCAAGGGGGCGGCCTTCCCCTGCCTATCAAGGCCACCCTGTGGATAGCGGGGATTATGCACGCATCTGTTGCTGATGCAGACGAGGGAGGCAGTGTCGTATCATGCGCTATCCGCCCTCGATTCTGGAGGACATCAAGTCCCGGCTGCCGGTCTCGGCGGTGGTGGGCAGGCGCGTGAAATTGCAGAAGGCGGGTCGCGAATGGAAGGGACTCTCGCCTTTCAATGCCGAGCGGACGCCGTCCTTTTTCGTCAATGACCAGAAACAGGCCTGGTTCGATTTTTCCTCCGGCCGGAACGGCGACATCTTCACCTTCCTGATGGAGGCGGAGGGGCTGTCCTTCGCCGAGGCGGTGGAGCGGCTCGCCTCCGAGGCCGGGGTCGTGCTGCCGGTCGCGACGGCGGAGACAGAGCAGCGCGAGCGCAAGCGTGCCGGCCTGCACGAGGCGATGGCACTGGCCGCGACCTATTTCCGCGAGCAATTGCGCGGGCCGAAGGGGCGCGAGGCGAGGGATTACTGCACCGGGCGCGGGCTGGTGGGCGCGGTGGCCGAACGGTTCGGCATCGGCTATGCGCCGCCCGACCGATATGGCCTGCGCGATTATCTCGCCGGAAAGGATGTGCCCTCGGAGGTGATGGTCGAGGCGGGCCTGCTCATCCAGCTCGATGGCGAGGCCGTGGCCTATGACCGGTTCCGCGACCGGGTGATGTTCCCGATCGCCGATCCACGCGGGCGGATCATCGCCTTCGGCGGCCGCGCGCTGCAGAAGGATGCGCAGGCGAAATATCTGAACTCGCCCGAGACGCCGATCTTCCACAAGGGCGGGACGCTCTACAATCTCGACAAGGCGCGCAAGCCGGCCCATGACGCGGGAACGCTGTTCGTCGTCGAGGGCTATGTCGATGCGATCGCACTTGACCGGGCCGGGATCGGCCATGTCGTGGCGCCGCTCGGTACGGCGCTGACCTATGACCAGCTGGCGATGATCTGGCGCCTCGTGCCGGAGCCTGTCCTGTGTTTCGACGGCGACAAGGCCGGCCTGCGTGCAGCCTACCGGGCGATCGACGTGGCCCTGCCGGGGCTCGCGCCCGGCAAGTCGCTGCGGTTCTGCTTCCTGCCCGAGGGGCAGGACCCGGATGACCTGCTGCGCAGCCGCGGTCCCGATGCCCTGCGGCAGGCCCTGGAAAAGCCGCGCCCGCTGGTCGATGTGCTGTTCGAGCGCGAAATGGCCCGCTCGCCGCTCGAAACGCCCGAGCAGCGCGCCGATTGCGAGAAGCGCCTGTTCGGCGCGGTGGCGCAGATCGGCGACGAGGACCTCAAGCGCCATTACCGGCAGGCCATGCGCGAGCGGCTTCAGGCCCGGTTCCAGCCGCAGCGGCAGGATATGCGCGCCGGCGGTCGTTCCGGGCCGCGCGGCCGCGGGCGTTACGGGCAGGGCGATTCCGGCATACAGCTGCCGCTGGTGGCGAGTGAATTGCTGAAGCGCAGCCCGCTTTTCCGGAGCCAGACGGGCATTCCCGCCCGCGAGGCGGCGCTCGTTCTGGCCATGGTGCATCACCCCGGCCTCATCGAGCAGGAAGCGGAGACCTTTGCCGAATTGCTGTTCGACAGCGGGGTCGCGCGGCAGATCCGTGCCGGGTTGCTCGACCTCGCGGCCCGAGGCGGGACGGGGGCGGAAACCCGCGAATCGCTGGAACATGCCCTTGCCGGGAAGGGGCTGGCGCCGGCGATCCGGCAGCTGGAAGAGGCTGCGGCGGTCGAAACCTGGGCCGGGCCGGGGGCCGCGATCGACCATGTCACGGCGGCCTGGCGCGAGGCTGCCCACTTGCATGCGCGCCAATCCTTCCTACATAGCGAAATAGACTCGGTTTCTCTTGATTTTGCTGTTAACGGGGGCGAGGAGAGGTTCGAGAGGCTCAAGGCACTTGTCCAGCGACGGGAGGCCTTGCTCGAAACGGAATAGGCGACAGATTGAGGGGCGGTCCACGCTCGGCATGGCGGTGCCCGGGGCAGCCGGCGGGGCATGACAGGCCCGGCGTGGATAATAGATCATTAAGCGGCTTTGCGTTAACGACAGATCGTTGGCGGAGTCGGCTCTGGTAGGGGTCGTGTTACCCCGAGGCTTCAGGACCTGACGGAATGGCGACCAAACCCATCAAAAAAGAAGAAGCGGCGAATTCCGGCGCCGATACGCCTGATGCTCCCCTGATCGATGTTTCGGATGCGGCCGTCAAACGGCTGATCAAGCTTGCCAAGAAGCGCGGCTATGTGACGATCGACGAGATCAACGCCGTCCTGCCGCAGGAAGAGGTCAATTCCGAGCAGATCGAGGACATCCTCGCGATGTTCAACGAGATGGGCGTCAACGTTGTCGAGAACGAGGAAACGGAGGAAGGCGAAGCGCCGGCCGCCGATGCCGCCGACGACGATGCCGAGGATGGCGAGGAGCCCGCGCCGCGCTCGACGGCGGTGGTCAAGTCGGAGCGCTCGTCCGAGCCGCTCGACCGGACGGATGACCCTGTCCGCATGTATCTGCGCGAGATGGGCGCCGTCGACCTGCTCTCCCGCGAGGGCGAGATCGCGATTGCCAAGCGCATCGAGGCTGGCCGCGAGGCGATGATTGCCGGGCTCTGCGAGAGCCCGCTGACCTTCCAGGCCATTATCATCTGGCGGGATGAACTGGAGGAAGGCAAGACGCTGCTGCGCGATGTCATCGATCTCGAGGCCACCTATGCCGGTCCGGACGGCAAGGGCGCGCCCAAGGTCGAGGGCGAGCCGGATGATTTCTCCGACGAGCCGAAAGCGCGGGTCGTCAACGAGGATGGCGACGAGGTGGAAGCCCCGCCGGAGCCTGATTCCTTCGACGATGAATTCGATGGCGGCGTCTCGCTCTCGGCGATGGAAGCCGAGCTGAAGCCGCGCGTGCTCGAGACGTTCGGGCGCGTGGCCGACAATTACAAGAAGCTCCGCCGCCTGCAGGACCAGGATATCGAGAACCGCCTGCAATCGACCAAGCTCTCGCCGGCCCAGGAGCGCAAGTACAAGAAGCTCAAGGACGACATCATCGCCGATGTGAAGTCGCTCTCGCTGAACCAGAACCGCATCGACGCGCTGGTGGAGCAGCTCTACGACATCAACAAGCGGCTGATCGGCCTCGAGAGCAAGCTGCTGCGGCTGGCCGAAAGCTATGGCGTCGACCGCGTCGAGTTCCTGAAGAACTACCAGGGCGCGGAACTCGATCCGAAATGGATCCTGCGCGTTTCCAAATTCACCACCAAGGGGTGGAAGGAAGTGGTGGCCAACGAACTCGAGCGGATCAAGGATATCCGCGGCGAGATCCAGGCCCTGGCCAGCGAGACCGGCCTCGAGATCATCGAGTTCCGCAAGATCGTCACGCAGGTGCAGAAGGGCGAGCGCGAGGCGCGGATCGCCAAGGACGAGATGACGAAGGCCAACCTGCGCCTCGTGATCTCGATCGCCAAGAAATACACCAATCGTGGCCTGCAATTCCTCGACCTGATCCAGGAGGGGAATATCGGGCTGATGAAGGCCGTCGACAAATTCGAGTATCGCCGCGGCTACAAGTTCTCGACCTATGCAACCTGGTGGATCCGGCAGGCCATTACCCGCTCGATCGCCGATCAGGCCCGCACGATCCGCATTCCGGTGCACATGATCGAGACGATCAACAAGATCGTTCGCACCTCGCGCCAGATGCTGCACGAGATCGGCCGCGAGCCGACCCCGGAAGAACTGGCTGAAAAGCTGGCCATGCCGCTGGAAAAGGTGCGCAAGGTCCTGAAGATCGCGAAGGAGCCGATCTCCCTCGAAACCCCGATCGGCGACGAGGAGGATTCGCATCTCGGCGATTTCATCGAGGACAAGAACGCGATCCTGCCCATCGATGCCGCGATCCAGTCGAATCTCCGCGAGACGACGACGCGCGTTCTCGCCTCGCTCACCCCGCGCGAGGAGCGCGTGCTGCGCATGCGCTTCGGCATCGGCATGAATACCGACCACACGCTCGAGGAAGTCGGCCAGCAATTCAGCGTCACGCGCGAGCGTATCCGCCAGATCGAGGCGAAGGCCCTGCGCAAGCTCAAGCATCCGAGCCGGAGCCGGAAGCTGCGGAGCTTCCTCGACAACTGATCCGGCGCTTCCCGGACGTGCATTTGACAAGGGCGGGCCGCAAACCCGCCCTTTTTGTTTGCGGATATCCGAGATGCAGGAGAACATCATGATTGATCCGAAGGCTGCCCCGACGCTTGACGCTGTTGAGCCTGACGCGGAGGAAGAAGGCCGGAGCGGACAGCCGGGCTCGAAACTCTATATTCTCGGCCACTCGGTGGGCGATGCTGTCGGCGAGGTCTGTGCTGCCGGCCTTGACATGGCCGGGTCGATTCTCGGCGGCATCGTCGACGGACTCTAGGCTCGGTCCGACCTCCTCGACAATCGAGGCCGGGCATGAAACCCTGATGGCAAGTGCTTGCGATCAGGAGCTGCCATGACCCTCGAATTCTGGATCACCACCTTCATTGTCGTCGCCTCGCCTGGCACCGGCGCGGTTTACAGCATCGCCACCGGCCTCGGGCGGGGCGGGAAGGCCAGCGTGGTCGCGGCCTTTGCCTGCACGCTCGGCATCCTGCCGCATCTCGCCGCCGCGATGACAGGGCTGACGGCGCTGCTCCATGCCTCGGCACTCCTCTTCGACCTCGTGAAATATGCCGGCGTCGCGTATCTCCTGTGGATGGCGTGGCAGACCCTCAAGGAGCGGGGCGCGATGCGGGTCGATGCCGATTCGACGCCGCGCTCGACCTTGCGGGTGCTGGTCGACGGGATCGCGCTCAACCTGCTCAACCCCAAGCTCTCGATCTTTTTCGTGGCGTTCCTGCCGCAATTCATGGACCGGAATGCCGCCAGCCCGATGATGGAGATGCTGCTGCTGAGCGGCGTCTTCATGGCGATGACCTTCGTGGTTTTCGCATTCTACGGGCTTTTCGCGGCGGCGATGCGCGACCATGTCGTCAGCCGGCCTTCCGTGATGGCCTGGCTGCGCCGCAGCTTTGCAGCGGCCTTCGTGCTGCTGGGCGCACGGCTTGCCGTGCAGGAGCGCTAGCCGGTGTCCGCCACGATCCGGCAACTGGCGGAACGCCTGATCGCCGAGGGAGCGGAAGATTTGCCCGCGCGGGATCGGCGTGCCCTGGAGCATATCGCCAAAAGGCTGTCGGCCTCGCAGAACTGGAGTGTCGATTACGAGGAAAACCTGACTTTTGGCCAACGCGTGGCCGACAAGGTGGCCTATTGGGGCGGCTCCTGGCCCTTCATCATCGGTTTTGGCTCGGTGATGGCGTTGTGGATCGGCGCCAATATCGTGATGGCCACGCGCGCCTTCGATCCCTATCCCTTCATCCTCCTCAACTTGGTGCTGTCGACGCTGGCCGCCATCCAGGCGCCGATCATCATGATGAGCCAGAACCGCCAGGCGACGCGGGACCGGCTTGAGGCGCTCCATGATTACGAGGTCAACCTCAAGGCGGAACTGGAGATCATGGCCCTGCATGATCGGCTCGACCGGGCCCGGATCGAACAGATGGCGGATTCGCTGGAGCGGATCGAAGCGCAACTGGCCAATGGCGCGGTTCCGCCCCGCCAGGCAGGGTAGCATCGCCCCACGCTGTTGCCTGGCTGTCATCGCGTTGTGATCGGTCTGTCATCCGGGCGGACCAAGAAGGGGCAGGTGAACATTCGGAGGATGCGATGACCCTGACCCGAACGATAACGGCCGCACTTGTCGTCATGACGGCCAGCGCAATTCTGCCAGCGCAGGCACAACATCCGACCCTTGATGGCAAGCCGCCGCTGGTTGTCGGGCATCGCGGAGCCTCGGGCTATCTGCCGGACCATACGCTCGAGAGCTACCGGAAGGCGATCGAGATGGGCGCCGACTTCATCGAGCCGGATCTCGTGGTAACCAAGGATGGTGAGTTGATCGCCCGGCATGAGCCGATGCTCGGCGGCACAACCGATGTCTCGACCAAGCCGGAATTCGCCAGCCGCAAGCGGAAGGTGAAAGTGGATGGCGTGGATACCGATGAATGGTTCGCCTTCGATTTCACGCTGGCAGAGATCCGGACGCTGCGCGCGGTTCAGCCGCTGAAGGAGCGCGACCAGAGCCATAACGGCAAGTATAGGGTCCCGACCTTCCAGGAGGTGATCGACCTCGCCAAGGCGGAGAGTGCGCGGCTGGGACGGGTGATCGGCGTGTATCCGGAAACCAAGCATCCGAGCCTGCATTCGGCTGTCGGCCTGCCACTGGAGGATCGCCTGGTTGCGCAGATCAAGGCGGCCGGCTGGACCGAAAAAACCTCGCCGGTGATCATCCAGAGCTTCGAGGTGGCGAACCTCAAGTATCTGCGGACGCGCACCAATGTCCGGCTCGTCCAGTTGGTCGATGCCGACGATGTGGACAAGGATGGCAAGATCGTGCTCGCCGCGCCCTATGACAAACCCTATGACTTTGTGATTACCGGCAATTCCAAGACCTTCGCCGATCTCGTCACCAAGGAAGGCCTCGCTGAAATCAGGACCTATGCCGATGGTGTGGGGCCGTGGAAGCCCTATATCCTTGCCGGCAAGCAGGAAATCGGCGCGGATGGCAAGCCGAAAGACCTCAATGCCGATGGCAAGATCGACGAGCAGGATCGGGTGCTGATGCCGCCCTCCGATCTGGTGAAGAACGCCCATGCCCTCGGCCTGTTTGTCCATACCTGGACCTTCCGGTCGGAGTCGCGCCGCCTCGCCTCGAATTTCAAGGGTGATCCGACTGCCGAATACAAGGCGTTCTATGCGCTGGGCGTGGACGGGATTTTCAGTGATTTTCCCGATCATGCGGTCAAGGCGCGCTGAGCCTGACCGGCGCTGCGAGGCCGGCTGAACCGGCTTTCCGGATGTGACGATAAAGCCCGGCAGCTTTTGCTGCCGGGCCATTGCATTGTTCCAAGGGATCGAGCCTCGCGCCTTGCCCTTACATGGCCGGGCGCGGTTCCGGCTCATCCGGGCCTTCGGCAGGCTTGCGGTTGCGGCGATCTTCCATAAAGCGGTCGAACTCGGCCTTGTCCTTGGCGTGGCGCAGCCGCTCGAGATAATCGCGGAACTGCGTTGCCTCTTCTTCCAGCCGGCGGATCGTCTCCGACCGGTATTCGTCAAAGGCCCGGTTGCCGGTCGGGCGGAAGCCCGAACCCGCGGCGCTGTCGCGATAGGCCGACCAGCGGTCCATCTTCTCGCGCATCCGTTCCATTTTCTGTTCCCAGCGCGCCCGGCGGTTTTCGCCCCATGCGCCCCATTGGCTGTTGCATCCCATGCGACCACTCCAGATCATGTAACCCAAAATCAGGAGCCCGATGGGCCAGAACAGCACGAATCCGGCGATCATCGCGGCAATCCATGCCGGTTTGCCCCAATCATCCAGGCGCGCCACCATTCCAGACATCCGTCTCTCCTCAATGTGAATGTAAATCACATTTACATAGATGCGATGTCTCCCGCCTTTCGTCAAGAGCGGGCATCATGACATTTTGGAAAGGTTCGGCATGTCACGCGCTGCCGGTGTGCAGTCCGTCGAAATAGACGAGCACGCCGGCCTCGAGCAGGTCCTCCGGCGACATCGGCACCGGGCGCCGCGCGGCATCTCCCCGCGCGAAGAGGCTGGCAACCCCATGCGACATCGACCAGACATGCAGCGCAACCATGAGCGCCGGCGGGCGCCGCTCGGCCGGCAGCGTGGCGAGAACCGCCTCGCAGCCCTCGCGCAGGATGGCGAAGGCCGCCTCGCCGGCGGCATGGAGTTCGGGATGGCTGGCCATCGGCAGGCCCGATTCGAACATGGCCGAATAGGCTGCCGGCTGCTGGCGCGCGAAAGCGAGATAGGCATGGCCGACGCGCATCAGTGCGTCGCGCGGATTGGGCTGGCCGTTCTGCCATGCTGCCTGCAGCCGGGCTGTGAAGGCCTCGAAGCCGCGTTTGGCGACATCGGCCAGCAATTCGTCGCGGTCGCGGAAATGGCGGTAAGGGGCGGCGGGGGATACGCCAGCCGCCCGCGCCGCCTCGGCAACGGTGAAGCCGCCGGGCCCCTTCTCGCCAATCAGGCGGAGGGCGGCGTCGATCAGCGCCTCGCGGAGGTTGCCGTGATGATAGCCCCGCTTTTTCGAAGGGTCTTCCGAATCCCAAGCCATGGCCGACATATGGGCAATCCGGCATCGCGAAGCAATCGCCGGGGGTGGTTTCGATCACGCCTTCGAATGGGCCGATCACATTTCGGCATTTGACTTGCCCCTTCTGCCGGGGGAGGCTCCACGCATCATGGATTCCCCTGCAAGCGCCCCTGCCGCCGACCGTTTCGCTCCCGATGGCCCCTATGCGACGGTGCGGCTCTGGCTGGCCCTGCTTGTTGCCACCATTGCCGGTGTCGGCATGTGGGCCATTGTCGTCGTGCTGCCGCAGGTGCAAACCGAGTTCGGCGTCGATCGGAGCGCGGCGTCGCTGCCCTACACCTTCACGATGTTCGGCTTCGCCTTCGGCACTATCGTGCTCGGGCGGATGTCCGACCGGACCGGGATCGTCCCGCCGATCCTGATCGCCGGCGGCTGCCTCGCGGCCGGCTTCATCCTCGGCGGGCTCGCGCCGAACCTGACTACTTTTACCCTCCTGCACGGGCTGCTGGTGGGGGTTGGGGCGGGCACGGGCTTCGCACCGATGATCGCCGATATCTCGCACTGGTTCGTCAAGCGGCGGGGCTTCGCGGTGGTGGTCGTCGCGAGCGGGAACTATCTTGCCGGCACGGTCTGGCCGCTTTTCATCCGCTATGCGATGCCGGAAATCGGCTGGCGCAACACCTATATCGTCATCGGCATCATCGTCGGGCTGACGGTGATCCCGCTGGCTTTCCTGTTCAAGCGGCGCCCGTCCCAGAAGGTCTATGCGGCGGCTGAATCCGCCACCGAGGTCGCGCGGGCGGATCTCGGCATGTCGCCCGGCATGCTGCAGGCTTTGCTGATCGTGGCCGGCTTTGCCTGCTGTGTTGCCATGTCGATGCCGCAGGTCCATCTCGTCGCCTATTGCGGCGATCTCGGCTATGGCGCGGCGCGCGGGGCGGAAATGCTTTCGCTGATGCTGTTTCTCGGCATCATCAGCCGGATCGGATCCGGCATCGTCTCCGACCGGATCGGCGGCGCGGCCACCCTGCTGATCGGGTCGATCATGCAGGGCACGGCGCTGCTGCTCTATCTCTTCTTCAACGGGCTATCCTCGCTCTACATCATTTCCGGGATTTTCGGGCTGTTCCAGGGCGGCATCGTGCCGATGTATGCCGTGATCTGCCGGGAATTCCTGCCCCCGCGCGAGGCCGGGGCGCGGATCGGCTTCGTGGTCTCGGCCACGATTTTCGGCATGGCCTTCGGGGGCTACATTTCCGGTGTCATCTTCGACTGGACGCAATCCTACCGGCTCGCCTTCCTCAACGGCGTGGCGTGGAATGCGGTCAACCTGCTCGTCGTGGGCTATCTGATCTGGCGGCAGCGCGCGGCAATGCGGATGGCTGCGGCCTGATCAATGCATCCGATTGCCCTCCTCGCGTGTTTCAGGGGAAACAACAGGAGGTTTTCATGTTTCGCCTGATCTATGCCGGCGCCGTCCTCGTGCTCGGAATCATCCTCGCGACGATGGTCGGGAAGGCTGTTTCCGCCTCGGAAGCCTATGAGAGCTGGCCGGTCCTGACCAATCCGTTCGAAAGCACCGGCGGCGGTGGCGTGATGATCGACCGCTACCAGCCGGTCGTTGCTGCGGGCAAATGCACCACCGATTTCACCGTCATCATCCCGGGGCCGCAGGGCGGCACCTTCCTCAACGAGGCCGAGTTCACGGCCGTGCCGGTGGCCGGCGGGATCCTCTGCACCGAGGGGCGCTGGCGTGCCAAGGACGGATCGGCTCAGGGAACAACGCCGTTCCGGGTCTTCATCAAGGACGGAATCGTGCGCAGGCCGCCCGGCTGACCTTGACGGATCGCTTCCGGCGCGACAGGTCTGGCCGCTTGACGTTTCCGGGGGACAACCATGCTGAAGACCACGATTGCCGGTTCGCTGCCCAAGCCGGGCTGGCTGGCCGAGCCCGAAAAGCTCTGGGCGCCCTGGCGGCTTGAAGGCGCCCTTCTCGATCAGGCCAAGCTCGATGCGACCATCCTCGCGGTGAAACTGCAGGAGGATGCGGGGATCGACATCGTTGGGGATGGCGAGCAGGCGCGCGTGCATTTCGTGCATGGCTTCCTCGCCAATCTCGACGGGATCGACTTCAACCGGAAAACGGTGATGGGCATCCGCAACAACCGCTACAATGCGGAAGTCCCCACGGTTGTCGGTCCGATCCGGCGGAAGGCGCCGGTTCATCGTGCCGAGGCGATGGCAGCGCGCGCGCACCGGAAGGGCGGGCTGAAATTTACGCTGCCGGGGCCGATGACCATCGTCGATACCATCGCCGATGTGCATTATGGCCGCCGCGAGGACCTCGCCATGGCGTTCGCAGCCGTGCTCAACGAGGAAGCCCTCGAATTGCAGGCTCTGGGCGTCGATGTGATCCAGTTCGACGAGCCGGCCTGGAATGTCTACATGCCGCAGGTGGCGGAATGGGGCATGGCGGCGCTCGAGCGTGCGGCGCAGGGCCTGACCTGCACCACGGCGGTCCATATCTGCTACGGCTATGGCATCAAGGCGAATATCGACTGGAAGGCCGGCCTTGGCGACCAGTGGCGCCATTACGAGGAGACCTTCCCGGTTATCGCGCGGTCGAAGATCGATCAGGTCAGCCTCGAATGCCGCAATTCCCGCGTGCCGATGGACCTGATCCGGCTGCTCGACGGCAAGGATGTGCTGGTCGGCTGCATCGATGTGGCCTCCGATACAGTTGAGACACCGGAACAGGTGGCGGAAACGATCCGGCAGGCGATGAAGTTCGTTGCGCCGGAGAAGCTCTTCCCCTGCACCAATTGCGGCATGGCGCCGATGTCGACCGCCGTGGCCTATGGCAAGCTGGCGGCCCTGTCGCGCGGGGCGCGGATCGTCTGCGAGGAACTCGGACATGGCTGAACCCACGGAAACGCCGCGCGGCGAGCTGACGGTCCGCACCATCGCGATGCCGGCGGATACCAATGCCAATGGCGATATTTTCGGCGGCTGGGTGATGAGCCGGATGGACCAGGCCGGCGGCATCTGCGGTGTCGGCCGGTCACGCGGGCGCGTCGTGACAGTCGCCGTCGATGCGATGACCTTCATCCGCCCGGTCAAGGTGGGCGACGTGCTCTGCGTCTATACCGAGGTCGAGAAGATCGGCCGGACCTCGATGAAAATCCATATCGAGGCCTGGGCCGAACGCTTCATCACGCATCAGCGCGAGAAGGTGACAGATGCCACCTTCACCTTCGTGGCGATCGATGAGGAAGGCCGCCCGCGCCCCGTGCCGGCGGTCTGACGCTCAGCGCTTCAGAAGCGCGAGGAAGTGCCGGTAGAGCGCCTGCCTTTCGGCGGGCGTCGAGGCGGGTTCGAGGATCGACAGGCCGAGAAAGGCCGCATATTCGATCCGGGCCAGCACGCGCGCCGTTTCCGGCGGGGTGCCCGCCTCTTCATGAAGGCGGGCGAGGAAACCGGTGCGGTGCCGGTCCACCAGGGTGCAGATCTCGGCGATGCCGGGATGGCGGGCCGCGAGGGCACGGATGGCCTGGTCGATCCGCTGGTCGAGCAGGCTTGTCGCAATGTTGAGGGCTTCGAGCCTGTCTTCCGCCGTGCCGGCGTCCTTCACCTGCCGCATCACGGCCTCGGTATGCCGTTCGCGCCAGGCCTCGGCCAAAGCCAGCAGATAGGCATCGATCGTCTCGAAATGGTGGTAGAACGAGCCCTTCGAGCGGCCGGCCTTCTGGCAGGCCGTGTCGATCGTCAGGGAATCCGGCCCCGATTCGGCCAGAAGGGAAATGCCGAGATCCAGCCAGTCCGCCTTCTTCATCCGACCGGTTGGCTGCATGATCGCTAGATCCAGAGCCCTGCCGCCCCGAGGGCAGCCAAAGGCGTGAACATCATCCATTGCGGGTGGCGGGCATGCCGAAGACCCAGCGCGACATTCATGCCGATATTCGTCAGCGCGTAAAGCGCGGCCGCGCCGGTGGCAAAGAGCGCGAGGGTGCGGTTCCCCTCGGGCTGTGCGGCGACGAGATATGCAACGGCCATGCCGGCCAGCGTGATCGTCACGAAATGCCAGCACATGTAGAGCGTCCATTTCGACATGCGTGGCAGGTGGGTATCCGCCAGCAGCGGCCGGACGATATGGCGCCCGCCGGCGAAGACATGGACAAGGCAGATGGCCAGCGCGCCAAACGCGGCAGCGATCAGGAAGGGGTTCATTTCAGCCTCCGGTCAAATTCAATACCATACTGTATGGTTTGTATTTTGGAGTCAACGGGGCTGGTGCCGGATCCCTCCCGGCAAGGGGCCGCCGCTTAAACCCAGTTGTAGTTGAAGCTCACCGAGATCCGCTCCTCGGCGGAGCGGTTCATCGGCACGTCATGCCGGAGCCAGCTTTCCCAGAGCAGCAGGGTGCCGGGCTTTGGCTCGATGCTGACGAAGGCGCGGTTCTCGAGGGCGGCCTTCGCCTTGCGCGGCGGGGCAGCCATCATCATGGCATGGCGCGGATCCTCGAGGCGGAGCGCGCTCGCGCCCTTCGGCACCGCGACATAGAAGGTGCCGGAAATCACGCTGTGCGGATGGATATGGGCGGCATGGAAGCCGCCCTCCGGCAGGATGTTCACCCAGAAGGAATCCATCGCCAGCTTGCCGCCGCCGAGATCGAATTCAAGCAGCCGTGCGAAAGCCCGGACATGCGGGTCGATCTGCTTCGCCAGCGCCTTGAACTCTGGAAAGCGCCAGGGAAGATCGTTGAGCGAGGCATAGGAGGTGTAGCCCGGATAGCCGTTCTTGCGGCACCATTTCAGGCCGGCCTCATCATCGACGGAAAGGGCCTGGCTGGTGCGGGCCAGATCCTCGACCATAGCCGGATCGTCCAGCTCGGCCCGATAGAGGCGGGTGGGGAACAGGGTCAGGATCTCGCTCATGTCGCCTCCGGATGCGCCCGCCTCGTATCATGCCGGGGCGGCTGGCCTCAACCGCCGGTCGCGATCCAGGCTTCCTGCGCTGTTGTCTCGATCGCACCCGGGCGGGCCGCACGGACAACGAGGATCGCTTCTGCCGGCGTCGCGCCGGCCAGGACGAGCAGGCGTGCGGCGATCATGCCGGAGCGGCCGCGCCCGCCATGGCAATGGATCAGCACGGACCCGCCTTCGCCGAGGGCTCCTGCTGCCGTGTCGAGTATCGCGGCGGACTGGCTGCCTGGCTCAGGTGTGCCGTAATCCGGGATCGGGAAGGCGATGAATGCGTCAGCCGTCGCGCCAAGTTTGGCCGGGAGCGCGGCGAGGCCGAGCGCGGCCCATTCCGCCGCCTCGACCAGCGAGAGGAGGAGGCCGGGCCGCCAGGCGCGGATGATGGCGAGATCGGCAGCAGCGGATCCTGTCCGGCCGGGCAGCGGCATGATGCCGAGCCGTCCGGACGGACAGGGAATATCCCTAATTGTGAAGGGCTCGGTCAGCACGATTGATCAGCGCATCATTCAGGGGGGCTGTTTCTCCCACCTCCGATGCAGCCAACGTGGTCTTCAAGTCAACCGATGGCGGCGAGGACGACGCAGCAAAACCAGAAAGCGTTTCCACCCTGAGGCGTGCTGTCCCCTGACCCACGAAGCCGAGGGCCGAGGCCGCGCCGCGCGAGACATCCAGCATCCGGCCCCGCACGAAGGGGCCGCGATCATTGATCCGGACGATGACCGACCGGCCGTTCTGGATATTGGTGAGTTTGAGTTTCGTGCCGAAGGGCAGCGTCCGATGGGCGGCCGTCAGCGCGCCCGGGTTGAATCGCTCGCCCGAGGCGGTTTTCCGTCCGGCCAGTTCCTGCCCGTAATAGCTGGTATGCCAGACATTCTGCGCGAGAGCCGGGGTCGCAAGTCCCGCCATCAGCGCTGTTCCTAGGATGATCCGCAAAACCGGCATCTCCTTCGGGTTGCGCGCCAGACCCCATGTCCGGCGCAGGGCCGGCCCGTCTGATGCCCGAATGAGGCGAGAAAGCGACCGCGAGGCGGCAGAACGGGGCTTTCGCTCCATGGACAAGGACAAAGGTCATAGAATTCGGACAAATATCGTATTTTCTGCCAGACAGGGAATTGTATCTCCTTCCGGCGCCTCGGAAGAGGGGCGCTTCCGGGGGCTTGCTGGTTGGCCTTGCCGGGGGCTTGCAATGTCGGCCCGGTCACGCAAAAAGGAGGGCGCCTCTGGCAAGGGGCCTGTAGCTCAATGGTTAGAGCCGGCCGCTCATAACGGTCTGGTTGCAGGTTCAAGTCCTGCCGGGCCCACCAAACCTCCGCCATGGCAATTGCACCCGTTCCGCCGGCCCGGGCGGGCTTTCCAAATTCCTGCCCCGGCAAAGCAATGAATTCTGCGGCGGGGCGCGAGGGCAGGAAAGCCCGTTCGATTTACGGCCTGGAACTGCCCATTTCACGTTTGGGAATATCCTTATTCCAAAATCTTTGTTTGGAATATCGGAACGATCCGTATGTTTTGCCGTACGACATGGAGGTTCCGCCGATGCTTTCCCGCCGCTCTTTCCCGCTTCTCGCCGCTGCCGCTTTCGGCCTTGTGCTGGTGCCCGCCCTCGCGGCCGAGCCGCCCAAGGAAATCCGGATCGACTGGGCGACCTACAACCCGGTTTCGCTGGCGCTGAAGGAGCAGAAGCTGCTCGAGAAGGAATTCGAGAAGGATGGCATCACCATCCGCTGGGTCCAGTCTGCCGGGTCAAACAAGGCGCTGGAATTCCTCAATGCCGGCTCGCTGGATTTCGGCTCGACTGCCGGCGCCGCCGCTCTGATCGGGAAGATCAACGGCAACCCGATCAAGTCGATCTACGTCTATTCCCAGCCGGAATGGACTGCGCTGCTGACCCGCGAGGGCACGGGCATCAAGAGCGTCGCCGATCTCAAAGGCAAGCGCGTCGCCGCCACCCGCGGCACCGATCCGCATATCTTCCTCGTCCGGGCGCTGCAGGAAGCCGGCCTGACCGAGAAGGACATCACGCTTGTCCTGCTCCAGCATGCCGATGGCCGTACGGCGCTGGCGCGCAAGGATGTCGATGCCTGGGCCGGTCTCGACCCGCTGATGGCCGCCGCTGAGCTTGAAGACAAGGCCAGCATCTTCTTCCGCAAGAAGGAAGCCAATACATGGGGCATCCTCAATGTCCGCGAGGCCTTCGCGAAAGATCATCCGGCTTTGGTACGCCGCGTCCTTGCCACCTACGAGAAGGCGCGGATCTGGTCGCTTGCCAATCCGGACCAGGTGAAGGCTTATCTCGTGGCCGCGACGAAATTGCCCGAAGCGGTCATCGCGAAGCAGCTTTCCGAGCGCACCGATCTCAGCCATTCGAAGATCGGCGCCGCCCAGATCGACTCGATCACCGAGGCGGGCCTTGCACTCCAGAAGGCGGGCGTGATCAAGGCGGATGTCAATGTCCGGGCTGTGGTTGCTGATCTCGTCGATGGCAGCCTGCTGACCGCGACCCATTGACCCATTCAAGACCGAAGGCATGACGCGGCCCCTTCCGGGCCGCGTTGTTATGTGGCAGGGCGAGGGCAGGGGGCCCCATGAGCAATCTCGAACCCGGGACGTCGGATCTTCCCGTGCGCGGCGCAATCGCCTCGCCGAAAGCCGCGCGCCGCTGGCGCGTGCCTGACGGGCTGGGCTTCGTCCTGCCTCTGGTACTGGCCATCCTGTGGGAGCTGCTGGTCCGGCAGGGGCTGGTCAGCGGCAGGCTGCTGCCGCCGCCCTCGCGGATCGCGGCCACTCTGGCCGAACTGGCACAGGGCGGCGAGCTGCTCCGGCACATCATCGCCACCTCCGCGCGCGTCTTCAGCGGTTTCGCGCTCGGCGTGCTCGCGGGCACGCTGCTCGGTGCGCTGAGCGGCTATTCCACCCTGACCCGCCGGCTGGTGGACCCGACCTTGCAGGGGCTCCGCGCCGTGCCGTCCATCGCCTGGGTGCCGCTCTTCATCCTGTGGTTCGGGATCTTCGAAGCCTCCAAGGTGGCGCTGATTGCGGTGGGGGTGTTCTTCCCGGTCTATCTCGGCATCATGGGTGCCATTCTCGGCATCGACCGCAAGATCGTCGAGGTCGGCCGCGTGTTCCGGCTGACACCCTTCGCATTGGTGCGGCGCATCCTGCTGCCGGCGATCCTGCCGTCCTTCGTGCTGGCTTTGCGTGGCGGGCTGGGCCTCGGCTGGATGTTTGTCGTCGCGGCGGAATTCATGGGCGCCTCGGAAGGGCTGGGCTATCTGCTGGTCGATGGCCAGCAGCTCGGCAAGCCGGACCAGATCGTGGCGGCGATCCTGCTTTTCGCCGTGCTCGGCAAGATCACCGACGGACTTCTCTCGGCGCTGTTCGCGCCGCTCCTGCGCTGGCAGGATGTCTATGCGGGAGGGGCTTGAGCCATGCTGGAGATCCGCAATCTCGGCAAGACCTATCCCAATGGCGCCCATGCGCTTGGCGGCATCGACCTCACGGTCCAGCAGGGCGAGATTGTCGCGCTGGTCGGCGGTTCCGGCTGCGGCAAGAGCACCCTGCTGCGGCTGATCTCCGGCCTCGACCAGGCCAGCCACGGCACGGTGGAGGTTGAGGGCGAAGTGATCCGCGATCCGCATCCGCTGGTCGGGATCGTCTTCCAGGAGCCGCGCCTGCTGCCCTGGCTCCGCGTGGCCGGCAATGTCGGCTTCGGCCTTGCCGCCCTGTCGCCGGCGGCGCGGCAGGCCAAGGTGGCCGAGGCGCTTGATCGGGTCGGTCTCGGCGGCTATGGCGGGAAATGGCCGCGCGAATTGTCGGGCGGGCAAAGCCAGCGCGTCGCGTTGGCGCGGGCGCTCGTGACCGAGCCGCATGTGCTGCTGCTCGACGAGCCTTTCTCGGCTCTCGATGCTTTCACCCGCGCGGATCTGCAGGACCACCTGATCACCCTGTGGGAGCGCTATCGCCCCACCTTGGTGCTGGTGACGCATGACATCGAGGAGGCGCTTGTTCTGGCCACCCGAATCGTCATCATGCAGCCCAATCCCGGGCGGATCGCCCGGAGCTTCGAGGTGGCCCTTCCCCGGCCGCGCCAGCGCCATTCCGAGGCGTTCGATGCGGAAAAGCGGCGCATCCTGAAAGCGTTGAACGCAACATTGGCCGAACCGCCCGCGCGGGAGGACGGCCTCATCCAAGGTGCTGGAATATGAGTCTCGATGCCGAAGCCCTCCGTGCCCTCCAGGCCCCGATCAAGGCGAAATACCGCGAGGCGCCGGATGCGGCCGTGATCACGCTAAAGGCGCGTGGCATTGTGGGCGAGGGCATCACCTGCAAGCTGGAAACCGGCAAGGCCATGGTCGAGGCCGGCCTCCACCCCGCTACCGGCGGTTCTGGCCTCGAACTCTGCTCCGGCGACATGCTGCTCGAGGCGCTGGTCGCCTGCGCTGGCGTGACGCTGAAGGCGGTGGCGACGGCGCTTGGCATCACGCTGGATTCGGCGGAGGTCTTTGCCGAAGGCGATCTCGATTTCCGCGGCACGCTCGGCGTTGCCAAGGATGCGCCGGTCGGGTTCCGGAACATCCGCCTTCGCTTCGAGGTGAAGACGGATGCCAGCGAGGAGCAACTGGCCTCGTTGCTCAAGCTCACAGAACGCTACTGCGTTGTCTTCCAGACGATCAATACCAAGCCGCAGTTGGATGTGGTGCTCAACAATTCAGGCAAGGCCAGCTGAGCACGGGGCCGGTTCCGCCATGAAGCCTGCCACCAACCCTACCGCCTTGCGCGTCCAGGCCGTTCTCGGCCCGGCCTATTCGGTGCTCGAATTCGAGGCTTCCACCCGAACAGCCGCTGACGCCGCCGCTGCGGTGGGCTGCACCGTGGCGCAGATCGCCAAGTCTCTGGTCTTCCGCGCCGAGAGCGGCCGGGCGGTTCTTGTGGTTGCTTCCGGCCCGAACCGCGTGTCCGAGGCGAAGGTTGCGGCCCTTCTCGGCGAGCCGATCGGCCGGGCGGATGCAGGCCTCGTCCGCGAGGTGACGGGCTTTGCGATCGGCGGCATCCCGCCCGTCGGCCATGCGACCCCGCTGGTGACCCTGCTCGACGAGACGCTCGGACAGCATGCCGAGATCTGGGCTGCGGCCGGCACGCCCAATGCCGTCTTTCGGCTTACCTTCGACGACCTCGTCCGACTGACGGGCGGCCGCGTGGCGGATATCGCCGAGGGCTGAAACAACAACCCCCGCGATCCAGCGAGGATGCGGGGGCGTTTGGCGCCGGCGGGGAGAGGAGCCGGCGCTATCGGTTCGACAGGCTCAGTCGAGCTTGATGTTGGCCTTGCCGGCCACATCCTTCCAGCGCGCGGTTTCCTTGCCGATATGGTCGGCGAATTCGGCCTGCGTGGAGCCGATGGACGTGACGCCGACCTTCGTGAGCTTTTCCATGGTTTCCGGCTCGCGCAGGATCGCCTGGATCTCGGCCGTCAGCTTGTCGGCAATGGCCTTGGGCGTGCCGGCCGGTGCGAAGATGCCATGCCAAGAGGTGGCGGCGAAGCCGGGATAGAACTCGCTCATCGCCGGCATGTCCTTTGCGAAAGGCAGGCGTTCCGGCGTGGCGGTGGCGAGGGCCTTCAGCTTGCCCGCCTGCACATGCGGCCAGGCGACGGTGATGTTGTCGAAGGTCATCAGGATCTTGCCGGCCAGCAGGTCATTGGTGATCTGGCCGCTGGAGCGATACGGCACGTGGATGATATCCGTGCCGGAGGCGAGCTTGAACAATTCGCCCGCAAGATGGATCGAGGTGCCGGCCCCGGACGAGGCGAAGGCATGCTTGCCCGGTTCGGATTTCAGGAAGGCCACGAGTTCGGGCACGGTGTTCGCCTTCACCTCCGGGTTGACCAGCAGGATGTTCGGCACCGAGGCGACCAGCGAGAGCGGGATGAAATCCTTCACATGGTCATAGGGCATGGCCTTGTAGACATTCGGATTGATCGAATGCGTCGAGACCGTGCCCATGCCGAGCGTGTAGCCGTCCGGGGTCGATTTCGCCACGGAGGCGACGCCGATATTGCCGCCCGCACCGGCCTTGTTCTCGACGATGAAGGTGCCCTTGAGGCGCTGGCTCAGCCGGTCGGCGAGGATGCGCCCCAGCATGTCCGTGGTGCCGCCGGCGGCGAAGGGAACGACGATCGTCACCGTCTTCGAGGGGTAATCCGCCTGTGCCAGCGCGGCTCCGGGCAGCGCCGCGACGGCCAGCAGGCCGAATAGGGCTTTCGACAAGTCTTTCATCCGCGTTCCTCCTGGTCGGATCCGCCGTTGGACCGGCGGTTGTGGGCTTCACCGGGCATGTCCGTAACACGCCTCGCAATGGATTGAAATCTGAAATTTCAGATTGCAGTCTGCCCTGAAACATGCTGTTTCTGCCGGGACATTCCAGCGAGGCGTCCATGGACAGGGATCACCGCGAATCCGCGAGCGAGCCGGGAGCCGGCATCGAGCCGGTCGATCCGCATCTGCTGCGGAGCCTGCGCGAGCATGTGCACGAGCGGCTGCGCGGGCTGATCATTGCCGGTCGGTTCCGCGAGGGCGAGCGCCTGCACGAGCGCGAGTTGGCCGACCTGCTCCGGATCAGCACCACGCCGGTCAAGGATGCGCTGCGGATGCTCGAAGGCGAGGGCCTTGTGCGGATCGAGGCGCGCCGGGGCGTGTTCGTGCTGTTCGGCCCGCGCCGCGCCTACGAGATGGCGATGGCCCGCGCCGCCGTGGAGGGCGTAATGGCGGGGATCGCCGCCCGCCGCATCGACGACAGTGGCAAGGCCGATCTGGCCGGGCTGGTCAGCCGGATGGAGCACGCGACAGAGCATGGCGATCTCGAGGAGATTGTCGCGCTCAACGAAAGGTTCCATGGCGCGATCTCGACCATTGCCCGATGCGAATACCTTCAGAGCCGGCTGGACAGCCAGCGCATGTATGACCATGCGCGGCGGCTTGCCGTTCTGGGCGATCTCGAGGAGCGCCGCGCCGGGTTCCGCGAGCACAGCGCCATTGCCCGTGCGATCGCCGCACGCGACGCCGATCACGCCGAGCGGGAAATGCGCCAGCACATCCTGCGTTCGGCCCGCCACTTCCTGAACCATGTCTTTGGCACCGGACTTGAGGACCGTGACTATGTCGAGTGAAACGATGGTGGCTGCCCTGCGCGGCATTTCGGGCGTGCATGTCACGCCCTATACGCCCGAGGGTGAGCCGGACTGGCCGGGTGTCGCTGCCGTGGTGCGTGGCATCGCGGAAGCCGGCATCCACAACATCGTCTCGGCGGGGAATACCGGCGAGTTCTATCCGATGACCATGGCCGAGATCGAGCGGAGCCATGCCGTTGCGGCAGAGTCGGCAGCCGGTCGGGTGAAGGTCACGGCCGGAATCGGCCGTTCGCTGCGCGAGGCGGTCGCGCTCGGCAAGGCGGCAGCCAAGGCCGGTTGCGATGCGGTGATGGTGCATCACCCGCTCGATCCCTTCGCGGCGCCGCAATCGCAGGCCGATTACATCCTTGCCATCGCCGATGCCGTGCCGCTGCCGGTAGTGGCCTATATCCGCTCCGATGCGATCGGCGTCGCGGATCTTGTGCGGGTGGCGACGCATGCGAATGTCGCCGGCGTCAAGTTCGCCTCGACCAACCTAATGCTGCTGGCCGAATGCATCCGCGCCAGCGCCGGCAGCAAGGCGGTCTGGATCTGCGGGCTGGCCGAGGGCTGGGCGGCACCGTTCCATGCGCTCGGCGCCCGGGGCTTCACCTCTGGCCTCGTCAATGTCGCGCCGGAGCGCTCGCTCGCGATCTGGTCCGCGCTCGAGGCGGGGGATTATCCCAAGGCCCGGCGCCTCGTCGATGCGATTGCCGGCTTCGAAGCGATGCGCACGAAATACGGCAATGGCGCCAACGTGACGGTGGTGAAGGAAGCCATGGGCCTGATGGGCCGCAAGGTCGGGCCGGTGCGCCTGCCGGGCCTGCCGGAGCTCAACCCGCAGGAGCGCGCGGATCTCGCGCGCATCCTCGATGGCTGGCGCGCCCCCGCCGCCGCTGCCGAATGACCCGCCGGAGAACAAGATGACCCGCAAGAAGGTTGAGGACCTCCGCTCGCAGCGCTGGTTCGCCCCGGATGACCTGCGATCCTTCGGCCATCGCAGCCGCATGAACCAGATGGGCTTTGCCGATGACGAGTTCAAAGGCCGGCCGATCATCGGCATCCTCAACACCTGGTCGGATTTCGCCCAGTGCCATGCCCATTTCAAGACGCGCGTCGAGGATGTGAAGCGCGGCGTGCTGATGGCCGGCGGCTTCCCGGTCGAGCTTCCCGCGATCTCGCTGTCGGAAAGTACGGTGAAGCCGACGACGATGCTCTATCGCAATTTCCTGGCGATGGAGACGGAGGAGCTGATCCGCTCGCAGCCGGTGGATGGCGTGGTGCTGATGGGCGGCTGCGACAAGACCACGCCGGGCCTGCTGCTCGGGGCGACCAGCGCCGATGTGCCGGCGATCTTCGTGCCGGCCGGGCCGATGCTGCGCGGCAACTGGCAGGGCAAGGCGCTCGGTTCCGGTTCCGATCTCTGGAAGTACTGGGACGAGCGCCGCGCCGGCACGATCACCGACCGTGACTGGAACGAGATGCAGACCGGCATCGCCCGGTCCTACGGTGTCTGCATGACGATGGGCACCGCCGCGACGATGACGGCGCTCGCCGATGCGATCGGCATGACTTTGCCTGGCAGTTCGAGCATCCTCGCGGCGGATGCGAACCATATCCGCATGTGCTCGGAAGCCGGGCGGCGCATTGTCGACATGGTCTGGGAAGACCTCACGCCGGGCAAGATCCAGACCGAGCAGGCCTATCGCAATGCCATCGTGGTGGCGATGGCGATGGGCTGCTCGACCAATGCCGTCATCCATGTGCTGGCCATGGCGCGCCGGGCCGGACACCGGATCGGCCTCGCGGATTTCGATGCGACGAGCCGGCATGTTCCGGTCATCGCCAATATCCGCCCCTCCGGCAGCACCTATCTGATGGAGGATTTCTACTTTGCCGGCGGGTTGCTGGGCCTGATGTCGCGGCTGAGGCCGATGCTCGACCTGACCCAGATCAACGTGACCGGGAAGAGCTGGGCGGAATGCCTCGAGGGGGCACAGGTCTTCAATGACGATGTGATCCGCCCGCTCGACAACCCGATCTACAAGGAAGGCGCGCTGGCGGTGCTGAAAGGCAACCTCGCGCCGGATGGCTGCGTGATGAAGCCCTCGGCCTGTGCGCAGAAATTCCTCCAGCATTCCGGGCCGGCGCTGGTTTTTGACGATTATCCCGCGCTCAAGGCCAATATCGACCGCGAGGATCTCGACGTGACCGAGGATACCATTCTCGTCCTGCGCAATGCCGGGCCGCTCGGCGGACCAGGCATGCCGGAATGGGGCATGCTGCCGATCCCGAGGAAGCTGCTGAAGCAGGGCGTGCGCGACATGGTGCGGCTTTCCGATGCCCGCATGAGCGGCACCTCCTATGGCGCCTGCATTCTCCATGTCGCGCCGGAAAGCTATGTCGGCGGGCCGCTCGCCCTGGTGAAGACGGGCGACCGGATCACGATCGACGTGCCGAACCGGACGATCTCGCTCGACGTGCCGGAGACGGAACTCGCGGCCCGCCGGGCTGCCCTCGTGCCGCCGCCGCCCCGCTACGAGCGCGGCTATGGCTGGATGTTCTCGCGCCATATCAAGCAGGCCGATCAGGGCTGCGATTTCGACTTCCTTGAAACCGAATTCGGCGCGCCCGTCAGCGAGCCGGTGATCTTCTGAGGCCTGCCATGTCTGCTCTCACGCCCGCCATCCGCCAGAAGCTCCTCGGTGTTTCCACCGCGACGCTCTGCACGGCCCTGTTCAAGCGCGGCCTGCGCAACCAGTTCCTGCAGGATGTGCGGCCGCTCAACCCGAACCTCCCGAACATGGTCGGCGAGGCCTTCACCCTGCGCTACATTCCCGCCCGGGAGGATCTCAACCCGATCACCGTTTTCCAGGATCGTGCCCATCCGCAGCGCAAGGCGGTGGAGGAATGCCCGCCCGGTGCGGTGCTGGTCATGGACAGCCGCAAGGACCCGCGCGCCGCCTCGGCCGGTTCGATCCTCGTGACGCGGCTGATGGTGCGCGGGGCGGCCGGTGTCGTGACCGATGGCGGTTTCCGCGACAGCCCGGAAATCGCCGAGATGCCGTTTCCGGCCTATCACAACCGGCCGTCGGCCCCGACCAATCTCACCTTGCATCAGGCGCTCGATATCAATGTGCCGATCGGCTGCGGCGATGTGCCGGTCTGGCCCGGCGACGTGGTGGTGGGCGACCGCGAGGGCGTGATCGTCATCCCCGCAGGGATTGCGGCGGAGGTCGCCGACGAGGCCGTGGAGATGACGGCTTTCGAGGATTTCGTGCTGGAGAAGGTGCAGGGCGGCCGTTCGATCCTCGGGCTCTATCCGCCGACCGATCCGGGCACGAAGGCCGAGTTCGAGGCCTGGCGTAAGCAGCAAGGCCGCTGACATATCCTGTCAGGAGCGGTGATGCGCGGTCTTTGAGCGGACATGAAAGGCGGGTAAGCCTGCCCGCATGTTCCGCTGGTTTGAATCCCGACTTGATCCGTTCCCGGCCGAGAGGCCGGGCATGCCGCCGCCCGGGCTCGCGGCCTTCCTCTGGCATTATATCCGGCCGGTCTGGAAGCTGCTGGCCGTCATCACGCTCCTTTCCGCGCTGATCGCGGTGGTGGAAGTGTCGATCTTCTCGATGATCGGAACCTTGGTCGACTGGCTTGCGCGCGAAAGCCGCGAAGGGTTCTTCGAGAGGAATGGCTGGATGCTCGCGGGCATGCTGGTCCTGATCGCGCTGGTGGCGCCGGCCTTGCACCTGCTGTGGGAATTCGTGTTCCATCAGGGCATGGCAGGCAATTTCCCGATGCGCGTGCGCTGGCTCGCCCATTGCTACCTGCTCGAGCAGAGCCTCACCTTCTTCCAGAACGAGATGGCGGGGCGGATCGCCACCACCGTCATGCAGACCGCGCTCGCCGTGCGCGAGGCGACGACGAAGATGTGCGATGTCCTCGTCTATTTTGCGGTCTACGTGCTTGCGGCGCTGATCTATCTTGCCAGCGCAGACTGGCGTCTTGCCCTGCCGCTTTTCGCCTGGGCTGGCACCTACGCGCTGACGCTGGTGGTGTTCATCCCGAAACTGGGGCGGATCTCCGAGGCGCAGGCCGATGCGCGCGCCCGGATGACGGGCCGGATCGTGGACAGCTACACCAACATGGCCACGGTGAAGCTCTTCGCCCATTCGCGCGCCGAGGCGGATTATGCCCGCGAGAGCATGGCGCCCTTCCTGGGCACCGTGCATCGGCAGATGCGGCTGGTGACCGTGCTGAATTCGCTGCTGCACCTGCAGAATTTCGTGATGCTCGCGGCGCTGGCGGGCCTGTCGGTGCTGCTCTGGCATGCCGAGATTGTCAGTATCGGCGCGATCGCGGTCGCCATCGCGCTGGCGCTGCGGCTGCAGGGCATGTCGCAATGGATCCTCTGGGAAACCTCGGCCCTGTTCGAGGCGCTCGGCACGGTGCGCGACGGCGCCGGGCTGCTGTCGCAACCGCTCACGGTGCAGGACAGGTCCGGCGCCCAGGTGCTTCCGCCGGTCCGGGGCGAGATCCGCTTCGAGGGCGTGACCTTCGACTACGGCAATGGCCGGAACGCGCTGGATGGGCTGACGCTGACGATCCGGCCGGGCGAGAAGGTGGGGCTTGTCGGCCGCTCCGGTGCCGGCAAGAGTACGCTCGTTTCGCTCCTGCTCAGGCTTTACGATGTCACTTCCGGCCGGATCCTGATCGACGGGCGGGATATTGGCGAGATCGCGCAGGAATCCTTGCGCGCGCAGATTGCAGTGGTGACGCAGGACACGGCCTTGCTGCATCGATCCGTCGCGGAAAACATCCGCTATGGCCGGCCGGATGCGCCGGATTCCCGCGTCATCGCGGCGGCGAAGGCGGCTCATGCCGATGGCTTCATCCGCGACCTTGTCGATGCGCAGGGCCGGCGTGGCTACGAGGCGCAGGTCGGCGAGCGCGGGGTGAAGCTTTCCGGCGGGCAGCGCCAGCGCATTGCGATCGCGCGCGTGTTCCTCAAGGATGCACCCGTCATCGTGCTGGACGAGGCGACATCGGCGCTGGATTCGGAGATCGAGGCCGCGATCCAGGAAAGCCTCGGCCTGCTCGTGCATGGCAAGACCGTCATCGCTATTGCCCACCGGCTCTCCACCATCGCGGCGATGGACCGCCTGGTGGTGGTCGATCAGGGCCGGGTTGTCGAGGAAGGCAGCCACGCCGAACTCATCCGGCAGGGCGGCATCTATGCCGATCTCTGGGCGCGGCAATCCGGCGGGTTCATCGGGCATGATGCCTGAGCGGGCATGCCGCTGAAGCCGGCCCGGCCGGATGTCAGCTGTTTTCCGGCCGGTTGAAGGGCAAGGCGCGGATCCGGCGCTTCGTGGCGGCGAAATAGGCATTGGCCACGGCCGGGCCGATCGGCGGCACGCCCGGTTCCCCCACGCCCGTCGGTGCCTCGGTCGAGGGCAGGATATGCACGTCGACGGCAGGCATTTCGTCAAGGCGCAGCACCTCGTAGCCGTCGAAATTACCCTCGACGACGCGGCCCTGATCCAGCGTGATCCGGGACTTGAGAATGGCGCCGAGGCCGAAGCCGATCCCGCCTTCCATCTGCGCGCGGACATTGTCGGGGTTGACGGCGATGCCGCAATCGAGCGCGCAGATGACGCGATGGACCTTCGGCTGGTTGCCTTCCACCGAGATCTCGGCAATTTCCGCCACGATCGTATCGAAGGATTCCGCCAGCGCGACGCCGCGGAACCGGCCGGCTGGCAGGGGTTGATCCCAGCCGGCTTTCTCGGCGGCCAGTTTCAGCACGGCGGCATGGCGGGGATGGTCCTTCAGCAGGTCGAGCCGGAAGGCGACCGGGTCCCTGCCGGCGGCGACGGCGAGTTCGTCAATGAAGGTCTCGACCGCATAGGCCGTATGGGTGGAGCCGACCGCGCGCCACCAGAGCACCGGTACGCCAGTGGTTGTGGTCGTCAATTCGACGCGCATGTTCGGGATCGCATAGGGCAGTTCGGATGCACCCTCGACCGAGGTGACATCAACGCCGTTCTTCACCATGCCGGCCTCGAAGGGCGTGCCGCCGATGATGGACTGGCCGACAATATGGTTCTGCCAGGCGACGATATTGCCTGCTCCATCCAGTCCGGCCTTCAGGTGATGGACATAGGCCGGCCGGTAGCGCCCGGCGCGCATGTCATCCTCGCGGGTCCATTGCACGCGGACGGGGCGCCCGCCGACGGCCTTCGAGACAGCAACCGCCTCGGCAATCACGTCGCCATCGATCACGGCGCGCCGGCCGAAGCCGCCGCCGGTCTTCATGACATGGAGCGTCACCTTGTCCGGCGTCACGCCGGCGATGCCCGCCGCGATGGCCTGGTAGATATCCGGCATCTGGTGGCCGCCCCAGACCTCGACGCGGCCATTCTCGATCCGGGCGATGGCATTCATCGGCTCGAGCGCGGCATGGGCGAGATAGGGGAATTCGAAGGTCGCCTCGAGCACCTTCGCCGCCGAGGCGAAAGCGGAGCCGACATTGCCGGTATCGGTGGCAACGGCCTTGCCCGGCTGCTTCGCCAGCGCATGGTAGCCGGCCATGATCTCTGCCGTGGAGCGCGTCTCGGCGCCGCTCTCGTCCCATTCGACCGTCACCGCCTCACGGGCCTTCAGCGCCCGCCACATATTGTCGGCGACCACCGCGACGCCGCGTGGCACCTGGACGACATCCACCACTCCGCGCATGGCCTTGGCGCGGGTGGCATCGACCGCCCGGACCTTCGCGCCGAAACGCGGGGGGTGGATCATCACGGCCGTGAGCAGGCCCGGCAGGCGGACATCGATCGTGAAATTCTGGCGGCCGGTGGACTTGGCGAGGCTGTCATATTTCCGGAGGGTCTGACGATCCTTGCCGATATAGATCCAGTCTTCCGGCTTCTTGAGCGGGATGTCCTGCGGGACCGGCAGGGCAGCGGCGCGGGCCACGACATTGCCGAAGCTCATATAGCGGACCTTGTGGCGCAGCATGCCCTTCTCGACCTCGATCTCGGCTGCCGGCACGTTCCATTCCTGCGCCGCGGCCTGGACCAGCATCAGGCGGGCCGCTGCGCCGGCCCTGCGATAGCGGTCGAACGACGAGGGCGTGCCGGTGGAACCGCCCGTGCCCTGCACGGTGCCGCCCCAGCCAACATTGCCGTAGAGGCCGGGATTGCCCCAGCCGCCCTCGACGCGGATCTGGGCCCAATCGGCCATCAGCTCCTCGTTCACCAGCGTCGCGATGCCGTGATAGATGCCCTGGCCCATATCCATATGGGCGGAGAAGATCGTGACCGTGTTGTCGGTGCCGATCCGGATATAGCCGGCGAAGGGGTTCTGTCCGCCGGGTGTCTGCGCCTTCGCGCTGCGGGGAGCGAAGCCGATCATCAGGCCGCCGGTTACGGCTGCTGCGCCGATCAGGAAGCCCCGGCGGGAGGCGACCGGGTCCTTCAGGGCCCTGTCAGCGAGGAAACGCGGGATCATCAAGGGCTCCGTCTGTCAGGCGAGGGCGCGGGCGGCTTCGTGCACGGCGGCGCGGATGCGGGAATAGGTGGCGCAGCGGCAGAGATTGCCGGACAAGGCGGCGTCGATATCGGCATCGGTCGGGCGGCGGTTCTCCGTCAGCAGGCTGATGGCGGCGAGAACCTGTCCGGACTGGCAATAGCCGCATTGCGGCACATCGAGCCGGGCCCAGGCCTGCTGGACCACTTCGGCCACCTTGCCGCTGGCGCCTTCGATGGTCGTGATCTGCCGGCCGGCAACATCGAGCAGCTTCACCTGGCACGAGCGGGTCGGCTGGCCATCGACCAGGACGGTGCAGGCACCGCACAGGGCCTGTCCGCAGCCGTATTTCGTGCCGGTCAGCCCGATCCCGTCCCGCAGGGCCCAGAGCAGCGGCATATCGGTCTCGAGATCGAGCTCCTGCTGCTGCCCGTTCACGGAAAAGCGGATCATCAGGGTCTCCCGGGATGGGTTGGAAGAGCCGGCGCCCGCAAGCGACACCGGCAGTGTTTCGGATACACGATCTGTTGATCGTGGCGGCAGCATGGCCGGCCGGGGCCAGCAGGATTTCTCCTCTCCAGATATGATAGGAGCGGAGCCGCAATCAACCGGGAGTCCGAGAGAATGTTCGATGCCCGCCTGCAAGGCGTGATCCAGCCTGTCCTCCGGCCGGTGGCGCGGTGGCTGGATGCGCGCGGCATCCGGGCAGACCAGGTCACGCTGGCCGGGTTCGTGGGCGGCATCCTTGTGGTGCCGGCACTGGCCGCAGGCGCCCATGGCGTCGCACTGGCTCTCATTCTGGCAAACCGGATCGCGGATGGCCTCGACGGCGCGTTGGCGCGGCTGCAGGGCCCGACAGATCGCGGGGCGTTTCTCGATATCGCGCTCGATTTCGCGTTTTACGGGCTGGTCGTGCTCGGCTTCGCGCTGTCCGATCCGGTGGCCAACGCGCTTCCGGCAGCTTTCCTGCTGGCCGCCTTCATGGGGACGGGATCATCCTTCCTCGCCTTCGCGGTGCTGGCGGCGCGGCGCGGGATGAGCAGCACGGCTTTTCCCCGCAAGGGCATCTACTATATCGGCGGTCTCACCGAGGGCGCCGAGACCATCGCGGTCTTCATCGCGATGGCGCTGTGGCCGCAAGCCTTTCCGGTTCTGGCCATGCTTTTCGCGCTGGCCTGCTGGATTACCGCCATCATGCGCTGGCGGCTCGGCTGGGAAGCCTTCGCGCCCAAAGCGCCTCAATAATTCAGCACCTCAGTAGTTCACGGTGACGACGACGGTGTCGGTGTAGATTCCCGGCGTCGGCGTGGTCTGCACGGGCACGCGGCCATAGACCGGCACTGCCACGGTGTTGCCGGTGCCGGTGCCCGAGAGCGTGTTCGTGCCAAGCGTATCACCCCAGGGTTGTGTCCGGGCGGCATCGCGATACAGGCCGTAGGTTACGAATTCGGCGCCCTTGGTCATGCGCCGCAGCGTCGGATTGGTTGCGCCCGACAGGCCGCCATTGAGCTGGACCTGGTAGGGCAGGGCTGTCGAACAGGCGACGCCGAGATTGGTCGAGGCGTCGATATTCGCGGTCAGCGCGGTCGGGTTGCCGAAATTCATCGTCGCCGACGTGACGACGCATTTGGCCGGCACCGTCGCCGACATGGCGAAGGCCCAGGCGAGCGTGCCTTGCGTCATGGCGGGGCAGAGCTGGCCCGTCGTGGTGTAGCGGCTGCGTTGATGGGTGAAGGTGCCGTTGAAATTGGCGGCGTAGGTGCCCGGAGGCGCGGTCTGCTGGCCGGCGAAGACGCGGCCATACATGGTCACGGCCACGGGGGTTGAGTTGCCCGCGGCATTGAGGGGCACCAATACCTCGACGCCGGCGCCGCCGGATTTCCAGCTGCTCCATTTCACGGTCCGGCCCGGGTCGGAATAGAACTGGTAGGTCAGCAGGTTGGTGCCGCTCAAGGCCCGGCGGACGCCGCCCACCGTTCCGGTATTCGGATCTTCCACATTGAGGCAGACGCGGACCGTGCGGTTGGCGGTGCCCGTGCAACTCACGGAGATGGTGGCGGTGACATCGACCGCGGCATTGAGCAGCACGTCGACCGTGCCGAAATTGATCGTGGCCGGCCGGGTGATCGTGCAGGTCTGCGCCTGCGCGGCTCCGGACAAGGCCAGGGTGAACAGAATCAGGATGCCGTAGACTTGGCGCCGCATTTCACCCTCCCTTGCATGTCAGGGGCCCGACCCGTCCGGTCGCTCCCTTGCGGTCCTCGCGGGTGAAGCTGGCCTGGCAGGCCTTGTCGCCTTGCTGCACCACGAGCGTGTTCGAATCCCCGATACCCGGAATGAAGATCATGCCACCATAGCCGATCGTGTAGGTCGTGCCGGTTTCGGCATGGGTGACGATCGCCCCGATAGGGATCGCTTCGCCCTTCTCGTCCCGGAGCTGGATCCGGGCCGTATCCTGTGCGGCGATCGTCTTCACGCGGACCGTGCTCGAACCGCGGAAGCCCGGGATGACATCCTGCTCGGTCAGGGTGACATGGTTGCCGGCCGGCACGGTTTCCGGCGAGATGGCGATCTTCGAGCGCTGGAAGGAGCGCAGGTCCGGTACCACCGCCTTGCCGAACCAGTTCGTCGTCGCGACAGGGCGGTTCTCGTGCAGGACCTCGACACCTGGCGCGCCGGCATCGACGATTGCGAAGGCATCATTGACGCGGCGGGTCGGGAAGATGCCGCTGGTATTGGCCACGATCGCGCTGTCGAGTTCGGCAAAGCCGCCGACGAAACGGTCATCCTGCCGGATCCCGGCGCCGATCTGCGCCCATGGGTTGCGGTAGACGGCGCTGGCCCCGCGCTGCATGGTCGTGCCCTCGTTGGTATAGGCCCGCCAGCCATAATCATGCGCCTTAGGCCCGAGCGGGCGAATCGCTTCGAAGCTCGCGCTGCGCGTGTCGCGGCTCCCGGCGATCGAACTGGTGAGGATGATGTCGTCCCCGAGCGAGAAGGACAGGCCGGCGCTGATCCCCGCCTGCCGGTTATCGGCGAGATCGGAATAGGCCGCGACGAACATGTTGTATTTCTTGTTGAACGTTTGCGAATAGGTCAGGCTCAGGAGATGTGATTTCTCCCCGTCGGCGCGCTCGAGATTGACGAAGCTCGCCGCCATCGAGGCATTCCATTTCGGCAGCGGCACACCCATGGTGAAGCGGTCGACCGCCTTCGGCATCCGGGCTGATCGGTTGAGCACGAAGAATCCGGAATCGACGAGATCGCCCGTCGTGTCCGCCTTGACCTGGCGCGCGGTGACAGAGGCGACATCCTCGTAGCGGCCGATGGTGCGCTGGGTGCTGACGCCGACAAAGATACCACGGATCGTGTTCTGCCAACTGGCATGGACAAGCCCGCCCAGCGCGTCGCGGTGCCAGCTTGCCGCGCCCGCAACGTTGAACAGGCCGAATTTCTCGGCACCGAACGTCACGCCCGCGCCGCCATTGGCAAGGCCCGGCGTCGCCTCTGCATGACTCTCGATGGTCAGGTTGTCGGTCAGCCCGTAGCGGAGCGTGCCCATCCCGATCCATTTGCGGCCGTAATCGAAGGATTCGATCGCATAATTGTAGCGTGGCACGCCACCATCGAGCGAGTAGTCGAACTGGCCGGCATCAAGCAGCTTCGCCGACGTGAAGAAGGGCACGGTCGTCACCGTCTCGCGGCCGGTCACATCGCGCACGACGACCCGCGCCGTGCCGGATTCGCCCGGAACCGGGATGTTGTTGAGCCGGAACGGGCCAGCCCCGACATCCCGGCTGGCGACGCGGATATTGTCGACATAGACCTCCACCGTCGATGGCACGGCCGCGCTGCCGCCGACGCTCGGCAGCGGGGCGGTGACGAGATCCGGCCGGAGGGAGAATTGCCGGCTGATCTGCCCGCCGCCATAGCGGACGGGGCGCGTCCAGTTCAGCCCGCCGCTGATGGCATCGCCGGCGGTGACCAGTGTCATGGTCTCCGGATGGGCATAGACGAACGAGGATTCGAGCCGGAGGATACCCTTCTTGGCGAGGGTGGTTCCGGCAATGGCGGTGTTCTGAAGGACGCCCAAGGGCGAGAAGGCGCGGTGATCAAGCGTAACCGAGCCGGTGTTGAACATCTTGGTCGATTGCGAATAGCCGCGGGTCGACGTGCCGTAGAGGTTGTAGTTCAGCACCGAGCCGAAATCGCTGGAGATGCCGATCTTCTCCTGCGTGACATGGCCGACCGCCTCGTTGGCGTCGTAATCCTTCGCGAGCCGCATTTCCGGGGTCAGGCTGACATGGAGCTTCTGGGCCGGCTCGTCATAGCGCAGGCCGAAGCCGGGGATTGTCTCCAGTTCGATCAGGTCCTGGTCATTGCCCTTGGGGACCGCCACGCCGATCTCGCGGAGTTCCGAGCGCTTCGACAGGAAACGTCCATCCGGGCGGCGGTGGAATTCGGCGATCAGGTTGGTCGGGTCTCCATTGATGAAGACCTCGAGCATGAGTTTCTGGCTGCCTTCCGGCGGCTTTGTTGCCCCGAGGATCGCCTGCGGCAGGACGAGGCCCAGCAGAAGCACCAAGACCCGGCAGAGCCGGGCCATCATGCGGGCGGGCCGCATGTCTTTCTGGTGCTGTCTCAGGCGGGGCGAGGCTCTGGCCATGGCAACCTGTCCGGTCGCATCCTTCCGTTCCGATCAGCGAAGGCCCGTGGCCTGCCCCGTGACCGTGCCGCGCTCGGTCGTGGCGGTCACGGTGCCGCCCGAACCCGAGGCCCGGCCCGGCGAGAGCCATTCCATGGTGGAATTGGCCAGCGCATAACCCAGCAGCCCGTTGCCAAAGCTGATATTCTGCCCTCCGGGCAAACGGACCGAGACATTGGACAAGCGAACACGGCGGTCGCCGCTGTTTGTCGCCCGAAGCGCCAGCCGCCCGTTGCGCGTGCCGACCGACCAGGTGACCTGCGGGGGCTTGCCTTCCGGGCCGAGCAGGAAAACGGGGATCGAATGACGGACCACCATCGCGATTGTGCCGGATTGCTGGCGGTTCGGATCGGGCAGTTCATCGACAAGGACGCGATAGGCCTGTTCCTGCGCGACAGGCTGGCGGTTCACCCGGACAAGGCGCACCGAATAGGTGGTGCCGGGCTGGAGTGTCGTCATCGGCGGCGAGGCGGTGATATCGTCGGTCTCGTCAAGGCTCTCCTCGCCCTTCTCCTGCGTCCAGCGATAGACGCGGGTCTGGACCGCTATCGGGGCCTGGCCGGTATTGCGGATCTGGATCGTAGCGCTCGGGCTGTCCGCCCGGAGTTCGACCAGAACCGGCGAAGCCTGCAGGGCTGCCGCAAGGGCGCCCTGGGGTGCCAGCCCTCCCGTCAGCGCTAGAAAGATCATTGAAATCAATGCGATGATTGGTTTTTTCATCGAATCCTCCAGCGCTGCCGCGATCTCGGGCAGGGTTTCGGCTTGCATTTTCAGGAGAGCGGATGAAGCGGGCCGGCCATCGGGCCAGCCCGCGGGGAGGTATCAGTAGGTGACCGTGATGGTCACGGCATCGGTGTAGGTGCCGGGCGGGGGAACTGCCTGGGAGGGCACGCGCGCATAGATCGTCAGCGACTGGTTGGAGCCGGTGCCGGTGCCGGTCACCGTGTCGGTGCCGATCGTCTCGCCCCAGACCTGCGTGCGGGACGCATCGCGGTACAGCGTGTAGTTCACGACATCCGAGCCCGATGTCATCTTGCGCGTCGCCACGGTGGCGCCCGACCCGCCGCCGACGCCGAGGCCGACATTGTACGGGGTGGTCGAGGAGCAGTTCACGGTCAGCGTGCTCGTCTGGTCGACGTTGGCGGCGATCGTCGTCATCGAACCGAAGTTGATGGCCGTCGCCGAAACGACCGTGCACGAAGCCTGGATCGTGATGCTGAGGTTAAGGGTGCCGGTGGCAGTGGCGGCATAGGTGCCTGGCATGATCGCCAGACCGAGGCCTGCTGCAAGCAAGGCGGACTTGAGTCGCATTTTTTTGGTTCTCCAACACAATGAAAGCCTCCCTTCTGAGGTTTCAGGAAAAGTGTTGGGGTCGTGCCGGTTAACAAGAACCGGGTGAAACTGGTTAATTTATACAAGATGAGTGATTTAGTTGGCCCGCATAATTAATAAAGTGATTCCGGTTTGTTCCACTTGCGGGGTTCCCTGCCCTGAACGGGTTTGCAGCCAGTGAAATCTCATCCTTTGGTTGTAAGCCTTGCGGTAAAGCGATCGGAGCATGAGAAGCGGAACCCGGCAGGAGGCGCGTTCCCCCGACAAGTCCGGATGTCACCCGCTCTTCCGGCCGACCGCGCATGCCACAGCGTTAACCCGCCAGAAGTTAACGCGCGCCCGCCGGCCCTTGCGTCGCAGCCGGGCATGGGAGATGCATGGGCAGATGCGCAATCGGGCGGGAGGCGGGTTTCGATGGATGGTGTTCACTGGGTCCAGCACCCGCTGGTTCAGCACAAACTGTCTTTGCTGCGCGATCGCAAGCGGGCTTCGGGCGAGTTCCGGCGGCTGGTGCGGGAATTGTCGATGCTGCTGGCCTACGAGGTCACGCGGGACCTGCCGCTGACGACCGAGCGCATCGAGACCCCGCTCGAACCTTTCGATGCGCCAAAGATCGAGGGCAAGAAGCTGGTTCTCGCACCGATCCTGCGGGCAGGGATCGCGCTGGCCGAGGGCATGCAGGAACTGATCCCCTCCGCCCGCTTCGCCCATATCGGCCTTTACCGCGACCATGACACGCTCGAGGCCGTCGAGTATTTCTTCAAGGCGCCTAAGGACTTGCCGGACCGGCTGGTCATCGTCACCGATCCGATGCTGGCGACCGGCAATTCCGCTGTGGCTGCGATCGACCGGCTCAAGGCCCGAGGTGCACGCGATATCCGCTTCGTCTGTCTGCTGGCTGCGCCCGAGGGGATCCGCCATCTCCGGGCGTCGCATCCCGACCTGCCCATCTGGACCGCAGCGATCGACCGGGGCCTGAACGAGAAGGGCTACATCATGCCCGGGCTCGGCGATGCCGGCGACCGGATCTACGGCACGTCCTGAGCCGGCGCGATCCGGCATGGCGCCGGCCGGCGGAACCGTATAGCCTCAGGCGGAATGTCTCCCTCATCCGGCGATGCGGGCATGGCGCGGGGGAAAACCTGCGCCCGTGCTGCACGGTCGGGTCCTGCCTCGAGTTTCCCCCGTGATCGATACCCTGCCTTTCGTGGCAGTCCTGATCAGTGCCATTCTCCATGCATCGTGGAACGCCCTCGCGCGGGCCGGCTCGGAGCCGGGCGACATCGTCGCTGCCGCCGTGATTGGTGCCGGCATCATCAGCCTTCCCGGCCTTGCCTGGTTCGGCCCGCCGGCAGCGGCTGCATGGCCATGGTTGCTGGGCGGCATGGTGATCAACACGTTCGGCATCCGCTTCGCGATGGCAGCCTATCGCCATGCCAGTTTCGGTCTGACCTATCCGATCATGCGGGCCGGCATCCCGCTGATGACCCTGCCGCTCGGCATTGTCCTGCTCGGTGAATGGCCCCGCCCGACGGGCTTTGCCGGCGTGGTGATGATCGCCAGTGCGCTGATCATGCTCGCCTTTGCCGCGCATCGGGCCGGCCGCAGCGAATTGCGCGGGGTGCTGTTTGCCCTCGTCTCGGCCGTGGCCGGCGCGGGCTACACCACGGCCGACGCGATCGGCGTGCGGCTGGGCGGGACGGTGATGGGCTATGCTTTCGCGCTGGCCATCGGCAACGCGATCCTGATCGGGTTGCTGACGCAATGGGAGCGCGGCGATCTTGTGCCAATGCTGCGGCGCCACGGGGCGAAAGGGCTTGGCCTGTCCCTGATCTCGATGTCGAGCTTCCTGCTCTATATCTGGGCTGTCTCGATCACGCCCGTGGCGCTCGCCGCCGCCCTGCGCGAGACCAGCGTGCTGTTCGCCATCGCCTTCGCGCATTTCTTTCTCCGCGAGGCGATCGGCCGGTTCCATATCGCGGCAGGTGCCCTTGCCTTTGCCGGCATCATCGCGATCCGGATCGGGTGAGTGGCCGCGTCAGGTCACCGCGCCGGCTTCCTCGCTGGCGGCGGGTTGCTCTTCCGGGGCGACGATCCGGCGATAGAGGTGCCAGGTCGCATGGCCGAGCACCGGCAGGGTAAAGATCAGCCCGAGAAAGGCTGGCAGGGCCGAGACGATGAGCAGCATCACGATCACCAGGGCCCAGGCCACCAGCGGGCCGGGGCTGGTGACGACCGCCCGGACCGAGGTGATCATCGCCGTGATGAAATCGACGTCGCGGTCAAGCAGGAGCGGGAAGGACACGACGGTCAGCGAGAACAGGATGACCGACAGGACGGCGCCGATCACATTGCCGAGCGCCAGGAAGAGCAGGCCTTCCTGCGTCGTGAGCACCACATTGATGAATTGCGGCAGCGTGGCGAAACTGGCGTTGAAGCCGAGGAACAGCGCCATCAGCAACCGCACCTGATACATCCAGATGATGAACACAAAGAGCGTGACGAAGGCCATCCAGCCCACTTCGCTCCGGCTCCTCACCTTCCGCCAGAGCCCGCCGGGCGTGACCGGCAGCCCCTGTTCGCGGCGGCGGCTGATCTCATAGAGGCCGACGGCCACGAACGGGCCCATGATCGCGAAGCCTGCCGCAAGCGGATAGGCGAGGTAGGGCATTCCGAGGGCCGTGACCGAGAACAGGATGGCGAGCCCGCCCAAAGCATAGAGCGCGCCGAAACCGAGGCTGAGCAGAGGTGTCGCCTGCAGGTCACGCAGGCCAGCGCCGATGGCTTCGGCGATATCGTTCACGGTAACGGGCCGGACGATCGGATCGCGCTTCTGTGGGGCAGGCGCAACAGATGGGGGCATGTCGGTCATGTCAGGGCCTCCCCAAAAGCGGTTCATCCGGCTCCGCCTGGTCGGGAGCCTCCGTTTGTCGACCATGGCATGACGGGGTCACCTGTCCTTGATCCCGATCAAGCCAGGTAACCGGCATGACGAGCGGCCCGAAATGGCCTGCAGAACGAGGTTCACGCAATTGTGAACACGATGCTTTCTGTGCGGGCAAGGCCAGCCGCCAGCGGGTGAAAAGGCTCCGGTCGGGGGGAGAGCGGGTGGTGTATCCGGAATCCACGCCTTTGCCCTGTCGCATCGCTGCCCAGATCGGGCATCCTCAGGGCAGGATGCCTCAAGCCGGTGCATCCGGGTGTTGCGCGTCCGCATAACTCGATGCCGCAATGCAGGATCCCCGTGCAGAACCGGTATCTTTTCGCAAATGACCGCCCTAGATATCGTTCCGGCGACATTTGAGTATGGTCATGTGCGGGGGCACCGGGCCATGCATGCAGGAGACGAGCATGCGGACGACAACGCAGCTGGTGGTCATTGCCGTGGTGGGAGGCGGGATGCTTCTCGGCTGGCAGCAATGGTCAGCCATCGCGCCTGTTCTCGCGAAGGTTCCCGGCCTTGCCGCGCTGGCACCGAAGCCCGGTCCGGCCGCTGGCGGAGCGCCGGGGCGCGGCGGTCCGGGCGGCAATGCGCCGCCGGCCATCGTCGAGGTGGCCAATGTCGGCACTGGTCCGGTGATGGAGATTTCCGAGGCGGTCGGGACCACGCGCGCCTTCGAATCCGTGACCCTCACCGCGAAAGTGTCGGGGACGGTCGAGAAGATTTCCTTCGAGGAAGGCCAGAATGTCAAAGCCGGTGACGAGCTGATCCGGCTCGATGTGGCCGAGCGCCGCGCCGATCTCGAGGCAACGCGTGCGGCCATCGCCACGGCGAAGGCCCAGCGGGATGAAACCAATCAGAAATTGCAGCGCGCCCTCCAGCTCCGCCAGACCGGGGCGGGAACGGAAGCGCAGGTCGCCGACCTTACCCTGCAATTGCGGACGATCGAGACCGCGATTGCTGCGGCCGAGGCCCGCGAGCGCGCGGCAGCGGCCCGGCTGGATGACCTGATCCTCCGGGCGCCGTTCGATGGTCGCGTCGGGCTGCGGCAGGTGTCGCTCGGTGCACTGGTGGATAACCGCGTGCCGGTCACGACGCTCGACGATGTTTCCCGCATGCGGCTGGATTTCGCGGTGCCGGAGACACTGGTCAACCGGATCAAGGTCGGCGCGACGGTGCGCTCGACCTCGCTCGCCTTTCCGGGGCGCATCTTCGAGGGCACGGTCGCCGTCATCGACACACGCATCGATACGGTGACGCGGTCGGCCAAGCTGACCGCGATCATTCCCAATCCCGACAGCACGCTGAAGCCGGGCATGTTTATGAATGTCTCGCTGCAGATCGCGGCGCGGGAGAATGCCCTGCTGGCACCGGAGGAGTCGGTGGTGGCCGAGGGGCCGCGCCAGATTGCCTTTGTGGTGAAGGACGGCAAGATCGAGCGCCGGGTCGTGACGATCGGGCAAAGGCAGGATGGCAAGGTCGAAATCCTGACCGGGCTCGCTGCCGGCGAGACGATTGTCGTGCGCGGCGTGCAGCGCATCCGTCAGGGGCAACCTGTCCAGACCAAGCCGGCTTTCCCTGGCCAGAGCAGCGTCCCGGCCGCCGGTGCGGGCGACCCCGTGGCCGCTGGCAAGAAGGCCTGACATCCGACAGCGCACCGGGCGTTCCGTTCGCCCGCGTTTCCTGAACCGATACCACAGGAGCGACCATGCAGCTCTCCGACGTTTCCATCCAGCGCCCGGTTTTTGCCAGCGTGATCAGCCTTCTTCTCTGCGTTGCCGGGGTGGCGGGGCTGATGTCGCTCCCGGTGCGTGAATATCCGCAGATCGACCCGCCGGTCGTCTCGATCTCGACGGCCTATCGCGGGGCCTCGAACGAGGTGATCGAGAGCCGGGTGACGGAAGTGCTCGAACGGGCCGTTGCCGGCATCGAGGGCATCACCAACATCAATTCCTTCAGCCAGAATGACCGCTCGTCGATCACCATCGAGTTCGATGTGAACCGCGATCCGGATGCGGCGGCAGCCGATGTGCGTGACCGTGTCGGCCGCGTCCTGTCGCGCCTGCCGGATGGCGTCGATGCGCCGATCATCCAGCGCGTCGACTCCAATGCGCAGGCCATTCTCTGGATCGGGGTGACCTCGACCAATCTCGATGCACTCGAACTGACGGATTTCCTGCGGCGCACGGTGGTGGACAGGCTGGCCACAGTGCCCGGCGTCGCCAGTGTCAATATCGGCGGCGAGCGGCGCTATGCAATGCGTGTCGCGGTGGATCGCGGGGCGATGGCTGCGCGCGGCGTGACGGTTCAGGATGTCGAGGCGGCGATCAAGCGCCAGAATGTCGACCTGCCCGGCGGGCGGCTGACCTCCGCCCAGCGCGAGATCACCGTCAAGACCGATTCCAAGCTTTCGAACCGCGAGCAATTCGCCAATATCGTCGTGGCCATGCGCAATGGCTACCAGGTCCGGCTGGGCGAAGTGGCGCAGGTCGAGGTCGGGGCCGAGGACGAGCGGTTCGAGTTCTTCGCCAGCGGCAAGACCGCGATCGGGCTGGGTATCATCCGCCAGTCGACCGCCAACACCCTCTCGGTGGCGGAAGGCGTGGCCGCTGAACTCAACCTGATCCGCCCCGCCTTCCCGGAAGGCACCAATGCGGAGATTCTCTACAACGAGGCCAATTTCATCCGCTCCTCGATCAACGGCGTGCTGAAGACGCTGGTCGAGGGGATTCTCCTCGTCGTTCTCGTTATCATGGTCTTCCTGCGCTCGTGGCGGTCGACGCTGGTGGCCACTATCGCCATCCCGGTCTCGATCATCCCGACTTTCGCCGTTTTGTGGATGTTCGGCTTCTCGATCAACGTGCTGACGCTGCTGGCTGTCGTGCTGGCGATCGGCATCGTCGTCGATGACGCGATCGTCGAGGTGGAGAACGTTCATCGCCGGATCGAAGAGGGCGAGCCGCCGCTGCTGGCCTCCTATATCGGCGCACGGGAAATCGCCTTCGCTGTCATCGCGACGACCATCACGCTCATGTCGGTCTTCGTGCCGATCGCCTTCATGGATGGCCAGACCGGCCGGTTGTTCCGGGAATTCGGGGTGACCCTGGCCACGTCGATCTTCTTCTCCGGCGTTGTCGCCCGGACGCTGACCCCGATGATGTGCTCCAAGCTGCTGACCTCGCATCATGGCTGGGTGCACCGGAAGACCGAGCCTTTCTTTGACGGGATGGGCCGGGTCTATACCCGGATGCTCAAGCGGGCGCTGAATGCGCCGCTGCTCGTCATCGCGGTCGGCGCCGGCGTCTCCTTCGCGGCGGTGCAGCTCTTCTTCCTGGTGCCGAAGGAATTCGCCCCGGTCGAGGATCGCGGCACGATCATCATTCCCGTCACCGCGCCGGAATCCGCCTCCCTGTCCTTCACGCGGGAGCGGATGCGCGAGGTCGAGGCCCTGCTGAAGCCCTATTTTGACAACAAGGTGATCAGCTCGACCCTGACGATTGTTGCGCCCGGCCTGCAACGGCCGGCCCCGGTCAATTCCGGGCTGCTCATCGTGCGCCTCGCGCCATGGGACGAACGCAACATCCGCCAGCAGGACCTGCAGCAGGAATTGCTGGCCAAGGTGCAGCAGATTCCGGGCGCCCGCATCTTCCCGATCAACCCGCCCTCGCTGGGCCAGCGCGGCTTCCAGCAGCCGATCCAGTTCGTGGTCGGCGGCCCGGATTTCGTGACGCTCGCCGCCTGGCGCGATCTCGTGCTCGAACGCGCCAATGCAACCGGGCTCTTCCGCAACCTCGACAGCGATTACACCGAGCGCCAGCCGGATCTGCGGGTGCAGATCGACCGCGGCCGCGCGGCCGATCTCGGCGTTTCGGTCGAGGCGATCGGGCGCAGCCTCGAGCTGATGTTCGGCGAGCGCGAAGTCTCGACCTTCGTCGATCGCGGGATCGAATATTCCGTCATCATGCAGGCGCGAGCCGAGAACCGCATCCGGCCTGATGACCTGAAGAACGTGTTCGTCCGGACCGGGACGGGTGAGCTTGTGCCGCTGTCGAACTTCGTCTCGCTGCGCGAGCAGGCCGGGCCGCAGCGGCTCAACCGCTTCGACCGGCTCCGTTCGATCACCATCCAGGGCTCGCTGGCGCCGGGCGTGACGCTCGGCCAGGGCATCGATGCGCTGGACCGGATCGCCAAGGAGGTGCTGCCGGCGGAAGCGCGGATCGGCTATAATGGGCAGTCGAAAGAGTACAAGCGCGCGAGCAGCTCGCTCTACATGACGTTCGGCTTCGCGCTGCTCGTGGTGTTCCTCGTCCTTGCTGCGCAGTTCGAAAGCTGGATCGCCCCGGCCGTGATCATGGTCACGGTGCCGCTGGCGCTGACCGGGGCCATGGCGATCCTGCTGATTACGGGCCAGACGCTCAATGTCTACAGCCAGATCGGGATGATCCTGCTCATCGGGATCATGACGAAGAACGGCATCCTGATTGTCGAGTTCACCAACCAGTTGCGCGAGCAGGGGCTGGAACTCTACGAGGCGGTGGTCAAGGCATCGGAAATGCGGCTCCGGCCGATCCTGATGACCTCGATCGCCACCGTTTTCGGTGCGGTGCCGCTGGCGCTGTCAACCGGGGCGGGGGCGGAGGCCCGTGCCACGATCGGCTGGGTCATTATCGGCGGGGCCAGTCTCTCGACCTTCATGACGCTGTTCCTCGTGCCCTCCGTGTTCCTGATGGTCGGGAACTACACCTCGCCGCGTTCGACGATCGCGGAGAAACTGGCCGAGTTGCAGGATCGTTTCGCGTCGGGCCCCAAGGGCAAGGACGGGCATGGCCATGGCAACCCGGCCGGACAGGGCCAGCCGGCGGAGTGATCCGCCGTTTGGCCGGTCAGCCGCCCGGGCGTGACAGGCGCGCCGCCAGCGCCTCGATCTGGGCATGGACCGGCGAGGCGGGTTTCGGCGTCCCGGCAAAAAACCGGCGGATGCCCGTGGTGGATGGGCTCGCCTCGGCCGGCCCGAAGGCATTCGCATAGCACCGGGCGCCGGTCTGCGCCGCGACCTGCCGGAGCTGGTCGACCATCGCGGCCGCGCCGAAAGCGTGGATCGTATCCGACGGGCCAAGTCGCGGCAGGAAGACGAGGGCACGGCCATGGCGCGCCGGCGGCATCGGCGCCGCCGCCGAAGCGGCCAGCGTGATCTCCTCGACGCCATGCTTCGCGAGCCAGTCAAGCGCCGGGCGCATGTAGAGGTCGCGCGGGTCACGCGCCGAGGCGATGATGTGGAGCGGCCGGTGGGGCTGGCCGAGCCGCGCCGCCACGGCAATGGACCAGAGCGGCGCGAAACCGGTGCCGGAGGAAACCAGCACCAGCCGCCCCTCGCCCCGGCGGAGGAAGGCATGGCCGTAGGGCCCGCGCAGGGTGACCTTGCGGCCCGGGCGGATCGCCTGTCCGAGGGCGGAAGAGACCACGCCTTCGGGATGGCGCCGCATGTGGAAGACCAACTGGTCGAGTTCGCGCAGGCCGTCGAGCGACAGGGTCGGGGCGAGCATCCGGGCCGGAAATCCGGCGAATTCGACGGCGAGATACTGGCCCGGGAGATACGGAATCGGCTGGCTGGTGCGGATCGCGACCTGGGCGATGCCGGCCGCGAGTTCGGTGATCTCGGCCAGAACACCCGTGACCTTGATCTCGCGCGGGCGGGTTTCGAAACGAAGTTCGGCCGGGCCATTGATCCGGGCATGGCGCGCGAGGACGATATTGTCCTCGTGGCTGCCGACCACATCCAGCGTTCCCTCGACCAGCTCGACGAAGCATTCGTCATGCAGGGTGAAGCCGGCACGCGAGGCAGCCTCCAGCGCGCCGGTTCCAACGGGAACGGTGACTTTCTTGCCCTCGATTCGGATTTCGGTCTGGCCGCTCATGATTCCTGTTACCAGAAGCGGAGGGGCACAGGGAAGATGCTTGTGCCGGTGCGGAAAAGGTGCTGGTCGCGAAATCCGGGGATGACAGGCGAAGGGAACATGCTAGCAGGAGCCGGAACCCTCAGGAGCTTGCCATGCTGACCTACGACAAGGCCCGTCTCATCGCCGATACCGCGCTGTCCTTCGCCCGCGAGCGCAATTTCAAGCCGCTCTCGATCGTGGTGCTGGATGCCCGTGCTGCCCGCAAGATCGTGTTGACCGAGGACAATACCTCGATCAAGCGGCCGGAAGTCGCTTATTCGAAGGCCAATGGCGCGCTGGCCATGGGCTCGGGCAGCCGCTCGCTGATGAAGATGGCGGCCGAGCGCCCGGCTTTCGTGGCGGCTGCGATGCAGATCGCCGATGGCGCCCTGGTGCCCGTTCCGGGCGGGGTGCTGATCAAGGCCGGCGATCAGGTCGTCGGCGCGGTCGGGATTTCCGGTGATACCTCGGATAACGACGAAGCCGCCGCGATGGCCGGCATTGTCGCGGCCGGGTTCACCGCCGATCCGGGCGTGTCGTAAGCGAGGGCGGCGCCTCGCCGGGAGCCGGGCGGTTCAGCTGCCCGGTCCGGAGGAGGAAGCCGATCACCTCGGCCACCGCCTTGTAAAGCGGGATCGGGATCTCCGTATCCAGTTCGATCCGGGACAAAGCCTCGGCGAGGATCGGGTTCTGCTCGATCGCGACATCATGCTCGCGGGCGGTCTCGAGGATCTTCTCGGCGACATCGCCGCGCCCCTTGGCCGTCACGACCGGGGCGCCATCACCGAAATCATATTTCAGTGCGACCGCGATTTTTTCGCCCGGATTGCGGGCGGCCTCGGCAAGATGCGGGTCGAGCGTGACCGGCGCTGTCATGGCCGGCGATCCAGATAGGGATTGGGCAGGCTCGGGCGCGGCGCGGACCGCCCGTCATGGACATCGAGCCGGGTGATCTCGAAGGCCGCGCCGGACAGAGCGGAATGGAGATCGCCGATCTTCTGGCGTGCCAGCCGCGCCATGGCGGGCTGCTCCGCCCAGACCTGCACCGAAACCGACTGGCCGCGCAGGCCGATCTCGGCCTCCACCGGGCCGGTTTCCTCAAGGTCGAGGGCGATCCGCACCTTCCACGGGAAGGGTTGTGCCTCGCCGGAACTTTCCTGCCGGAGGGCGTCTTCCGGGGCGGGAGCATGGTCGGGCTGGTGCTCGATCATCAGCCCCATCATCGCGGTTTGCGGCCGGTCCGGCCCCTGTGGCGCCAGCGGGATGGAAACGGTGAGCCGGAAGCCCTGCCCGGATTCATCCGTCCGGACGATTTCGGGATGGGCCGGCAGGGAGGCCAGCTGCATCAGCTTGATCCGCTCGGTACCGCCTTCGGCGAGGCGGGCGAGATCCCCGGGATCAGCGCCTGCGGCCACTTGCCGGATCTGCCCGGCGGCTCGCCGGACGGCGACGAGCTGGCTCTTGAGATCGGCAGGGGGCGTCTGGCCGGGCACGATCCGGGCGAGATTGCTCTCGAGGAACAGGCCCGACCGGGCGAGGGCGGATTGCAGGCCTTCCGGCGTTGCGAGGCCGGCCGGGCTGGCGCGAAGGCCCTGCAGCGACTGGAGCAGGCCCTGGAGGGCAGGCGGAAGGCCTGCTTCGGAGGCCTTGCCGAGCAGCGCCGTCAGCACCGGGGCGAGCGGCAGCTGGCGGGCGGCGCTCTGCAGCACGGCTTCGGCCAGCGGGGCTGGCAGGCCCTGCGGCAGCATGACCGGGCGGAGTGCCGCCTGGCTTGGCGGCGCCTGCTGCAAGGGAGGCGCAGCTTCGGCGGCCGGCAAGGCAAGCCCGGTCATCCGGCCGAGCGTGGCGCCCAACGATCCGGGCGGGAAGGCACCGGACGGGCCGGGTTGCGGTTGCTGAGTGGCGGGGTTCGGCGTGGCGATGGCCGTGGCCGGGCCGGGAACCGGCCGCGCGGGCACATCGGCCGGGAGCAGCAGCAGCGCGCCCTGCTTCAGTACGGACGGATCGACCGCGGCCTGCCGCAAAAGCGCCGGCGGCAGCTCGACCTCGGCATAGCCTCCGGCCAGCTGCACGAGAGCGCGGGTCGTGCCCTGCATCTCGACAAGGATCGCGCGGATCTGGGCCGCCTCGAAAGGGGCGCCGCCGGTTCCGCCGGGCCGCGTGCCCGCTGCGCCGGCCTGACCGGCCGCACCGACGGCAGCCAGCATGGTCGCCAGCGACTGGGTGCGGATTTCCTGGATCTTTGCAGCCGCTGCGGCGGCCAGAACACTGCTCATGGGACGCGAAACTCAACCCGAATGACACCGTATGATGGCAGAGCCTGCTTTCCGTTTGGTTAGGAGCAGCAGGAAAAGACGATGCGTCGCGCCGGGGGCGAATAAGCTTGAATACGGCCCCCCGCATTGCTACCTCAGCGCATCTCCGGCGCCCCGGTGCCGCACCCGAACCCGAGCGAAACGAGCCCAGAATGTCCCGGCAGTTCATCTATCACATGCGTGGCCTGACCAAGGTCTATCCCGGCGGCAAGAAGACGCTCGACAACATCCATCTCTCCTTCTACCCGGATGCCAAGATCGGCGTGCTCGGCGTCAACGGCGCCGGCAAGTCGACCCTGCTGAAGATCATGGCGGGGATCGACAAGGAATGGACCGGCGATGGCTGGGTGGCCGAGGGCGCGCGGGTGGGCTACCTGCCGCAGGAGCCGCAGCTCGACCTGAGCCTCAATGTCCGCGAGAACGTGAAGCTTGGCGTGGCGGCCAAGCAGGCCATCATCGACCGCTACAACGAGCTGATGATGAACTATTCGGACGAGACCGCCGAAGAAGCGGCCAAACTGCAGGACCAGATCGACAGCCAGAACCTTTGGGATCTCGACAGCAAGGTCGACCAGGCGATGGATGCCCTGCGCTGCCCGCCGGATGACTGGGCTGTGGACAAGCTCTCGGGCGGGGAAAAGCGCCGCGTCGCGCTGTGCAAGCTGCTGCTGGAACAGCCGGAACTGCTGCTGCTCGACGAACCGACCAACCATCTCGATGCCGAGACGGTGAACTGGCTCGAGAACCATCTGCGCGAATATCCGGGCGCAATCCTGATCGTCACCCATGACCGCTACTTCCTCGACAATGTAACCGGCTGGATCCTCGAACTCGATCGCGGCCGCGGCATTCCCTACGAGGGCAATTACTCCAGCTGGCTGCAGCAGAAGCAGAAGCGCCTCGAACAGGAGGGCCGCGAGGATGCCGCCCGCCAGCGGACGATGGCGCGCGAGCAGGAATGGGTTGCCTCCAGCCCGAAGGCGCGGCAGGCCAAGAACAAGGCCCGTATCACGCGGTATGAGGATCTTGTGGCCAAGGCATCCGAAAAGGCGCCGGATGGCACGCAGATCATCATCCCGATTGCCGAGCGCCTCGGTGGCAACGTCATCGATTTCGAAAACCTCAACAAGGGCTTCCAGGACAAGTTGTTGATCGAGAACCTCTCGTTCAAGCTGCCGCCGGGCGGCATTGTCGGCGTGATCGGCCCGAACGGCGCCGGCAAGACGACGCTTTTCCGCATGATCACCGGCGTCGAGACGCCGGATGGCGGGACGATCACTGTCGGCGAGAGCGTGAAGCTCGGCTATGTTGACCAGAGCCGCGATGCGCTCGACGACAAGAAGACCGTCTGGGAGGAAATCTCCGGCGGTGCCGAGGTGATCTATCTCGGCAAGAAGCAGATGCATTCCCGCGCCTATTGCGGGGCGTTCAACTTCAAGGGCGGTGACCAGGAAAAGAAGGTCGGCATGCTCTCGGGCGGCGAGCGCAACCGCCTGCATCTCGCCAAGATGCTGAAATCCGGCGCGAATGTGCTGCTGCTCGACGAGCCGACCAACGATCTCGACGTCGACACGCTGCGCGCGCTCGAGGAAGCGCTGGAGGATTATGCCGGCTGCGCCGTGATCATCAGCCATGATCGCTGGTTCCTCGACCGCATCGCCACGCATATCCTCGCCTTCGAGGGCGACAGCCACGTCGAATGGTTCGAGGGCTCGTTCTCGGATTACATCGAGGACAAGAAGCGCCGTCTTGGTGCGGATTCGGTGGAGCCGAAGCGGATCAAGTACCGGAAGTTCGCGCGGTGAAGTAAATGGACGGGGGTATGATCGATGTCCGATGAACTCCTTGAAAAAATCTTCGCTGAGCAACCGCTCTTAAAGTTTTCACTTTATGTTCCAAACCAAGTCGATGCTCTTAAATGGATTGGTGAACCTGCATTTGATCCAAATTCAGCGTTAAACGCCGGTGAGCGCATGCATCGGTTTTGGTTTTTCATTCTTGGAGCCTACGAAATCATTAGGACTATGCACGAGAACAAAGACTGTTTCGATGTTTCAATTCATGGGCCTATGGAGAGGATAAAGGCGCAGCTAGCAGATATTCGGATGCCATTTGCTAAGCTGCAAATTCAAGGAAAAAATAAAACTCCTATTTTTTCTGAACTTTCAGTAGTTTCTGCGAGGGATAATTTTTCAGATTTCACTTACAACATTGGCGGTAAGCTTATCTCGGCGCGTAATGTTTTTCAGGAAACGATGAGTTTTTTTAGTTCCATTAAAATTGAGCATGTTACGTATGGGTTGGAATCGCAGGTTAAGTCCGCGGTGAAGATAAATTGAACTAGTTGCATCTACCACTCTCGCTTGCGCCGCCCCACCTAAGGCGGCATGACAGAAAAGCCGCTGCACCGCCGACGCTTTCTCCAGATCTCCTTCGCCTTTGCCGCGGTGGGCGGCGGTCTCGCCGCCATGCTCCGCCCGGCCCGGGCGAATGCCTATTATTCCGGGCCGGTTTCCGATCATTTCGACGGGACGCATTTCTTCAATCCCGGCGGGGACCAGCCGCGCGGCTTCGCGGATTTCCTTCGCTGGCAACTGGGTGACAAGGCCGAAGCCTGGCCCGATTCCTTCCCGAGCCCGCTGCCGGTCGACAAACCGCCGGCGCGCGTGGGTGTCGGGCGGTTGCGGGTCAGCTTCATCGGCCATGCCAGTTTCCTCATCCAGATGGACGGGCACAACATCCTCGTCGATCCGCATTATTCGGAGCGGGCGAGCCCGGTTTCCTTTGCCGGGCCGAAACGCGCCAATGCGCCGGGCCTTGCCTTTGCCGACCTGCCGAAGATCGACACGGTGCTGGTTTCGCACAACCATTACGACCATCTCGACCTGCCGACGATTCATCGCCTGTGGGATCGCGATCGGCCGCGCATCCTTGTGCCGCTGGGCAATGATGCGATCATCCGGGCGGAACGGCCGGAAATCGAGGTCGAGGCCGGTGACTGGGGCGACACCGCCACGCTGGCGCCGGGGCTGACTTTGTTCTTCGAACCGTCGCAACACTGGTCGGCACGGAGCACGTTCGACCGGCGCCACGCGCTCTGGGCGTCCTTCGTTCTGGCCGGGCGCTGGGGCAAGCTCTGGTATGTCGGCGATACCGGTTTCGGCGATGGCCGCGTGTTCCGGGCCCTCAAGGCGAAGCACCCCGACCTGCGCCTTGGCCTGATCCCGATCGGGGCCTATGAGCCGCGCTGGTTCATGCGCCAGCAGCATATCAACCCGGAGGATGCGGTCGAGATCGTGCGGATCCTCGGGCTGGAACAGGCCCTGGGCTATCATTGGGGCACGTTCCGGCTGACCAATGAGGGGGTCGATGCGCCGCCGCGCGATCTCGTGGCGGCGCTCGGCAAGGCCGGCTTGCCCGAAGCGCGGTTCCCGGCCTTGCGGCCCGGCATGGTCTGGGAAGGGCGCTCGACATGACCGCCCCGCCAGGCGGTGCGCAGTTTCAGGGTTGCGCTTTACGTTCGAACGATATAAACATATCTTTATGTCGTTTTGCGGAGTCGCCTGATGCGCACGCATCCTGTTCCCACGTCCGGTGGCCAGTTCGCCTTCGGTGACCTGCTGACCGCGCTGGAAGCGGCGGGAGAGGAAACGCGCCTGCGCATCCTTGCGCTGCTGGCCGAGGGTGAACTCACCGTCACCGAATTGATGACGATTCTCGGCCAGTCACAGCCGCGTGTGTCCCGTCATCTCAAGCTGCTTGTCGAAGCGGGCCTGATCGACCGCCATCGCGAGGGCGCCTGGGCGTTCTTCCGCCTGTCGGACAGTGCGATCGCGCTCGCCGTCCGGGATGGCATTGTCGCCGCGCTTGACCCGGCCGATGCCGATCTCGCCGGGGATCGCCGCCGTCTTGCGGCTGTCCGCGAGGAGCGGAAGGAGCAGGCGGCGAGCTATTTCTCGCGCCATGCCGCCGAATGGAACCGGATCCGCTCGCTCCATGTGCCGGAAGCGCGGGTCGAGGCGGCGGTGCTCGCTTTGCTGGGCAGCAAGCGCTTCGACTCCGTGCTCGATCTCGGCACCGGTACCGGCCGGATGCTGGAAATGCTGGCGCCGCAGGTCTCCCGCGCGGTCGGGCTCGATGTCAGCCCGGCGATGCTGGGCGTGGCGCGCGTCAACCTCGATGCGGCCGGCCTGCGCCATGTCCAGTTGCGGCAGGGTGATGCCTATGCGCTGCCGAGCGATCTCAACGGGTTCGACCTCGTCATCCTGCATCAGGTGCTGCACTTCCTCGATGATCCCGGCCGGGCTGTCCGGGAGGCGGCGCGCACGCTGCGCCCGGGCGGGCGGCTGCTGGTGGTCGATTTTGCGCCCCATCAGGAGGAAAGCCTCCGCACCCACCACGCCCATCGCCGCCTCGGTTTCCAGCAGGCGGAGGTGGAGGGCTTCCTGGCCGAATCCGGCCTGCGGGCCGAAGCCTGCCACATCCTCCGCCCCGAACCGGGCGAGACGGCCAAGCTCGCCGTATCGCTCTGGCTGGGGGCTGACCCCCGTCTGGTCGGGGATTTCCCCCTGCCTTCCCCGTCTTCTCCGTCGCATCGCGAGGTTGCGTGATGAATGCCTTCCCCATCCGCTCAAGCCGCCAGCCGCATCCGGCGCCGCTCGGCATCTCGTTTGAGTTCTTCCCGCCGAAGAACGAGGCCATGGCCGAGAGCCTCTGGGCCTGCGTGCAGCGCCTCGCGCCGCTGGCGCCGCGCTTCGTCTCGGTCACCTATGGCGCCGGCGGCTCGACGCGCGAGCGGACGCACCAGACGGTGAAGCGCATCCTCGACGAGACGGCGCTGAAGCCGGCCGCGCATCTCACCTGCGTCGCCGCGACGAAGGCCGAGACGGACGAGATTATCCGTGGCTACTGGGAAACCGGCGTCCGCCATATCGTGGCCTTGCGCGGTGACCCCGTCACCGGCCTCGGCACCCCGTTCGAGGCCCATCCGGAGGGATACCAGTCTTCGGTTGATCTGGTGGCCGGGATCAAGGCGATCGGCGATTTCGAAGTGGCCGTCTCGGCCTATCCCGAGAAGCATCCGGACAGCCCCTCGATCGAGGAGGAGATCGACCTCCTGAAGCGCAAGGTCGATGCCGGCGCGACGCGGGCGATCACCCAGTTCTTCTTCGATAACGATCATTATTTCCGCTATCTCGACCGGGTTCGGAAAGCGGGGATCAATATCGAGATCGTGCCCGGAATCCTGCCGGTGCAGAATTTCAAGACCGCCGCCAGTTTCGCCACGCGCTGCGGCACCGACGTTCCGGGCTGGCTCGCCAAAAGGTTCGAAGGGCTCGATGACGATGCCGAGACGCGCCGCCTGGTGGCCGCAGCGGTTGCGGTGGAACAGGTCTACGACCTGCTCGACCGGGGCGTGTCGGAATTCCATTTCTACACGATGAACAAGGCCGATCTCGTTTTCGCGATCTGCCACATGCTGGGCATGCGGGCCGTGCCCGCCGGCCTTGCTGCCTGATTCGAACGGGGGAAGGCGCAACTGCGCCGGCCCGACCTGCCGACCCGACCTAAGGATTGAACGGATGAGCTTTTCCGCCACGGGTTCCGAGATCCGCGCCGCCCTCGAAGCGGCCGCGCGCGAACGCATCCTCGTGCTTGACGGGGCCATGGGCACCGAGATCCAGAACCGGAAATTCTCGGAGGAGGATTTCCGGGCCGAACGGTTCCGGGACTGGAACCACCCGCTCAAGGGCAATAACGACCTGCTGATCCTGACGCAGCCGGATGCGATCCGGGCGATCCATCTCGATTACTTCCTCGCGGGCGCGGATATTGTCGAGACCAATACCTTCTCCTCGACCTCGATTGCCCAGGCCGATTACGGCATGGAGGGGCTGGCCTATGAACTGAACCGGGAGGGTGCGCGGCTTGCCCGCGAAGCTGCCGCGATCGCGCAGGAAAAGGATGGCAGGCGCCGCTTTGTCGCCGGCGCCGTTGGCCCGACCAACCGGACGGCCTCGATCTCGCCGGATGTCAACAATCCCGGCTTCCGTGCGGCCAGTTTCGATGATTTCGTCGCCACCTATTCCGAGCAGATCCGGGGTCTTGTCGATGGCGGGGCGGAACTGATCCTGATCGAGACGATCTTCGACACGCTCAATGCCAAGGCGGCGGTCTATGCCGCCAGCCAGATCTTCGCGGAAAGCGGCAACCCGCTGCCGATCATGATTTCCGGCACGATCACCGACCTTTCCGGCCGCACGCTTTCGGGCCAGACGCCGACGGCCTTCTGGTATTCGCTGCGCCATGCCGAGCCCTTCACGATCGGGCTGAACTGCGCGCTCGGGGCCCGCGAGATGCGGGCGCATATCGCCGAGATCTCCCGCGTGGCGGATACGTTTGTCTGTGCCTATCCGAATGCCGGCTTGCCGAACGAATTCGGCCTTTATGACGAGAGCCCCGCCGCGACAGCGGCCTTGATCGGCGAGTTTGCCGAGGCGGGTCTCGTCAACATGGTCGGCGGCTGCTGCGGCACGACTCCGGACCATATCCGCGCGATCGCCGAGGCGGTGGCCGGCAAGGCGCCGCGCGCGATCCCCGAGGCGAAGCCGCTGCTGCGCCTTTCGGGTCTCGAGCCGTTCGTGCTCGACGAGACGATCCCCTTCGTCAATGTCGGCGAGCGGACCAACGTCACCGGCTCGGCCAAGTTCCGCAAGCTGATCAAGGATGGCAAGCTGGCCGAGGCGCTGGATGTCGCCCGCGACCAGGTGGCGAACGGCGCGCAGGTCATCGATGTCAATATGGACGAAGGCCTGCTCGACAGCGAGAAGGCGATGGTCGAGTTCCTCAACCTTGTCGCGGCCGAGCCCGATATCGCCCGCGTGCCGGTGATGGTGGATTCCTCGAAGTTCAACGTCATCGAAGCCGGGCTGAAATGCATCCAGGGCAAGGGGATCGTCAATTCGATCTCGATGAAGGAGGGCGAGGAGAAATTCATCGCCGAGGCCCGGAAGGTGCGCGCCTATGGCGCTGCCGTGGTGGTGATGGCTTTCGACGAGAAGGGCCAGGCCGATACCTATGCCCGTAAGGCCGAGATCTGCACGCGCGCCTACAAGGTGCTGACGGAGCAGGTCGGCTTCCCGCCGGAAGACATCATCTTCGATCCGAATGTCTTCGCGGTGGCGACGGGCATCGAGGAGCACAACAATTACGGCGTCGATTTCATCGATGCCACGCGCTTCATCCGCCAGAATCTGCCGCATGCGCATATTTCAGGCGGCATTTCCAACCTGTCCTTCTCGTTCCGGGGCAACGAGCCGGTGCGCGAGGCGATGCATTGCGTGTTCCTGTATCACGCGATCAAGGTCGGGATGGATATGGGCATCGTCAATGCCGGGCAGCTTGCCGTTTATGACATGCTCGACCCGGAATTGCGCGAGCTCTGCGAGGATGTCGTCCTCAACCGCCGGGCGGATTCGACCGAGCGGCTGCTGGAAGCCGCGCCGCGCTTCAAGGGCGATGGCAAGGGCGAGGTCCGGGTGCAGGATCTGGCGTGGCGCGAACTGCCGGTCGAGAAACGGCTTGAACATGCGCTGGTCAACGGCATTACCGAGTTCATCATCGAGGATACGGAGGTGGCGCGCCAGCAGGCCGAGAAGCCGCTCCATGTGATCGAGGGCCCGCTCATGGCGGGCATGAACGTGGTGGGTGACCTGTTCGGCGCCGGCAAGATGTTCCTGCCGCAGGTGGTGAAGAGCGCCCGCGTGATGAAGCAGGCCGTGGCCTATCTCCAGCCCTATCTCGAGGAGGAGAAGCGCGCGTCCGGCCTTACGGAAATGCCGGCGGCCGGCAAGATCCTGATGGCGACGGTGAAGGGCGATGTCCATGATATCGGCAAGAACATCGTGGGGGTCGTGCTCCAGTGCAATAATTACGAGGTGATCGATCTCGGCGTCATGGTGCCGAGCCAGACCATTCTCGAAACGGCGCGGCGCGAGAAGGTGGACATTATCGGCCTGTCCGGGCTGATCACGCCCAGCCTCGACGAGATGGTGCATGTCGCCAACGAGATGGAGCGCGAGGGCTTCACCATCCCGCTGCTGATCGGCGGCGCGACAACGAGCCGTGTCCATACCGCCGTGAAGATCCACCCGGCCTACAAGGCGGGGCAGACCGTCTACGTGACCGATGCCAGCCGCGCCGTGGGCGTCGTTTCCTCGCTGCTTTCGGAGGAGACGAACGACAATTATGTCTCCGCGATCCGCGCCGAATACGAGAAGGTGGCGGCAGCGCATGCCCGGTCGGAGGCCGACAAGCTCCGGCTGCCGCTGGCGAAGGCCCGCGAGAATGCCCAGAAGATCGACTGGGCGGGCTATACCCCGCCGAAGCCGACCTTCACCGGCACGCGCGTGTTCCGATCCTATGACCTTGCCGAGCTGGCCCGCTACATTGACTGGACGCCCTTCTTCCAGACCTGGGAGATGAAGGGGCGCTTCCCGGCCATCCTCGAGGATGCCGAACAGGGCGAGGCTGCCCGCGCCCTCTGGGAGGATGCGCAGGCGATGCTCAAGCGCATCATCGACGAGCGCTGGTTCCAGGCCAAGGCGGTGATCGGCTTCTGGCCGGCCAATGCCGTGGGCGACGATATCCGCCTCTATACCGGCGAGAGCCGCATCGAGGCACTTGCCACCTTCCACGGGCTCCGGCAGCAGCTTTCCAAGCGTGATGGTCGGCCGAATCTCTGCCTGTCGGATTTCGTGGCGCCGGAAGGCACCAAGCCGGACTGGCTCGGCGCCTTCGTGGTGACCGCCGGGATCGGCGAGGATCGGATCGCCGACAAGCTCAAAGGCAGGAACGACGATTATTCCTCGATCATGGCCAAGGCCCTTGCCGACCGCCTGGCCGAGGCCTTTGCCGAGCGCATGCATGAGCGGGTACGCCGCGAATTCTGGGCCTATGCGCCGGACGAGCCCTACGCGCCCGACGAATTGCATGGCGAGCCCTATGATGGGATCCGCCCCGCGCCGGGCTATCCGGCCCAGCCGGACCATACCGAGAAGGCGACGCTGTTCAGCCTGACGGAGGCGACGCGGCGCATCGGCGTGCAACTCACCGAAAGCTACGCGATGTGGCCGGGCGCCAGCGTGTCCGGCCTTTATCTCAGCCACCCGGACAGCCATTATTTCGGTGTCGCCAAGGTGGAACGCGATCAGGTCGAGGATTATGCCCGCCGCAAGGGCATGGATATCCGCGAGGTCGAGCGCTGGCTGGCGCCGATCCTCAATTACGATCCCGCCGCGTATGTGGTCGCGGCGGAGTGAGGGATGGCCCGGATCCGGGCCATTCCCTGTCCGGCTTGGTCTGAAGGCCTCATCCCGGCCACATGCCGTGCGGCGATCCACCGGGTAGCCTGCCTGATCAGGCGGAGGCGCGCCTCCTGCCGGAGGGAAGCCGCTTCACGGCGATAGGTGTCAAAATCGATCGGGAATCGGGGGCACATGGGCATCTCCATGGGTGCTGGTTCATTCATGCCTCCTTGTAATCCGGTCTTTGTTTTGGATAATCAGCAAGATCAGACTTTCTTTCCGGAATTTTTTTCATGAATGACATGGCTGCTTTTGTGCGGATCGTCGAGGAGGGGAGTTTTGCTGCCGCCGCGCCCGGCCTCGGCCTGACGCCGTCTGCGCTGTCAAAGCTTGTCAGCCGGCTCGAGGACCGGCTCCGCGTCCGCCTGTTGACGCGCACCACGCGCCGGCTTGCCCTGACAGCCGAGGGGCAGACCTATCTGGAGCGGGCGCGCGAGATCCTCGCGGCGATCGAGGCGGTCGAATCGGATCTCTCGCAGGCGGGCCGGCGACCCGGCGGGCGCGTCCGGGTCGATGCCGGCACGGCCATTGCCAAGCATCAGCTGGCGCCGCTGTTGCCGGTATTCCGCGCGCTCTATCCCGAAATCAGCGTCGACCTTACCGTGACGGATCGCCAGATCGACCCTGTCGCCGAGCATGTCGACCTTGTGCTCAGAACCGGCGCCATGGGCGATTCCAGCCTTCAGGCAATCCGGCTCTATGACGGCCATCGCCGCATCTGCGCGAGCCCGGATTATCTGGCGCGGAACGGGGTTCCGCGCGTGCCTGCCGATCTCGCCGGCCATCAATGCCTGCTGCTCTCGCACCAGCCGCATCTCGCGCGCTGGCCCTTCCACACGTCGGAAGGGGTGAATGCGATGACGATCCGGGCGGCGATCACAGTCGACAGCGCCGATATCCTGCTCGATCTCGCCATTGGCGGGGCGGGAATCGTCCGGCTGGGCAATATCCTTGTTGACCGGGCGCTGGCCGACGGGCGGCTCGTTTCCCTGCTCGACGATGTCCATGCGGTCGAGCCGTTTCCGGTCTGGGCGGTCATGCCGCCGGGGCGGTTCCGGGTGCACCGCGTGCGGGTGCTGCTCGATTTCCTGAAGGAGCGCCTCGGGGCGGCGCCGTCATGAGAGCGCGGCGAGGGCGCGCAGGGTGGCCAGCGTCTCGCCATCGGCAACCCCGTCTACCTTGTCCTGCCGCCAGTGGCGCTGGAAGGCGGTGATGACATCCACCGTATAGGCGTCGAAAACGCCGGTAATCTCGAGGTTGTAGCCGAAGCGCGCGAGCATGGCCTGCAGCGCGGCAACCGGCATACCCTCGTCTCCCGCTCGGTAGGCGGGCGCATCCGCCGGGGCCGGCGGCGGGGTGACCCAGAGGCCGAGCCCGGCGGCGGCCAGCTGCGCCCATGGGAAACGCTCGCCCGGATCGACCTTCCGGCCCGGTGCAATGTCGGAATGGGCGAGGATGCGGCTGTCGGGGATGCCCCAGCGCGCCTTGATATCTGCAACCAGCCGGATCACCGCCTCGATCTGCGCGGGCGGGAAATCCGGGTAGGTGCCGGGCTCGGGCGGCATTTTCGTGAGGTCATGGCCTGGATTGGCGATCTCGATGCCGATGGAGCGGGAATTCATGTCATTCTCGCGCTGCCAGCTCGATCGGCCGGCATGCCAGGCGCGGCGGTTCTCCGGCACCATCTGCCAGATCCGGCCATCCTCGAAGACGAAATAGTGGCTGGAGACCTGCGAAAGCGGGTTCGCCAGCCAGAGCAGCGCAGCCGCTGCATCGGCCATGCCCGTGTAATGGAGGATGATGCTGTCGGGGCGGCCCGTGCCGCGGCGCTCGCCGTGATTGGGCGAGGGATGGAGCCGATCCGCATGAGGCGAATCCGGCCGGGGTTCGGCGGGGGGCGAAGACGAATCAGTCATGGCGAGAGGGTACTCCCGCCATGACTGGTTTCAATGACGTCGGATCATCAGATGCGGCGATAGCGCGTGCAATATGCGTTGCCATAGGCATCATAGCGAACGCGCACGCATTCGCGGCGCGGCCGGGTCGAATCCGCCAGGATGGCGCCGCCCGCAGCACCGATGATGCCGCCAGCCACCGCGCCACCGGCACGGCCGGTCACCGCGCCGCCGATCAGCGCGCCCGCGGCACCGCCGAGGAGGGCACCGCCGGCCGCACGCTCTTCACGCGGCGTACAGGCACCGAGGCCCGCCGCCACTACCGCAATCGCGGCAATCGATAGAATCTTCCGCATGTCACTCTCCCTGCAAACCGGTTTTGACCCGGTGGTTTTTTCACGTCCGCCGGTATGGCTCAAGTGCGAAAGCGCACTGACAGCACAGTTCTTCCACAAAGCGTCCAAAAAGTGTTCGGCTGTTGCTTCAAGTTGACGTCAAGGCCGGGGCGGGCCTATCTGGCGCGTCCAGTCGGCCGGGCGGCCGCTGCCCGTTTGCGGGTGGAGGAAAGTCCGGGCTCCATGGAGAAACGGTGGCGGCTAACGGCCGCCGGGGGCGACCCCAGGGAAAGTGCCACAGAAAACAGACCGCCGGGGCGTGCTCCGGCAAGGGTGAAAAGGTGCGGCAAGAGCGCACCGCGTTGCCGGCAACGGCAATGGCAGGGCAAACCCCGCCGGGAGCAAGACCGAATAGGGGCAGCGCGCGACGGGCAACCGTCGCAGGGGTCTCCGCCCCGGCTGCCCGGGTTGGTTGCACGAGATCCGTCGCGAGGCGGATCCCAGAGGAATGGCCGCCACGTCGGCGCCTTCGGGCGCAGGCCATACAGAACCCGGCTTACAGGCCGACTGGACCTTCGCTTTCTGCCCTGCGCCGATGATCAGCCAGCAGGAATGCCCGCGATTCCGCGCGCCGATTTCACATCCCGTCAAGCCTAACAAAACCCTTCCTTAACGCCTCTCTGATGCAATGCGCGGGCGTGTCGACCCGGGCTGTCGCCACGTCCGTTGCGTTGACGCCCATAGTTTCCCATGCTAGCCCATCTTTGCCCAAATCCTGTTGCTGATTTGCCTGCCGGCGGCGAGGCCGGACCGGCAAGCCGGCGTGGATCCGGGCCTGTGGAGAGGGCTGGCGAGGCCATGGCGACCCGGCGGGTTGCCTCCTTGCCGCCTTCGAACGGGGTGGCGTTGCGTGATGCGGTTTCTCTCGACGATTTCCGGCCGGCTGGACGGCAAGGGGCGGGTTTCCATCCCGGCGCCTTTCCGGGCAGTGCTGGAGGCGGATGGCTATCCCGGCCTGTTCATGCATCCGGCGCTGGACGTTCCGGCGCTCGAATGCGGCGGGAACCGTCTGCTGAAGGAAATCGACGGGCTGATCGACCGGTTTCCGCCCTATTCGGACGCGCGCGACCTGATGTCGACCGCGCTTCTGGGGGGCGCGGAACATCTCAGGCCGGACCCGGAGGGGCGGATCGTCCTGCCGGAGCGGTTCAAGGACCATGCGGGCATTTCCGGCGCGGTGATGTTCGTGGGCATGGGCGACCGGTTCCGGATCTGGGAACCAGAACGGTTCTCGGCGCATCTCGCGGAAGCCAAGGCGAGATTGCGCGCAGTCAGGGATGCGCTTCCGGGGGGCAATCCGGTGCGCGGCCCTGTATCGGGGGACCGGGAGACATGACGGGCCGCGGCCCTTCCCGGGGGGGTGCCGATGGCGGACTGGCCCGTCATGTCCCCGTCCTTCCGGCCGAGGTGCTCGAGGCCTTGCGGGCCAGCGAGGGCGGGCTCTTCCTTGATGGCACTTTCGGCGCCGGCGGCTACAGCCGCGCCATTCTCGACGCCCATCCCGAGAACCGCGTGCTGGCGCTGGACCGTGATCCCGGTGCGATTGCCGGCGGGCAGGCCCTTGTCGCGGCCTATGCCGGCCGATTGACGCTGGTCGAAACCGAATTCTCCGCCATGGAAGACGCCGCTGCCGGGGTCGGGCTCGCCGGGTTCGACGGCATCGTGCTGGATATCGGCGTGTCCTCGATGCAGCTCGACGAGGCGATCCGCGGTTTCTCATTCCGTGCCGATGGCCCGCTCGACATGCGCATGGCCTCCAGCGGCGAGAGTGCGGCGGACCTCGTCAACGAGGCGAGCGAGGCGCGTCTGGCCGACATCTTCTACCATTACGGCGAGGAGCGCCTCGCGCGGGTCATCGCCCGAGCCATCGTGGCCGACCGCAAGGACGAGCCCTTCCGGACGACCCGCCAGCTCAGCGATCTGATCGGCCGGATCATCCGCACCCGGCCGGGCGATATCCATCCGGCCACCCGCGCCTTCCAGGCTTTGCGCATTGCGGTCAATGACGAACTGACCGAACTCGCCCGGGCGCTGCATGCCGCCGAACGGCTGCTCCGGCCCGGGGGGCGGCTGGTCGTCGTCAGCTTCCACAGCCTCGAGGACCGGATCGTGAAGGTGTTCCTCGCGGCCCGGTCCGGGCGCGGCGGCGGCTCGCGCCATGCCCCCGTCATGGCCAATCCCGTGGCGACGTTCCGCGTCGAGGGGAAATGGCCGGTCATGGCCGGCGAGGCGGAGCTTGCTGTCAATCCCCGCGCCCGCTCGGCCAAGCTCCGCGCGGCGATCCGCACAGAGGCGCCGGCGCAAGGTGACGATGCGGCCGTATTCGCGCTGGCCGCCCTGCCCGAGGAGCCGGCCCGCGGACGCGGCAAGGGGAGGGCGCGGCGATGATCCGGCTGTTGAACCTGCTGGCGCTCGTCGCGGTCATCGCTTCCGCAACCTGGGCCTATTCGGTGAAGTACGAGACCATCCTCGTGGCGGAAAAGCTGCGCAAACGCGAAGCGGAACTCCAGCGCGAGCGTGACGCCACGGCCATTCTCCAGGCGGAATGGCACCTGCTGAACCGCCCGGCGCGGATGCAGGCGCTGAAGAAGCCGGAAAGCGGGCTGCAGAGTGTCTCTGCGCGGCAGATCGTTCGGCCGGGCGATATTCCCGAGCGGCCCGCCGAGGCGCCGGATGCGCTGGACAGCCTGCTGACCGGCTCGATCCCGCCCGTCACGCCGGATCCGCAGCGCCGGACTGCGCGGACCGGTGCAAATACGCCGGCCGCCACGCCGCGCCCGGCCGCGAATGGCGCGACGCCGCTGCCGGCCACGCCCGTGCGGCCCCGGGCAACGGTCACCACCGTGCCGGCTCCGAAGGCGGCGACGCGGCCGGTCGCGCAGGCGGCTCCGGTGCGGATCGTGCCGCCGGCCCGTGTGGGCCCGACCCCGGCAACGCGTGACGTGCCGCCGGCTCCCGTGGCGCCCGCGCCGCGCGAGGGCGGCCTGACAGGATTCCTCAAGAGGCTGGTGCCGTGAAGCGCTTCACCTTCCCCCGATTGTCCCTGCCCGCGCTCCGGTTCCGCCTCCCGGCAATCCGGCTTCCGGCTTTCGGCCTGCCGTTCCGGCGTAATGCCCCTGCCGAAGCCGCGCCGCGCGCGGCGGCGGGGCCGGCCGGGCCGGGCCTCATCCGCGCGCTCTTCATGGTGCGGCCGGAAAAGCTCGAGCCGCGCATGGTGCTGCTGGCGCTTGTTTTCGGCGGCATGTTTGCCACGCTGCTCGGCCGGATCATCCAGATCAACACCCGGATCGAGGATCCGGCGACGATCGGCCGGATGACGCAGGGCTCGATCTCGACCGCCCGCCCGACCATTGTCGACCGGCACGGCGTGACCATGGCCACGGATGTGAAGACGATCTCGATCTTCGCCGATCCGCGCAAGGTGATCGACAAGGACGAGGCGGCGGAACTGATCAACGCGGTCTTCCCCGAACTCGACGGCCGCGAATTGCGCGACAAGCTCGGCAAGAAGAACGGCTTCGTCTGGATCAAGCGCGAGGTGACGCCCAAGCAGCAGGCCGAGATCCACCGGCTCGGCATTCCCGGCATCGGCTACCTGCCGGAGAACAAGCGCGTCTATCCCAATGGCATGGCCGGTGCGCATGTGCTGGGATTCGCGAATATCGACAATGTCGGCATTGCCGGGATCGAGAAATACATCGACAGCCAGGGTCTGAACGACCTCAAGGGTGCCGGACTTCTGCAAAGCGCCGGCGATCTCAAGCCGCTCGAGCTGGCGCTCGATGTCCGCGTCACCCATGCCGTGCGCGAGGAGCTGACGGCCGCGCTCGACAAATACAAGGCCAAGGCGGCGGCCGCGCTCGTTCTCGACGTCGATACGGGCGAGATCATCGCCCATGTCAGCCTGCCCGACTACGACCCCAACAATCCGGGCGATGCGCTGAAGCCGGACAATATCAACCGGTTGCAGGTGGGCGTCTACGAGATGGGCTCGACCTTCAAGGCGCTGACGACGGCAATGGCGCTGGATTCGGGCAAGGTGCGGCTCAATTCGGTCTTCGATGCCAGCCAGCCCTTGCGCTATGGCCGGTTCAAGATCGGCGATTACAAGGGCAAGGGCCGGCCGCTCTCGGTGCCGGAGATCTTCATCTATTCCTCGAATATCGGCACGGCCCGCATGGCGCTGGCGGTCGGCGTCGAGGGGCACAAGGCCTTCCTCAAGAAGATGGGCCAGCTTGACAGGATGCGCACCGAATTGCCGGAAAGCTCCGAGCCGATCAAGCCGGCGAAATGGGGCGAGCTGAACACGATGACCATCGCGTTCGGGCATGGTCTCGCGGTGGCGCCGCTGCAGGCGACGGCGGCGACGGCGGCGCTTGTCAATGGCGGGCGGATGATCCAGCCGACCTATCTCAAGCGCACGCGCGAGGAGGCCGAGCAGGCCGCCGTGCAGGTGCTCAAGCCCGAGACCAGCCAGATGATGCGCTATGTCATGCGGCTCAATGCCGAGAAGGGCTCCGCCACCCGGGCCGACATTCCCGGCTATTATCTCGGCGGCAAGACCGGCACATCCGAGAAGGTGATCGGCGGCCGCTATTCGAAGACCCGGCTGCTGACGACCTTCATGGCCGTGATGCCCGCCGACAAGCCGCGCTATATCCTGCTGACCATGCTCGACGAGCCCAAGGGCTTGCCTGAAACCCATGGCTATGCGACGTCCGGCTGGAATGCCGCGCCGACAACGGGCCGCATCGTTGAGCGGATCGGGCCGATGCTGGGGCTTGAAACCAAGTTCGAATTGCCCCAGCAACCATTCCCGCTGGTGGCGCGGATCGGGGCGATGCCCGTCCGGCAATGACCGGCCGGAGCAGGGAAGAGCCGGATGTCCAACAAGAACGCGCGCCCCGAGGCGGGGCATCCTGCCCCCGGAGCTTCGAAGAGCGGAACCCTGCAGAACGGTTCGCAGGCAAATGGCGCCTTGCCGACACTCGGGGGCCTTGCCGCCGTGCTGGGCCTTTCGGCCGGGCATTTCGCCGATGTTCCGCTGGCCGGCCTGACGGCGGACAGCCGGGACGTCCAGCCCGGCTATGCCTTTTTCGCGATGCCGGGCACCAAGGCTGACGGGGCGCAGTTCATTCCGGCTGCGGTCGAGGCCGGAGCGATGGCGGTTGTCGGCGTCGGGCCGCGCCCGGCCGGGCTTGACCGCATCGTGCTCTACCTCCAGGCGCCGGACATGCGCGTCGCACTGTCGCGTGGGGCGGCCTACATGTTCCCGCACCAGCCACCGGTAATCGTTGCCGTAACCGGCACGGCAGGCAAGACTTCCGTGGCCGAGTTCACCCGGCAGATCTTCGCGCATTGCGGGCACGATGCGGCCTCGCTCGGCACTCTGGGCGTGATCGGGCCCGGCGGCGCCGAATATGGTTCGCTGACGACGCCGGACCCTGTCACCCTGCATCGGACGCTGGATTCGCTGGCGCGCCGGGGCATCACGCATCTCGCCATGGAGGCCTCGAGCCATGGGCTCGACCAGGCCCGGCTTGACGGCGTGCGGCTGAAAGCGGCGGGCTTCACCAATCTCGGCCGCGACCATCTCGATTACCATCCGACGATGGAGGATTATCTCGCGGCCAAGCTGCGCCTTTTCGAGGTGCTGCTGCCCGCCGGAGCGCCGGCGGTGATCAACCTTGACGGCGATCGCGGCGCGGAGGCGGCCGTCGCTGCGGGGCTCGCCGGGCGCGCAGTGCAGACGATCGGACATCGCGGCGAAACGATCCGCATTGACAGCATCGAGCCGGAAGCCCTCGGGCAGCGGGTGGCCGTGACCTTCCGCGACAAGAGCTACGCTTTCCACCTGCCGCTGGTCGGCGGGTTCCAGATCGAGAACGCGCTTGTGGCTGCCGGCCTTGCCCTCGCCGTCGGGGCGCCGGCAACGCTGGTCTTCGAGGCGCTCGGGCAATTGCGCGGCGTGCCGGGGCGGCTCGAGCGGGCGGGCGTGTTCAATGCGGCGCCGGTTTATGTCGATTATGCCCACAAGCCCGAAGCCCTGGCCTATGCGCTCTCGGCCTTGCGCCCGTTCGTCTCGGGCAAGCTGGTTGTCGTGTTCGGTTGCGGCGGCGACCGGGACCCCGGCAAGCGGCCGATCATGGGGCGGATCGCGGCCGAGAAGGCCGACCGCGTGATCGTGACCGACGACAATCCGCGCAGCGAGGACCCCGCCTCTATCCGGGCCGCCATCATGGCTGCCGCGCCGGGGGCTTTCGAGGTGGGTGACCGGGCCCTTGCCATCCAGCATGCGGTGGCGCTGCTCGAGCCGGGCGATGCGTTGCTGATAGCCGGCAAAGGCCATGAAACCGGCCAGATCATCGGCTCGAACACCTATCCGTTTTCCGATCATGACGTGGCCCGCGCGGCCATCGAGGCGCTGAAATGACATCGAGAACCGACGAGCCGCCGCTCTGGAGCCGCGACGAGCTGCTGGCGCGGCTGCAAGGCGAGACCAGCCATGCCCTGCCGGTGCCGGTCGGCTCGATCTCCATCGACACGCGGACGATCGAGCCCGGTGGCCTGTTCTTCGCGATCCGCGGGGGAGCGCGAGATGGCCATGATTTCGTGGCGGATGCGCTCGAGAAAGGTGGCGCCGCAGCTGTGATCGACACAGAGCATCGCGCGCAATTCCCGGCCGATGCCGCCGTCATCGTCGTCGATGATGTGCTCGACGGGCTCCGGCGGCTGGCCGTGGCGCGGCGGGCGGACCTGGCCGGGCCGGCCATCGCGATCACCGGCTCGGTCGGAAAGACCTCGACCAAGGAAATGCTGCGGATTGCCCTGTCCGGTCAGGGGCGGGTCCATGCCTCGGTGGCATCCTACAACAACCATTGGGGTGTGCCGCTGACGCTGGCGCGGATGCCCAGGGCAACGCGGTTCGGCGTGTTCGAGATCGGGATGTCGAACCCGTTCGAAATCCTGCCGCTGACCGCGATGGTGCGGCCCCATATCGCGATCGTCACCACCGTCGAGCCGGTGCATCTCGCGCAGTTCCATGGGATCGAGGGGATTGCCGATGCCAAGGGCGAGATCTTTGCCGGGCTGGAACCGGGCGGCGTAGCCATCCTCAACGTCGACAATCCGCATGCCGCCCGGCTGGCTGCCCATGCCGGGGCGAGCCGGGCTGGCCGCATCGTGCGCTTCGGCAGCGGAGAGGGCGCGGATATCCGGCTGAAGCAGGTCCATCTCGACCCGGATTTCAGCCTCGTCTCCGCCGAAGTGTTCGGCATTCCCGTGACCTACCGGATCGGCGCGCCGGGCCGGCATCTGGCGATGAACTCGCTGGCCGTGCTAGGGGCGGCGCATGTCGCCGGGGCCGATCTCGCCCTTGCCGCTCTGGCCCTGCAGGATTTCGGCAGTGTCGAAGGGCGCGGCAAACGCGAGGCCTTGCGGCTCGGTGACCGGCAATTCCTGCTGATCGACGAAAGCTACAACGCCAATCCCTCCTCGATGCGGGCCGCACTCGCCGTAACGGGCAGCGTGCCGCGCGGCGCGCGCGGGCGCCGGATCGCCGTGCTCGGTGACATGCTGGAACTCGGTCCGGAAGGGCCGCAGCTCCATGCCGGGCTGAAGGACCCGATCCTCGAGGCGGATATCGATCTCGTCTTTGCGGCTGGCCCGCTGATGAGAAACCTCTATCAGGGCTTGCCGGCCGACCGTCGGGGCGCGTATGCGGAGAATGCCGAGGCTCTGGCGCCGATCCTGTGCGATGCCATCCAGCCTGGCGATGTGGTGATGATCAAGGGGTCCCTCGGGTCCCGGATGGGGCGGGTGGTCAAGGCGATGCGGGAGCGGTTCCCGGCGCTGGCGACCGAGCTTCCGGACCTCTAGGACGATTGTTTACAAACCGGAGCGGGGATTTTTCGACATGTTTTTCTGGCTGTCCGATTTCGCCAGCGTCTTCGGCCCCCTCAACCTGTTCCGCTACATCACGCTCCGGGCCGGTGCCGCGACGATGACGTCGCTGTTCTTCGTGCTGCTGTTCGGTCCGATGATCATCGACCTTCTCCGCATGAAGCAGGGCAAGGGCCAGCCGATCCGCGAGGACGGGCCCGAATCGCACCTGCTGAAGCGCGGCACGCCGACCATGGGCGGGCTGATGATCCTTTCGGGGATCGTCTTTTCCACCCTGCTCTGGGCCAATCTCGGCAATTCCTTCGTCTGGACCGTGCTGGCCGTGACGCTCGGCTTCGGGATCATCGGCTTCTACGACGACTATCTCAAGGTCACGAAGCAGTCGCACAAGGGCTTCTCCTCGAAGGCACGGCTGGCGCTGGAGGCGCTGATCGCGCTTACGGCCTGCTACATCATTTCGCGCAGCTTCCCGCCCAATCTCGCGAATGCCGTGGCCATTCCGGTTTTCAAGGACACGCTGATCCAGCTCGGCATGTTCTTCTTCGTCTTCGGCGCCTTCGTGATGGTGGCCGCCGGCAATGCCGTGAACCTGACCGACGGGCTCGACGGCCTCGCCATCGTTCCGGTGATGATTGCTGCCGGCACGTTCGGCATCATCGCCTATCTCTCCGGCAATGTGATCTTCGCGAATTACCTCCAGATCCACGCGATTCCCGGCACGGGGGAACTCGCTGTCATCCTCGGCGCGGTGATCGGGGCGGGCCTCGGCTTCCTGTGGTTCAACGCGCCGCCGGCGCAGGTCTTCATGGGCGATACCGGCAGCCTTGCGCTTGGCGGCCTGCTGGGCACCGTGGCCGTGGCGACCAAGCACGAGATCGTCTTCGCCATTGTCGGCGGGCTGTTCGTGCTGGAAGCGGCGAGCGTGATCATCCAGGTCGCCTCGTTCAAGCTGACCGGCAAGCGCGTCTTCCGCATGGCGCCGATCCACCACCATTACGAGAAGAAGGGCTGGAAGGAACCGCAGGTCGTGATCCGCTTCTGGATCATTGCCGTCATCCTCGCCCTGATCGGGCTTGCCACGCTGAAACTGCGCTGAGGGACATGTGATGACACCCGTCGAGAGCTTCCGGTCGAAGGCTGTGGCGCTGTTCGGGCTGGGGGGCTCCGGCCTCGCCACGGCCCTTGCCCTCGCGGCCGGCGGGGCGAACGTCACCGTCTGGGATGATTCCCCCGCCGCGATCGCGAAAGCCGAGGCGAAGGGCCTCAAGTCTGCCGATCTCCGCCTCGCGGACTGGTCGGCCTTCTCGGCGCTCGTTCTTTCTCCCGGCGTGCCGCTGACGCATCCCGAACCGCACTGGAGCGTGAAACTTGCGCAGAAGGCCGGGATCGAGGTGATCGGCGATGTCGAGCTTTATTGCCGCGAGCGCCGGCGCCTTGCTCCGGATGCCCCCTTCATCGCGATTACCGGCACGAACGGCAAATCCACAACGACCGCGCTGATCGCGCATCTGCTGCGCCATGCCGGCAAGGAGGTGGCGCTCGGCGGCAATATCGGCACGCCGATCCTCGACCTGCCGCCGCCCGCGCCGGACCGCTACCATGTGATCGAGATGTCGTCCTACCAGATCGATCTCACGCCCTCGCTCCAGCCCAGTGTCGGCGTGCTGCTCAACATCACGCCCGACCATATCGACCGGCACGGCACGATGGAGCATTACGCCAGCGTGAAAGAGCGCCTCGTCAAGGCAGCGGACAAGGTGGTGATCGGCGTCGATGACCCCTTCACCGAAGCGGCGGCGGTCCGGCTCGACCATACCGGCAAGCCGATTGTCCGCATCTCGCTGCAGGAGACGCTCGGTGCGGGTATCCATGTCCGCGGGCGCGAGATCTTCGCCTGGCGCGGCCATGGCCGGAAGCTGGCCGACCTGTCCGGCATCGCCTCGCTGCGCGGCGATCACAATGCCCAGAACGCGGCGGCGGCGCTGGCGGCCTGCCTCGCGCTCGGTATCGACGAGCGCATGCTGCAGGCGGGCCTGTCCAGCTTTCCTGGCCTCGCGCACCGGATGGAGCCTGTCGGCCGGGCGGGCAAGGCGTGGCTCGTCAACGATTCGAAGGCCACCAATGCTGATTCCACCGAAAAGGCCCTGCTCTCCTTCGAGGAGGGGCTGTTCTGGATTGCCGGCGGCAAGGCCAAGGAAGGCGGGATCACCAGCCTTGTCCCGCTTTTCCCGCGTGTGGCAAAGGCCTACCTGATCGGCGCGGCCGAGGCGGAGTTCGCTTCGACGCTCGAAGGCAAGGTGCCCTTCCAGCGCTGTGGCACGCTGGAGACAGCCATCGCCGCTGCGGCAGCCGATGCCAATGCGTCGAAATTCAGCAATCCGGTAATCCTTCTTTCACCTTCTTGCGCCTCCTTTGATCAGTTTCCGAATTTCGAGGTCAGGGGCGATCACTTCCGCAACCTGGCCCGCCAGCTCGCTGGGTTTTCGGAGAGCTGACGGATCCGGCCCGGCCGGCGCCGTTTCGAAGCAGGTGCCGGTCTCGATCCATCCCGGAGGGTCGATGCACGGCAAGTGAGGTCGGATGGTCACACGCGCGGAACGCACAACCTTTGGCGAGTGGTGGTGGACGATCGACCGCTGGTTGCTGTTCTCGTTCATCGCGCTGATGGTGTCCGGCTTCCTGTTCGGCCTCGCCGCCTATCCGCCGGTGGCGAACAAGCTCGGCCTGCCGACCTTCCATTTCGTCAACCGGCAGGCCGCGTTCCTGCTGATGGCCTGCGCCATCATGATCGGGACGTCGTTCCTCAATCCGCGGCAGGTGCGGCGGCTGGCGCTGCTGCTCTTCCTGGCCGGTCTGGCTATGGTGATCCTGACCTTGTTCTACGGTTCCGAGGTCAAGGGCGCCCGGCGATGGCTCAACCTGCCCGGCTTCTCGTTGCAGCCGTCCGAAATCCTCAAGCCCGCTTTCGTCGTCATGGCGGCCTGGGCCTTTTCCGAGCGCCAGACCCGGCAGGACATGCCCTCGCTCACCATTGCCATGCTCATCCTGCCGCTGGCCGTCGTGCCGCTGATCCGCCAGCCGGATCTCGGCCAGACGATCCTGATCAGTGCGGTCTGGTGCGGGCTGTTCTTCCTCGCCGGCCTGCATATCCTCTGGGTGATCGGCCTCGCCGGGCTCGGTGTCAGCGGGCTGTTCCTCGCCTATCGCTTCCTGCCGCATGTGACGGACCGCATCGACCGGTTCCTCAACAAGGGCAATGGCGACACGTTCCAGACCGACATGGCGCTGGAGAGCTTCCTCTCCGGCGGCTGGTTCGGCCGGGGGCCGGGCGAGGGCACGGTGAAGCGCAGCCTGCCCGACAGCCATACCGACTTCCTGTTCTCGGTGATCGGCGAGGAATTCGGCGCCATCACCTGCATCCTCGTGGTGCTGGTCTTCGGCTTCATCGTGGTGCGGGGGATGATGCGCGCCCGCGCCAATGCCGACCCCTTCTGCCGGATGGCCGGTGCCGGGCTGATCATGCTGTTCGGGCTGCAGAGCTTCATCAACATGGCGGTCAACCTGAACCTCGTGCCGCCCAAGGGCATGACCTTGCCCTTCCTGTCCTATGGCGGCTCGTCGCTGCTGTCGGTTGCGCTCAGCAGCGGTTTCCTGCTCGCCCTGACGCGCAAACGCCCGAAATCCGCCCTGACCGACCGGATGCCGGCCCATCAGGCCGCGCCGCGCGGCGCCATGCCCCAGCCTGCCGGAGGATAGCCCATGGCCGAAGCATCCCGCCTCATCCTACTGGCCGCCGGGGGAACCGGGGGGCATCTCTTTCCGGCCGAGGCGCTGGCCGAGGTGCTCGTCAACCGCGGCCACAAGGTGGCTTTGGTCACGGATACGCGGGTCGATGCCTGGGTCGAGCGCTTCCCCGGTGACGTGCACACGATCACTACCGGCACGGTGACCGGCGCGGGCCTGAAATCGAAGCTGCGCGGCCTCTGGCGGCTGTTCCAGGGCGTGATGCAGGCCCGCAAGCTGATCCGGACACTCAATCCCGCGATTGTCGTCGGGTTCGGCGGCTACCCGACGGTTCCGCCCATTCTCGCGGCCCGGAGCGCTGGGCTTCCCACGCTGATCCACGAGGCGAATGCGGTGATGGGCCGGGCGAACCGGTTCCTTGCGCCCCGCGTGATGCGCATCGCCACCGGGCTGGAGCTGAAGGAAAGCCTCTTCCCGGACAAGACCGTCGTGACCGGGAACCCGGTCCGGAAGCCGGTCCTGCATGCCAAGGAAATCGACTATCCCGCCCTGCAACGGGGCGGCACGGTGCGGCTGCTGGTCTTCGGCGGCAGCCAGGGCGCCCGGGTGATGAGCGATGTCGTGCCGAATGCGCTGCAGAACCTCCCGGAGGAGAGGCGCAAGCGTTTCCACGTGACACAACAGGCGCGTGACGAGGATGTGTTCCGCGTCGCGAAGATGTACGAAAAGCTCGGTGTGCCGCATCAGGTCGAGCATTTCTTCGATGACCTGCCGAAGCGCATGGCCGAGAGCCATCTCGTCATCGCGCGGGCCGGTGCGTCCACCGTGTCCGAACTGGGCGTGATCGGCCGCCCCTCCATTCTCGTGCCGCTGCCCGGCGCGCTGGACCAGGACCAGGCGGCGAATGGCGCGATGCTGGCCAATGCCGGCGCCGCGATCGTCATCCTGCAACCGGCTTTCACGCCGGTTTCGCTGGCCGATCTGCTGGACCGGCTGGCCGATGATCCGGACCGGTTGCAGCGCATGGCGCTGGCGGCGCGCGCCACCGGCGTTTCCGATGCGGCCTCGCGATTGGCAAGCGAGGTGCTTTCCATTGCCCGCAAGGGCTGATAGGCGAAACGCGTTTTCCCGCCCCCGAATCGGGACAGGGGCTCGATCTGCCGTGCCTGTGGCGCGGCCCATTCGGAAGTGACGTCGATGAAGATTCCGCGCGAGACAGGCCCCATCCATTTCATCGGGATCGGGGGGATCGGCATGTCGGGTATTGCCGAGGTGCTCGCCAATCTTGGCTATACGGTGCAGGGCTCGGATGCGTCCGACAATGCCAATGTGAAGCGCCTGCGCGAGAAGGGCATCACCTGTTTCGTCGGGCACAAGGCCGAGAATGTCGGCGAGGCCGGTGTGATTGTCGTCTCCACCGCGATCCGGCGGGACAATCCCGAGCTGGTCGCCGCGCGCGAGGCGCGCATCCCGGTGGTCCGGCGTGCCGAGATGCTGGCCGAACTGATGCGGCTGAAGACCTGCGTCGCCATTGCCGGGACGCATGGCAAGACCACGACAACCAGCCTTGTTGCCACGCTGCTCGACAAGGGCGGCCTCGACCCGACGGTCATCAATGGCGGCATCATCAATGCCTATGGCACCAATGCGCGGCTCGGGGGCGGCGACTGGATGGTGGTCGAGGCCGACGAGAGCGACGGCACTTTCCTCAAGCTGCCGGCGGATGTGGCGATCATCACCAATATCGATCCCGAGCATCTCGACCATTTCGGCACGTTCGACGCGATCAAGAAGGCCTTCCGGAGCCTTGTCGATAACCTGCCCTTCTATGGTTTCGCCGTGATGTGCATCGATCATCCGACGGTGCAGGAGCTGGTCGGCCAGATCGAGGATCGCCGCGTCATCACCTATGGCGAGAACCCGCAGGCCGATGTCCGGCTGATGGGCGTCAATCTCGAAGGCGGCGTCTGCCGCTTCGACGTGGTGATCCGGGATCGCAAGAGCGGCCGCGTCACCGAATTGCCGCGCATGGTCCTGCCGATGCCGGGCCATCATAACGCGCTCAATGCGACGGCGGCGATTGCCGTGGCGTTCGAGCTGGGCGTGCCGGTCGATGTGATCCGCGAGGGGTTGGCCGGGTTCGGCGGCGTCAAGCGGCGCTTCACCCGGACGGGCGAATGGAACGGCGTGACGATCTTCGACGATTACGGCCATCACCCGGTCGAGATCGCCGCTGTCCTGCGCGCGGCCCGTGCTTCCACCAAAGGGCAGGTGATTGCCGTGGTACAGCCGCATCGCTACACGCGGCTCCACTCGCTCTTCGCGGAATTCTCCACCTGCTTCAATGATGCCGACAAGGTGATCGTGGCCGATACCTATGCCGCCGGCGAGGCGCCGATTGCCGGGGCGGACCGGGATGGCCTTGTCGCCGGCATCAAGGCGCATGGCCACCGCCATGTCCTGCCGCTCGAAGGGCCGGACATGCTGGCGCGCCATATCGCCTCGGTCGCGCGGCCGGGTGATTACGTCATTTTCCTCGGTGCCGGGAACATCACGCAATGGGCCTATGCGCTGCCGGGGGAACTGGCGGCGCTGAAAGGGTAGGGGATGGCCTTTCCCGACATCACGCCCGAGTTGAAGGCGCGCATGCCGGAGCTGCGGGGCCGGCTGCTGGCGAACGAGCCGCTGGCGCCCTTCACCTGGCTGCGCGTGGGCGGGCCGGCGCAGGTTCTGTTCACGCCGGCGGATGTCGAGGATCTCGCCTATTTCCTGGCCCGGCTGCCGGCGGACATCCCGCTGATGCCTTTGGGCCTCGCCTCGAACATGATCATCCGCGATGGTGGCGTGCCCGGCGTGGTGATCCGCTTTTCGCCGCGCGGCTTCGGCCGGATCGCGGTGGAGCCGGGGCACCGGATCCGGGCCGGCGCCTTCGCGACCGACCGGAAGGTGGCGCAGGAAGCGGCAGAGGCCGGAATCGGCGGGCTGGAATTTCTCTATGGCATTCCCGGCTCGATCGGCGGTGCCCTTCGCATGAATGCGGGCACGCGGTCGAACACCAACCCCGAGATCGAGGGCGAGACGGCGGAGCGTTTCGTCGAGGCCAAGGCGGTGACGCGGGCTGGCGAGATCATCACGCTCGACCGGGCCGCGATGGGCTTTGTCTATCGTGGCTGCGGCGTGGCGCCGGACACGATTTTCGTCGAGGCGCTGCTGGAGGGTTTCCCGAGGGAACCGGAACTGATCCATGCCATCAACGCCCGCGTGCAGGAGCATCGCGAGCGCGACCAGGAAACGAAGGTGCGGACGGCCGGTTCCACCTTCAAGAATCCGCCCGGGCATTCGGCCTGGCGGCTGGTCCGGGATGCAGGCGGACTCGACCTGCGTTTCGGGCAGGCGGAAATGTCGCGCAAGCACGCGAATTTCCTGATCGCCCATGATGGCGCGACGGCTGCGGATATCGAGGCCCTGGGCGAGGAGATTCGCTGCCGCGTGAAGGCGGGGAAGGGCATCGATCTCGAATGGGAAGTGAAGCGGGTCGGCATCAGCCTGCCCAACGAAGCGTAAGTGTTGGCCGCCAGCAGGGCGGCGAGGAGACAGACATGGCCAAGCATATCGCGGTTCTGATGGGCGGCTGGGCCGCCGAGCGGCCGGTCAGCCTCAAATCCGGCGCGGCCTGCGCCGAGGCGCTGCGGCAGCGCGGCTTCCGGGTGAGCGAGGTCGATGTCGGACGCGACCTTGCCGCCGTGCTGACCGAGTTGGGGCCGGATTGCGCCTTCAACGCGCTGCATGGCCCGTTCGGCGAGGATGGCACCGTACAGGGTCTGCTGGAGATCATGGGCCTGCCCTATACGCATTCCGGCGTGCTGGCCTCCAGCCTTGCCATGCGGAAGGACCGGGCCAAGACCGTGATGGCGGCAGCGGGCGTGCCGGTGGCGGCGGGGATGACGGTCTCGCGATTCGAACTGGCGAAGCGCCATGTGATGGAGCCACCCTTTGTCGCCAAGCCGGTGGCGAACGGCTCCTCCTTTGGCGTTTTCATCGTGAAGGAAGGTCGCACCCACCCGCTGCAGGAACTCGGCAGCGCGGATTGGCCGCTGGGCGATGAAATGCTGGTCGAACCCTTCATTCCCGGCCGGGAGCTGACCTGCGGCGTCATCGGATATCGCGATGGTGCCCAGGCTCTGGACGTGATCGAGATCCAGCCGACGGCCGGCCCCTTCTATGACTATGACGCAAAGTATGCTGCGGGCGGGTCAATTCACGTCCTGCCGGCAAATCTTAAACCAAATATTTACCAGCGCGTCCAAGAAATGGCTGTAAGGGCGCATGAGGCGCTCGGCTGTCGTGGTGTCTCGCGTGCTGACTTCCGGTACGACGACAATACCGACACGCTGGTCTGCCTGGAGGTTAATACCCAACCTGGCATGACGGAGACCTCACTCGTGCCCGAACTCGCGGCCCATAAGGGCCTCAGCTTCGGCGAGCTCGTGGAATGGATGGTGGAGGATTCCTCGGTCGATCGTTAAAGGCCCGGTTCGGCGCTTACGCCGAGGCGGTTGCCCTTTGGCGTGCCGAGCGTGCCGCGAACCGGCGGGCGCAGTCGCGCCTGCGGATTCCGCGTGGCATCGGCTCGAGCGCCGCGATCGCCTTCATTCTCGCCAGCGCGGGAACCGGCTTCGTCATGGGCGGGCATTATGACCGCATGATCGCCGAGCAGGGCTCGATCGCCGATATGGTGGCGCGCGCCTTCGGCTTCGGTGTCCGCCATATCGTGCTGAGCGGGCATGCAGAACTCACCCAGGACGAGGTGATCCATCTTTCCGGCCTGCAGGGCCATCAATCGCTGCCCTTCCTCGATCCCAAGGCCATGCAGGACCGCCTGCAATCCGTTCCGCTGATCGCGGAGGCCATGGTCACCAAGCTTTATCCCGACCGCCTGCTGATCACGGTCCGCGAACGCGTACCCTTCGCCATCTGGCAGCAGGACGGGCAGGTCCGCGTGATTGCCGAGGATGGCACCGCGATCGAGGATCTCAGCGATCCGCGCTTCCTCCGCCTGCCGCATGTGGTGGGTCCGGATGCCAATCTCCGTGCCCGCGAATTCGTTGCCTTGCTGGAACATGTTCCGGAACTGCGCGACCAGATCCGCGCAGGCATCCTTGTCTCGAAGCGCCGCTGGACCATCAAGCTGCAGAACGGAATTGACGTGCTCCTGCCCGAAACCGACGCGGACAAGGCGCTCAGGACCTTCGCCCGGCTGGAAAAGCAGCATGGCCTCACAAAGAAGGCCGCTTTGGCGATCGACCTTCGCCTGCCGGACCGGATCGCCCTGCGCCTGACCGAGGAAGCGGCATCGCAATTCGGCGAGACGATCCAGCAGAAGATCAAGAGATGGGGAGGGCGCGCATCATGATGCGGGGCTCCTCCACCATGATTCCGCGCATCCGGCCGGTACCGCCGAACAAGTCGGCCATCCTCTCGGCGCTGGATGTCGGCACCTCCAAGGTTGTCTGCCTGATCGCGCGGCTCGATCCGATCGAGGGCTCGGACGTGCTGTCCGGGCGCACGCATCGCATGCGCATCCTCGGCATTGGCCACCAGCGCTCGCGCGGGATCAAGGGCGGCACGGTGATCGATCTCGGCGAGGCCGAGAAGGCGATCCGCCTCGCGGTCGATTCCGCCGAGCGCATGGCCGGGGTGCAGGTCACCAGCGCGCTCGTCAATATTTCCGGCGGCCGGATCGGCTCGCAGCATTTTGCCGGCCGCGTCACGCTCAACCGCCGCAATGTCGAGCAGGGGGATATCACCCGCGTCATCGAGGTGGCTTCGAGCCATGCGCAGGATGCCGGCCGCTCGATCCTGCATGCGCTGCCGGTCGGCTATTCGCTCGATGGGGGCGGCGGCATCCAGGAACCGAAGGGCATGGTGGGCGAGGCGCTCGGCGTGGATCTCCACATCGCCTCCTGCGATCCGCTCGCCGCGCATAACCTGATGCTGGCGGTCGAGCGGGGCCATCTCGCCGTCGAGGCCCTCGTGGCCACGCCCTATGCCTCGGCCCTCTCCACGCTGTGCGATGACGAGGCCGAACTCGGCGCGGTGGTGATCGATATCGGTGGTGGCACCACATCGATCGCGGTGTTCCATCAGGGCCACCTGATGCACTGCGACGCGATCGCGCTCGGCGGGAACTACATCACGCTCGACATCGCGCGCGGGCTTTCCATGCGCCTCGAGGACGCGGAGAAGATCAAGAACCGCTACGCCTCCTGCATCGAGACCGAGGCGGACAGCCGCGACATCCTGTCGATCCGGCAGGTCGGCGAGGATGACCGCGACCACACCCATTCCCTGCCGCTCGGCCAGCTCACCCGCGTGGTGAAGCCGCGGGCGGAAGAGATCGTCGAATTCGTCCGCGAGCGGCTCGAGAAGAACGGGTACCGAATCGCCAAGGGCCAGCATGTGCTGCTGACCGGCGGCACGGCGCAGCTCGGCGGCCTGCCGGATCTCGCCAAGCGTGTCTTCGGCACGCCGGTGCGTCTTGCGCGGCCGATCGGAGTCCAGGGCCTGCCGGAAGCGGCGAAGAGCCCGGCCTTTGCCAGCGCGGTCGGGCTGCTCGTCTACCCGCAGGTGGCGGGCAAGGAATATTTCGAAGCGGGGCGGCGCAGCGCCCTGCCGATGACCGGAACGGGCGGCTACATCGCCCGCGTCGGGCAGTGGCTGAGAGACAGTTTCTAACCGTCCGGCCGGGTTCGCGTGGCGGCGCGATCCCCCGGCAGGACAAGTGACACGCAATCGCTCCAACCCGGCGGGCGGGCCGGATCCAGAAGAGGCAAACCATGACCATTACCATCAAGGCGCCGGATATCCGGGAACTGAAGCCGAGGATCACCGTCTTCGGCGTGGGCGGTGCGGGCGGCAACGCGGTCAACAACATGATCCGTTGCGGCCTGGTCGGCGTCGATTTCGTGGTGGCCAATACGGATGCGCAGGCCCTCCTGCTCTCCAATGCGGAACGCCGGATCCAGATGGGTATCCAGGTGACCGAGGGTCTCGGCGCTGGCTCGCAGCCGGAGGTTGGCCGCTCGGCCGCCGAAGAGGTGATCGACGAGATCCGTGACCAGCTGGCCCATGTCCACATGGCCTTCATCACGGCCGGGATGGGCGGCGGCACCGGCACCGGCGCGGCGCCGGTCATTGCCCGCGTCGCCCGCGAGATGGGCATCCTGACCGTCGGCGTGGTCACGAAGCCGTTCCATTTCGAAGGCCAGCGCCGCATGCGCGTCGCGGAGGCCGGGATTTCGGAACTCCAGAAGGCGGTCGATACGCTGATCGTCATTCCGAACCAGAACCTGTTCCGGATTGCCAACGAGAAGACCACCTTTGCCGAGGCCTTCGCCATGGCAGACCAGGTGCTGCTCTCGGGCGTCGCCTCGGTGACGGACCTCATCGTCAAGCCAGGCCTGATCAACCTCGATTTCGCCGATGTCCGCGCCGTGATGCGCGACATGGGCAAGGCGATGATGGGCACGGGCGAGGCCTCGGGCGAGAGCCGCGCGATCATGGCTGCCGAAGCCGCGATCGCCAATCCGCTGCTTGACGAGACCTCGATGAAGGGTGCCCGCGGGCTGCTGATCTCCATCACCGGCGGCCCGGACATGAAGATCTACGAGGTCGACGAGGCTGCAAACCGCATCCGCGAGGAGGTGGATGTCGATGCCAACGTGATCTTCGGCGCCACGCAGGACGAGAGCCTCGACGGCATCATCCGCGTCTCGGTGGTCGCGACCGGCCTCGACCCGGCCATGACCCGCGAAGACAGCCACGAGCCGTCAGGCACGATCGACCAGCGCCTCGCTGCAATGGCGGACCGTTTGCGCGCCCAGATGGCGCAGCGCGTCCAGGCCAGTGCGGCCCAGATGCCGACCACGCCGGCGCCGATCCCGGTCCAGCCGGCCGCGCCTGCGCCGGTGGCTGTCGCGCCGGCCCCGATGCCGGCTCCCGCTGCGCCGATCCTGCCGCCGCAGCCCGAGCCGGTTGCCGAAATGCCGGGCTTGCTGGTGGAGGCCACCGCGCCGCGTCCTGCCGCCTTCTTCGCCCAGCCGGTGGTGGAAGAGCCCCGCGCTCCGGTCGAGGACCCGCGCGCGGCCCAGCCCTTCATTCCGCCGGCGCCGGACCGTTTGCCACCCCGCCAGCCGCGCATGCCGTCGATCGACGAGTTGCCGCGCCCGGCCCAGGCCGTGCTGCAGGCCAACCGGCAGGATGCGGTTGCCGCCCCGCCGGCCCCGGAGCAGAAGCGCATGACGCTGATGCAGCGCCTTGCCGCTGTCGGCCTCGGTGGCCGCCGCGAGGAAGACCCTGTCCCGGCACCGCGCGCCGCCGAGCCGATGCTGACGCCGGACATGCCGGCCCAGCCGAGCGCCACGCACGAGATGTATGCCCGCCGCCCGGCCGCCCCGGCGCCGCAGCCGCCGGCCTATCGCCCGGCACAGGGGCAGCTCGATGCGCAGGGGCGTGTGGCTCCGGCTCCGGCCCAGGCCCGCGCCTTTGAGGATGACCAGCTGGAAATCCCCGCTTTCCTGCGCCGTCAGGCCAAGTGAGTCGGGCGTAACCGGAAGACTTCTCAACAAAGTCTTACGAAAGCCGATCCGCCCGATGATGGCGGATCGGAGGCAGAAAAACAGAAGTCCCCCTGTAAGTCACTGATATAAAACGCGTAACGAGTTCGCTAGCCTAATCCCAGTGTGGCGTCGGCGTGTTACAGAGCGTAAGAAACAGTGATTTTGCTTTCGCCACCCCGCACGGTAATCCCGTTTCTGTAACGGGTGAGACTCCGGCTTCGGCCGGGCGCGTGTGGCACCGGAGCAAACTCCGGGCATAGGGGATACAACGTGAAACAAACCACTCTGGCCGACCAGGTCGTCATCGAAGGCATCGGTGTTCATCAGGGTCGTCCTGCCCGCGTGGTGCTTCATCCGGCGGAAGCCGGGTCCGGCATCACGTTCCTCCGCACCCAGCTGGCCAATGGTCGGGAGCGCCTTATCGAAGCGCGCTCCCATGCGGTCCGCGATACCCAGCTCTGCACCGTGATCGGTGATGATACCGGCGCCACCGTGGCGACGATCGAACATCTGATGGCAGCCCTGGCCGGGCTCGGTATCGACAATGTCCTCGTTGAGGTCGATGGCCCGGAAATGCCGATCCTCGACGGATCGTCCCGCCTCTTCGTCGAGGCGATTGACCAGGTCGGCCTCCGGACGCTCTCCGCCCAGCGCAAGGTCGTGAAGGTTCTCAAGCCGGTCCGGGTCGAGCATGGCCAGTCGGTTGTTGAGCTTCTCCCCCGCGCCGAGGGTTTCCGCCTCGATGTCGAGATCGCCTTCGACAGCAAGGTGATCGGCCGCCAGGCCTTCGGGATCGACCTCGATCCCACCGCCTTCCGCCGCGATATTGCCGCTGCCCGGACCTTCGGCTTCATGCGGGATGTCGAGCGCCTCTGGAAAGCCGGCCTTGCGCTCGGCGCCTCCCTCGAAAACACGATCGCCGTCGGCGAGGATGCCGTGGTCAATCCGGAAGGCCTGCGCTTCCCGAACGAGTTCGTCCGCCACAAGCTGCTTGATGCCATCGGCGATCTTTCGCTGGCCGGATACTCGATCCAGGGGCATTACAAGGCCTTCTGCCCCGGCCACAAGCTCAATGCCATGATCCTTGATGCGCTTTTTGCCGATCGCTCGGCCTATGCGCTGGTTGAAACGCAGCGCCGCCCGGTCCGGTCTGCCGGCGAACTTCTCCAGCCGGCTGCGGCTTTCGCGCCGGACACCAACTGACCGTCCCGGGCATCCGGCAGATCTGCATTCTTCGGGATCTGCCTTATTCTTGCCGCGACATTGGTTGACGAGAATTTACGATGTTCGTCGCCATGCCCTTGCGCTCGGGGACGGATTTCTTCAAAAGAACCGGTGGTGTGGGCGCTGTGCGCGTTTGGCACGGCGGTTGGAGCGTGAGGCTTTCATGATGGCGTCTTCGCAGGCGAATTCCGGGCGACTGGCCGGCCGGCTCACGCGTTTGCTGGCCGGTGCGCTGATCGCGCTGTCCGTGGGGGCCTGCGAGACGATCTCCTCGCTCAACCCGTTCGAGGACAAGGGCCCGAAGAGCGATATCGGCAAGGACGAGCCGGCAGACGTGCTGTTCAATGATGGCCTCGCCCGGCTCGAGGCGCGCGATTATGGCGGCGCCAGCAAGAAATTCGTCGAACTCGACAAGCAATATCCCTATTCGCAATGGTCGCGCCGGGCGCTCCTGCTCTCGACCTTCGCCTCGTTCGAAGGCGGCGATTATGCGGATGCGATCAATCATGGCCGGCGCTATGTGCAGCTCTACCCGGCCAGCCCGGACACGCCCTACGCCCAGTTCCTCGTGGGCATGAGCTATTTCAACCAGATCACGGATATCAGCCGCGATCAGGACCGCGCCGAGAAGACCATCCAGACCATGGATGACCTCGTCCGCAAATGGCCGAACTCGGAATATGCTCGCGAGGCGAAGGACAAGATGCGCGTCGCGCAGGATCAGCTCGCCGGCAAGGAAATGGATGTCGGCCGCTATTATATGCAGCGCCGCAATTGGACGGGCGCGATCAACCGCTACCGCGAGGTGATCGTGAAGTACCAGACAACCCGCCATGTCGAGGAGGCCCTGTCGCGCCTCGTCGAGGCCTATATGGGGCTGGGAATTGTCAATGAAGCGCAGACGGCGGCCGCGGTGCTCGGGCACAATTTCCCGGACAGCCAGTGGTACAAGGATGCCTTCGCCCTGCTCGAGAGCGGTGGCCTGAAGCCGCGCGAGGATACCGGTTCGTGGATCAGCCGCACCTTCCGCGGCTTCACGCGCACCGTCGGCCTCTGAACCCCGGCGCCGGGGCCATGCTGTCCAGCCTCTCGATCCGGGACATCGTCCTGATCGACCGGCTTGATCTGGAATTCGCGCCCGGCCTCTCGGTGCTGACCGGCGAGACCGGGGCCGGCAAATCCATCCTGCTCGATTCGCTCTCGCTTGCGCTCGGTGCGCGCGGCGATGGCGGGCTCGTGCGGCAGGGCTGCCCGCAGGGGCAGGTGATCGCCGTGTTCGACCTCCCGCCCGAGCATCCGGCCCGCCTGGTGGCACGGAACTTCGAGATCGAGGCCGAGGGCGACCTGATCCTCCGCCGCGTCCAGATGGCGGATGGCCGCTCCCGCGCCTTCCTGAACGACCAGGCCGTGAGCATGCAGGCCCTGCGCAGCATCGGTGCGGCGCTGGTCGAGATCCATGGCCAGCATGCCGACCGGGCGATGATCGACCCGGCGACGCATCGGGCGCTGGTCGATGGCTTTGCCGGCCTGACCGGCGATGCCGAAGCCGTGGCCGCGGCGCATGGCCAGTGGCGCGCGGCGGAAAAGGCCGTCACCGAGGCCCAGGCCCGGCTGGAAGCGGCACGCAAGGAAGCGGATTTCCTGCGTCACGCTGCTGCAGAACTCGATGCGCTTTCGCCTGAACCGGGTGAAGAGGATTCGCTGTCCGAACGCCGCGCTGCGATGATGCGCAACGAGAAATCCATGGCCGACCTGCGCGATGCCCATGATTCGCTCTCGGGCGACGGCGCGCCCGGCCCGGCTCTGGTCACCGTGCTGCGCCGGCTGGAACGCCGCCGCGAGGGCGCCGGCGAGGCGCTGAAAGCCGCGCTCGGCGCGCTCGAACAGGCGCTGACCGCGCTCGACGAGGCCCAGTACAATCTCGACATCGCCCTGCGCGACGCGGAATTCGACCCACGCGAGCTGGAACGCGTGGAGGAGCGGCTGTTCGCCCTGCGGGCTGCTGCGCGCAAGTATCAGGTGCCCGTCGAGGCGCTCAGCGCATTGGCGGCCCGCTATGCGACCGAGCTCGATGCGCTGGATCATGGCGAGGCCCATCTCGTGAGGTTGCAGGCTCAAGCCCGCGAGGCCGAGGCCCGCTACCGCGCGGCGGCGATGTCGCTCAGCGCGAAGCGGCGCAATGCAGCGCAGGCGCTGGACGAGGCGATCCAGAAGGAATTGCCGCCGCTGAAGCTCGAGCGGGCGCGGTTCATGACCGAGATCGTCAGCGATTCCGAGCGGCCGGAAGCGGCCGGCTATGACCGGATCGAGTTTCATGTCGCGACCAATCCCGGCACGCGGCCGGGGCCGATGATGAAGATCGCGTCAGGTGGGGAACTCGCCCGTTTCATGCTGGCGCTGAAGGTCGTGCTGGCGGATCGCGGCTCGGCGCCGACGCTCGTCTTTGACGAGATCGATACCGGCGTCGGCGGGGCAGTGGCCGATGCAATCGGCGCGCGGCTTGCCCGGCTGGCCGATGGCGTGCAGGTGCTGGCCGTGACGCATGCGCCGCAGGTTGCTGCACGGGCGGCCACGCATTTCCATATCGCCAAGGGGGAGATTGCCGGCGGGCAGGTGGCGACGCGGGTGACCGCGCTTGACCGGCCTGCGCGAGGCGAGGAAATCGCCCGGATGCTTTCCGGCGCGACCATCACCGACGAGGCCCGCGCGGCGGCCCAGCGTCTGCTGGAGGCGTGATCATGGCTGGAACGCGCAAGGATGTCGCAGCCCTGTTGCCGCTGGAGGCCGAGATCGAACACCAGCGCCTCGCTGCCGAGATTGCCGGGCACGATTTGCGCTACCATCAGGAGGACGCGCCCGTCATTTCCGATGCGGAATATGACGCGTTGCGGCGCCGGCTGGAAGCGCTTGAAGCGGCCTTCCCGCATCTCGCGGCCCGGGCCGCCCAGCAGGTCGGCGCGGCCCCCTCGGGCAAATTCGCCAAGATCCGCCACCGCGTGCCGATGCTCAGCCTCGGCAATGTGTTCTCGGTCGAGGAAGCGGCGGAATTCGTCGCCCGCATCCGCCGGTTCCTCGACTGGCCGGCCGGGAAGCCGCTGGCGCTGACAGCCGAGCCGAAGATCGACGGGCTGTCGCTCTCGCTGCGCTACGAGGCGCGACGTCTCGCCAGCGCGGCGACGCGCGGCGATGGCGCCGAGGGCGAGGATGTCACGGCCAATATCCGCGCCGTGCTTGGCACGACCGGCATTCCCGAGACCCTGCCGGCGGAGGCGCCGGATGTGGCCGAGATCCGGGGCGAGATCTATCTCAGCCATGCCGATTTCGCCGCGATCAATGCCCGGCAGGCCGAGGCGGGTGGCAAGATCTTCGCCAATCCACGCAATGCCGCGGCCGGTTCGCTGCGGCAGATCGACCCGCAGGTGACGGCAACGCGGCCGCTGCGCTTTTTCGCCTATGCCTGGGGCGAGATGAGCGCGATGCCCGCCGGCACGCAGAGTGGCATGGTCGCGGCCTTCGCGCGCTGGGGTTTCCCGACCAATCCGCTGATGGTGCTCTGCGAGACGCCGGAATCGCTGGCGGACCATTACCGCCGCATCGAGCGCGACCGGCCCGTCCTTGGCTACGATATCGATGGCGTCGTCTACAAGGTCGATGACCTCGACTTGCAGCGCCGTCTCGGCTTTGTCGCCCGGGCGCCGCGCTGGGCGGTGGCGCATAAATTCCCGGCCGAAAAAGCCGTGACACGCCTCAACGGGATCGAGATCCAGGTCGGCCGGACCGGTGCCCTGACGCCGGTTGCCAAGCTTGAACCGATCACGGTGGGCGGGGTCGTCGTATCCAATGCCACGCTGCACAATGCGGACGAGATCGCCCGGCTGGATGCGCGGGTGGGCGACTTCGTCGTGGTGCAGCGCGCGGGCGATGTCATTCCGCAGGTGGTGGAAGTGGTGCTGGAGCGCCGCCCGGCCGGCACCGAGCCGTTCTGCTTTCCGGAGACCTGCCCCTGCAGCCTCGCAACGCCGGTCATCCGCGAGGCGACCAGCGCCGGCGTCGAGGGGGCGGTCCGGCGCTGTTCGGGCGAGTTCGCCTGCCCGTTCCAGCGGATCGAGCATCTCCGGCATTTCGTTTCACGCCGTGCCTTCGATATCGAGGGGCTGGGCGAGAAACAGATCGCGTTCTTCTTCGACTGCCCGGTCGAGGGGCTGCGGATCCGCGAGCCGGCCGACATTTTCACGCTGGAGCGGCGGAATGAAGCTGCCTTCCAGAAGATCGAGAATTTCGAGGGTTTCGGCAAAACCTCGGTCGCCAATCTCTTTGCGGCCATCGAGGCGCGGCGGCAGATCGCACTGGAGCGCTTCATCTTCGCGCTCGGCATCCGCCATGTCGGGGAGACGACAGCGAAGATCCTGGCACGGGCGGCGGGCGAATGGCCCGCCTTCGAGGCGCTGGCGAAGCGCATTGCGGCGGGGGATGCCGAGGCGGTCAGCGAAATGCAGGCGCTCGACCAGATCGGCAGCGCCGTGACCGAGGCGATCGCGGAATTCTTCTCGCGTCCCGAAGCGGTTACGATGGTTGACCGACTGGTCGGGGAATTGACGGTGCTGCCGGCGGAACGGCCGGTCGGGGAAAGCCCGGTCACCGGCAAGACGGTGGTCTTCACCGGCAGCCTCGAACGGATGACCCGCGACGAAGCCAAGGCGCGCGCGGAAAGCCTCGGCGCAAAAGTGGCGGGCTCGGTCTCGAAGAAGACCGACTATGTCGTGGCCGGGCCGGGCGCGGGCTCCAAGCTCGACAAGGCAACCGAGCTTGGCCTGACCGTGCTCACCGAAGATGAGTGGCTGGCCCTGATCGGCGGGTGAGGCGCTACAGCCCGAACCGCGACAGGCCGAACATCGAGAGGTCGAAGCCGGGTTCGCGCCCTGTGGCGAGATCGGCCAGGACCTCGCCGAAGACACTGCCGAACTTGAAGCCATGGCCCGAGCAGGGCGAGGCGACGATGACCTGCGGCGCGCCGGGCAGGCGGTCGAGGATGAAATGCTCGTCCGGCGTCACGGTATAATGGCAGGCGGTCAGACGCAGGCAGGCGCCGTTGGCCTCCGGGAAGGCGAAGGCGATGCCTCTGCGCAGCAGCGCCTCATCCTCCGGATGGACCTCGCGGTCCATGGTCTCGGCAGGGCCCTGCTGGTTGAGATGGCGATGGCAGCCGATCTTGAAGCCCGGCGCGCCCCAGATCGGGAACTGGTAGAAATGCCCGGCTTCCGACCAGAGGATCGAGGTGGGGAAGGCCCCGGGCTGGAAGGTGGCCGGGTTTTCCGGCCGGAACCAGCCGAGGACCTGCCGTTCGGGCACGGCCAGGGCGGCCAGCGCGGGCAGATGGGTGCCGATCCAGCCGCCGGTGGCAAGGATCAGGCTGTCGGCCTCGTAGGTACCGCCGGCCGTCCGGACGCGGACGCCGCCGCCGGGCAGGGGGTCAAAGCCGAGCATCGCCTCGCGGGCACGGATTTCGGCACCATCGGCGAGGGCCAGCATCTGCAGGCCGGCCAGTGCGCGGTCTGACGCGACGAAGCCGCCATCGGGCTGGAAGATGCCGGCATAGTTCTGCGGGATCCGGAACGCCGGGAAGCGGCGCATGATCTCGCGCGCATCCAGTTCCTCGAAGGGCAGGTTGTTGACGAGGCAGGATTCCCGCGATTGCCGCGTGAGGAAATGTGAATCCGGCGCGAGATCCAGCGTGCCGGTGACATGGAGGATGCGTTCGCCCAGCCTCTCGCCCAGCGCCTCCCAGAGGCGGGCCGCACGCTGCACCATCGGCACATAGGCGGCGCCCTCGAAATAGGCGATGCGGATGATGCGGTTGACGCCATGGCTCGAACCCATGGCATGGCCGAGATCGAAGCGTTCGATGCCCAGAACTTTTCGGCCCCGCGCCGCCAGAGTGGCAAGAGCGGCCGAGCCCATGATGCCGAGACCGACGACGATCACGTCATGGCGCATGCGGGCTGGCCTCTTTCTGCTTGAGGTCCGGGTGGCGGCTGGCCCAGCCGGAAAGGTAGGCCAGAATCGCGCAGGCCAGCATCATCAGCGCCAGCGGCAGGGCCGAGTTCTGGCCGAGCTTGGCCGCGACGAAACTGACGACCGCGCCGACACCGACCTGCCCGAAGCCCATCAGGCCCGAGCCGGCGCCGGCGGCCTTCGGATCGACGCTCAAACCGCCGGCAATCGCGTTTGGCAGCACCATGCCATTGCCGAAGGAGATCATCATCGCCGGCAGGAAAAGCACGAAGGGGTTGAGGATGCCAAGCATGGCCGGAATGAGGATGGCGATCGTGCCGGCAAGGCCGGCCACATTGCCCCAGGCAATCAGCCTGTCGATGCCGAGCTTCTGTGACAGGCGGCCGGAGATGAAGTTGCCGGCCATGTAGCCGACGGAGATCGTCATGAACCAGTAGCCATAGGCTGTCTTCGAGTAGCCGAGCACGTCGATCATCAGGTAGGGCGCGGTGCCGATGAAGGCGAAGAAGAGCGCGGAGCAGAAGGCGCTGGCGCCCCAGAAGGCCATGTACTGGCCGTTCACCAGCAACTGCACGCTTCGCAGCGCCACTTCGCGCGAGGTGGCAGCCACCAGCGAGGCGGGGCGCGTCTCTGTCAGCTTGGCAGAGGCGAGGGCGAGGCTCAGAACGCCGAACACGGCGCAATAGGCCATGATCGCCCGCCAGCCATAGGCAACGTCGATCTTGGCGCCGATCAACGGCGCGACCATCGGCGCGATCATCATCGCCATGGTGACATAGCCGATCATGCTCGCGGCGGCGCTGCGGTCATAGAGGTCGCGGATGATCGTGCGGCCAAGGGTCAGGCCGGCCGTGGCGCCGAAGCTCTGGATGGTCCGGGCCACCACCAGCACCTCGACATTCGGGGCGATGGCTGCGAGGCAACTCGCGGCGACATAGGTGCCAAGCGCGACAAGAAGCACCGGGCGCCGGCCGAAACGGTCGCCGAAGGGGCCAAGCAGCAGCTGGCTCAACGCCATGCCGAAAAGGTAACTCGACAGGGTGAGCTGGGCCATGTCCTTCGAGGTGCCGAGGGCATCCGCCAGCCCCGGAATCGAGGGCGACATGATGTTGAGCGTCAGCGGCCCCAGCATCGAGAGGACCACGAGCAGGATCAGGAACGAACGCGAGCCGGCTTGCATCATAGCGGGCGGCAGGCCTTTTCGAGCCAGCCCAGCGCGTCACCGGAAAGCCCGGGCGAGAGCGTGTCCAACACACGGCGGTGATAGGCGTTGAGCCAGGCCCGCTCCTCGCGGGAGAGCATCGAGCGGATCACCGGGCGCGTATCGATCGGGCAAAGTGTGACCGTCTCGAAACCGAGCATCCGGCGTTCGGCCCGGACGATATGGCGCTCCTCGACGATCACCAGATTCTCGATGCGGATGCCGAAATGACCCTCGCGGTAATAGCCGGGCTCGTTCGAGAGGATCATGCCGGGCAGCAAGGTGGTGTGGCCGAGCTTCGAGATCCGCTGCGGCCCCTCATGGACCGAGAGGAAGGAGCCCACGCCATGGCCGGTGCCATGGTCGAAATCCTTGCCGGCCTGCCAGAGATATTGCCGCGCCAGCGTGTCGAGCTGCGCGCCGCTGGTGCCATGCGGGAACAGGGCGAGGGAGACGGCGATCATCCCCTTGAGCACGCGGGTATAGGCATCGCGCATGCCGCGCGTCGGCGTTCCGATGGCGATCGTACGGGTGATGTCGGTCGTGCCATCGCGATACTGGCCGCCGGAATCGATCAGGAAAAGGCCGGGTGTGATTGGCCGGTTGGTCGCCTCGGTGACCCGGTAATGCGGCAACGCGGCATTCGGGCCGGCTCCGGCAATCGAGCCGAAGGAGATATCGACGAGCTGCCCCGTCTCCGCGCGGAACCCCTCCAGTGCGATGGCGGCGTCGATCTCGGTGACGGGCCCCCGCTCGAGCGCGGCTTCCAGCCAATGGAGGAAGCGGACCATGGCAAGGCCGTCGCGCCGGTGGGCCTGCCGCGAGCCCTCGATCTCGACCGGGTTTTTCGCAGCCTTCATCAGGGCCAGCGGGTCCGGGCCGGGATCGGCCGTGCCACCGGCAGACTGGATCAGCGCGGAGAGGCCGACCGGGGCCGTGTCCTCGTCAAGGCGGATCCGGGCACCCGAAGCGGCGATCTGACGCAACCGCGTGGCGAGTTCGCTCCTGCCATCGCCGGGAGCCTCGTGTGGAGCCACGATCTCTGCGAGGCCGGAAAGTCGTTTTGCGAGGGCGGGTTCGAGCCGGGCAGGGTCGACGAAGAGCGCCGGCTTGCCTTCGCGCGGCACCAGTGCAAAAGCCCTGAGGATCGGCAGATGCGGCACGTCGCCGGCACGCAGGTTGAACAGCCAGTTCACCGACGGGCATTCCGAAACGACGAGCGCATCGCATTTCATCTCGGCCAGGCGGGATTGGAGGCGCGCGAGCTTTTCGGCGGTTTCCTCGCCGGCAAAGGCGACGGGGTGGTCGATGACCGGCGTCGCCGGCGCGGGCGGGCGCTCCTCCCAGATGCCGGCGAAGGGGTCGCTCTCGTCGGCCACGAGGGTAAACCCGCCTTCCGTGGCGGCATTCTCGAAGCGTTTCAGCCCGCGCGCGGTGAAGAGGGCAGGGTCATAGCCGATCCGCCATGCGCTGCCCGCCTGCTGACGGAGCCAGGTATCGGGCCCGGTCTCGGCCAGCGCGATCGGCTTGATGACCTTGCGGTCCAGCTCGGTCCGGGCCTGCGTGGTGTAGCGGCCATCCACGAATAGAGCGGCCTTGCGTTTCAGGATGATGGCGAAGCCCGCTGAACCGGTGAAACCGGTCAGCCAGCCCAGCCGGTTTTCGCTGGCCGGGATGTATTCGCCCTGGAAGACATCTGCCCGGGGCAGGAGCCAGCCATCCAGCTTGCGGGATGCGAGCACCTGGCGAAGGCGGTGGATGCGCTCTCCGGACAGGTCGGCGCGGGATTCGGTCGAAAATTTCTGGATGACTGGGCGATTCACGGGGAGCCTCGAACTTAGGCCCAAGCTTAGCGGCCCGCCGACGGCGCCACAAGGCTGTGCCCAGCCTGCCGGCACCCTGCGCAGAACCGATTCATCATGGCGAAGCCGGGGCAGATTGCGGCAAGATTATGCAGAATTCGCACGCATGTTAATCATTTGTGACCTAGATCTGCGTTTATCGCATATCTTGGTTGCGTCTGCATCCCTTGCTGCGATGCAACAAAGGTCTACATTGAGGGCCAAGGCAAACGGCAATGGCCGGATGCGGCGGTCCAGACCTTCGGGTGCAGGACCCCAACCACAGGAGACGACAATGGCTAGCCTGACTTTTTCGAATGCACTGCTTCCGCTTGGTGGCACTGACACCGCGGAGAAGGTCGAAGCCAATTCCCGCGGCTTCTTCGGCCGCCTGATGGATGCCATGGTGGCGAGCCGCCGCCGCGCGGCCGAGCGCGAGATCGCCCGGCTCGAGCTGATCTACGGCTTCAAGCTTCGCCCCGACACCCAGACGGATGCCGAACTGGCGACGAAAGACCTCCCCTTCGTCCGCTGAGCGCGTCCTCTCACACAAGGAACATCGCCATGATCATGGCTTTTCTGACCAACGTCTACGCCAAGACCGTCCTGTTCATCGAAGCCCTCCAGGAGGGCGCGGAACTGCATCGCGAGATGCGCCGCCAGAACCCGAACGCCTTCGGCCACGAGTAACAGACTGGGGCGGCCGGCCGGTTCCGACCGGTGGCCGCCCGGTTTTTCCTTTCCGATGCGCCCCGCCTCCCGGCGCACGAGACCCCATCAGCCCCGCTCCGGCGGGGCTTTTTCATGCGCGAATGCCGGTCAGAGGCGCCGAGGCTTCCTTCAGGCGCGGCGCGGCTTTTCCTTAGGCGCGGCGCGGCTTGCCGCCACCCCGCCGCAGCAGGAGGCTGGCCCAGCCTTCAAGATGTCGCTGCGCCACGAGGTGGAAGCCGAAGGCGCGATATTTCGCAAGAATGGATGGCACATCCGGCAGGAGCAGGCCGGAAAGGATCAATTCTGCCCGCGGCGCGGTGGCGGCGGCGATTTCCGGTGCGAGGCCCCGGAGAGGGCGTGCGAGGATATTGGCAAAGACGAGCGTATAGGCGCCGCGCGCCCGGAGATCCGGGTGCTGAAGGCCGCGTGCGACGACCGGCCGGACATGCGGCCCCACGCCGTTGAGGCGGGCATTGGCCCGGGCGATGCGCACCGAATCCGGGTCCATCTCGCCCGCCCAGATGAAATCGCGCGTGATGCGGGCCGCTGCGAAGGCCAGCACGCCGGTGCCGGTGCCGATATCGACGATGGCCTCACGCGGGGCAATGCCCGCTCGGCGCGGCTTGCGGCGCTTCACCCAATCCTCGAAATGCAGCAGGCAGCCGCGCGTGGTGCCGTGATGGCCGGTGCCGAAGGCGAGCGCGGCCTCGATCTCGATATTGATCCGGTTCGGGGCGAGGCGGCCGCGATCATGCGCGCCATGCACGGTGAAGCGCCCGGCATCGACCGGCTTCAGCCCTTCGAGCGCGGTGGCGATCCAGTCCTGCGCTGCGATGCTCTCGAAGGCGAGGGCGGCGCCCGCTTCCGGGCCGGCGATGCCGGCGACAAGGGCCCGGATCTCCGCCTCGTCCGGCGGGGTACCGAAATGCAGCTCGACCAGCCAGGGCAATGCCTGATCCGGCAGGAGCGTGCCCATCGCGCCCTCGCGGAACGCCTCCTGCCGCTTTGGTCGCGGCACGGCGACGGGCAGGGCATCGGCATCCGGCATCTCGAAAGCGGAGGCAGCGAGTTCCTCCGGCTCGAAGAGTTCGGACAGCGCATCGGCAATCCGCGTCGCGCGGGCTTCGTCGGTGATCAGGCGGGCGAGGATGGTGGCACTCATGCCGGGAGCCTTACGCCAAGCCGGGGTGGTTTGGCGAGGGGCTACTCGGCGGCAGGGCGGAATGCTGAGGGAAGAACCGGGACAAGTGCCACGACATGTCTTGCAATATCATCCGCCCAAGCCGGATCCGCTTTGAGTGCGGCCAGCCCGCGCGGCGCAGGCGGCGGGAGACCTTCCGTGTTCAGAGACTCGAGATAGACCCGTATTGCATCAGGAGCATTGGCCAACGCTTCATCCAGCGTATCGCCGCCCGAAAAGCAGCCCGGAAGATCGGGGAACCACACACCGGTTGCCTTTGTATCGCCGCCGTCTTCGAGGATCGCCACGTAATGGGTCATGGTTCGCTTGCCCAGCCTGCCAATGTGTAGACGTGATGAAGAAAGCCTTTTCCGAAATCCCGCCGGGGATGCGGTACGACGATCCTCTCACGGCTGCCCGGTTTTTTGAAGATGCGGTGTGACGAGCCGTTTTTCGGCTGCTCCTGCCACCCTTCCTTCAGCAGCCGAGAAATGATCTCGCGTGAGGTTTGCGGCAGATGGCGCATCAAGAGACTCCGTACCGTCGTCTGATTCGGAAGCCTCGCATCGGATGGTATTCATCACCAAATCTGGATCAACCGGCAGAACGGCCGCCGTTGCGACGAGCGGCAAGGGCAAAGCCGATCAACGCAAAAGGGCGGTCGGTCCGCCCTTGTCCATGACGGCTTTTGCTCACCCCGCCTGCACGAAGCTGTCGATCACCATCTTGCGGCCGGCCTTGTCGAAATCGACGGTCAGTTTGTTGCCATCGACCTCGGCCACGGTCCCCGGGCCGAATTTGAGGTGGAACACCCGCGCACCGGCGTCGAATTTCGATGGACTGCCGGTAGAGGAAGCAAGGACGCGGCCCTCGATCAGGGCCGGGCCGCCACGCCGGCCGGGATCCTGCGGGGGGGCGGAAGGGCGGAAGCCGGCCTGGCTGGCTGCCTGGGCGCGCTGCCAGCCGGGGGTGGAATAGCTCGAGCCCTGGAAGGGCTGCACCTTGTCGAAGCGGCTGCCGCCACCGCCACCATAGCCGCCGCCATAGATCTGGCGCTGCTGGCTGCCATAGGTGCCCTGACCCTCCATCACCTCGACATGCTCCGCGGGCAATTCGTCGATGAAGCGCGAGGGAATGGCCGCCTGCCACAGGCCGTGGATGCGGCGGTTGGTGGCGAAGAACAGCCGCGCGCGGCGTTTGGCGCGGGTGAGCCCGACATAGGCGAGGCGGCGTTCCTCTTCCAGCCCGGCCTTGCCCTGGTCATCCAGCGCGCGCTGATGCGGGAAGACACCCTCTTCCCAGCCGGGCAGGAACACCGTCTCGAATTCGAGGCCCTTCGCGGCATGGAGCGTCATGATCGAGACGCGGTCGCTGCTGTCCGACGAGGCGGCATCCATCACCAGCCCGACATGTTCGAGGAAGCCGGCGAGGTTCTCGAATTCCTCCATCGACCGGACGAGTTCCTTCAGGTTCTCGAGCCGGCCGGCGGCATCGGCCGAGCGGTCCTTCTTCCACATGTCGGTATAGCCGGATTCCTCCAGCACGAGTTCCGCCAGTTCGTGATGCGGCAGGGTTTCGATCTGGCCGGACCAGCGCGAGAAGCTGTCCATCAGCTCGCGCAGGGTCTGGCGCTGCTTCGGTTTCAGCTCTTCCGTTTCCACCAGCACGCGCGCGGCCTGCATCAGCGGCACGCGTTCGGCGCGGGAATAGCCGTGCAGCACATTGAGCACGGCATCGCCGATGCCGCGCTTCGGCGTGTTGATGATCCGCTCGAAGGCGAGGTCATTCGAGGAGGACGCAACGCATTTGAGATAGGCGAGGGCATCGCGGATTTCGGCGCGCTCGTAAAAGCGCGGGCCGCCGATGACGCGGTAGGGGATCGCGTTGGTGATGAAGCGTTCCTCGAATTCGCGCATCTGGAACGAGGCCCGGACGAGGATCGCCATTTCGTCGAGCGCATGGCCCTTGCGCTGGAGCGATTCGATCTCGTCGGCGATCTGCCGGGCTTCCTCCTCGGAATCCCAGGCGCAGGCGACGGTGACCTTGTCGCCCGATTCGCCTTCCGTGAAGAGCGTCTTGCCGAGCCGACCCTCGTTCTTCTCGATCAGCCGGGCCGCGGCGCCGAGGATATGCCCGGTCGAGCGGTAGTTCCGTTCGAGCCGGACAACGGTGGCGCCCGGGAAATCCTTCTCGAAGCGCAGGATGTTGTCGACCTCGGCCCCGCGCCAGCCATAGATCGACTGGTCGTCATCGCCCACGCAGCAGATGTTGCGCCGGCCCTGGGCGACGAGGCGGAGCCAGAGATACTGGGCGACGTTGGTATCCTGATACTCGTCCACCAGGATGTAGCGGAAGCGCTCCTGATATTGCGCGAGGATTTCCGGATTGTCGCGGAAGAGGCGGATCGTCTCGAGCAGCAGGTCGCCGAAATCAACGGCATTCAGCGTCTTCAGCCGGTCCTGGTAGAGGCCGTACAGCTCGGCGCCGCGCCCGGCAAAGCCGATGGATTCCCCGGCGGAAACCTTGTTCGGCGCCAGCGCGCGGTTCTTCCAGCTGTCGATCTGGTTGGCCAGCACGCGCGCCGGCCAGCGCTTGTCGTCGATATCCTCGGCCTGCAGGATCTGCTTGATCAGGCGGATCTGGTCATCGGTATCGAGGATGGTGAAATCCGGCTTGAGATCGACCACCTCGGCATGGCGGCGCAGCAACTTCGTGCCGATGGCATGGAAGGTGCCGAGCCAGGGCATGCCCTCGGCCACAGCGCCGACGAGATGGGCGATGCGCTCCTTCATCTCGCGCGCGGCCTTGTTGGTGAAGGTCATCGCGAGGATCTCGTTCGGGCGGGCCCGGCCGGTGGCGATGATGTGCGCGATGCGGCTGGTCAGGACCTTGGTCTTGCCGGTGCCGGCACCCGCGAGCACGAGAACCGGCCCGTCAACCGCTTCGACGGCGCGGAGCTGTTCCGGGTTGAGGCCGCCGAGATAGGTGGCCGGGGCGGCAGCCGCGCGGGCACGGGCTGCCAGCCCACCGGGCTGCGGCTGAACCTTCGGGGCCGGCTCGGCGGAGGACCAGCTATCGAGCGAGAACGGATCGGACAACGACTTGCTTCACATCTGCGCGGCGGAGCCTCGATGGGCCGACGCCTTCGGAACCCTGCTATATGCGTGATTCGTAGCATAAGTCAGGGCCGGGTTCATGCGGCCAATTGCGTCCGGCAGCGCCGAACCTCACCGGGTGCCGGCGATTCCGGGCCAATGGGCGTCGGCGCGGCGGATATTCCCGGCCATGTCCTTCTCCCATTCCGCCTTCACGGCGAGATCATAGTTGAGATAGAGGCGGCCGCTTTCGATCCGCCAGGCCAGCGGGTCGCCCTTGGCAGTGTAGCCCTGCGCGACGGCCCAGGCGCAATAGCCGCCATAGGCCGGCACAAACATCTCGGGGCGGGCCGAGAAGGCCTGCCGGTTGGCTTCGCTGGCAAAATGCCAGTCCACGCCGGCATGGCGGAGGCGGAAATCGGCCCGGCCCTCGCGCGGCTGGCCTTCCTTGAAATAGGCGACGGCATCGTAGCCGCCAAGCGCGATGCCGGGCTTCAGCGTCGTGTCGATTGCCGCCGGGCGGCTGGCCCAGGGCATCATCGCCGCAAGGCGTGGCGAAAGGCTGATGGCGCCAAGGGTGCCCGCGCCGACGCTCAACGCCAGAAGAACCAGAGATCGCCGTTGCATGGCTGGAACTCCCTTTCGCAAGCGAGGATGCGTCGGCCGGCAGCCCACGCCAAAGCCACGTTCTCGTGAGGAGCCGGCAGGGTGCCGCAAGCCCCTTGCGATGCCCGGCGAGATGCGCGATGCCATGAGCCATCGCCCCGTTGCCCGGGGACGCTCCGCGAAGGAAATCCCATGTCCACCATGACCACGACCGGCCTGACCACGCTCGGCCAGACGCTCGATGCCCTTGTCCGCATTCTCGACAAGCTGGCGGCCCATGCCGAGGCCCGGAAGATCGACGAGGCCGTCTATCTCCAGGCGCGGCTCTACCCGGATATGTTCGCTTTCACGCGGCAGATCCAGATCGCCTGCGATTTCGCCAAGGGCGCGGCGGCGCGCATGGCGGGTCAGGAGGTTCCGGGCTGGGCCGACGAGGAGAAGAGCATTGCCGATCTCAAGGCGCGGGTGGAGCGGACGAAGGCCTTTGTCGCGGCGATCGATCCTGCGCTCTATGCCGGGTCGGATGGCCGCATGCTGAAAATCAAGCTCGGCCGCAATGCGCCGGAACTCGAGATGACCGGGCAGGATTATTTCGCGAAGGTCGTGCTGCCGAATTTCTATTTCCACGCGTCCATGGCCTACGCGATCCTTCGCCATTGCGGCGTCGAACTGGGCAAGGGCGATTTCCTGAACCGGTGAAGCCGGGAGCGGCGGATTGACTTTCAGTTTAGGTCAATCATGCTGACCCAAAACAGGCGGCGGGGAAACCGTTCCGCCAAGCGCAAGGGAAGAACCCCATGGCCGACCTCCAGAAGCCCTCGCCCGCCACGATCGCGGCCGTCACGCTCGCCCTCCAGCAGCGTTTCGGCAATCGCTGCGTGACCAGCGAGGCCGTGCGCCAGCAGCACGCGCATACGACGACCTGGCTCGCGACCCAGCCGCCGGATATGGTGGTCTTCATCGAGACGGCGGACGAGGTGCAGCAGGTTGTCCAAGTCTGCGCGGAGCACAAGATGCCGGTCATCCCGTTCGGCGCGGGCTCCTCGCTCGAGGGCCATCTCAACGCGCCGCGCGGCGGCGTCTCGATCGACCTTTCGGGCATGAAGCGCATCCTCGAGGTCCATCCGGAGGATCTCGACTGTGTGGTCGAGCCGGGCGTGACGCGCAAGGAACTCAACGATTATCTCAAGAGCTACGGGCTGTTCTTCCCCATCGATCCCGGTGCGGATGCCTCGATCGGCGGCATGGTCGCGACGCGGGCCTCGGGCACGAATGCCGTCCGCTACGGCACGATGAAGGACAATGTGATCGCGCTCGAGGCGGTGATGCCGAATGGCGAGATCGTCACCACCGCGCGGCGGGCCAGGAAAACCAGCGCGGGCTATGACCTGACGCGGCTGCTTGTCGGCTCGGAAGGCACGCTCGGCGTGGTCACCAAGATCACGCTCAAGCTGCATGGCCTGCCGGAGGCGATCTCCGCCGGGGTCTGCCCGTTCCCGAGCGTCAAGGCGGCGGCAGATGCCACGATCATGACCATCCAGACGGGGCTGCCGGTGGCGCGGATCGAACTGCTCGATGCGATGCAGGTCAAGGCGGTCAATGCCTATTCCAAGCTCTCGATGCCGGAAACACCGGTCCTGCTGGTGGAGTTCCATGGCACCGAGCAGGGCGTGGCGGAACAGGCCGAACGCTTCGGCGAGATCGCGGCCGAACTGGGCGGCGGGCCGTTTGACTGGGCGACCAAGCCGGAGGACCGGACGCGGCTCTGGCAGGCGCGGCATGATGCCTATTGGTCCGTCATGGCGCTGCGTCCGGGCGTGAAGCCCTTCGCGACAGATGTCTGCGTGCCGATCTCGCGCCTCGCCGATTGCATCGAGGAGACGCAGGCGGACATCGCCGCCAGCGGGCTGATCGCCCCGATTGTCGGCCATGTCGGCGACGGGAATTTCCACACCTCGGTGCTGGTCGATACCGCCAGCGATGAGGAAATGGCCGTGGTGAAGGGTTTCCTGACCCGTCTTGTCGAACGGGCACACCGGATGGAGGGCACCTGCACCGGCGAACACGGGGTCGGGCAGGGCAAGATGAAGTATCTCGAGCCCGAACTCGGTGCGCCCGCCCTCGATACCATGCGGCTGATCAAGCGGGCCCTCGATCCGGACAACATCATGAATCCCGGGAAGATCGTCACGCTTCAGCCGTGATCATTGCGTCCTTTCGCGCTAGGTTGTGAACGGGAGCCGACCGGCAGGGTGGTGATTCTGCCCGTCCTGCCACCGTGTCGTGAACGGGAGAGAGTGTGCGGGATCTGCTGACCGGCCTTGCCGCCCTTGTTGCCCTGGCGCTGATCGCGCTGATGGTCGGGCCGCATTTTGTCGACTGGGACAGCCAGCGCCTGCGTGTGGCCGGGCTGGTCAGCCAGCGGCTGGGCATGCCGGCGACGATCTCCGGCCCACTCTCGATCCGCTTCCTGCCGACACCGACGCTCGATGCGGAACGCATCACGCTCGGGCCGGCGGAACGGCCGGTCGTGCAGATGCGGCGGCTGCATCTCGCGCTCTCGGCCACGGCGCTCCTTTCCGGAAAGCTGGCCTTTGCCGAAGCGGAGGCCGAGGAGCCGGTGCTGTTCCTCGAGGCGCTGCGGCCCTGGCTCGACCAGCTCGACCAGGAGGGACGCGCGCCGGCGTTGCCGGCTATCGGCTTCGAGGCCCTGCTTCTCGACAGGCTGTCCCTCGTCGAGGCTCCGGGGGCAGCCGGCGCGGTGCTTGCCGGTCCCTTTACCGTTCGGATCGAGGCACCGAACCTTGCCGGCCCTCTCCGGATCCAGGGGCAGGATGCCGGGCAGCAGCGTGACCTGAAAATCCAGCTTGGCCAGTTTGACAAGGGCCGTGCCCGCCTGCGCGGCACGCTCGAGGACCGGGCTTTCGGCGGGCGCCTTGCGCTCGACGGCTGGTTTGCGCTGCCCGGCGTGGCGGGGCGGCCGCTCTTCGATGGCTCGGCCAGCTATAACGGTAACCCCGTGATGGGTGAGCAGAAGCTCCAGCTGCCGTTCCAGGGCAGTGCCCGCCTTGTTGTCCAGCGCAACCAGATGATCGCCGATCCTGTCAATCTGACGTTGGGAAGCGCGGATCAGGGCGTTGCCTGGGCAGGCCAGGCCTATCTCGACATGGCGGGGCCCCGCCCGCGGCTGAAGGGGCGCCTCGATGCGAAACGGATCGACGGGGCCGCCCTGCTCGGTACGGCGCCGGAAGGGCGACGTCCGTTCCGCCCCGATCCCGGCCTGATGCCGGTTGTGCCCTGGCTGGATGGCGAGGTTGAGCTCGGCCTCGGCGTGCTGCAACTGCCCGGCGGGCTTGTGCAGAACGTGCTGGTCCGGGCCGGTTTCGATGGCGGTTCCGCCCGGCTGGAAGCCGCCTCGGCGGATCTTCCCGGCGGGACCCGTCTCGCCTTCACGCGGGCGGAGGGGGCCGGCCCGACGGCGATTGACGGGACACTCGGCGTGGAAACCGAGGAATTGCACATCCTCGCCGGCTGGTTGCGTGGCGGCGAGCACCTGTCTCAATTGCCGCAGCGGGCCCGGCTCGGGGTGCGGCTGAAGGGTGATTTCGCGGGGATCGCGCTCGAACAATTCGAGATTGACAGTCCGGCCGGGCAATTGCGCGGGATGGGCCGGTTCGCACCGGCCAGCGCGCTTGCCGGGTCGTTGCCGCGTCTGGCACTGGACCTGCGCGCCGAGCGCTTCGACGGCCGCGTGCTGGCAGCGCTCGACCCGCTTCGCCCCGTGCCCGGGCTCGATCTCTCGACGCGGCTTTCCATCGCCCGCCTTGTCGTCGACGGCCGTGATATGGGCGGGCTCGATGTCGATCTCGAGCGGGCCCAGGAGAACGGAACGCTGCGCCACCTCAAGCTGACCGGTCCGCGCGGCGAGAGCATCCTCCTCACCGGAACCGCCTCCGGCGATGGCCTCAACCTGACGGCCAAGCTCGATGCGCCTCGTCTCGGCGAGCTGAGCCGCGTGGCCGCTGCCCTGCTGCCGGGGACGGTGACGGAGATGATCGTCACGCGCGCCGCAGCGTTGGAGCCGGCCCTCGCGGTGGCCAATATCCGCCTGCAGGACAAGGCCGGCGAAGCCACGTGGGACGTCGCCTTCGATGGCAAATTCGCCGGCACCGAGGCGCGGGGGCGCAGCCAGTCCCTGCTGAAGGGTGACCAGCTCCATCTCTCGCTCGAAGGGCGGCTCGCCAATCCGGACGGATCGCGCCTCGCCTCACAGCTTTCCGGCGTGACGCTGCCTGCCGGAGAGGGCGAGGGTCTCGTCACCTTCCGGGCCGAGGGCAATCCGCGCCGGCTCGTTTCCGGGCAGGTCGAGGCCCGGCTGGGCCAGACCGAGTTCCGCCTCGATGGCGGGCTGAACCCGTTCCGCTCCAGCCCGGTCGAGGGGCGCATGACGCTGGCGACGGAAGATGCCGGCCGGATCGGCCGGGCGTTGATCGGGAACCGGGCTACATTGGGCGATGGCCGGCCGGCCCGGATTGCCGCCACCCTGCGCGGTTCGCGCGAGACGATCACCCTCGGCGATCTCGATGCCCGGCTGGGCGATCTGCCGGTCCGGGGCGAGATCGCCTTCGACCTGACGCGCGCCGGGCAGGTGGCAGGGCAGATCCGTGCGGGTGAACTTTCTCTCGAGGGGATGCTGGCGCCGGCCACGGGGCGGGGCTGGCCGGATTTCGGGGCCAGCTGGCCGAAGACCGGCTTCGGCGAGGCTGTCCGGCCGCCCCTGGCTGGCGACCTGTGGATCGAGGCTGAACGGCTTATCCTGCCCGGGGGCAGCCGGCTTGAAGGGCCACAATTCGTCTATCGTTTCGGACCCGATTCGGCCGCGCTGGAGGCATTCGAGGCCCGTTCGGGCGATGCTCGCGTCTCGGGCGGGCTGACATTGCTGCGAAAGGGCGATCTTTTGGAGGCGGCGGGGCGGCTTGAACTTGCCCGCTGGCCCCTCGCCGCTCCCGGGGGGAGGCTGTCCGGTTCGCTGCCCTTTTCGGCCTCGGGCGGGACATGGCTGGACCTTGTCGCCAGTCTGGCGGGGGCGGGCCAGCTCGCCTTCGACGATCTGGTGGTGGCGGGGCTGGACCCCGATGCGCTGAAGCGGGTCAGCGCGATCCCGATCGACAGGATCGACCCCGTAACCGAGCTGACCGTGGGTGCGCTTGTCGACACGGCGCTGCAGCAGGGCGAATGGCGCGTGCCCGGCCGGTTGCAGCCGGCGGGCATGAGCAACGGGCAGTTGCGCGTCAGCCTTGCCGCCGAACCGGCGGGCACCGCGGGGGCCGAAGGGGTAATTGTCCAGCCCTCCATCCTGTTCGATCTGGTGCGCCGAGAGGTCGAGGCCCGGTTCCAGCTTCGCCAGACCGGAATTCCCCCGGGCTGGCGCGGGGCCGCGCCCGAGATCGGGCTGACCCTCGCCTCGCGGCATGATCCGCGCCGCCCGGGGATGTCGCCGCTGCAGCGGCGGATCGATGTCGCCTCGCTGCTCAATGGCTTCCTCGCCATGGCCATACAGCGCGATCTTGAGAAGGCCGAGGCTTTCGAGGCCGACCTGCGCGAGCGCGCGGCCCATCTGCGGCGCCAGCGGGCGGATCGGTTCACCGAGCGCCGGCAGCGCGAAATCCGGGAGGTCGAGGCCGCGATCGAGCAGGAGGCGGCCACGATCCGCCGTCGCGCTGCTGCTGCTGCGGAATTCGAGCGGCAACGGAGCCTCCGGGAAGAGCAGGCCCGTCAGGCCGAACTGGCGCGGCGGGCCGAGGAGGAGCGGGTCCGTCGGGAGGCGCAGCAGCGCCAGGAGCCGGCCCCGCCGCCCGCGCGCGCAATGCCGCTTGACCTGACGGCGCCCGCTTTGGCGCCACCGGGCTGAGGCTGGTCAGCGTTCCGGGCCGGGCTGCTGCGCCATGGCGCCACCGGCGATCAGCCATTCGAGCAGGTGCACGCGGATCGCCGAGGAGAGGTTGCCCTCGCGGCGCTCGCGGTCGATCTCCTCGACCAGCGCGCTCAGGCTGCGGCCCTCGCTCTCCGCTTTCTGCCGCAGGAAACGCCAGAAAGGTTCCTCGAGCGAAATCGAGGTGGCGTGCCCGGCAATGCGCAGGCTGCGCTTGATCACGGCGGGCATGGATCAGCGGTTCGGATCGGTGTCGGGTTCGATGCGGCCCGCCTCGTGCAGGCGGTGCCGGCGGGCTTCCTCGGCCTTGCGGACCTGCTTTTCCGCCTTGGTCTGGCCGTAGCGGATGCGGTTTTCCTGCGCCTGGCGCTCCGCCTCTGCGCGGGCCAGCTTCTTGCGGGCCTGCCGGAAGTTGATGATGGTGTCGCTCATCGTGGTGCTGCTGGCCCTGAACCGCCCGGATTGCCCGTTCCGGCGGAGGATGCCCGCATCAGTCGCGGATGGCAATGAAGCTCTTGGTCAGGCCGAAGAAGCGTTCCTTGATCATGCGGGCCGGTTCGGGGAACAGGGCCCGGAACCGTACGGCATCGACCATGATCGCATCCTCGCAGAAGCGCATCGCGTCATCGAGGCTCGCGGCTTTCGGAAATGCGCCGAGGGCCATGTGCCGCGTCCACCAGATGCGCATCGGCATCGGCAGCCAGTGGAAGAACGGGGCGCGGAAATGCGGCTCGATCGGGAAGCCGAAGGCAGGCGTCTGCACATAGTAGCACGGGGCGAGGCGCTGGACTTCCGCCGCCATGGCGCGCATCGCCCCCCATCGGCCGACATGTTCGATGACCGAATTGGAATGGACGATGTCGAAGCTGTTATCCGCGAATTCCGGCATCGCACAGGCATTGCCGGCCAGCGAGGTGAAGCGCGGATCGCTGACGCGCTCGGCCTGGAGGTTGACGAGCGTGAAATGCACGTCATGCCGCTTCCAGAGCGGTTCGACCGCCAGCCAGTATTCGGAGGTGCCGCCGACATCGAGAATGCGGGCGGAGCCTTTCTCCGCCACCACCTTGTCGATCAGTGCCGTGATATAGGCAAAGCGCTTCAGGCGGAACGAACTCAGCGGCGAGGCCTCGCCCTGGATGGAAACCTTGTTCGCGGTCTGGATCGTTCCGGATGCTGACGCCATGCCCTGAGCCCTTCCTGTTCTGACGGAAGGGCTTAGGCCGGGCATGTTTGACAACCCCTAAACGCCGGTAAAAAGCCGGGTTTCGTGATGAATCCCGGTTTAAGGCGATCGTCGGAATGCCGCTCAACCCGGCGAGATCATGTTTTCCGGGCGGACGATGGCGTCGAAATCCTCGGCGGGGATGCCGTCCTTGATCGCTTCCTCGCGCAGGGTCGTGCCGTTCTTGTGCGCGGTCTTCGCGATTTTCGCCGCGCGGTCATAGCCGTATTTTTCCTTCAGCGGCGTGACCAGCATCAGCGAGTTGCGCAGGCCCGCCTCGATATTGTCGAGGCGCGGTTCGATGCCGACAACGCAATTGTCGGTGAAGGACACCGCCGCATCGGCCAGCAGGCGGACCGATTGCAGGAAGTTGTAGGCCATCATCGGGTTGAACACGTTCAGCTCGAAATGGCCCTGGCTGCCGGCAAAGCCCATCGCGGCATTGTTGCCGTGGATATGGGCGGCGACCTGCGTCAGTGCCTCGCACTGGGTGGGGTTGACCTTGCCCGGCATGATCGAGGAGCCCGGCTCGTTTTCCGGCAGCGCGAGTTCGCCGAGGCCGGCGCGCGGGCCCGAACCGAGGAAGCGGATATCGTTGGCGATCTTGAAGCAGCTCATCGCCACGGTGGTGATGGCGCCATGCGTCATGACCATCGCGTCATGCGCGGCCAGGGCCTCGAACTTGTTCGGCGCCGTGGTGAAGGGCAGACCGGTGATGCCGGCGATCTTCTCGGCCACCTTTTCCGCGAAGCCGACCGGCGAGGCGAGGCCGGTGCCGACGGCGGTGCCGCCCTGCGCCAGTTCCATCAGCATCGGCAGCGTCATCTGGACGCGGGCAATGCCGTTCTCGATCTGCTTGGCATAGCCGGAGAATTCCTGGCCAAGCGTGACCGGCGTCGCGTCCTGCGTGTGGGTGCGGCCGATCTTGATGATATGTGCCCAGGCCTTCGCCTTGGCATCCAGCGCGCTATGGAGGTGCTTCAGCGCCGGCAGCAGCCGCTCGACGACTTCCGCGGCGCAGGCAATGTGCATCGCCGTCGGGAAGGTGTCGTTCGAGGATTGCGACATGTTGACATGGTCATTCGGATGGACCGGTTTCTTCGAGCCCATCTCGCCGCCGAGCATCTCGATCGCCCGGTTCGAAATGACCTCGTTGGCATTCATGTTCGACTGGGTGCCGGAGCCGGTCTGCCAGACCACCAGCGGGAAATGCGCGTCGAGCTTGCCGTCGATGACTTCCTGCGCGGCTTCGATGATGACGGCGCCCAGCTTCGGATCCAGCTTGCCGAGCGCGATATTGGCTTCGGCCGCAGCCCGCTTGACGATGCCGAGGGCCTTGACAATCGGCTGCGGCTGCTTCTCCCAGCCGATCCTGAAATTCCCGAGGCTCCGTTCGGCCTGCGCACCCCAATAGGCCGTCGTCTCGACCTCGATGGGGCCAAACGTGTCGGTTTCGATGCGCTTCGCCATGATCGCCTCTCGCTGCTCGTATCGGATGCTGCGCTCGCTAACACGCGACGGGAGCGGCTTCAACCGCGACGCAAGTCGTGTGCGGCCGGGCGCCCTCCGGAAGTCGGGCCGGTATTTTGACAGGGCGGGCGGCGCGTGCCACGTTTTGCCCAAGCAGGGGCACGAGCATGAGACGTTTGCGGTTCGCCATTTTCCTGGCGCTGGGCTGCGGCTGGTCCGCCGGCGGAACGGCACAGAACGTGCCGCCGCCGCCGAACGAGATTGACCTCAAGCTGTTCGACAAGGCCGAGGTGGATCGCTCCAAGGGGTGCTCGCTGTCGCTCTGGCAGGCCAACCGCGACCCCGAGAATGATCGTTTCGCCTTCATCTTCACCGAGCGCTTCCGCGGTACGGCGCATCAGCGCGAGGCGGCGCAGATCAAGATCGGCACAAGCATCATCCCGCTCCAGCGGGTGGGCACGGGCGGCCGGAGCGAGGGATACGATGTCTATCCGTTCCAGCTCTACAAGATGCCGGACGAGCAGGGCTATGTCGTGCTCGACCTCAAGCTCGAGCCCGAGCAAGGCGAGGCGGTGGAGATTTCGAGCGGCAAGCTGATGGTGACGATGCTGGGCAAGCTGGCCTTCCGCGCCTCCGTCAAGGGCGGGGTGGGCTGTTCCGGCCCGCCTCTGCCGGGGCCTTCCGCCGCGCCGGTCGCCACAGCGCCTGCGCCTGCGCCCCGCGGGGGCCCGCAGGGCGCGCCGCCAAATGTCGCGGGTGGGCCGCTCACGGCCGGGACGATGGCACCCGGCGCAACCGCCGGTGGCACGCTTTCGGCCAGCAGCCAGACCCGGCCGCCCGCCACGGCTCAGCCGGCCCGCCCGGCCGTTTCCGGGCCGGATATGTTCGAGCGCTATTCGGTGCGCCAGCAGCAGGTGCCGGCCCGGTTCCTGCAGGGCATCAACCAGCGGTTCGGATGCACGGTTCCGGCGCAGCGCAACGGCATTACCGGGTTCCAGATGTCCGAGGAATCCGCGATCTGGCAGATCCCCTGTGACCGGTTCGGCCAGAACCAGACCTCGGTTTTCGCGCTGGTCTACCTCCCGGCGCCGGACCAGCAGTATGAGATCCTGGAAACGCCTTCACCGCGCGGGCTCGACCGCAAGCTTGATTCCGGCGTGCTGATGTCGGCGCAATGGGATGTCCGCAGCAGGACAGTGACGTCGCTCTATCCGGCCAGCGACCGGCAGGATTGCGGCATTTTCGAACGCCATGCCGTGACGCGGGAGGGCAAGCTCGCGCTGGTGGAATTCCGCGAGAAGACGCGGTGTGACGGCGTGGCCGGACGTCCCGACCAATGGCCGCTCGTGTTCGGACGCCGTTGAAAGGAGCGGTTACTTCTTCTTGCGGAAGGCTTCGAGGCTGACGACTTCTGCGCCGCTGCCGGCGGGCTTCTCGTCCTCGGGGGCAGCAGGGGCGACCGGCTTGGCCCGCGATTTCCGGCCTGTCGGGACTTTCTCAACCGCCTCGGCCTGCTTCGGATCGCTGTTTTCCTGCACGGTCGACGGCTCCGGCGCAGACCGCTTGCGTGACTTGCCGCTCTCGAGCGTCGCGATGGCCTCGAGCTGGTCCTTCACGCTCGGCTCTTCCGGATCCTCGCCGGAATCGTTATCCGCCTGCGCCTCGTCCGGCGAGAATTTCAGCCCGAACTGGACGGAGGGATCGTAGAAGCCGGTCAGCGCCTCGTAAGGCACCAGCAGGCGTTCCGGTACGCCCCCGAAAGACAGCCCGACCTCGAAATTGTGGTCGCCGACGATCAGGTCCCAGAACTGGTGCTGCAGGACGATTGTCATCTCTTCCGGATATTTCTCGCGCAGCCGGGTGGACAGACGCACCCCGGGAGCCTGCGAGCGGAAGGTGATGTAGAAATGATGTTCACCGGGCAGGCCCGATTTCGCGGCATCCTGCAGGACCTTTCGCACGACACCGAGCAGGGCTTCCTGCACCATGACATCATAGCGGATCAGGTCTTCGGACGGCGAATCGTTCATGGGGCCCCTTGGCATCGGCTACCGGACAAGACCCTGATTCTCCGGATCCGGAAAGAGGCGGAGCCCGGCGGTCAGGAAAGTGGCAGGCTTCTGTTGCCAGGCGCCTGCCGGCCCCGCCCTACGGTGCTACCCGCAAGGACTTAGGTTCGGAATTCCAAACCGCGTTACGCGGCCTGGGCAACCGGAGCATAGTTGTCATTCGCAACTATAGGTTTGACCCGATAACGGCGGTATCATGCCGAGCGAAAGTCTACCCTTTACGCCCTCGTCGATCCTGTTTCGCCCCCGCCTGAAGGCCGCATGCGGCCCTGAGGTGGAGGCGCCGGGTACCGCCCCCGGGTCCGATGGGTTTATTACGACAGCCGTTTATCGCCATAGTCGCCACAAGGACGACACCCTCAATATAGGGGTGTTGCGCGCCGAAATGAAGGGATAAACGCAGAATCTTCGCGGTCGCGCCATTTCGCTCGGGAATGGTGGATTTTCTCGGAAATCCGGTGGCATTCGTTCCGGAATCGTGATCCATTTGCGTGTGCAGCCTGGCTTGCGGGCCGGCTTCCGAGGAATGTCGTGTGGGAGGGAACGTGCATGGATCATCTTGCAGACGTGAAGAAATACACCGCCAAGGTGGATGAGGCTGCCGTCACCGGCATGGCCAAGACCTATGCGCTCGTGATGAGCAAGCCGGATACGCGCTATGTTGCCGCTTCCGACCCGGAAGAGGTCAAGCGCGTGGTCGAGAATTTCTGCAAGAAGAAGCTTGGCCGCAAGGAAAGCGATGCCGACCTGACCGCCGTGGTCAAGGCGCAATGCGAGAAGATGAAGGCGGACCGCACGAAGTCGCGCATCACCGTCTATTACCTGATCGCGGAGCATTTCAAGCAGCTCTCGATGTTCCACCCGAAGTGACGCCCCGCGGGCGCCGCCGCCACGCCCTTCCTGTGGCGTGACGGGTTGTGAATGGCCGGTCGCGACCGGCCATTTTCATCACGCGCTGCCGCTCCTTTCCGTCGCCCAGCCCCGATCCTGGCCATGCAGACCTACCTTGACCTGATGCAGCGCGTCCTTGACGAGGGCGTCCCCAAGCAGGACCGAACCGGCACCGGGACGCTGTCGCTTTTCGGGGCGCAGTTGCGTTTTGACCTGGCGAAGGGCTTTCCGCTCGTCACCACCAAGAAGCTGCATCTGAAATCGATCATCCACGAGCTGATCTGGTTCCTCGCGGGTGACACCAATATCAAGTATCTGAAAGAAAACGGCGTTTCGATCTGGGACGAATGGGCCGACGAGACGGGCGATCTCGGCCCCGTCTATGGCCGCCAGTGGCGCAGCTGGGCCAAGCCGGATGGCGGGGTTGTCGACCAGATCGCCGAGTTGCTGGTCGAGATCCGCCGCAATCCGGATTCGCGCCGGCTGATCGTCTCGGCCTGGAACCCGGCGGATATTCCCGACATGGCGCTGGCCCCGTGCCATTGTCTGTTCCAGTTCCATGTCGCGGCGGGGCGGCTTTCCTGCCAGCTTTACCAGCGCTCGGCGGACCTGTTCCTCGGCGTGCCGTTCAACATCGCCTCCTATGCGCTGCTGACACATATGATCGCGCAGGTGACGGGGCTGAAGCCGGGTGATTTCGTGCATTCCTTCGGAGACGTGCATCTCTATTCCAACCATCTCGAGCAGGCGCGCCTGCAACTGACGCGGCAGCCCCGCCCGTTGCCGGTGCTGAAGCTCAACCCGGCCGTGACCGACCTTTTCGCGTTCCGCTACGACGATATTGCGATCGAGGGATATGACCCGCATCCCGCCATCAGGGCGCCGGTCGCGGTGTGATGGCGGAAAATCCTGCTGCCGGGCCGGGTGCCCGGATCGTTGTCGTGGCGGCCGTGGCGCGCAATGGCGTGATCGGACGCGACAACCGCCTGCTCTGGCGGCTGAAATCCGACATGAGACATTTCCGCGCGCTTACCATGGGCAAGCCGATCCTGATGGGGCGCAAGACTTTCGATTCCATCGGCAGGCCTTTGCCCGGCCGGCATACCGTCGTCATCACCCGAAACCGCGGCTGGGCCCATCCGGATGTTACCGTGGCGCCGGACCCGGAAAGCGGGCTTGCGCTGGCGCGCGACCTTGCGGAACTGCATGGGCAGAACGACGTGATCATCGGCGGCGGGAGCGAGATCTACCGCCATTTCCTGCCTGTTGCCGACCGGCTCGAGATCACCGAGGTCGATCTTTCGCCCGAAGGCGATGCGGTTTTTCCGGCCATCGACCCCCTCGTCTGGCGGGAAGCGAGCCGGCAATCCTTCACCAAGAATGCCGATGACGAGGCAGACTTTCGCTTCGTCACCTACCTTCGGCGTTGACCTTCGCCTCTCGAAGACCCAAATGAACATCGTCAAGAACGGGAATGGCCGGAGAGAAAGCGCTTCATGAGTAACGGACCCTGGCAGCCAAGGGGGCAAGGCCCCCGCAACCCAAACCCATGGGGCTCCGGCCCTTCGGGCGGCGGCGGACGTGAGCCACCGGACCTCGAAGACATCCTCCGGCGGAGCCAGGACAAGCTGCGGCGTGTGCTGCCGGGCGGTGGCCCGGGCGGCGAGGGCGGCGGGCTTTCGAAGCTCGGTGCTGTCGGCATCGCCTTCCTCGGCCTGCTGGCCGTTGTCGGCTGGATGCTGACGGGCTTCTACACGGTCCGGCCCAACGAAATGGGTATCGAGCGCGTCTTCGGGCGCTTCACCTCGATCACGGCGCCGGGCCTGAACTGGAACTGGCCCTATCCGATCGGCCGGATCGACAAGCCGACCATCGGCGTGCAGACGATCGAGGTCGGCCTGCGCAGCGGTGCCGGCCCGCGTGGCGGCGTCCGCGATATCCGCGAGGAAAGCCTGATGCTGACCGGCGACGAGAATATCGTCGACGTCGATTTCTCGGTTCTCTGGCTGGTCGATGCGCGCCGGCCGCAGGATTTCGTATTCAACCTCCGCAGCCCGGAAGCCACGGTGAAGGCCGTGGCCGAAAGCGCGATGCGTGAAATCGTCGGCCGGCGGGACATCCAGCCGATCCTGACCGGCGCCCGCCTCGAAATCGAGCGCGCGGTGCAGGAACTGATGCAGAAGACACTGAACGGCTACGGCGCCGGCATCATTGTGCAGCAGGTCCAGCTGATGAAGGTCGACCCGCCCGCCGAGGTCATCGACGCGTTCCGTGACGTGCAGGCGGCCCGTGCCGACCAGGAGCGCGCGCAGAACGAGGCGCAGACCTATGCCAACAAGGTCATCCCGGAAGCGCGCGGTGAAGCTTCGCGCATTACCCAGCGGGCCGAGGCCGAGCGCGAACGCCTGATCGCGGATGCCCGAGGCGAGGCGGCGCGCTTCATCTCGATCCTCGACGAATACAAGAAGGCGCCGGAAATCACCCGGCAGCGCCTCTATCTCGAATCCATCGAACGGATCTATGGTGGCATGGACAAGATCATCATCGACCAGGGCAAGCAGCAGAACGGCGTCGTGCCGCTCCTGCCGCTCAATGACCTGATGCGCCGCGGTGCCAATGGGCAGGAGAAGCGCTGATGATCCGCTCTGTTCTCGCTTTCATTCTCGCCGGCCTTGTCGTGGTCGGCGGTTCGGCGCTCTTCGTCGTCGACCAGACCGAGCAGGTGATCGTCACCCAGTTCGGCCAGCCGCGGCGGGTTATCACCACGCCGGGCCTCAACGTGAAGATGCCTTTCATCCAGAACGTCATCTCGATGGACCGGCGCACCCTCGATCTCGAGACGCCCTCGGTCGAAGCCATCACGTCGGACCAGAAGCGCCTCGTCGTCGATACTTTCGCGCGCTACCGGATCGACAATCCGCTCCGCTTCTTCCAGGCGACCGGCGGCTCGATGCTCCGGGGCAACCAGCAGCTCGGCACCTTCATGGATGCCGCCCTGCGCCGTGTACTGGGCGAATCCACCTTCCAGCTCGTCGTGAAAGATGACCGGCAGGGGCTGATCACCCGCATTCGCGAGCAGGTCAATGTCGAGGCCCAGGCGCTCGGTGTGTCCATCGTTGACATCCGCATCCGGCGCGCCGACCTGCCGGAGCAGAACAGCCAGGCCGTGTTCCGCCGGATGCAGACCGAGCGGCAGCGCGAAGCGGCCGAGTTGCGCGCGCAGGGGACGGAAATCTCCGACCGCATCCGCGCGCAGGCAGACCGGACTGTCACGGTGACCAGGGCCGAGGCAGACCGGCTGGCCCGCGAAGCTCTGGGTAAGGGCGAAGCGGAAAGGACCCGGCTTCTCGCCGATTCCTACAACCGCGATGCCGAGTTCTTCGCCTTCTACCGGTCGATGCAGGCCTATGAAACCGGCCTGAAATCCGGCGATACACGGCTGGTCATCACGCCGGACAGCGAGTTCTTCAAGTACCTGAACAACCCGGCCGGAGCAGGCCGGGACAAGTGAAACAACGGGCCGGCGCCTCCAGCGCCGGCCTTCTTCGTGAAACTTGCCGTTGACCCCGAGGGGTCAAGCAGAAGCGAGGCACGCATGGGAGCGGGTCCTGAGCGGGGGTACATTGCCTCCGGGCCACGTGGTGTGAGACGATGAGTGAGTTTCTCACGGCTTTGGCCCTGATGTTCGCGATCGAGGGGCTCAGTTTCGCGGCGTTTCCGGGTGCGATGCGGAAGGCGCTTCGGGATGCCTCGGAAATGCCGGAGCGCCTTCTCCGTATTCTCGGTTTTGCCGCGGCCGGCCTGGGTGTTTTCCTTGTCTGGGCCAGCAAGGGCTTTCCGGCGTTCAACCTGTTGTGATCGCAGAAAAAAGTGATGATTGTGTCGCGTTTGTGCCGCAATTGAACCTTTTGAAATAAGCCATCGCGGGCGGCGATGGCATGGAGATGAACGAGGGTCATGATGTCGATGGAAACCTTCCCGGCGAAAACCGGGTTCACGACGGATCTGGCAAGGCAGCCGGGTGCTGGCCTGGTGCCGCGCCTGCGTCGCGCGGCGGGGGCGGCGGCTTTGGCCGTGGTTGTCCTGCTGCCGAATGTCGCCGCGGTTCAGGCGCGCGGCCCTGAAGCGATCGCCGATACAGCCGAGCGCGTCATGGATGCTGTGGTCAATATCAAGGCGAACCAGCGCCAGGCGCAGCGTTCCGTGCCGATGCCGCAGATGCCGCCGGGCTCGCCTTTCGAGGATCTGTTCAACGATTTCTTTAACCGGCGCGGGCCGGGCGGGCCGGGTGGCCCCGGTGCGCCGGGTCCGCAGCCGAACCAGCGCGCCTCGTCGCTCGGATCCGGTTTCGTGATCGATGCCGGTGGCACGGTCGTGACGAACAACCACGTCATTGCCGAGGCAAACGACATCACGGTCGTCTTCAATGACGGCACCGAGCTCAAGGCAGAGGTCGTGGGCAAGGATGCCAAGACCGATATCGCCGTGCTGAAGGTCAAGTCCGACAAGCCGCTGAAATTCGTCAAGTTCGGTGACAGCGAGAAGCTGCGCATCGGCGAATGGGTCATTGCCATCGGCAACCCGTTCGGCTTCGGCGGCTCGGTTTCGGCGGGTATTGTCTCGGCCAAGCAGCGCAATATCCGTTCCGGCCCCTATGACAGCTTCATCCAGACGGATGCGGCCATCAACAAGGGCAATTCGGGCGGTCCGTTGTTCAATCTCGAAGGGGATGTCGTCGGCATCAACACCGCGATCATCTCGCCGTCGGGCGGCTCGATCGGCATCGGGTTCTCGGTGCCGGCCTCGATTGCCGTGCCGGTCATCGAACAGCTGAAGGAATTCGGCGAGACCCGCCGTGGCTGGCTCGGCGTTGCCATCCAGGATGTGGATGACGATACCGCCGATGCGCTCAAGCTGGGCCGTGCGCGCGGCGCGATGGTGATCAATGTCGACGAAAAGGGCCCGGCCAAAACCGCCGGTCTCGAGCGCGAGGATGTCATCATCCGCTTCGACGGCAAGGATATTCGCCGTTCGAACGATCTGCCGCGCATCGTCGCGCAGACGCCGATCGGCAAGGAAGTCGATGTCACGGTCTGGCGTGGCGGCAAGGAAGTTGCGAAGCGTGTCACGCTCGGGCGCCTTGATGAATCGCCGCAGCAGGCCTCGGTCCAGCAGCGCGAGCCGCAGAACAATACGGCCAACGCGTCGGTCCTCGGGCTTGATGTCACGCCGGTCACGGCCGAACTGCGCCGGCGCTACAACATCAAGGACGGCGTGGATGGCGTAGTCGTCACCCGGGTCGATCCGAATTCCGTGGCGGCCGAACGCCGCATCTCGGTCGGCGATGTGATCGTCGAGGTGCAGCGCGAGGCGGTCCGCAGTGCAGCGGATATCCGCAAGCGGCTTGACACGCTGAAGGGCCAGGGCCAGCGCCGCGCGCTGTTCTACGTGGCCACGGGCCCGGAAGGCACGCTGCGCTACGTGACGCTGCCGATCAACTGAGGCGCAACCTCCAGGCGAAATCGAGGGCATCCGGCCGCAAGCCGGGTGCCCTTTTTCATGGGCGCAGGATGTCTTCCTCGCGGTAACCCTGGAAGAAGAGCAGGGCCGAGAGATCGCCATAGTCGATCCGGGCATGGGCGGCCTCGGCGACGATCGGCTTGGCGCGGAATGCGACGCCGAGCCCGGCCTCGCCGAGCATGGCGAGGTCGTTCGCGCCGTCGCCAACGGCCAGGGCGGCGTCCGGCGAGAGCGTGAAACGGGCCCGCAGTTCCTCGAGGGTCTGGCGCTTGGCCTCCTTCCCGAGGATCGGTTCCGCCACCGTTCCGGCGAAATGTCCGCCCTCCACGTTCAATGTGTTCGAGCGGTGCATGTGAAAACCGATCTTCTGCGAGATCGGGCCGGTGAAGACCGTGAAGCCGCCGGAGACGAGGGCGGTGTAGGCGCCGTGATGCCGCATCGTGGCGACAAGTTCCCGCCCGCCCGGCGTGAGGGTGATCCGGTCGGCGATCAGCGTCTCGACGATCGTGACAGGCAGGCCCTTCAGCAGGGCGACGCGCTCACGCAGGGCCGGCTCGAAGGCGATCTCGCCCCGCATGGCCCGCTCGGTGATCGCGCTCACATGCGCCTTGAGCCCGGCAGCATCGGCGAGCTCATCGATGCATTCCTGGCCGATCATCGTGGAATCCATATCGGCGAGAAAGAGGCGCTTGCGGCGGCCCGCGCCCGGCTGGACAACGAGATCGACCGGCAGCGCGCCCATGGCCTCGCGCAGGGCACTGCTCCAGCGGGCGGGATCGTCCGCGCTGGTGAAATGGAAATCCGCGGCATGGCCGGTCGAGAGGATGGCGACTTCCGCGGCCGGCAGCATCGAACGGGCCCGTGCGATGGCGGCCATGTCGAGGCAGCGCTCACCCGGGGCGCTCACGAGGGTGGCCACAAGGGCGCGCGACGTGGAGTGGGGCATGGGCTCGCCTTCTCAGCAGCAAGAGGATAGGAACCGGCGGTATCGACCTCGTCGGGAAATGGCAAGATGTCCTTCGCCACTTTGATTGCCGGCCCCACGGCCAGCGGAAAATCCGCCCTGGCTGTCGCTCTTGCCGAGCGGCAGGGCGGCGTGGTCGTCAATGCGGATTCGATGCAGGTCTATGCCGATCTTGCCGTTCTCTCGGCCCGGCCGATGGCGGAAGAGACGGCGCGGGTTCCCCATGCCCTCTACGGGTTCGTGCCGGCGGGCGAGGAGTTCTCGGTCGGGCGTTATCTCGAGGCGATCGCCCCGCTGGTGGCCGAGGCGCGCGCAGGCGGCGCGCCGCTGGTCATTGTCGGGGGGACGGGCCTCTATTTCCGCGCGATGGTCGAGGGGCTGGTGCCGACGCCGGTGATCCCGCCGGATATCCGGGCCGGGTGGCGGGCCCTCGCGGAAGCCGGGCATGACCTTCACGCCGAACTCCTCCGCCGCGATCCGGTTCGCGCCGGCCAGTTGCATCCGGCCGATAGCCCGCGGCTGCTGCGCGCCATCGAGGTGCATGCCGCGACGGGAAAGCCCTATTCGCAGTGGCTGGCGGAGAATCCCGGCATGCCGCTTCTCGCCGCCGGAGAATGGCGCGGCCTCTTTCTCGATCCGCCGCGCGGCCCGCTCCATGCGGCGATCGATGCGCGCTTCCTGGCCATGATCGCGGGCGGTGCCCTTGACGAAGTGCAGCGGCTGGTCGGGCAGCGGCCGGCCTTGCCGCGCAATCTCGGAATCATGAAAGCCCATGGCGTGCCCCATCTGGCGGATCATCTCGCCGGGCGGATCGATCTCGACACGGCAATCGCGCGCGGGCAGGCCGATACACGGGCCTATGCGCGCCGGCAGGTGATCTTTGCCCGGCGCTACCTCGCCCCGCCGGGCTGGCAGTGGTTCGCGAATCCGGATGCAGCGCTCGCCGCGGCCTGAGCCTTGTGCGCGGTGTCAGGCGGCCACGGTCGAGCTCTTCGGCCCGGCCTGCACGTCGAGTTCGGTCGCGACCTTGTTCCGGCCGCTGCGCTTGGCGGTATAGAGCGCCCGGTCCGCGCGGTTGATCAGGTCATCGAGATTGGAGGTCTTGCGGTTCAGCGCAATGCCGATGCTGATGGTGCAGCGGATTTCCTGCTCGCCGGTGACAACAAGGCTCTGCTCGACAGTGAGCCGCAACCTCTCCGCGAAGGTGATTGCCGCTTCCGAATCGGTATCCGGCAGCAGGATGGTGAATTCCTCGCCGCCCATGCGGGCCGCAATGTCGGTATTCGGGCGCAAAGGCGCCTTGATGATATCCGCGACGCGGCGGAGAACCGTGTCGCCCGCGCCATGGCCGAACGCATCGTTGATGCGCTTGAAATGATCGATGTCGATCGTGATCATCGCGCAGGGGCGGTGGGCAGTCTGCGCTTCCGCAAGCTTGAGCATCGCCGCGTCGCGGAAGGCCCGGCGGTTCGGCAGGGAAGTCAGCGGATCGAGATGCGCGAGTGCCCAGAGTTCCTGCTCGAGGCCACGGCGCTGTTCCATCTCGTCCAGCAGCATCTTGCGCTGGTGCTCGAGTTCGAGGAAGCCCTGCTTCATCTCGGTGATGTCGACCACGCTGACGAGCAGGCCGTCTCGCATCGGCGCGGCGTGCATCTGGTACCAGTGCGAACCTGTCTCGCCCCGGTAATGGTGATCGAAGCTCTGGCCCTTGCCGCTGCGCAGGACGGCGAGGTGCCGGTCCCACGGGCCGAGCGGCGCGCCATCGCCCATGGCCACCGTGATCGACAGGCCCTGGAGCGCATCGAGATCCTCATGTCCGCAAATCTCGATCCCGCGCGCATTCGCGGCGATGATGCGCGCATCGACGATCTCGTTATGCGAATCGCGGACGGGTTCGGCCACGAAAGCGCCGTGCGGCATCGCATCGAGGACCGCCCGGAAGAATTCGTGTTTGTATTCGCGGGGAATGCACAGGGCGACGAGGATCGGCCGCCCCTCCGCATCGGTGATCGGAAGGAAAAGGCATTCCCAGCGATGCACCTTGGCCTGTGGGCCGGATTGATGGTTCACGCAGACCGCATTCCCGGCGAGGCTCGCTTCGCGGCAGCCGAGGCGATACAACTCGCCGGCTTCCCGGCTGATCGTCGCGGTGGTTTTTGCCCCGAGGGTGGCGCCGGCATCATCCGGCACCTGGGCGCCCGCATAGAGGAATGCGAATTCGCCGTCCTCGGCCGGTTCGATGACAACGAGGTTCTGCCCGTATTGCTTCATCACGTCGCGATCGAGCATGCCGATCGTCGCGGCCCCGGATGCCAGGCGCGCCGCGCGGAAGCGCCGCAGAAGCAGGTTGGCTTCCGCACTCCGCAACCGGACCTCGAGGTCGGCGGTGAACAGTTGATCGCTCAATCGGGGTTCCACTGGGACTATGACAAAACTCACAAAAGGATGGGGCACAATGCTTGAAAAATCGTATGTGGCGCATAATCAATTTAAACTGTACTCGATCGACCCGCGCTGGCGTTCCGCTGTCTCGAAAGCCGGCTACCCGATCACCCGGGTGCGTGGAGGGCAACGCCGCGCGCCGGGAACAGACCGGCCCGAGGCTTGGACAAATTGAGGATTGACGCTGTTTCCGGCGGTGTGTAGCGTGCCGACCGAATTGCCGACGAGGGTTCCATGTCGCTTCTTATTGTACGCAGTGCGCCGAGGACGGAGCTGGCCTGAGCCAGATCTCCTTGTCGGCGCGCATCCAAAGGCCCCCTGAGGGCCTTTTTTGTTGCCCGATCCCAAGCCCTGCCGAACCAGGAAGTGACGAGCCGACCGATCACGGGAGACGACCATGAGTGAGATGATGACGGGCGCCGAAATGGTGGTGCGAGCCCTGCGGGACCATGATGTGAACCACATCTTCGGGTATCCGGGCGGCGCGGTCCTTCCGATCTACGATGCGTTGTTCCAGCAGAATTCGGTCCAGCACATCCTCGTCCGCCACGAGCAGGGCGCCGTGCATTCGGCCGAGGGCTATGCCCGTTCTTCCGGCAAGGTGGGCGTGGTTCTCGTGACCTCCGGCCCCGGCGCCACAAACGCGGTGACCGGCCTGACGGACGCGCTGATGGATTCGATCCCGATCGTCTGCTTTACCGGCCAGGTGCCGACCCATCTGATCGGCTCCGATGCGTTCCAGGAATGCGACACGGTGGGCATCACCCGCCATTGCACCAAGCATAATTATCTCGTGAAACGGATCGAGGATCTGCCGCGCATCATCCACGAAGCCTTCTATGTCGCCCGTTCGGGCCGGCCGGGCCCTGTGGTGATCGACGTGCCGAAGGACATCCAGTTCGCGCGCGGCGTCTATACCGGGCCGGGCGAGATCATCCATAAATCCTACCGGCCGAAGATGGATGGTGATACCGCCCGGATCGAGGCGGCGCTGGCCCTGATGGCCAAGGCGAAGAAGCCGGTCTTCTATACCGGCGGCGGCATCATCAATTCCGGCCCGGAGGCCAGCCGCCTGCTGCGGGAATTCGCCCAGATCACCGGCTTCCCGGTGACCTCGACGCTGATGGGCCTCGGGGCATTCCCGGCCAACAACCCGCAATGGCTCGGCATGCTCGGGATGCACGGCACCTACGAGGCCAATCTCGCGATGCATGGCTGCGACGTGATGGTCAATCTCGGCGCGCGTTTCGATGACCGGATCACCGGGCGACTCGACGCCTTCTCGCCGGGCTCGAAGAAGATCCATGTCGATATCGATCCGTCCTCGATCAACAAGAATGTCAAGGCCGATATCGGCATTGTCGGTGATTGCACGCGCGTGCTGGCCGAGATGATCCGCATCTGGCGCGAGAAGAAATACCAGGTCGATCCCGAGGCGCTGAAAAGCTGGTGGGGCGAGATCAACAAGTGGCGGGCACGCAATTCGCTCGGCTACGAGAATTCCGACAGCATCATCAAGCCGCAATACGCGATCGAGCGGCTCTATGCGCTCACCAAGGACCGCTCGACCTATGTGACGACCGAGGTGGGCCAGCATCAGATGTGGGCGGCCCAGCATTTCCATTTCGACGAACCGAACCGCTGGATGACGTCGGGCGGGCTCGGCACGATGGGCTATGGCCTGCCGGCGGCGATCGGCGTGCAGATGGCGCATCCGGATGCGCTGGTGATCGACATTGCCGGCGAGGCCTCGATCCTGATGAACATGCAGGAAATGTCGACGGCGGCGCAGTATCGCCTGCCGGTCAAGATCTTCATCCTGAACAACGAATATATGGGTATGGTCCGGCAATGGCAGGAATTGCTGCATGGCGGCCGCTATTCCGAGAGCTATTCGAGCGCCTTGCCGGATTTCGTCAAGCTGGCCGAGGCCTATCACGCCAAGGGCATCCGCTGCGCTGACCCGGCAAAGCTCGATGCCGCGATCCAGGAGATGATCGACTATCCCGGCCCGGTGATCTTCGATTGCCTCGTTGCCAAGGAAGAGAACTGCTTCCCGATGATTCCCTCGGGCAAGGCGCATAACGAGATGATCCTGCCGGATTTTGCCGGCTCTGTCGGTGACGTGATCGACGCCAAGGGCAAGCAGCTGGTGTGACGATGTTCAGCCTCGCCGAACTCGAAGCCGCGCATCGCGTGGTGCAGGCGGCCATGCCGCCGACCCCGCAACGGAGCTGGCCGCTTCTGGCGGCCCGGCTCGGTGCGGAACTGGTCGTCAAGCACGAGAACCACACGCCAACCGGCGCGTTCAAGGTGCGCGGCGGGCTGGTCTATCTCGACCGGCTGAAACGCGAGCGTCCGGGCGTGGCCGGCATCATCTCGGCGACGCGCGGCAATCATGGCCAGAGCCTTGCCTTTGCCGGCCGCCAGCACGGCGTCGGGGTGACGATTCTCGTGCCGCGCGGCAATTCCACCGAGAAGAATGCCGCGATGCGGGCCTTTGGGGCGGAGCTGATCGAGCATGGCGAGGATTTCCAGGCCGCGCGCGAGGAAGCGATGCGCCTTGCCGGCGTGCGGGGCCTCGAAATGGTGCCGTCCTTCCACCGCGATCTGGTGCTTGGCGTGGCGACCTATGCGCTCGAATTGCTCAGCGCCCATCCCGACCTTGCCCGGATCTATGTGCCGATCGGGCAGGGATCGGGCATTTGCGGCTGCATTCTGGTGCGTGACCTGCTTGGCCTGAAGACCGAGATCATCGGTGTGCAATCGGTGGGTGCGCCGGCCTATGCGCTCTCCTTCGCGGCGGGGCGACTGGTCTCGACCGACAGCGCCGTCACCCATGCCGACGGCATGGCGACCCGCGTTCCGGATCCGGAATCGCTCGAGATCGTCGCCAAGGGCGCGGCGCGCATCGTGCAGGTCACGGATGACGAGATCGCCGCGGCGATCCGTGCGTACTGGACCGATACCCACAACCTTGCCGAGGGCGCCGGGGCGGCGCCGCTGGCGGCTGCCCTGCAGGAACGCAATCGACTCACCGGCAAGACCGGCGTGATCCTGTGCGGTGGCAATATCGATCTTGCCCTTTTCCAGCACTGGGTTCTTGCATCCCCGGCTGCTGCCGCTGCCTGACGAGGAACGACGAGATGAAATCGCATTATGCCGACCAGACCGAAAAGCCCGTGACCGAGCGCCGGACATTCTGCGTGCTGGTCGATAACGAGCCGGGCGTTCTGGCGCGGATTGCCGGCATGTTTTCCGGGCGCGGCTATAACATCGAGAGCCTGACTGTTTCGGAAACCGAGCACGAGAAGCATCTCTCGCGCATTACCATCGTCACGTCGGGAACACCCTCGGTGCTGAACCAGATCGAGGCGCAGCTCGACCGGCTGGTGCCGGTGCACAAGGTGGTCAACCTGTCGGCCAAGGCCTCGATCGAGCGCGAGCTGGCCCTGGTCAAGGTGGCGCAGTTCGGCGAACATCGCGGCGAACACCGCATGGAAGCCCTGCGCCTCGCCACCGCTTTCGGCGCCAAGACGGTGGATGCCACGCTCAACTCCTTCATCTTCGAGCTGGCGGGCCCGGCCGATGATGTCGAGCGCTTCATCAACCTGATGACGGCGATCGGGCTGGTCGAAGTGTCACGCACGGGTGCGGCGGCCATCGCCCGTGGTGCCGAGGAAATGTGAGCGTCCATTCCGGGCGCTCATGATCCTATTCCACCCTTTCGTTTGAACCTGGCTTCCGGCGCGCCTAGCCTTCCGGCTGCGCTTTTCTTTCGTTGCAGGCTTCCGGATGCCCCTTGATACGCTGATCGCCTTTCTCGGCTTCGCCTTTGCCAGCTCGGTCACGCCGGGGCCGAACAACATGATGCTGCTCGCCTCCGGCGTGAATTTCGGGCTGAGGCGCACGCTCTGGCATGTTGCCGGGATCAATGTCGGTTTCCCGGTGATGCTGCTGCTCTCGGGCTTCGGCCTCGGGCAGCTCTTCATCCGCTATCCGGCCCTCTATACCGGGCTCAAGATCGTCGGCATCGCCTATATGCTCTGGCTGGCCTGGAAGATCGCGCGGTCCGGCCCGGTGGGCGAGGGCGGTGCGGAGGCTGGCAGGCCGATGAGCTTCCTGCAGGCCGCGGCGTTCCAATGGGTCAACCCGAAGGCCTGGGCGATGGTGGTCGGCGCCATCGCCGCCTATACCGTGCCGGAGAACTATACCGGCTCGCTGGTCATCATCACGCTGGTCTATGCCCTGACGGGAACGCCCGGCTCCCTTCTCTGGGCCGCCTTCGGCGCGGCCCTGCGCAATTTCCTGCGCGATCCTGTGAAGGTGCGCTGGTTCAACCTTGTCATGGCGCTGCTGCTGGTGGCTTCGCTCTATCCCGCGGTCATGGATCTGATCGGCCGCTAGGCTGCCCCTGCGCGAATCCATTTGACCGGGCCATCCTGCTCGCGTAGGAAAGCGCCGAACCGTAACGTTCGTTACGGTGCGTTTTCCTCAACCGACAGGTCCCCATGACGGCGCTCGTCGCCCCCGCCGAACCCGAGATCAGCGCCCGGCAGGCCGAGGTGCTGGATGCCGTTCTGCGCCAGCTCGTGACGGACGGGAACAGCCTGACAATGAGCGCGGTGGCGCGTCGCGCCAGTTGCTCCAAGGAAACGCTCTACAAGTGGTTCGGCGATCGGGACGGCCTGCTCAACGCCACTGTGAAATACCAGGCCGCGCGGGTGCATGTGGCCGCCGTGGGGCCGGACCCGCTCGACCGATCGGCGCTCACGGCCCGGCTCGAGAGCTTTGCCATCAACTGGCTGACGGTGATTTCCTCCGAAACGTCGCTGGCGCTGAACCGCGTTGCGATCGGGCAGGCGGGTGCGGACAAATCGCTCGGGGCGATTGTGCTGGCCAATGGCCGCTTCGCGCTCGGCAGCCGGATGAAGCCGGTGCTGGAAGCCGGCCGCAAGGCGGAATTGTTGGCCTTCGAGGACGCGGAGGAGGCCTTCCGCACGCTGTTCGGTCTGGTGGCGCGCGATGTCCAGATCCGGCTGCTGCTGGGCGATTCGCCCTCTCTCGACCCCGAAAGCATTCGCGCCGAGGCGTCCCGGGCCATCGGCCAGTTCTTCGCGCTTTACGGCGCTCAACCCGGGGGCGGCAAGGCCGCACCCTGAATTCTCCACCGGAAGGAAACGTCCATGCGTGTGTATTATGATCGTGATGCCGATCTCAACCTGATCAAGTCGAAGAAGGTTGTCATTGTCGGTTATGGCAGCCAGGGCCGTGCCCACGCGCTGAACCTGAAGGATTCGGGCGCCAAAGAGATCCGCGTTGCCCTGAAGCCGGGTTCGCCGACCGCCAAGAAGGTCGAGGCCGATGGCCTGCAGGTCATGTCGGTGGCCGATGCCGCCAAATGGGCCGACCTGATGATGATGGCGACGCCGGACGAACTTCAGGCCGATATCTACAAGAACGAGATCGCGCCGAATATCCGCGACGGCGCCGCCATTGCCTTCGCGCATGGCCTCAACGTGCATTTCGGCCTGATCGAGCCGAAGAACACGATCGACGTCGTGATGATCGCGCCGAAGGGCCCGGGCCACACGGTGCGCTCGGAATACCAGCGCGGCGGCGGCGTGCCCTGCCTCGTGGCCGTGAACCACAACGCTTCCGGCAATGCGCTGGACCTCGCCCTCTCCTATGCCTGCGGCGTGGGTGGCGGCCGTTCGGGCATCATCGAGACGAATTTCCGCGAGGAATGCGAGACCGACCTGTTCGGTGAGCAGGTCGTGCTCTGCGGTGGCCTGGTCGAGCTGATCCGCGCCGGGTTCGAAGTGCTGGTCGAGGCCGGCTATGCGCCGGAAATGGCCTATTTCGAGTGCCTGCACGAAGTGAAGCTGATCGTCGATCTGATCTATGAAGGCGGCATCGCCAACATGAACTACTCGATCTCGAACACGGCCGAGTGGGGCGAGTATGTCACCGGTCCGCGCATCATCACCGAAGAGACCAAGGCCGAGATGAAGCGCGTGCTGCGCGATATCCAGACCGGCAAGTTCACCTCGGAATGGATGCAGGAATACCGGTCGGGCATGGCGCGGTTCAAGGGCATCCGCCGCATGAATGACAGCCACCAGATCGAGGAAGTCGGCGAGAAGCTGCGCGGCATGATGCCGTGGATCGCCAAGAACAAGCTCGTCGACAAGGCCCGCAACTAAACCCGGTGCCGGCCGTCAAGCGGCTGAATGGCAAAGGTATTAGACTAAAGTACAGGCGCCGCGAGCGCCTGTACCCTATTGTATACAATATGCTGGCATCATTGCGAAATTCTGCGTCGTTTTCCTTCGAATTACGAAGATTTGAACAGAGTTTCCGATGAAATTGATAAGGCGCTCGCCTAGTATCCGCCCGCTTCGGCCGACATGCAGGAACACGTCCGCCGGCAGCAGGGGAATGACGAAGATGCATGGCACTCTGGTTGCCGCGCCCGAACGCGCGGCCGTGATGCGGGCGATGATCGAGCGCGTCACGCTTGCCCGCGCCGCCGGCGATGTCGAGGCGGTCCTCGCCGAGCTGAGCGATGACGTCCATTACGAGGTGATGGGGCAGATCGCCGGACAGCCGATCTCGCCGGTCATCCGCGGACGCGTCGCCCTGCGCAGCCATTTCAAGGGGCTGTTCGAGCGCTGGGTCTGGAACGGCATGACTGTGCGCAACATCGTCATCGGCACCGACAATGCCGCCGTGGAAACCACCGGCACGATGATCCACACGGTCTCCAACCAGCGGTTCCAGACTGATTTCTGTGCGATGCTCGGCTTCCGTGACGGGAAGATCTCGACCATCCGCGAATATTGCGACAGCTTCACGATCGTCCGGATTGCCGGACTGGCCATGTAGGTGCCGCGCGAAGGCCGGCTCCGGAGTTCCGATGTCGAGCCGACCGTTCCGCCTCGCGACCTTCAACGTCGAGAACCTTTTCTCCCGCCCTGATTTCTGGGATCCGCAGCGCCGGGCTGACCAGCAGATCGGCAATGTGCTGTTCGAGGATCGGCACGAGGCGACGCGCGTCCGCCGGATTGTCGAGGCGGCGCATTCGGACGAGAAATGCCAGCTGACGGCGTTGGCCCTGCTGGCGACACAGGCCGACATCATCGCCTTGCAGGAGGTGGATTCCGCCGATGCCCTGCGGAGCTTCCGCGAAACCTATCTCAAGAAGCTCGAATCCCCGCATGTGGCCCGGACGATCAAGGCGGCGCTGGCGCGCGACCCCGGCCTTGACGGCGAGGCGCTCCGCCGACTGCGCGAGCAGGCGATCGCCGATGTGAATTACCGCCATCTCAGCGTCATCGACGGCAATGACCGGCGCGGGATCGATATCGGGCTGCTCTCGCGCGTCGGCTGGACTGCGATCCGCAGCCATGCGGCCACCACGTTCGGGGCGGTCGATGTCTGGCCGGAGGGGATCTCGGAGATCCGGGAGGGGCCGCCGGATTCGCCCCGGAGGCTGACGCGGGACGACCGGGTGTTCAAGCGCGACCTCATCGAGGCGGAATTCCAGATCGACGGCCGGGATTTCACCCTGTTCTGCTGCCATCTCAAGTCGATGACCGGCGGACGCGAGGCCACGCGGGTGATCCGCCAGGCCGAGGCCGAAGCGATCCGCACGCTGATCGAGCGGCGTTTCGAGAGCCATCGCGGCGGACCGGCGGCGGCCAACTGGGCCCTGATCGGGGATTTCAACGATTACATGGAGATCGACGGCGACCCCGCCCCGCGCGACCTGATGACCGGCCAGCCGAGCCCTGGCGGGATCGGGGCGTTGCTGGACCCCGATTTTTCGGTCAACCTCGTGGCACGCCGCCCGGCGGAGGATCGCTGGACTGCCTATCACCCGCCGGATGATGTCTATTGCCAGCTCGATTACATTCTCGTCTCTCCCGCGCTTGCCGAGGCCAACCCGCAGGTCGTGCCCGACATCATCCGGCAGGGCCAGCCGTGGCGGGCGCAACGCCATGACGGGCCGCGCTTCCCGAGGATCGGCTGGGACAGGCCGAAATCCTCCGATCATTGCCCCGTGGCCGTGACATTGCACTTGCGATAGGGCGGCATGTTTCCGGTCGAGCCGGAATTTCTGTTGAACCGGTCCCGGGCCTGACCTAGCTTCGCGCGCAACAAGAAAAACGGTCGGGGACGAGATGCAGGACCAGCACGGAACGAGGGCGCCGTGACGCACCCTATTGATGGCGCTGCCGTGCCGGCTGTGCAGCTGAACGGCGTTTCCGTGGCCTATGGCCTGACCGGCGGCGGGCGCTACGAGGCCGTGCAACCGGTCGATGTGCAGGTTGCGGATGGCGAATTCGTCGCCGTTCTCGGCCCGACCGGCTGCGGGAAATCCACCTTGCTCAACATCGCCGCGGGGCTGATGCCACCCTCTTCGGGCGAAAGCCTGATCTTCGGCCAGCGCCTGCAGGGGCTGAACACGCAGGCCGGCTACCTGTTCCAGCAGGATGCGCTGATGCCGTGGAAGACCGCGCGCGACAATGTCGCGATCGGGCTGGAAGTGCGCGGCACCGGCCGCCGCGAAGCGCTCGCGGCGACTGACCGGATCCTCGCCAGGGTTGGCCTCGCCTCCTTCGGCGACCGCTATCCCCATCAGCTCTCCGGCGGCCAGAAGAAGCGCGTGGCTTTGGCGCAGGTGCTGGTACGCGAGCCGAAGATCCTGCTGATGGATGAGCCCTTCGGCCCGCTCGACGCGCAGACGCGGCTGATCATGAGCGAGCTGCTGCTGGACCTCTGGCAGGCCGACCGCAAGGCGGTGATGTTCGTGACGCATGATCTCGACGAGGCCATCGCCCTGTCAGACCGCGTGCTCGTCATGTCGGCCGGGCCGCGCGCTTCGATCATCGGCGATTTTCCCATCCCGCTGGCGCGCCCGCGGGACATTGCCGAGGTCCGCTCGGAGCCGGAATTCCACCGCCTCCACGCAGCGATCTGGAACACGCTCCGCGACGAGGTCCGCAAGACGTATGGCCTGAGCATATCCGCGAAGGAGGCCCGTGCATGAGCCGCGCCAAGCTGCTGTTCCTCCAGGTCATGGTCGCCGTGGTGGTGCTGGTCTTCTGGCATGTCTTTTCCACTGTGCCGCTGGGCACCGGTTCGGATGGCAAGCCCTATTTCCTGCTGCCGCAATTCTTCTTCTCCACACCGCTGAAAGTGATCGAGCGCGTCTTCCTGATGTTCTGGGAAGGCACGGTCTACAAGCATCTGATGATCACGCTGACCGAGGCGGTGCTCGCCTTCGTCATCGGCGCGACGGCCGGCGTGCTGATCGGGTTCTGGTTCGCGCGGAAGCCGCTGGTGGCGGCCGTGTTCGACCCCTATGTGAAGATGATGAATGCGCTGCCGCGCGTGGTGCTGGCGCCGATCTTCGCGCTCTGGTTCGGCCTCGGTATCTGGTCCAAGGTCTGGCTCGGCGTGACGCTGGTCTTCTTCATCGTGTTCTTCAACGTCTATCAGGGCGTGCGCGAAGTCAGCCCGGTCGTGCTGTCCAATGCGCGGATGCTCGGCATGAACGAGCGGCAATTGCTGCGCCATGTCTACTGGCCGGCAGCCCTGTCCTGGGTGTTCTCGTCGCTCCATACCTCGGTCGGCTTCGCCGTGGTCGGGGCAGTGGTGGGCGAGTATCTCGGCTCGTCGGCCGGGCTCGGCTACCTGATCCATCAGGCGGAGGGCGTGTTCGACGTGACCGGCGTCTTCGCCGGCATGGTGATCCTGATGATCTTCGTGATGGTCATCGATTTCTGCGTCACGCTGATCGAGAAGCCGCTGCTGGTCTGGCGACCCACCGAGACAAGAACGGTCCAGTAGCCGCGCGCGGCCGCGCCAGAACGGTGAGGTCGATTGCCAAGGCTGCCACCGATATGCAGGATGACAGCAACAAGGCCGCAAAACGGCCGAGCGTAGCAGGAGAGGAAAAACCGATGGAAAGACTGTCCCGCCGGAACGTGATGGCCCTGGGTGTTGCCGGGTCCGCGTTGATTGCCGCCCCCGGCCTGATCGGCCGCGCTGCTGCGGTCGAGAAATCGAAGGTGATCATGGGCGTGGGCGGCAAGTCGCTGCTCTATTACCTCCCGCTGACGATTGCCGAGCGGAAGGGCTATTTCAAGGAATTCGGGCTGGATCCGGAGATCAATGATTTCGCCGGCGGCGCCCGCTCGCTCCAGGCGCTTGTCGGCGGCTCGGTGGATATCGTCGCCGGGGCCTACGAGCACACGATCCGGATGCAGGCGAAGAGCCAGGATGTCCGCGCCGTCATCGAGATGCTGCGCTTCCCGACCATCGTGGTCGGCATTCGCAAGGACCTTGCTGGCAAGGTGAAATCAGCGAAGGATTTCAAGGGTCTGAAGATCGGCGTCACGGCGCCGGGCTCCTCGACCTACATCACGGTGCTGCATGCGATGGTGAAGGAAGGCCTCAAGGCCGAGGATGCGAGCTTCATCGGCGTGGGCGGCGGCGCCAGCGCCGTGGCGGCGATGAAGAAGGGCGAGATCGACGTGATCTCCCATCTCGATCCGGTCATTGCCAAGCTCGAGGCCGATCAGGATATCGTCACGCTGATCGATACCCGGACCGAGAAGGGCACGAATGACCTGTTCGGCGGGTCGAACCCGGCCTCCTGCCTCTATGTGAAGCAGGATTTCATGGAAAAGAACCCGCAGACCGTGCAGGCCGCCGTCAACGGCATCTACAAGGCGCTGCGCTGGATCAACAGGGCCAAGCCGGAGGAGATCGCCGATGCCGTGCCGGAAGCCTATCATCTGGGCGACAAGGCACTCTATATCCGGGCGGTGAAGGCGTCGCAGGCGGCCTATTCCGAGACCGGGATCATGGCGCAGACGGGCATGAAGTCGGTCTATGACACGCTCAAGGCGCTGGACAAGGAAATGGCCGGAGCGAATGTCGACCTTTCCCGGACCTTCGTGCCGACTTTCGCGGTGAAGGCGGCGTCCACGGTCAGCTGACGCTGCCGCATCGGGCTTCCATCCTTGAGGCTTGCCGGTTTCGGCAGGCCGGGGCACAAACGCGAAGGGGCGGGGAACCGCCCCTTCTGCCGTCCGGGACCCTGCCATGAATGTTCTCTCCATCCAGTCGCACGTGGCCTATGGCCATGTGGGCAACGCCTCCGCCACCTTCCCGATGCAGCGCCTCGGTGTCGAGGTCTGGCCGATCCACACCGTCCAGTTCTCGAACCATACCGGCTATGGCGCCTGGCGCGGGCAGGTTTTCGAGGCCGGGCTGATCGCCGATCTCGTCGAAGGCATTGCCGAACGCGGCGTGCTGCCTTCCTGCGATGCCGTGCTCTCCGGCTATATGGGCTCGCACGAGACCGGCGAGGCCATTCTCGGTGCGGTGGCGCGGGTGAAGGCGGCCAATCCCGCCGCGCTTTATGCCTGCGATCCCGTGATCGGGGATGTCGGGCGCGGCATCTTCGTCCGGCCGGGCATCCCGGAATTCATGCGTGACAGGGCCGTTCCGGCTGCCGATATCGTCACGCCGAATCTGTTCGAGCTTGAGTACCTGACCGGTCGGTCAATGAACTCACTCGCGGCGGTCAGGGAATCGATCGCTGCCTTGCACGCCATGGGGCCGTCCGCCATCCTGGTGACCTCGGTGCTGACCGGGGAAACGCCCGACGATGCGCTCGACCTGCTGGCTTCTTCCGGGCAGGGCTGCTTTCGGCTGCGCACGCCGCGCCTTCCCGCCAGCGTCAACGGGCTGGGCGATGCGATCGCGGCGCTGTTCCTCGTCCATTTCGCCCGCGAGAACGATATCGCGCTGGCGTTGCAGCGGGCGGGGTCCTCGGTGCATGGCCTGCTGAAACGGACGGTCGAGGCCGGCTCGCGCGAGATCCTGACCATCGCCGCCCAGGATGAGTTTACCAGCCCCTCGCAACTCTTTCCGGTTGAACGGCTCGCATGAAAAAGGCCGGCTTGCGCCGGCCTTGATCATTCCATCGGGGATTGCCCCCGAAGGGGGTGGCCGCTCAGAAGCGGACCTTGCCCTTGATCGCTTCCTCGGCATTCTTCGGCACGACATTGCGCGCGACGAAGTCTTCCCAGTTCTTGAAGCGGCCGTTCTTGGTGCGCGCCTCGATAATGTCCTTGGCGCGGGCCGGGCCGATCTGCGGCAGCTTGTCGAGTTCGGTCTCGGTGGCCGTGTTGAGGTTCACGAGGGTCGCCTGCATGGCAGCAGGGGCAGCGGCGGCGGGAGCGGCCGGGCGCGGGGCCTGGGCGGCGGGGGCAGCCGGCGCTGCGGGCGGGGTGGTCCGAGGAGCCTGTGCCGGGGCGGTCTGTCCGGCGGCGGGCGGACGGGTCTGCGTGTTCGGTTGCTGGGTGGTGGCCTGCGCGAAGGCGGCACCAGTGCCGATCACGAGGATCGCGGCGATTTTCGAAAGACGGCTCGTCACCATAGAACACTCCTTTGAGTGCAGCCCCTTGTTTCTGCGTCTCCTGCCGCGGGGCCGGGCAGGATGGCGGAAGGCCGTTCTTGCCGGGCCTTCATGAGAATGTCCTACATCAGTCTACGTGAATTGTCGTGCAATTGGCCGTTGGGCCGGGGTTCAGCTTGTGGAAACGTCCACCGGAATCGAGGTGCGGATTCTGCTCGCCGGGCTTGCGGTCAGCGGGCGCGGGCGCGAAATAGGCGCAACGACGAGAGAGAGCACCATGGCGCGCAATTTTCACACGCTGGACGTTTTCACCACCCGCCCTTTCGAGGGGAACCCGCTTGCGGTTGTCCTGGACGGCGAGGGCCTTTCCGATGCCGCGATGCTGACGATCGCGCGCGAGTTCAATCTCTCCGAGACGGTCTTCGTCCAGCCGCCGGATGATCCGGTCAATTCGGCGAAGATCCGGATCTTCACCCCCGGCGGCGAGTTGCCCTTTGCCGGCCATCCCACAGTGGGCACGGCCATCCTTCTGGCGGAATTGCGGGCGGGCGGCCATCTCGGCGAGGGCGTTATCATCGCGCTCGAGGAGAAGATCGGCCTTGTGAAGGTCGAGGTGCGGCGCGGCCCGGGGCAGGTTTCCCGCGCCGTGTTCGACCTGCCGCGCCTGTCGGAGAATCTCGGGATCGATCTGGATGTGGGGCTGGCTGCCCGGGCGCTCGGCATCGACCCGCTGGAGATCGGCTTCGGCGCGCACAGCCTCTCGGTCTGGTCGGCCGGCGTGCCCTATTCGATGGTGCCGGTCCGCAGCCTCGAGGTGATCCGCCGCGTCTCCGTGGCCGACCGGCAGGCCTGGAACGCCGCCTTCGCGAAAGCGGGGCGCGAGGGCGCCTTCATCTACACGCGCGAGACGGAATCGCCCCAGCATCATGTCCATGCCCGCATGTTCTGGCCGGCCGCCGGCATTGCCGAGGATCCGGCGACCGGTTCGGCGGTGGCGGCATTTTCCGGCGTGGCTGCCGCTGCCGAGTTGCCCGAGGATGGCGTCCACCAGCTCGTGATCGAGCAGGGTTTCGAGATGGGCCGGCCCAGCCTGATCGCGCTTGATCTGGAGATCCGCAAGGGGCGTGTGGCGCGTGCGGCGATCGGTGGTTCGGCGGTCCGGGTCAGCGAAGGGCGGATCCATGTCTGAGGGCGGCGCGGAAATCCTCGCGCTCGATGATCTCGACATGCGGCTCGAGGCCCGTGACTGGGCTTTCGCCATCGAGAACCGCGCCGAGATTGACCGCCATTGGTCGCGTTTCGTTGCGGCGAAGCCGGCCAGCTTCAACGGGCAGGTTTTCTTGCAGCATTCCTGGCGGATCGAGGGGGGCCGCTATGTCGGCCGCTACCTGCAGACCGATTATGCCAGTTTCATCGCCTGGCGGGAATTCGGCTATCCCGCACCGGCCATGCGCAACGGCTTTGCCATGGCGGCGCTCCGGTCACGAGATGGCGCGTTCCTGCTCGGGAAAATGGGCGAGGGGACGGCCAATCCCGGGCGGGTCTATTTCGCCGCCGGCACGCCGGACCCGGATGATCTGCTGCCCGATGGCCGGATCGATCTCGCCGGATCGGTCCTGCGGGAGATGGCCGAGGAGACCGGCCTCCTCGCCAGCGAGGTCGAGGTCGGGCAGGGCTGGACGGCCGTGATCGATGGCGCACGCGCGGCCTTCATGCGGCCTGTCCGCATCGACCTTGATGCAGACGAAGCGCGGTCACTGATGCTGGCGCGGATGCCGCATCTGCCGCATCCGGAACTCTCGGATATCGTGATTGCCCGGTCCACCGCCGATATCGACGCGGTGGCCATGCCGCCTTTCCAGCAGGCCTTCCTGCGCCATGCTTTCGGGAAGATGGCCGAGGGGAATCAAGGATAGCCGAAGCGGCTCTTCGTGGCGCGGACATGCGCGCTGGCGGGGCCGGACTGGCCGGCAGCGCACATGGATTCGGCGCGCTTCATCTCGGCCTCGATCTGGTCATAGACCGTCCGGGTCACATGCCCGGTTTCGAGATCATTCGCCTGGATCGCGCGGAACCGGGCGATATCGCCCTGGCAGCCGCCGCCTTCGGGCAGGCGGAAACCGGCCGGGGTAATGGTAACGCCGCGCGGGGCCGGCGCGGCAGCCTGCGGGGCTGGCGCGGGCGCCTCGGAGGTGGACTGGCAGGCACCCAGTGCCAGCAGCGAAACGGCGATCAGGCAAAGGCGGCGCATGGATGACCCCGGTGAATCGGTTGACCTTGCCTGTCTCTACCCCGAACCGGCGGGAAGGCAAAGCGCGTGCGGCCGGACCAGCCGACGGAAGGGGAGCGCGCCGGCTCCGGTCTCCTCATGCCGTCCGGAATTCCATCCGCCGGGCTCTTGCGCAATGGCGGGGGCTTGGTTATGCGTTGAGGAGTTCGATCCGATCAGGATACCCCGTGAGCGTTTGCCGCACCCACATCTGCCCTGACATCGCGCTGCGCCCGAGCGCCGCGACTGTGCAGCTGCGTGCCGCCCTCACCCTTGGCCTGCTTCTTATCAGCCCCTGAGGGCCGTCCGGGCTTGGCCTGGGCTCTCAGGGGACCGTGTTCGCACCCTTCCCGAACGTGATGCCTGCACCGCCAGAACGAGCCGGCAGGCCCGAGCCGACAAAGGATCATCCCATGTCCACCGACAAGAACCGCGTCCTGATTTTCGACACCACCCTGCGCGACGGCGAGCAATGCCCCGGCGCCACCATGACCTTCGAGGAGAAGCTGGCCATTGCCGATTTCCTCGACGAGATGGGCGTCGACATCATCGAGGCCGGCTTCCCGATCGCCTCCGACGGCGATTTCGAGGCAGTTTCCGCCATTTCCAAGCGGGTGAAGAATGCCGTTGTGGCCGGCCTCAGCCGCGCCGCCTTCAAGGATATCGACAGGGCCGCCGAAGCCGTGAAGCACGCGCGGCGGCCGCGCATCCACACCTTCATCTCCACCTCGCCGGTGCATATGAAGTACAAGCTCCAGAAGGAGCCGGATGCCGTGCTGCAACTGGTGATCGACCAGTGCACCCGCGCCCGCAACCATGTCGAGGATGTCGAATGGTCGGCCGAGGATGCCACCCGGACCGAGCATGATTTCCTCTGCCGCTGCGTCGAGGCCGCGATCAAGGCCGGCGCGACCACGATCAACCTGCCGGATACTGTCGGCTATGCGACGCCGGACGAATACCGCGCCATGTTCGAGATGGTGATCAACCGCGTGCCGAATGCCGACAAGGCGATCTTCTCCGTTCATTGCCATGACGATCTCGGCCTTGCCGTGGCGAACACAGTGGCCGGCCTGATGGGCGGCGCGCGGCAGGTGGAATGCACGATCAACGGCATCGGCGAGCGTGCGGGCAACGCGGCACTGGAAGAAATCGTCATGGCGATCAAGACGCGCAATGACGTGTTTCCGTTCCAGACCGGGATCGAGACGACGATGCTCAATCGCGCGTCGAAGCTGGTTTCCGCCGCGACCTCGTTTCCGGTTCAGTACAACAAGGCGATTGTCGGCCGGAATGCCTTCGCGCATGAGAGCGGCATCCACCAGGACGGGATGCTGAAAAACAACCAGACCTACGAGATCATGACGCCGGAAACGGTGGGCGTGTCGAAGACCAGCCTCGTCATGGGAAAGCATTCGGGCCGCAATGCCTTCCGCGACAAGCTCAAGCAGCTGGGCTACGAGCTGGCCGATAACCAGCTCGAGGATGCCTTCGTGCGGTTCAAGGCTTTGGCCGACCGCAAGAAGCATATCTATGACGAGGATATCGAGGCGCTGGTCGACGAGAATATCGCCACCGCGCAGGATCGTGTGAAGGTGCTGAACCTGCTCGTCGTGGCGGGCACCAACGGCCCGCAATCCGCCGTGCTGACGCTGGATATCGACGGCCAGCACCATACCCGGCAATCGACAGGCAACGGCCCGGTGGACGCCACATTCAACGCCATCCATCAGATCATTCCGCATCAGGCGAAGCTGGAGCTCTACCAGGTGCATGCGGTGACCGAGGGAACCGATGCGCAGGCCGAGGTCTCGGTGCGGCTGGCCGATGAGGATGGCCGGCTGGTCAATGGCCGCGCGGCCGATCCGGATACGCTGGTGGCCTCGGCCAAGGCCTATATCGCGGCGCTCAACAAGCTGACCAAGCAGCGGGCCGGCGATGCCCGCGTGCATGCCCAGCACGGCGCGGCCTGATCTGACGGCCACGCCATGCGCCTCGGGGTCGATCTCGGCGGAACCAAGATCGAGATCATCGCGATCGACAAAACCGGCGGCGAAAAGCTTCGCCGCCGGATCGCCACGCCGCGCGGGCGCTATGAGGGGATTGTCGAGGCGATTGCCGGACTCGTTTGCGAAGTCGAGGCCGAGCTTGGAAAGGCGGGTCATGCCGGGCCGCACAGCCTTGGCATCGGCATGCCCGGCTCGATCTCGCCCTTTACCGGAACCTGCGTGAATTCCAACTCGACCGAGCTCAATGGCCGGCCGTTCCATCTCGACCTGCAGGCCGCGCTCGGTCGCGAGATCCGGTTCTCCAACGATGCCAATTGCCTCGCCGTGTCCGAGGCGGTGGATGGTGCCGGGGCCGGTGCCCGCGTGGTCTTCGCCGCGATCCTCGGAACGGGCTGCGGGGCGGGAATCGCGCTCGACGGTCGCGCCTGGGATGGCCCGCACCGGATCGCCGGCGAGTTCGGGCATAACCCGCTGCCCTGGCCCAGTGTCGAGGAAGTCACCGCTGCGCCGCCCTGCTATTGCGGCAAGAGGGGTTGCCTCGAGACCTGGATTTCCGGCACCGGCTTCCAGAACGATTTCGCCCGCGTTACCGGCGAGAGCCTGCGGGGCGATGCGATCATCGCGGCCATGCGCGAGGGTGAACCGGCCGCCATGGCGGCGTTCGGGCGTTATCTCGACCGCCTCGGCCGGGCGCTCGCCCATGTCTGCAACCTGCTCGATCCGGAGGTGATCGTGCTCGGGGGCGGCATGAGCAATGTGCCCGAACTCTATCCGCGCCTGCCGGCGGCGATCACGCCCCATCTCTTCGCCGAGCATTTCATCACCCCGATCCGCCCGGCGCGGCACGGCGATTCCTCCGGCGTGCGCGGCGCGGCCTGGCTGTGGCCGCCGGATGGATTGGCTTGAGGATTGTGGCGCGCGCGCCATAGCGCCGGGCATGGCCACCTTTTATGGTCGCGGGAATTCGACGGGAGACTCCATGATCGCTCTATCACGTTTTCTGCGGCTGCTGCCCTGCGCCGCCCTTCTGGCTGCTGGCGGATGCGCCACGGTGACGCGCGGAACCACCAACCAGATCCAGATCGAGTCCGAGCCGTCCGGCGCCAGCGTCGAGACCTCGCTCAACCATCAATGCACGACGCCGTGCACGATCACGGTTTCGCGCAAGGAGGAGTTCTCGGTTGTCTTCAAGCTGGCCGGTCATCACGACCAGACGGTGTTCGTCAGGACGCAGATCGCCGGGACCGGCGCAGCCGGGTTTGTCGGCAATGCCGTGGTCGGCGGCGTCGTGGGCATGGGGGTGGATGCCGTCAGCGGTTCGACGCTCGAGCATGCGCCCAACCCTGTAAGGGCCGTGTTGCAGAAGATCGAGGCGCCCAGGGCCGAGCCGCGGCCCGCGCGCAAGCGGGCACCGAAGCAGGCCGGCCTCGTTGAAGCGGGCAGGACTGCCGAGGAAGGCTGAGTCGCAGGCGGCAGGTGCCGGCCGGAATTCCCGGCCTGCCTGTTCCTGGCTCTTGCCTGTTCTTTGTGCTTGCCCGTTCTTTGCGCTTGCCAAGCCCCGGGCGATACGGTATCGAACCGGCCTCGCGCGGGTTTCCCGCGCGTTGCCTTTTTCGGAAGGCTTGGGTGATTAGCTCAGTTGGTAGAGCAGCTGACTCTTAATCAGCGGGTCGAAGGTTCGAATCCTTCATCACCCACCATCTCTTTTCCCATCAGAAGCGGTCTTGCCATCAGCCACCTTACCGGGCACGGGGGCCACCCTCCTGGCTGTGGGATTGGTCAATTGTCTCCTGCGTCAGCGCTTCGGCGAGTTTCCGGATCATCGGCGCGGCGAAGACAACCAGCGGCAGCATGGTGAGCCAGGCGATTGCCCGGGCTGTCAACCAGGCGCCCCAGAATCCGCCTGCACGCCAGAAGGGCAGGCTGGCAATGCCGGAGGCGACGCCCGAGGTCAGGCCGGATTGCAGGACACCATAGACGAGACGCACATAACGATTCGGGCACATGGCGGGCCTCCTGTGGAGAGAGCCAGCAAATCGCGCGCCAACCCCGCGGTTGGCGCCAGGTTCATCCGGTGCTGCGCAGCCCGATCACGCCCTCTTCTTCGGGGTGGCGACAACAAAAAACCCCGGCCGGAGCCGGGGTTCGTGTTGTTTCCTTGCCGTTCGGTCAGAACTTAGCCGTCCGGTCAGAACTTGTAGTTCACGCCGGCGCGGAGGATGTGGCCATTGGCATTGGCGCCGAGGGCTGCACCCGAATTGTACGTCTGGCGGGCGAAGTCATAATAGAGGTATTCACCCTTTACCGAGATGTTGCGGGTGAGCGCCGCTTCGACGCCGGCACCGATGGTCCAGCCGGCACGATAATCCGAGCCCGAGAAGGCGCCGGCCGAGTGCTTGATGTCGGCGATGGCGAGACCGCCGGTCACGTAGGGCATGATGCGGTCGAACGAGTAGCCGAGGCGGCCGCGCAGCGTGCCGAACGAGCGGATGTCGGTCTTGCAGCCCGGGGCCGCACAGTTCGCATTGGTCGAGCCGTTCAGGCTGGCCCAGGCATAGTCGCCTTCGATACCAGCGACGAAATTGCCGATCTGGTGATTGTAGCCGAGCGTTGCGCCGACAAGGCCGCCGCCCAGTTCGATCTGGCCCGAGCGGGCGCCGCCGGAGCGATGACGGCTGTCGCCACCGAAGCCACCGCCACCCTGGATACCGACGTAGAAGCCGGTCCAGTTATACTGCGCCATGACCGGCAGAGCCGCCGGCGGCGGCGACTTGCGGGTGGCGAGATCGGCCGCCTGGGCCGAGGCCATCGCGCCGGCCAGCAGCGTGGTCGCGAGCAGAATCTTTTTCATGGGAACTCCTTCCATAAGACAAATCCGTCTGGCTGCAGCAAGTAGGACGAATGCATCGTCGTGTCTGTAGCTTTCTGGTAACAATAGGTTTGCCATTTGTAGTCGGGTCTTGTCTGAATTGTGGCAAATTATGGCAACAGGAAATTCATGATTGAGCAAAAGTTAACTTTGGCAAACTGACGGCAGAATTATGGCAAACAAATCGTTAATTTCACGAATACCAGTCTATTCAAACTATCCGATTAACGGAATCGCTAAGGTTGTCGACTAGCGTCCGCTCCAGAAGGTGGAGTTTGGGTATGTCGCTGGATTTGACGGAGCGCGAAAGGCCGGGTGCCACGCTGTCGGACCGTATGGCCGGCTGGATCCGGCGGGCATCCAAGCAGAAGATCATCGGCCTTGTCCTGATCTTCGACATCATGACCCTTGTCGGCTGTGGCCTCTGGAGCGCCATGGCGTTCCTGCCGGCCAGTTTCGGCGGCGACGGAACCGCTTTCCTCCTCGTCGCCTCGGTCACGGGGTTGACCGTCTATTTCCTGCAGCGGCTCTGGGCCTATACGCTTCCCGCGCTGGCCATGCTGCCAAGGCAGATCAAGTCGGTGATCTATGCCCTGGGCGGGGCCTTCGTCGTCATGACGGGGCTGCTGTTCCTGATCGGCTTCGACATCATGGCGCTGCGCCTGTGGCTGCTGGGCTGGCTGCTCTTCAGCCTGATCCTGCTGGTTTTTTTCCGGTTGCTGGCCTCAGTGGCGATTTCCGATGCCGAAGCGCGCGGCGATCTGGCGCGGCGCGCGGTCATTGTCGGCGGCGGCAAGCCGGCCGAAGACCTGATCCGCCGGCTGTCGCGTTCGGGCAACCGCGCCATCCGCATTCTCGGCGTCTTCGATGACCGGGGCGGCGAACGCTCCCCCGATGCCGTCGATGTCTACCGGAAGATCGGGACCTTCGACGAGCTGGAAGCCTATTGCCGCGAGCAAGTGGTCGATCTGCTCATCATCGCGCTGCCGGCGTCGGCGGAAGAGCGCATCCTCCACCTTGTCCGGAAGCTGTGGCAATTGCCGATCGATGTCCGCATCGCAGCGCATGCCTCCCGGCTCAAACTGTCCAAGCGCGCCTATAGCTATATCGGCGACGTACCGTTCCTTGCCGTGTTCGACCGGCCGCTCTCGGACTGGAACTCGGCGCTCAAGGCGGTGTTCGACCGTGTCGTGGCGGCGCTGGCGCTGGTGGTTCTCTCGCCGCTGATGCTCGCCGTGGCGCTGGCGGTGAAGCTCGAATCGAAAGGGCCGGTGCTGTTCCGGCAGCAGCGCTTCGGGTTCAACAACAATATCATCGGCGTGCTGAAATTCCGCTCGATGTATACCGACCGGACCGACGCCCACGGTGCCCGGCAGGTCACGAGGGATGATCCGCGCGTGACGCGCGTGGGACGCTTCATCCGCAAGACCTCCATTGACGAATTGCCACAGCTGATCAACGTGCTGCGGGGTGAACTCTCGCTGGTCGGGCCCCGGCCGCATGCCACGCAGTCCAAGGCCGCCAACCAGCTCTATCAGGATGTCGTCGACGGCTATTATGCCCGCCATCGCATGAAGCCCGGCATTACCGGCTGGGCGCAGATAAATGGCTGGCGTGGCGAGACCGACACGCTCGAGAAGATCGAGCGGCGCGTCGAGCATGACCTCTATTACATCGAGAACTGGTCGCTCCCGCTCGATCTCTACATCCTCGCCATGACCCCGCTTTCGCTGTTCAACACCAAGAACGCCTATTGAGCGCGCCCGGCCGGATCACGGCCGCCATTGTGCGCTGACGCACTGCCTGCCCGGGTGCATGACGTCAGGATGGCTGCTCCTGAACAGCCGGGGGCATGATATGCATCTTGATGTCTGGGGGGCGCGCGGATCGCACCCCGCCTCCGGTATGGCCTTCAGCCGGTTCGGCCATCACACGGCCTGCCTTTCGGTGCGTTCCGGCGACCACCTGCTGGTGCTGGATGCCGGCACGGGCGCCACCGCGCTGGCACGGGCGCTGGAGCCGAACCCGCCGCGCGTGGTCGAGATCCTGCTCAGCCATTTCCATCATGATCATGTCATGGGCCTGCCCTACCTGCTCATGAGCCTGCCGGCTGAAACCGAACTGCGGATCCATGCCTCGCCCGAGGGGGCCCTCGGCCTGGAGACGCTGGTGGCGGCGATCCTGTCCCCGCCGTATTTTCCGGCTGGCATTGCCGGGGTGCTCGGACGGACAGATTGCCGCCAGCATGCTGCCGGCGCGGCGTTCGAGGCCGGCGCTCTCGATATCCGCACGCACCCGCTGGAACATCCCGGCGGATCTACCGCCTTCCGCGTGTCGGATGGCGCCCGTTCGTTTGTCTATGCAACGGACCTTGAAGAGCCCGAACAGCCGGATCCCGCCTGGATCGCCTTTGCGCGCGGGGCTGACCTGCTGGTGCATGACACCATGTTCACCGAAGCGGAACGCGAGGTCCGGCGCGGCTGGGGCCATGCCACGATCGAGGGGGCCTTGCAGCTTGCCGATGCGGCCGATGTCGCCCGGCTGGTCGGCTTTCACCACAACCCGGTCCATGATGATCAAGTGATGTTTCAGCGGGAGCAGGAGCTTGCGCGCCGGCGCCCCGGATCGGGCCTCGCCCGGGAAGGCGAGGCCTTGCGCATCTGACATGGGCGCCGATTCCCGGACATGCGAACAAAAGCCCCGAGGAAGGTCGAAAGGGCTTGCCTAATGCGCGTGTTCCGGCTTCATTCCGGGGCAAGCGAGCCGGTCAGTCTCGCATGCAACCAATTCCGGGAGGGAAATTCGACATGATTGATCGTCGTCAGGCCATGCGCCTTGCGGCCCTGGGCGTTGCCGCCCCGGCCGTTCTTCGTGTCACGCGGGCCAATGCCGCCGAAGTGACGCTGAAGATGCATCACTTCCTGCCTCCGGTCTCGAACGGTCATGCCCGGTTCCTGAAGCCCTGGGCCGACAAGGTCGCTGCCGAATCGAATGGTCGCATCAAGATCGACATCTTCCCCTCGATGCAGCTCGGCGGTGCACCGCCGCAGCTCTTCGACCAGGCGCGCGACGGGGTGGCAGACCTCGTCTGGACGCTGCCGGGCAATACGCCGGGCCGTTTCCCGGGCATCGAGACGTTCGAGCTGCCCTTCGTTCCGGCCAAGAACGCCTTGCCGAACTCGATCGCGCTGCAGAAATTCGCCGACCAGTATCTCAAGGACGAGTTCAAGGAAGTTCACCCGATCTGCTTCTGGTCGCATGATCACGGGCTGATCCACACCAACAAGCCGGTCGCGAAGATGGAAGACCTGGCGGGGCTGAAGATCCGCTTCCCGACCCGTCTGGCCGGCGAGGCGCTCAAGGCGCTCGGCGCCACCGCTGTCGGGATGCCGATCCCGCAGGTTCCGGAAAGCCTTGCCCAGCGCGTCATCGATGGCTGCGTCGTGCCGTGGGAAGTCGTCCCGGCGATCAAGGTGCATGAGCTCGTGAAGAACCATCTCGAGATTCCCGGTTCGCCGACCTTCTATGTCGCGACCTTCGTTCTCGCGATGAACAAGGCCAAGTACCAGGCCATGCCGGCGGATCTCCGCGCCGTGCTCGACAAGAATTCCGGCGAGTTCGCCGCCCGCATGGCCGGCAAGGTCTGGGATGATCAGGCTGTGGCGGTGTCGGACATGGTCCGCAAGCGCGGCAACACGATCACGACGCTCTCCGTCGAGGAGAATATCCGCTGGCGGAAGGCGGTCGAGCCGGTCCGCGAGGCCTGGCTGAAGGGCATGAAGGACAAGGGCCTCGATGGCGGCAAGCTGCTGGCCGCGGCCGAATCCATGATCGCCGAAGCTGCCCGCGCATGAGTGTCGAAACGGAAGCGCCGGCTCCGGCCGGCGCGCCCGCTTCACCGATCGACCGGATCGCGGCTGCCGTCGCCATGGCGGGCGGGCTGCTGTCCGTCGGGCTTGCGTTGATGGTCGTGACCAGCATCGCCCTGCGCACGCGCTGGATTGGCGGCGCAGGCGTGCCGGGCGATTTCGAGCTCGCGCAGATGCTGACAGCGGTTTCGGTTTTCTGCTTCCTGCCCTTCTGCCAGGCGCGGAAGGGTCATGTCATCGTCGATGCGGCGTCGCAGAAATGGTCTCCGCTCTGGAAAGCCCGGGTCGATGCGCTCTGGGAAATCGTGGCCGGGCTGGTTCTGGGCCTGATGGCCTGGCAGCTGGGGCAGGGCGCGCTCGGCATGGTGCAGTCCGGTACCCGGTCGATGGTGCTGGGCCTGCCCCTGGCGCCAGCGGTCTGGACCTGCACCGCGCTCTGCTTCTTCCTCGCAGGGCTGGCCTTGTGGCGCGGCCTGACCGGGCTTTTCTCCTCCAGCATACGGTGACTGCATGAGCGGCAACGCGATCGCCCTGCTCGGCTTTGCCGGGATGCTTCTTCTGATCGCGCTGCGCATGCCGGTCGGCCTTGCCATGCTGGTTGTCGGCGGGGCGGGCTATGCCTCGTTCGTCGGCACGCCTGTCTTTCTCAACTATCTGAAGACAACGCCGTATTACCTGTTCTCGAACTACACGCTGTCGGTCATCCCGCTCTTCGTGCTGATGGGCGCCTTCGCCGAGAAGACAGGCCTGTCCTCCGGCCTGTTCCGCGCGATGGCGGCCCTTGTCGGCCACCGGCGCGGCGGCATGGGCATCGCGGTGATCGGCTCCTGCACGGCCTTCGGCGCGATCTGCGGCTCTTCTGTCGCCACGACCGCCACCTTCGGCCGGGCGGCGCTGCCGGAAATGATCCGCGGCGGTTATGCGCCGGGCATTTCGGCCGGCACGGTGGCGGTGGGCGGCACGCTCGGCATCCTGATCCCGCCTTCGGTGATCCTCGTCGTCTATGCGATCTCGACCGAACAGAACATCGTCAAGCTGTTCATGGCCGCGCTCATACCCGGGCTGATGGCCGCGATCTTCTATGTGCTGGTGATCCTGTGGCTCGCCCGCCGCAACCCCGAGGCCATGCCGGTTCACGCGCCATTGCCCTGGCCGGAGCGGCTTCGGGCCTTGGGCGGGGTCTGGTCCTCGCTCGTGATCGCGATCGTGGTGGTCGGCGGCATCTATGGTGGCATCTTCACCCCGACCGAGGCCGCGGCAGTGGGTGCCGTGGCGGTGCTCGCGGACGGGCTGATCCGGCGGACGATGACGCTCGAGAAATTCGGGCTGTCGCTGCGCCAGTCAGCCGAGACCTGCGGCATGATCTTCATGATCCTCCTCGGGGCCGAGGTGTTCAACGGGTTCCTTGCGCTCACCCAACTCCCCACCAACGCGGCCGAGACCATCACCTCCTGGGGTCTGCCGCCCTATTTCGTGCTGATCGCGCTGCTCGCCTTCTACATCGTGCTCGGCGCGGTGATGGACGAGCTGGCGATGATCCTGCTTACCCTGCCGGTCTTCTTCCCGATCGTCACCGCACTCGATTTCGGCATGATGAGTGACGAGGTTGCGATCTGGTTCGGCATTCTCGTGCTGATTGTGGTCGGGATCGGGCTGGTCGCGCCGCCTGTCGGGCTCAACGTCTTCGTCATTTCAGCCATTGCCCGCACCATTCCGATCACGCAGATCTATCGCGGCGTGCTGCCTTTCGTGGCGGCCGATATCGTGCGGCTCATGCTCTGCGTGGCCTTTCCCTCGCTTTCCTTGTGGCTTGTCCGCGTTCTCAGCTGATCGCCTTCCTGACCCGGTTGATCGGCCTGGCGGGCTGTCGCATAACCAAGACGCAGCAGGCCGGAACGTGGCCGGGAGGGCAGCATCATGGTGGAAGACCTGACGCGCGAGGAGATCAAGGCGGGCCTCGAAAGTGGCTCCATCCTGCTGGTCGATGTGCGCGAGCCGCATGAATTCGCCGCCGGGCATATTCCCGGCTCGGTCTCGCTGCCGCTGTCCCGCTTCTCGGTCGATGACCTGCCCCCGGCTGAAGGCAAGCGGGTGGTGCTGTCCTGTGCCGCCGGCATCCGCTCGATGCAGGCGGCCATGCTGGCCCATCAACAAGGCCGGGCCATCGATGCGCATTACCGGGGCGGCTTCAAGGACTGGTTTTTCGCCGGAGAGCCGGTCGAGCAGGGTTGAAAGCCCGGGCCAGCGGATTATCCTGAGCGCAACCGGCGGGAATCCTCCCGCAGCAACGCTTCAGGCACAATCATGCGTCCAATGAAATTCGGAATGGGCCAGGCGCTCATGCGCGTGGAAGACCATCGCTTCCTTACGGGGCAGGGCCATTACGCGACCGATTACCGGCCGAAGGGCCAGCTTCACGGTTTCGTGCTGCGGGCGCCCTTTGCCAGCGCGACCTTCACCCTCGGGGATCTCGCCGCCGCGCGGGCCATGCCCGGCGTGAGGCTGATCCTGACGCATGCCGAGGTGGCCCATCTGGGTGACCTGCCCTGCCAGGCGCCGATCAAGAATACCGATGGCTCCATGCCGCCGATGCCGTCCTATCCGGTCCTGCCGAAGGACCGCGTGCGGCATGTCGGCGAGGCGGTGGCGTTCATCGTCGCCGAGACGCTCGAGCAGGCCAAGGACGCGGCCGAGGCCATCGAGATTCGATGGAAAGAGGCGCCCGTCGTCTCGGATGTCGCGGCGGCCCGCCAGCCCGGTGCGCCGCTCGTCCATGCCGAAGCGCCGGGCAATGTCGCCTTCGACCATGTGCTCGGCGACCAGGCGAAGACCGATGCGATCTTCGCCAAGGCGCCGCGTGTCATCGGGCTCGACATTGTCAACAGCCGGATCATCGCGAATTACATGGAGCCCCGCACCATCGTGGCGGAGCCGGCGAAAGGCGGAGGCTGGCGTGTCACGCTCGGCAGCCAGGGCGTGCATGGCATCCGCAACACGCTGGCGAAGTTCATCTTCAAGATCGACCCCGCCACCCTGCGCGTCGTGACGCCGGATGTCGGCGGTGGCTTCGGCACCAAGAGCTTCATGTATCGCGAATATCCCCTCGCGCTGCATGCCGCGATGGTGCTCGACGCGCCGGTTGGCTGGACCTCCGACCGTTCGGAGCATTTCTTCGCCTGCGCGCACGGGCGTGACAATCTCACCCGGGCCGAGATGGCGCTGGACGAGAAGGGCCGCTTCCTCGCGATGCGGGTGATGCTGGACGCCAATATGGGCGCCTATCTCTCGCAATACGGGCCCTATATCCCCTGGATCGGCTCGACCATGCTGACGGGGGTCTATGACATTCCCGCCGGCTATACCCGCATCCGCGGCATCTATTCGAATTCTGTGCCGTTCGATGCCTATCGCGGCGCCGGCCGGCCGGAAGCCGCCTATGCGATCGAGCGCCTCGTTGACTACATCGCGGATGAAACCGGCCTCGACCGTGTCAAGCTGCGCAAGCTGAACTTCATCAAGCCGCGCCGGATGCCCTACAAGACCGTGACCGGGCGGGTCTATGATTCCGGCGATTTCGCCGCCCATATGGAGGCTGCGCTCGACAAGGCGGACTGGAAGGGCTTCCCGGCCCGGCTCAAGGCGTCGAAGAAGGCCGGCAGGCTGCGCGGCATCGGCTTCGGCGTCTACATCGAGGCCTGCGGCGGCGGCTCGCCCGAGCCGGCCTACCTGACGCTCGAGAAGGATGGCAGCGTGACCGTGAAGATCGGCACGCAATCGAACGGGCAGGGGCACGAGACCGCCTATGCCCAGCTCGTCGCGCAGCATCTCGACCTGCCGCTGGAGCGGATCCGGGTGAAGCAGGGCGACACGAATGACACGCCGACCGGTTCGGGCACGGGCGGCTCGCGCTCGATCCCGGTCGGCGGGGCTGCAGTGGCGCGGGCGGCGGAGTTGCTCGCGGATGTCGTCACCACGCTGGCGGCCGATGCGCTCGAGGCCGGCAAGGGTGATCTCGAGATTGCCGATGGCACTGTCCGGATCGCCGGTACGGATCGCCGGTTGACCTATGCCGAGATCGCAGCCCTGCCGGCTGCGCGGGGCAAGCTCTCGACGCAGGCCGAGTTCAGGCCGCCCGAGGCGACCTATCCGAACGGCACCCATGTCTGCGAGGTCGAGATCGATCCGGAGACCGGGGAAACGCAGATCGTCAATTTCGTCATCGTCGATGATTTCGGCGTGACGCTGAACCCGATCCTGCTTGCCGGCCAGATCCATGGCGGCGCGGCGCAGGGGATCGGGCAGGCCATGGTCGAGCGTTTCGTGCAGGACGAGAAGGGCCAGATCCTGACGGCCAGCTTCCTCGACTATGCCATGCCGCGCGCGACCGATATCCCGAATTTCCAGTTCGAAACGCGCAACGTGCCCTGCACGACCAACGCGATCGGCGTGAAGGGGGCCGGCGAGGCCGGGACGATCGGCGCGGCACCGGCCGTGATGAATGCGATCGTCGATGCGCTCCGGCGGGCGAAGGGCATCCGCCATATCGACATGCCGGCCAATGCGCTGGCGATCTGGGAGGCGCTGCGGCGCTAGGGAAAGCGAAAATGCGCGGCTGCGCCGATCACGAGCGTGTGAAGCGCAGCCGCCTTTGCAAGAATGCAACAAATTAGACCTAGACAAAGTCTGGTCTGCCTCCAAGGTGGGGTGGATGCGGGCGTGGCACCGGGCCTCGACCTCCACCAAAAGAAGGAATTTCCCATGCGTCGTGCCGTTATTCTTGCCACGCTCCTGGCGGTTGGCGTTGGTGCCGCCTATGCGCAATCGGCCGCGATCGGCCAGCGCAAGGACCAGTTCAAGGCCATGGGTGGCGCGGCGACCCCGATCGGCAAGATGCTGCGCGGTGAAGATGCCTTCAACCTCGCCGCGGTGCAGAGCGGCCTGCGCACGATCCAGGCCAATGCCAAGACGCTGCCGGGCCTGTTCCCGGATGATTCCAAGACCGGTGACACCAAGGCCCTGCCGGCCATCTGGGAGAACAAGGCCAAGTTCACCGGCATCTTCACCAAGCTGGAAGCCGATGCCACGGCCGCCCTTGCGGCGATCAAGGACGAAGCCAGCATGAAGGCCGAGATGCCGAAGGTGCTCGGCAATTGCGGCGCCTGCCATCAGGAATTCCGCGCCCGCTGAGGAAAGCCAGCCATGTCGGGAAAAGGCCGCACCCATCCGGGCACGGTACGGGCGTGGGACTGGCCCACCCGCGCCTTTCACTGGCTGCTTGTCAGCCTGATCCTCTCGGCGTGGCTCAGCTTCGAACTGGCGAACCGGATCGGGGATCCCACGCTGAAATGGCATCGCTGGAACGGCTATGCCATTCTGGTGCTGCTGGTTTTCCGCCTGATCTGGGGGGTGGTCGGTTCCTCGACCGCCCGCTGGGCCAGCTTCGTCCGGGGGCCGGGGGCGATGCTGCGCTACGGGCTCGGGATGATGCGCGGCGAGAAGGCGCGCTATCTCGGCCATAACCCGGTCGGGACGGCGATGATCCTGATCCTGCTTGCGGCTGTCGGCATGCAGGCCATGCTCGGCCTGTTCGCGCTCGAGCATAACGAGATCACGGCCGGCCCGCTCAAGCGGTTGATCTCGGACGAGACCGCCAAGGTCATCACGGACCTGCATGTGCGGGGGTTCAACATCATCATCGCCTTCGCGGTCATCCATGTCCTGGCCAATGCTGGCTACGGCATGATGACGGGCGAGCCGCTGATCCAGGCGATGGTGACCGGAAAGAAACCGGCCGAACCCTATGTCGACGCGGCGGAAATGGTGCCGGTGCCGTCTGTCACATTCCGCGCGCTGGTCGTGCTGGCGATGTCGATCGTCATCGTGTTCGGCGGGATCATGCTGGCGGGCGGGCGAATTTTCTAGCGGAAATCAGCGCCGGATCAGACACAGGCTCCGGCGGTCAGTCCATCACCGCGGCCTTGAGGATCACCACCATCGTGGCATGGCCGGGTTCATCCCCGATGCAACGGATGATATGCTGCCGGTCGCAGCGATAGCGCAGGGTTTCGCCGGCGCGCGCCACTTCCGTCACGCCGCCGACCTCGACCTCGAAGGCGCCGCTGATCACCGAGAGGTTCTCCACCGATCCGCGCTGATGCGCATCCGAATCCAGCACGGCGCCGGGTTCGGCCTGCACGTCATACCATTGCAGCCATTCCACGGTCTTCAGCCAGCCGACAATGGCGAGGCGCATCTTGCCGTCATCGGAGACGAGGATCGGCGTATCGCCCTTGCTCGACCGCTCGATGAAGGGCTCTTCCTCCGAGGAGACGAGGAAGCGCTCGATCGAGACATCAAGCGCCTGGCTGAGACGCCAGATGGTCGCCAGCGTCGGATTGGTCTCGTTGCGCTCGATCTGGCTGATGATCGACTTGGCGACGCCGCTCTGCTCGGCGAGTTCCGACAGCGAGAGGTTATACGCCTTGCGCAGGCGCTGGATGGTCTTGCCCAGCTGCCCGGACAGCGCCACGGCGCCGGCATCCATCTCGCGCGGTTTGTCCTTGTCCTGCATGACCGATCTGAGGTTGTTTTGTCAGGCGAACGATCGTTCGTTGCACCGAACTTCTTTTGCCCCAGCCTCGGCCCCTGCGCAAGATGCCGGGTTCAATCTCCCTGCATCGCGAGCGAGCCGGCCAGGGTCACGCGGCGCCACGGCCGGGCGCGGGCACGCGAGGCCTCCATCGAGGCGATGATCCGGCCGGAAAGCTCCGATTTCGCGGCGAGATCCTGCACGAGGTCGCGGGCATGCTGCCGCGCGGCGGCGAGGAGTTCCGCCGGCAGGCGGCGGAGCTGGACCTGGTGGGTGCCGACAAGCTCCAGCATCGCGCCGGCATTGTCGTTCTGCGCCTCGACAAGGCCGCGCGCATGGGCCTCCGCCGAGGCTGCCTCCACCATGGCGCGATGGGCGGGCGAGAGCTTCTCCCAGGCCGGGAGATGGATGATCGCCTCTGCCGCGCCATTCGGCTTGTTGAAGCCCGGCGCGTAGTAGAAGGGCGCCGGCTTGTAGAGCCCGAGCGGCAGGTCATTCACCGGGGCGAGGAATTCGACGGCATCGATCACACCCGAGGAGAGCGAGATCAGCAGGTCGCCCGGCGCGATGGTCAGGGCCGTCGCCCCCATGCGCTGCCAGAGTTCGGCGCCGAGGCCCTGCGCGCGGATCTTGAGGCCGCGGATATCGGCGGCCGAGCCCAGTTCGCGCTTGAACCAGCCGGCCATGGAGGGGCCGGTATTGCCGGCGAGCAGCGGCTTTACGCCAAACGGGCGATAGAGCTCGTCCCACAAAGCCTGCCCGCCCCCGCGTTCCAGCCAGGCCTGATGTTCGATCGGATCCGGGCCGAAGGGCAGGGTGGTGAAGGCATTGGCGGCGGGGTTCTTGCCCTGCCAGAAAAAGGCGGCGGAATGGCCCATTTCCACCGTGCCGTTGCCCACGGCATCGAGAACCTGCAAGGCCGGAACGATTTCGCCCGCGCCGAAAAGCTGGATCTCGAAGCTGCCGCCCGAGAGTTCGGCGACGCGCCGCGCGAGATAGGCGGCGGCAATGCCGGGGCCGGGCAGGTTCTTCGGCCAGGAGGTGGCCATGCGCCAGCGGATGCGTTCCTGCGCATGAACGGCGGGGGCCGCGAGCAGGGCCGGGCCGGCCGCGGCACCGGCAAGCAGGGAGCGGCGGGTGCGGGTCATGGCGGGCTTCCTCACCAGAATGCGTGGAAATGATGGGTCGGGCCATGACCCTGCCCGATGCGGAGGCGATCCGCCGCAGCGATGGCGGCATGGACATAGGCCTTGGCGGTGGCGACGGCGTCCTCGAGGGAATGCCCCTTGGCCAGTTCCGCTGCGATGGCCGAGGACAGGGTGCAGCCCGTGCCATGGCTGTTGCGTGAGGGAATGCGCGGGGCGGAGAAATGCCTGAGGCCACCGGGCGTGACGAGCACGTCGACCGCCTCGGCGCCGGTGCCATGCCCGCCCTTCATCAGCACAGCGCGCGGGCCGAAAGCGAGCAGGGCGCGGCCCTGCTCTTCCATGATGGCGATTGTTCCCGCCACGGGTTGCCCGAGCAGCCGCGCGGCCTCGTGCAGGTTCGGTGTCAGCAGGTCGGCGCGGGGCAGCAGGCGGGCGACCAGTGTGGCGATGGCCGCTTCCGTCAGCAGCGGATCGCCGCTGGCCGCGACCATGACCGGATCGACGACGACCGGGCCGGCGAAGGTGCCGGCGAGGCTGCCAGCCACGGCCTCGATCGTGGCCGGAACCGAGAGCATGCCGATTTTCACGGCGTTGACCGGGATATCGTCCAGCACCGACCGGATCTGCTGCCGCACGAAATCCGGCGGGACATCATGGATGCCCTGCACGCCGAGCGTGTTCTGCGCCGTCAGGGCGGTGATGACGCTGGCGCCATAGACGCCGAGGGCGGAGAAGGTTTTCAGATCCGCCTGGATCCCGGCACCGCCGCCCGAATCCGAGCCGGCAATGGTGAGGGCAATGGCAGTCATGGTGTATCTCCTCCGGCAGGGGCGAGGCGCATCCTCCCGGCGATGTCCTCCGGGGTGAGGGCGGCGAGGCTGTCGATCAGGTGGACGGCAAAGCTGCCGGGGCCGCGGGCGAGGCCGGCCGCCTGTTCGGCGGCGATGTTGAGCACCGACAGCCCGGTGGCAGCCGCGAGGACCGGATCAGGCTCGACGGCGAGGCAGGCGGCGAGGATCGCGCCCAGGAGGCAGCCGGCGGCGGTAATGTCCTGCAGCAGCGGGTGGCCATTGGCGAGCGCGAGGGCCTGCCCGCCAAGGCGGATCCGATCCACCGGCCCTGTCACGACAAGGCAGGAGCGGGCGGGAATGTCCGCCGCGAAGGCCTCCGCCTCAGCCGGGTTCAGCTTCAGGATGGTCGGGGTTTCGGCCATCAGCGCCAGCGCCAATGCCCGCCGGCGAGGGGAGCGGTCGGCGAAGGCGGGGTCCAGCACGAAGGGCCGGCCCAAACGGGAACAGGCGGCCGCGGCGCGGGGCAGGGCGGCGAAGCGCTCGCCATCGAGCATGCCGAGATTGAGCAGCACGGCGGCGCTGCCGGCCACGAAATCCTCGATCTCGTCGGGATGGGTCGTCAGCGTCGGGACGGCGCCGATCGCCAGCAGGCCATTCGCCGTCAGGGCTTGTGCAACCGGGTTGGTCAGCGCGTGGATGCGCGGGCGCTGCTGCCGCAGGCGCGCGAGAGAGGCGCCGCAGCGCGCGGCCCAGAGGGCAGTGTCGGGAGCGGGAGCGCCCGGTGCGGGCGCTGGAACCATCTGCATCGCTTTCCTCCGCCGGCATGACCCGGTTCAGGTTCGATGGGTTGGCGGGAAGCCTCTCAGCCCGGCTTTCCGGGCACCCCAAGCGTGTTCTTTGTTAGCTAATCCCTCGCGCGGGCTTTGGCAACCGCTCCTCAGAGCGCGCGCTGGGCCGAGGCTTCGCTCTGGCGGGCGCGGTCGATGCCGAGCTGCCGCTCGCGCAGGATCACGTAGATGCCGGCGCCCGAGACGATGGCCGCCCCGATCAGGACCAGCGTGTCCGGCAGGTCCCCGAACAGGAAATAGCCCCAGAACAGCGCGAAGATCATGCCGGTATAGTCGAACGGAGCGACGACCGAGGCCGGCGCGCGGCGATAGCTTTCGGTGAGGAAGATCTGGCCGAACCCGCCCATCACACCCGTCAGGACGAGGAACAGCGCCTGTTTCGCATCGGGGAGGACCCAGGCCCATTTCGGGTCGAAGGCCCCGCCCAGCACCGACATCATGCCGAAGGTGGTGGTCATCAGCGAGAAATAGGTGACGATGGCGGCGGTGGTTTCGGTGGCGGTCAGCCGGCGCACCTCGATCATCGCGAAGGCTGCGCAGACGGCGCCGCAGAGCGAGAAAAAGGCCCCGCGCGCCTTGGCATCGCTGCCGGAAATCGACAGGGCATCGGCGGAGAGATGCGGCCAGAGCATCACGATCACGCCGCAGAACCCGATCAGCACGGCCGTCCAGCGATAGAGCCGGACGACCTCGCCGAGCAGCAAAGCGGCGAGCACCACGCTGAAAAGCGGTGCAGCGAAGGAGATGGCGGTGGCATCGGGCAGGGGCAATGTGGTCAGGCCGGCAAAGCCGCAGAACATGCCGAGCGAGCCGACGAGGCCGCGCTTGATATGGCCGTAACGGTTCGTGGTGGCGAAAGCGGTCGGCAGCTTGCCGACCATCGCCATCCAGACGAAGACCGGGATCAGCGCGAAGAAGGACCGGCAGAACACGACCTGCCCGACGGGGAAGCTGTTGACCGGGCCGGTCAGCGAACCGACGATCTTCACCGAGGCGCCCATGCAGGAAAAGGCGAAGGCGGAAGCCATCTTGAACAGGATCCCGACCAGCGGGCGCTGCGGGGGCAGGGGCGGCCCGGGCAAGGGGCGATCGGGAGGAAACATGTCTGGGAATCCGTCTTGCTCCCGACCCTAGCCGGTTGTTGCAGCCGGGAAAACCCGAAAACCGCCCTGCATGCGTGAAAAGGCTGGAGGCACCCCGTCATCAATCTGTTACAGGCTTCTGGATACTGCGCCGCATGATCCAGACCGGCATGTCAGAGCGCGATTTGATTCGCCCGCGGGACGAAGCCTCCACCTATCGGGTCCGGACCCTCTTCCTCTCCGATATCCATCTCGGCACCCGCGGCTGCCAGGCCGAGGCGCTGATGGAGTTTCTCCGCGCCTATGATGCCGACACGATCTACCTCGTCGGTGATATCGTCGATGGCTGGCGCCTCAAGACGCGCTGGCACTGGCCGCAATCCCATAACGACCTCGTCCAGAAGCTGCTCCGCAAGGTGCGGAAGGGCGCCCGCATCATCTATCTGCCGGGCAATCATGACGAGTTCCTGCGCGATTATTGCGGCACCAATTTCGGCGGGATCGAGATCCTCGACCGCGTTGTCCATGAAACGGCCGCCGGCCAGCGCCTGCTCGTCCTGCATGGCGACCAGTTCGACATGGTGGTGCGCCACGCGAAATGGCTCGCCTTCCTCGGGGACGGTGCCTACACGCTGGCGCTCGGCGTCAACACCTATCTCAACCTCGTCCGCCGCAAGCTCGGCTTCCCCTATTGGTCCCTTTCCGGCTGGGCCAAGGCGAAGGTGAAGAACGCCGTCAATTTCATCGGCCGCTTCGAGGAAGTGCTGGTCAACGAGGGCAAGCGCAGCCGCGTGGACGGGATCGTCTGCGGGCATATCCATTCCGCCGCCCTGCATGACACGCTCGGGATCCGCTATGCGAATACCGGGGACTGGGTCGAGAGCTGCACGGCCTTGGTCGAGCATTTCGACGGCGCGCTGGAATTGATCCGCTGGAACGAGCGCCGTGCGGCCTATCTCGCGACGGTTGAGCCCGAACTCCGCGTGCAGGCCGCCGAATGAACGAAGCCGGGGAATTCTCCATCGATGGCCGGCCGCTCCGGGTTCTGGTGGCCACGGATGCATGGCATCCGCAGGTCAACGGCGTCGTGCGCTCGCTCGATGCGGTGGCGCGCGAGGCACCGGCTCTCGGGGCGGAACTGCGGTTCCTGACACCGGAGGGCTATCGCGGCTTCCGCATGCCGACCTATCCGGAAATCCGCCTCTCGGTGGTCTCGCCGGGTGAGATCGCCCGGCGGATCGAGGCCGAGGCGCCGGATCACCTGCATATCGCCACCGAAGGGCCGATCGGCCTGCTGGCGCGCCGCCATTGCCTGAAGCGGAACCTGCCCTTCACCACCTCCTATCACACCAAGTTTCCGGAATATGTCGCCGCCCGGCTGCCGGTGCCGGAAACGCTGAGCTACGCGATGCTGCGGCATTTCCACAATGCGGCGGCCGGAATCATGGTCTCGACGGCAAGCCTCGAGGCCGATCTCGCCGGGCGCGGCTTCCGGCGGCTGATGCGCTGGTCACGCGGGGTCGATACCAACGTGTTCCGACCGGACCGCCCACGCGTGCTGGACCTGCCGCGGCCGATCTCGCTGTTTGTGGGCCGCGTCGCGGTCGAGAAGAATATCGAGGCCTTTCTCGCGCTGGACCTGCCCGGCTCGAAAGTCGTGATCGGCGACGGTCCGGCCCGGGCCAGCCTCGCTTCACGCTTCCCCGATGTCCATTTCCTCGGGCTCCGTGAGGGCGAGGCCCTCGCCGATCTCTATGCCTCGGCCGATGTCTTCGTCTTTCCGAGCCTGACCGATACATTCGGGATCGTTCTGCTGGAAGCGCTGGCTTCCGGCCTGCCGGTCGCGGCCTTCCCTGTCACCGGTCCGCTTGACGTGATCGGCGGCCGGCCGGTCGGGGCGCTCGACATGGATCTCGGCGCGGCCGTGCAGCAGGCGCTGGCATGCCCGCGCGAAGAGTGCCGCGACCATGCGCTGCGCTACAGCTGGCGGGAAAGCGCACGGGAATTCCTCGGCAATGTCCGGCGCTGCATGGCGCCGCCGAGCGTTTACCGGAAGGCGCGGATCCGCTCCTCGGTCGAGAGCGAGGCATAGGCGTCGCGCGCGGTTTCGGGGGCGGGCATGGGCGCAGGTGGCGCAACAGGGGCCGGCAGCGGCTCGGCCTCGAGATCCAGCAGATGCGCGCCGACCATGGTCGGTTCGACCGCAACCGCGGGTTCGAAAAAGTCGAATGTGTCGTCGATCTCGGCCTGGTTGGCATCGCTCATCCAGATATCGGAGGAGCGGACCGCAGGCGGCGGAGCGTCAAGCTCCTCGATCATCTTCTCGTCGGCCTGGAAATCCTCGGCAAGGCCGGTGGCTTCGAGGATCGATTTCAGCCGCTCGTCGAGGAAGCGCAGCGCGTCCACGACCTTGCGGATCCGCTGGGCTGTAAGGTCCTGGAAGCCGCAGGCGGTGTAGATCTCGGTGGCGCAGGCATCGAGCATGTCGCAATCGGCGAGATCGCCGCTTTGCTGCTCGCGTTTCGTCCAGGCATATTCCTGGATGCGCTCGGCGGCGGAGAGGATATTCGATGTCGCCTTTTCCGTGGTCGCGACCACGGCGTCGAGTTCGTCGGAGGCCGAGCTGTATTGCGTGGCCGTCACGCCGTCATGGCGGATCTGCCGGATTTCGCGCTCGGCGCGGGCAATGGCGCGGGCCATTTCGATGATGTCGCCCTGCAGCCGTTCGTAGGGCAATGGCTGGGCGGTATGGACAACCGGCGCCGGAGCGCCGACGGCCGGCGCGTCGATGAGCTGACGCTGCAGGCGCTCGATCGCGCCGAGCACCATCGCCGTATCCGCCTGGCGGTTGCGCCGGGCATATTCCTGCAGGAACCAGCGGCCACGCGCCGTTTCCATGACAGCAGCCTCGATTTGCTCGTAGGCGTGCTCGTGATCCGGCGGCTGGACGATCATCGACGACATGCGCGCCCCCTCCGGGCAAGCAGATATCTGGTTTCCGGGCGTGATTCCCGCATGATCGCGAGCGTGCCCTTAAACAGTTAATGGGCGCTTAGCGCGCGTTGTCCCGTGGCTGTGGCGTCGCCGTCCTTGCCGCTGCGGGAGGCGGATGTTAGCTCTCCGTTAACGAATGGCGCGCTCCAGCCTGCGCCGTCACGGGGTGCCATGGCCATACCGCATGCCCAGTTCGCGAAGGGGGAAGCCGGGGAAGGGATTATCCGGCTCGACGGATCGTGGGATGCAAGCCATGGCGATGAGCTGGAGCGGCTCGTCGCCGAGATGGCCGAAGCCGCCGCCCATCATGACGGCGCCCTCGTCGTCATCCTCGACCGGCTCGTCGCGCTCGATACGCTCGGAGCCTATCTCGTGTTCCGGCTCCGCAACCGGCTCGCCGAAGCGGGCCGTTCGGTCCGGATCGAGGGTGCTACGGAAAGCCAGAAGATCCTCATCGACGAGGTGTCTTTCGCGCAACCGCCGGCCGCCGGAGACCGCCGCTCCCTCGCGCCCGCCTATGACATGCTGTCGGATATCGGCGAGGCCGTGGTGGATGCCGGGCGGGACCTGTCGAATGGCGTCGCCTTTTTCGGTGCCGTTGTCGCCGCGTTCGGGCGCCTGCTGACCGGGCGGACGAGGCTGCGCATCGCCTCGGTTGTCACGCAGCTCGAGCGGGTCGGCCTGCGCTCGGTGCCGATCATCATGCTGATCTCGTTCCTGGTCGGGGCCATCATCGCGCAGCAATCGATCTTCCAGCTCAGGACCTTCGGCACCGTGCAGTTCGTGGCCGACCTGCTCGGCATCCTTGTGCTGCGCGAACTGGCCGTGCTGCTGACGGCGATCATGATTGCCGGGCGGTCCGGCTCGTCCTTCACCGCCGAGCTTGGGTCAATGAAGATGCGCGAGGAGGTCGATGCCCTCCAGACGATGGGGCTCGATCCGCTCGAGGTGCTGGTCGTTCCCCGCATTCTCGCGCTGATGATCGCCCTGCCGCTGCTGACTTTCCTCGCGGCCATGGCCGGCATTGCCGGCGGGGCGGTGGTGGCCTTCTTCTATGGCGGTGTCAGTTCGGATGTGTTCTTCTCGCGGCTGCAGAACGCGATCGGTTTCAATACCTTCATGGTGGGCATGATCAAGGCACCGTTCATGGCGCTGGTGATCGGGCTCATCGCCTGCATCGAGGGTTTCGCCGTGCGCGGCAGCGCGGAATCGCTCGGCAGCCACACAACCGCCTCGGTGGTGAAGTCCATCTTCGTGGTGATTGTGGTGGACGGGATGTTCGCGATGTTCTTCGCAGCGATCAACTATTGAGGCGGGCATGAGCATTTTCAGCCGGCCCGACCCCGCCAATGAACGCCCCGATCTGCCGCCCGAACTGGGATTGCCGATCATCGAGATCCGGGACCTCACGGTGGGGTTTGGCGAGCGGCTCATCATGGACGGGCTCGAACTGGATGTCCGGCGGGGCGAGATTCTCGGTGTCGTCGGTGCCTCGGGCACGGGCAAGTCGGTCCTGCTGCGGACGATCATCGGCCTTGTCCATCAGCGGAAGGGCAGGGTGCGGGTTTTCGGGCATGACATGGCCCAGCTGACGCCGCAGCGCCGTCGGTTGATCGAGCGGCGCTGGGGCGTGTTGTTCCAGCATGGCGCCCTGTTTTCCTCGCTCACCGTGAAGCAGAACATCCAGTTTCCGATGCGGGAATATCTCGATCTCTCTGAATCGCTGCTCGACGAGATGGCAATGGTGAAGCTGCGCCTTGTCGGGCTTAAGCCGGAGGCTGCGGAGCGGTTTCCTTCGGAACTTTCCGGCGGCATGATCAAGCGCGTCGCCCTGGCCCGCGCTCTCGCACTCGACCCGGAAATCGTGTTTCTCGACGAGCCGACTTCCGGCCTCGATCCGATCGGCGCGGCTGATTTCGACGAGTTGATCGCCACCCTGCAGAAGACTTTGGGCCTCACCGTTTTCATGGTAACGCATGATCTCGATAGTCTTGCGGGCATCTGTGATCGTATTGCCGCGCTCGGGGATGGCCGCGTTCTTCACACCGGACCACTGGATGAGATGAAAAAGCAATCCCATCCCTGGCTTCAGGCGTATTTCAACGGAGTGCGCGCCCGCGCGAGCCATGTGTACACGCAACCGGCCGGCGGCCGGGTGACGTGAGTTTTTGAACGCATTTTCGGGACAACCGGCATTCGCTGGCCTGAGAATGCCCTGGAACGGGGAGCCTGATGGAAAACCGCGCGAACTATGCCCTGGTCGGGCTATTCACGCTGGCTGTCATCGCCGGTGTCTTCGGGTTCGTCTACTGGTTCAAGCGTGCGGGCGAGAACGGCGACCGTTCCGCCTATCGCATCGTGTTTGTCGGCTCGGTTTCCGGCCTGTCGAAAGGGTCGGTTGTCCGGTTCAACGGGCTCCGGGTTGGCGAGGTGACCGCGATCGAGATCATGCCCGCCGATCCCGGGAAGGTGATGGCCACGATCGAGGTTGACCGCCAGACGCCGATCCGGACCGATACAAGGGCTCGCCTCGAATACCAGGGGTTGACCGGCGTCGCCTCCGTGCAACTCACCGGCGGGGCCGGCAACGCCCCCGCCCTGACCAGCGCCGATCCCAGCGGCCGGCCGCTGCTCTTCGCCGACCGGTCCGACTACCAGGATATTCTCGAGACGTTGCAGAGGCTCTCCGGCAAGGTCGATTCCGTGCTCACCCGTGCGGACAACCTGATGGCGCAGAGCGAAGGGTCCGTCGTCGCCACGGTGAAGAATGTCGAGGCCTTTTCAAAGGCGCTCGCCGACAATTCCTCCGGCGTGGCCTCCTTCCTCGCCAATGTCGGCGAGATGAGCCAGAAGGTCGGCTCGCTCTCGCTCCGGCTCGAACGGTTCGTCGATCAGGCCGAAGGTCTGGTCCGGGCGGTGGATGCCAACGAGGTCAACCGGGCCGTCCGGAACATTGCCGCCTTCTCGGAAGCCCTCGGCGAGGGACGGCAGAACGTCACGGCGATGCTCAACGACACTGCGCAACTGGCGAAGTCGCTCAATGCCAGCGCCGGCAAGCTGGATACCGCTCTGGACGAGATTTCGCGCGTGGCCCGCGCCCTCGACAGCCAGAAGATTGCCGGCACGCTGGATGGCGTGCAGAAATTCTCCGATGCGCTCGGCCGCAATGCCGAGGGTGTCGACCAGACGATCCGCGAGATCGGCCGCATCACCGACAGGGTCGGCCAGGCAGCGAACCGGCTCGACAATGTGATGGCCGGTGCCGAGAAGTTTCTCGGCTCGGGCCAGGACGGGCAGATGTCCGGGCTGATGAACGAGATTGCCGAGACAGCGAAGAGCATCCGCGTGCTGGCGGCCAATCTCGACAAGCGGACCACCGAGATCACCGCCGGCATCAACCGCTTCACTGGGCCGGGCCTCCGGGATATCGAGGCGCTGGCGGCCGAATCGCGCAAGGCGGTTTCCGATCTCTCGCGGGCAGTGCGCTCGCTGGAGCGAAACCCTTCGCAATTGCTCTTTGGCGGCCAATCCAATATCCCCGAATACAGGCGATAGGGCTTGGGGATGGTTGGTCGCGTGCGATTGGTTTCGGGGATGAGGGCGGGAGCGATGCTGCGTATCGCCGCTCTGGGCCTGCTGCTGGCGGGTTGCGCATCCGGCGCGGCACCGACCACCTATGACCTGACGGCCCCCGGCGATGTCGGCGCTTCGGGCCGGGGCCGCGGCCTTCTCGTCGTGGCCGAGCCGCAGGCGCTGCAAGCCTTCGATTCACAGCGCATCGTCATCACCACGCGCGACGGCAGCATCGCCTATCTGCCGGATGCGCAATGGGCCGACCGCCTTCCGAAACTGCTGCAGGTTCGGCTGATCCAGACTTTCGAGAATGGCCAGCGCATCAAGGCGGTGGGCCGGCCGGGGGATCGGCTGGTGCCGGCGGCGCAGCTGAATTCCGAGATCCGCCGGTTCGGGCTCGACGAGCGGACCGGCGAGGCCGTGGTCGAGGTGTCGGTGAAGATCGTCAATGACCGCTCGGGCCGGATCCTGGCCGGGCAGGTCTTCTCCCAGCGCGTGGCCGGTGGCGGCGTTTCCGGCGCGGCTGCGACGGCGGCTCTGGACGTGGCCAACCAGGCGCTGCTGCGCGATATCGTGCGCTGGGTTTCCGCCCGGATCTGAGAACTCTCCCTTTCCTGCGCGAAACCTTGCCTTGCCGCAAGGATGCTGGCCTGTCGGAAAACCGGACAGGTTCCGGCTTTATTGTCCCAACAATCAGACAGGGTGTGCGGTGCCTCTCTCCGGCGCATGGCCCCGGCATGGCAACAGCGGCCGCAGCCGCCTCTTCCAGACGTGACAAGGGCGGCCGCAGCCGCCCTCTTGTTCACATCGGGAGGCGGCCGAAGCCGCCTGTTGCCGGGCTCACTCAGCCGCGATCTGGCGGATCAGCTGTCGAACCGCCCGGCCGCATGGGCCAGCATCGTGTAGACCTTGCCGGTCTCCGAGGTGAGGTAGGTGCGCGCGACCAGCGAATCCCGGTCATCGCCGGCTACCTCGCCGAGCAAGCGCTCGAACTGGTCGACATAGGCATCCACCGTCTTGCGGAACTCGTTGTCCCGACGATAACGGCGGCGGATATCCTCGTAGGCTTCCTGCCCCTGCATCGTATAGAGGCGCCGCGTGAAGACATTGCGCTCGCCCTTGCGATACCGTTCCCACAGATCGACCGCCGCTTCGTGATCGATCATCCGGGCGATGTCGACCGAGAGGGAGTCCAGTGATTCGATCCGGCTGGCGGAGGGCTGCTCCGGCGCGCGCGACCGGGCGCCTGGCATCGGAGCCTCGTCATCGGAGGCGCGCTCGAGCAGGCCGCTGAGCCATGACCCGCCCTGACGGGGCGGTGCCGGCTGCGGGGCCAGCGGCCGCTGCGGGCGCATTTCGGGCCGCGGGGGCGGCGGAGGTTCCGGGCGGAAGGCCGGTGTTGCGAGCCGCGGCGGTTCCGGCTCGGCGCGGCGCAAGGCAGCCGGCTGGGCCGTGTCGAGCCCGGCACCCGAGCGCTGGACGATATCGCTGAGTTCATTCAGCGCGCGGACCTGGTCGGAAACGACCCGGCGGAGGTTGGTGCTGGCCTCGCGCGCTTCCCGCGGGATTTCGAGGCCGCCTGTATGGAGGACCTGGCGGGTTGTTTCGAGTTCGCGCTGGATCTCCTGCGAAGCCTGCCGGAATTGCTGCGCCGTGGCGCCGAAGCCTTCCAGTGCGCGCTGGAACAACGTCGTCATTTCCGTATTGGCCTGTTCGTAGGCGGCGCGCAGGCTCGCTGACGTGCGTTCGCGCTCCTTGCCGCTCTCGATGCGCACCCGCTCGAATTGCGTGCCGATGGCATTGGCAGCGGTTTCGGCCGTCTCATGCACCAGAGTGCTCGCCTCGCGGGCCTTGGCCTGGGCGGAGCCGAGCTGTTCCTCGACCAGAGCCGAGAAGGAGCGGAGCATCGAGTCGATATCCTCGACCCGGTTCTCGAGCGTTCCGGCAAGCGCTTCGAAGGCTTCCTGACGTTCGGCGAGCATCCGGGTGATCTGCGTCTGGGTGCTGGCGAGATTGCCGGTCAGGGTCTGCAGGGCGCCGGTGCGTTCCTCGAGGCTGCGGGCAATCGTCTCGCTGTGGTTGAGCACGTCGCCCGACGCATTGCGGATCGCCTCGACCTTGAGCGCCAGCGCATCCGATCCCTCGCGGGAGGCCGAGAGAATCGCGGCCAAGGTGGCTTCGAGACCGCGGATCCGGTCCGCCATCCGGGCCTCGACCTCACCGAGGCTCTGGCTGGCCGAGCCGACAATCGTGCTCAGCAGCTGGTTGGCATCGGTCAGGCGGCCGAGCAGGCCCGAAACCTCGTTCCGGAGCTTGTCATTGGCCTCGACAATATGGCCGAGTGACGTTTCCGAGCCGGAGCTGATGGCCGTATTGAGCTCGTTGAGCGAGCGGGTGACGCGCTCGGCCAGTTCGCCGGTGGCGCTTTCCATCCCGGCCAGCAGCGTCTTGGAGCGGGCATCGAGCGATTTCAGGAAGCTGCCGCTGCGCGTGTCGAAGGCCTGTGCCATCTCCTCGGTCTTGCCGGTCAGGGCTGTCGAGAGCGCTTCGGCGCGGGCGATCAGCTCGCCGCCGACATCGCGGCTCAGCGTCGTCAGGCTGCGCTCGACCTCGCCAGCGCGGACGAGAAGGGATTCCGCGCTCTGGTTGATGCGGTCGGTAATGCGCGATGCAGCGCCATCGGTGCGGCTTTCGAGCTCGCCGATCTGGCTGGAAAGCGGCTGGACCACCTTCTCCTCGAAGGCCTTGATCCGGCCTTCGAACGAGCCGCCGATCTCCGAACCGCTCTCGTTGATGACCTTGGTCAGCTCGATCGTGCGCAGGGCCAGGACATCCCCGAGCGATTTCGCCCGGTTGTCGAGCCCCACCTCGATCCGGTTGAGCAGGCTTTCCAGCGTCTTGGTGACCTCGCCGGTCCGTTCCTGCAGCGTTTCCGTCAGCAGGGCCGAGCGGTTCACCACCGTCGATTCCAGCGAATCCGCCTTGTCGACGAAGATGCGCTCGAAGGTCTCGAATTTCTCGCTCAGGCCGGCCGTGCGCTCGTTGACGCTTTCCGACAGGCGGATCGCATTGTTGGCCAGCGCCTCGTTGACGCGCGCGCCATGGGTCGAGATGGCCTGGACCACCTCGCGGCCGGAATTGGCAAGCCGTTCGGTGGCGCTGGTCGCTTCCTGCTGGAAGGTGGCGCCGAAAGTGGCGATCTCCTCGCGCAGGCCGGTGCTGGCTTCCTGCGTCCGCTCGGTGATCAGCGTCGCAAGGCTTTCCGACGCGATGCCAAATGCCTCGTTGGCCTGCGTGATCCGGGTCGAGATCAGGTCGGCCAGCGAGATGCCGCGCTCGACCAGGGTCGATTCGAGGTTGCTTGTCTGGCTCTTGAGGGTGTCTTCGATCGTGCCGATCATCTGCTCGACATTGCCGGCCAGCGTCTTGGCCTGGCTGTCGAACAGGGTGGCGATGCGGCTGGTCGAATTGTCGAGATGCGCCTCGACCAGGTTGGTCTTGGCCTGCATCGTATTGCCGAGCATCTCGGTCGCATCGCCGAGCGTGCGGTTCATGCCCTCGGTGTGATGCGTCAGGATATCGGCAAGGCGGGCCGTGCCGGCATCGAGATTGGTCTCGATCAGACCGGCATTCTCGCGCAGGGTCGATTCGAGCGAGCTCGCGCCCCCGAGAAGGCGCTCGGAAAGCTCCGTGCCGCGCAGGATGATGGTTTCCGCCACCCGCGTGCCCTGTTCCTCGATGATCCGGCTGGCTTCCATGCCGCGGTTTTCCATCGCCTCGATCAGCTCGCTCGAAGCATTGCGCATGGCCTCGTTGATCTCGATGGCGCGGGCTCCGACCGTCTCCATGATCGAGCGGCCATTCTCCGAGAAGGCGGCATTGACGATGGAGGCGGTCTCGTCGAATTCGGTCTTGAGGGCCAGGCCGGCCTCGCGGAACGCGGCCGTCGAGTTCTGGAGGCTCTCCTCGATGTTGCGGGTCGATTCCACCGCGACATGCTGGAACCGCATCGTCGCGTTCTCCGACACATCCCGGAAGACCGTCGTCGCCTGATTGCTGGCCTCGATGAGCCGGGTGGCGGTGGTCTCGCTCGTCTCCTGCATCATGCGGGTCGAGGAATCGGCGGCAAGGCTGAGCGCGTTGACGATTTCCGAGCTGGTTTCGCGGAAGGTCGCTGTCGATTGCTCGGAGGCTTCCCGCAGGGTCATCGCGGAACTGTCGGCCACCTCGCGCAGGGTGCGGGTGGAGGTATCGGCCACCTCGCTCAGTGCGCGGACGGTCATGGAGCCGACATCCTGGAACTCGTTGACGAGGCCGGATGTCGCCATGCGGAGGGCTTCGGTCGTCTGGGCCGAGACATCCTCGATCGCGGCGGTCGCGTTGCGGGTATGCTCGATCAGCGTTCCGGTGAAGCTGGCGGAGGTCTGGTTGATCTCGCCGACCAGTTCCTGCCCGGTGCGGCTGAGCTCGCTGACCAGCTCGGAGCGGGCCTGCACCAGCATATCGCCGGTTTCCCGGGTGACGCTGCCCAGCTGGCTGGCCAGTTCCTTCGTGCGCTCGGAGATGAGATCGCCGAGATGCAGGGCGGTGCGGTCGAGCGTGGCGACGATCTCATCCTGCTTGCCGCCGATCAGGAAGCTGACGCGCCCGCCGGCATCCTCGATGGCCGAGGAGATGGAGCCGCTGGCCTTGGTGATGTCGGCCGAGAAGCCGTGATGCGCAGCCTCGATCGTCGCGCGGATGCGTTCGGCCGTGGCCATGATGGCCTCGCGCTCGGCGGAGAGCTCGTTCACCAGCGCGCGCATCTTGTATTCGTTGTCGGCATAGGAGCGTTCGAGGGCGGTCACCTCGCCATGGACGAGGCTTTCCAGCTCGCCGGCCCGCGAGACGGCCCGTTCGATGCCATCGCCGATGGAGGAGACTTCGCGCCGGACAGCCTGACCAAGGGTAAAGACGGTCTCGGCCCCCGCCACTTCCGGTTCGGCAAGCCGCGCGGCCACGGTGGCCATGACGCGGGCCGAGGTCTTCAGTTCGCGCGAACGGCGCTGCAGGATCGCCATCGTGAAGAAGAAGAGGACCGGGACGATGATGGCCAGCGCGGCGAGAACCAGCGTGCCTTCGATGCCGCTGCGCAGGGCGCCGGCGGAATCCAGCAGGAAGCCATCGGGCCGGGTGAACAGGAAGCCTGCGCCGCCAAGCCAGAGCGCGGAAAGCAGGGTGGCAACCACGAGCGGGCCGCGCGGTGCGGCCTCGTTCAGCGGCTGGAGCAGTTCGGCCACCGTGGCACGCATATCGTCATTGGCGGGCAGGACCGGCGCCGTGCGTCCGCTCCGGGCGGCCGGCCGCGGCGCGGGCTCCTCGGCCTCGAGGCGTTCCGGCATGGCCGGCGGCGGCGGAATCTGCTGGTTGGCCTGCCGGCGGGCCTTCACGCCGGCAAGCACGGCATTGTCGCTGGCGGGCCGGGCGGCAGCCTCGCGTTCGGCGACGAGGTCAGGCGCGGCCGTCTTCGCCTCGATGGCGGTGTCGACGGCGGGGGCAGCCTTCTTCGAGGCGGGGGCCTCGGGCGATTTGACTTCGGGTGTCTTGATCTCGCTTGCCTTGGTTTCGGTGCGGATCTCGGCCTTCACGTCCGGCGTCCTGGATTCCGGCGTATTGCGCTCGGATGCCTTGTCGCCGGCCTTCATTGCCGGAGCGACGGTCTCGGGGGCGGCAGGCTCGGGATCCACCGGCTTGAAAATGTCGAGATCCTCCACGCGCGGCAGGCGGGGCGTGCCGTCAGCCGCCTTGTCGTCCGTGGCGGGCGCATTATCGGCAGGGCCGGAAGAAATGCCCAGGGCCTCCTCGATTGCCGAAAAGGCGGCCTCGGCCGGATCCTTGCTCTTCTTGTGTGTCGACATTCCCGATCACCCTTCAGTCGCCGTGCCGGACCACCCGTCGGACGGCGCGACGGCCAAGCCCGGACAAACCGGGCATTCCACCAGATGGTCAGCAGTTTACTTTTCCGCAGCGCGAACGGAAACACAAACTGTTAACGATCTGCAAACTTCGTTAACGCCCTCGTCACCCTGTTCGAAGGACATCCCGCAGAGGCGGAAGCATTTTGCAGGCCATTAACGGGTGGAGCGCCATCCTGCCGCCAGAGGCAAGCAGCCTGGAACGGGGATTTGGGTTTCATGCAACATAAAGGCGGGATTCCCGGCGAATATGCCGCGGCATCTTTTGAACGACCGATCGATCTCGTGCATCTCGCGCGGCAGACTTTGGGGGATCGCAGCCTGGAGCGCGAGGTGCTGAACCTCTTTGTTGTCCAGGCGCGCTCGATCCTGACGCAGATGGAACTGACGCCGCCGGGCAAGCCGCGTCTTGAACTCGCGCATACGCTGAAGGGTTCGGCCCGTTCGGTCGGTGCGTGGCATGTCGCCACCGAGGCGGAGGCCTGCGAGGCCCTGTTCGAGGCCACCGAAGCCAGCTGGCGGGGTGCGATCGAGCGGCTCGGCCTTGCGATCCGGGCTGCCATCCTTGCCATCGAGGATGTCCAGCAGGCCGCATGACGGGTTTTTTTGTGTCTCCCCCCTCGTCAACCGGCGCGGGGCGTCCTATTCCCCGCTGACCGTTCGTCAGTCGGAGCAGGGCATGGCCAAGATTACCTTTGTCGATTCCTCGGGAACCCATCGCAGCGCCAATGCGGAGAATGGCGCCACGGTGATGGAGACCGCCATTCGCAACTCTATCCCCGGGATCGAGGCGGAATGCGGCGGGGCCTGTGCCTGCGCGACCTGCCATGTCTATGTCGACGAGGCCTGGGTCGCTTCTGTCGGCACTGCCGCCCCGATGGAAGAGGACATGCTGGATTTCGCCTTCGACGTCCGGCCCACTTCACGGCTTTCCTGCCAGATCAAGGTTTCGGATGCGCTGGACGGGCTCGTCGTCCATACGCCGGCGCGGCAGGCCTGAGGGCCGCGACACGCGGTCGTGATTTGCCGGTGACAGGCCGGATGGGGTCTGGCTCGGGAAACAGCTCCCGGAAGGGCCGATCATGCAGACCCTGTTCCTCGCCTATCTCGCCGGAGCGCTGACCACGCTCAATCCCTGCGTGCTGCCGATGATCCCCTTCGTGCTGGCGACCGCCCTGCGCGAGGGGCGGGCGGGGCCGCTCTGTCTGATGGCGGGGCTGAGTGTCTCGTTCACAGTGCTTGGCACGCTGATCGCTTCGATCGGCCCGGCGATCGGCCTGTCTCAGGACGGGATCCGGATCACCGGGGCCGTCATCATGATCGTGATCGGTGCGGCGATGCTCGTCCCGCAGGGGCAGACGGTGTTCGCCACCGGGCTCGGCCCGCTGGCTGACCGGGCCTCGGGGCTGCTGGACCGACTGGCCCTGTCGGGTCCGCAGGGCCAGTTCGTGACCGGTCTGCTGCTCGGTGCCGTCTGGAGCCCCTGTGCCGGGCCCAGCCTTTTCGCGGCGATCGGCCTCGCAGCGCAGACCGGCACCGTGATGCAGGCGGCAATCGCCATGGCTTTCTTCTCGCTCGGCGCCTCGAGCGTGATGCTGGCTCTCGCCTATGGCACGCGGGAGGCGCTCGGCCGCCGCAAGGCCGCCCTGATGGGCTTCGCCACGTCGGGTCGGGGCAAGCTCGTCTTCGCGCTGGTTTTCCTCGCCATGGGGCTGATGATCCTGACCGGCCTCGACAAGAGGATCGAGGCCGGGCTGGTCAATGCCATGCCGGACTGGCTGGTGGAATTCACCACGCGGTTCTGAGCGTTACTCCGCCGGTCGCGGTGCCGCGCCGGGTTCCGGGCGGCTGAGGGTCGTCTCGTTGCCCGGGCCGGGATCATGCGGCACGAGGAACGAGAGCAGCAAAGAGGTGGTGGCGATACCGGCACCGAGCATGAAGACGAAGCTCGGATTCTTCAGCCAGATCAGCCCGAACGTCACCGGGATCACCACGGCGGCGATATGGTTGATCGTGAAGGCGCAGGCCGCCGTCGGGGCCATGTCCGCCGGATCGCCGATCTTCTGCATGTAGGTGCGCTGCGCAATGACCAGCGTCGAGAAAATTCCGTCGATCACGAACAGCATCGCGGCGAACCAGCCGGCGCTGGCCATGGCATAGCCGAGAAAGACGAGGATCAGGGTGATGTTCTCGAAGGCGATTGTCCGCCTTTCGCCCCAGATTCCCACCAGCGCGCCGAGGCGCGGCGCGGCGAAGGTGTTGAGCGCCGAGGTGACGAGCATCAGCATCGCGATATCGGGCACGCGGAAGCCGAACCGTTCGACCAGGAGGAAGCCGGCAAAGGCGGTGAAGATCTGCCGCCGTGCACCGTTCATGAAGGTCAGCGCATAATAGAGCCAGTAGCGCTTGCGGAGCACGATCGTCTTGCGTTGCGGCACGTCGCCGTCGAATTTCGCGAAGAAGCCGAGGCAGAGGATGGTCAATCCCATGCAGACAAGGCCGATCAGCCCGAACAGGAGCGGGTAGCTCTGGTAGCCGGCCCACCAGAGCAAGGCGAGCCCGCCATAGACAAGGAACTGCGCCGAGGCGGCGGCACCGGCCACGCGGCCGATCATCCGGGGCGCATCCTTCTTCGGGAAGAGCTGCAGCGAGAGGGACTGGTTGACCGTCTCGAAGTAATGGAACCCCACCGACATGATGAAGGTGGTGACCAGCAGGCCTGTCAGGCCGGGATAGAAACCGGTCAGGGCAATGCCGCCGGCAAGGATCAGCAGCGAGACATAGGCCACCACCTGCTCGCGCATCACGAGGAACCAGAAGATGGCCGTGAAGGCGAGGAAGCCGGGGATTTCGCGGATGGTCTGGGCGAGGCCGATCTCGGCGCCCGTGAACCCGGCCGCTTCCTTGGCAAAGTTGTTGAACAGGGTCTGCCAGCCGGCAAAGCCGAACATGTTGATGAAGGCCAAAGCCATCAGGAAATAGAGCGGCTGGCTGCGCATCCGGGCCAGGAAGGAGGCCGGTGGTGCGGCGGAAGGGTCGATCGCGGACATGGGGACTCGCGGGAGCGGGAGATGTTGCCGCGAGATCACGCCGATGCCGGGGTGGCGTCAATTGTTTTCTTGTCCGGGATCACTTTCTTGATCCGGGTGGCTTGATCCTGAGCAAAGCGGATCGGGGGCGGCGGGTCTAGGGTTTCCGCATGTCCGGGCGCCAGGTTGGTGCCCCTCAGGAGGAAGGTGCCATGTTCAAGAAGATTCTCGTTCCCGTCGATCTCAATGAAGCGGCCATCACGAAATCGGCCCTTGATGCGGCCAAGGGCCTTGCCGCCTCTTGGAATGCCGATATCCGCCTGCTTTATGTGATGCCGATCGTGCCGGCGAGCTACATGGAATATGTCTCGCCGGAATTCGAGACGCAGGAGAAAGAGCGCGTCGAGGCGGAACTGCGCGGCCTCGCCGAGGGGCTGGGCCTGCCGGCCGGGCGTGTCTCCACGGCGGTCCGGAATGGCGGCGTGTATCACGAGGTCGTGGCCGAGGCGGGAGAGAGCCATTCCGACCTCATCGTCTGCGGCTCGCACTGGCCGACGCTTGCGACCTATCTCGTCGGTTCGTTCGCGACGACGATTGTCCGGCACGCCACCTGCTCGGTGCTCGTCATCCGCCAATAGGGGCGGCAGGAAGCACCCTGTCGGGCACGGCATCGGCGGTGAAGCGGCCCGGCCGGTTGCGCGTCAGGAAGCTGGACAACCAGAAGCCGAAATAGACGGAGAGGCCAAGGCAGGCCATGGCCACGAGGCTGGAGCCGTTCGAGGCAGCAAAGCCGGCACTGACCACGAGTGCGGCCAGCAGGCCGAACCCGGCGCCCTGCATCAGCCGGTAGCGGAGGGGCGAAATGCCGCATTCGAGCTTCAGCCCGGGGTTTTTCGCAGCCGACCGCGCGATGAGTTCGAGGACGAAGCGGCGGAAGCCCTGATCGAGCCGCTCGGTCTGGACCAGCGAGATCCAGCTGAGATTGTCGAATCGCACCGAGGCTCCGTCTGCCGCGCGGACTTCGCAGACGAAGACCTGCCGGGCGGAATTGCGCGGGCTGAAATAGAGCCGGATGCGCTCGATCCGGTCGAGCGGATAGGTCTGCTGCGAGCGGCCGCGCTCGGCGCTCAGGCTGGTGGCGGTCAGGCGCAGATCCAGCGAGGCCGTGAACGGCTTCGCCCGGTGGGAATAAAGATAATCCGGTAGCGCTTCTGCCATGGAGCCCCTGCTTCAGCTGTCGAATGCCGCAGTTCCATTGCATGTTCCCGCGCCTCGCGTCAAAGAGGGGGCGTGCTTTGTGCCGGCAGAGGGGCCGGCCGTTTAAGGGTGCATGCGGCGATGCGACATCTGTTCCTGCTTCGACACGGCAAGTCCGCCTGGCCGGAAGGCATCGCAGACCATGACCGACCCCTGGCGCCGCGCGGCGAGAGCGCCGTTCCGCTGGTTGGCGCGCGACTGAAGGCGATCCAGCCGCATTTCGACCGGGTGCTGGTTTCCGATGCCCGCCGGACCCGCGAGACCTTCGCGCGGCTCCGCACCGTGATGCCGGAACTCGAGCCGGTCATCGAGCCCTCGATCTACGAAGCCACGCCGGCGCGGCTGTTCCGGCTGGTGCAGGATTTGCCCGACGAGTCTTCGGCCGTGCTGATGGTTGGCCATAATCCCGGGTTCCACGCCCTCGCACTCTATCTCGGCGGCAAGGCAGGCGGAGACCACGAGGCCTATCGCCGGCTCGAGCGCAAGTTGCCGACGGCCGGGCTGGTTCATCTCGCCTTGCAGGGAGACTGGGGCGGGATCGACCAGGGTTCATGCCAGCTCCGCCATTTCATCACGCCCGCCATGCTGGGCGGCGTCGACGAGGATTGAACCGGCCACCCCTTGCCAGCGCGGCGGCGGATCGCCATTCCTAACGCGGGAAACATTGCGCATGGCACAGGACAGTTCCGTTCCCCCCGGTTCGCTCTGGGAGGACATCAAGGCCGGGACGGCCAATCTCGGACATTATCTTGGAACGTTGGGCAATCCATCGCTCCGGCTCGGGGTGACCGGCCTGTCGCGGGCGGGGAAGACGGTCTTCATTACAGGGCTCGTGCATGCCCTTGTCTCGGGTGGCCGCATGCCCGCCTTCAAGGCGATGGCGGAAGGGCGGATCGCCGCTGCCCGCGTGGTGCAGCACCCCGATGATGCCTTGCCGCGCTTTGCCTATGAGGAGCACCTCGCCACCTTGACCGGGCCTGACCGGCACTGGCCACAATCGACGCGGGCCATTTCCGGCCTCAGCCTCGAGATCGAATATGAAAGCCGCCAGCGCTATCTTGGCGGGCTGATGGGCGGCGGCGCCTCGCGCCTGAACCTCGACCTTGTCGACTATCCCGGCGAATGGCTGCTCGACCTGCCGCTTCTGGCCAAGGATTACGCCACCTTCTCGGCCGAGATCTTCGCGAAAGCCGGCGAGGGCCAGCGGCGCGAGCCTTTCGCGGTCTTCGTCGCCGCGGCGCAGGCGATCGACCCGGCGGCACCGGCCGAAGAACCGGAGATCCGGCGGCTGGCCGATCTCTTCGGCGCCGCCTTGCGGGCCTGCCGGGATGACGGGCGCGGGCTCTCTGCGCTGGCGCCGGGGCGGTTCCTGATGCCGGGCGATCTCGAGGGCGCGCCGGCCCTGACCTTCGCGCCTCTGCCCGGCGGGGCGGGGAGCGGGGCGGCGGATTCGCTCGGCGCGGTGATGGCCCGCCGCTACGAGGCCTACAAGAGCCGGATCGTCCGGCCATTCTTCGTCGACCATTTCTCGCGGATCGACCGGCAGGTCGTGCTGGTCGATGTGCTGTCCGCGCTCAATGGCGGGACGGAAGCCCTGGCGGATCTCGAGACGGCCCTGGTCGATGTGCTCGCGGCTTTCCGCATCGGCACCCGGTCGATGCTGGCAAGCCTGTTCGCGCCGCGTGTCACGCGGGTCCTCTTTGCGGCCACCAAGGCCGACCATCTCCACAACACCAACCATGACCGGCTGGAAGCCCTGCTGCGCGTGCTGGTGCGCCGCGCCTATCACCGGGCGCAGGCGGCCGGCGTACCGAGCGAGAGCCTGGCCTTGGCCTCGATCCGCGCCACGCGCGAGGTCATGGCCCGGCAGGGCGGGCAGGACCTGCCCTGCGTCGCCGGGGTGCCGATGGCCGGCGAGCGGCTTGGCGACACGCGTTTCGACGGCGAAACCGAGGCGGCGCTCTTCCCGGGCGATCTGCCGGAAGATGTGGAGGTGATCTTCCGCGGCCGGGCCGTGCCGCTTTCCTTCCTGCGCTTCCGCCCGCCCGGGCCTGAAGCGCGCCGCCAGGCCGAGGGGCTGCCACATATCCGGCTCGACCGGGCGCTCGAATTCCTGCTCGGAGACCAGCTGTCATGAGTGACCCGACCCCGCGTGTCCTGCCTGTCGCCCCGTCGGACGAGCACTCGTCGCGCGCGCCGCAGGCCTTCGTGCTTGCCGGGGGTGGCCCGAAACGCCGCGATGCCGAGATCACCGAAGCGCCGGAACCGGCCGAGGACGGGCTGGCCACGCCACCTGCCGCGCCGCCTTCCGGAAGCTGGTTCAGCCTGTCGAGCCTGTTCTGGACGGCGCTTTCGCTGCTCGTCACGCTCTATCTGGCGGAAGCGGCCTGGGGCTTCGTGCTGTCGCTCCAGACCAAGGCGCCGTGGCTGGGCATGGCAGCTTTGGGGCTGCTCGGAACCGTGCTCCTGCTCGGGCTGGTCTTTGTCCTCCGCGAGCTTCTCGGCATTTTCCGGTTGCGGGCGGTCGGACGGCTGCGCGAACAGGCCGAAACGGTGCGCGAGAAGCCTGCGGCCGAAAGGTTGCTGCGCGATCTCTCCTCCTTTTATGCATCCGATGCCACCACCGCGCAGGCCCGGGCGGAAATCCGGCGCGTGCTGGGCGAGATCCATGACGCGGAAACGCTGGTGGCCGTGGCGGAGAGGGGCCTGCTCGGCCCGAAAGACCGGCAGGCGCGGCAGCTGATCGCGGAGGCGGCGCAGCGCGTCTCGCTCGTCACGGCCCTGTCACCCAAGGCGATCGTCGATCTCGCTTTCGTGCTGGGCCAGAGCCTCGTCCTGATCCGGCGGCTCTCCGCGCTCTATGGCGGGCGGGCGAGCGGGATCGGCCTCATGCGGCTCGGGATGCGGGTGCTCGGCCATCTCGTTGTGACCGGCGGCATGGCCGTGGCGGATTCCGCCTTCGGACAGATCATCGGCACCGGCATGGCGGCCCGGCTCTCGGCCAAGCTCGGCGAGGGCGTGCTCAACGGTGTGCTCACGGCCAGGGTAGGAATTGCCGCCCTCGACCTCTGCCGACCCCTTCCTTTCCGCCATTTGCCGGCAGTTAAACTATCAGAGGTTGTAAAAATCAGTCTCACACAAGAAAAGGTTGCGGAAAATCCTGCCGGCTGAAGCGCTGTTCCGGCCGAAAGTTCCAGCAACTCTAGCGTGTATTATCTATTAACCCATTGAAATATATGGCCATCGATGAATGGCACGCCCCTTGCGAACTTGGATGTCCAGGCAGGGGACCAGCAGGTCTCGCGTCACGGTTCCCGCCACCAGGTTCATTTGCTCGCGACGGGGTTTCAGGTCCATGGGTATCTTCGGTGCAATGACGACGGCGATTTCTGGCCTTTCTTCCCAGAGCTTCGCCCTCGAAAACATCTCCGGCAACATCGCCAATTCACGTACGACGGGCTTCAAGCGCGTCGACACTTCCTTCGCCGATCTCGTTCCGGACATGCCGCCGCGGCGTGAGCTTTCCGGCTCGGTCGGTGCGTTCAGCCGCAACACCACGACGGTGCAGGGCGACATCCAGGCCAGCCAGATCGGCACCAACATGGCGATCACCGGCGACGGCTTCTTCGTCGTCCGCCAGCGTACGGGGGATGCCGGCGGCCAGCCGGTCTTCTCGGGTTCCAGCCTCTATACCCGCCGCGGCGATTTCGAGGTCGACCGCAACGGTTATCTCGTCAACGGCACCGGCAACTATCTGATGGGTTATCAGGTGGATCCGACGACGGGGGCCATCACCGGCTCGCAGCTGAACGTGATCCGTATCCCCTCGGCCAACCTGGCGGCCCGCGCCTCGACGACGATCGAATATGAGGCCAACCTGCCGAAATATCCGCTGACGGCCAATGCCAGCCCCGGCACCCCCGGCTCTGAACTGCTCACGCCGGCGCTCGATACCGCGACCGTCTCGGCGGCCAACGAGAACAACTTCCTCAACCAGACGATCGCCGGGCAATCGGTCACGGTCTATGATGCGGCCGGTTCGCCGATCAACGTCCAGATGCGCTGGGGCAAGACCTCCAACGCGGCGCCCGAGACTTGGAGCATGTTCTATCTCTCGGACAGCACCGCCGTCGGTGCCGCCCCGAAATGGACCCGCATCTCGAACACGGTGCAGTTCAACGCTGCCGGCCAGCTGACCAGCCCGGCCACCGGCGTGATCAACACGCCCTTCACCGTGGATGGCGTGACCACCGGCGCGATCAACCTGACCTTCGGCACGACCGGGCTGACCCAGTTCGCCGATCCGAACGGCCAGCTGAACCCGAACCGCATCACCCAGGACGGTTATCCGACCGGCACGCTGCAGGACATCAACGTGGCTGATGGCGGCCGCATCATGGGGTCCTACTCGAACGGCCAGACCGTTCCGCTTGCCCAGGTGGCGATTGCCGAATTCCCGGCCTCCAACCTCCTGAAGCGCAATGACGGCGGCATCTTCGAACAGACGCTCGAATCCGGCCAGCCGCTCATCAATTCGGGCGGCGACGGGATCATCGGCGCCAGCCTCGAGAATTCGAATGCGGATATCGCCGACGAATTCTCGAAGATGATCGTCACGCAGCAGGCCTACTCGGCCAATACCCGCGTGGTCACCACCGCGCAGTCGATGCTGCAGGATGTGATCAACATCATCCGCTGAGGCGGAGACGCGTAACGCCTGAGGGCAGAGTGATGAACACGGGTTTCGCAGCGTATCGCGAGCAGGGTCCGGGGGAGGCGACAGCCCTTCCCCGGGCTTCGGCGCGTCGGTGCGGACCCGCCATCCCAGCCCGTCCGGCCACCGGATCGCGCCGCTCCTATCGGGAAAGCCGGCGCGCCTCTCTCTTCGGCATGTCTCCTGCCCGTGAGCCGCAAAGGCGCGCAGGACATAGACCGGATCAATTCCACCGACGGATTCCCGCGGGTGATCACCACTTCGCAGGCCTTGCCGGCCGCAATGCGGAGCATCACCACCGCGTCGCACATGTTTCTGGATGTCATGAACATCGTCCGATGACGATGTTGCCCGGCCCGGAAGGGCCCGGGCGAAGGAGGAAAAGATGGGACTGATCTCCGCCTTGCAGAACGCCGTTTCAGGGCTGACTGTAAATTCCTCGCAGATGAACCTCATCTCGCGCAACGTCGCGAATGCGGGAACGGTCGGGTATACCCGGCGCACCCTTTCCACGCGGGAAACCAGCGCCACCGGCATCACCGCCGGGGCCGTGCTCGAGGTCGAGGTCAATCGCGTCCTCGATACGCTGCTCCAGAAGCAGTTGCGGCTCGAGGCCGGCGGCGGGGCCTATTCCTCCACGCGCGCCGATTACCTCCGGCGCGTCGACTCGCTGTTCGGCGAGCCGGGTTCGGAAGCCAGTCTCAATACGATTTTCGGCAAATTCTCGACCGCGATGCAGCAGCTCGCGGCTGATCCGGCCTCGCCGACGGCACGGCAGAACTTGCTGGCACAGGCCCAGAGCATGGCCTCAACCCTCAACAGCCTCAGCGAAAACGTCCAGCTGATGCGCGGCGAGATCGAGGCGAAGATCGCTGATCAGGCCGAAAAGGTGAACACGTTGCTCGAGGGCATCGAGGTCACGACCAAGAAGCTCAACGAGATCTACGATTCCGCGACCCGGCAGGGCCTGCTTGACCAGCGCGACAAGTATATCGACGAGCTGTCGAATTATTTCGACATCCGTACCTTCGATAACGGCACGGGCAACTTCAACATCTACACCACGTCGGGCGGCCCGCTCTTCATCGAGGGCCGGAACCTCCGGCTGCAATTCGACGAACGCTTCGCGGTGTCGGCCAACAGCCTGTACAACCAGAACCCGGCGCAATCCACGCTCGGCCATCTGATCATCACGGATCCGATCGGCGGGCAGGTTGACCTGACCCGGAACGGGCTCGTCAAATCCGGCAGCATGGCGGCCCTGTTCGACCTCCGCGACAATGTGCTGGTCGAGACGCAGGCGCATCTCGACGAATTCGCGGCGGCGGTCACTACCTCGCTCGGAGACCGGACGATCACCGGCACGGCGGCCACGGTCGGCCCGCAGACCGGGTTCGACCTTGATCTCAATGCCCTGCAGAGCGGCAATGTCGTCACGCTCGAATACACGATCCAGCCGGCGGGTACGCGGCAGAAAGTGTCGTTCATCGCGGTCAACGATCCGGCAGCGCTGCCGCTTCCGGCGGGTTCGACCGCAGACCCGAACGATGTCGAATATGGCATCGATTTCTCGGGTGGCTTCCCGGCGGCGATCGCCGCCATGGGTGCGGCGCTCGGTGCGCCGTTCACGGTCAATGATCTCGGCGCCGGCGTCATCCAGATCCTGGATGACGGCGCCGGCAATACCCGCGATGTCAACTCGCTCTCGGCCCGCGCCACCGCCACCGCGCTGACCGACCAGGGCACGGCTTTGCCCTTCTTCGTCGACGGGAATGCCGGCTCGCAGCTCTATACCGGTTCCTTCGACAGCGGTTCGCAGAAGCGGGGCTTTTCCAGCGGCATCCGCGTCAACCCGGACTTGCTTTCGGATCCGAGCCGCCTCGTCGTCTACCAGACGGTGCCGACCACCACGTCGAGCGGTGATCCAACCCGGCCGAGCTTCCTGCGCGACCAGCTCCAGAGCTGGGAGACCGATTTCACCCCGGCCATCTCGCTGACCGGATCGACTGCCGTCTATCGCGGCACGGCCGGCCAGTTCCTTGACCGGGTGATCGCCACGCAGACGCAGGCGGCCAGCAATGCCGAGGCCCTTTCGGAAGGGCAGGAAGTGGTTCTCTCCACCCTGCGCGAGCGCGCGGCCTCGATTTCCGGCGTCGACAAGGATCAGGAGCTCGCCGACCTTGTCGAGATCCAGAATATCTATGCGGCCAATGCCCGCATCATCTCCGCCGTCCGTGACATGTTCGATGCCCTGCTGAGGATCTAAGCCATGTATGTCTCGACCTCTCTTTACCCCTTTGCCGGCGGCACGCTGAAATCCAAGCAGAATGCCCGCCTTCTCCTGTCGATGCGCTACCAGCTCGACGACCTGCAGCGGCAGATTGCCAGCGGCAAGAAATCCCAGACCTTCGGTGGCCTGGGCGACATGCGTGTCAGCTCGCTGACCTTCCGCAACCAGACCGGCATTACCGATGGCTATTCGAGCGTGATCGACATCACCTCGATCCGCCTCAAGATCATGGACCAGAGCACCAACGAGCTGCGGACGCTCGTGGAAAAGGCGCGCGGTGTCATGCTCGAAACCCGTGGCACCGGTGGCTATCCGGAAATCACGGCCGCGGTGAAGCAGGTGCAGGCCCAGTTCGAGCAGATGGTGACCTCGCTGAACAACCAGCATGAGGGGCTCTATCTCTATTCAGGCCGCACCCGCGATGTCCGGCCGGTGGTCGACCCCAACACGATCATGTGGGGGGATGGCACCAATGCCGGCCTCCGCCAGGTGATCGACGAACGCCGGCAGGCGGATCTCGGCGTGACCGGGCTCGGCCGCATGACGACCAATCTCGTCGGGTCGAACGTCACGCTGGCCGAGGATGCCGTGGGCAACCCGTTCGGGATCAAGCTCGTGGCCGGCTCGGTCGGCGGCGCGATGTCGAACGTCACGGTGCTCGGCCCGGCCGGCGCACCGCCGCAGCTCGACGTGAACTTCACCGGCTTGCCGCTGACCGGCGAGCGGATCAGCTTCACCGTGCAGCTGCCGGACGGCAAGACCGTGAATCTCGGTTTCGCGGTCGATCAGGCCGGCACGGCGGATGACACGGTCTTTGCTGTCGGCGCGACCGCTGCCGCAACCGCGGCCAACTTGCAGGCGGCGATCAATTCCCGCCTCACGTCGATCGGCCAGGGCGAATTGCGCGCGGCTTCCGGCCTCGTCGCGGCCCGGGAATTCTTCTCCGGCTCCGTCAATAACGAACCGCCGCGCGTCGATGGCCCGCCCTTCAACACCGCGACGGCCTATGCCCCTGTCGGGACCCGGCCGACCGTGATCTGGTATCGCGGCGATGACGATACGCTGGTGGCGGCCCGCGACACGCAGAAGGCCGAGGTCGATGGCGGAACGACCATCAATTTCGGGGCGCGTGCCAACGAGACAGCCCTGCGCGAATCCATGGTCGCGCTCGGCATGTTCCTCGCCGATGACTATCCGCCGGGCTTTGCCTCGACGCAGGACCGTTTCGACGCGGCATCTGCCCGCGCGATCCAGGTGTTCGGCTCGACGGGCGGGCCCAACGCGATCCTCGAGATCAACGGCGATTTCGGCCGGGCCAGCTCGCAGGTGGAGGATGCCGAAACGCGACATGAGGATCGCAAGGTGTTCCTCAGCTCGCTGCTGGCGGAGATCGAGAACGTCAACAAGGAAGAGGCGATCCTGCAGCTCACCTCGCTGCAGACGACGCTGGAAGCCAGCTATTCTGTGACCTCGCGGCTCTCGCAGCTCTCGCTCGTCAATTATCTCTAGGTCTTTCCGGCCACGCCGCCATTCCGGCGGCCGGCCCGTCTCGGGCGCCCTTCGGGGCGCCCTTTTTGCTGGGCTAAGCCCCGTCCGGCCGGCAGAAAAGGAAAACGCCCCGTGCGGGGCGTTGCGCATTGTCAGCGGTGGTTCAGTGAGCCGGAAGGCCGATCAGCCGACGGCAGCAGCAACGGCGGGTGCGGGTGCGCGGCTGTCAGCTGCCAGTTCCTCGCCGCCGCGGCCACGCAGGCCGGCAGCGATATGCTGGTTGATCTCGATCAGCAGATCGAGCTTGGCCGGATCCGGTTCGAAAAGGATCCGCATGCACTGATTGATCACGAAGCGGCTCAGCCCGATCATGTTTGCCCGGGTTTCCTGGGGCAGGGGCGATTCCGGATCGGTGGCCGCATCGAGGAAGATCGCCCAGACCTGTCGGTTATGCGACAGCGGGTCTTCCATGGTCGCGATCGTCGGCTCCCAATTGTCCTTCAGCCACTGAAGCTTGCTCGCTGCCTTGAGGAGGGCGCGCGCTTCAAGCTCTCGCTGGCTGAGGGCAAGAGTCTGTGTCTTGTTGTACGCTTGAATTCCGGGCTGCATGCTCGAACAGTTTCCTCTCGTACGCCAGAAGCTGCTTAGCTTCCTTGAGGGCTTTATAGAACTCGCCGTTTAAAATATGGTTGTGAATGGCCATCAGGATATTGGTAGAACTTGGGACAGCTTTCTGGAAGTCTGTAACAAACTTATTATATAGACCGATGTTCTCAGATACTTTGCCGTCAATATACATCAATTGTATTGTAAGGTAGATCAGCTTGGCGGGGCTATCGGCCGATTTGGGGCTCAGGATGTCCTTTTCCCGCAGGATCGGCGCGTTGCCTTCGATGATCAGGCTGGTGCGTTGATCGCAGTTCCTGACAACCGCGGTCCCGATGATGATGCGTTCGTTGGGCTTGAGCTCAACTTTCAGGGCCACGTTCGGCCTCCTTCTTGTCAGAGGAGTTCACCATAGGGGTGTAAACAACTCGTTGCGCACCTCTGGACAATTCCTGACTCGCCCGACGAATGCAACCAAAAGTAGTAGAGCCGGCAGGGCCGGCCCGAAACCGCTCTTCTCGCCGCTCACCCCACCCGCTTGAGGAAGCCCTGCGCGGCGACAGTCACCATGAGGCGGCCCTCGATCGACTTGTCGGTCACGAATTCCGGATGCTTCTCAAGGTATTCGCGCATCGCCGTCATCGGGTTGTCGCCGGGCGACCAGGGCCGGTCCGGGAAGAGATCGGCCGGCATGTCCTCGACGAACGAGTCGAAAACGACGCAATAGCTGCCCTTCGAGACCATCGGGGCATAAGCCTCGAGCTCGGCGAGCACATGGGCATGGGTATGCATGGAATCGAGGAAGACCATGATGGTCTTGTGGCCGGCAGCGGCGGCCTTGACGGCGGCGACGGTCTCGGCTGAGATGCTGGACCCCTCGACAAGATGAAGCATCGGCCGGAGCGGGTGGGCATCCAGCGCGGCGCGGTTATGCGGGCGGATGTCGATATCGATGCCGATGACCTTGCGCTTCGTCTGGCGCGGATCCAGCGTCGTGCCAGCGGCCATGGCGTCGCAGTAGTCGAGCATCGCGAGGATGCTGGCGCTGAGGATCAGCGAACCGCCATGGGCAATGCCGGTCTCGATCACGAGGTCCGGCTTGACCTGCCAGATCAGCTCCTGCACGGCCCACATATCCTGCGGATACTGGATGATCGGGCGGCCCAGCCAGTCGAAATTATAGACGTATTTCTTCCGCATCGAGGCTTCGAGCCAGGCCTGCGAGAGCTGCCGGAACGCGGTATCGCCCTGATAGGCTTCGAGGCGCGCCAGGCGTTCTTCGGCGAATTGTTTGACGGGGTCCATGGTGCCTCCCTCAGGCGGATGCGATGGCCGGGGTCGAAGCCCGGGCGACGGGGGTGAAAATGCTTCGGACAGCGGCGCGCGGATCGGCGCCGAATTCGGTGCGGATCCGGGTGATGTCGATGGGCGGGAAGAGGATCCTCGGCGCGCCGGCTTCCACGGTCACGCGCGCGCCGGTGGCGGCGGTGATTGCCTCGAGCCATTCGGCATGGCTGGTGCGGATGCCGCTGGCGAGGTTGTAGATGCCGGTCGCCGGCCCCCGCGCCATCCGCACGAGCAGCGGTACGACATCGTCGATATGGATGTAATCCTTGGCGGAATCGAGCGCGCTGCGCAGGTGGATATGGCCGGTCGAAGCCTCGCGCAGCAGCGAGGGGATGAAATTCTCCGAATCAGCATCCTCGCCGCCGACGACATTGGAGAGCCGCGCGACGCAGGCCCGGCCGCGGCTGCCATGCAGGCAGAGGCTCTCGCCCATCAGCTTGGAGAGATTGTAGAGATCGGAGCCCGAATGCGGGTTCACGCCGAGCGGAATGTCCTCGCGTGCGGGCCGGTCGTCGTCGGCAGCACCGCCATAGACACGCGTCGAGGAGAGATAGACGAGGCGCTCGAAACGGGTTTCCGCCAGCAGCCGGCGCAGGAGACTGACATGCGCTTCCACCGTTTCCAGCGGGCGCGAGCGGAAATCGGCCGTCACGCCGATGCAATAGATGACCGTACCGAGATCTTCGTGCCAGATCCCCTCGTCGCCCCGGGCCGGTGCAAAAACTTCCTCGCCAGCCGCGCGCAGCCAGGCGACGAGACGCCGCCCGATGGTTCCGCTGGCTCCGAGGATGGTGAAACGGGTCATGTGCGCTTCCCGATGGCGCGGGCCGGGTTGCCGGCATAGACGGTATAGGCCTCGAGCTCGCCCTTGACGAGCGTGCCGGCGGCCACGACGCAGCCACGCCGCAGGATCGCGCCGTCGAGCAAGACGCAATTCGCGCCAATCCAGACATCATCCTCGATGACGATGCCGCCCTTGCCGGGCAGGAAACCCTGCTCGCGGATCAGCCGCGAGGCGTCCTTGTAGGCATGGTTGACCGGCGCGAACGTGCAGTTCGCCGCGATCGCGACGGAATTGCCGATGCGGATGCCCTGGCCCGTGTAAAGCACGCAGCCGGAATTGAGGTAGACATGCTCGCCGATGACGAGATCGCCGGAGCCGCCCACCGGCTTGATCTTGACGAAGCTGTCGACCATCGAATGGGCCCCGATCTCGATCCGGGTGCCGCGGGTCGAATCCTCGATATCCGCCAGCTTCGAGATGCGCGCGGTCGGGTGGATGGTGATCATGTCACCTCCAGCCTTGGCACGGCGACGACGAACTTGCCGCCCCATTCGCGGATGCCGGCCAGTTGTTCCATCACCTCCTGCCGGATGTTCCAGGGCAGGATCAGCACGAGATCGGGCCTGTCGTTCCAGAGATGCGCCTCGTCGACGATGGGCACGCGGCTGCCGGGCATGAACTTGCCCTGTTTCGCGGCGGCACGGTCGACGACATAGGGCACGAGATCGGGCCGGATGCCGGCGAAATTCATCAGGGTGTTGCCCTTGGCGGCCGCACCATAGGCCCCGACGCGCAGGCCCTTGCGCTTCGCCTCGATCAGGAAGGCGACGATGCCGTCCTTCACGGCCTCGGCCTGTTTCTGGAAGGTGGCGTAATAGTCGACCCGCTTCATGCCAGCCGCTTCCTCGCGCGCCAGCATAGCACCGACCGCCGGGCTGACAGGCCGCGTGCCGGTATCGTTGCGCTGGGCGAAAACGCGCAGGCTGCCGCCATGGGTGGGGATTTCCTCGACATCGAAGACACCAAGCCCGTTCGAAGCGAAGATGCGGGCGACGGCGGTCAGCGAGAGATAGGAATAATGCTCGTGATAGGCCGTATCGAACTGGTTCAGCGCGACCATGTTGAGCAGATGCGGGAATTCGAAGGTCGAGACGCCCGACGGCTTGAGCAGCTTCGCGAAGCCGCCGGCGAAATCATTGATATCCGGCACATGGGCCAGCACGTTGTTCGCGGCCGTGAGATCGGCGGCGCGGCCCTCGCGGGCGAGCCGTTCGCCGAGGGCGACGCCAAAGAATTCCTCGACGATGTCGATGCCCTTGGCGCGGGCGGCATCGGCGGTCGAACGCGTCGGCTCGATGCCGTAGCAGGGAATGCCGGCGGCTTTCACATATTGCAGGAGATAGCCATCATTCGCGGCAATCTCGACAACACAGCTCGCCGCGCCGAGTCCGAGGCGCTGACGCATGGACGTGACATAGGCTTCCGAATGTTTCAGCCAGCTTGTCGAGGTCGAGCTGAAATAGGCGTATTCCTCGGTAAACAGGGCCTCGCGGCCGGCATAATCCTCGGTCTGGACCAGCCAGCAGCTATCGCAGGCCATCACGCGGAGCGGAAACCAGGTTTCCGGCGCCTGCAGCTGTGCGGCCGTGAGATAGGCATTCGAGGGCGGCGAGGCCCCGAGATCAAGAAAGGTGTGGCGGAGCGGCGCGCCGCAATGCCGGCATTTCACAGGGCAACTCCCTTGAAGCTGTCATCAATCATCGGATGGCCGCGATCCCGATCGGACATCACGGAAACCGGCAGCGGCCAGGCGATCCCGAAAGCGGGGTCGAAAGCGTTGACTGCGCCCTCGGCTGCGGGGGCATAGGCGCGGGAATGGCAATAGAGGATTTCGACATCCGGCGAGAGCGCCTGGAATCCATGGGCGCAGCCTTCCGGGATGAGCAGGGCGCGGCCATTCTCCGCCGAGAGGATCTCGGCATGCCAGTGCAGATAGTGCGGGGAAGCCGGGCGCAGGTCGAGCGCCACATCCCAGATCTCGCCGCTGAGGCAGGTGACCAGCTTCATCTCGGCATGTGGCGCGTACTGGAAATGCATGCCACGGATCGTGCCCTGCGCAGCCGAATAGGTGTGGTTGATCTGGGCAATCGGCGTGTTCCAGCCGGCTTCGCGCAGCGTCTCGGCGCAGAAGATGCGGGCGAGGAAGCCACGTGGATCGCCCAGCCTCGTTCGGTCGACCCGGATCAGCCCGTCCAAAGGCAACGGATGGAGCGCGAGGCGGCTCATGCGGCCTCCGCAAAGGCGCGGAGATCGGCATCGCAGAGCGCAGCTGCGGATTGGCCGTCCGCCTCGGCGCGATACCACGCCATGGTGAGGGCGATGCTTTCGGCAATGTCCCAGCGCGGCCGGATGCCAAGCTGCGTCCGCGCGCGGGCGGTTTCCAGCGCCAGCCAGCCGGCTTCATGCGGGCCGGCAGTGCCATCGCCATAGCGCACGGCGGCTTGCGGGAAATGGCGGCGCGCCTGCTCGATCACATCGCGGACGGTGGCCGCCTCATGGGTATGCGGCCCGATATTGTAGGCGCCCGCCAGGGTCGGCTCGACCCAGAGCCGTTCCGCAAGGACGAGATAGGCATTGACCGGTTCGAGAACGTGCTGCCAGGGGCGGATCGATTGCGGACGACGGATCTCCAGTGTCCCGCCCGAAAGCCAGGCGCGCACGGCATCGGGGATCAACCTGTCCTCCGACCAGTCGCCGCCGCCGATGACATTGCCGGCCCGGGCGGAGGCGATGGCCATGCCCTCGGCGCGGAGGAAGGAATCGCGGTAGCTGGCGATCACGATCTCGCTTGCGCCCTTGCTGGCGCTGTAGGGATCATAGCCGCCGAGCGCGTCCTCCTCGCGGTAGGGGTAGGGATGCTCGAGGTTGTGATAGACCTTGTCGGTCGTCACCATCACGGCCACGCGGCAGCCGGCGAGGCCGCGCAAAGCCTCCAGCAAGTGCACGGTGCCCATCACATTGGTGGCGAAGGTCTCGACCGGCTCGCGGTAGCTGGCACGGACCAGCGGCTGCGCGGCCATGTGCAGCACGATTTCCGGCCGGGCGGACCGGATGCGACCGGCAAAGGCCTCGCGGTCACGGATGTCGATGAGATGGCTGTCGACCTGCCGTGCGAGATCGAGCTTGCCGAACAGGTCCGGCCGGGTATTCGGCGCGAGGGCGATGCCGGTCACATCGGCGCCCATCCGGGCCAGCCACAGGGCAGCCCAGCCTCCCTTGAAGCCGGTATGGCCGGTGAGCAGAACGCGCTTGCCGCGCCAGAATTCTGGCGAGGCCGTGGCTACCATGTCTTCCACGGCGCCTTGCCCGAGGCCCAGAGATCCTCGAGAAGGTTCTTCTCGCGCAGGGTGTCCATCGGTTGCCAGAAGCCTTCATGCTGGAAGGCACGCAGCTGGTCGGAGGCGGCGAGGGCCCGCATCGGTTCGACTTCCCAGCTCATCGAATCGCCCTCGATCAGATCAATCACCCGGGGCGAGAGCACGAAGAAGCCACCATTGATCCAGCCGCCTTCGCCGCGCGGCTTCTCGATGAAGCCCGTCACCTTCTCGCCGTCGAGGCCGAGCGAACCGAAGCGGCCGGGCGGCAGAACGGCTGTCACCGTGGCCAGCTTGCCATGCTCGCGGTGGAAAGCGAGGGTCGCGGAGATATCGACACTCGAGACGCCGTCACCATAGGTGAAGCAGAAGGCCTCTTCGTCGCGGAGGTAGCGGCCGACCCGGCGGAGGCGGCCGCCGGTCATCGTGTCCTCGCCGGTATCGACCAGCGTGACGCGCCAGGGTTCGGCCTGCTCGCGATGCACTTCCATCCGGTTCTTCGACATGTCGAACGTCACGTCCGACATGTGCAGGAAGTAGTTCTGGAAGTATTCCTTGATCAGGTAGCCCTTGTACCCGCAGCAGATCACGAACTCGTTCACATTGTGGGACGAGTACATCTTCATGATGTGCCAGAGAATCGGCTTGCCGCCGATCTCGATCATCGGCTTGGGCCGCAGATGCGTCTCTTCCGAGATGCGGGTGCCGAGGCCGCCCGCCAGGATCACAGCTTTCATGCGCGCTCCTCGTTATAGCGGCGGACCATTTCGAGAAAGCCGTTCTCGAGGCTGCGGGCGCGGGCCTTGAAGTCGAAGAACGGGCTCTCGTTCATCCGGTCACGCAGGGTCGAGCGGATTTCGGCCAGGGCCGGAATATCCGAGGCGAGCCCAACCGCGAGATCGACGAACTGCTCCTCGGTATCGGCGACCCAGCCGCCGAGGCCGAGCGGTTCGAGCACCATGTCGCTCAGGCGGCCGACCGAGATGCGGTCGCGCTTGGAAACGACGGGCACGCCGGAGAACAGCGCCTCGAAGGTCGTGGTGCCGGCATTGTGCGGCCAGCAATCGAGCGCGATGTCGAATTCCTTGTAGCCGTTCCAGTGCTCGGGCGTGCTGACCAGATCAACACGGGACCGGTCATAGCCGAGCCCCTCGAGGCGCTGGTAGAAGCGCTCCACCGTATCCGGGTCATCGAAGGTCTTCTGGTCGAAGCGCAGCTTGCTGCCCGGCACGCGTTCAAGGATCTGGCGCCAGACCGAGAGAAGCCGGTTGTTCAGGCGGATCATGCGGGTCATGGTGCCGAAGGTGACATAGCCCTTCGACATCGCCGGCGGCGGCACCACGTCGGCGGCGCGATGGCGCGGCGGGTTGTAGGCGTAGACCGGGGCCTCGATGTTGAGCACGGTCTCGCTGAAATAGGGGTCCGACCCGGGCGGGCAGAAATTCTGGTCGCCGATGAAATAGTCGATCTGGTCAAACCCGGTCGTGTAACCGAAGCCGAGATACGTGGCCTGGATCGGTGCCGGCTTCATCGCGAAGACGGGAAGGCGGTTGCCGTGGGTGTGGCCGGCAAGGTCGATCAGGATGTCGATATCGTCGGCCTTGATCTGCGCCGCCATTTCCTCGTCGCTCATCTGCACAACATCGACCCATTTGTCGAAGAACTTCTTGAAGTAAACCGTATGCTCATCCGGTTTTACGACGTTTGCATAGGCGAAGATCTCGAACTTAGACCGGTCATGGTTCCGGAGGATCGGCTCGATGAAGTAGGACACGACGTGGGTGTAGAAGTCCGGCGATGAATAGCCGATCCGGATCCGGCGATCCTTGATCGGCGCGCGCAACCTGTGCGAATACTGCTTCTTGTCCTTGCTCAGCAAGGCGGCGAGGCGCTTGTATTCAAGAATGACCTGTTCCTGCGTCTTCCGGTCATCGTAGTTGATCGTGAAGAGATAGGCTGTGCCCGTGGCCACGTTGGTCGGGTCGATGGCCTGCGAGCGCTCGTAATAGCTCATCGCCTCCTCGAGTTCGCCGAGGATCACGTGCGAGGTTGCCATGGCGTTGAGCGCTTCCTCGCTCTCGCCCTTGGTGATTTCCAGCGCCCGTTCGGCGGCACGCAGGGCCTCGACATAATGCTGCGCATCCTGGTTGGCGGCGCAGATCATCAGGTAAACGATGGTGTTCTCGGGATCCTGCGCAGCGACCGATTTCAGCATGTCGATCGAGGCATCGAGGTTGTCGCGCTTCAGGCGGCGGACATTGGCGAAGTTCATGCGCGCGGTGGTGTGCCGCGAATCACGCTGCATCGCCTGCCAGAAATACCATTCCGCTTCGTCGAGCTTGTTGTCGCGGATCAGGAGCACGCCCTCGTTGACCATCGCATCCGGGTCTTCCGGCTGGATGTCCAGGGCCATGTCATTGTAGCGCTTGGCCTCGGAGAAATTCTTCTCGGCCAGCTTGATGTTCGCCAGCGTGGTCAGCGCCGAAAAGTTCTCCGGATTGGCCCGGACGGCGCGCTGGAGCATCTGCTCCGCGAGCTGGATATGGCCGTCCTTCTTCACCAGAACCGCAAGGTTTCCGAGCACTTCCGACGAGTTGGGGTAGTAGCGGAGAAGCTTCTTGTAGAGCGTCTTGGCCTCTTCCGTCCTGCCGGCAAGCTGGCTATCGACGGCCTTCGCAAACATCACAACTGGCTTCATCTGGCGCTCCGAAACCTCGAACAAGGTGGGTTTTCGCCGGGCGACGAAAACCGGTTCAGACCTTTTCCGGCTCCGCGGACGGGGTCATTCCGCCTCGATTTCCGCCACAGGAATGGCCGAACGGGCAGCCGCCGGGCTGGTCTTCCGTTATCGAGGTGTAAGCGAAGATGGTTAACGATCCTGAAATGGTCGGCGGCTGCTAGGCCTCCGCTCATGAAGAAAGGGGCCGGAACGGATCCGGCCCCTTCGGGCATCTGCTGGAGCAGGGGAGCGGCTCAGCCGAGGAGGCGGAGCAGGTTCTGCGAATTCTGGGCGCCGGCGGTGAAGGCCTGGACCGCGAATTGCTGCTGCGTCTGCAGCGCCGTCAGCTTGGCGGATTCCTCGGCCACGTCGGAGGCCACGAGGTCATCGCCGAGGGTCTTCATGTTGGTCGAGAATTCCTTGTTGATCTCGAACCGGTCCTGGATGAAGGACGAGTAGTTGCCGAACTGGGCCTGGAGCTGGTTGATCACGGTCATCGCGGTCTGGGTTTCGCCCAGCGAGTTCTGGATGTTGCCGTTGGTTGTCCAGCTGGTGCCCACGGTGATCAGGCCAAGGTTGCCGAGAACCGTCGTGTTGACGCCGTTGATGGCGATCGGGTTGGCGGCAAACTCGTTCAGGATCACGCTCATGCCCTGGCCCTGGAGCAGGTTGCGGCCGGCCTGGACCACGTTGTTCTGGATCACATTCGTGATTTCCGTCTTGTAGGCCTCGTATTGCTGGCCAAGTTCGAGGCGCCGTGCATCGTTCGACGCGCCGAGGATCGGGTTGCCCTGGACCACGGGGATGCCGGATGCCGCGTTGAAGCGGGCGGCCCCGGTGACGGAGTCGAACGAGCCGGTGCCGTTGAGAACCGTGATCGCATTGCCCTGCATGTTCCGCAGGGCAATCCGGAACTGGCCGGCAGCGGACTGGACGAATTCGGCACGGACACCGGCATTCATCGCGTTGATTTCCGCGACGGCCGAGTCAAGGTTCTTCACGGTCGTGGTTGACCAGGTGCGGGCCACGCCATCCGCGCCGAGGAAGGTCAGCGAGGAGCCGGCCGCGACAGACGAGCCGGCGAAGGTCGAGGCGGTGCTGACCGCGCCGCCGGTGCCGAAGCGCAGGCCCATCGGGTTCGAGCCGCCGAAGCCCGTCGGTGCCGAGGTGCCGTTGACGAAGCGCGACCCGGCATAGGTGCCGTCATAGCCCGAGTTGAGGCCGGCCGACATGTCATCGATGACCTGCTGCGACGAGGCACCGTCGATCGTGAAGCCGGTCTTCCCGTCGGTGGCCTCGAGGATGACGACCGAGCCTGTGCCGTTCACCTGGAAGCGCATCGTCACGCCGATATTGGCGTTGTTCAGCGCCTGCGCCACCTGGCCCCAGGAGGTCGCGTTCGTTGCTCCTGTGAAGGTGTAGGTGAAGTTCTTGCCGTTGTCGGAGGTGATCGACAGGCGATGACCCGCCGAAGCGCCGGACACCGCAGTCGTATCCGCGATATTGGCGGTCGAACTGGCCTGGATGGTCGGCGTCGAGCCCGCATTCAGCGCGTCCGAGGCCATGGTATTCATCTGCTGGAGCAGGTTGCGCACCTGCTTCAGGGCGAGATCGGTCGATTCGAGGGTCTTGAGGGCCGTCGAGATGTTGTTGTTGACGCGGTTCAGGTTGTCCGACCGGCTCAGCATGGTTTCGGACATGGTATACTTGGTCGCGTCATCTGCCGCACCGAAGATCGCCTTGCCGGTAGCAACCCGCTTCTGGGAGATCTGGAACAGACGGTTCGTGGTCTGGAGGATGTTGACGTTGGCCGCAGTGGCGGCGTTGAAAACGACAGACATGGATGCACCTTCTGCTGCGGTTGATGCCGTCCTGCAGGCTCATTCTTGAGATGCAGGGTGGTGTTCGATGCGCAGAAGGTGCACCCGGTAATTCTAAATGAAACTTAACCCTAACAATCCAGCTTTCGGTAAGGTAAACGGATCACTCCCTGTTAACCTTAACAATTCGTGTTCCTCAATTCTTTCAGTCTGTTCGGGACGGTGCGGGGAAACACGATTTACATCTGCCGGAGGGTGGGGAAGGGCGGTTGCGGAAGCGTCTGCGCCCCTGCCGACAACAAAAAGGGCGGTGGATTTCTCCACCGCCCCTGTTTTTGTTTTCCGTAAGTCGGCGATCAGCCGAGCAGGCGGAGCAGCGACTGGGCATTCGCCGAACCGGCCGAGAAGGCCTGGACCGCGAACTGCTGCTGGGTCTGCAGCGCCGTCAGCTTGGCGGATTCCTCGGCCACATCGGCAGCCACGAGATCGTCACCCAAGGTCTTCATGTTCGAAGAGAATTCCTTGTTGATCTCGTAGCGGTCCTGGATGAAGGACGAGTAGTTGCCGAAGCTGGCCTGGATCTGGTCGACAACGCTCATCGCCGTCTGGGTCTGGCCCAGAGAGTTCTGGATGTTGCCGTTGGTCGTCCAGGTGGTGCCGACCGTCGTCAGGCCAAGGTTGCCCAGCACCGTGGTGTTGATGCCGTTGATCGCGATCGGGTTCGCAGCGAACTCGTTCAGGATCACGCTCATGCCCTGGCCGAGCAGGAGGTTACGGCCGGCCTGGACCACGTTGTTGTTGATGACGTTCGTGATT
>JAPZTO010000004.1 GCA_027532775.1 Beijerinckiaceae bacterium
GGTGATGCCGGGCGACAACATCTCGTTCGATGTCGAGCTGATCACGCCGATCGCGATGGAAGAGAAGCTGCGCTTCGCCATCCGCGAAGGCGGCCGCACCGTCGGCGCCGGCGTCGTCGCCAATATCCAGGATTGAGCGCAGGCCAGGCCGGGGTGCATTGGCATCCCGGATGGAACCTCCATGCTATTGAGATGAAGGCGGGCGATCCTCGGCGGTCGCCCGTTTTTCGTTCAGTGCTCACTCGTCGCAATTCTTCTCGAGCGGCGTCATGGTGAAGGTGCCGGATCCCTTGTCCTCGACCTTGGCTTTCGGCGTATCGGCGATCCCCTCGCTGTACAGCGTGATCTTCGCGTCGTTCTCGCCGACGGCGATTGAGTAAAGTCCCGATCCGGAGAATTTCGCGCCGGTCGTGGTGCCGCCGTAGCTGTAGGTCCCGGCCGAAGTCTCGCCTTTGGGCGTCATCGAGAATTCGACCTTCGACATGCCCACGCTCTTCAGCGAGAAGGGCTTGTAGACATTGCAGACCAGCCCCTGCCGGAAGACAATACCACCCTTGGCGCCGTTGACATGGTAGGAGCGCAGGCATTCCACCTTCACCTCGAGATAGCATTCGGGGCAGGCACCGATCGGCTTTTGAACCACGCGTGTTCGCTTCAGCCCCATCACGCGCTGGATTTCGCCCGCCAGCACCTCGGCCTGGCGGGTATAGGCTTTCACCTCGTCCTGCATGAGAAGATGCGGCGGGCGGTCGCGGAAAGCCCAGAAGCCCATCTGTTCGCAGGTGCGCTGATGGGAGAGTTCGTGCTCGATATTGGCCCGCGCGATGCCGGCGCATTTCGCACCGACGGACAAATCTTCGATGAATTTCTTCGGGTTGACGGGGTCGCACAGGTTCTTGCCCGCCTTCTTCCATTCTTGGCTGATCCGGTCGCGGTAGGCCTGATCGACCACGAGTTCGCCGAATTCGTTCCAGCGCATGCCGTCGCTGATGCCCGTCGATTGGGGGATCTGTCCGGTCCGGCGAAACGCGTCCTGCCAGTTCTGCTGCTCCTGCATGCCGCGATTGACATATTCGACACGCGCCGGCTCGCCCGGCTTGACCGGCGGCAAGCCAAAGGCGGCGGAGTTCTCGTCTGTTCCTTCCAGAAAGTCGCGTGCGGCCCCTCGTGCGCCGGAGAGGGCAGAACCCCGCGGGTTCTGGCCGAACTTGTCCGCCAGTTCGCGGGCCTTGGCCTCAAAACGGTTGCGCAACAGCAGGGTCCGCGCCAGCGTCACCTGCAATTCTGTCAGGTCTTCACATTTGCAGGCATCGAGGGCCGCAGCAGGCGACGTCACGCCGGGAAGGGCAGCGAGGAGCCAAAGGGCAAGGCCCGTCTTGGCGAAAACAGCAGCGACAGGTCCCGCTCTGAAGCGCATCGCACCCCCTCTCGGCATGGTCCGGCTGCCCCGCATCGAGTGGGATCGGCCTTCCGTTTGCTCAGCATGCCAGAGCCGCCCGCCGGCGCAAGGGGCGTCCAACCGCGGCTGGACGCGGCTCATCTCCTTGCCTTTGCCGGTCCGGATGCGTGGATCGGTTACCATTTGCGGCATCAAGGGTTGAAATCACGGCGGATCGGCCGTATGGGGACAGCATATTGTCGTTTTCTGTTTCCTTATCCGGTTTTCATCGCCCCTGTGGCGCCCGATTTGTTGGATTTCCCATGCTCGCCCGATTGCTTGTTTTTCTCTGTCTCGTCTTTTCGAGCCACGCGCCCTTCGCCGCCACACCCTTCGCCGCCGGTATTCTCCGTGTCCAGGTCGCGGCCGAAATGCCGTTCGATTCCTTCGCCTGGTATCCGACGCGCGAGGCGGAAAGCCCGTTCGAAGCCGGCCCCTATACAATTGCCGCACGCCGCGATGCCGCGCCTGCCGAGGGGCGCTTTCCGGTCGTCCTGCTCTCGCATGGCTCGGGCGGTTCACCCTTCGCCCATCGTGATCTGGCCAGCCATCTCGCCCGCGCGGGCTTCATTGTCGTCGCGCCGCTTCATGTCGGCGATGCCGCCGGCCGGACCGAGCGGCGCGATGCCGGCCTCGCCCCGACCGACCGGCCGGGCCAGGCGTTGCAGGCCCTTCAGGCGGTGCTGAAGGATCCGCGCCTGGCGAACCATGCCGATGCCGCGCGGATGGGGGCGATCGGCTATTCCGCCGGCGGCTATACCGCGCTGGTGCTGGCCGGGGCGACGCCGGATTTCGCGCGCTGGCCGGCTTATTGCCGCAACTCGCCGGGCAATGCCGCCCTCTGTTCGCAGGTGACCGAGACGCGCTATCCCGGCTCGCAGGCCGGGCAGTGGCAGCCGCCGCGCGAGCCGCGCCTCCGGGCGCTGGTGCTGATCGCGCCGCTCGCCATGCCGTTCGGACCGGATGGGCTCGCCGCCCTGCGCATGCCGGTGCAGCTGCACGAGGCGACGGGCGATGCCATCGTGCCTTCGGCCAGCAATGGCGATACGCTGATGCGGTCCATCCTGCCGGTGCCGCAGCGGCGGCGTGTCGCGGGGGGGCATCACGTCTTCATCGATCCGTGTCCGCCCGCCGCGATGGCGCGGCTTGGCGAGCTTTGCGCGGACGCCCCCGGCATCGACCGCGCCGCCATCCATGCCGCCTTGCGCGAGCAGGTAACCTTGTTCCTGCGCAGCCAGCTTGAATGAACCGGCGGCACGGCAATTCCTCGCCGAGGAGGGATTGCACAGCCCGAAGGCCCATGCTATCCGCGCTGTCTCTCGGGTTCGCCCGATAGGGGAGTAGCTCAGCTGGTTAGAGTGGCGGTCTCCAAAACCGTAGGTCGTGGGTTCGAATCCCTCCTCCCCTGCCATCCTTCCTCCGACGGAACATCGAACCCACGATGAGACCCTGATCGCCGGTTGGCCTTGGGCCAGAGGCGATCAGCAGAAGACCCGGGTTCGAATCCCTCCTCCCCTGCCATCCTTCCTCCGACGGAACATCGAACCCACGATGAGACCCTGATCGCCGGTTGGCCTTTGGCCAGAGGCGATCAGCAAAAGACCCGGGTTCGAATCCCTCCTCCCCTGCCATCCTTCCTCCGACGGAACATCGAACCCACGATGAGACCCTGATCGCCGGTTGGCCCAGTCGGGGCTGACCGGCTTGCCCCCGGCAATCCTGCTGCTGCCTCGCCCCTTGGGGTTGATGATCGGCGCGCGCCGGGCCAGAATCCGGGGATCACGAGGATCGCTTTCATCATGACCACCGAATCCATCACCATCCGCGAGGCGCGGTCGGATACCGATTATCACCGCGCCTATCCGGTTATCCGTCAGCTCATTCCCGACCTCGACATGCAGACCTATGCCCAGCGCGTCTTCGTGGCGCGGGCAACGGGCTACCGCATGTTCATCGCCGAGGCGGCGGAGGACCTGGTCGGGCTGATCGGCATGGTGCCGAACCACAACATCCATGACGGCTTCGTTACCTATATCGAACACGTCGTGGTCGACCGGAAGCATCGTGGCAAGGGCTATGGCGTGAAGCTGCTCGAATTCGCCGAGGCGCGGGCGCTGGAGGACGGGTGCGGCCTGCTGCAACTCGATACCGAGGAGGGCGCGCGGGTTGACAATCTCTACCTGAAGAATGGCTACCGTCGCACGGGGAGCTATTTCTCCAAGGCGCTGAGGGGCTGAAATGGCCCCGCGGGCGCTCCGCTCCGTCCCGGAAGGCCGCATAGCCGGGGCCGTTCCGCGCCTTCGCATCCTGCTGGGCCCTGACCACCGGCTCGGACCGGGCAAGTTCGACCTGATCGAGGCGATCGGCGAGACCGGCTCGATCTCGGCGGCGGGGCGGCGGCTCGGGATGAGCTATCGGCGGGCCTGGCTGCTGGTCGATCAGGTCAATCGCATGTTCCGGCAGCCGGTCGTGCTGGCTGCCGCTGGCGGTGTCCATGGCGGCGGTGCCCAGCTGACACCGTTCGGCCAGGCGTTGCTTGCGGCCTATCGGCGGATCGAGGCCCGGACCCGTCTGGCCATCGCCGAGGAGCTGGAACCGTTCGAGGATGATCTGGCCGAGCCGGAACCGGGGCCGGATTCGCCGGGCAGCTGAGCCAATTCAGCCCGGAGGCAGGATGGAGAGGCTGCGCTCGTCGATCGTCGCGGCCTTGATCAGCGCCTGAACGTCATCGCCGATATCGAGGCCGAGCGCATCGAAGGCGAGGCGCGTCGCATAGGCCTTCAGGGTCTGGCCGCCCGGGAGGACCAGGGTCGCGATCGCGAAGGGGCTGTCGTTCCGGTCAATTGCCGTGATCCGGCCCGAAAGAACCGTCCGCACGCTGACCTGGGCCGGCCGGCCGACCGCCAGCGTGACGCCGGTGGCCCGGATCGCGACGCGCACCTCGCCCTGTCCGGCGGGGATATGACCCGGCACGACAATCTCGCCGGCAGGGTGGTCCAGCAGCGTCACGCCATATTCGGGCAGATAGCGGCGGATCGGCGCCGAGAGCACGGAAACGGCCTCGAACCGTTCCGCGAGGCTGGCCAAAGCCACCCGTGCCAGCACCTCGGCCGGGCTGCCGGCGGCAGTGACGGCGCCATTCTCAAGCCGGATCACCCGCGCGGCGAGGCGCGCCACTTCCTCGACCGCATGGCTGACATAGACGATCGGCACGCCGAATTCGTCGCGCAGGCGCTCGATGAAGGGCAGGATCTCCATCTTCCGGGCCGCGTCCAGCGAGGCGAGCGGCTCGTCCATCAGCAGGAGATGCGGGCTGGCCAGCAAGGCACGGCCGATGGCGACACGCTGGCGCTCGCCGCCGGAGAGCGTATCCGGCCGGCGGGCGAGGAGATGGCCGATGCCGAGTACATCGACCACCGGATCAAAGGCGATGCGCCGCTCGTCGCGCGGGGTGAAAAAGCGGCCATAGGTGAGATTGGCGCGGATATCGAGATGCGGCAGAAGCTGGGCATCCTGGAAGACAAGGCCGATCCGGCGGCGATGCGGGGGAACGAACACGCGCTGCGCCGTATCGAGCAAGACCCTGTCGTCGAGGGTGATCCGGCCTTCTTTCGCGGTTTCGAGGCCGGCCAGCAGACGGATCGCGGTGGTTTTGCCGGAACCGGAGGGGCCGAACAGGGCGGTGATCCCGGTTTCGGCCTCGAAGGCGACGCGGAAGCGGAAATCCCGCCGGTCGAGCTGGCAATCGAAGCGGATCATTCCGGCTGCGCCCGGGTTCCGCTGCGCCGGGCGAGGATTTCCGAGGCCACGAGCGCGCCGAGAGCGATGATGACCGCGACCACGGACAGGCGGAAGGCGCCGGCATCGCCGCCGGGCATCTGCGTGTAGGCGTAGATCGCGGCGGGGATGGTCTGGGTTTCGCCGGGGATGTTCGAGACGAAGGTGATGGTGGCGCCGAATTCGCCGAGGGCCTTGGCGAAGCATAGCACTGCGCCGGCAATGATGCCGGGGAGGGCGAGGGGCAGCGTGACTGTGGCGAAGACCCAGGCCGGCGAGGCGCCGAGCGTGCCGGCCGCCTGCTCGAGCCGGGGGTCGATCGCCTCGATGCCCAGCCGGATGGCGCGGACCATCAGCGGGAAACCCATTACGGCGCAGGCGAGGGCCGCGCCGGTCCAGCGGAAGGAAAGGACGAGCCCGAAAGTCTGTTCGAGCCAGGCGCCGACGGGGCCGCGCCGGCCGAACAGCACCAGCAGGACATAGCCGGTGACGACCGGCGGCAGGACGAGCGGCAGGTGGACGAGGCCGTCCACCAGCACCTTGCCCCGGAAGCGGCTCCGCGCCAGCCAATGTGCGACGAGGATGGCCAGCGGCAGGCTGGCCAGAGTTGCCAGCCCGGCGATGCGCAGGCTCAGCTGGATGGCCGTCCATTCCTCGGGCGAAAGGGCGAGATCCGGCACGGTCAATCCTCAGCGCGTCACGCGGAAACCTTCCGCCTCGAAGATACGGATTGCCGCCGGGGAAGATAGATAGTCGAGGAAGGATTTCGCCTGCTTGTGGCTGGCCTGCGCGGTGAGGGCGAGCGGATAGAGGATCGGCGGATGGCTGTCGGCGGGGAAGGTATCGACGACGCGTACCCGGGGTTCGGCCTTCGCATCCGTCGCATAGACGATGCCGAACCGGGCCTCGCCGCGCGCCACCAGCGCGAGGGCAGCGCGGACATTCTCCACGCCGGCGATCCGGGGGGCGATGGCCTCCCATAGGCCGAGATGGGTCAGGGCCTGCCGGGCATAGCGCCCGACAGGAACGGATTGCACCTGCCCGGTGGCGAGGCGGCCATCGCCCAAAGCCTCGGCCAACGCGAAGCCGGGGCCGATTTTCAGCGACGTGGGCGGACGATCCGCCGGTTCGATCAGGACCAATGTGTTTTCCAGCAATGTCCGCCGCGTTTCCGGGCGGATCAGGTTGCGCTGCTGCGCCCAGTCCATCCAGTCGAGATCGGCGGTCGCAAAAAGGTCGGCCGGTGCGCCCTGTTCCAGCTGCCGGGCAAGCGCGGAGGAAGCCGCATAGGAGAAGGTGACCTTGCCACCGCTATCCTGCTGCCACGCTGCCGCGATGGCGTTGAAGGCCGTCTGCAGGCTCGCTGCGGCGAAAACGAGGACGGGGCGCGGCTCCTGCGCCGGGGATGGCGCCGTCGCGAGCGCCATCAGGGACAGGATGCAGAGAAGGCGGCGGAACATCGGCATCAGGCTCCCGCAACACGCTATGTTTCACGAGATATAGCGATGAACACAGAGCAGGGTCAATCCGGCCCCTTGCCGGGAGGGCCCAAAGAGCCGGACGGGGATGCCAGAGCCGCGCCGCTCAGGCCGCGGGCATGGCAAGGCCGAGGATCTGCCTTGCCTGTTGCCAGGTTGCGACCGGGCGCCCGTATTTTTCGCAGAGTTCGGCCGCCCGCTTCACCAGAGCCGCATTCGATGGGGCGAGGGTGTTCCGGTCGAGCCGGACATTGTCTTCCATGCCGGTGCGGGTATGCCCGCCGCGGGCGATGGCCCATTCGTTGAGGCGGATCTGCTCCGGGCCGATGCCGGCGGCACACCACCGGGCATCGGGCGCGAGGCGGTGCAGCGTCTCGATATAGATGTCAAGGATGTGCTCGTCCGCCGGCATGGCGTTCTTCACGCCCATCACGAACTGGACATAGAGGGGCCCCTTCAGTCGGCCATCCGCCGCCATCCGGCAGGCCTGTACGATATGGGAGAGGTCAAAGGCCTCGATCTCCGGCTTGACGCCATGGGCCAGCATTTCCGAGGCGAGCCAATCCACCAGATCCGGCGGGTTCTCGTAGACGCGGGTCGGGAAATTGTTGGAGCCGACCGAGAGCGAGGCCATGTCCGGGCGGAGCGGCAGCATGCCACCGCGTGTCTTGCCGGCGCCGGAGCGACCGCCGGTCGAGAGCTGGATGATCAGGCCGGGGCAATGCTTCTCCAGCCCTTCCTTGAGCCGGGCGAATCGCTCCGGGTCCGATGTCGGGCGGCCCTCGTCGTCGCGCACATGGCAATGGGCGATGGTGGCGCCGGCCTCGAAGGCTTCCTGCGTGGATTCAATCTGCTCCGCGATCGTGATCGGAACCGCCGGGTTGTTTTCCTTGGTCGGGAGGGAGCCGGTAATGGCGACGCAGAGAATGCAGGGATTGTCGGCGGGGGCGGGCAGGGCAGGCATGACAGGACCTCGGTCGATCGGGAAGCGGGTCAGGCGGAAGCGATGATGTCCGGCAGGTCCGGCAGGGCGGCCGGGTCGGCAAGCACAAAGCGAAGGACAGCTTCGATGACGCTGCGTCGCCGGCGGGCAAGGGCCTGCTTCTCGCCCATGTCATGGTTGAAGACCTGCCGGATCGAGGCGCGGTTCGACACGTTGTAGAAAGCCGGCGCGGAGATGGTGATATGGATGTCGAGCGGGTCGAGCCCCGGCCGGAACAGGCCTTCCGCCAGACCCCGGGCATAGATCGCCCGGATGGTCGAGATCGCGGAGAGGTTGAGGTCGGCAATCGCCTTCGAGCGCGCGAGATGGCGGCCATGGTGGATGTTCTCGATCATCACCATCCGGACGAAGCCGGGATTGGCGGCGTGATAATCGAAGGTCAGGCCCGCCAACCGGGCGAGGGCCGCGACCGGCCCGGTCGCTACCGGGTCAATGGCGGTTTCGGCGGCGCGCATGCCGCTGTACACATCCTCGAGGACAGCGAGATAGAGACCTTCCTTGTCGCCGAAGTAGTAATAGATCATCCGCTTGGAGGTGGCCGTACGGGCGGCGATCTCGTCAACACGGGCGCCGCTGAGACCCTTCTCGACGAATTCCTCCCAGGCTGCGGCGAGGATATCCTTCCGGACGCGATCCGGGTTCCGACGCTGCGGCGTCGGGCGGGTTGTTTCCTCCGGGATCGGCTGCGGGCGTGCCATCTTCTTGTCCTTGGGGGCAAGCCTAATGATTTGACCGGCGATGTAAACCCACCGGTTCGTACAAAACGGGCTTGCCAGTTTTAACCAGGTGGTTCATAACTGGGGAAGACCAAGATCACGGCGCGGAAAATGCGGGGGCATGCTGCATACGGCTTGCATCGACGCATGAAACCGTGCCTGCATAGGCGCAATCGTTCCGGAGACCGGACGCGGTGGGAAACACCGGGAACGTCTCACGGGAAGAACCGCTCATAGGGAGGACATCGTGAGCACCATCTTCAACCGTCGCATCTTCCTCGGCGCTGCCAGCGCCCTCGCCCTCGGGCTGACCGCCACTGCGGCCTCGGCGCAGGGCCTCAAGCTGACGCTGTCGTCCCCGGCTACGCCGACCGACCAGCGCGCCGTTGCCCTGACCGAGATTTTCGGCCCGGCCGTCAAGGACTTCGCCTCGTTCCAGCCGCACTGGAACGCCACGCTCTTCAAGCAGGGCACGGAACTCGAGGCTATTGCCCGCGGCAACCTCGACATGTCGATCACCTCGCCGCAGGAACTTGCGACGCTGATCCCGGGCTGGTCGATCTTCACCGCCGGCTACCTGCTGCGCGATGCCGACCACCAGAAGAAGGTCTTCTCCGACCCGCTGATGGCCGACCTCAAGAAGCAGACCGAAGACAAGCTCGGCGTGAAGCTGCTGACGGTGATGTATCTCGGCCGCCGCCAGGTGAACCTGCGCACCGACAAGGAAATCAAGACGCCGGCCGATCTGGCGGGTGTGAAGCTGCGGATGCCGGGCACGGAAGCCTGGCTGTTCCTCGGTACCGCCCTCGGCGCGAACCCGCTGCCGCTGGCCTTTACCGAAATCTACACCGCGCTGCAGACCGGCGCGATCGACGGGCAGGACAACCCGCTCCCGACCGTACGGGACTCGAAGTTCTTCGAAGTTACCAAGCAGATCGTGCTGACCAGCCATCTGGTGGACCAGAACTACCTCGCCATTTCGAAGAAGATCTGGGACAAGCTGACGCCGCAGCAGCAGGCCACCATGCAGAAGGCGGCGGATGATGCCGCTGAAGCGGGTCGCAAGAAGCAGCTGGCGCTGGAAACGGAACTCGAAGGCTTCTTCAAGGAGAAGGGCCTGAAGGTCTACACGCCGGATGTCGAGGCCTTCCGCAAGAAAGTCCAGGCGGATTACCTTGCCTCGAAGTTCGCGAAGGATTGGCCGGCCGGCCTGGTCGAGAAGATCAACGCTGTAAAGTAATCCGGGCGCCGCCTGCTTCATCCGCAGGCGGCGTTTCCTTTTCTCCTGCCGGGGGGTGGGGCGATGCTCTCGCTGATCCATCGGGCGCGGATCCTGGCGCTCGACATTGCCGCCCTCATGCTGGGCGCGCTTTTCATCGTCTTCCTCATCCAGATTGCGGCGCGCTACGTGTTCAACGCGCCGGCCCTCTGGACGCTGGAAGCCTGCCTGACCCTCTGGCTCTGGGTCGTCTTCTGGGGCGGCGCCTTCGTGCTTCAGGAGAAGGACCATGTGCGGTTCGACGTGCTTTACATTGCAGTCGGGCGGAACATGCGCCGGGCCTTCGCCATCATTTCGGCCATCGCCATTGGTGGCGGCATGCTGGCGGCGCTGCCGGCGACATGGAGCTATATCAGCTTCTACCAGATCAAGCGCAGCGCGGTGATCGGCATCCGGCTCGACATCGTCTTCAGCATCTATGCCGTGTTCGCGGTCATGCTCGTGATCCGCTATTTCTGGCGGGCCTTCCTGGTGGCGCGGGGCGCCGATCCGGATGAACTCGACCGCCGCGAAATCCAGGATGGGTATCACGTCCAATGAGTCTCGCGCTGTTCTCCTGCCTCATGGTGCTGTTCACCATGGCCACGATCGGGGCATCGATCCCGCTGTCGATGATCATCTCCGCCATCGTCTATCTCGCGGTGAAGGGCCAGGATATGGGCCTTGCCGCGGAGCAGATCATCCAGGGCCTCTATGACAGCTTTGTCATCCTGGCGATTCCGCTCTTCATCGTGGCGGCCAATTTCATGAATGCCGGCACGATTTCCGACCGGCTCAACACGTTCTGCCTGGCTATTGTCGGCCGCCTCAAGGGCGGGATGGGCCATGTCAACGTGCTGAACAGCCTCGTCTTTGCCGGGATGTCCGGTTCGGCCGTGGCCGATGTTGTCGGCATGGGCAAGATGTCCATCGACATGATGATCAAGAACAACCGCTACCCGCTCGGGTACGCGGCGGCGATTACCGCCGCGACGGCGGTGGTGGGTCCGATCATCCCGCCCTCGATCCCGATGGTGCTCTATTCCATCGTGTCGGATGCCTCGATCGGCTATCTCTTCCTCGGTGGTGTCGTGCCAGGGCTGATCATGTGCGCGGCGATGATGATGCTGAACACGTACATGGCGCACCGGATGAACGTGCCGCTCGAAGAGCCGGTGCCGCTGCGGGAGATCCCGTCCGTCACGTTTAAGGCGTTCCCGGCCCTGCTGATGCCGATCATCCTGCTGGCCGGCATCTATGGCGGGGCCACCACCCCGACAGAAGCGGCCGCCATTGCCGCTGCCTATGCATTCATCGTCGCCGTGTTCTTCTACCGGGCGCTGACCTTCAGCAACATCCGCTCGGTGATGCATGACAGCGTGAAGTCCTCCGCCTCGGTGGGGCTGATCATCGGTTCGGCGCTGATCTTCAACTACATCGTAGCGACGGAAAACATCCCGGCGCAGGTGCAGCAGCTGATGAAGGGCGTCGAGATCTCGCCCCTGGCATTCCTCCTCCTGCTCAACCTGCTGTTCCTCGTGCTGGGCTGCCTGCTTGATGCCTCGACGATCATCCTCGTCATCATCCCGGTCTTCATTCCCACCGTGAATGCGCTCGGCATCGACCTTGTGCATTTCGGCATCGTGGCGGTGGTCAATTGCATGATCGGGCTGATCACGCCGCCCTATGGCGTGCTGCTTTTCGTGCTCAACGCGATCACCGGCATCCCGATGAAGGTGCTCATCCAGTATATCTGGCCCTGGGTCGGCGTGCTGGTCGCTTCGCTGCTGCTGATGATCCTCGTGCCCGACACGGTGCTCTGGCTGCCGAAAATGTTCGGTTATGTGCCAACGATGCGCTGAGGGGGCGGGATGAGCGGCTTTCTCCCCGTGCGCGGCGGCCGGCCATGACCGTTCCCGTTGCCATCTCCCTGCTCGGCGCAGGGTTGATCGGCCGGCGGCATGCCGAGCTGATCCTGGCCGAGCCGGCGGCGCGGCTGCACAGCATCGTCGATCCGTCCGAAGAGGGCCGGATCCTCGCCGCCGCGAAGGGTGTCGCCTGGTATCCGACACCGGAAGCCATGCTCGCGGCCGGCAAGCCGCAGGGCGTGCTGGTGGCGACGCCGAACGCGCTTCATGTCGAGCATGGCCTGCTCGCCATCGATGCCGGCCTGCCGGTGCTGGTCGAGAAACCGCTGGCAGCCGATCTTGCCGGCGCAAGGCAGCTGGTTGCGGCGGCGGAGAAGGCCGGCATTCCGCTGCTGACCGGGCATCACCGGCGCCACAACCCGCTGATCGCGCGGGCCAAGGCGATGATCGAGGCCGGGCGTCTTGGCCGGATCGTCAGCGTGCATGGCTTCTTCTGGCTGCTGAAGCCGGATTCCTATTTCGAGGTTGACTGGCGCCGGCAACCGGGGGCGGGGCCTGTTCTGATCAATCTCAGCCATGACATCGACTTGCTGCGCCATCTCTGCGGCGAGATCACCGAGGTGCGGGCCATCCAGAACAATGCCGTGCGCGGCTTCCCTGTGGACGAAACCAGCGTAGTGCTGCTCCGTTTTGCTTCCGGGGCGCTTGGCACGGTGAACATTTCCGACACGATCACCGCGCCCTGGAGCTGGGAACAGAGCGCGGCCGAGAACCCCGCTTATCCGCCGGCCGGGCAGAATTGCACTTTCATCGGCGGCACCGAGGCGTCGCTCGCCATTCCGCGGCTCGAACTCTGGCGCAACGAAGGCCGGCGCGGCTGGTGGGAGCCGATTGTTGCCGAGCAGCATATCGCGCCGCCGGCCGATCCGCTGCCGCTGCAGATCCGGCAATTCGTCCGGGTCATCCGGGGTGAGGAAGAACCGCTCGTGCCGGGGATCGAAGGCATGCGGACCATGGCCGTCATCGATGCCGTCCGGCGGGCGGCGCTGAGCGGCGAGGCCGTGCGCCTGGACCAGGGAGAGGGCGCATGATCACCGGGCATACGCGCATCATCGGTCATGTCGGCTATCCGACCGAGAGCTTCAAGGCGCCGATGATCTACAATCCGTTCTTCTCGGCGCGGGGGATCGATTGCGTCGTCGTGCCGATGGGCTGCAAGGCCGAGGATTATCCCGCTTTCCTGCCGGCCCTGTTCTCGCTCACCAATATTGCCGGCGCGCTGATCACCATGCCGCACAAGGTTGTCACGCTTGATCTTGTCGATACGCTCTCCACGACGGCGCAGGTCGCCGGCGCCTGCAACGCGGTAAAGCGGCTGGAGGATGGCCGTCTTGCGGGCGATATGTTCGACGGCGAGGGCTTTGCGCGCGGGCTCGAGCGGAAGAACCGGGCGATTTCTGGCGCGACGATCTTCATCACGGGGAATGGCGGCGTGGGGTCTGCCATCGCGGCGGCGCTTGCCCGGCGTGGCCCGGCACGGTTGCGCCTCCATGACCTTGATATCGCCATGTCCGACCGGCTCGCGGGCCGGATCCGTGCGCATTACCCCGCCATCGAAGTTGAAACCGGCCGCAATGATCCTTCGGGCTGTGATATCGTGGTCAATGCGACGCCGCTCGGCATGAAACCCGGCGACCCGCTGCCCATGGACGTGGCGCGGATTTCGCCGGGCACCATGGTCGGCGAGGTCGTGATGAAGACCGAGATGACGCCTTTGCTCGAGGCGGCCCGGGCGCGGGGCTGCCCGATCCAGGTGGGCATCGACATGCTGTTCGAGCAGATCCCGGCCTATCTCGACTTTTTCGGCTTTCCCAGCGCCACGGCCGAGGAATTGCGGGCTCTGGCGACGATCACCTATTGAGGACAAGGACGATGCGGACCTCGATTGCCACCGTCTGTGTTTCGGGAACCCTGCCGGAAAAGCTGGAAGCCATCGCGGCGGCGCGGTTCAAGGCGGTCGAGATTTTCGAGACCGATCTCATCGCCTGGCCGGGCACGCCGCGCGAGGTCCGGCAGATGTGCGGGGATCTCGGCCTCGACATCGTGACATGCCAGCCCTTCCGCGATTTCGAAGGGTTGCCGGAAGCCCGCCGGGCGAAGGCCTTCGACCGGGCGGAGCGGAAATTCGACCTGCTGCAGGAACTGGGCAGCGACCTGCTTTTTGTGTGTTCGTCGGTTTCACCGGAAGCCCAGGGCGGGATCGACCGGATCGCCGCCGATTTTGCCGAACTGGGCGAGCGGGCAGCCAAGCGGGGCATGCGCGTCGGCTACGAGGCGCTGGCCTGGGCGCCGCTGATCCATGATTACCGCGATGCCTGGGAGGTCGTCCGGCGGGCCGGGCGCGATAATGTCGGCCTCGTGCTCGACAGTTTCCACATCCAGTCGCGCAATCTCGACCTGTCGCCGATCCGGGCCATCCCGGGCGACCGGATCTTCCTGGTGCAGCTGGCCGATGCGCCGAAACTGCAGATGGATTACCTCTCCTGGAGCCGACACTGGCGCTGCATGCCGGGGCAGGGCGATTTTGACCTTGCCGGCTTCATGGATGCGCTGGGCGCCACCAATTATGGCGGTTTTCTCAGCCTCGAGATCTTCAATGACCGGTTCCGCGCCGGTTCGGCCCGGTCGGTCGCGGTGGATGGCCATCGCTCGCTGATCAGCCTGCTCGACGATGCCGGCCGCCGGCGCGGCGCGCCGATCCCAGGCGCGGTGGCGATGCCGCCGCCGGCCCCTGTGGCGCGGGTGGCCTTCCTCGAATTCGCGGTACATGAGCAAGACCGGCCTGGTTTCGTCGCGATGCTCGCGGCGCTTGGCTTTGCCGAGATCGGCCAGCACCGTTCGAAGGAGGTCACGCTCTTCGCGCAGGGCACGATCCGGATCGTGCTGAACAGCGACAAGGAAGGCTTCGCGCATTCCTACCAGATCACCCATGGCACCTCCGTCTGCGCCATCGCGCTGGAGACAGCGGATGCCCGCGCCACGGTGGAACGGGCGCGCAAGCTGTTCGACGACCCGCATAACGGGCCGGTCGGGCCGGGCGAACTCGACATCCCCGCTGTGCGCGGGCTCGGCGGAAGCCTGCTCTATTTTCTCGATCGCGGCCCGGAACTCAGCCGCTGGGCCGAAACCGATTTCGTGATGCAGGCGCCGGCGGGCGAGGGGATTGGCCTATCCGAGGTCGATCACGTCTCGCAGTCGATGCAGTACGAGGAGATGCTGACCTGGCTTCTCTTCTATTCCACCCTGTTCGCAGCGCGGAAAATGCCATCGCAGGCGGTGATCGATCCGGGCGGGGTGGTGCAGAGCCAGGTGATCGAGAGCGGCGGGTTGCGGCTGGTCCTGAACGGCTCGCAGAGCCACCGGACGCTCTCCTCGCGCTTCGTGACGGATTTCTTCGGCTCGGGTGTGCAGCATGTGGCCCTGTCGAGCCGCGACCTGAAGGCCACCGTGCGCGCGGCCAAAGCAGCCGGCATCACGATGCTGCCGATTCCGGAGAATTATTACGAGGATCTCGCCGCCCGCACGGACCTGACCGATGCCGAGATCGATGAGCTGAAAGCGCTCGACATCCTCTATGACCGGGACGGGCAGGGCGAGTTCTGGCAGGCCTATACCGAGACGCTGGATGGCGGCTTCTTCTTCGAGCTGGTCCAGCGCGGTGGCGGCTATGCCGGCTATGGCGCGGCCAATGCGCCGATCCGGCTGGCTGCGCAGGCCCGGACGGCCCGGCCGGCGGATGTCTTCATCGAAGAGGCGCTGTAATCAGCCCTTCCGCCTGGCGCTGCGGACAATCTCGTCGACGCGGTTGAGGATGGGTTCCGGTGCGCGGGTGAAATCGGGGTCATAGCCCTTGAGATCATCCGAGAGGATGCGGATATCCGCGTCGATCCGCGACATTTCCGGTGCCGAAAGGCCAGCCTCTTCCTTCTTCATCGCACTTTCGAGCCGATAGAGCACGTTCAGCAGCTTGCCCCGGCGCGATTCGTCGCCCGGCTGGTCCTTGCGGAGCCTGTGATAACCTTCGGCCAGATCGGCCGCCCGGGGCAGATACGAGGCGAAATAGCGGCGCGCAAGCCCGAGCTTGACCGGCTCGGCCATCAACCGGGCATGGACGGTGTCTGCCACATCCGCGAGCACACGGAACTGCCGGGCAATGGCCGAATCGGGGATGGCGCCGGCGGCACCGCGGATTCGGCCGATATCGTGCTTGGCCCCGAGCAGGAGGTCGAAATGGGCCGGCGGGCTGTAGGCCTCGGCCGGGTAATCCGGCGCCGGTTCACGCACGATGCGGGCCTCGATCACCGGTTCGGCCCTGGCTTCCGCGCGCTGCTTGCGGGCGGCGCGGGCGAGCAGGATCCAGGCGACAAAGGCGAAGATCACCGGGCCGAATGTCACGACGGTCAGCCCGAGGGCCCAGAGCGTGATCAGCGCGAAGAAAAAGAAGGGCGCCATGGCCGCTGCCAGAGCCAATGCGCTGAAACCGCGAAACACGCCTGTTCTCCCTTCGCTTTCCTGCGCGTGAAGATGGGAGGCGAGGGGGGCTCCTGCAAGCGGAAAAGGCGGAAAAACGGAAATTGACGCTGCGGCTGCAACCGACTATGTAACGAAGCATTCCCTGACAAACCGGCCACGAACGACCCGCGGAGCGGGAACGGGGCCTTGCAGGCGAAAACCGGCCGTGCCCCCTTGAAAGGTCGCGGTCCCGCAGCGATCTTGGCGCAAGGCGCCGGAACGAGAAGGATCATGGGCGATGGCGAAGCCGAACCCGGTTGAATTCCTGCAGGAAGTGCAGGCCGAAGGCAAGAAGGTCTCCTGGCCGACCCGCAAGGAAACCATGATCACCACCGGCATGGTTTTCCTGCTCGTGATCGTGGCGTCGATCTTCTTCCTGCTGGCGGATATGGTGATCCGCTGGGGCGTCGGGCTTGTGCTCGGCATCGGCCGCTGAGGAGCCCGATCATGTCTGCGACCGCCCGTGCCGATCGGCCCAAGCGCTGGTACATTGTCCATGCCTTCTCGAATTTCGAGAAGAAGGTGGCGGATGACATCAAGAACGGTGCCGCCCTGCGCGGCCTGGAGGATCTGTTCGAGGAAATCCTCGTCCCGACCGAGAAGGTGACGGAAGTCCGTCGCGGCCGCCGCATCGAGACCGACCGCAAGTTCTTTCCCGGCTACGTGCTGGTGAAATGCGAGCTGACCGACGAGGCCTACCACCTCATCAAGAACACGCCGAAAGTCACCGGCTTCCTCGGGGCCGACAAGAAGCCGATCCCGATCCCCGATGCCGAGGCCGAGCGCATCAAGGGCCAGGTCGTCGAGACCAGCGAAAAGCCGAAGACTACGATCATCTACGAGGTGGGCGAGAACGTGAAGGTGGCCGAAGGCCCGTTCGCCTCGTTCAACGGCGTGGTCGAGGAAGTGGATTTCCCGCGCCAGCGCCTCAAGGTGGCCGTGTCGATCTTCGGCCGAGCGACCCCGGTGGAACTCGAGTTCAGCCAGGTCGAAAAGCAGAAGTAAGCGCTTTTCGCTTGCTTTCCCCTGTTTCTGCGCTTATGCGCACCGACTTCCGGTATCGGCTGCGGTCGATGCCCGAAATCCGTGGCGGGCGGTTGGTGGCTTCTTCTCGGAAGCCCTCACGCAAAGCCGGACCACGGTTCCAATCGGCCTGACCCCGCCCGGGGAAGGGCCTTCGCCCCCGACGGCCCTTTCAGTGGTCCGGCCGGGTTCTGGAGAGAGACATGGCAAAGAAAATCATCGGCTTTATCAAGCTGCAGATTCCGGCTGGCGACGCCAAGCCGGCGCCGCCCGTGGGTCCGGCCCTCGGTCAGCGTGGTCTGAACATCATGGAATTCTGCAAGGCCTTCAATGCGAAGACCGCGCAGATGGAAAAGGGGATGCCGATCCCCGTCGTTATCACGGCCTTCGCCGACCGCTCCTTCACTTTCGAGATGAAGCAGCCGCCGGTGACCTACTTCCTCAAGAAGGCTGCCAACCTGAAGCTCGGCAAGAAGCCGGCCTCGGGTTCGAAGACCCCCGGCAAGGGTGGCTTCGTCGGCAAGGTGACCGAAGCGCAGCTGCGCGACATCGCCGAGAAGAAGATCGTCGACATGAATTGCGACACGATCGCTTCCGCCGTCGAGCAGATCCGTGGTTCGGCCCGTGCCATGGGCCTCGAGGTGGTGGGGTAACGCCATGAACAAAGCTGTCAACAAAGCCGAACTGAAGCTGCCGAAGCGCACCGCCAAGGCCCGTGAAGGCATCGAGCGCACCAAGCTCTACACCCTCGCGGAAGCCGTGAAGATGGTGAAGGAACGCGCCACCGCGAAATTCGACGAGACCATCGAGATCGCGATGAATCTCGGCGTCGATCCGCGCCATGCCGACCAGATGGTCCGCGGCGTCTGCAACCTGCCGAACGGTTCTGGCCGTACGGTCCGCGTTGCCGTCTTCGCCAAGGGCGCCAAGGCCGATGAAGCCAAGGCCGCCGGTGCCGATATTGTCGGCGCGGAAGACCTGATGGAAACGATCAACTCGGGCAAGATCGAGTTTGACCGCTGCATCGCCACACCGGACATGATGGGCCTCGTCGGCCGCCTCGGCAAGGTGCTGGGCCCGCGCGGCCTGATGCCGAACCCGCGCGTCGGCACGGTCACGATGGATATTGCCGGTGCCGTGAAGGCCTCCAAGGGCGGTGCCGTCGAGTTCCGCGTCGAGAAGGCCGGCATCGTGCATGGCGGCGTGGGCAAGGCCTCGTTCGACGAGGTCAAGCTTGTCGAGAACATCAAGGCCTTCGTCGATGCCGTCAGCAAGGCGAAGCCGACCGGTGCCAAGGGCACCTACCTGCAGCGCATCGCGATTTCCTCGTCGATGGGCCCGGGCGTGAAGGTCGACGTCTCGAGCGTCGCCGGCGCCTGAACCTCTGCCCTTCCGGGCTGATGGATCCTCGCCCCGCGCCTCCGGCGCGGGGCTTTTTTGTTTCCGGCCCCCGGCGCGGGGCTTTTTCGTTTTCCGGCCTCCGGCGCGGGGCTTTTTTGTTTCCGGCTCTCCCGTACCGTTTCCGGACAGGCCCGGCGGAAACGTCCCATGGCGGAACGGAAGATCCGATTCACGGGCTGGAAACACCTCTCCCCTATGCGTTGGGGCTGGCGCAGGGCTTGCAACTCACGATCGAAACCATCGAGTTGTACCGGAGAGAACCACATGGAGTCGAAGCGTTACGAGGCCCTGGACGGATGGCGCGGCCTGGCGGCTCTCGCGATCACGTTCTACCATGCGCCGATCGACAACCCGCTGCGCGACATGGCCGGCTGGAAGAACTGGGAACTCTTCGTCGATTTCTTCTTCGTTCTCTCGGGCTTTGTGATCATGCATGCCTGGGGCCAGCGTCTGGTGGATGCCGGCTCGGCCCGGGACTTCATGTCGAGGCGCTTCTGGCGGATCTGGCCGCTGCATTTCTCGATCCTGTTTGCGTTCTTCGGCATCGAGATGCTCAAGGCCATCCTGCAGGCCTTCGTGGCGCTGCCGCTCGAGGAAGCGCCGTTCACGGCCAGCAAGTCCTGGATGGCGCTGCTGAGCAACATCACGATGACCCAGTCGCTCAACCTTCACGGGACGACCACCTGGAACGGTCCGGCCTGGAGCATCTCGGTCGAGTTCTGGACCTATCTCGTTTTTGCCGCCGCCATCCTCACCTTCCGCCGGCATCTCGACAAGGCGCTGCTGCCGATCGCTTTCGGCGCGATGCTCGTCGTGGCCTGGAATTCGCCGATCTATCTGTTCGCGACCCATGATTTCGGCCTGTTCCGGGCGATCTACGGCTTCTTCATCGGCGCGGCGACCTATCGGCTGGTCCGGTCGGAAAGGTTTGTCGTCGAGGGCGGCACCGCGATCGAGGTTGCCGTGGTCATGGCGCTTTCGAGCTATCTGCTGGCGACCGGGGTCAACCTGTCCTCGCTCTTCGCGCCCTTGGTCTTTGCCGGCGTCATCGTGGTGTTCAGCCAGGGCAGGGGCCTGCTGACCCGGGCCCTCGAAAGCCGCCCCATCCAGGCGCTCGGCCTGTGGAGCTACTCGATCTACCTCGTCCACGCGCTGCTCTATTACGGGTTGCGTCTTGTCCTGATCGTGGTGGAGAAGGTGACGAAGGTTCCGCTCACCGTATCCGGTTCGGGCAGCGGCCGGGTCTTCAGCTTCGGGGGCACTGCGATCGACCTTGTGGTCATCGCCGCGCTGCTGCTGGTGACGATCGTCATTTCTGCCAAGACCTACCGCTTCATCGAGCGACCGTTCATGATTTCCCGCGCCCGGGCAGAGGCAACGACGGCGTCGGGGCAGACCGTTCCGGCATGATTGGCCGAAACAAAGTTCGGGATTTTGTCAAGCCCCCTCTTGCGTCCTGATCGCCAAGGGACTATTGACCACAGCTTGCGGAAGAGGATCACGGGGAACCGTGTCCTTTTCTGTCGCACCTGACAAGGGTGCGAGCTGGTTGGGGCAAGGTGATCCTTTCTTCCAATCCAGTCAATCCTGTCCGAGACTGCAGGTGCAAGGGTTGTCAGACATTCGCGTCGATCCGGTTCGCGCAAGCGATCAGGGGAGTGTTTTCTGTCACCGGCTTAATCGTCCGCGGCCCAGCCGCGGCTTTCCGGGGAGAGCCGATCTCCGGGGGGACAAGCCTGCATAGATGGGGAAAGGAATTCGCGCTTCCGAAGGAACCGTCCTTCCGAAGCGCTGCATTCGTTTTCTCGGCCCTAGGGTTCGCGGGAATGTCCCGTTCATCCCCAGGGGGACAGGCGGGCCTCGATCCGGGAAACCGGGAAGGGGTCAGGGCGGGGAAACCCGCATGAACCGTTGTCCTTCTGGGTGTCGCATCCGATGCGCCGCCAGAGGATGGCAGAGCGCAGAGAGGGGCAGGGATCATCCTGTGCCCCGATCCGGAGAAAGCACGTGGATAGAGCTGGTAAAGAAGAGCTCGTCTCGACACTCAACTCGGTCTTCTCGAAGGCCAGTGTGGTTGTCGTCGCGCATTATTCCGGCCTGACCGTTGCCCAGATGCAGAAGCTCCGCAAGGAGATGAAGGCTGCTGGCGCCACGGTGAAGGTCGCGAAGAATCGCCTCGTGAAAATCGCGCTCGATGGCACTGAAGTCGCGTCTATCGCGGGCCTGATGAAGGGTCCGACCATTCTTGCCTATTCGGATGACCCGGTCGCGGCTCCGAAAGTGGCGGTGGATTTCGCCAAGGGGAACGACAAGCTCGTGATCCTCGGCGGGGCGATGGGCAAGACCGCTCTCAACGTCGATGGTGTGAAGGCCCTGGCCACCATGCCGTCGCTCGACGAACTGCGTGCGAAGCTGATCGGCCTGATCCAGGCCCCGGCGACGAAGATCGCGCAGCTCTCGACCGCGCCCGCTGCGAAGCTGGCGCGTGTGTTCGGAGCGTATGCCAAGCGAGACGAAGCAGCCTGAGACGAAGAACCCGATCTGGGGCCGCCCGTTATCATGGGCCGCCTCGCGAAAAACGAATGCAACGATTGATAGCCGAAGGATATGACCATGGCTGACCTGTCCAAACTCGTCGACGAACTGTCGAACCTCACCGTTCTCGAAGCCGCCGAACTGGCCAAGATGCTCGAAGAGAAGTGGGGCGTTTCCGCCGCCGCCGCCGTTGCCGTTGCCGCCGCTCCGGCGGGTGGTGGCGCTGCCGCTGCTGCCGTTGAAGAGAAGACCGAGTTCACGGTTGTTCTCGCCTCTGCCGGCGACAAGAAGATCGAAGTCATCAAGGAAGTCCGCGCCATTACCGGCCTGGGCCTGAAGGAAGCCAAGGACCTCGTCGAAGGCGCCCCGAAGCCCGTCAAGGAAGGTGCTTCCAAGGACGAAGCCGAGAAGATCAAGAAGCAGCTCGAAGCTGTTGGCGCCAAGGTCGAACTCAAGTGAGTTCGGCCCTCCGGGGCCCCTGACATCATTGACCCGCGCAGGTTTCCCTGCGCGGGCCTTTTGGTCTGAATGACCTGTTGGTCTGAAGGATCTGGCGGTTCGTAAACCGATCGACCCAAGCCGTTCGCGAACGGTTTCGGTCGGTTGCCACGGTGACCGTATTCCCGTCGTATTCGGACGTGCTTTAACGAGGATCAAGATGGCGAACGCTCTGCAAGCTCAGTCGGGACAATCGAAAACCCTGGTTGGGCGGAAGCGGCTTCGGAAATTCTTCGGAAAAATCCGTGAAGCAATCGAAATGCCGAACCTCATCGAGGTTCAGAAGGCATCCTATGACCAGTTCCTGATGGTCGACGAGCCCAAGGGCGGTCGTCCCGAGGAGGGGCTCCAGAGCGTCTTCAAGTCGGTCTTCCCGATCTCGGATTTCTCCGGCGCGTCGCTGCTCGAATTTGTGCGGTATACGTTCGAGCCGCCGAAATACGATGTCGACGAGTGCCGCCAGCGCGGCATGACCTTCGCGGCGCCGCTCAAGGTGACGCTGCGCCTCATCGTGTTCGATGTGGATGTCGATACCGGCGCCCGTTCGGTCAAGGACATCAAGGAGCAGGACGTCTATATGGGCGACATGCCGCTCATGACGTCGAACGGCACCTTCATCGTCAACGGCACAGAGCGCGTCATCGTCTCGCAGATGCATCGCTCGCCGGGCGTGTTCTTCGACCATGACAAGGGCAAGAGCCATTCCTCGGGCAAGCTGCTCTTCGCCGCGCGGATCATTCCGTATCGTGGCTCGTGGCTCGATATCGAATTCGACGCCAAGGACATCGTCCACGCGCGTATCGACCGCCGCCGGAAGATTCCGGTGACGTCGCTCCTGTTCGCGCTGGGCATGGATCCCGAAGAGATCCTGTCCACCTTCTACAAGAACCTGACCTATATCCGCGACGGCAAGGGCTGGCGCATGCCCTATGACTGGGAGCGCTTCAAGGGCCTGAAGGCGGCGACGGAATATGTCGATGCCGAAACCGGCGAAGTCGTCATCGAGGCCGGCCGCAAGATGACGGCGCGTGCCGCACGCGTGCTGGCCGAGAAGGGCCTGCGCTTCCTGCGGGCGACCGACGAGGACCTGCTCGGCCAGTATGTCGGCGAGGATATCGTCAACGCCCAGACCGGCGAAGTCTATGCCGAAGCTGGCGAGGAAATCTCCGAGAAGCTGCTGAAGCTGTTTATCGAGGCCGGCATTGTCGAGCTGCCGCTGCTGGACATCGACCATGTCAATATCGGCCCGTATATCCGCAACACGCTGGCGGTGGACAAGAATTCGCGCCGCGAGGAAGCGCTGTTCGACATCTACCGCGTGATGCGCCCCGGCGAGCCGCCGACCGTCGACACTGCCGAGAAGATGTTCCAGGACCTCTTCTTCGATGCCGAGCGGTATGATCTCTCGGCTGTCGGCCGCGTGAAAATGAACATGCGCCTCGACCTCGATGCGCCGGATACCCAGCGCACCCTGCGCAAGGACGATATCCTCGCAGTGGTCAAGGCGCTCGTCGAACTGCGCGATGGCCGCGGCGAGGTCGATGATATCGACCATCTCGGCAACCGCCGCGTCCGCGCCGTCGGCGAGCTGATGGAGAACCAGTATCGCCTGGGCCTCCTGCGCATGGAACGCGCGATCAAGGAACGCATGTCGTCGGTCGATATCGACACGGTGATGCCGCAGGACCTGATCAATGCGAAGCCGGCCGCCGCCGCGGTGCGCGAGTTCTTCGGCTCGTCGCAGCTCTCGCAGTTCATGGACCAGACCAACCCGTTGTCGGAAATCACCCACAAGCGCCGCCTCTCGGCGCTTGGCCCGGGCGGCCTGACGCGCGAACGCGCCGGCTTCGAGGTGCGCGACGTCCACGTCACGCATTACGGCCGCATCTGCCCGATCGAAACGCCGGAAGGCCCGAATATCGGCCTGATCAACAGCCTGGCCACCTTCGCCCGCGTGAACAAGTACGGCTTCATCGAGAGCCCGTTCCGCAAGGTCGTGGATGGCAAGGTGACGGATGACGTCGTCTATCTCTCAGCGATGGAAGAGCAGAAGCACTATGTCGCGCAGGCGAATGTGCCGGTGAACGAGGACCGCCACCTCACCGACGATCTGATTGTCGCGCGCCACGCGGGCGATGTCATCACCGTCCCGGTGGACAAGGTCGACCTGATGGACGTCTCGCCGAAGCAGCTCGTTTCGGTGGCGGCAGCGCTCATCCCGTTCCTCGAGAACGATGACGCGAACCGCGCGCTGATGGGCTCGAACATGCAGCGCCAGGCGGTGCCGCTGGTCCGTGCCGATGCGCCCTTCGTGGGCACCGGCATGGAATCGGTGGTCGCGCGGGATTCAGGTGCGGCCATCGCGGCCCGCCGGTCGGGCATCGTTGACCAGGTCGACGCCACCCGTATCGTCGTCCGTGCGACGGACGAGATGGACCCGACCAAGCCAGGCGTCGACATCTATCGCCTGATGAAGTTCCAGCGCTCGAACCAGTCGACCTGCATCAACCAGCGCCCGCTGGTCCAGGCCGGCGACATCGTGACCAAGGGCGACATCATCGCCGATGGTCCGTCGACCGATCTCGGCGATCTCGCCCTCGGCCGGAACGTGCTCGTCGCGTTCATGCCCTGGAACGGCTACAACTTCGAAGACTCGATCCTCCTTTCCGAGAATATCGTGAAGGAAGACATCTTCACCTCGATCCATATCGAGGAATTCGAGGTGATGGCCCGCGACACCAAGCTGGGTCCGGAAGAAATCACGCGCGACATTCCGAACGTCTCGGAAGAGGCGCTGAAGAATCTCGACGAGGCTGGCATCGTCTATATCGGCGCGGAAGTGCAGGCGGGGGATATTCTCGTCGGCAAGATCACGCCGAAGGGCGAAAGCCCGATGACGCCGGAAGAGAAGCTCCTCCGCGCCATTTTCGGCGAGAAGGCCTCCGATGTCCGCGATACTTCGCTGCGCGTCCCGCCGGGTGTGCAGGGCACGATCGTGGAAGTGCGCGTCTTCAACCGCCACGGCGTTGACAAGGACGAGCGCGCCCAGGCGATCGAGCGCGAGGAAATCGAACGCCTCGCCAAGGACCGCGATGACGAACTCGCGATCCTCGACCGCAACACCTATGGCCGCCTCGCGGACCTGCTGGTGGGCAAGCTCGGCATTGCCGGGCCGAAGGGCTTCAAGAAGGATACCGACATCACCCGCGACACGCTCGACGGCTTCGCCCGTTCGCAGTGGTGGCTCTTCGCGGTCAGCGATGACCGCCTGATGGGCGAGATCGAGGCGATGCGGAAGCAGTATGACGAATCGAAGAAGCGCCTCGAACAACGCTTCCTCGACAAGGTCGAGAAGCTGCAGCGTGGCGACGAATTGCCGCCGGGCGTGATGAAGATGGTCAAGGTCTTCATCGCCGTGAAGCGCAAGATCCAGCCGGGCGACAAGATGGCCGGCCGCCATGGCAACAAGGGCGTCGTGTCTAAGATCGTTCCGATCGAGGACATGCCGTTCCTGGAGGATGGCACTCCGGTCGATATCGTGCTCAACCCGCTCGGCGTGCCGAGCCGGATGAATGTCGGCCAGATCCTCGAAACGCATCTCGGCTGGGCCTGTGCTGGCCTCGGCCGCCAGGTTTCGGAAGCCGTCAACGCCTATTACCGGCAGGGCGATATCAAGCCGCTGCGCGACAAGATGGCGGATATCTACGGCGATGATCCGACCATCCGCTCGCTGAATGACGGTGAACTCGCCTCGATGGCGAAGAACCTCAAGCGCGGCGTGCCGATCGCCACGCCGGTCTTCGACGGCGCCAAGGAAAGCGACATCGAAGCCTATCTGGAGAAATCCGGGCTCAACACGTCGGGCCAGGTCACGCTCTATGACGGCAAGACCGGCGAGCCCTTCGACCGCCAGGTGACGGTGGGCTACATCTACATCCTGAAGCTGCATCACCTTGTCGATGACAAGATCCATGCGCGTTCGATCGGTCCGTACAGCCTCGTCACCCAGCAGCCGCTGGGCGGGAAGGCGCAGTTCGGCGGCCAGCGCTTCGGGGAAATGGAAGTCTGGGCGCTCGAGGCCTATGGCGCGGCCTACACGCTGCAGGAAATGCTCACGGTCAAGTCGGACGACGTGGCCGGCCGTACCAAGGTCTACGAGAGCATCGTCCGCGGCGAGGACAATTTCGAAGCCGGCATTCCGGAGAGCTTCAACGTGCTCGTCAAGGAAATGCGGTCGCTGGGCCTCAATGTCGACCTGCAGTCGACCAAGGTCCGGAACGACCAGCTGCCGCCGGCGGAGGCTGCCGAATAACCTGCAGGCGGGGAGGGGGTTCCCTCCCTTTCCGGCCCGGCGTGTCTCGCCCGGCCGTCGTGATCGCGTAGGATAGAGTTATCGGATCGGGATTCGCGGCCAGACGTGGCCGCCGGCATCCCCCAGGAGACGACTGATGAAACAAGACGTCATGAACATCTTCAGCCCGCAGGTGGCTCCGCAGGTCTTCGACCATATCCGGATTTCCATCGCCTCGCCGGAGAAGATCCTGTCCTGGTCTTACGGCGAGATCAAAAAGCCGGAAACGATCAACTACCGTACCTTCAAGCCGGAGCGCGATGGCCTGTTCTGCGCCCGCATCTTCGGGCCGATCAAGGATTACGAGTGCCTGTGCGGCAAGTACAAGCGCATGAAGTACAAGGGCGTCATCTGCGAGAAATGCGGTGTCGAAGTCACGCTCAGCCGCGTCCGGCGCGAGCGGATGGGCCATATCGAACTCGCCGCCCCGGTGGCGCATATCTGGTTCCTGAAGTCGCTGCCGAGCCGCATCGGCATGCTGCTCGACTTCACGCTGAAGGATATCGAGCGCGTCCTCTATTTCGAGAGCTATATCGTTATCGAGCCGGGCCTGACCCCGATGAAGCAGTATTCGCTGCTCTCGGAAGAGGATTACCTGCGCGCCCAGGACGAATACGGCCAGGACAGCTTCACCGCCATGATCGGTGCGGAAGCCATCCGCGAGATTCTCAAGTCGATGGATCTGCCGAAGCTGGCGGCTGACCTGCGCGAGGAAATCGGAACGACTGAATCCGACCTCAAGAAGAAGAAGCTGGCCAAGCGCCTGAAGATCATCGAAGCCTTCATGGAATCCGGCAACCGCCCGGAATGGATGATCCTGCAGGTCGTTCCGGTCATCCCGCCGGATCTGCGCCCGCTGGTGCCGCTGGATGGTGGCCGTTTCGCGACCTCCGACCTGAATGACCTCTACCGCCGCGTCATCAACCGCAACAACCGCCTGAAGCGGCTGATCGAGCTGCGCGCGCCGGACATCATCATCCGCAACGAGAAGCGCATGCTTCAGGAAGCGGTGGATGCGCTGTTCGACAACGGCCGCCGTGGCCGCGTCATCACCGGCGCCAACAAGCGCCCGCTGAAGTCGCTCGCCGACATGCTGAAGGGCAAGCAGGGCCGGTTCCGCCAGAACCTGCTCGGCAAGCGCGTCGACTATTCCGGCCGCTCGGTCATCACCGTCGGACCGGAACTCAAGCTCCATCAATGCGGCCTGCCGAAGAAGATGGCGCTCGAGCTGTTCAAGCCCTTCATCTATTCCAAGCTGGATGCCAAGGGCTTCTCCGCCACCGTGAAGCAGGCGAAGAAGCTGGTCGAGAAGGAGCGCCCGGAAGTCTGGGATATCCTCGACGAGGTGATCCGCGAGCATCCGGTGATGCTGAACCGCGCCCCGACGCTGCACCGCCTCGGCATCCAGGCCTTCGAGCCGGTGCTGGTGGAAGGCAAGGCGATCCAGCTGCATCCGCTGGTCTGCACTGCCTTCAACGCGGATTTCGACGGTGACCAGATGGCCGTGCACGTCCCGCTGAGCCTCGAGGCGCAGCTGGAAGCGCGCGTGCTGATGATGTCGACCAACAACATCCTGCATCCGGCGAACGGCCAGCCGATCATCGTGCCGAGCCAGGACATCGTGCTCGGGCTGTATTACCTCTCGATCATGTCGAATGGCGAACCGGGCGAGGGCAAGCAGTTCTCGAACCTCGCCGAGATCGAGCATGCGCTTGCGGCCAAGGTCATCACCTATCATTCCAAGATCAAGTATCGCTGGGAAGGGATCGGCCAGGACGGCAAGTCCTTCAAGAAGATCTACGAGACCTCGGCCGGCCGCGTGGTGCTGTCGCAGCACCTCCCGAAGCATCCGCAGGTGACCTTCGACGTCGTGAACAAGCTCATGACGAAGAAGGACATCTCGGCGATGATCGACGCCGTCTACCGCAATTGCGGCCAGAAGGAAGCGGTCATCTTCTGTGACCGGATCATGTCGACGGGGTTCTACCACGCCTACAAGGCGGGCATTTCGTTCGGCAAGGACGACATGGTGATCCCCGAGAACAAGTGGCAGATCGTCGACGAGACACGCGTGCTCACCAAGGATTACGAGCAGCAGTATCAGGACGGCCTGATCACCCAGGGCGAGAAGTACAACAAGGTCGTCGATGCCTGGGCCAAGTGCTCTGACAAGCTGGCCAACGAGATGATGGCCCGCATTTCGGCTGTGCGCCGGGATGATGCCGGCCGCGACAAGCCGGTGAACTCGATCTACATGATGAGCCATTCCGGTGCCCGCGGCTCGCCCACGCAGATGAAGCAGCTGGCGGCGATGCGCGGCCTGATGGCCAAGCCGTCGGGCGAGATCATCGAGACGCCGATCATCTCGAACTTCAAGGAAGGCCTGACCGTGCTCGAGTATTTCAACTCGACCCACGGTGCCCGCAAGGGGCTGGCCGATACCGCGCTGAAGACGGCGAACTCGGGGTACCTCACCCGCCGCCTCGTCGACGTTGCGCAGGATTCCATCATCTCCGAAGTCGATTGCGGCTCGGAGAACGGGATCAAGATGCGCGCGATCATCGATGCCGGCAACGTGGTGGCGAGCCTCGGCGTCCGCATCCTCGGCCGGACGACGGCGGAAGACGTGGTCGATCCGGTCTCGGGCGAGATCCTCGCGCCGCGCGGCACGCTGCTTGACGAAAAGGACGTGGCGGTCATCCAGGCTGCCGGCGTGCAGGAAGTAAAGATCCGCTCCGTGCTGACCTGCGAAACCAAGCGCGGCGTCTGCGCGACCTGCTACGGACGCGACCTCGCGCGCGGTACACCGGTCAACCAGGGCGAAGCGGTGGGTGTCATTGCGGCGCAGTCGATCGGCGAGCCGGGCACGCAGCTGACGATGCGTACCTTCCATATCGGGGGGGCGGCGCAGTTCAACGAGCAGTCATCGCTCGACTCGAACTTCGAGGGCAAGGTCGAGATCCGCAACCGGGCCGTCGCCCGGAATTCGGAGAACGAGCTGATCGCCATGGGCCGCAACGTGGTCATCGCGATTGTCGGGCCGGATGGCAAGGAACGCGCCACCCATCGCATCCAGTTCGGTGCCAAGCTCAAGATCGACGATGGCGACATGATCAAGCGTGGCCAGCGTATCGTCGAATGGGATCCCTATACCCGACCGATCATCGCGGATGTCGATGGTGCCATCCGCTTCGACGACCTTGTCGAAGGCGCGTCGATGTCGGAATCGGTCGATGAATCGACCGGGATCGCCAAGCGCGTCGTGATGGACTGGCGCGGCTCGAGCCGGACCTCGGACCTCAAGCCGTCGCTCGTGGTTGTCGATGCCAATGCCAAGGTGGCGAAACTGCCGCGTGGCGGCGATGCCAAGTACCTGCTGCCGGTCGACGCGATCATCGCGGTTGATCCGGGCTCCAAGGTCAAGGCGGGTGACGTGATCGCCCGTATCCCGACCGAGAGCGCGAAGACCCGCGACATTACCGGCGGTCTGCCGCGCGTCGCGGAACTGTTCGAGGCGCGTCGTCCGAAAGAGGCGGCGATCATCGCGGAAGTGGCCGGCACGATCCAGTTCGGCCGCGACTACAAGAACAAGCGCCGCATCACCATCGTCCCGGACGAAGAGGGGATGGAGCCGACCGAGTACCTGATCCCGAAGGGCAAGCACATCCATCTGCAGGATGGCGACCGGGTGGAGAAGGGCGATTTCATTCTCGAAGGGCCGCCGGCGCCGCATGACATCCTCGCCGTCAAGGGCGTCGAGGAGCTGGCCGCGTTCCTTGTGAACGAGATCCAGGAAGTCTACCGCCTCCAGGGCGTGAACATCAACGACAAGCATATCGAAGTCATCGTTCGCCAGATGCTTCAGAAGATCGAGATCACCGAGATCGGGGACAGCGATCTTCTGGCGCAGGAACAGATCGACAAGGTCGAGTTCGACGAGATCAACCTGCAGCTGCTGGAGCAGGGCAAGAAGCCGGCGCAGGGCGTGCCGGTGCTGCTCGGCATCACCAAGGCGTCGCTGCAGACGCGCTCGTTCATCTCGGCGGCCTCGTTCCAGGAAACCACGCGCGTGCTTACCGAGGCTTCGGTCAACGGCAAGATCGACACGCTCGACGGGCTCAAGGAGAACGTCATTGTCGGCCGTCTGATCCCCGCCGGCACGGGTGCGATGATGAACCGCATCCGCGAGGTGGCGATGCGGCGCGACGATCTCATCGTGGCGCAGCAGGAGACCGATGCGCGCGAAGCGGCGAACGACGTCCGGAGCCTGCCGGCCGCCGAGTAAACGGCCGCGTTCCTCGCCGGGAATCACGGGGCGGGCCTTCGGGTCCGCCCCTTTTGTCTGGGGCATCGTGACCCTTTCCAACCTGCCCGGGCGGGGGTGCGGGGTCTTGTGGCATGAGGGTCCGGGGCTTGTTCCTCCCCGGCGGGGGCAAAATCCGCAGATCGTGCCTGCATCGGTGTCAAAACGGGAAAAGGGTGTTGACAATCCGGGCCTGCCGAGTCAGAAGCACGCCACTTAGCAGGCTGTGATCTGTGCATGCTTCGCGAACCATCGCGGAACGACCCGGATCAAACGCTGCTTTCCAAGCGACCAGCAACAGATCGATCTGTGATCCTGGATCATCGGTCGAGCCGGTCATGATCGTACGGTCCGTCCGTCCGATCCTCTGGTTCAGGCGCCTTTTGGGCCCGCTCAGGCATGGCCCGAACGGCGCGTTTTTGCGCTTCGTACCGGCCTTCGTGCGGCACGGGCGCAGGACGGCTCCGCAAGGGGCTGAAACATGCGGGCTTTCGGGCCCAACGGGCCTCCTTCGGGAGGGAACAGGTAAGAGAAGGGCATCGAATGCCGACGATTAGCCAGTTGATCCGGAAGCCCCGGGAAGCTGTCCGCAACCGGAACAAGGTTCCGGCCCTGGAAAGCTGCCCGCAGAAGCGCGGCGTTTGCACGCGCGTCTACACCACGACCCCGAAGAAGCCGAACTCGGCGCTCCGCAAGGTCGCCAAGGTGCGTCTCACCAATGGCTTCGAAGTGATCGGCTACATCCCCGGTGAAGGCCACAACCTTCAGGAACACTCGGTCGTGATGATCCGCGGGGGCCGCGTGAAGGATCTTCCGGGCGTTCGCTACCACATTCTCCGCGGCGTTCTCGACACGCAAGGTGTCAAGAACCGCAAGCAGCGCCGGTCGAAGTACGGCGCGAAGCGCCCGAAGTAACTCGGCTCCGGTTCAAGAGGGTTTACACATGTCTCGCCGTCACGCTGCCGAAAAGCGCGAAATCATTCCCGACGCCAAATATGGCGATATCGTGCTCACGAAATTCATGAATGCCGTCATGTACGAGGGCAAGAAGTCGGTTGCCGAAAAGATCGTCTATGGCGCTTTCGACATCATCGAGAGCCGTGCCAAGGCCGATCCGCTGCCGCTCTTCAAGCAGGCGCTCGACAATGTCGCGCCGGCCGTTGAAGTCCGGTCGCGCCGCGTCGGCGGTGCCACCTACCAGGTGCCGGTCGAAGTGCGCACCGAGCGCCGCCAGGCGCTTGCGATCCGCTGGATCATCAATGCGGCCCGCAGCCGCAACGACAAGACCATGGTCGAGCGCCTCTCGTCGGAGCTGCTCGATGCTGCCAACAACCGCGGCAATGCCGTGAAGAAGCGCGAAGAGACGCACCGTATGGCGGAAGCCAACCGCGCCTTCTCGCATTATCGCTGGTAAATTCAGGCCCCGCACCGGACAGGACGAGGACACGTTATGGCCCGCCAATATCCCCTCGAGGATTATCGCAACTTCGGCATCATGGCTCACATCGATGCCGGCAAGACGACGACGACCGAGCGTATCCTCTATTACACGGGCAAGAGCCACAAGATCGGCGAAGTGCACGAAGGCGCTGCCACCATGGATTTCATGGAGCAGGAGCAGGAGCGTGGCATCACGATCACCTCGGCCGCGACCACCGCGTTCTGGGAAGGCCGTGACGGCAAGAAGAAGCGCCTGAACATCATCGATACGCCCGGCCACGTCGATTTCACGATCGAGGTCGAGCGGTCGCTGCGCGTTCTCGACGGCGCCGTCTGCGTGCTGGATTCGAACCAGGGCGTCGAGCCGCAGACCGAGACGGTCTGGCGCCAGGGCGACAAGTACAATGTGCCGCGCATCGTGTTCGCCAACAAGATGGACAAGATCGGCGCCGATTTCTATCGCTGCCTCTCGGACATCAAGACCCGCCTCGGCGCAAAGCCGGTGGCCATCCAGCTGCCGATCGGCGCGGAATCGGACTTCAAGGGCATCATCGACCTGATCCGCATGAAGGGCGTCGTCTGGGATGACGATGGCCTGGGTGCGTCGTATCGCGATATCGAGATCCCGGCTGACCTGCTCGACAAGGCCAAGGAATACCGCGAAGCCATGGTTGAAGCCGCCGTCGAACTCGACGATGTGGCGATGGAAGCCTATCTCGAAGGCAACGAGCCGGACGAGGACACCCTCCGCAAGTGCATCCGCAAGGCGGTGCTGACCGGCGCGTTCTATCCGGTCCTCTGCGGTTCGGCCTTCAAGAACAAGGGCGTGCAGACGCTGCTCGACGCGGTTGTCGACTTTCTGCCGAACCCGCTCGACCGTCCGGCGATCAAGGGCGTTGATGTCGATACCGGCGCGGAAATCGAGCGCAGGTCTTCGGATGACGAGCCGCTCTCGATGCTGGCGTTCAAGATCATGGACGACCCCTATGGCGTCCTGACCTTCTGCCGCATCTATTCCGGCAAGCTGGAATCGGGTTCGACACTCGCGAACTCCACCCGCGAGAAGCGCGAGCGCATCGGCCGCATGCTGCTGATGCACGCGAATAACCGCGAGGAAATCAAGGAAGCCTTTGCCGGCGACATCATCGCCGTGATCGGCCTGAAGGACAGCCGGACCGGCGACACGCTCTGCGACCCGAACAAGCAGGTTGTTCTGGAACGCATGGAATTCCCCGAGCCCGTGATCGAGATGGCCATCGAGCCGAAATCGAAGGGTGACCAGGAAAAGATGGCGATTGCCCTCGGCAAGCTGGCCGCGGAAGATCCGTCCTTCCGGGTCTCGACCGATCAGGAATCCGGCCAGACCATCATCAAGGGCATGGGCGAACTGCATCTCGATATCAAAGTCGATATCCTGAAGCGCACCCACAAGGTCGAAGTGAATGTCGGCGCGCCGCAGGTTGCGTATCGCGAGACGATCACCCGCCAGGTCGAGCATGACTATACCCACAAGAAGCAGTCGGGTGGTTCGGGCCAGTTCGCCCGCATCAAGTTCGTTCTCGAGCCGAACGAGCCGAATGCCGGCTTCACCTTCGAGTCGAAGATCATCGGCGGCTCCGTGCCGAAGGAATATATCCCGGGCGTCGAGAAGGGCCTCGAGAGCGTCATCGGTTCGGGTCCGCTCGCGGGCTTCCCGGTGGTCGATATCAAGGTCAGCCTGACCGACGGCGCCTACCACGAGGTTGACTCGTCGGCGATCGCCTTCGAAATCGCAGCCCGCCAGGGCCTGCGTGAAGCCTTCCAGAAGGCTGGCGCGGTTCTGCTCGAGCCGATCATGAAGGTGGAAGTCGTCACCCCGGAAGACTTTACCGGTTCGGTGATCGGCGATCTCAATTCCCGCCGTGGCCAGATCCAGGGCCAGGACATGCGGGGCAATGCCAACGTGGTCAACGCGATGGTGCCGCTGGCCAACATGTTCGGCTACGTGAATACACTGCGCTCGTTCAGCCAGGGTCGTGCCTCGTTCTCGATGGTCTTCGACCATTACGCCGAGGTGCCGCGCAACGTGGCCGAGGAAGTGATCTCGAAATACGCCTAAGGGCGACAGTTCAAACCGTTGAGCGCCCCGGGCGCGCATTATTTAGGAGAGCCTCATGGGCAAGGAAAAGTTTTCTCGGAACAAGCCGCACTGCAACATCGGGACGATCGGTCACGTTGACCATGGCAAGACGTCCCTGACGGCGGCGATCACGAAGGTTCTTGCCGAGTCCGGCGGTGCGACGTTCACGGCGTATGACCAGATCGACAAGGCGCCGGAAGAGAAGGCGCGCGGGATCACGATCTCGACGGCCCATGTCGAGTACGAGACGAAGAACCGCCATTACGCGCATGTGGATTGCCCGGGCCACGCGGACTACGTGAAGAACATGATCACGGGTGCGGCGCAGATGGACGGCGCGATCCTCGTGGTTTCGGCGGCTGACGGCCCGATGCCGCAGACGCGCGAGCACATCCTTCTGGCGCGCCAGGTCGGCGTTCCGGCGCTGGTGGTGTTCATGAACAAGGTCGACCTCGTCGAC